>NZ_CP016312.1:0-1200000 GCF_001880325.1 Thermus brockianus
AAGCGTCCCTGGGGAGGCCCCGGGCTTTAGCCCGGGGCCTTTCTACACAAGCTCAAGCCGCCACTTGGGGCCTTCCTTGGTGTCCTCCACGATGACCCCAAGCTCCTTTAGCCGCTCGCGGATGCGGTCGCTTTTGGCGTAGTCCTTGGCCCTCCTGGCCTCCTCCCGAAGCTCCAGGAGAAGGGCGATGAGGCCTTCCAAGAGGGGCCCGGAAAGCTGGTCCTCCAAGACCCGTTGGGGGAAAAGCCCCAGGATGCCTTCCCCCAAGGCGTGGAAGAGGGCTTCGGTGCGGGCGAGGCTCTCTTCCTTGGCCTCGGGGAGGAGCCGGTTCAGCTCGGGCAAGAAGGTGAAGAAGGCGGCCAGGGCCTCGGGGGTGGAGAGGTCGTCCTCAATGGCCTGGAAGAAGGCCCTTTCCAGGGCATCCAGCGCCCGCTCCAGCTCGGGGGTGGAGCCTGGGGGAGCGGTTTTCCGCCTCTGGCGCACCTCCCGGTAAGCCTGGAGGAGGCGGGTGTAGCCCCGCTTGGCGCCCTCCAGGCCCTCCCAGGTGAAGTCCATGGGGCTCCGGTAGTGGGTCTGGAGGAGGTAGAAGCGGAGGGCCATGGGCTCGTGGGCCTTTAGGAGGTCGTGGAGGAGGACCAGGTTCCCCGTGCTCTTGGCCATCTTCTCCCCTTCCAGGAGGACGTGGTTGTGGTGCATCCAGTGCCGGGCAAAGCGGTACCCCGCCGCTTCCGCCTGGGCGATCTCGCACTCGTGGTGGGGGAACTGGAGGTCAATGCCCCCGGCGTGGAGGTCAAACCCCTCCCCCAGGTACTTGAGGCTCATGGCGGTGCACTCAATGTGCCACCCCGGGTAGCCCTCCCCCCAGGGGCTCTTCCAGCGCATGATGTGCCCGGGCTCCGCCCGCTTCCAAAGGGCGAAGTCCAGGGGGTCCTCCTTCTCTTCCCGCACCTCCACCCGGGCGCCGGCCCTAAGCTCCTCCAGGCGCTTTCCCGAAAGCTTTCCGTACTCGGGGAAGGCCCGCACGCGGAAGTAGACGCTTCCGTTGCGCTCGTAGGCGTAGCCGAGCCTAAGGAGCCGCTCGGTGAGCTCAATCTGCTCGGGGATGTGGCCGCTTGCCCGTGGGGCGATGGAGGGGCGGAGGACGTTCAGGGCCTGGATGGCGTCAAAGTAGCTCCAGGTATACTTCTCCGCTACCTCCATGGGCTCCAGCCTTTCCAGCTTGGCCCTTTTCTCAATCTTGTCCTCCCCTTGGTCGGCGTCGTCCGTGAGGTGGCCCACGTCGGTGATGTTGGAGACGAAGCGGACCTTGTAGCCCTTATGGAGGAAGTAGCGCCGGAGGACATCGTAGACCACCGGCCCCCGGGCGTGGCCCAGGTGGGGGTCGGAGTAGACCGTGGGGCCACAGACGTAGATGCCCACGTGCCCCGGGGTGGCGGGTTCAAAGGGCACCTTTTGGCGCCTTAGCGTATCGTAGAGGACAAGGCCCATAAGGAGGATTATAGGCCCCGTGGCATAATGGCGGGGTATGGGGAGGATTCTTCGGGGTTTGGCTGGCGAGGGGAACCTGCGGGTGGTGGCGGCGGAAACCACGGACATCGTGGAGGAAGCCCGGCGCCGCCACGGCCTTTCCCCCACGGCCACCGCCGCCTTGGGCCGGGCCATGACCGGGGCCCTTCTCCTCGCCCAGCTCCTCCTCAAGACCCCCAAAGAGCGCCTCGCCCTACGCATGGAGGGGACGGGGCCCTTGGGGGGGCTTGTGGTGGAGGCGGATGCCTTGGGAAACGTCCGGGGGTACGTCAAGAACCCCCAGGCGGAGGTGCCCTTGCGGGAAGACGGCAAGCTCAACGTGGGCGAGCTTATCGGGGCTGGGGTCTTGCGGGTGGACCGGAGCCTGCCCAGTGGGGAGGTTTACACCAGCACCGTGCCCCTGGTTTCCGGGGAGATCGCCGAGGACCTGGCCCACTACCTCTGGCAGTCCGAGCAGGTGCCTTCCGCCATCCTCCTGGGCGTTCGCGTCAAGGGGGAAGGGGAGGTGGAGGTGGCGGGGGGTGTGGCCATCCAGGTGATGCCGGATACTCCCGAGGAGGTTCTTTCCCGCCTCGAGGCCAACCTGGCGGGTTTGAGCGGCATCACGCCCCTCTTGCGGGAGGGTTTGGAGGCCGCTGTGGAGAGGCTTCTTGCTGGCTTGGGTTTTGAATGGACGGATCTCAAGGCCCTGGGCTACCCTTTAAACGAGATCCCCGCCCGCTTCCGCTGCCGTTGCAACCGGGAGAAGGCCCTCGAGGCCCTGGTCTTCTTCACCCCGGAGGAACGGGAGGACATGATCGTGGAGGACGGGGGTGCGGAGGTGGTCTGCCACTGGTGCGGGGAAGTGTACCGCTTCTCCCCGGAGGAGATCCGTTCCCTGGTGGCGGAGGTGCGTTGCCCTGACTGCGGCACCCTTTGGCTGTATCCCAAGGCGGACGGCACCCTTTTCCGGATCGAGGGGGATACCTGCCGTTGCGGACGTAAGGTGGAAATTCCTTCGGAAAAACGGGCCCAGGCCTGATAAGCTGAGGCCATGTTCAAGACCATCCTCCTGGCTTATGACGGTTCGGACCATGCCAAGCGGGCGGCAAGGATAGCCAAGATGGAAGCCGAGGCCCATGGGGCCAGGCTGGTGGTGGTTCATGTCTATGAGCCTGTCCCCGACTACCTGGGGGAGCCCTTCTTCCAGGAGGCCTTGAAAAGGCGGCTGGAGCGGGCGGAAAAAGTCCTGGTGGAGGCCGTGGGCCTCACGGGAGTGCCCCGGGAAGATGCCCTTCTCCTCGAGGGACGCCCAGCGGAGGCCATTCTGGAAGCCGCCATAGGGGAGCAGGCTGACCTCATCGTCATGGGTACCCGGGGCTTGGGGGCGATCGGCAGCCTCTTCATGGGAAGCCAAAGCCAGAAGGTGTTGGCGGAGGCCCCTTGCCCCGTGCTCCTGGTGCGTTAGCCAAGGGGCTAAAGGCGGCCAAAAGACCCAGGATTCCCCAGAGAAGGATGCCGGCCCCCAGGCCCAACAGGGCTGCCGTGAAGGTGGCCTGGAGGTGGGGCCAGACCTTCCCTTAGCACAAAAGGCCCATGAAGGTCAGGAGGACCTCGTGGGGTGGGGGAGCCTATAGGGGGTGGAGGAAGCCGAGGGCCAAGAGGGCTTCCTAGAGCAGGAAAAGGGCGATTGCGCTTAGGTTGCGGCGCATAGCGAAGCTGGTTTCCACGAGGGGTCTCCTTATCTTACACTATACTGGGGAAACAAAGGGGGTTTCTGCCCCTTCTTTCCGTACAAGGAGGTTTTTGATCCCCGGTGTGTTGCTGCTGACCTACCTTTCCGGCGTGCTATTGGTGCGCCTGGGGTTGCCGGTGTTCCTGGGTTACCTCGGTGTCGGGATGGCGTTGAGGCTCCTGGGCTTTTCCGGGGATCCCCTTTTGGACTTCTTCAAAGATCTCGGCGTCTACCTCTTGCTTTTTACTGTGGGTCTGGGCCTGCGTACAGAACGCCTAATTCGTAGGGAGATTTGGGCTACCGGGATTTTCCAGCTCCTTTTGCTTCCGGTTTTCATGGCAGCCCTTTACGCCCTGGGCCTCGGGCAGAACCTTCTGGCCCTTTTGGTATTGGCCGTGGCCCTTATTAACCCCAGCACCGTGATTCTGGCTCGGGTGCTTCAGGGTAAAGGAGAGCTTTCCGCTTTGTACGGGCAGCTGGCTCTGGGGATCTCGGTTCTTTTGGATGTGGTGTCCCTGGCTCTCCTCATCCTTGCGGGGTTCCAAGGGGTAGGGCCCTCGGGGTTCTTGGTTCTAGCCTTCCCCTTGTTGCGGCCCCTGTTGGCCCGCCTTTTCCATCTGGCCCTGAGCCCAGAACTGAAGCTGCTTTTTGGAGTAACCCTGGCCTTGTTGGGGGCGGAGCTGGCCCGATTTCTTCAGGCCCCGGAGGCTTTGGGGGCCCTTTTCATGGGCTTGGGCTTGTCCCGCTATCCGGGGGCGGGGGAGGTGGCGGAAAAGCTTTGGGCCTTGAGGGAGGTTTTTTTAGTGGCCTTCTTTCTTTGGGCGGGCATGGCTGTAGGCCCCGACGGGGTTTTGGCAGGCTTGGTCCTTCTCATCCTCCTGGGCCTGAAGCCGGTTTTTCTCTTTCTGTCCCTGGTCCGTCAGGGTTTTAGGGCCCGTACGGCTTTTTTGGTGGGGGTGGGCTTAGGCACCTATTCGGAGTTTGGCCTGGTGGCGGCGGGGGTGCTGCAAGGGCTAGGGCAGATGACGCCCCAGGGCGTAGGGGCCGTGGCCCTAGCGGTGGGGGGCTCTTTCCTCTTGGGAGCTCCGATGGTCCAGAAAGCCCACCTCCTTTATGAAAGGTTGAAGCCTTGGCTTAAAGGGTGGGAGCGGCCCGGGCTACACCCTGACGAGGAGCCGCAAGGGGCTTTGGGGGCCAGGTGGCTGGTGGTGGGCATGGGGCGGATGGGGACAGCCGCCTACCGCTTTCTGGCGGAGCAGGGGGAAGGGGTCTTGGGTTTGGATAGCGACCCGGGCAAGGTGGAGTACCATACCGCCAAAGGCCGGCGGGTGCTTTATGGGGATGCTGAGGACCCGGCCCTTTGGGAGGGGCTGGACCTGAATGGGGTTAAGGGGGTCGTGCTAGCCCTTCCGGACCTCGAGGCGAGGCTCCGGGCCACGAAGGCCTTGCGGGCCAAGGGTTTCGGGGGGGTAGTGGGGGCGGTGAGCTATGCCCAGGAGGAGGATGCCCGGCTTTTGGAGGCTGGGGTGGATGTGGTGTTCAATCCGCTTCTGGAGGCCGGGGAGCGGCTTGCAGAAAAGGTTTTACAGGCCAGCGAAGCCTAGGGAAAAGGTAAACTCAGGAGTATGAACTACGACACCTTGGCGGTGCTCGCAGGGTTACCCGAGGACCCCCATGGGGCGGTGGGTCTTCCCATCTACGCGGTGGCCGCCTACGGCTTTAAGACCCTGGAGGAAGGAGCAGAGCGCTTTGCCAGTGGGGAGGGCTACGTCTACGCCCGGCAGAAGGACCCCACCGGCAAGGCCCTGGAGGAGCGGTTAAAGGCCCTGGAAGGGGGCATGGAGGCCTTGGTCTTCGCCTCGGGCCAGGCGGCCACCTTTGCCGCCCTTTTTTCCCTCCTGCGCCCGGGGGATGAGGTGGTGGCGGCCAAGGGGCTTTTCGGCCAGACGATTGGGCTTTTTAACCAGGTCTTGGCCCCATGGGGTGTGCGGGTGCGCTATGTGGATCCCACCCCGGAGGCGGTGCGGGAGGCCCTCACGGAAAGGACCCGCTTGGTCTTCGTGGAGATCGTGGCCAACCCCGCCCTTTTGGTGCCGGACCTCGAGGCCCTGGCCACCTTGGCGGAGGAGAGGGGCGTGGCCCTGGTGGTGGACAACACCTTCGGCGCCGCCGGGGCGCTCTGCAAGCCCCTCCGGTGGGGAGCCCACGTGGTGGTGCAGAGCCTCACCAAGTGGGCCTCGGGCCACGGCTCGGTCCTGGGCGGGGCGGTGCTTTCCCGGGAGACGGGGCTTTGGGAGCGCTTTCCCCAGTTCTTGGAGCCCGACCCCAAGGGGCAGGTGCCTTGGGAGGCCCTGGGGCCCAGGTGCTTCCCGGAAAGGGTGCGCACCCTGGGGCTCTCCCTCGTGGGCATGGCCCTTTCCCCCTTCAACGCCTACCTCCTCTTCCAAGGCCTGGAAACCGTGGCCCTAAGGGTAAGGCGCATGAGCGAGACGGCCTTGAGGCTTGCGGAAGCCCTCCGGGCCCACCCCAAGGTGAAGGCCCTCCGCTACCCCGGGCTTCCGGAAGACCCGGCGTACGCCCACGCCAGGAAGTACCTGGCCGCTGGGGGCGGCATCTTTACCCTGGATCTGGGGAGCCTCGAGGCGGCAAGCCGCTTCCTCAGGGCCATCCGCCTCCTCAAGGCCCCGAACGTGGGGGATGCCCGCACCCTCCTCGTCCACCCCTGGACCACCACCCATAGCCGGCTCAAGGAGGAGGCCCGCCTGGAGGCGGGGGTGACCCCGGGCCTGGTGCGGGTTTCCGTGGGGCTGGAGGACCCGGGGGATTTGGAGGCGCTTTTCCGGGAGGCCTTGGCGGGGGTGTAGGGGAGAGAAAAAGCACGAGCGGGTAACATCGTGAAGAAAAGAACAACCCCTGCCCCTTCCGGGGCAGGGGAAGGCTTGGGCGGCTAGACCACCCAGACCCCCCGCCGCATGAGGGGGGTGCGGGTGCCGTCTTCCAGGAGGCCGTCCACGTCCACCTCCTCCGAGCCGATCATCCAGTCAATGTGCACCAGGCTCTCGTTGCCGCCCCGCCTCTGGAACTCCTCCCCCGAGGGGCGGCCCTCGAGGTTTTCCGTATAGGCCTGGCCGAAGGCGATGTGGCTTGCGGCGTTCTCGTCAAAGAGGGTGTCAAAGAAGACGAGGCCCGTCTTGGCGATGGGGTTGTCGGCGGCGACCAGGGCCACCTCCCCAAGGCGCCGCGCCCCCTCGTCCGTGTCCAGGACCCTTTTCAACACCTCTTCCCCTTTTGCCGCCCCCACCTCCACGGCCACACCCCTTTCAAACCGGGCCCAGATGCCCTCCACCAGGGTGCCCCCCAGGGCGAGGGGCCTCGAGGCCCGCACCACCCCTTCCACCCGTTCCCGGTGGGGGGCGGTGAAGACCTCCTCCGTGGGCAGGTTGGGGTTGCAAAGCCGCCCCTTTTTCGTGGGCGTGGCCCCCCCTTGCCAGAGGTGCCCCTCGGCGAGGCCCACCACCAGGTCTGTCCCCGGCCCCCGGAAGTGGAGGGCGTGGAAGCGCCTTGCGTTCAGGTAGGCCACCTTCTCGTGCAGGAAGCGGTTGTGGGCCTCCCAAGCGGCCACGGGGTCTTCCTGGTCCACCCGGGTGGCCTGGAAGATGGCTTCCCATAACCGCTTCACCGCCTCCTCCTCGGCCAGGTGGGGGAAGACCGCCTTGGCCCAGCCCGGGTGGGCGTAGGGCACAATGGTCCAGTTGGTGACGAACTCCGTGATGGCTTCCAGGGCCGGCTTGTAGGCCCGGGCGTTCGCCTGTTGCGCCTTCCCGATGCGCTCGGGGGGAAGGCCCTCCAGGGCCTTGGGGTCGTTGCCGGAGACGGCAAGCCGCGCCGCCCCTTCCCGGAAGGCCTTGGCCATGCCCTCGTAGAGCCAGGCGGGGGCCTTCTCTAACCCCTCCTCGGGAGCGAGGGAGAGGCGCTTGCGGGAGAGGGCGTTGTCCCCGTAGATCACGGTGAAGAGGCTCGCCCCCTCTCGGTAAGCCTTCTCCGCCAGGAGGCGCACGAAGTCCAGGGCCTCAATGGGGGCCGTGGCGATGACCTCCTGCCCCCTTTCCAGGTTGAGCCCTACCCGGATGGCGAGTTCGGCAAGCTTTTCCAGGTTCCTCTGAAAGGCGTTCACGCCCCCAAGTCTTTTACCCTTTTTCCTTCCCGTCAAGCCCGGGGGCAGGACCGGGGGCGCCCCAAGAGGAGGGTGAGGCCGGCGAGGAGGAGGAAGGGAGGGCGGTAGGCCTCGAGGAAAACCGCCAGGCCCAGCCACAAGAGGGCCAAAGCGTACCGCAAGATGGGCGGCATGTCCCCCATTTTAAGGGAAAGGGGGATGGGACATTCCTCACCCGGCCCCGGGGCTAAGGTAAGGGCGAGGTGAAGCCTATGCGTCCCATCACCGTGGACGGGAACGAGGCGGTGGCCCGGGTGGCCTACCGCCTTTCCGAGGTCATCGCCATCTACCCCATCACCCCCTCGAGCCCCATGGCCGAGCTCTCGGACGAGTGGGCGGCCAAGGGGGAGCCCAACCTCTTCGGCCTGGTGCCGAAGGTGGTGGAGATGCAGTCCGAAGGGGGGGCGGCGGGGGCCTTGCACGGGGCCTTGCAGGAGGGCGTTCTGGCCACCACCTTCACCGCAAGCCAAGGCCTTCTCCTCATGATCCCCGATATGTACAAGATCGCCGGGCAGGCCCTGCCCGGGGTCATCCACGTGGCCGCCCGGGCCCTCGCCACCCACGCCCTTTCCATCTTCGGGGACCACCAGGACCTGTACGCCGTGCGCCCCACGGGATGGGGGATTTTGGTCTCCGAGTCGGTCCAGGCGGCCCAGGACCTGGCGGCCATGGCCCACGCCGTGGCCCTGCAGGCCAGCCTCCCCGTCCTGCACGCCATGGACGGCTTCCGCACCTCCCACGAGGTGCAGAAGATCCTGCCCCTTTCCGACAAGGAACTCAGGGCCCTCTTTCCTTTTTCCGCCCTGGAGGCCTTCCGGAAGCGGGCGCTAACCCCCGAGGCCCCGGTCATCCGGGGCACGGCGCAAAACCCTGACCACTACTTCCAAAACCGCGAGGCCATCAACCCCCTCTACCAGCGCTTTCCGGAGGTGGTGGAGAGGACCATGGCCCGCTTCGCCGAGATTACGGGACGGCGCTACGCGCCCTACGAGTACTTCGGCCATCCCGAGGCGGAGCGGGTGGTGGTGGTCATGGGCTCCGCCTCCTTGGCGGTGGAGGAGGCGGTGGCGTACCTCCTCAAGCGGGGGGAAAAGGTGGGGATGGTGCGGGTCCGCCTCTACCGGCCCTTCCACGCCCAAGGCTTTCTGGCAGCCCTTCCCCCAAGCGCCCAACGGGTGGCGGTCCTAGACCGGGGGAAGGAGCCTGGGGCGGTGGGGGAACCCCTTTTCCAGGAGGTGGCGGCGGCCTTCGCCCTCAAGGGGGGAGAGCTCCCCCTCCTGGTGGGCGGGCGCTACGGCCTCTCCTCCAAGGAGTTCACCCCGGCCATGGCCCTTGGCCTTTACGAGGCGCTCAAGGGGGAAAGGCCCCGCCACGGCTTTACCCTGGGCATCCAGGACGACCTGTCCCACACGAGCCTCCCGTACCCGGAGGTGGACTTTGAGGACCCCGCTTCCGTGCGGGCCGTGTTCTTCGCTTTGGGGGCGGACGGCACGGTTTCCGCCAACAAGAACACCATCAAGATCATCGGGGAGGAAACACCCCTCTACGCCCAGGGGTACTTCGTTTACGATTCCAAGAAGTCGGGCTCCCGCACCATCAGCCACCTGCGCTTTGGCCCCAATCCCTTGAACAAACCCTACCTCATCCAAAGGGCCAACTTCGTGGGCATCCACCAGTGGAGCTTCTTGGAGCGCTTCCCCATGCTTGACGTGGCGGAGGAAAACGCCACCATTCTCCTCAACAGCCCCTACCCCAAGGAGGAGGTTTGGGACCGCCTGCCTCGGCCTGTGCAGGAGGAGATTCTGCGCAAAAACCTCAAGGTCTACGTGGTGAACGCCTACGAGCTCGCCCGCAAGGTGGGGCTCCCGGGCCGTATCAACGTCCTCATGCAAGCGGCCTTCTTCAAGCTCTCGGGGGTCTTGCCCGAGGAGGAGGCCAAGGCCCGCATCAAGAAGGCCATAGAGAAGAGCTACGGGAAGCGGGGGAGGAGCGTTTTGGAGAAGAACTTCCAGGCGGTGGAGCTGGGCTTCCAGGCGGTGGAACCCCTCCCCATCCCCGGGCGCATCACCTCGGAAAAGGGCCTGGTACCGCCCATGGTGGGGAACCCCCCTCCCTTTGTGAAGGAGGTGCTGGGACCCATCGCCTTGGGCCTAGGAGACACCTTGCCCGTTTCCGCCTTCCCCTTGGACGGCACCTACCCCACGGGCACCGCCCGCTACGAGAAAAGGGGCATCGCCGAGTTCGTCCCCACCTGGGATCCAGAGGTCTGCGTCCAGTGCGGCAAGTGTGTCCTGGTCTGTCCCCACGCCGTGGTGCGGGCCAAGGTGGTGCCGGAGGAGGTCCTCTTGGGGGCTCCTGAGGGCTTTCCCCACCGCAAGGCCATGTGGAAGGAGCTTTCCGGGGAGTTCGTCCTCGCCATTAGCCCGGACGACTGCACCGGGTGCTCCTTGTGCGTGGAGGTCTGCCCGGCCAAGGACAAGCGCAACCCGAGCCGCAAGGCCTTGAACATGGCCCCCCGCCTCCAGGTGCGGGAGGCCATGAACCAGCACTGGGACTTCTTCCTATCCCTCCCCGAGACGCCCCGCCAGGGCCTGAAGCTGCACACCGTCAAGGACGTGCAGCTCCTCATGCCCCTTTTTGAGTTTCCCGGCGCTTGTGCCGGGTGCGGGGAGACGCCGTACCTAAGGCTTCTCTCCCAGCTTTTTGGCGACCGCCTCATTGTGGCCAACGCCACGGGGTGTAGCTCCATCTACGGCGGCAACCTCCCCACCACGCCGTGGAGCACGAACCGGGAGGGCCGGGGTCCCGCCTGGGCCAACTCCCTCTTTGAGGACAACGCCGAGTTCGGCCTGGGCATGCGTTTGGCCTTGGACAAGAAGGCGGAGCACGCCAGGAGGCTTCTTCCCGAGTTCCGCCACTTGCTAGGGGAGGAGCTTTTGGCGAGGCTCCTCGCCGAGGTGGGACCGGAGGAGGTGGAGGAGAGGCGCAGGGACGTGGCCCTCTTGAGGGAACGGCTTGAGGGGCTAGACGATCCCAAAGCCAAGGACCTCTTGGCGGTGGCGGATGCCCTTATCCCCCACACCGTCTGGATCGTGGGTGGGGACGGCTGGGCCTACGACATCGGCTACGGGGGGCTGGACCACGTCCTGGCCTCGGGGGCCAACGTGAAGGTCTTGGTCTTGGACACGGAGGTCTACTCCAATACCGGAGGGCAGGCCTCCAAGGCCACGGGGCTAGGAGCGGTGGCCAAGTTCGCCATGGCCGGCAAGCCCACCCCCAAGAAGGACCTGGCCTTCATGGCCATGAGTTACGGCCACGTCTACGTGGCCCAGATCGCCATGGGGGCGAACGATGCCCACACGGTGCGGGCCTTCCTCGAGGCCGAGGCCCACAAGGGACCCGCTCTCCTCATCGCCTACAGCCACTGCATCGCCCATGGGATTGACATGGCCAAGGGCATGGACCACCAGAAGCTGGCGGAGCGCTCGGGGTACTGGCCGCTCTTCCGTTATATCCCTGGGGAAGGGCTAATCCTGGACTCCAAACCCCCTACCTTGCCCCTCCGGGAGTACCTCTATGCGGAGAACCGCTACCGCCTTCTCCTGCAGACCCACCTCGAGGAGGCCGAGGCCTTCTTGAAGGCGGCGGAGGAGGCGGTGCGGGCCAGGTGGGAAAGGCTAAAGCGGCTTGCCGGCGAGAAGGCCACTTTGGCAAGCTAGGAGGGCGCCATGGACCTTAAGACCACCTATCTGGGCTTGGAGCTGGACCACCCTTTGGTGGCCTCCGCTTCTCCCCTCACGGAGAAGCTGGACGGGTTTTTGCGCTTGGAGGACGGCGGGGCGGCGGCCATCGTCATGCACTCCCTCTTTGAGGAGCAGGTGACCATCGAGGAGGAGATGCTGGACCACTACCTCCACTATGGCCACGAAAGCTACGCCGAGGCCCTTAGCTACTTCCCCCGCGCCCACGAGTACCGGCTAACCCCCGAGCGCCACCTAGACCTCCTATCCCGGGCCAAGGAGCGGGTTGCCGTACCCATCATCGCAAGCCTCAACGGGATTAGCCCCGGGGGTTGGGTGGCGTATGCCCGGCTTTTGGAGGAAGCGGGGGCGGATGCCATTGAGCTCAACCTTTACTACATCCCCACGGACCCCGCCCTGTCCGGGGGGGAGGTGGAGGAGATGTACCTTTCCACCATCCGGGCCGTGGTGGAGGCGGTGCGGGTGCCCGTGGCGGTGAAGGTGGGGCACGCCTTTACCGCCTTCGCCCACTTCGCTAAGCGGGTGGAGGGCACGGGGGCCAAGGCCCTGGTGCTTTTCAACCGCTTCTACCAGCCAGACTTTGACCTGGAAACCCTTTCCGTGGTGCCCACCCTCTCCCTTTCCCGCCCCTACGAGGCCCTTTTGCGCCTGCACTGGATCGCCCTCCTCCATGGGCGGGTGGGCCTGGAACTGGCCCTCACCGGTGGGGTGCACACGGGCAAGGAGGCCGCCAAGGGCCTTTTGGCCGGGGCCCAGGTGGTGATGATGACCTCGGCCATCCTGGAAAAGGGGCCAGGCCACTTCCGCACGGTCCTGGCCGAGCTGAAGGCGTTCATGGAGGAAAAGGAATACGCCAGCGTGGAGGAGATGCGGGGGGTCATGAGCTACCAGAAGGTGGCGGAGCCCGCCGCTTTGGAAAGGGCCAACTACCTCAAGGTCCTGGGTTCGTACCGGCTTCTTCCCTAAGGGCGTAAAGCCCGTTCCCCAAGGCCACCACGGGGCTTCTCTCCCACCGGGCGAGGGCGGAAAGCCGCACCTTGGCGATCTTTTCGGGCTCGCGCACCCTGGCCCAAAACCCCTCCTCCTTTAGGAGCCGGCCCACCTCGGTGTAGTGCAGGGGCCGCCCAGCCTCCCTTAAAAGGGCCACCACCCTTTTGCGGAACCGGTCCGGTCTGGGCATGCGGTTCCAGTATACCCGTATAGTGAGGGCATGCGAAACCAGGAGCTTGCCCGCCTCTTTGAGGAGATCGGGCTTATGAGCGAGTTCTTGGGGGATAACCCCTTCCGGGTCCGGGCCTACTACCAGGCGGCCCGCACCCTCTACGATCTGGATACTCCCATTGAGGAGGTGGCCAAGGGGGGCAAGGAGGCCCTCCTCGCCCTCCCGGGTATCGGTCCCGATTTGGCGGAGAAGATTTTGGAGTTCTTGAACACGGGAAAAATCGCCAAGCACCAGGAGTTGGCCAAGAAGGTGCCGTGGGGGGTCCTGCAGGTCATGGAGGTCCCCGGGGTGGGGCCCAAGACCGCCCGGCTCCTCCACGAGGCCCTGGGCGTGGATTCCCTGGAGAAGCTTAGGGAAGCCTTGGAGAGGGGGGACCTCCTGCGGCTTAGGGGCTTCGGGCCCAAGAAGGCGGAGCGCATCCGGGAGGGGCTTGCCCTGGCCCAGGCGGCGGGGAAGAGGCGGCCCTTGGGGGCGGTGCTTTCCTTGGCCCGAAACCTCTTGGAAGAGATCCGCGCCCTGCCCGGGGTGGAGCGGGTGGAGCTCTGCGGTTCGGCCCGGCGCTACAAGGACACCGTGGGGGACCTGGACTATCTGGTGGCGAGCCTCGAGGCCGCCAAGGTGGTGGAAGGCTTCGTGGCCCTTCCCCAGGTGAAGGAGGTTTACGCCAAGGGCAAGGAAAGGGCCACGGTGTTTCTAAAAAACGGCCTCCAGGTGGACCTGCGGGTGGTGCCCCCGGAAAGCTTTGGCGCAGGCCTCCAGTACCTCACCGGGAGCAAGGCCCACTCCATCAAGCTCCGCGCCCTGGCCCAGGACATGGGCTTGAAGCTTTCCGAGTACGGGGTCTTCCGGGAAGCGGTGCGGCTTGCGGGGGAGACGGAGGAAGGGGTGTACGCTGCCTTGGGCCTGCCCTTCATCCCGCCGCCCCTCCGGGAGGACCAGGGGGAGATTGAGGCGGCGCAAAGGGGAGAGCTTCCCCAGCTCCTAGAGCTTTCCCACATCAAGGGGGACCTCCAGGTCCACTCCACCTACTCCGACGGCAAGAACTCCCTGGAGGAGCTTTGGCAAGCGGCCAAGGCCCTAGGCTACCAGTACCTGGGGGTCACGGACCACTCCCCGGCGGTGCGGGTGGCGGGGGGGCCGTCCCCGGAGGAGGCCCTCAGGCGCATAGAGGCCATCCGCCGCTTTAACGAAACCCACGGGCCCCCTTACCTCCTGGCGGGGGCCGAGGTGGACATAAGGCCCGATGGCAGCCTAGACTACCCCGACTGGGTCCTGCGGGAGCTGGATCTGGTCCTCGTCTCCATCCACTCCCAATTTAAGCTCTCCAAGGCGGAGCAGACGAGGCGCATCCTGAAGGCCCTGGACAACCCTTTCGTCCACGTCCTGGCCCACCCCACGGCCCGCCTTCTGGGCCGCCGCCCTCCCGTAGAGGCGGACTGGGAGGCGGTTTTCCAAAAGGCCAAGGAAAAGGGCGTGGCCGTGGAGATAGACGGCTACTACGACCGCATGGACCTGCCCGATGACCTGGCCCGCCTGGCCTACGGGAGGGGGCTTTGGGTGAGCCTCTCCACGGACGCCCATCAGACCGAGCACCTCCGCTTCATGGAGCTCGCCGTGGGCACCGCCCAAAGGGCCTGGATTGGCCCGGAGAGGGTGCTCAACGTCCTCTCCTATGAGGAGCTCATCCGGTGGCTCAAAGCCCGGCGAGGGCTTTAGCCTGGAGGAGGACCTCCAGGAACATCTCCCGGGTGAGCTTGCCCGTTTGCGTGTTCTGGCGGGAAACGTGGTAGCTGCAGAGGAGGTGCTTCCCCTCGGGCAAGGGGTAGTGGGCCCCGTGGCGGAAGGGGTAGGCGCCTTTCCGAAGGCCAAAGTGGTCCAGGAGGGCCTCGTGGGCGATCCGCCCCAGGGCCAGGTAGACCCGGGCTTGGGGAAGAAGGCCGAGCTCCACCCCCGTCCAACGGGCGCACGCCCTGAGCTCTTCCGCCGTGGGCTTATTGCCGGGCGGGGCGCAACGCACCGCCGCCGTGAGGTAAACGCCATAGAGCCTTAGGTCGTCCCCGGGGTGGCTTTCAGGCTTACTGGAAAGCCCCGCCTCATGGAGGAGGGGGTAGAGGAAAGCCCCCGAGGCGTCCCCGGTAAAGGGTCGGCCCGTGCGGTTGGAACCGTGGGCCCCGGGGGCGAGGCCGAAGAGGACGAGGCGCGCCTCGAGGTCCCCGAAACCCGGCACGGGCCTCGCCCAGTAGTTTTCGTGGCGAAAAGCCCTTTTGGTTCCCGCCACACCTTCCCGCCAGGCCACCAGGCGGGGGCAGAGGCGGCAGGCGGTGAGTTCTTGATAAAAAGTTTCCAAGTCCATGGGCTGGGCGTGTTAGGGGAGGAACCGCATGTAGGCCAGCTCGCTCCGTTTCTTGACCCCAAGCTTTTGGAAAACCAGGGAAAGGTGGGCCTTCACCGTCTTCACCGAGATGCCAAGCTCCGTGGCGATTTCCTCGTTGGAGAGGCCCAAAGCCGCCAAGGCCGCCACCTCCTTTTCCCTGGGCGTGAGGTGGGGAAAGGGTTCCCCCACCAAGGCGGCCACCGCCTTGCGCTCGGCCCAGACCTCGCCCCGGGCCACCGCCTCCAAAGCCTTGGCCAGGGCCGCGAGGCCCTGCTCGGGGTAAAGGTAGCCCCGGTACCCCTTCCTAAGGGCCTGGACCGCCTGCTCCTTGTCCCGGAGGAGGAGGACCGAGGGCACGGGGGGTGGGGCGGGGATCTCGCGGCCCGCCTCCACCAGCCCCACCTGGGCCTGAAGGGGGTGGGACACTGGCTCAAGGCCCCAAGCCCTAAGCTGGGCCTCCAAGGCCTCCTGGTAGGTGCGCAAAGGAACCTGGAGCCAGACCTTGAGCATCTGGCTCCAGTTTACCCAAAGGGGCTTATCGCACCAGGTTGAAGTGCATTTCGGCCAGGCGGATGCCGGCGTAGCCCACCGTGGTGCACCAACCCAGGGGCCAACTGGTGGGGCTTTTGCCGTTGAAGACGGGGTAGCCGCCGGCCATAGGTGGGCGGGTAGAGCTTGTGGGGGTGGTGGAGCCCCGTTTGCGGCTCCTAGAGGGGGATGTTGTCGTGCTTCTTGGGGGGCCTTTCCTCCTTCTTGCCCCAAAGCATCCTAAGGTGCAGGTAGAGGAGGCGGCGGGTCTCCTTGGGGTCTATGACGTCGTCAATGTAGCCCCGGGCCGCCGCCACCCAGGGGTTGTCAAAGGCCTGGCGGTACTCCTCAATCTTCTTGCGGCGGGTTTCCTCGGGGTTGGGGGAGGCCTGGATCTCCTTGCGGTAGATGATGTTGGCGGCCCCTTCCGCTCCCATCACCGCCACGGAGGCGGTGGGCCAGGCCAGGACCACGTCCGCCCCCATGTCCTTGGAGTTCATGGCCAGGTAGGCGCCGCCATAGGCCTTGCGGACGATGAGGGTGATCTTGGGTACCGTGGCCTCGGCGTAGGCGAAGAGCATCTTGGCCCCATGGCGGATAATGCCCCCGTGCTCCTGGGCCACCCCGGGGAGGAAGCCCGTCACGTCCACCAGGGTGAGGAGGGGGATATTAAAGGCGTCCATGGTGCGGATGAAGCGGGCGGCCTTGTCCGAGGCGTTGATGTCCAGGGCCCCGGCCATGAACCGGGGGTTGTTGGCGATGACCCCCACGGGGTAGCCGCCAAGCCTCCCTAGGCCCACGATGATGTTCTTGGCAAACCCCGGCTGGATTTCCAAAAACTCCCCGTTGTCCAACAGGGTGCGGATTACCTGGTGCATGTTGTAGGGCCTGCGGGCATCGGGGTGGACGATGTCCAGGAGCTCGGGGGTAGGCCGGAAGGGGTCGTCCTTGGGGTCTAGCACCGGGGGCTTCTCCCGGGAGTTCTGGGGCAGGTAGGAGAGGAGCTTCTTGATGAGGTCCAAGACCTCCTGGTCGCTCTGGCCTTCCAAGTGGGCCACGCCGCTTCTTTCCATGTGCACGTCCGCCCCGCCCAGCTCCTCAAAGGTCACCTCCTCCCGGGTGACGCTTTTGATCACCTCGGGGCCGGTGATGAACATGTAGCTGGTGCCCCGGCTCATGAGGATGAAGTCGGTCATGGCGGGGCTGTAGACGGCGCCCCCTGCGCAGGGCCCCAGGATGGCAGAGATCTGGGGCACCACCCCCGAGTAGATGGCGTTGCGGTAGAAGACCTCCCCATAGCCGGAGAGGCTATCCACCCCTTCTTGGATGCGGGCCCCGGCGGAGTCGTTGAGGCCGACGATGGGGGCCCCCACCTTGGCGGCCAGGTCCATGAGGCTTGCGATCTTGCGCCCGTGCATCTTGCCCAAGGAGCCCCCGAGGACGGTGAAGTCCTGGCTGAAGACGAAGACGAGGCGGCTGCCGATGGTGCCGTAGCCCGTCACCACCCCGTCCGCCGGCGCCTCGAGGCCCTCCATGAGCCCGGTTTCCAGGTGCTCGGCAAAGGGCATGAGCTCCACGAAACTCCCGGGGTCCAGGAGGTAGTCAATCCGCTCCCGGGCGGTGAGCTTGCCCTGCTGGTGCTGTTTTTCTATACGTTCTTTCCCCCCGCCCAAGAGCACCTTTTTGCGCCGCTCTTCCAGCTCCGCCAAGAGCTCGTCCAGGATGAGTCGGGCATTGTCCGCCATACTGGCCGTCATGATACACTAAGAAACCAGGTCGCCTTCCAGGAAAGGCCGCCTGGGGAGGAGGTGGAACGTGCGAAGGTGGCTTTGGTATCTCTTGGCGCTTATACTCGTGGGGCTTTTGGCCTGGGGAGGCTATGCGGCCTACGCCAGCTACCAAGGCTTGCGGGCCAAGGTGGCGGCCCTGGAAGCCCGCCTAAGCGCCCAGGAGGAGGCCCTCAAGGGGCTTGCCGAGCGGGTGGGGAAGCTGGAGGAGGAGGTCTTCAAGGCCCCCACGCCGCCCCTCTCCTTGCCCGAGGTGCCCGAGGCAGGCGGTGCTCCCGTCTGGCCCTACGCCGTGGGCGTGGTGGTGGCGGCGGTGCTTCTCTACCTTCTCCTCCGCCTCCTCCGGGGGCAGGAGCCTAAGGCCCAGGCGCCAAGCCCGGCCTCTCCGGACCTCGAGGCCTCCCGCATGACCGACGAAGGTGCGCCCCCACCCCCAGGGGAACGGGGCTAAGGAAAACCCGCCGGGGATTTCCCCGGCGGGGCATCTTTGGGGCTAGTCCTTTAGCTTCTTCACCGCCTCAATCAGGGCGGGGACCACCTGGTGCACGTCCCCCACGATGCCGTAGTCGGCGTGCTTGAAGATGGGGGCCTCGGGGTCCTTGTTTACCGCCACGATGTTCTTGCTCTTGTTCATCCCTGCCAGGTGCTGCACGGCCCCCGAGACCCCTAGGGCGATGTAGAGGGAAGGCTGCACCGTCTTGCCCGTCTGGCCCACCTGCTCGCTGTAGGGCCGCCAGCCGGCGTCCACCACGGCCCGGGTGGCGCCCACGGCCCCGCCCAAGAGGGCGGCGAGCTCCTCCACCAGGCGGAAGGCCTCGGCGCTTCCCATCCCCCGCCCTCCCGTGACCACGATGTCCGCCTCGGTAAGGGAAACCCCTTTCTTCTCCTCCTGCAGGCGTTCCAACACCTCCACGGTGGGCACGGCCGGCACCTCCAGGGGCCGCACCTCCCCCTGGGCCGCAAGGGGCTCCGCCAGGGGGGTGGTGTTGGGTTTCACCGTGAGGACCACGGGGAGGGAGGCGCGCACCTTCTGGGTCACCCGGTTCAGGTAGGCGTAGCGGGTGGCCACCACCGCCCCGCCCTCTACCCCGCTCTCCAGGGTGTCCTCCAGAAGCCCCGCCTTCAGGGCGTAGGCCACCCGGCCCAGGTAGGTGCGGCTTTGCCGGGAGGAGGGGGCCACCACCGCTTGGGCGCCCGCCTCTCCAGCCGCCGCCAAGACCCCGGCCGCCCACCGCTCCGCCGTGTAGGGGCCTAGCGTGGCGGTGTAGAGGGTTTCCACGTAGCCTCGGGCCTCCTCCACCGGGGCCTTGTCCTCGGCCAGGAGGACCCCCACCACCCGGGTACCCAAGGCCTCCGCCAGGGCCCGGGCCCGGGTGAGGGCCTCGAGGCTCCCTTTCCTTAGCCTGTTCCCATCGTGGTCCAGCACCACAAGAACCATAACCACCTCCTAAAGCACCTTGGCCTCTTCGTGGAGAAGCCGCACAAGCTCCTCCGCCGCCGCCACGGGATCCTTGCCGTCCAGGATCTTCTGCAGGCGGGCCTTCTCCTGGATGCTTTCCTCCAGGATTTCCACCTTGGGCGTTGCGGTGAGGGCCACCTTCTTAATCTCCTTCTTCTTGGCCTTCATGATGCCGGGAAGGGTGGGGTAGCGGGGCTCGTTGAGGCCTTGCTGCGTGGTGAAGACGGCGGGAAGCTTTACCCTAACCCACTCCGCCCCCTCGTCCAGGTCGTGCTTGGCCTTGGCCGTTTCCCCTTCCAGCTCCAAAGCGGTGGTCCAGGAAACCACCGGCACCCCCAAAGCCTCGGCCAGGGCGGCCCCTAGGGCCTGGCTGTCCCAGTCCGCCTGCTGGCCTCCGGTGAGGACCAGGGTGGGGGCTTCCTCCCGGATGGCGCCCGCCAGGGCCTCGGCCACGGTCACGGGGTCGGCGTAGCCCTCAAAGACCACGTGCACCCCCCGGTCGCACCCCATGGCCAAGGCGGTGCGGATGGCCTCTTCCGTGCGCTCGGGGCCGAAGCCCACCACGATGGCCTCGCCGCCGTGCTTTTCCTTGAGGCGGAGGGCCTCCTCCACGGCGTACTCGTCCATCTGGTCCAGGATGAGGGTGGCCCCGGAAAGGTCCACCCGGCCGCCTTGGATCTTGAGCCTGCTCTCCCCGTCGGGGACCTGCCTGATAACCGCCACGAACTTCATCCTGCCTCCTTTCACTCCGCCAGGAGGTGCCTGGCGATGATGAGCCTTTGGATCTCGTTGGTGCCCTCGTAGATCTGGTTGAGCTTCACGTCCCGAAGGAGCTTCTCCACAGGGTACTCCCGCACGTACCCGTAGCCCCCGTGGATCTGGATGGCCTGGTTGGCCGCCTCAAAGGCGATTTCCGAGGCGTAGGCCTTGGCGATGGCGCTGGCGTGGGCGTGGGGCAGGCCTTGGTCGGCGAGCCAGGCGGCGTAGTAGGTGTACATGCGGGCGGTTTCAATGCCGATCATCATGTCCGCCAGCTTGAACTGGATGGCCTGGAAGTTGGCGATGGGCTGGCCGAAGGCCTCCCGCTCCTTGGCGTACTTCTTGGCCTCGTCCAGGGCTCTCCGGGCCACGCCCACGCTTCCTGCGGCCACGGGGATGCGGGTCTTGTTCAGGGTGTTCATGGCGATCTTGAAGCCTTCCCCCTCTTCCCCAAGCCGGTTTTCCACCGGCACCTTCACGTCCTCAAAGACGAGCTCGTAGGTGCCGCTAGCCCTTTGGCCCATCTTCCCGTGGATCTTCACCGCCCGGAAGCCCGGGGTGCCCTTCTCCACCACCAGGGCCACCACGCCCTTGTGGCGCAGCTCGGGGTTCAGGGTGGCGAAGACCACCACCCACTCCGCCTCGCCCCCGTTGGAGATCCACATCTTGGTGCCGTTTAAGACGTAGTAATCCCCTTGGCGCACAGCCCGGGTCCTGAGGGCGGCGGCGTCGGAGCCGTTCCCGGGCTCGCTGAGGGCGAAGGCGGCCAGGGCCGGTTTCTGGGTGAGGGGGGTGAGGAAGCGCCGCTTTTGCTCCTCGGTGCCGGCGAGGAGCACGGGGGTGATGCCCAGGTCGCTGGCCATGGGGATGGTGTAGATGCCCATGCAGGCGTAGGCCAGCTCCTCCCCCACGATGACCTCATCCAGCATCTTGAGGCCCATCCCCCCGTAGGCCTCGGGGATGATGGCGTTGAGGAGGCCCACCTCGTGAAGCTTTTCTATTACGGGCCAGGGTACCTCCTCCTTCTCGTCGTAGGCCGCCGCCACCGGCAGGATCACCTCCTTGGCGAAGCGGCGGGCCAGGGCCTGGAGCTGTTTCTGCTCTTCCGTGAGGCTGAAATCTATGGGCATACCCGACCTCCCCTAGCAAGGGGCCCTCTCTTTGACCAAGTCTAAGATTTCACCCTTCCCCTTGCAACCCAGGCCCCATGCTACCATTGGAGGCAGATGAGATTGGCCGGGCAACTTGCGGTGTTGGCCCGTTTTCAAAGGGCCCTTCTTAAGGATTTGGAGCCAGTACAGATTTTGCGCAACCTCCTGGAGGTGGCCACGGAGGAGGGGGTGGAGCGGGCGGCCCTTTTCCTCTATCACCCTTCCACCCGGGAACTGGTGGGCGAGGTGGCCTCGGGGCGGGGGCGGCACTACACGGTTTCTGCCATCGCCCTGCCCCTTTACAGCAAGGGGCCGGTGCAGGAGGCCTTTTTCGCCGAGGGGCCCGTTAAGCGGGGCGAGGAGTGGTTGTTGCCCGTGGTGGGGGAGGAGGCCCTTTTTTGCTGGAGCGATCCCGAGGCCCGGTGCCAAGAACGCCCCCGGGCTACCCGGGAAACCCGGGCCATGGTCTGCCCTTCCTGCTTCCGTTTTGCGGCCAAGGGGGTGCTCAGCCTCGAGGGCGTCCCCCAGGCCCTCCAGCCCACCTTGCCCCTCCTCGCCCAGCTCACCGCCCTGGCCCTCAAGAACGGGGAACTCCTCGCCAGCCGCAACGCTGCTTTGGGGAAGCTTTCCCGGCATGTGGAGGCCCTCTCCCACGTGAGCGCCCTGGCCCGGGAGGTGGCCCGTTCGCTAGAGCCAAGCGCCGTCCTGGAAACCTTAGCCCGGGCGCTATCCGAGCGGTTTGGCTTTTTCCGGGTCACCGTGGCCTTGGTCAAGGAGGGCCGCTTGGAGGGGCACCTCACCGTCAGGGGCCAGGAGGTGTATTGGACGGAGGGCAGGAGCCGTATCCAGCTTCTCGTGGAAGTCTCCCCTGATCCCTTGGCCCGGGCGGTGCGGGAGCGGAAAACCCTGGTTTTGGAGCGGGAGAAGCTTCCGGCGGGCGTGGGCCAAGGCACGGGGCCCACCGTGGCCTACGTGCCTATCCTGGCGGAGGAGGAACCCTTAGGGGTGGTGGCGGTGGACCACGGCCCAGGGGGTCCTCCGGTGAACCCCGAGGAGGTGGGCTACGTGGAGCTTCTGGCCGGGGTGGCGGGGGTAGCCCTGAAGAACGCCAAGCTCTATCGGGAGAAGACCCAGCTTTCCCTGGCCCTAGCGGCGGAGCGAAAGCGGCTATCCCAGGTGCTGGAAGACCTTCCCGATGGGGTGGTGGTCCTTTTTGGGGATAGGGGGTTCGCTAACCCGCGGGCGCGGGAGGCCTTGGGCTTGGGACCTGAGGTGGCCCTGGAGGACCTCCCTACAGCCTTAGGCCCCGCCTTGGAGGGGGGTAGGCTGGAGCTTGCCTTGGGGGGGCGGAGCTACAGCGTCCGGGGCCGGGTTGTGGGGGAGATGCGCATCTTGGTCCTCCACGACATCAGTGAGCGGGTGCGGATGGAAAGGGCCCTAAGGGAGCAGGTGGTCTTCACCCAGGCCCTGGTGGACCTGGCCCAGGCGGCGTTGCGGGAGAAGGGGATAAGGGGCTTGGCGGAGGCCATCGTGCGTCGCCTCTTGGTCCTTTTCGCCGCAGACGAGGGGGTGCTTCTGGCGGAAGGGGAAGGGGTGCTCTTCGCCACCTGCCCCCTGCCGGCTTCCCTGCCCCAACCCAACCTCCTGGAGCGGGCTTTGGCGGAGGAAAGCCCTTTGGGTGTGGAAGAGCTTCATCCCAGGGAGTGCGGGATCGCCACCTCTTTGGGCCTGCAAAGCGCCTTGGTGGTGCCCTTTCGTGCCGGGGTGTTCCGGGGGGGGCTCCTTTTGGGTTACCGCAAGGGCCGGCGCTTCGGCGAGCGCCTCCTTGCCCGGCTCGCCCAAGTGGGTACCCTTCTGGCCTTGGTCCTGGAGAAGGCCCGCTTCCTAGAACTCTTGGAGGCGGAGGAGGAGCGGCTAAAAGCGCTTATGGAGCACTCCCAGGACGTGGTCTACGTTCTGGATGGGAATGGGACGATTCGCTTCGTGAGCGCCAGCGTGCGGGGGGTCTTGGGGTATGACCCCGAGGGGTACAGGCGGGCACCCGTGAACGGCCTGGACTTCGTCCATCCCGAGGACCGCCCCTTGGCCGAGGCCCTTTTCCGGGAGCTTCTCGCCCACCCCGGGGAGGTGCGTGCGGGAGAGTTTCGGGTCCTCCACGCCGACGGCACCCCCATTCCCATGGAAGCCTGGGGCCGGAACCTCCTCCACGAGCCCCGGGTGGGCGGGGTGGTGGTGAACCTGAGGGACCTAAGGCCCCGCCTCGAGGCCGAGCGCCTCAAGGGCGAGTTCATCGCCGCCGTATCCCACGAGCTCCGCACCCCCCTTGCCGTCATCATGGGCCTGGCGGAGCTCTTGCGGGAGGAGGGGCTTTCGCCGAGCGCCGAGGAGTCCGTGGAGCTCATCCTGGAAAGCGCCTTCCGCCTCAAGACCATGGTGGACAACCTCCTGGACACGAGCCGCCTCGAGGCGGGCCGCTTTGAGGTGAACCGGCGGCCCGTGAACCTCAGGCCCCATCTCCTAGACCTGGCCAAAAGCTTCCACGGGGTGGCGCGGCTTTCCGGGGTGGACTTCCGGGTGGAGGTGGAGGAGCTCCCCGTGGTGGAGGCGGATCCCGAGCGCATGGTCCAGGTGGTGGGGAACCTCCTCTCCAACGCCTTCAAGTTCACGCCCCAGGGGGGGCGCATCCGGCTTGGGGCCCGGGGGGAGGGGGATGTCCTGGTCTTGGAGGTGGAGGACACCGGCCCCGGCATCCCCAAGGAGGAGCTCCCCAAGCTCTTCCAGCGCTACGCCCGGGCCAAGAACGCCGGCGCCCGTGGGGTTTCGGGCACCGGGCTTGGGCTTTATATCTCCAAGGCCATCGTGGAGGCCCACGGGGGGCGGATTGAGGTGGAGACGGAGGAGGGCAAGGGGAGCCTTTTCCGGGTTATCCTACCCCTATATGGCCCGCATCCTGCTGGTGGAGGATGAGCCCTTGGTGGCCCACACGGTGCGCCGCATCCTGGAGAGGGCCGGGCACCAGGTGGAGTGGGCGGCCTCGGGCCAGGCGGCGCTGGCGCGCTTGGGCGCCATGGCCTACGACCTGGTGCTGTGCGACCTGGTGATGCCGGGGGTTTCGGGCCTCGAGGTGATCCAGGAGGTAAAGCGCCTGGGCGGCCCGCCCGTCCTCGCCCTTTCCGCCAGCGTGTCCACCAAGAGCCAAGAGGAGGCGCTAAGGGCGGGGGCCAAGGCCTTTTTAGGCAAGCCCTTTGACGCCCAGACGCTTCTTTCCCTGGTGGAGAAGCTTCTGGATCGGGAGGGGGCCTGATACACTGGAAAGCCAAAGGGGGAAGGTATGCGGCGGCGGAGCTTCCTCAAAGCGGTGGGGGTAGGCTTAGCGGCAAGCCTCAGCTACACGGCCCATGCCCAGGCCCAGCCCCAGGTGCGCTGGCGGCTCGTTTCCAGCTATCCCAAGAGCCTGGACACCCTCTATGGCGGGGCGGAGGACCTGGCCAAGCGGGTTTTTGACCTCACGGGGGGCCGCTTCCAGATCCGGGTCTACCAGGCGGGGGAGATCGTTCCCGGGGGGCAGGTGCTGGACGCCGTGCAGCAGGGCACGGTGGAGGCGGGGCACACCTATGGGCCCTTCTATGTGGGCAAAAACCCCGCCCTGGCCTTTGACGGGGGGGTGCCTTTCGGCATGACCTACCGCCAGCACAACGCCTGGATGCTCTTCGGCGGGGGGCTTGAGCTTTTGCGGGAGGTGTACGCCGACTTCGGCGTCCTCCAGTTCCCTGGGGGAAACACGGGGGCCCAGATGGGGGGGTGGTTCCGCAAGGAGATCCGCACCCTGGCGGATCTAAAGGGCCTTCGGATGCGCATCCCTGGCCTCGGGGGCCTGGTCATGGGCCGGCTTGGGGTGGTGCCCCAGACCCTGGCCGCCGGGGACATCTACCCCGCCTTGGAACGGGGGGCCATTGACGCCACGGAGTTTTCCGGCCCCTACGACGACGAGAAACTAGGCTTTTACAAGGTGGCCCGCTATTACTACTATCCTTCCTTCTGGGAACCCTCGGCGCAGCTTTCCTTCCTGGTTGCCCAAAGGGAGTGGGCCCGCCTGCCCAAGGAGTTCCAGGAGGCCTTCCAGGTGGCGGCCCAGGAGGTCAACCTCACCATGATGGCCAAGTACGACGCCCAAAACCCGCCCGCCCTCCGCCGCCTCCTCGCCGCCGGGGTGCGCCTGAGGCGGTGGCCCACGGAGGTGATGAAGAAGGCCCTGGAGGAGGCGAGGGCGCTTTACGAGGAGCAGGCAGCCAAGGATGCCACCTATAAAAAGGTGTACACCGCCTACTGGGCCTTCCGGGAGGAGGCGTACCGCTGGTTCGCCGTGGCCGAGCTGGCCTACGAGACCTTTGCCTTCCCCACCCTCTAGTCCACCTTTTCTAGCCGCACGGCACTCACCTTGTACTCGGGGATGCGGCTAATGGGGTCCAGGGCGTCCAGGGTGAGGCGGTTGGCGGGGGCCTCGGCGAAGTGGAAGGGGGCGTAGACCACCCCTTCGGGGGTGCGCTCCGTCACCCAGGCCTTGGCGCGGATCCGGCCCCGGCGGCTCACCACGTAGATGGGCTCGCCATCCTGGAGGCCAAGCCTGGCGGCGTCCTTGGGGTTCACCTCCACCTTGAGCTCGGGGTACGCCTCCTGCAGGCGGCTATTGCGGCTAAGGGTTCCCCCGTGCCAGTGGAAGAGGACCCGGCCCGTGGAGAGGGTGAAGGGGTAGTCCTCCGAGGGGGGTTCCGCCGGGGGCGCGTAGGGGGCAGGGAAGAA
Organism: Thermus brockianus; assembly: GCF_001880325.1. Lineage (NCBI taxonomy): Bacteria > Thermotogati > Deinococcota > Deinococci > Thermales > Thermaceae > Thermus > Thermus brockianus. The sequence continues at coordinate 25,296 of NZ_CP016312.1, forward strand.
GCGGGCCCGGCCCGAGGGGGTGTTGAAGCGCTCGCGGAAGAGCACCGCCTCCCCGGGGTGGTCCTCGTGGGGACAGGGCCAACGCACCCCTTCCTCCACCAGGCGGGCGTAGGTGATGCCCCCCATCAGCTCGGGGATGGCCTGGCGCACCTCCTCCCAGATGCCTTCCGGCCCCGGGTACACCCGCCAAGGCCGGCCCAGGGCTTGGGCCAGGCGCCGGCCCAGTTCCTGGGTAATCCACCAGTCGGGCCGGGCCTCCCCGGGCGGGTCAAGGAGCCTCCGCACCCGTTGCACCCGGCGGTCGGTGTTGGTGAAGGTGCCCTCCTTTTCCAGGAAGCTGGCGGCGGGAAGGACCACGTGGGCGAAGGGGGTGGTTTCGTTTTCCAGGATGTCTTGGACGATAAGGAAGGGGAGGCTGGCAAGCTTGGCCTTGAGGTGGTCCTGGTAGGGCTCGCTGGTCACGGGGTCCTCCCCGATGAGGTAGATGGCTTCCACCTCGGGGATGGCCTCAAAAACCTCGGTCATGCGCAGGCCGGGCTTGGGGTTGAGGGGCACGCCCCACAGGGCCTCAAAGCGTTTTCTGGCTGCTTCCTCCGCCACCTTGAGGTAGCCGGGGTAGACGTCGGGCAAGGCCCCCATATCCCCGGCCCCTTGCACGTTGTTCTGGCCCCTTAGGGGGTTCAGGCCCGCCCCCTCCTTGCCCACCTTGCCCGTCAGAAGGGCCAGGTTCACCAGGGCCTGGGCCGTGGCCGTGCCCTTGGTGTGCTGGGTGACCCCCATGGCCCAGTAGGCCCCGGCCCGCTCCGTGGTGGCGTAAAGCCGGGCAGCCAGGGCGATCTTCTCCCGCTCCACCCCGGTGATGGCCTCCGCCCTTTCCAGGGTGTATTCCTCCAAGGAGGCCTGCCACTCGGCGAACCCTTCCGTGCGGGCCTCCACGTAGGCCCGGTCCCAAAGGCCCGCCTCGAGGATGTACCGGGCCATGGCGTTCAGGAGGAACAGGTCCGTCCCGGGGCGGACCCTAAGCCACAAGGTGGCCGCCTCGGCCATGCCCGTGTAGCGGGGGTCCACCACGACCATCCTCGCCCCCTGGCGCACCCGCTTCTTGATCATGGCGGCGATCACCGGGTGGGTTTCCGTGGTGTTGGAGCCCACCACCAGGAAGAGGTCCGTTTTCCAGATATCCTCTAGGGGGTTCGTCATGCTAGCCCCACCCAAGGAGCGGGAAAGGGCGGCGGTGGAGGAGGAGTGGCAAAGCCGGGAGCAGTGGTCCACGTTGTGGGTGCCGAGAAGGGCCCGGGCCAGCTTCTGGGCCAAATAGACCTCCTCGTTGGTGGTCTTGGCCGAGGGGAAGACGGCGAGGCCTTCGGGGCCCTTGCGCCTTAGGGCCTCCAGGAGTTTTTCCGCAGCGAAGTCTAAGGCCTCTTCCCAGGTGGCCCTGCGGAAGGGGACGTTCCGGCTTTCCCGCACCATGGGGTAAAGGAGGCGCTTCTTAGAAAAGGGAAAGTCCAGACCAAACCGCCCCTTGACGCAAAGGGCCCCGTGGTTGGGCGGGATGTCCGGGGCCAGGACCCGGACGATCCGGCCCCCTTGGACCTCGGGCTCCACCTGGCAACCCACGCCGCAGTAGGGGCAAGTGGTGCGCATCACGCCACCTCCAGGGTCAGGGGCCGCAAGGCCCCCGTGGGGCAGACCTGCACGCAGTTGCCGCAGAAGACGCAAGGGGTTTCCGGCAAGGGGCGGCCCAGGGGGGTGGTGGGATGGGCCAGGAGGCCCCGGTCCTCGAGGGTGAGGGCGTACACCCCCATGATCCCGTCCCCGCAGGCGTCCACGCAGCGGCGGCAGTTGACGCACTTGGCGTAGTCCCGCAGGAAGAAGGGGTTGTCCTTCAAGGCTTCCCGATCTCCCCGCCCCGCCACCCCCGGCCAGCGGCCAGGCTCGGCCCCGTAGCGCTCCATGAGGGCGAGGAGCTCCGGTGCCTGGGAGAGGTCGGTGGTGAGGGCAAGCCACTCCAAAAGGGTTTTCCTTAGGCGCCGAAGGGCCTCGGTTTCCGTCCTCACCTCCATCCCCTCTTGGGCCAAGGTGGCGCAGGCGGGTTGCGGGCGCCCGTTCACCTCCACCAGGCAAAGGCGGCAGAGGCCCTTGGTTTCCGTGTGGGGGTGGTGGCAGAGGGTGGGTACCCGGGCCACCTGGAGCAAAAGGGTCCCTTCTTGGACCTCCACTTCCTTCCCATCTACCCTAAGCCGCACCTTCCACCTCCAAAAGGCTTTGGTAGGCCCAGGAAGCGGACTGGCCTAAGCCGCAGAGGCTTCCCTTGAGGGTTTCCGCCAGATCCCGGACCAGGGCGGGGTTCCGCTCGCGCCGCCGCACCATCTCCACCTGCACCGCCGTGCCCAAGGGGCAGGGGAAGCACTTGCCGCAGGACTCCTCCTTGAGGAAGTGGACCAGGCCCAGAAGCACCTCCCAGAGGTCCACGGCAGGGCCAAAGGCCACGATGGCCCCAGCCCCCAAGGGAAGCCGCTCTTTAAAGCGCAAGGGGAAGGCGAAGTCCCGGGTGAAGACCCCCGCCGCTCCCCCCAGGAGCACCGCTTGGAGTTCGCTTGGCTCCCTCCCAGCCCGGCGCAGGGCCTCCCCTAAGGGCGTGCCTAAGGGGAGCTCGTAAAGCCCAGGGTGGGCCACGTCCCCGCTTATGGAAAAGAGCTTGGGCTCGCGGGCGCGCCAGGTACCGGGACCTTCCCGGAGGATGAGGGGGAGGTTGGCCAGGGTTTCCACGTTCTGCACCAGGGTGGGCCTCCCCCAAAGCCCCTTTTCCCCGGGGAAGGGCGGCTTGAGCCGGGGCTCGGCCCGCTTGCCTTCCATGGACTCTAGAAGGGCGGTCTCCTCGCCGCAGATGTAGAGCCCGCCGCTTCGGAATACTTCCATGGGCACGGGGAGGAGGCCGGCCTCTTCCAGTTCGCCCAGGGCCTTTTGCAGGCTTTCCTGCGCTGCCTCAAACTCTTCCCGCACGTAGAGGTATACCCTTTCCGCCCCCACGGCCAAGGCGGCGAGGAGGGCGCCCTCTAGGACCAAGAAGGGGTGGTGTTCCAGGAGGAAGCGGTCCTTAAAGTTGCCGGGCTCGGACTCGTCGGCGTTCACCACCAGGTACTTGGGGGCGGCACCCCGGGCCACGGCCCGCATCTTCACGTGGGCGGGGAAGGCGGCCCCGCCCCGGCCCAAAAGCCCCGCCTCCTCCACGGCCCTTAGAACCCCTTCGGGGCTAGCCCCTCCCTGGAGGAGGGCCGCGAGGGCCTGGAGCCCTCCCAAGGCCCGGTACTGGGCCAGGGAGAGGATGGGTTCTGGGGGAAGGAGGTGCTTCCCGCGGCCCAGGTTGAAGGGGAGACGGAAGTCCCTAAAGGATACCAGGCGTCCCTGCCACTCCACGAAGCGCCCCTCCGGGGTGAAGCGGAGGTAGATGGGGGAGAGGGCCTCGAGGCCCAAAGGGGGGTAGCTCCCGTCCGCCCCAGCCCGTAGCCGGGCGAAATCCCGGGCCCGGGCCACGGGGTCGTCCACCAGGAGGCGGCCTTGGGGCAGGCCGCGGTACCGGGGGTAGTAGCGCACCACCCCCCACGCCTGGGCCAGGGGTACCCCGGCAAGCCGCGCCGCCTCGGCCACCTTTTCCTCGGTGAGGGGTAGCCGGGCGTCCAGGAGGGGGAGGAGGCTGGGGTTTTCCATGGTCTAAGCTTACGCCTAGAGGAGGTGGAGCCCGGGAAACCTTTGGAGGAGGGCCTTGCGGAAGCCCTCTAGGCCCGTTTCGGGCACCAAGGCCACCACCGCCCCGCCAAAGCCCGCCCCCGTGAGCTTGGCCCCGTAGGCCCCCGCCTGCAGGGCCGCCTCCACCAGGGTGTCCAGCTCGGGAAGGCTCACCTCGTAGTCCCGCGAGAGGGAACGGTGGCTTTGCACCATGAGTTCGCCAAAGGCCCGGGCGTCCCCCCGCCTCAGGGCCTCCACCCCCCGGAGCACCCTTAGGTTTTCGCTCACGATGTGCCGGGCCCGCTTGTCCAGGGGGGAGGGCAGGCTTTCCACCAGGCAAAGGTCCTGGACCTGGCGGAGCGAGGCCACCCCGAGGCGCCTGGCCGCTTCCTCCGCCTCCCGGCGCCTTTCGTTGTACCCGGCCTCGGCCAGGCGCCGCTTGAGCCCCAGGTCCAGGACCACCACGCGGCTTCCCGGGGGAGGGGCAGGTTCTCGTAGGCCAGGGTCTTGGTGTCCAGGAAAAGGGCCTTGCCCACCTCGCCCAGGCTCGCCGCCATCTGGTCCATGAGGCCGCACCGGACCCCCACGTACGCCACCTCTGCCTTCTGCGCCAAGAGGGCCACCTCCAGGTCGCTCAGGGGCAGGCGGTAAAGGGCCCTAAGGGCCTTCAAGGCCGCCACCTCGAGGGCCGCCGAACTGGAAAGCCCGGCCCCCATGGGTACCTGGCTCTTCACGTAGAACCGGGCCCCGGGTACGGGGTGCCCCGCCTCCCTTAGGGCCCAGACCACGCCCAAAAGGTAGTCCAGAAAGTCCCCCTGGGGGCCGCTTTGGAGGGGCCTGGCGCGGAGTTCCTTGAGGTTTTCGCTATAGGCCTCCACCTTGCCCTCGGCCCGTCCCGCCTCCACCTGGGTGACGTAGGGAAGGGGCGTGGGCAGGACGTAACCCTCCTGGTAGTCCGTGTGCTCGCCGAGAAGGTTCACCCGGCCCGGGGCCTTGGCGCTGGCTTCGGGCAGGACGCCGAAGACTTCTTGATAGCCCATGCCCCTATTATGGGCAAAGGGCCTTTAGGTTGTGGTCCAGAAGGGCCAGGTAGGTGGGCACCTTGGCGTCCAGGGTGTCCGTGTAGAGGAGGGCTATCCGGGCCCCTAAGGCCTCCGCCAGGGCTTTTAGGCCGGTGCCCCGGAACTGGGGTTCGGCGAGGAGGAGCTTCACCCCTTCCCGCTTGGCCTTTTCCAGAAGGGCGAGGAAGCTTCGGCTCCCCACCTCCTGGGCCCCGCTGTCGCTTAGGGTGCCTACCACGATGAGGCCGTAGCGGCGGGCAAAGTAGCGGAAGGCGTCGTGCTGGGCCACCACCTTGACCCCTTTGAGGCCGCAGGCCTTAAAGGCTTGGTCCCGCCTTTCCACCTCCTTTTGGAAGCGGCGGAGGTTGGCCTCGTAGGTGGCCTTCCCCCCAGGGTCTAAGCGGGAAAGCTCCTTTGCGATGCGCTCGGCGTAGCGCAGGGCGTAGGTGGGGTCCAGCCAAAGGTGGGGGTCGCAGGGGCCGTGGTCATGGTCTTCCTGGGGGGACCCTCCCTCGCAGAGGAGGCCCGGCTGCCCTTCCCCTAGGAGGACCACCCGGGCCCCACGGGGGAGGAGGTTTTGCAGCTTGGGCAGGAAGGGTTCCAGGCCAAGGCCGTTGGCGAAAAGGATGCGGCTTTGGGATAGGGCCTTGGCCACGCTCGGCGTGGGTTCAAAGGTGTGGGGGTCGGCCCCCGGGGGCACCACGGCCACCACCTTTGCCCGCCCACTCCCCACCTGCCGCGCCAGGTCCTGGAGGATGGGGGTAGTGGCCGCCACCTGCACCTGGGCCAGGGCGGGGGCCACGAGGAAAAGGATCCATAGGCGCCACATATCAAGAATGATAAAGCAGTTTCACTAGAAACGCAACGCCCCCACCGCGGGCACCAAGGTATAATCGGCACAAATGGACCTCAAAGCCCTTCACAAACGGCACGTCCTCACCCCCTGGGTGGCCCAGGCTTCCCTGAGCCCGCCCTTGGTGGTGCGGGGCGAGGGGGTTTGGCTTTGGGATGCGGAGGGCCACCGCTACCTGGACCTTTCCGCAGGCCTCGTGGCGGTGAACCTGGGGCACGGCCACCCCAAGGTGGTGAAGGCCATCGCCGAGCAGGCGGCCACCCTGGCCTACGCCGCCCCCAGCCTCTTCCACGACAAGCGGGCCCTTCTCGCCAAGGCGCTTTCCGACCTCGCCCCCTGGCCGGAGGGGGCGAGGGTGTTCTTCACCCCCTCGGGGGCGGAGGCCAACGAGGACGCCATCAAGTTCGCCCGCCACCTCACGGGGCGCTTTAAGGTCCTGGCCGCCTACCGCTCCTTCCACGGGGCCACCCACGGGGCGGCGAGCCTCACGGGGGAGAACCGCCGCTTTCCCGCAGAGCCGGGCATCCCAGGGGTGGTGCACTTCTTCGCCCCGTACCCTTACCGGAGCCCTTTTTACACGGATGACCCCAAGGAGGAGGTGCAAAGGGCCTTGGACCACCTGGAAAGGGTCCTCCTCCACGAGGACCCCCACCGGGTGGCCGCCATCTTCCTGGAGCCCGTGGTGGGCTCCAACGGGGTCATCGTCTACCCCGAGGGGTACCTGGAGGGGGTGCGGGCCCTCTGCCAACGCTACGGCATCCTCCTGGTCTTTGACGAGGTGATGACGGGCTTCGGCCGGGTGGGGGCTGCCTTCGCCGCGGAGCGCCTTGGCGTGGTCCCCGATCTCATCACCTTCGCCAAGGGGGTAACCTCCGCCTACGTGCCCTTGGGCGGGGTCTTGGTGCGGGAGGGCCTGGCCCGGTACTTTGACGAGCATCCCCTCCCCACGGGGCACACCTACGCCGGCCACCCCCTGGCGGTGGCGGCGGGGCTTGCGGCGGTGGAGGCCTACCGGGAGGAAGGCCTCTTTGCGCGGGCCCTAACCCTGGAGGGCTTTTTCCGGGAGGCCCTCTTGGACCTCCAGGAAAAGCACCCCGTGGTGGGGGAGGTGCGGGGGCTTGGGGCCTTCTTCGGCCTGGAGCTGGTGCGGGACCGGGAAACCAAAGCGCCCCTTTCCCCCTGGCACGCTCCCTTTAGCCCCCCGATGCAGCGGCTTCTCCAAGGGCTGTTCCAGGAGGGTGTCTACATCCTCGCCAAGCACAACATCCTCCTCGTGGCCCCGCCCCTCACCATCCGGGAGGAGGAGTTCCTGGAAGGGGTAGAGCGGCTGTCCCGCGCCCTAAGGCGGGTGGAGGTGGAGGTCCTGGGGTAGGCTTTAGGGGTGCGGCGGCTTGCGGACCTCTACTCCTTTTTGGCGTCGCTAGAGGGAAAGCCCTATCCCTTTTACAAGGACCTCAGGGGCCTTTGGCAAGGGGAAGGCTTCGCCTTGCGCTTCGTCCACGTGCAGGGGGACCCCTTCGCAAGCCCCTCGGTCTTGGAGGTGCGCTACCCCAAGGAGGCCCTGGACCGCCTCCAGCTCTACAGCGGGGAGGCGGGGCGGGTGGCGGTGGAGGACTTTCTCCTAAGGAGCCTCAAGGGGCGGCTTAAAGCCCTCCCCCGGATTGGCGGCATGGGCCACTCGGGGGAGGTTCGGGTGGAGGTGGAAAGCCCCAAGGTCCTGAAGCGGGCCGGGGCCCACCTGGGGAAAGAAGGGCTTTTCCTCCGCTTCCGCCTGGGGCTTCCCGCCCAAGGGCGGCGCATCCTGGGCAAGGAGGCGGCGAGGCTTTTCCGGGCTCTTGCCGAGCACCTCCGGGGCTTTCTCCTGGAGCTGGACGAAAGGGCGCTCCTCCGCCAGGTCCACCAGGTGGAGGACTTCGCCCATATCCAGGAGAGGCTTCCCGAGCGGGGCCTCGTGGCCTTCGTGGGGGAGGGGAGCGTGCTTCCCCGGGAAAGCGGGGTGAGCCAGAGGCCCCTCGAGGGGGCCATCCCCTTCCAAAGCCCCCCGGGCCTCAAGGTGGCCTTCCGGGTACCCCACGCCGGGGAGGTCTTTGGCATGGGGCTTCCCCGGGGCCTCACCCTCATCACCGGCGGGGGGTTTCACGGGAAGACCACCCTCTTGGAGGCCTTGGTCCACGGGGTCTACCCCCATGTGCCCGGGGACGGGCGGGAGTGGGTGGTGACGGAAAGGTTGGCGCAACGGGTCCAGTCGGAGGACGGGAGGAGCGTCAGGGGCGTGGACTTGAGGCCCTTCGTCCACGACCTCCCCTTGGGCCAGGACACGGCCTTCTTCTCCACCGAGGACGCCTCGGGCTCCACCAGCCTGGCGGCGGCCATCCTCGAGGCCCTGGAGCTAGGCGCCCGCCTCCTCCTCCTGGACGAGGACACCTGCGCCACCAACCTCCTGGTGCGGGATGCCCGCATGCAGGCCCTGGTGCGGCGGGAAACCCTCACCCCCCTCCTGGACCGGGTGGCGGACCTCAAGGCCCTAGGGGTGAGCCTGGTCCTGGTGGTGGGGGGTGTGGGGGACTACTTGGAGCTGGCGGACACCGTGGTTCTCATGGAGGCGTACCGGGCGAGGGAGGCCACGGAGGAGGCCCGGGCCGTGGCGGAGGCCCACCCCACGGGCCGCACCTTCGGCGAGCCCCGCTACCCTCTGGCCGTGCGCCCTCGGATCCCCTTGCCCGAAAGCTTTGACCCCAGGCGGGGGCGGAAGGCCCGGGTCAAGGGGCGGGGCCTGAGGGAGCTCGTCTACGGGGAAGGGGTGGTGGACCTCTCCGCCCTGGACCTCTTTGAGAACGGCCAGGTGCGGGCCATCGGCGCCTTTTTCCAGCGCCTCCTGCGCTTGGCGGACGGCAAAACCCCCTTGAGGGCCCTGGTGGAGCGGGCGTTGGAGGTGGAAGACCTCTTTCCCCTAGAGGAGGCCCCGGAACTCGCCGCCCTCCGCCCCCTGGACCTCGGGGCAGCAGTGAACCGGCTCAGGGCCCTGGAGGTGCGCTAGCCCTCCCAGGGGTGGTAGAGGGCGGGCCTCCGGGCGCTTGCGGGAAGCCCTTCCCCTTCCAGGAAGGCCTGGGCGTAGAGCCGGGCGAGCTCGGGGAAGGGCGCCTCCCCCACCTGGGAGAGGGCGTGGACGGCCACGGCGTCCGCCAGGCGCCTTAGCGCCTCCTTGGCGTACCAGGGGCCTTCCTCGGCCAGGCGCCCGAGGGCCTTTTCCGCATAGGCCAGGGCCAGAGGGGTTTCCTTCAGCGCCTCCAAGAGGGGCTCGTGGGCCTTTTTCTTGGCGATGGCCTCCGCCATGTCCAGGGCCTGGATGTTGGCGGGGCCTTCCCAAATGGGGGTGATGAGGGCCTCCCGGTGCCAGCGGGCAAGCCCGTAGTCTTCCAAGAAGCCGATGCCGCCAAAAAGCTCCATGGCAAGGGCAGTGAGGGCGGTGCCGTGCTCCGCCGTGCGCCCCTTGGCCAGGTGGGAGAGGAGGCGGGCGTAGTGGTAGGAGGGCGAATAGGGGGGGCTTTCCTCCCAGGCCCGGTCAAAGGCAGCCACGGCGAAAAAGGCCAGGGCCGTGCCCCCCACCTGTCTGAGGCGCATCTCCAGGAGGTCGCGCTCCACCAGGGGGTGCTCCACCAGTTTCCGGCCGAAGGCGGTGCGGCGCCCCACCCGGAAGAGGGCCTCCAGGTGGGCCTTCTTGGCGATGCCCATGGCGGCCACGGCGTTGGCCAGGCGGGCTACCGTGAGGGTTTCCAGGGTGTAGTAGATGCCTTCCTCCAGCCTGCCGATGGGGTAGGCCAGGCTCCCCTCCAGTTCCACCTCCCCCGAGGCCACGGCCCGGGTGGCGAGCTTTTCCTTGAAGCGGCGCACGCGGAAGTTGAGCCTCCCTTCCACCTCCCGGGGGAGGAGGAAGAGGCCAAGCCCCTTGGGGCCCTCGGGGGCTCCCTCGGGCCTCGCCGTGACCAGGGCGTAGTCCGCTAGGCCCGCCCCCGAGGCGAAGTACTTATCCCCCTGGTAGAGGCGGAAGGCGCCTCCTTCCCGCCGGGCCAGGGTGCGGTTTGCCCCCAGGTCGCTTCCTCCCTGGATCTCCGTCATCCAGGTGGCCCCGTAGGCTGGGCCGTAGAGGAGTTCCCGCTTTACCCCCTCGTGCTCGGGGGCGTACTTGTGGAGGGCGTAGGCCACCTGGTGGGTGATGGTGAGGATGCAGTAAAGCCCCCCGTCCGCCAGGAGGTAGCCCAGGGCGTAGTGGAGGGGCCAGCCCCTGCCCTCGTAGGCGGGGCGGATCATGGGGCGGAGCTTTTCCAGAAGCGCCCTTTGGGCGGGGGAGAGGAGGGCGCGGTCCAGGCGGTTTCCGTCCAGGTCGTGCATGAGGAGGCGGGGGTGGGCCTCCTGGTCCACGTGGTGGGCCACCTCCAAGACCTCCTCCCCCACGAGCCGGCCGAAGGCGGAAAGCTCTTCCCGGGGCAGGCCCGGGAAGAAGGTGTCTAGAATTGCTTTTAGATCCGGGTCCAAAGCATAGTGGTCCTCGCCTTGGCTATAAAAGAGGGCTTTCATGGCTTCCTCCGCCCCCAGGCTACCCCTGGCCCGCCTCGAGGTCAAGGTGGCTCGGTTTACGATCAAATAGTTTGTTGTGAAATAGTCTTAGCTCATGGTCTTTGAGGTCCTGGGCCGAATCTGGCGGTTGCAGCGGGCGCTCCGCGAGGAGGCGGAACGGGGCCTGAAGGGGCTTGGGGGCCTCGAGGCCTGGCTTTTGCGCGTCCTCAAGCACCACCCCTACCCCTCGGAGGCTGCCCGGCGCATGGGCCTACCCTTGCCCACCGTGAGCCACATGCTCCGCCGCCTGGAGAGCGCAGGCTTCGTGGCCCGGGCCCTAGACGAAAAGGACCTGCGCCGCTTTGCCTTCCGCCTCACCCCCAAAGGGGAGGAGGCCCTGGCCCAGGCGGAGGCCCTCATGGAAGAGGCCCTGCGGAAGTGCCTTTCCAGGCTTTCCCCGGAGGAGGTCCAGGAACTTTTGAGGCTCTTGGCGAAACTGGAGGAAGCATGAACCCCACACCGCAAGAAATCCGGTACACCATGGTGGGCATCTTTCTTGGGATGTTCCTGGCCGCCTTGGACCAGACCATCGTTTCCACCGCCATGCCCCGCATCGTAGGGGAACTTAAGGGGGCGGAGTACTACGCCTGGGTCACCACCAGCTACCTCCTCACCTCCACGGTGGCCGCCCCCATCTTCGGCCGCCTCACGGAGCTTTTCTCCCGCAAGGCCATCCTCCTTTGGGCGGTGGGGCTTTTCCTCCTGGGCTCGGCCCTTTCCGGCCTTTCCCAAAACATGGCCGAGCTCATCCTCTTCCGCGGCCTACAGGGGGTGGGGGGTGGGGCGCTTTTCGCCCTGGCCCTCACCACCATCGCCGTCTTTTTCCCGCCCCGGGAGCGGGGGAGGCTGGCGGGGGCCTTTGGGGCCATCTTCGGGCTTTCCTCGGCGGTGGGGCCTTGGCTGGGTGGGCTTCTGACGGACCACCTCTCCTGGTGTTGGGTCTTCTACATCAACATGCCCGTGGGGGCGGTGGCCCTTTGGTTCATCCTCCGGTACATGCCCCGGCTCAGGCCCCTTCACCGGGAGCCCTTTGATTTTCTGGGGGCTATCCTTCTCGCCCTCTGGACCGTGCCCCTCATGCTCGCCTTCTCCTGGGGCGGGAGCACTTACCCTTGGGGAAGCCCGGTGATCTTGGGCCTTTTCGCCCTGGCCGTGCTCGGGCTTGGGGCCTGGGTGTACGCCGAGCTCCGGTTGCCGCACCCCCTCTTTGACCTCTCCGTCTTCCGTATCCCCACCTTTTCCCTTTCGGCTCTGGCTGCCTTTTTTTACGGCCCCGCTTTCCTTGGGGCCGTGGCCTTCCTGCCCCTCTACCTGCAGGTGGTGAAGGGGGTTTCCGCTAGCCAAAGCGGGGTCACGGTCCTGCCCCTAACCCTTGGGGTCATGGTGGGGAGCATCGGCGGGGGGCAGCTGGTGGCCCGCCTGGGGCGGTACAAGGCCATCCTCTTGGGAAGCGCCCTCTTCCTTTTCGCCCTCTTCCTCGCCCTGCACTTCGTCTTGGAGGTGGGCACACCCCTCTACCTCGTCATCGCCCTCTTCTTCCTGTTGGGCCTGGGCCTGGGTCCGGCGCAGAGCGTCCTGAACATCGTGGCGCAAAGCGATCTCCCCAAGGAGCGCCTGGGAAGCGGGACCAGCATGGTGCAGTTCACCCGGCAGATCGGGTCCACCATGGGCATCGCCCTTTTGGGCACCATCCTGGCGGGAAGCCTTTCGGACCACCTCAAGGCCGCTTTCCCTGGGGGGGGTACCCCCGCCATGGCCCGGGCGGGGGAGGGGATGGCCTTGGACCTGGACCGGGAGTTTGCCCGCCTAAAGGACCTCCTTCCTCGGGCGCTTGCGGGCGATACCGCCGCCTACGGGGCGCTTCTCCAAGACCCCTTCCTCCCCGAGGCGTTTAAGAAGACCCTGGAACCGGGGGGGCTTCCCGCCCGCTTCGCCCGGCTTCGGGCGGAGGCGGAAAGGGCCCTAGGGGGGGACGAGGCCGCTCGGCAGGCCCTCCTCCAGGACAAGACGCTTCCCCAGGAGCTTAAGGGGCTTCTCCTCCCGGGGGGGCTTGTCCGGGGAACCTTGGACCTCCTCGCCCGGGCTTGGGAGGGGGACGGGGCGGCCCGGCAGGCCCTCCGTTCCAGCCCCCTGGCTCCGGCCCTCGAGGGGCTTCTCGCCTCCCCGCCGCCCCCCGCCCTGCGGCCAAGGGTCCTGGCCCAGGTGGAGGCCAGGCTCCAGGGGGAGGCGGTGCGCCTCCAGGCCCAGGTCCTGGAGGCCCTGAAGCGGGCGGAAGGGGAGGCCCTTCAGGCGGCTAGCCAGAGGGTCTTGGCGGAGCTCGCTACCCTCGAGGCCCGGGTGAAGGGGGCGCTCATGGAAGGCATCGTGGCGGCCCTGAAGCGGATCTTCCTCTTTGGGGCGGGCTTCGTGGCCCTGGCCTTCGCGGCGGTCCTCTTCTTGCCCGACCGGGAGCTTGCGGGCCGCATGGCCCAGGCCTCGCTAAAGTGAAGGGGTGGAGGGGCTTTACCTGGTTTTGGGCGAGGGGCTTTCCGAGGAGGCCAACCGCCTGGCCCAGGGGCTGGCGCGGGCCCTCCTGCGAAACCCCCCGCCCGGGCTCTTGGAGGCGGTGCCCGCCTACGCCACCCTCTACCTGGAGTACGATCCAAGGAAGCTTTCCCGAAGGGCGCTTCTTGGCCTTCTAAAGGCCTTGCCCCCGGTGGGGGAAGGGGAGGGGAGGGTGGTGGAGGTCCCCGTGCGCTACGATGGGGAGGACCTCCTGGAGGTGGCAAGCCGCACGGGGCTTCCGGTGGACGGGGTGAAGAAGCGCCACCAGGCCCCCCTTTACCGGGTGTACGCCCTGGGCTTCACCCCAGGTTTTCCCTTCCTGGCCCCGGTGGACCCGGCCTTGCGCCTTCCCCGCCGCCCCCACCCGAGGCCCCGGGTGCCCGCCCACAGCGTGGCCATGGCCGGGGCCCAGACGGGCATCTACCCCTTACCCTCCCCGGGGGGATGGCACCTTCTGGGCACGGCTTTGGTGGCGGTTTATGATCCCCACCGGGAGAGGCCCTTCCTCCTGGGGCCCGGGGACCGGGTGCGGTTTGTGGAAGGGGAGGGTACCCCTCCCCCGGAGCCCGCGCCCTTGGAGCTTTTGCCCGAGGCGCCCCCCCTTCCCGCCCTACGGGTGGAGGAGCCCGGGCTTTTGGACCTGTTGGTGGACGGGGGCCGGTTCCTTGCGGGGCATCTGGGCCTTGCCCGCTCAGGGCCCCTGGACCGCTATTCCGCAAGCCTAGCCAACCGGCTCGTGGGCAACCCGGAAGGGGCGCCCCTTCTGGAGTTCGCCTACAAGGGGCCGGTGCTCACCGCCCTCAGGGACCTGGTGGCGGCCTTTGCCGGGTATGGTTTCGTGGCCCTCCTGGAGGGGGAGGAGGTCCTTCCGGGGCAGAGCTTCTTGTGGCGGAAGGGGAAGGTCCTCCGCTTCCTGCCCAAGGGCAAAGGGGTGCGGGCCTACCTGGCGGTGGCGGGGGGCTTTCAGGCCCGCCCTTTCCTGGGTTCCGTCTCCCCCGACCTGCGGGGGCGGGTGGGCCGGCCCCTCAGGTCGGGGGAGGTGCTCGGTGTAGGGGAGGTGCGGCCCGTTCGCCCGGGGCGGGCTTTCCCCTTGCGGCCCTTGCCGGAGCCCTTTCGGGTCCGCCTGAGGCCCGGCCCAGACTTCCGTGGGGAGGCCCTTCGGGCCTTCCTCGCGGGCTCCTTCCGCGTGGCCCGGGCGGACCGCATGGGGGTGGAGCTTCTGGGCCTCGAGGTCCCGGGCGGGGAGGGGCTTTCCAAGGCCACGCCCCTGGGCGGGGTCCAGGTGCCTCCTTCGGGGCGCCCCCTTATCCTTCTGGCGGACAAGGGAAGCCTAGGGGGCTACGCTCTCCCGGTGCGGGTGGCGGCGGAGGACCTCTGGCTCTTGGGGCAGGCTTGGCCTGGAGCAGAGATTTGGTTCACGTGGCCGGATAATCGTGAAAACCATCACATAAAGCTTCCCTGGCCCCTCTAAGAAGGAAAAGCCTACACCGCCTCCACCACCACAGCAATGCCCTGGCCCACGCCGATGCACATGGTGGCGAGGCCAAACTGGACCCTCCGCCTCCGCATCTCATGGACCAGGGTGGTGAGGATGCGGGCCCCCGAGGCCCCCAAGGGGTGGCCCAGGGCGATGGCCCCCCCGTTGGGGTTGAGGCGGGGGTCCTCCATGTCTAGGCCCCACTCCCGCAAGACCGCCAGGGCCTGGGCGGCGAAGGCTTCGTTGAGCTCAATGAGTCCGATATCGGAAAGGGTAAGCCCCGCCCGCTCCAGGGCCTTCCGCGTGGCGGGCACGGGCCCGATGCCCATGATCCTCGGGGGTACCCCCGCCACGGCCATGCTCCGGATGCGGGCGAGGGGCCTGAGGCCATGGGCCTTGGCGTAGTCATCGGAGACCAGGAGGACCGCCGCCGCCCCGTCGTTTAGGGGGCTGCTGTTCCCCGCCGTCACCGTGCCCCCCTCCCGGAAGACGGGCCTGAGGCTCCCAAGCTTCTCCAGGGACGTGTCCCGCCGGGGCCCCTCGTCCACCGCCACCACCCCCTCCTCCTTGCCCCGCCGCACGGGGATGGGGACCACCTCCTCTGGGAAGCGCCCCTCGTCCCAGGCCCGCACCGCCTTCCCGTGGGAGAGGAGGGCGAAGCGGTCCTGCTCCTCCCGGGGGATGCCATAGAGTTCCGCCAGGTTCTCCGCCGTCTCCCCCATGCTCTCGGTGCCGTAGAGGGCCTGCATCCTGGGGTTGACGAGGCGCCAGCCCAGGGTGGTGTCGTACATCACCTGGTTGCCGGTGGGGAAGGGCTTTTCGCTCTTGGGCACCACGAAGGGGGCGCGGGACATGGACTCCACCCCGCTTCCCACATAGACCTTCCCCTCCCCGGCCCAGAGGGCCCGGGCGGCCTGGGCCACGGCCTCCAGGCCGGAGCCGCAGAGGCGGTTGACGGTGCAGCCCGCCACCTCCACGGGGAAGCCGGCGAGGAGGAGGGCCATGCGGGCCACGTTGCGGTTGTCCTCGCCGGCTTGGTTGGCGCAGCCGGCGTAGACGTCCTCCACCTCCTCCTTGGGGACGCCGGAGCGCTCCATGAGGGCGTGGAGGACGTGGGCTAGAAGGTCGTCGGGGCGCACGGAGGAGAGGGCTCCCCCGTGCTTGCCGATGGGGCTTCGCACCGCTTCCACAATCCAGGCTTCGGGCATAGGGGCCTCCTTACCGAACGGTCGGTAGTAGCTTAGCGGATCTGGGCCTTGGGGTCAAGCGATGAGGAGAAGAAAAGCACGAGCAGGTGTAATCGTGAAACTTATCGCAAACCAAGGAGGAGCCCCTCCACCGCCTCCCACGCCTCCACAGGCCGCGCACACACACCCCGCCGGCAAAGGTAAGCCTTCCCTGGTTCCCGCCCTTCCAAAGCCGGCAAGGCCCCGGTGGGCCCCAAAACGATCTGGGTCAGGGGCAGAAACGCCCCCTTGGCCCGCTCGGCCATGGGGGAGGGTAGGGGTAGGGCCAGCTCAGAACCCCGCTCCAAGAGGGCTTTCGCCAGGAGCATCCCAGGCAGCGCCTGGGGGTACCGGCGGAGCCAGTGGGCCTTCGCGGCCAAGAGGCTTTCCGCCCGCTCCCAATAGTCGCCATAGAAGATGGCCCCAAGCCGGAAGAAGGCTTCTGCCAGCGCGCTTTCCCCCGAAGGAAGCGTGGCTTCTTCCACCTCCGCCGCCGGAAGGGGAAGCTTGGGGGAGACCCCGCCCTGGATGAAAGCCTCCCAGGCGGATTCGGCTACCTCTCGGGCGTGGGCCAGGTAGGGCCACTCCCCCGTGGCGGCGTATAACTCCAGAAGGGCCAAGGCAGCAAAGCTCTGATCGGTCAAAAAGGCCTCCCCGCCCAGCGCCCCAGCCCGCCAGACGTGGCGGAGAAGCGGGCCTCGGCGCATGCTGCCGAGGAGAAAATGGGCCCCCTTGCGGGCCGCTTCCAGGTAGCGGCTTTCCCCCAGGAGCCTACCCCCCTCTGCCAAGGCCCGCACCGCCAGGGCTGACCAGTCGGCCAGGACCTTGTCGTCCAGGGCGGGGGGCCTGCGCTTCCTGCGGGCGGCGAGGAGCTTTCGGCGTACCCGCTCCCGCCAGGAGGTAAAGGCTTCCCCCAGCTCCTCCGCCACCGTTTCCTCCCCCCAGGCGGTGAGGACAGAGCGCCCTCCAAGGTCCTCCCCCAAGGTGAAGTACCGCCGGGCCAAGGGAAAGTCCTCCCCCAGGGCCTCGGCCAGCTCGGCCTCGGTCCAGGTGTAGTACCGCCCTTCTTCTCCCTCGCTCTCCGCATCCAAAGCGGTGTAAAACCCTCCCTCCTTATCCTGCATGGAGAGGAGCCAGTCCAAGGTTTCCCGGGCCACCCGCAGGAAGAGGGGGTCGCCGAAGACCTTGTAGGCTCCCAGGTAAACGCGGGCTAGGAGGGCGTTATCGTAGAGCATCTTTTCAAAATGAGGCACCCGCCAGAAGCGGTCCACGCTGTAGCGGTGGAACCCCCCGCCCACCTGATCGTACAGGCCCCCGAGGGCCATGGCCCGCAGGGTGCGAGGGAGGAAGGCCTTGGCCTTCTCCTCCCCCTCCCAGGCCCGGGCCAAGAGGTAGAGGAGGAGGGTGCCCTGGGGGAACTTGGGGGCAGGGAGGAAGCCGCCCCACGCCGGGTCAAAGGCTTGGGAAAGGGCCTCGAGGGCCTCCCGCTCCGCCCCCTCCGGCACGGGGCCTGGGGGCGGGGTGAGGCTTCGCCAAAGGGCCTGGGCCAGGCCCTCCGCCTCCACTAGGAGGGCTTCCCGCTTCTCCCGCCAAGCCCTGGCCACGCCCAAAAGCACCCGCTGGAAGCCGGGCAGCCCCATCCGGTCCTCCTTGGGGAAATAGGTGCCCCCGAAGAAGGGTTTCCCCTCGGGGGTGAGGAAGAGGCTCATGGGCCACCCTCCTTGCCCCGTGAGGCTCACCAGGGCCCGCATGTAGGCGGCGTCCACGTCGGGACGCTCCTCCCGGTCCACCTTGACGGGTACGAAGTGGGCGTTGAGGAGGGCTGCCACCTCCTCATCCTGGAAAGACTCCCGGTGCATCACATGGCACCAGTGGCAGGCAGCGTAGCCCACAGAGAGGAAGATGGGCTTGTCCTCGGCCTGCGCCTTCTGGAAGGCTTCCTCGCCAAAAGGGTACCAGTCCACGGGGTCCTGGGCGTGGGCGAGGAGGTAGGGGCTTCGGGCATCCTTAAGCCGGTTCGCCATCCCCCTAAGCCTAGCCTCCTAGGGGAAAGCTTCCCCGGCCGTCCTTACAATAGGGGCGTGTTGCTCTTAGGCCGGGACCTGGACGCGCGCCTTTTAGCTTGGCTCGCCGAGGACCTAGGGCATGGGGACCTGACGAGCGCCCTGGCGGTGGAGGAGGGCCTCTTGGGGGAAGCGGTGATCGTGGCCAAGGCGGAGGGCATCCTCGCTGGCCTGCCCGTGGCGGAGCGGGTCTTTCACCTGGCGAACCCCGAGGTGCGCTTCGTGGCCAAGGTGGCGGAGGGAAGCCCCGTGGCCCCGGGGGACGAGGTGGCCCGCCTCGAGGGCCCCTTGCGGGGGATCCTGGCGGGGGAGCGCCTGGCCCTTAACCTCCTCCAGAGGCTTTCCGGCATCGCCACCCTCACCCGGGCCTACGTGGAGGCCCTAAGGGGGACCCGGGCCCAGGTCCTGGACACGCGCAAGACCACCCCGGGCCTGCGGGACCTGGAAAAGTACGCCGTGCGGGTGGGCGGGGGGCGGAACCACCGGTTTGGCCTCTTTGACGGCATCCTCCTCAAGGAGAACCACATCCGGGCCGCGGGCGGGGTGGGGGAGGCGGTGCGCCGGGCCAAGGAGGGCGGCCCCCATTACCTCAAGGTGGAGGTGGAGGTGACGAACCTGGAAGAGCTGGAGGAGGCTCTGGCCGCGGGGGCCGACCTCATCCTCCTGGACAACTTTCCCCCCGAGGCCATCCGCGAGGCGGTGCGCCGGGTGGGGGGGCGGGTGCCCCTGGAGGCGAGCGGCAACATGACCCTGGAAAGGGCCCGTATGGCGGCGGAAGCCGGGGTGGACTACGTGAGCGTGGGGGCCCTTACCCATTCGGCCAGGGCGCTGGACCTTTCCCTCCTGGTGGTGCGGCCCTGAATGCGCTAGCATGGGGCCGAGGCCAGGGGCTAGAGACCCCAACCCAAGGACGATGGAAAAGGAAGCGTTCATCCAAGAGGTCAGGAGGCTCAAAGCCGAGCGGCAGGCGGTCATCCTCGCCCACTCCTACCAGCTTCCCGAGGTACAGGAGGTGGCAGACTTCGTGGGGGACTCCTTGGGCCTAGCCCGGGAGGCCCAGCGCACCCGGGCCAAGGTCATCGTCTTCTGCGGGGTCCACTTCATGGCGGAGACCGCCGCCATCCTGAACCCGGAAAAGACCGTGCTCCTGCCGGACCTCGAGGCCGGCTGCTCCCTGGCGGACAGCATCCGCCCCGAGGACGTCCTCGCCTGGAAGGCGAAGCACCCCGATGGCCTGGTGGTGGCCTACGTGAACACCAAGGCCGAGGTGAAGGCCCTGGCCGACGTGTGCGTCACCAGCGCCAATGCGGTGGAGGTGGTCTCCCGCCTTCCCCAGGACCGGCCCATCTACTTCGTCCCGGACATGTTCCTGGGGGCCCACGTGGCCCGCATGACCGGGCGGAAGCTGGACCTCTTCCCCGGGGAGTGCCACGTGCACGCCGGCATCCGGGAGGAGCATCTGAAGGCGCTTTTGGAAACCCATCCCGATGCGGAGTTCCTGATCCATCCCGAGTGCGGATGCGGCACGGGCTGCCTCTACCTCAAGCCCGATGCCAAGATGCTCTCCACGGAGGGCATGGTGCGCTACGCCAAGGCCGCCGAGCGCCGAACCTTCGTGGTGGCCACGGAGGTGGGCATCCTCCACCGCCTGGAGAAGGAGGCCCCGGGCAAGGCCTTCTTTCCCGTGAAGCCGGACGCCGTCTGCGAGTACATGAAGCGGATTACCCTGGAAAAGGTATACCTTTCCCTCAAGGAGATGCGCCACGTGGTGCGGGTACCCGAGGAGGTGGCCAGGAAGGCCCGGCGGGCCCTCGAGGCCATGGTGGCCGTGGGGTGATGGGGCGCCTTTCGGTGGACCTCCTCGTCCTCGGGGCCGGGGTGGCGGGGGTATACGCCGCCCTGGCCGCCGAGGCCCGGGGCGCCAAGGTCCTCCTCCTGAGCAAGGACCCCTTGCCCTCGGGCTCCACCCCTTGGGCCCAAGGGGGGATCGCCTTCCCCCTGGACGAGGCCGACCTGGAAGCCCACCTGCAGGACACCCTGCGCGCCGGGCGGGGCCTGGTGGAGGAAAGGGTAGCCCGCGCCATCCTGGCGGAGGCCCCCCGCCACCTGGCGCGGCTTAGGGCCTTTGGGCTTCCCTTTCACCCCGAGCCCACCCGGGAAGGGGGGCACTCCCGGCCCCGGGTGCGCCACCTGGGAGGGGACCAAAGCGGCCTCCTCCTCCTCCGGGGGCTCCTCGCCCGGCTCCAAAGCCCCATCCTCCAGGGCACCATGGCGGCAAGCCTCCTCCTCGCCCAAGGACGGGTGGCAGGGGTCTTGGCCCTTTCCCCGGAAGGCCCCCTGGAGGTGCGGGCCGGGGCGGTGCTCCTCGCCACCGGGGGGCTTGGGCGGCTTTTCCCCCTGACCACCAACCCAGAAGGGGCCACGGGGGACGGGATGGCCCTGGCCCTGCGGGCGGGGGCAGCCCTGAGGGACCTGGAGTTCGTCCAGTTCCACCCCACCGCCCTCCCCAACGGGGCCCTCGTCTCCGAGGCTTGCCGAGGGGAAGGGGCCATCCTCCTCAACGCCCGCGGGGAGCGTTTCATGGAGCGGTACGATCCCCTCTTGGAGCTCGCCCCCCGGGACGTGGTGGCCCGGGCGGTCCACCGGGAGCGGGAGGCCACGGGAGGGGTTTTCCTGGACCTACGGCCCGTCCCGAACCTGGAAACCCGCTTCCCCACGGTGGTGGCCCAGGCCCGGGCCCTGGGGTTTGACCCCCTGAAGGAGCCCATCCCCGTTGCCCCAGCGGCCCACTACGCCATGGGCGGGGTGAAGACGGACCTTTTTGGCTACACCGGCATCCCCGGGCTCTACGCCGCCGGGGAGGTGGCCTCCACGGGGTTCCACGGGGCGAACCGCCTGGCCTCCAACAGCCTCTTGGAGGGCCTCGTCATGGGGGAACGGGCGGCTCTGGCGGCCCTGGAGGACCTGGCCTTCCCCCAAGGAGCCGAGCCCTTGCCCTCCCTAGCGGCGGATCCCGAAGCCCTGCTGGCCCTCAAGGCTTGGATGGAAAGGGCCGCTGGGGTGCTTCGCTCGGGGAAGCGCCTGGAGGAAGCCCTGCGGTTCGCCGAGGGGCTTCCCCTAAGGGAGGTGGCGCCGGAGAGGGCCATTCGGCCCTCCCTCGAGGCTGCCCACCAAGTCCTCCTCGCCCGCCTCCTCCTGCGCATGGCCCTCCTGCGGGAGGAAAGCCGGGGCGCCCACTTCCGCGAGGATTTCCCTCAGGAAGCGGAGGAAGCCTACCACCTGGAAGCCCGGGGAGAAGGTATCCGGCGGGTACCCCTTGGGATAGAATGAAGGTGGAGGTCCCTTATGAAAGGCCACCCCGAAGTGATTCAAAGCCTGCAGGAAAGGCTTTCCGAGGAGCTCGCCGCCATCCTGCAATACATGGTCCATGCGGAAATGGCGGAAAATTGGGGCTTCAAGGCCCTTGCCCGCCACCTCAAGGCCCACGCCATCACGGAGATGCGCCACGCCGAGAAGCACATTGAGCGCATCCTCTTCCTGGAAGGCTTCCCCGAGGTAAGCCGCATCGGGGAGATCCGCATCGGCAAGAACGTGGAGGAAATCCTCTTCCGGGACTACGAAGGGGAAGTGATGGCGGTCAAGGGCTACAACGAAACCATGAACCTGGCCCAGTCCTTGGGGGACAACGGCACCCGGGACATGGTGGCGGAGATCCTCAAGGACGAGGAGGCCCACGTGGACTGGTTGGAAACCCAGCGGGAACTAAAGGAGCAGATGGGCCTCGCCAACTACCTGCAGTACCTAGCGGGGGAAGCGGACTAGGCCACCGGGGCCTTCAGGTTTTTGCGGGCCCAGCGGTCAATGGCGGCGATGACCGCCTCCAGCTCCCGCCCCGCCTCTGTGAGGCTGTAGCGGGTCCTAGGGGGCATGTGGGACTCCACCCGCTTTTCCACAAGCCCTAGGGACACCAGGTGTTCTAGGCGCTGGGAAAGGGTGGCGGGGTTCACGCCGCCGATGGCCCGGGAAAGCTCGTTGAAGCCCTTGGGGCCTTCCAGGAGGGCCCGGATGATGTGCAGGGTCCACTTCTCCTGGAGGAGGTTGAGGGCCGCGTAAACCGGGCAGTAGGCCGCCTCGTGCTCGGCCATGGGACCATTGTACCACGGGGGCTTTGGGCGGCGTTTTCCCCTGTTTCCAAGCGTAAAAGCGGGAGCCGGGGGTAGCCCCCTTGCCGTTCCCGCTCCCCGTGTGGAAACATGGAAAGCGAAGGAGGCAGGTATGGAGATCACGCTTTCCGTGCTGAAAGCGGATATCGGCTCCGTGGGGGGGCACACCTTACCGAGCCAGCGGGTTCTCTCCCGGGTACAGGAAGTGGTGCGGGAGGCGGTGGGCAAGCTTCTTCTGGACGCCTACGTCTTTCACATCGGGGACGACATCGTCCTCCTCCTAAGCCACACCCATGGCCCCCGCCACCCCGAGGTCCACGGCCTCGCTTGGAAAGCCTTCCAAGAAGGGACGCGGGTGGCCAAGGAGGAGGGGCTTTATGGGGCGGGGCAGGACCTCCTGAAAGACGCCTTCACCGGTAACCTCCACGGCCTGGGCCCCCAGGTGGCGGAGATGCGGTTTACAGAGCGCCCCTCCGAGCCCTTCGTGGTGCTGGCGGCGGACAAGACCGAGCCGGGGGCCTTCAACCTGCCCCTCTACCTGGCCTTCGCCGACCCCATGTACTCCTCGGGCCTCCTCCTGTCCCCAGACCTGCGGCCAGGCTTCCGCTTCCGCATCATGGACCTGGCCCAGACGGAACGGGACAGCTACATCACCCTGGACGCCCCCGAGCGCCTTTACGATATCGCCACCCTCCTTCGCGACCCCCACCGCTTCGCCGTAGAGTCCATCTGGTCCCGCAGGTACGGGGAGATCGCCGCCGTGGTGAGCACCACGAGGCTAAGGAACATCGCCGGCCGCTACGTGGGCAAGGACGACCCCGTGGCCCTCATCCGCACCCAGAAGATCTTCCCCGCCACCGAGGAGCTTGGCCCCCCCTTCGCCCTGGCCCCCTTTGTGGCCGGGGACACCCGGGGAAGCCACCACCTGCCCCTCATGCCCGTGAAGGCCAACACCCCGGCCTCCACCTTCTTCTGCGTGCCCATGGTTTCTGGCCTCGCCTTCTCCCTAAAGGAAGGGCGGTTTTCCGAGCCCGTGGACCTTTTCGCCGACCCCGTGTGGGATGCGGTGCGGGCCAAGGTGGTGGAAAAGGCCCAGGAGATGCGCCGCCAGGGTTTCTACGGCCCCGCCATGCTCCCCATGGAGGAGCTGGAGTACACGGGGATTGCCGAGCGGCTCAAGGAGCTCGCCCGGGAGTTCACGTAGCATAAAGCCGTGGAGGTCCTAGACGCTTTGGCCAAAGCCCGCCTTCTGCCCCTGCTCACCGTGCGGGGCGGGGAGGACCTTCGGGCCTTGGCCCAGGTGCTGCGGGAAGAGGGGGTTGGGCTTTTGGAAATTACCCTCCGGACCCCCCAAGGACTGGAAGCCTTAAGGGTGCTTGGGGATAGCGGCCTCCTCCTGGGGGCGGGCACGGTGCGGAGCCTCGAGGAAGCAAAGGCCGCTATGGCCGCGGGTGCCCGGTTTCTGGTCTCGCCAGGCCTAAAGGAAGCGGTGGCCTGCCTGGCGCAGGAGGAAGGTGTGCCCTACTTCCCCGGCGTCCTTACCCCCACGGAGGTGGAAAGGGCTTTGGAGCTCGGCCTTTCCGTCCTCAAGTTCTTCCCCGCAGAACCCTTTCAGGGAGCCCAGGTGCTTAGGGCCTACGCCGAGGTTTTTCCCGAAGTACGCTTCCTCCCCACGGGCGGCATCAAGGAGGAGCAGCTTCCCCTTTACGCCCCTTTGCCCAACCTGTTGGCCGTGGGAGGAAGCTGGCTTCTGGCAGGGGACGCCGCAAGCATCCGTGGGCGTATCCGCAGGGCCAAGGCACTCCTTAGGCTCCCAGCTCAAGGCTGATCCGCCGGGCGGCCTCCCGCACCGCTTCGGCCACCTCAGGGATGCGGCCCTCGTCCAGGTAGATGGACGCGGTGGAAACGCTCACCGCCGCCACGGGTTCCCCTTGCCCGTTTAGGATGGGGGCGGCCACGCACCGCACCCCAGGTTCGTTCTCCTCCAGGTCCAGGGCGTACCCCCGGGCCCGGGTGGCACGAAGCTCTTCCCGGAAGCTCTGGTAGTCGGCAAGCGTCCTGGGGGTGCGCTTCAGCCCCGGGCTGAAGGCCTCCCGCCACCGCTCCTCAGGGAGGTAGGCCAGGATGGCCTTTCCCAAGGCCGTGGACTGGGCGGGGAAACGGCTTCCGATCTGGCTGGCCAACACGAGTTCCCGCTTTCCGGGAATTTTGTCAATATAGACCACCTCTTTCCCCTCCAAAACAGCTAGATGAACGGTTTCCCTCGTGGCGTCCCGGAGGGCCTCGAGGTGGGGACGGGCAAGGGCGGGAAGGTGGAGCTGGCCGTAGGCCTTAAAGCCCAGACGGATGAGCTTAGGTCCCAGGAAGTACCCCTTCCGCGCTTCGTGGCGTAGGTAGCCTGCCCGGGTCAGCGCGCTAAGGATGCGGTGGGCGGTGCTCCGGCTGAGCCCTAAGGAATCGGCAAGGGCCTTGAGCTCGTGCACCCCCTCGGCTACCCGCTCCAAGAGCCACAAGCCACGAAGAAGGGTCTGTGCGCCTTCCGTGTCCACCGGCGTCTCCCGGCGCATGTTTCCATTATATGGGAGCAGATGACCTGTTGACAATATATGGGATTAGGTGGTATATAGTGGGACGAAAGAGAAAGGCGGTGAGGAGCAATGCGGCGTATTGCGGTTTTGGTTGTCGGTTTGGCCCTAGGGCTAGCCTGGGCCCAGACGTACACCCTCCGTTTTAACCACGTGCTGGGGCCCAACCACCCCTACCACGCGGGCTTGCAGGCCTGGGCGGAACGGGTGGCACAACGGACCAATGGGGATCTGCGCATCTTCGTCTTCCATAGCGCCCAGCTTGGGGTGGAAGAGGACATCATTGAGCAGCTGCGCCAAGGGGTGCCCGTGGGCCAGAACACCGACGGGGCACGCTTGGGCAATTACGTCAGGGAACTCGGCGTTTTCAACGGCCCTTACTTTGTGGACGATTACGCCACGGTAGAGCGCCTAACCACCCTACCCGTGGTGCAGGGCTGGATTGAGCGTTTAGCCCAACAGTACGGAATCCGCGTCCTCTGCTTTAACTGGGTGCAGGGTTACCGGCACTTCATGACCAACCGCCCCGTGCGCCGTCCCGAAGACCTGCGTGGTCTGCGCATCCGCACGCCGCCAGCGCCCGTTTGGCAAGAATCCGTGCGGGCCCTGGGAGCCACGCCCGTAGCGCTACCCTTCGGGGAGATTTACTCCGCCTTGCAGCAGCGGGCCATAGACGGGGCCGAGCTCGTGTACGCCAACATCCCCGACATGAGCCTATGGGAAGTGCTCCGTTACGTGAACGAGACCAAGCATTTCCTCCTCATCAACTTTGAAGTGGTGGGGGAGGCTTGGTACCGCCGCTTACCCGCCAACTACCGGCAGATCCTCCGGGAAGAGTGCGTACGGGCTGGCCGGGAAACCTCCCAGCGCATTGCTGCGGAAGAGGAGCGCATCAAGGCCCTTATTCAGCAACGGGGTATGACCATCGTAAGCGACGTGGACCTTGCTGCTTTCCGGCGGGCGGCGGAGGCAGCCTACGAGCGCCTAGGGCTTAAGAGCATCCGGGATGCCTTGTACCAGACCCTAAGGCGGTAGGAGGCCAGTAGCGCCAAGGCGGCAGGAGAAAGGGGGATAAGGTTGCGGCACCGGATCTTGCGTCTAGAGCAAGCCCTAGCCCAAGCTTTCCTCGCCGCCTGCGCCCTTATCGTCTTTGCAGGGGGTGTGGGGCGCTTCCTGGGACATCCCTTGGACTGGTCCATGGACCTCGCCTCCTTCTGTTTCGCTTGGGCGGTATTCCTAGGGGCGGATTTGGCCTTAAGGGAGAATCGGCACGTGGCCGTGGACAACCTGGTGCGCCTCTTGCCCCCAAGGGTACGCCGTTGGGTGCAAGCAGGCACTTGGGCCCTTGTGGCCTTATTCCTGCTAACGCTCTTTGCGTATAGCCTCGTGGCCGCTTACCAGGCCCGCTTCCGCAGCTTTCAAGGGATACCGGGTTTCAGCTATGCCTGGGTCACGCTGAGCGTGGGCTTGGGAAGCCTGCTCATGTTCACCTCCGCCTTAGAGCGGCTTCGGCGGGCCCTTAAAGGATAGCGCATGCTCCTGAGCTTTCTCGTCTTCCTGAGCCTAATCCTCTTGGGAATGCCCGTGGTCTTCGCCATCGGGATTGGAGGGCTGGTTTTTTTCCTCACCCAACCCGAGCTGCAACTCATTATGCCCGTCCAGCTAGCCCTAGCGGAGACCCAAAACTTTTCCCTCTTGGCCATCCCCACCTTCATCCTGGCGAGCAACCTCATGAACGAGCTCGGCGTAACCCGGAGGCTTCTCCTGTTTGCCCATACCCTCACGGGCTTTTTGCGGGGTGGCCTGGCCCAGGTGAGCGTGCTCATGGGGTTTCTCATGGGTGGGGTTTCCGGGTCGGCCATTGCGGACGCCACCATGCAGGCCAGGCTCCTGGGGCCCGAGATGGTGCGCCGGGGGTATTCCAGGGGTTTCATCGCCGCACTGCAGGGCTTTTCTGGCCTCCTGGCTGTGGCCATCCCGCCGAGCATCGGCCTCATCCTTTACGGAAGCATTGGGCAGGTGTCCATCGGCCAGCTCTTTGCGGGGGGGATTGGGGTGGGGGTGCTGATGGCCCTGGCGTACATGCTCACCGTGGCCGTGCTCGCCCAAAAGAGGGGTTACCTTCCGGAAAGCCCCATCCCACCCAGCGGTTCCGCACTCCGTAAAGCGCTGAGGGAGAGCTTCCTCGCCGTACTCTTCCCCTTCTTGCTTCTAGCAACGCTGCGCTTCGGCGTTTTCGTCCCCTCCGAGGTGGGAGCGGCTGCGGTGGTCTATGCCCTTTTCGTGGGCTTCGTTTACCGAGAGCTTTCCTGGGAGCGCATAAGGCGGGCCTTGGAGCATTCCGTGAGGGACGTGGGCATGGTGGCGCTTCTCATCAGCATGGCCGCGGTGCTGGGGTATGGGATGAAGTGGGAGATGTTTCCCCAAAAGGTTTCCACCTTTCTTCTTGAAGCTATTCACAATCCGCAGATAGCCCTTCTCCTGATCCTGGTGAGCCTCCTTCTCCTTGGTACTATTTTGGACTCCACGGTCATGATCATCCTCCTTACCCCTATCCTGGTACCCGCAGCCAAGGCTTTGGGAATAGATTTGGTCTACTTCGGGGTCCTCATGGTCCTCACCTGCGCCGTGGGGCTTTTGACTCCCCCGGTGGGGCTTTCCATGTACTCCGTCTGCTCGGTCATGGGTTGCGGTCTCGGGGAGTACGTGCGGGAAGGGTGGCCTTTCCTGCTGGCCACCCTCTTGGTGCTCCTTTTGGCTTATCTCTTCCCCGGGGTGGTCCTCTTCCTACCCCGCCTCCTCTTCTAGGGGTGAAGCATGCGGCTTAAGGGCAAGAAAGCGTTGGTCATTGCGGCGGGACAGGGCATCGGGCGGGCCATCGCCGAGGCCTTCCAGAGGGAAGGGGCCGAGGTTCTGGCAGCCACTCTTCACCCCGAGAAGCTGGCCGGGGTGGTCCCCGCTGTGAGGTTGGATGCGCGGGACAAACAGGCCATCTTCTCCCTTGTTCAGGGGCTAGGCCGGTTGGACGTCCTCGTGAACGCTCAGGGCATCGTGCCTGTGGGGGGGATTATGGAGGCCACGGATGAAGACTGGGATAGCGCCTTCCTCCTCAACGCCAAGAGCATGTTCTGGTCCATGCAGGCTGCACTCCCCAAGATGGCCGCCCAGGGGGAGGGAGCGTGATCAACATCGCCTCCGTGGCCGCTTTCAAGATGGTGCCCAAGCGCTTCGTGTATGCGGCCACCAAGGCGGCGGTGGTGGCCATGACCAAGGCGGCCGCCTTGGAGTTTGCCCCTTATGGGGTGCGCGTGAACGCCATTTGCCCGGGCACGGTGGATACGCCCTCCCTCCGGGAACGGGCTGGGGGAGAGGAGGGCCTCCGGGCTTTTGCTGAGCGGCAGCTGCTGAAGCGCCTGGGCCGGCCCGAAGAGATTGCTGCCCTGGCCGTTTACCTGGCCTCGGACGAGGGGGCCTTCGCCACAGGGAGCGCCTTCGTGGTGGATGGGGGAATGAGCCTATGAGGTGGCGGGCGGATTTCCTTATGGCTTGGGCGGAGGCCCTCCTCCGCCATGCAGGGGCGGATCCGCCCTCCGCCCAGGCGGTGGCCTGGGCCTTGGTGGAAGCGGACTTGAGGGGCGTGTCCAGCCACGGCCTCTTGCGCCTGCCCATTTACCTGCGCCGCCTCGAGGCGGGCCTGGTGAACCCGAGCCCCCGTCTTCCCGCGGAGCTCAAAGGCGCCGTGGCCCTCCTG
This sequence comes from Thermus brockianus, assembly GCF_001880325.1. NCBI lineage: Bacteria > Thermotogati > Deinococcota > Deinococci > Thermales > Thermaceae > Thermus > Thermus brockianus. Next base: position 53,359 of record NZ_CP016312.1, read on the forward strand.
GACGGGGAATACGGCTTTGGCCCCCGGGTGGCCTTGAGGGCGGTGGAGCTTGCCGGCGAGCTCGCCCAGGCCCACGGCCTTGGAGCGGTGGGGGTGCGGCGGAGCACCCACTTCGGCATGGCGGGGCTTTATGCGGAAAAGCTGGCCCAGCGGGGCTTTTTGGCCCTGGTCACCACCAACGCCGAGCCCGACGTGGTGCCCTTTGGGGGCAAGGAGAAGGCCTTGGGCACTAATCCCTTGGCTTTCGCCGCGCCTGCCCCGCAAGGGATCCTGGTGGTGGACCTCGCCACCTCGGAAAGCGCCATGGGGAAGGTCTTTCTGGCCCGGGAGAAGGGGGAGAGGATCCCCCCGAGCTGGGGGGTGGACCGGGAGGGCCGGCCCACGGAGGATCCGGGGAAGGTGTATGCCCTGAGGCCCCTGGGCGGCCCCAAGGGGTACGCCTTGGCCCTTTTGGTGGAGGTGCTCTCCGGGGTGCTCACGGGGGCGGGTGTAACCCATGGCATCGGCCGCATGTACGAGGAGTGGGACCGCCCCCAGGACGTGGGCCACTTCGTTTTGGCCCTAGATCCCGGGGCCTTCGTGGGCAAGGAGGCTTTTTGGGAACGGATGGGGGCACTTTGGCAGGGCGTGAAGGCCACACCCCCTGCTCCAGGCCACGGGGAGGTTTGGCTGCCTGGAGAGCTAGAGGCAAGGGGGCGGGCAGAGGCCTGGAAGGAGGGGGTGGAGCTTCCGGAAAGGCTCGTAGCCGAGCTGAGGGCCCTGGGCGACCGCTACGGCGTTCCCTGGAGGGAGGATGCCTGAGGTGGTGACTGCGGGGGAGCCCCTGGTGGCCCTGGTGCCCCAGGACCTGGGGCGCCTTCGGAGCCAGCGCCTCCTGGAGGCCTACGTGGGCGGTGCCGAGGTGAATGTGGCGGTAGCCCTGGCCCGCCTTGGGGTGAGGGTGGGTTTTGTGGGGCAAGTGGGTGAGGACGAGCTGGGCGCCATGGTGATGGAAAAGCTCAGGGCAGAAGGGGTGGACCTCACCCACTTCCAACGGGTGGCCGGCTTCACGGGGCTATACCTGCGGGAATACCTGCCCTTGGGGAAGGGCCGGGCCTTTTACTACCGGAAGGGCTCGGCGGCAAGCAACCTAGCCCCGGGTGCCTTTGATCCAAGCTACCTCCAGGGGGCCGCCTTCCTCCACCTAAGCGGCATCACGCCCGCCCTGTCCCCTTCCTGCCGGGCCTTTAGCCTGTGGGCCATGGAGGAGGCCAAGAAGAGGGGCGTGCGGGTAAGCCTGGACGTCAACTACCGTCAGGCCCTTTGGTCTCCCCAGGAGGCCCTGGCCTTCCTGGATGAGGCCCTCCCTTTGACGGACCTGGTCTTTTTGAGCGAGGAGGAGGCCCGCCTGCTCTTTGGGGACGAGGAAAGGGCCCTGCAACGCCTAAGAGCCCCGGAGGTGGTCCTCAAGCGGGGGCCCAGGGGGGCGGTGGCCTTGGGGGAGGGCGGTAGGGCAGAGGAGGAGGCCTTCCCGGTAGCGGCGGTGGACCCCGTGGGAGCAGGGGATGCTTTTGCCGCCGGGTACCTGGCGGGGCACCTTTGGGGTTTGCCGGTACGGGAGCGGTTGAGGCTGGGGAACCTCCTCGGGGCCTGCGTGGCGGCCAACCGGGGCGACCACGAGGGTGCCCCCTACCGTGAGGACCTGGAAGTCCTTTGGCAGCAGGGAACGGGCATGGTGCGCTAGGAGGAGACCAGCCATGAGGACGGCGTTGGTGACCGGAGGAAGCCGCGGCATAGGTCGGGCCATTGCCGAGGCCCTTTTGCGTAAGGGGTTTCGCGTGGCCATCGCCAGCCGAAATCCGGAGGAGGCGGCGGAGGCCCTCAAGAGGGAAGGTTTACCCGTCCTGGCCCTGAAAAGCGATTTGGAAGCGGACGATCCAGCGGGGCTGGTGGAGGAGGCCCACCGGGCCCTGGGGGGGCTCCATGCGCTGGTGCACGCCGCGGCGGTCAACGTGCGCAAGCCTGCCTTGGAACTCTCCTACGAGGAGTGGCGGCGCGTCCTTTACCTCCACCTAGACGTGGCCTTTCTCCTTGCCCAGGCGGCGGCACCCCGCATGGCGGAGGCTGGTTGGGGCCGGATCCTCTTTCTCGGCTCCGTGACCACCTTTACCGGAGGTGGTCCGGTGCCCATACCTGCCTACACCACGGCCAAGACCGCCCTTTTGGGCCTCACCCGTGCCCTGGCCAAGGAGTGGGCTCCCCTGGGGATTAGGGTCAACCTCCTCTGCCCGGGGTATGTGGAGACGGAGTTCACCCTCCCCGTGCGGCAGAACCCCGAGCTCTACGGCCCCATCACCGCCCGCATCCCCTTGGGCCGCTGGGCCAAGCCCGAGGAGATCGCCCGGGTAGCCGTGGCCCTCTGTGGGGAAGAGGCGGAGTACCTCACGGGCCAGGCGGTGGTGGTGGACGGAGGCTTTCTCGCCTACTGAGGCTTCCGCGCCACCAGGGTGAGGAGGGTGTAGCTCGCCACCGTTTTGCCCTCCTGGTTCACCACCTCCACCGCCCACTCCACCACCCCGGTCTTCTCGTCCCGGGGGCGCTTGGCCTTCACCGTGAGGCGGGCCTGGAGGGTGTCCCCAATCCCCACGGGCTCGGTGAAGCGGAGGCCCTCGAGGCCGTAGTTGGCGAGGACCGGCCCCGGAGCCGGGTCCACGAAGAGCCCGGCGGCGGCGGCGAGGACGAAGTACCCGTGGGCCACCCGCTTGCCGAAGAGGCTCTTCTGGGCCGCAAGCTCGTCCGTGTGGGCGTAGAAGTGGTCCCAGGAGAGGTGGGCGAAGAGGGCGATGTCCGCCTCGGTCACCGTGCGGCGGTGGGTGACGAGGGTCTCGCCCACGGCGAGCTCCTCGTAGGCCTTGCGGAAGGGGTGGACCTGGGCGGGGATTTCCGCTCCCTTGGCGTATTCCGAGAGGAGGGCCTGGAGGCTAATGGGGTCCCCCTGGAGGGCGAGGCGGGCCAGGTGCCGCTTCACGGAGAGAAGCCCCCCAAGCTCCTCCCCGCCCCCCGCCCGGCCCGGCCCCCCGTGGAGGAGGCGGGGGAGGGGGGAGCCGTGGCCGGTGGAGGCCTTGGCATCCCGGCGGTTGAGGAGGTGGAGCCTCCCCACCTCTCCCGAAAGCCCCAGGAGGTAGAAGCGGGCCTCCTCGGGGTCGGGGGTGGCCAGGGTGGCCACCAGCATCCCCCCGCCCATGCGGGCGAGGCGCAGGGCTTCCTCCTTCGTGCGGTAGGGGAAGAAGGTGGCCACGGGGCCGAAGGGCTCCACCCGGTGGAGGGCCTCCTGCCAAGGGTCCTTGGCCAGGAGGAGGGTAGGGGGGAAGAAGGCCCCGTCCTTGCGGCCCTCGTGCTGCCAGTAGACCTGGGCGCCCGCCTCAAGGAGGGCCGCCACCGCCCCCTCCACCTCCGCCTTCTGGGCCAGGGAGGCCAGGGGGCCCAGGTCCACCCCTTCCTCCCGGGGGTCGCCCAGGCGCAAGGGGGCCAGGCGGGCCCGGGTGGCCTCGAGGAGGGCCTCCAGCCGCCCCTCCGGCACCAGGACCCGGCGGATGGCGGTGCACCGCTGCCCGCTTTTGATGGCGAGCTCTTGGGCGATCTCCTCGGCGAGGCGGACGAGTTCCTCTTCCCCCGCCTCCTCCCCCAGGATGGCGGCGTTTAAGGAGTCCGTCTCGGCGTTGAAGGGGGTCCCTCGCTCCAGGAAGGCGGGGTGGCGCCGCAAGCGGTCCGCCGTGGCCTTGGAGCCTGTGAAGTAGAGGCTATCCCGGTGGTCCAAGGCGTCCAGGGCGTCCCCCAGGCCCCCCGCCACGAACTGGAAGCTCCCCTCGGGGAGGAGGCCCGATTCCAGCATCATCCGGGCCAGGGCCTCGGCCACGTGGGCCGTGGGGGTGGCGGGCTTGGCCAGGGTGGGCACCCCGGCGAGGAAGGCGGGGGCGAACTTCTCCAGGAGCCCCCAGACGGGGAAGTTGAAGGCGTTCACCTGGAGGGTAATCCCTCCCTTGGGCCCAAGGACGTGCCGCCCCTGGAAGGCGGGGTCCTTGGCAAGGGGAAGGTATTCGTCCTCGGGAAGCAGGTTCCCCTCGGGGAGGGTGCGGGCCAGGCTGGCGTAGGTGTAGAGAACCCCAATCCCCCCGTCCACGTCGTACCAGGCGTCCCGCCTCGTACCCCCCGTGGTGGCGTAGAGGCGGTAGAGCACCTCCTTCCTCTCCGAGAGGTACTGGGCGAGGGCCCTTAGCCGCCTTCCCCGCTCCTGGAAGCCCAAGGCCAAAAGGGCCTTCCCCCCCACCTCCCGCCCGTAAAGGATGGCCTCCTTAAGGGGTAGGCCTTCCGCCGTGACCCGGGCGAGCTCCGCGTGGGTGGCGGCGTCCCGGATGGGGATGCCTTCCCCCTCGCCTTCCCGCCATTGGCCTAGAAGGTAGCTCTTTAGCTTCATGCTTACACCGCCTTAAAGGCCTCAAAGACCTCGCCGCAGGAGGCGCACTGGTAGAGCATCTTGCAGAGGGTGGCCCCGAAGGCGTTCCTGAGGACCACCTCCCGGCCGCCGCACCGGGGGCAGGGAGGGTCCTGGTGGGCCAGGGGGAGGGGCAGGGGCGGGGCGATGCCGTAGGCGGCGAGCCTCGCCTTGGCCTCCTCGGTCATGGCCTCCGTGGACCAGGGGGTGCGGGCCTCCTCCACCTCCACCTCCTCCGCCCCCGCCGCCTTCAGGGCCCTCACGATCTCCTCGCGGATCTGCTTTAGGGCCGGGCAGCCCGAGAAGGTGGGGCGGAAGCGCACCTTGACCCGGCTCCCCTCCGCCTCCACCCCCAGGACCATCCCCATCTCCACGATGTTCAGGACGGGGATCTCCGGGTCTTTGACCCCTTTTAGGGCCTCCCAGTAGCGGTCTACCACGCCTTGGCCTCCGGATCCCAGCGGGCCACGGACTGCATCTCGGCGAGCAGGGACCATAGGTACTCCGTGTGCTCCTTGCGGTCTTTGGGGACGTAGCCCCCCTGGGGGGGCTTGAGCCCCGAGCGCTCCAGGTGCCGGGTCACCTCCTCCAGGTAGGCCCCTTCCAGGGCCTTCAGGTCCGGCACCACCCCCGCCTCCACCAGGGCCTCCTCCTCGGGGAGGGGGATGAAGAGCTGTTTGGCGTAGGGGAAGAGGAGCTCCAGGGCCTCCTGGGCGCGGCGGTGGCTTTCCTCGGTGCCCTGGCCCAGGCGTTCCACCCAGAGGACGCTGTGCTTTAGGTGGAAGCGCTCCTCCTTGAGGATGCGGCTTGCCACCTCCCTAAGGGGCTCATAGGCGCTCTTCTCCGCCTCCTTGAGCCACAGGTTCTCGTAGGCGTCAAAGAGGTACTGCCGCACCATGGTGAAGGCCCAGTCCCCCTTGGGGAGCTCCACTAGGATGGCGTTCTGGTACTCCAGGGGGTCGCGGAAGAAGACCAGGCGGTCGGGGTCGGAGCCATCCAGCTCCTGGCGGAGCTCTAGGTACAGCTTGGCGTGGCCCAGCTCGTCCTGGGCCAGGTTGGCGATGGCGATGTCCTCCTCGAGGATGGGCGCATGGGCCACCCACTCGGAAAGGCGCTGGGCCAGGACCACCTCGTCGTCGGCCAAGGCGGTGAGCTTGGCCACCAGGGCCTCTTTGAGGTAAGGGTCAAGGGGCATCCTCCACCTCCTTGGCGGTGATGAGGCCGTAATAGCTCTGCAGGCGGTAGGTCTTCTCCTTGGCAGGGGCGAACCAGCTCTCTATGACCTCCTCCTTGGGCTCCGTGCCCACCACCAGCCCCTCCGGCACCGCCCAAAAGGCCACCCCCTGGGTGTGGAGGAGGGCCTCCTTTATGGCGGAAGCAGGTCCCTTGGCGAGAAAACGGCCCACCAGGTCCCCGTAGACCATGCTCCGGCGGTGGCTCCGCTTGGCGAAGACCCAGTAAGCCTCCTCTCTACCCTCCTCCGCCTCTTCCGCCCAAGGCCCCTTAAGCCCCTCCTGGGTCACGTGGAAGAAGGCTTCCGCAGGGGCCACGAAGAGGGCGTAGGCGGAGGGGCGGCGCACGAAGACGTGCCGGGCGAGGAGCAGGGCGTGCTCGGGGTCCGTGGCGTGCACCGAGCCCACCATCTGGGGGGGCTTTTGGGCGTGTCCTGCTTGATGACCTCGTACCGGGGCCACTCCGTTCCCCACATGGCGCCCTCCTAGTCCGCCGCCTGGGCCAGGCGCCTCCTGGCGTGGGCCTCCATGGCCTCCCGCACCCAGCGCCCCTCCTCGTGGGCCCTTCGCCTTGCCAGGAGGCGGTGCCGGTTCATGGGGCCTTCCCCCTGGATGACCTTCCAGAACTCGTCCCAGGGGATGGGCCCGTGGACCCAGTTCCCCGTCTTCTCGTCGTAGCGGAGGTGGGGGTCTGGGGGCACAAGCCCCGCCTCCAGGAGCTCGGGCACGTGCTCGTTCAGGAACTCCTGACGGATCTGGTCGTTGGTCTTGGTCTTGATGCCCCAGCGGAGGAGGAGGGGGGTGTGGGGGGAGTCGGTGTCGTGGGGGCCGGCCATCATGAGGGTGGGCCACCACCAGCGGTTCAGGGCGTCTTGGACCATCTGCCGTTGCTTCCTAGACCCCTTGGCGTAGAGGAGGACCGCCTCCTTCCCCTGCTTGTGGTGGAAGGTTTCCTCGGCGCAGATGCGCACCATGGCCCGGGAGTAGGGCCCATAGGAGCACTGGGCCAGCATGGTCTGGTTCTTGATGGCCATGCCGTCCACCAGCCAGCCGATGATGCCCACGTCCGCCCAGGTAAGGGTGGGGTAGTTGAAGATGTTGGAGTACTTGGCCCGGCCCGAAAGCAGGGCCTCCACCATCTCCTCCCGCGTCACCCCCAGGGTTTCGGCGGCGTGGTAGAGGTACTGGCCGTGCCCGGCCTCGTCCTGCACCTTGGCCAGGAGGATAAGCTTGCGCCTTAGGGAGGGGGCCCGGGTAATCCAGGCCCCTTCTGGGAGCATGCCCACCCATTCGCTATGGGCGTGCTGGGAGATCATGCGTATGAGTTGGCGGCGGTACTCCGCCGGCATCCAGTCCCCGGGTTCAATCTTCTCCCCCCGGGCGATCCTGGCCTCAAACTCCGCAAGCCTCTCCGGGTAGTCCGGGTCTTCCGGGTAACCGATCCTAAGCTTCACCATCCTCGCCTCCTTCCTCCACGCCGAGGGCCCGGAGCACGAGCCTGGCGTAGGCTTCCGAAAGCTCCTCCAGGGAAAGGGGGCCATCGGGCCGGTACCACTGGTAGGTCCAGTTGAGGGCGGAGAGGACGAAGAGGGTGGCGAGGCGGACGTTTTCCACCCGGAAGACCCCCTTCTCCACCCCTTCCTGGACCACCCCTTGCACCCCCTCCTCGTAGCGGCGCCTTAAGGCCTTGGCCTCCTGGAGGAGGGGTGGGGAGAGGTGCTTCCACTCGTGGAAGAAGACCGTGGCCCGGGGAAGCTCCTCGGCGATCACCCGAAGGTGGCCCCTGACCAAAGCCCGCATGCGCTCCACGGGGCTACCCTCCGGGAGGCCTTGCAGAACGGCAAGGAAGCGCTCCGCCGCCTGCCGCACCACCTCCAGGAGGATTTCCTCCTTGGACTGGATGTGGGCGTAAAGGCTACCCCCTTGCAGGTTCAGGTGGCGGGCCAGTTCCCGCATGCTGGTGGCGTGGTAGCCCCGCTGGCTGAAGAGGGTGCCTGCCACGTGGAGGATCTCGTCCCGGCGCTCCATGGCTAACGGTCGTTTGTTAGTTTCGCACACCCCGGCGGAAGGGACAAGTGTCCTGGCTCACCTTTTCGCCCCCGCTTGACCGCCTGGGGCCGGTGGGGTAGCATGGGTTCCAACCGAATGGTCGGTAAGGAGGTTGGGGATGGCTTGGAAGAAAGTCTTTGTGTGGGCTTTCCTTTCGTCACTCCTCGTGAGCTTTGCCCAGGGAACGGGTCCTTGGCCAAGGCAGCTCCTCTTCGGCTCCACGGAGGTGGGCACGGCGGGCTATTCCCTGCTGGTGGCCTGGTCAGGGGAGTTTTCCGCCGCTACGGGGGTCCAGGTGCGGGTTTCCCCCGGCGCCACGCCTACCATTACGGGGTGGCTATTGGAGCGTCGGGTGGACTTCATCTCCGCGCCGCTCACGGTGCTGGTGGAGTCCTTGGACGGGGAGCCGGGGTACCGCCCCGGGCCCCTGCGGGTGGTTTACCCGGCCATCCTAACCCCCTGGGGTCTCATGACCCGCGGGGATACCCCTTACCGGCGGGTGCAGGACATAGGGCCGGGGGTACGGGTAGCCTGGCCCCCCTTCTCCTACTTCCACCGCATTTTGGATGGCCTCTTTGCCTGCCGGGGGATGAGCCGGGAACAGGCGCGCTTGGTGCCCGTGGCTAACTACAACGCCAATTCTCGGGTGATTGCCGAGGGCGGGGCGGATATAGCCTTCACCTCGCCCGTGTCAGACGTGAACGTGGAGGTGGAGGGGAACCCCAGGGGGATACGCTGGCTCCCCGTGCCCACACCGCAGGAAGACCGTACCTGCCTTCTGCGTTGGCAGCGGGCTTACCCCCTTCTCAAGCTCGTCCGGCCCGCAGACGTAGGGGTTACCTCGGCCCGGGGGGTGCGGACCTTCGTCATCCCTAGCGTCTACTACACCCGGGCCGACGTGGACGAGGCCCTGGTCTACCAGCTCGTGAAGTGGTGGGACGAGAACCATGCCCTCTATGGGGACAAGCATGCCATGGCCCGCTACCAAACCCTGGAGAGCCTGCGCTTCGTGGTGGAAAACCTTTCCGTGCCCCTCCATCCCGGGACCGTGCGCTACCTGAAGGAGAAGGGGCTATGGAATCAGGCGATGGAGGCGAAGCAGATAGCCTCTGTACGCCTTGCGGACCAGTACGCCACCCTTTACGAAAGGGCCTTGGCCCTCGCGCGTTCCCGCCGCATCAGCACCGATCCCGCAAGCGAAGCGTGGCAGCGCTTCTGGCGGGAATTCCTGGCGCAAAACCGCGTGCCCCGCTTCTCCGAGGCTTGGAGGCCCTAGCATGGAGGGCCGGTGGGACAGGCTTCCCGCGTGGGCTCGAGGCTGGGTACGGGCCGCTTCGCTCCTGGGCCTCACCTTAATCCTCTACTACCTCCTGGGTAGCCCCCTCGTGGGCTTTGCCCTCCTGGACTTCAGCTATTACTGGTTGCTTTTGGCCCTCTACCTGCCCGTGGTCTTTCTCCTCTTCCCCGCCCGTCCCCAAGACACCCGGCCCCGGTGGTACGACTACGCCCTCGCCTTGGGCGTGTCGGCGGCAGGAGTCTTCCTCGCCCATCACGGCCCGAGCATGGTCCTTCGGCCTTGGACCAACCCGGAAGCCCCTTGGCAGGTGGCGTTGGCCCTCTTTCTCCTGGGGGTGGTGCTGGAGGGGGCGAGGCGGGTGGGGGGGATGGGTTTCGCCTTGGTGGCCCTGGTCCTTGCCGCTTATCCCTTGCTGGCTCCTTACCTGCCGGGCCTCCTCTGGGGACCTTCCCTCCCATGGCAGGAGGTGTTGGGCTACGCCATCTACTCCACCCAGGGGCTCATGGGCTTGCCGATGCGCACCGTAGGCGAGCTATTGGTGGGTTTCCTCGTCCTGGCTGCCTTCTTGGTGGCCTTGGGGGCAGGACAGGTCTTCCTGGAGGTGGCCTCGGCCCTTTTCGGCTGGGCTCGAGGGGGGGCCGCCAAGGTGAGCGTGGTGGCAAGCGCCTTTTTCGGCAGCCTGAGCGGGAGCATCCTCTCCAATGTGGCGAGTACGGGAAGCCTCACCATCCCCGCCATGATCCGCTCGGGGTTTTCCCGGAGCTACGCCGCAGCGGTAGAGGCCTGCGCCTCCACAGGGGGTGTGCTCATGCCCCCGGTGATGGGGGCCGTGGCCTTCGTTATGGCCAACCTCTTGGGCGTGCCGTATGGCCAGGTGGTGGCCGCCGCCCTCCTGCCCTCCCTGCTCTACTACCTGTCCCTCTTCGCCCACGTGGACCTCTACGCTGCCCGCCACGGGCTTCGGGGCCTGCCGAGGGCCGAACTACCTCCTTTGGGGCCAAGCCTAGGCCGGGGGCTTCCCTTCCTGATGGCCTTGGGCTTTCTGGTCTTCGCCCTTTTGTACCTCCGCTTGGAACGCCTCGCCCCCTTCTACGCCCTGGGCTTTCTCCTCTTGGCCGCGGGCAGAAGGCTGCGCTGGGAAGCCTTGGACCGGGCCCTGGTGGGCGCCGCCTCCCTCATCGGCCAGACCCTGGCCCTCATCCTCCCCGTGGGGCTCATCCTCGCCGGGCTTGTGGGGACGGGGGTGGCCCCGGCCCTCACGGGGGCTCTGGTGCGGATGGGAGCGGAAAACCTCTACCTGGTCCTCTTGGTGGGCGTGGCTATCGCCTTCGTCTTGGGGATGGCGGGGGTGATGGTGGCCGCCTATATCCTCCTCGCCGTGACCCTGGCCCCCGCTCTTGTGCGCATCGGGGAGTTTAACCCCTTGGCGGTTCACCTCTTCATCGCCTACTGGTCCATGCTCTCCGCCATCACCCCCCCTGTGGCCGTGGCCGCCTTTTTGGCTGCCCGCATCGCGGGGGCTTCCCCCATGGGGGCGAGCTTCACCGCGGTCAGGCTAGGGCTTGCCATCTACTTCCTCCCCTTCTTTTTCCTCTTTGAACCTGCCCTAATCCTTCAAGGAAGCCTTTTCTCGGTGGCCTACCATGTGGTCTTTGCGGTCCTGGGGCTCCTCTTTCTGGTGGGGGCCCTGGAAGGGTATTTCTGGGGCTTGGGCCCCCTCCCCCTTTGGGCGAGGGGCGTCTTTGGGGTGGGAGGGATCCTTTGCGCCATCCCGGAAACCCTCACCAGCTTCCTCGCCCTTCCGGGGCTTTTGCTCGTGGCCCTGGCCCTGGGCTTGCGCCGGCGGGTGGGGCAGAGGGGAGGCATGGAAGGATGACCGCACGGGAGAGCGCCCATAGGTGGCTCAAGGAGCGGGGTATCCCTTGGGTTTTCGGCAATCCAGGCTCTACCGAGATTCCCTTTCTCCTGGGCCTGGAGGAGGTGGCCGGTTACGTTCTCGCCCTCCACGAGGGGGTGGCGGTGGCCATGGCCGAGGGGTACGCCCAGGCCAGCGGCCAGGTGGCCGTGGTGAACCTCCATGCAGCGCCGGGCCTGGGAAACGCCATAGGGGCGCTTTATACTGCCCGGAAAAACCGCTCGCCCCTTCTCGTCACCGTGGGCCAGCAGGACCGGCGGCACCTCTTCCGCGACCCTCTCCTCTCCGGACCCCTGGTGGAGATGGCGCACCCCGTTGCCAAGGTTGCCTTCTCCGTGGAACGGGGAGCCGACCTGCCGGAGGCCCTGGAGCGGGCCTACCACCTGGCTCTGACCCCCCCTCGAGGGCCCGTGGTGGTGGCCATTCCCATGGACCTTTGGGAAGAGGAGGCCCCACCTCCTCGGTGCAAAGCCCTCCACCTTCCGGGTATGGCCCAAGGCTTGGAGGCCTTGGCCGAGAGCCTGGACCGGGCTACCCGACCGGCCCTGGTCCTGGGGGGAGGAGCGGACACCCCCTTGGCCCGCCAGGCGGCCTTCCGCCTCGCTGAGGCCTTGGAGGCCCCCGTGTTCTCCGACCCCATAAGCCCGCGCCACCCGTTCCCCACACAACATCCCCTTTACCGGGGGGTACTGCCTCCCGTGGCCCAGCGGATCCGGGGGATCCTCGAGGCCTTTGATGCGGTCCTGGTGGCCGGTGCGCCCTGCTTTCTCCTCTACCCTTACTCCCCGGGCCCCGCGGTGCCCACGGGCACCCGGGTCTTCCTCCTTACCGACGATCCCGAGGAGGCGGCCCGGGCGGAGGCCCAGGAGGTCTACTTGGGCCACGTGGCCCTGGGGCTGGAGTTCCTCTCCCAGCGGGTCCGGCCCCGGGCGGGAGCACCGCCCCAGGGGGTCTTTGCCCCTTTGCCTACCCCCCAAAGCCCCTCGGGCCGCCTCAACCCCCCCTACGCGGCGGCTCGCCTTGCCCAGGCCCTGTCCCCCAGGTTCGTCGTGGACGAGGCCATCTCCCTAAGTGGGGTCTTTCGGCGCCACCTGCGGCAGGAGGGGGGAGGCTACCTACACGGGGCGAGCGGGGGGTTGGGCTTCGCGGCGCCGGCCGCTTTGGGGGCTGCGTTGGCTGGCCAAAGGGCTGCGGCGGTGGTGGGGGAGGGGAGCTTCCTCTTCGCACCCCAGGTCCTCTACACGGCCCGCGAGCTCCGGGCGGATGTGGTGTTCGTGGTCCTGAATAACGGAGGGTACGGCATCCTCAAGGGGTTTGCCCAAAGCCTCTACCCGGGCCAGGCGGAGCGGGTTCCGGGCCTCGCCCTTTCGGGGGTGGATTTCTGCCAGCTAGCCCAGGCCTTCGGCGTTCCCGCAGCCCGGGTGGAGGACCCTGAGGGTCTGGAGGCGGCCTTGGCTTCGCTTCCCTCTGGGCCCTTCCTCCTGGAGGTGGTGGTGGACCCCACGCCCCACCCCGCCTTCTAAAGGGTCAAAGGCCTAGGTACGTCCTCTGGAATGACGGGTCTTCCAGGAGGGCCTTGGCCTCCCCCTGGCGGACCAGGCGGCCGTTGGAGAGCACGTAGGCTCGGTCTGCCAGGGCAAGGGCCTGGGCCGCCTCCTGCTCCACCAGAAGCACCGTTACGCCCTCCTTTCGCACCCGGGCTACCTGCTCTAGGACCAGGGCCCGCACCTTGGGGGCAAGCCCGGTGGAGGGTTCGTCAATGGCGAGCAGTCTGGGCTTACCCATGAGCGCCCGGCCCAGGGCGAGCATCTGCTGTTCCCCCCCGGAGAGGTCCCCCGCCCGCTGCCGCCTGCGCTCCGCGAGCCTAGGGAAAAGGCTGTAGACGTATTCCAGGCACGGCCGCACCTCGGCCTTGGGCAGAAGAAGCCCCCCCGCCAGGAGGTTTTCCTCCACGGATAGCTCCCGGAAAGGCCGCCGCCGTTCGGGGCAGAGGACCAGGCCAAACCGGGCGATCTCGTGGGGGAAGAGGCCATCAATGCGCCGACCTTGGAAGAGGACCTTGCCTTGGAGCTTGATTTCCCCGGCCCGGGTGCCCCGGTGGAGCCAGGCCTCGAGGCGGGTTAGCCCGGAGATGGCCCTGAGCAGGCTGGTCTTGCCTGCACCGTTGGGCCCCACCAGGCAGACGAGCTCCCCCTGCCGCACCTCTAGGTCCACCCCGAAGAGGATCTGGGCCTTGCCGTAGAGCAAGGAGAGCCCCCGCACCTCAAGCATGGGGCACCTCCCCCAGGTAGGCCTCAATGACCCTGGGGTCCTGGACCACCTGGCTTGGGGTGCCCTCGGCCAGGACCTCGCCGAAGTTCAAGACCACCACCCGGTCGGCGATTTTGAAGAGCTCGGAGAGCTTGTGCTCAATGATGACCATGGCGCACCCCTCGCTGTGAAGCCGGCCAAACCGCCCTCCCTTGCGCAAGCGGGCCAAGGATTTGGCCAAAAGCTCCGTTTCCACAGGGGTAAGGCCGGCAAAGGGCTCGTCCAGGATCAAAAGCTCAGGCTCCGTGGCCAAAGCCCGGGCGATTTCCAGGCGCTTCAGCTCCCCTTGCGAGAGGACGGAGGCGGGCTCCTTTGCCTTGTCGGCGATGCCCACAAACTCCAGGGCGTCCAGGGCGCGGGCCTCCGCTCGCTTCACCCAGTCCCCCTTACGCCCTCCCCGGGGTCCGTAGGCTGCCACCAGCACGTTGGCCAGGACCGGAAGCCGCCTCAAAGGCCTGGGGTTCTGGAAGGTGGCGGCAAGCCCCAGGCGCACCCGCTCCCATGTGGGCAAGGGGGTGATGTCCCTCCCCTTGAAGAAGACCCGCCCCCCGTCGGGCCGGTGGATGCCGAGGAGGACCCGCAGGAGGGTGGTCTTGCCAGCCCCGTTGGGGCCAATGAGCCCCAGGATCTCCCGCTCGCCCACCCGGAGGTCCACGCTGTTTAGGGCCAGGAGCCCCCCGAACCGCTTGGTGATCCCCCTAGCCTCCAAGAGCGCCACCCTCCACCTCCTCCCTAAGCTCCCGGCGGGAGACCTTGCCCACGTCGGTTTTGGGAAGCTCCCCGCGGAACTCTATCTCTCGGGGAAGCTTGTAGGGGGCAAGGCGCTCCCTCAGGAAGCTGAGCAGGTCCTCCTCCGTCACCTTGCCCCGAGCCTCGGGTTCCAGGACCACGTAGGCCTTGGGGTAAGCCCCCACCTTGGGGTCCGGCACCCCGATCACTCCCGCCGCCTTTACCAAGGGGTGGGCCCGCAAAGCCTCTTCAATCTCCCGAGGGAAGACGGGCCGGCCCTTGTACTTGATCATGTCCTTGGCCCGGTCGTAGAAGTGGAAGTACCCCTCCTCGTCCATGCGCACCAGGTCTCCCGTGCGGAAGAAGCGGAGTCCGCGTTCCCTGAAGAAGCTTTTGGCGTTCTCCTCTTCCCGTTGCCAGTAACCCTGGGTGACGTTGGGGCCGGCAAGGGCAAGCTCCCCCACCTCCCCCACGGGGACGGGCTCGAGGGTGTCGGGGTCCACCACCAGGGCCTGGACGCAGGGCAAGGGGATGCCAAAGGACCCTCGCTTGACCCGTTCCCTGGGGTTGACGTGGCTTGCGGCGGAGGTTTCCGTCATCCCGTAGCCTTCGGCGACCTCCCGGCCGGTGCGCTGGAAAAAGGCCTCCGCCGTGGCCTCGTGCAGCGTGTCGGCCCCGCTTAGGACCACCTCGAGGCGCTTCCAATCCACCCAGTGGGTCCTGGGGTGGTCCCGGAGGAGCTCGTACAGGGAAGGGACGCCGAAGAAGTGGGTGGCCCGGTAGCGCACCATGGCCTCCAGGATCCAGTCGGGGTCGGGCGTGGAAAAGACCAAAAGCCGGGCCCCGGAAAGGAGCCCCCCAAGGAGGAGGACCACCTGGCCGTAGATGTGGTAGAAGGGCAGAAAGGCTAGGAGGGTGCTCCCTGGGCCGAAGGGGTTGAAGCTCTGGATCATCCGGTGGGCGGCGAGAAGGTTGTGGTGGGTAATCCGCACCCCCTTGGGCAGACCCGTGGTGCCCCCGGTGTAGGGGAGGGCGGCCAGGTCCTCGCCCTGTCGGGGTTCTGGGGCAGGAAGGGGGTTTGCCCGCAGGAGGTCGGAGAAGGTATAGACTCCAGGGCCCCGGGGCACGGGGAGGCGGCGTACCAGGAGCCTCTGCCAGGAGGGCAGGGCCTCCCAAAGGGAAACCACCACCTTCCCCTCCAGCTCCACCCCTGCCCGCTCGGCGTTTTCCAGAAGGGCGTCCTGGACCACGAGGAAGCGGGCGCCTGAGTCTAAAAGCTGGTGCCGGAGCTCGTGGGAGGTATAAAGGGGGCTTACCGGCACCACCACACCCCCCGCCCAAAGGATGCCCAGGTAGGCCACGGCGAACTGGGGACTGTTGGCCAGGTAAAGGCCCACCCGGTCTCCCGGCCTAAGGCCTAGGCCCTTAAGCCCTCCGGCAAAGCGGCGTATGGCCTCGTGGAGGTCGGCGTAGCGGTAGGTGCGCCCGTAGTAGACCAAGGCGGTCTTCCCGCCGAAGCGCAGGAAGGCCTCCTCCACCTGCTGGCTGACGCTCCCTACGGGAAGGGGAACTTCTTTGGGCGTGGTGGGAGGGTAGAAGCGAAGCCAAGGGCGTTCCCAATAGACCTCCGTCATGCCCGCACCTCCAAGCGCATCTCCACGCCACAAACGCGGCACCGCCTTCGGGTGAAGGGGTTGCGGACCTTGCACCGGGGGCACTCCTCCTCGAGGCGGTCCAGCACCCCCCGCACCACCCCCTGGGGCAGGAAGCGCATGACCAGGAGGATGAGGACGGCAAACCCCACCATGCGCCACTCCTCGGCCACCCGCAACACCTCCAGAAGGGGCACAAGGAGGAAGGTGCCCGCCACGGGGCCGTAGATGGTGGCGATACCGCCAAAAACCGTCCAGATAACGGGCTGAATGGAGTTAAAAAGCGACAGGCTATCCGGGCCCGCCACCCGCAGGTAGTGGGCGTAAAGCCCTCCTGCCAGTCCGGCGAAGAAGGCGCTTACGGCAAAGGCCAGGAGCTTGTAGGCCACGGTGTTCACCCCTACCATGCGCACCGCGGCTTCATCCTCCCTTAGGGCGTGGAAGACGAGGCCCACCCGGGAGTTGGCTATCCTCCAGAGAATGTAGACGGAAACAAGCATGGTGAGGGTGACCAGGTAGTACTCCTCTAGGCGGCTCTGGCCAAGGCGGGGAAGCCCCGAAAGCCCCAGCTCCCCTCCCGTGAAGTCCGGAAAGAGGAAGATGAACCCGAGCGCCAGGATGGGAAAGGCCAGGGTGATCAGGGAGAGGTAGGGTCCCTTTACCCGAAGGGAGGGTAAGCCCACGAGAAGGCCCGCAAGGGTAGCCAACGTGGCCCCCAAGGGAATGGTGGCCCAAGGGGCTAGACCGAGTTCCCGGCCCAGCAGGGCGGAGGTGTACCCCGAGATGCCAAAGAAGAAGGCGTGGCCCAGGCTCACCTGGCCGGTGTAGCCCGAGAGGAGGTCCCAGCTCGCCGCATAGAGGGCGAAAAGGCCGGACAGGGTGAGGATGCGCAGGAGGTAAGGGTCTTGCGAGAAAAGGGGGAAGAGGAGGAGGAAGAGGATGAAAAGCAGAGCGATAACCCGGCTCGGCAGGGCGAAGACCTCGTACCTAAGGAAACGTAGGAGCCACGGGACGGACCAGATGCGCAGGGGACTGGTCATCGCTCCTCCGCAAAGGATGCGCCGAAAAGGCCCTCGGGTTTGAACACCAGTACCAGAACCAGCACCAAAAGGGCCACGGCGGTGCGCAGGAAGGCGCCCCCAGGCACCAGGTTCACCACCACCACCTCGGCGAAAGCCAGAATCAAGGCTCCCAAGAGGGCTCCTAGAAGGCTTCCCAGGCCCCCCAGGACCACCGCCGCCAGCACCACCAGGAGGGGAGCGGTCCACATGTGGGGCTCCAAGGTGGCCATGGGGGCCACGGCAAGGCCCGCCAGAGTGGCCAAGAGGGCCCCCAGGCCCACGGCCCAGTACCCAGCCCGGGAGAGGCTTACCCCCACCAGTTCCGCCGCCTCCATATCCTGGGCGGCGGCCCGGATGGCAAGCCCAACGCGGCTCCCTTTGAGGAAGGCCCAGGCCAAAAGGAGGACGAGAGCGGCGAACGCCAGGGCGAGGAGCGCCTGCTGCGCCACCCGGACCCCCAGGATCTCCACGAAGCCGGGCAGGAGGGCTGGCACGGAACGGAAGTGCCCCCCGAAAAGGAGGAGGAGAACCTCTTGGAGGAGGAGGGCTATGGCGATGGTAACGATGAGGATGGTGGCCTCGTGTTCCCGCAAAGGCTCAAGGAAAAACCTGTAGGCGAGGAGGGCAAGGCCCAGGACCAAAAGGGCGGCGAGGAAGGCGGCGGGGAGGAAGCCCGTGTATCCCAGGAGGAATAAGAGGGCATAAGAGGCGGCCATGTAAAAGGCCGTATGGGCTAGGTTGAGGATGCGGGCCACCCCGTAGGTGAGGGCGAATCCCAGGGCCAACATGCCGTAGATCCCGCTTAGGACCAGCCCGTTGACCAAGATGGCGGCGAGCATCTACCGCCTCCAGGCCTCCACCACCCAGGGAGGGAGCTGGTAGGGCCGCACGCCCGCATACCCCACCACCCGGTCCCCCGCGCGCCAAGCCCGGGGCCAGAAGGCCTGCATCCGGTTCCCCACCCACTGGACGCCCAGGCCCGTGGTGTACCCAGGGCCCCAGGTGACGTCATGCACCTTGTCAAAGACAATCCTGCCCGAGGGGCCCACGTGGTCCGTGGCCTCGAGGGCCTTGACCACCGCCTCGGCTTCCAGGCTCCCCGCCCGGAGGATGGCCTCCTTCAGGAGGTGGAGGGCCACGTAGGCCCCGCTGGCCGTGTAGATGGGGAAGCGCTTGAAACGGCTCTGGAAGTTGCTGATGAAGGGAAGGGTCTTGGGCGTTATGGCCACGCCCGGGGCCAGGGTGTTCAGCGTGGCCACATAAGCCCCCAGTCCGTCTGTGGCCTGGAGCCACGTTTCCTGCTGGGCTTCCACATTGATTCCCACGGGGGCGGCGGGGATCTTGAGCCTACCCCAGTCCCGGCCAAAAGGTACCCCTACGGGCCCCGAGAGGACCGTGTAGATCACCTGGGCTTGGGCCCGCTGGATGGCGGTGAGCTCAGGCGTGACGTCCGTGGCCGTGGCCGAGGGCCGCCAGACCCCCACCACCTCGGCCCCGTACCCTTGGGGGGGTGGGGCGGCGATGAGGCGGCTTGCCGTTTCCACCAGGGGATCGGCCCAGGCGGCCCGTTCGGCCAGGATGGCCACCTTGGGCTTGGGCAGGTTGAGCTGTTGGCGCATCGCCTGCACCACCTCTCCTAAGAGGAGCAGGGAGGTGCGTGCCAGGTCGCTGGATTTGTTGGGGCTCACGCGGAAAAGGTACTTGAAGCGCTCGTAGTTGCGATCCACCCGGCCAGCGAGGATGCCGTCTAGGGCGGCACCCGTGATGAGGAAAGGCTTCTTGTAGTCCGCCGCTACCTCGGTCATGGCCAGGACAGCTTCGCTGCGAAAGCCCCCGATGAGGAAGTCCACCCTTTGGGCCGTGATGGCCCGTTCCACGGCGGTGGCAGCATCCGTCACGCTGGTGATCTCGTTGGTGTCCACGCGAACGAGCTCAATTCGGAACGCCCGGCCGCCCACCACCACCCCGCCTTCCCGGTTGATCTCCTCCGCCGCTAGGGTGGCCCCGTACCACGTGTGCTCCCCTTGAACGAACGCCATAGGGCCCACCACGCCCACGCGAATGACCTGGGCGAAGGCGGACCCCCCAGGGTGGCCAGCAACACCAAGAGGCTTGTCTTGGTCCAGCTACGCCCCATCAGCCTCCCTCCCTTCCACCGGTGGGGCGCGCCTAAGTAAGCCTGCTAGGTGTAGACCCTGGCCCGCATGGAAAGCGCGCCCGAACTTACCGACCGGTTGGTTATCATGCTAATCTGCCCCCTCCGCCCCTGTCAAGTCCACCCGGGCTTGTCCGGGGTACACCCCAGAGGCGGGGGGAACACCCGCAACGGGGATAGGGCCCACCCCCTCCGACCCACGCCCGCACCGCCGGGGCCCATGGCCGGCACCTTGCAGAACTTCCCGCAGGTGGTCTAGCACCCTTTGGGTCAAGCTTGACAAAAGCGAAGGGATAAGGCTATCGTGGAACTTACCGACCGGTCGGTGACCTATGGTGACCACCACGAAAGTGCGCATCCTCGAGGAGGCCGCCAAACTCTTCACCGAGAAGGGTTACGAGGCCACGAGCGTCCAGGACGTCGCCCAAGCCCTGGGCCTTTCCAAAGCGGCCCTCTACCACCACTTCCGGAGCAAGGAGGAGATCCTTTTGGCCATCAGCCTCCAGGCCCTGGAGGGCCTGGTGCGGGCCGGGGAGGAGGCCCTGGCCCACCCGGACCCGAAAGAGGCGCTTCTCCGCTTCATGGAGGCCCATGCCCGCTACTTTGAGGAGAACTACCCCTTCTTCGTCACCATGCTCCAGGGCATAAAAAGCCTCTCCCCGGAAAACCGGGCCCTCACCAACCGGCTTCGGGACCGGCACGAGGCGAACCTTAGGGCCATCCTTCGGCGGGGCGTGGAAGCGGGCGTCTTCCGCCCCGTGGACGTGGCCCTGACGGGCCGGGCGGTGCTCTCCCTCCTCAACTGGATGATCCGCTGGTTCCGCCCGGGAGGGCCCATGCGGGCGGTGGAGGTGGCCCGCGCCTATCACGACCTGATCCTTAGGGGGTTAGAGGATGGAAGTACCCGAGCACAAGGAGCTTAGGGCCTTGGCCCGCCGCTTCCTGGAGGAGGCGGCCCCGGCCCTGAGGGAGTACGAGGAGAAGGAGGCCTTCCCCTGGCCCTTGGTGCGGCGTATGGGGGAGCTGGGCTTCCTAGGCGTTTTCGTCCCCGAGGACCTGGGCGGGGCGGGGCTGGACTTCTTCGCCTACCTTGCCCTTTTGGAGGAGATGGGAGGCTACGCCTCCTTGCGCTCCATCCTCTCCGTGCAGCAGAGCCTGGTCCTCACCCCTCTCCTCACCTACGGCACGGAGACGCAAAAGAAGCGGTATGTACCCCTCCTCGCCCGAGGAGAGGTCCTTGGCGCCTTCGGCCTTACCGAGCCCGAGGCGGGGTCGGATGCCGCAAGCCTCCGCACCCGGGCCTATAGGGACGGCGACCATTACATCTTGGAAGGCCAGAAGACCTTTATCTCCCACGGCAACGTGGCCGAGGTCTTCCTCATCTTCGCCAAGACGGACCCCGACAAGGGGGCCAAGGGCATCACCTGCTTCCTGGTGGAGCGGCAGGATGGGGTGCGCACGAGCCCCTTGAAGGGGAAGCTCGGCCTGAGGGCGGCGGACACGGGCATGGTCTTCCTGGACGGGGTGCGGGTGCCCAAGGAGCGGGTGTTGGGCCAGGAAGGGGAGGGCTTTAGGATCGCCCTTTCCACCTTGGACACGGGCCGCATCTCCTTGGCGGCGGGGGCGGTGGGGCTCATGGGGCGGGCGTTGGCGCTTTCCCTTGCCTATGTGAAGGAGAGGCGGCAGTTTGGCCGGCCCATCGCCGGTTTCCAACTGGTCCAGGAGCACCTGGCGGAGATGAAGCTGGATCTGGAGGCCTCGAGGCTCCTCACCTACCAGGCGGCCTGGAAAAAGGTCAAGGGGGAGCCCTACACCCTAGAGGCCAGCCTCGCCAAGCTCTACGCCTCCGAGGCCGCCAACCGGGTGGCCTACCGGGCCATCCAGGTCCACGGCGGCTACGGCTTCTTTGAGGAGTACGAGGTGGCCAGGCTCTACCGGGACGCCCGCATCCTGACCCTCTACGAGGGGACAAGCGAGGTGCAGAAGCTCATCATTGGGGCGCACCTCACGGGAACGAAGGCTTTTGACCCAGGGAGGTGAGGGTGGTATGCGGCTTTGGCGGCTTTTGGCGCTAGGCATGGCCCTCCTGGGCCTGGCCTTGGCCCAGGTGCGGGAGGGGGTGGACCTCGGGGTGCTCCAGGCCTTCAAGGCCCGCCTCGAGGCGGAGGTAGCCCAGGGCCGGCTCCCCGGCGCGGTGGTCCTGGTGGCACGGAACGGCCAGGTGGTCTTCCACGAGGCGGTGGGCTACCTGGACCCCAAGGCGCGGACCCCCATGGCCAAGGAGGCCATCTTCCGCATCTACTCCATGACGAAGCCCTTGACCTCGGTTCTCGCCCTACAGCTCGTGGAGGAGGGGCGGCTTTTCCTCACGGACCCCCTTGCCCTCTACCTCCCCGAGTTCCGGGAGATACGGGTGGGGGTGGAGCGGGCAGGCCCCGAAGGAAGGCCGGTGCTGGAGCTTGCGCCGTCCCAAAGGCCCATCACCCTCTACGACCTCCTGCGCCACACCTCGGGCATCACCTACGGCATCTTCTTTGACTCCCTGGTGAAGCAGGAGTACCGCAAGGTAAACGCCGACGCCCTGGACCAGACCCGGGAGGAGTTTTTGGCCAAGCTCGCCCGCCTTCCCCTCCAGTTCCAGCCTGGCACCCTCTGGGAGTACGGCAACTCCACGGACCTTCTCGGCCACCTCCTGGAAAGGGTCACGGGCAAGAGCCTCGCCGAACTCATGGAGGAAAGGATCTTCCGGCCCTTGGGCATGGTGGATAGCGGCTTCCAGGTGCCCCCGGAAAAGTGGGGCCGTGTTGCGGAACCTCCCGAGCGGGATCCCTTCACGGGAACCCCTACCCCCCTTCCCCTGAACGTGCGGGAGGCGCCCAAGCGCTATTCCGGCGGGGCAGGCGCCGTGGCCACAGCCCAGGACTACCACCGCTTTCTGCAGGCCCTGTTGAACGGCGGGGAGTTTGGGGGACGGCGCATCCTCTCCCGCAAGGGGGTGGAGCTCCTCACCCAGGACCACCTGGGTCCCCTCTACCTTCCCTCCCTACAACGGGGGGCCCCTTACCTCCCCGGCTTCGGGTACGGCTTCGGCCTGGGGGTGGCGGTGCGCCTCGAGGACGGGGGAAGCCCCTTGCCCGGCTCCAAGGGGGATTATTACTGGGCGGGGCTTTTTGGCACCTACTTCTTCGTGGACCCCAAGGAACGCCTCATCGGCGTTTTCATGATGCAGAACCCCGGGGGGCGCACCTATTACGCCGGGCTTTTCCGGAACGCCGTTTACGCCAGCCTGCGCTGATGGGGAGGCTCTCGGACAAAACCGTGCTCGTGACCGGAGCGGCCCATGGCATCGGCCGGGCGGCCTTGGAGCTCTTTGCCCGGGAAGGGGCTAGGCTCGTGGCGGTGGATGTGGAGGAGGAGGCCTTGGCCGAGGCCGTGGCTCCCCTGGAAGGGGAGGCGGTGGCCGTGGTGGCCGATGTAAGCGTCCCCGAAGGGGTGGAGGAGGCCTTCCGGGAGGCCTTGGAGGAGTTCGGGACGCTCCACGGGGTGGCCCACTTCGCGGGGATAGCCCATAGCGGCCTCTCTTGGAAGCTCCCCTTGGCGGAGTGGGAACGGGTGCTCCGGGTGAACCTCACGGGAAGTTTCCTGGTGGCCCGAAAAGCGGGGGAGGCCATGGAGGGGGGAAGCCTCGTCCTCACCAGCTCCGTGGCCGCCTTGGGTGCCCTGGGCCTTGCCCACTACGCCGCGAGCAAAATGGCCGTGGTAGGCCTCGCCCGCACCTTGGCCTTGGAGCTTGCCCGCAAGGGCATCCGGGTTAACGTCCTCGTCCCGGGCCTCATCGCCACCCGGATGACCACGGGGTTGCCCGAATGGGCATGGCGGCGAGAGGTGGAGGCCACCCCCCTTGGCCGGGAAGGCCGCCCCGAGGAGGTGGCCCAGGCGGCCCTCTTCCTCCTCTCCGATGAGGCGAGCTATATCACCGGCCAGGCCCTTTACGTGGACGGGGGCCGCTCCATCGTGGGCCCCGGGGCTTACCTTTCGCTTGCGCAGAGGAGGTGATGGGAGATGCCCATGTACTTTGAGGACTTTGAGGTCGGCCAAAGGTTTTCCACCCCGGCCCGCACGGTGACGGAGGCGGACGTGGTGAACTTCGCCGGGGTTTCCGGGGACTATAACCCCATCCACACCGACGCCGAGTTCGCCAAGGAAACCCCCTTTGGCCAGCGCATCGCCCACGGGCTTTTGGTGCTTTCCATGCTCACGGGGCTTCGGCAACGGGCGGGCCACTTTGAGGGCACCATCATCGCCTGGATGGAGATCCGGAACTACCGCTTCCTGAAGCCTGTCTTCATCGGGGACACGGTGCGGGGGGAAAGCGAAATCGTGGAGAAGCGGGAAACCAGCAAGCCGGACCGGGGCATCCTGGTGCAGAGGGTCAAGGTCTACAACCAGCGGGGCGAGGTGGTGCAGGAAGGGGAGTTCGTCACCCTGGTGCGGCGGAGGCCCGCTTGAGCCCCTTTGCCCGGTGGTTCCAGGCGGAGGTCCTGAGGAAGGAAAAGGGCGAGGCGGAGCTTCGCCTACAGGTGCGGGAAGAGTTCCTGCAGGGCCAAGGCCTCGTGCATGGCGGCATCCTCGCCGCCCTGTTGGATAGCGCCCTGGGCCAGGCGGTGGAAAGCTTAGGGGTCAAGGTGGTCACGGCCGAGCTTTCCGTGAGCTACCTACGCCCTGTACGGGAGGGGGTGCTCCTCGCCCGGGGGTGGGTGGTCCACCCCGGCCGGCACCTCCTCCACGCCGCCGGGGAGGTCCTTTGGGAGGGGAAGCGGGTGGCCTTCGCCAAGGGGGTCTTCTACCGGGTAGCCTAGGGCTATACTGGGTCTAAACGAAAGGGGGAAGCCATGTTCCCAAGCACCATGATGGACGAGGAGCTGAACCTTTGGGACTTCCTGGAGAGGGCAGCGGCGCTTTTCGGGAGGAAAGAGGTGGTCTCCCGCCTCCACACCGGGGAGATCCACCGCACCACCTACGCCGAGGTTTACCGGCGGGCGAAGCGGCTCATGAGGGGGCTTAGGGCCCTCGGGGTAGGGGAGGGGGACCGGGTGGCCACGTTGGGCTTCAACCACTTCCGCCACCTCGAGGCCTACTTCGCCGTGCCCGGCATGGGGGCCGTGCTCCACACCGCCAACCCCCGCCTGAGCCCCAAGGAGATCGCCTACATCCTGAACCACGCCGAGGACAAGGTCCTCCTCTTTGACCCGAACCTCCTTTCCCTGGTGGAGGCCCTCCGCCCGGAACTGAAGACCGTGCGCCACTTCGTGGTCATGGACGAGAAGGCCCCCGAGGGGTACCTGGCCTACGAGGAGATTTTGGGAGAGGAGGCGGAGCCCCACCGGGTCCCCGAGCGGGCTGCCTGCGGCATGGCCTACACCACGGGGACCACCGGCCTACCCAAGGGGGTGGTGTACAGCCACCGGGCCCTGGTCCTCCACTCCTTGGCGGCCAGCCTCTTTGACGGCACGGCCCTTTCGGAAAGGGACGTGGTCCTTCCCGTGGTGCCCATGTTCCACGTGAACGCCTGGTGCCTCCCTTACGCCGCCACCCTGGTGGGGGCCAAACAGGTCCTGCCGGGGCCCCGCCTAGATCCCACCTCCTTGGTGGAGCTCTTTGACGGGGAGGGGGTCACCTTCACCGCCGGGGTGCCCACGGTGTGGCTCGCCTTGGCGGACCACCTGGAAAGCACCGGCCACCGCCTGCGGACCCTGAGGCGGTTGGTGGTGGGGGGTAGCGCCGCCCCCAAAAGCCTCATCGCCCGCTTTGAGAGGATGGGGATAGAGGTGCGCCAGGGCTACGGCCTCACGGAAACCTCCCCGGTGGTGGTGCAGAACTTCATCAAGAGCCACCTGGAGGGCCTCCCGGAAGAGGAGAAGCTCACCCTCAAGGCCAAGACCGGCCTCCCCATCCCCCTGGTGCGCCTACGGGTGGCGGACGAGGAGGGCCGCCCCGTGCCCCGGGACGGGAAGCGCATGGGGGAGATCCAGCTCAGGGGCCCTTGGATTACCCGGGGCTACTACCAAAACGAGGAGGCGAGCCAAAGGGCCCTCACCGCCGACGGGTGGTTCCGCACGGGGGACATGGCCGTGTGGGACGAGGAGGGCTACGTGGAGATCAAGGACCGGCTCAAGGACCTCATCAAGTCGGGCGGGGAGTGGATCTCCAGCGTGGACTTGGAAAACGCCCTCATGGGCCACCCCAAGGTGAAGGAGGCGGCGGTGGTGGCCATCCCCCACCCCAAGTGGCAGGAGAGGCCCCTGGCGGTGGTGGTGCCGAGGGGCGAGGCGCCAACCCCTGAGGAGCTTGGCGCCCACCTCCTCCAGGCGGGCTTTGCCAAGTGGCAGCTTCCCGACGCCTACGTGTTCGTGGAGGAGATTCCTAGGACGAGCGCCGGCAAGTTCCTGAAGCGGGCCCTTAGGGAGCGGTACAAGGACTACTACGGGGGTGTCTGATGTTTTTGGAGCAATTTCGCTTGGATGGCAAGGCGGCCTTGGTGACGGGGGGCTCCCGGGGGCTTGGCCTCGAGGCGGCCCTGGCCCTCAAGGAGGCGGGGGCCAAGGTGGCGGTGATGGCCCGGCGGGCAAGCTTCTTTGAAGAGGCCCGCAAGCACCTGGGGGAGGATGCCCTCTACCTGGAAGGGGACGTGCGGGACGAGGCCCGCCTGGAGGAGCTTTGCGACCAGGTGGAACGGGAGCTCGGCCCCCTCACGGTCTTGGTGAACGCCGCCGGCATCAGCTGGGGTGCGCCCTCCCTGGAGATGCCCGTGGAAAAGGTGCGGGAGGTCCTGGAGGTGAACCTGGTGGGGGCCTTTTTGGCGAGCCGCGCCGCCGCCAAGCGCATGAAGGAAAGGGGCTACGGCAAGATCATCCACATCGCCTCCGTGGCCGGCCTTAAGGGGGAGTACCCCGAGGTCCTGGACGCCGTGGGCTACTCTGCCTCCAAGGGTGGGCTTGTAGCCCTTACCCGGGACCTGGCGGTGAAATGGGGGCGGTGGGGCATCCGGGTGAACGCCCTGGCCCCTGGGTTTTTCCCCACCCGCATGACGGAAAAGGTCCTGCCCAAGGCCGAGCCTCTCCTAAGGGCTACCTTGCCCTTGGGCCGGGCGGGGAGGCCCGGGGAGCTCGGGGGGGCGGTGCTCTTCCTGGCAAGCCCCGCCTCGGACTACATCACGGGGGTGGTCCTGCCCGTGGACGGCGGGGCCACGGCCCTTTAGAGGTCGGGAAGCCTTTGGGCCGCTTCCTTGAGCCTTTCCCGGGAGGCGTGGAGGTAGATCTGGGTGGTGGCGATGGACTCGTGGCCCAAGAGGTCCTTCACGGCATCCAGCTCCACGCCCACCTCCACCAACAAGGTGGCGTAGGCGTGGCGGAGCTTGTGGGGGGTGAAGCGCCGGGGGTCAAGGCCCGCCCGTAGGGCGGCCTCCCGGAACTTGGCCTCCACCCAGCGGGCGGAAGGGGTGCGCCCCCGGCGGCGGCCCTGCGAGAAAGTGAAAACCGGAACATTCCCTTGGGGAAGGCCCAGCTCCAGGAGGGCCTCCCGGGCCGTCTTGGAAAGGGGCACGAGCCGCTCCTTGTTGCCCTTGCCCACCACCCGCACCGCCACAGGAAGGCCCTTTTCCAGCACCAGGTTCCGCCCCTTAAGGGAGAGGGCCTCGGAGATGCGCAAGCCGGTGCCGTAGAGGAAGCGGGCCAAGCCGCTGAGGAGCTTGGCCGCCTTGTCCTCGGCGAAGGCCGAGAGGAAGCGCTTAAGCTCCTCGGGGTTTGGGTGCAGGGGCAGCCTGCGGCCCGCCTTGGGCCGGCCGATGCCCTCCGTGGGGTCGTCCACCGCCTCGCCCCGCACCTGGGCGAGGTAGCGGTAGTAGCTCCTCAGGGCCGCCAAGAACCCTTGGACCCTTCTTGGGGACCAGCGCTCGGCGAGCAGAAGGGCCCGCACCGCCTCGGGGCCTGGGGGGAGGGCGTGGGCCTCGAGGAACCGGAACCAGAAGGCCAGGTCCTGGAGGTACCGGCGGACCCCCCTTGGGGAGTAGCCCCGTTCCAGGAGGAGGTATTCCGCATAGGGGGCGAGGGGGGTAAGGGCGTTATCGGGGCTTTTAACACCGAGGGTTTTCCAAAGAACCTGGGTGGGGGTACTGGGGTCCATGGGGGCATTATACATGCGCGAAAGAAATCTTTCGCGAACACAATCCAGGCCCGAACCACTCCCTGGCTAATCGGGCTCCAGCACCCCGCTCAGCGCCCCCAGCTGCTCCGCCGCCGCCCTTGCCACCCGCGGTTTTACCCCGATCTCCGCCAGAAGTTCCGCCGCCGCCAGCATCTCCTCGCGCCGCCTCCCAGCGTGGCGCAAGCTTCCCTCCACCAACCGCTCCACCAGGGCCTCGTCGGCCTCTTTCAAGGTTTGGGCGACGTTGGCCTTAAGCTCCGCCTCCAAGCCCAGGCGTCGCGCCCCCTCCAAGGCTTCCATCACCGCCGCCGCCATTCCCTTGAAGAAGACGCTTCGCAGAAGCTTTCGGGTAGCCGCATCCCCCGGGGCCTCCCCCACGACCTCCACCACGGCTCCCAGGGGTTCCAGGCGTTCCCGATAGGCGAAAGCCCCGGACCCCGAAGCCAGGGAGGGGGTCTTAAGCCCCTTCCCCGGCACCGGACTCATCAGGGCCACGTCGGCGAAAAGCGCTCCTGTGGGGGCAAGGATTGCCGCCAAGGAGCGCTTGAGCTTGGGGGATGCGGTGTTCAGGTCAGCGTAGACGGCGCCTGGGCTCAGAACGGGGGCCACCTTCTCCGCCACCTCCAGGGCCACCCGGGCCCAGTTCACGGAAAGGACCACTTGGGCTCCATGGGCCGCCTCCCTTTCGCTTTGGGCGCGGTGGATGCCGGGCACGTTTTTTTCCGGAATGGGGTCGTACCCCACCACCTCGGCCCCCGCCTGGACAAGATCCCAGGCGATGGCCGAGCCCGCCTCCCCAAGGCCTAGCACCGCCACCCGGAGCCTAGCCATGGCCTCCCTCCTCCCGAAGCCGCGCCGCTTGGGCCAATTGCTCCGCCACGCGCTCCCTGAGCCCATAGAGGTCCAAGGAGAGCTCTCCCCCCGCAAACCGTTCGCGCAAGCGCCCCTCGCGTTCTGCCCGTTCCCGGGCCTTTTGCAACACCTCCCGGGCCCGCTCCCGGGGAACCACCACCACCCCGTCCCCATCCAGGACCAGGTAGTCCCCAAGCCGCACCTCCACGCCCCCTAGGAAGACGGGAACCCCCAGGCCCAAAAGCCTCTCCCGCTTCGCCCCCTTAGGGCTCACCCACCGGGCCCAGACGGGCAGGCCCAGGGCCGCTAGCTCGTCGGCATCCCGCACCGCTCCGTCCACCAGGATGGCCGCCGCCCCTTGGGCCTTGGCCTGGGTGGCCAGGAGTTCCCCCACCAGGGCCACGGGTTCCGCTGCCGCTTGGGCCAGGACCAGGACCTCCCCCGGCTTTAGGGCAGCCATGGCCGCATGGGCCCCCAGGTTGTCCCCCGGGGCGCAGAGCACGGGAAAAGCGGGGCCCGCCGCCTTGACCCCCGGGGGAAAACGCAGGAAGGAAAGCGGAACAAGTCCCTCCCGCCCCGAGGCCTCGTAAACGGTAGCGCTACCCAGCTCGGCGAGCGCTTTCACCTCTTCTGGCGTAAGCATGCCACCTCCTACAGGCTTCGCACCACCTGGGGCAGGACCCGCTGGAAGGCCTCTGCCTTCTCTATGTCCTTTAGGCCCGAGATCCGCCGGGCGTGGTTGGCCCGGTGCTCCGCCCGTTCGGCGTAGTAGCGCCGCAGGTACGCCTGGGATGCAAAGACCTCCATGGCCTTAAGCTTCTTCTCCCACACCGGGGTGATGTCCAGGAAGAGGTTGGGCACGAAGCCGCAGAGCTCCGGCTGGTGGGGTTCAAAAAGGAGGAACTCCGGCGGGCGGATAGTCTTAAAGGCGCTCGCCACCCCTGCGCCCGAAGCCAACTGCCGGGCGAGCTCCGTGGCCTCGTAGGCCACCGGGTGGTCGGGGTTGAAGGGGTCCTTGGGGGTATGCGTCATGAGCACATCCGGGGCGAAGTCCACCAGAACTTCCACCAAGCGCCCTAAGGCTTTCTCGTCCACCCGCAAGGGGTAGTCCCCCAGGTCCAGGGGCACAAACTCGGCTCCCAGAATGGCCGCCGCCCGGCTTGCCTCCTCCTGGCGGATGGCTTTCACCCGCTCCAGGGTCTGCCCCGGCTCCTTCCAAAGCTCCCCCGACTCCCCCCGCTCCCCATAGCTCAAGGCCACCACCAGGGCCTTACCCCCTTGGGCCACGGTGAGGGCGATGGCCCCACCGGCCCGCCACACGAAATCCGCCGCATGGGCGCTCACCACCAACAGGCGCTTCACTCCTTCCCTCCCCTCGCCAGCTTTGCGGGTACAGTCACCGCCATATGCCGCACCTCCTCGTCGCTAAACCCGGCCTGCAGGAGCCGGTCGGCAAAGAGGGCAAGCCCTTCCTCCACAGGCGGGTTGGCCGGCTGGCCGAGGTCCGTGGACAGAAGGCTCTGTTCCACCCCCGCCTCCCGGATGGCGCGAAAGAGCTTCTCCCAGGGAACCTTCCCCGTGTGGGAGGGTGCAAAGCAACGTTCCAAATACACCCCCTGGGAGGCCAGGTAGCGCTGGTCGCTCAGGGGAAGGTCTTGGGTGGGATAGTCGGGGTGGGTGACCACCACGTGGGATACCCCTTCTTCCAAGGCCGCCTCCACAACCTTCAGGATTTCCTCCCGCGAGAGATGCCCCGTGGCCACCACCATCTGGTGGCGGGCGGCAACCTTGAGAACCGCCCGGGCCTCGGGCCTCACCTTGCCCTTGGCATCCAGGACCTCTATGGGGGGTGGTAAAAGCCCTGCCTCTCGGAAAGCTTCCTGTAGCTTAGCCCACTGGGGCCTCTTCCCTGGGGGCAGCCCCGCTACCTCGCGGGCCTCGTTGGCCGCGTCCACCGTGGGGAACCAGAGGAAGCGAGCCCCAGCCCGTGCGGCGATCTCCACCGCCAGGGGGTTTAGCCCCCCTACCCCGTGGTTGAGCACGATGGCTCCCAGGACCTCTACTCCGGGCACCGCCCCCCCCACCACCTGGGCCCGTTCCGCCGTGGGGGCGTAGTGGGACTTCAGAACAAACCCCCTAAGGCCCACCTGGCGAAACCGCTCGGCCAGGGCTAGATCGTGGATCCTCCTGGGAAGGATGTCGGGTTCCACGTGGACGTGGAGGTCGTAAGCCCCCTGAACCAGGGCCCAAGCCCGCTCGCTGGGCGTCATAGCGGGCCTCCCTTCGCCTGGCGCAAAGCCGCCAGAACGCCTTCCAGGTGCTCCCGCATGGCCCTTTCGGCCCCCTCCTCGTTGCGGGCGGCCACGGCTTCCAAAATTCGGGCGTGTTCCTCTAGCGAGCGCTGTGAACGCCCGGGAACCAAAACGGTCCGGTACTGGTGGCGCACCCCTTGGGCCCTCAGGGCCTCGATGAGCCGCTTGGCCGTCTGGTGCCTCGAGGCCTCCACCAGGGTCCGGTGGAAGGCGGCGTTGAGCTCGGACATGCCCAGGAGATCCCCTTGCGCGAACCGCTCCCGCATCTCTGCGAGGATTTCCCGAAGCCGGGCCACCTCCTCCGGCGTGGCGCGGCGGGCGGCGTAGCGGGCCGCCAGGCATTCCAAAGCCATGCGGGCCTCGAGGACCTCCACCGCCTCTTCCTCCGAGATGGCCCGCACCCAGGCCCCACGGTAGGGAGCGCTTTCCACCAGACCATCCTGCTCCAGCTTGGCCAAGGCGGTGCGGATAGCGGCCCGCCCAAGGCCGAAGCGCTCGGAAAGGTCCTTTTCTACAAGGCGCTGCCCCGGAAGGAGTTCCCCCGTAAGGATAGCCTCCCGCAGGAGATGGTAGGCCTGCTGTACCTCCGTGGTCTTGTCCGCAGCCGGCATTAGGCCTCCTCCACCGGGGGGACCCCGTAGGTGTGGAAGGTTTCCACCGTCTTCAAGCCCCAGGCCTGCCCCCTCTTTCGCTCCTCCTCGTTCCAGACGATGGGCCTCCAGTCGGGGGCAAGGAGGAGGCGCGCTCCGGGGCAGGCGATCTCAAAACGGCATCCACCGGGCTCGTAGACGTAGAGGAAGAAGGTCTGCTGAATGGCGTGCTTGTGGGGGCCCGTTTCAATGTGGACCCCGTGTTCCAAGCAGATGTCCGCCGCCCGCAGGACCTCCTCTCGGCTGTCCACGGCGTAGGTGAAGTGGTGTAGCCTACCCCTCACTCCCAAGTGGTCTTTCGTCACGGCCACATCGTAAGTCTTGTTGTTGCACGTAAGCCAGGCCCCCTGTTCGCTCCCATCGCTAAAGATGATCTGCTCGGTGACCTTCATGCCCAAGAAGCGCTCCATGAACTCCCGCACCGCCCCCACGTCGGACACCAGGATGTTGATGTGGTCCAATCGCCTAAGGTTCGCTCCCCTTCCCGGGAAGCGGGAGGCCTGGTTCTTGAGGGCAGGGCGGGTAGCCTCGGTGGGGGTGTACCAACGGGTTTCGTAGTAAAGCTCCATTAGGTGCCCATCCGGGGTGCGGAACCGGTAGGCGGGGCCGTGCCCCAGGTCCCCATCTGTCCACCCCTCCCCAAGGCCGGAGGCCTCGAGGGCCTTCACCCGACGGGTTAACGCTTCCGGGCTCTTGACACGAAAGGCGAAATGGCCCAAAGCGGGCTTGGTGCCCGCAGTGAGCTTGAGGGTATGGTACTCGTAATCATCCCAACCCCGAAGGTAAACGGAATCCCCCTCCTGCCCGCTTACCGTCATCCCCATGACCTCGGTGAAGAACGATAGGCTGGCCTCGGGTTTGGGGGTGATGAGCTCCACGTGGCCCAGGTGGGCTAGGTCGCCATAAGGCCAACGGGCGTATTCGCCTCCTTCCATAGGGAATACCTCCTCAACGGCTAGGCTACCCTAGCGTCAACCAAATTGTCAACAATTTATTCCGAGGTTCGGGTTCGCTATAGCGGAACACCCCCGTAGCCACCCCTCCCCTTTTTGCCCTACCCTGGGTCTTGGAGGCCAAAACATGGTGCAAACGGCGAAACCCGTGCGGTTATACATTGGCGGCGTTTGGCGGGAGGCACAAACCGGAAAGCGCTTTGTTCGTAGGAGTCCCCTGGATGGGGAGATGGCAAGCGAGGCGGAAGCGGCGGGCTTTGAGGACGCCCGAGAGGCGGTGGAAAGCGCCGAAAAGGCGTTTTTCACCTGGTCGGAAACGCCCCCAAGCGAACGGCGCGAGCTACTTTGGCGGGCCGCAGAGGCCCTCGAGGCCAGGAGGCCCGCCTTCGTGGAGGCCATGGTAGCGGAAACGGGGAGCACCCCTGGGTGGGCCGAGTTCAACGTACACCTGGCAGCGGGAATGTTCAAGGAGGCCGCCGCCCTCACCACGCAAATCACAGGGGAAGTCATCCCCTCCGACCGGCCAGGAACCCTTGCCTTCGCCATCCGTCAACCCGTGGGGGTGGTCCTCAGCCTTGCGCCCTGGAACGCCCCCGTGATCCTGGGAGTGCGTGCCCTGGCCACGCCCCTTGCCTGCGGTAATACCGTGGTTTTCAAAGGTTCCGAGCTTTCCCCCAAAACCCACGCCCTTATCGTGGAGGCCTTGGAGGAAGCGGGGTTTCCCCCGGGGGTCGTTAACTTCCTTACCACTTCCCCCGAAGACGCTCCCCAGGTGGTGGAGGCCCTCATCGCCCACCCTGCCGTGCGCCGGGTCAATTTTACCGGTTCTACCCGTACGGGAAGGATAATTGCCGAGCTTTGCGGGCGCCACCTGAAACCGGTCCTGTTAGAGCTCGGTGGTAAGGCACCGGCCATCGTGCTTAGGGACGCTAATCTGGAAGAAGCGGCCAACGCTATCGCCTTTGGTGCATTCGCCAACCAAGGACAGATCTGCATGTCCACCGAGCGGCTCGTGGTGGAAGAAGCGGTGGCGGATGCCCTGGTGGAGCGGCTAGCGCAGAAAGCCCAACGCCTTGCCGTGGGAGATCCCCGTCGGGAACCCGTGGCGCTCAGTTGTCTGGTGGATCCCAAGGCCACAGACCGCGTGGCTGAACTCCTCGAGGAGGCCCTCGCCCAAGGGGCCACGCTCGTAGCCGGTGGACGGAGGGAAGGCCCCTTCCTCTGGCCTACCGTAGTGGACCATGTAACCCCTAAAATGCGCCTCTACCACGAGGAATCCTTTGGCCCGGTGGTGGCGGTGGTGCGGGTCAAGGATGAAGAGGAAGCCCTGAGGGTGGCCAACGACACCGAGTACGGTCTCTCCGCAGCCATCTTCACCCAGGACATCGCCAAGGGCCTCCGGCTAGCTAAGCGGATTCAGTCCGGCATCTGCCACATCAACGGTCCCACGGTCCACGACGAGCCCCAGATGCCCTTTGGGGGCGTGAAAGCTTCCGGATTTGGGCGCTTTGGCGGCCGGGCTGGAATCCATGAATTCACTGAGCTTCGCTGGATCACGGTACAAACGGAACCTCTGCACTACCCCTTCTAAAGGGCTGCACTTTATGGAGGAGGTGAACCATGAAGGAAACCCGCAGGTCTTTTCTCTGGAAGGCCCTAGCCACCGGGGCGACCCTCCTGGTCCCGGGCAGGGCACAAGGCCGCACGGTGCGGATCGGCTACTCCATCTCCAAAACGGGGCCTTACGCTACGGGAGCGGGCATCACAACCCTGCCCAACTACCGCCTTTGGGTGGAGGAGGTCAATGCTACTGGAGGGCTTAAACTGGCCACGGGCCCCACACGGGTTGCGGTGGTGGAGTACGATGACCGCTCCACTCCCGAGGAGGCCATCCGGAACATAGAGCGCCTTATTGTCCAGGATCGGGTGGACTTCGTCTTGCCTCCCTGGGGCACGGCGATGAACCTCGCCGTGGCTCCCGTTTTCGCTCGCCACGGTTACCCCCAGTTGGGGGTGGCCAACCTGAGCGAAAAGACCCCTGAGCTGGTGCGGCGCTGGCCCAGCTACTTCTCCTTCCTAGGCCTACCTTCCCAATACGCTGAGGCCCTCGCTCTTTTGCTTCGCAACCTGGCTGCGGCCGGCAGAATTGGGCGGCGCGTGGCAGTGGTACACACGGACGACGAGTTCGGCTTAGAGCTTTCCAATGCTTTCCGCCGGGCAGCGCAAAAGGAAGGCCTGGAACTGGTCTACTTTCAGAGCTACCCGCAGGGCTTCAGCGACTTCGTTTCGCTCCTCAATGCGGTTAAAGGCCGCAACCCCGATGCCTTCGTTGCCTTTAGCTACCCAGCGGAAACCCTCGCCTTCCCAGAAGCGGCAGCGGTGGTGGGCTTTAACCCGGCGGTCTTCTTCCTTGGGGTCGGCACAGCCTTTCCTGTTTTCCGCCAGCGTTACGGAACCAGGGCCGAAGGCGTGATGGGATTAGGTGGCGTGGTGCCCAATCAAGCCTGGCGGAACTATTTGGAACGGCACAAAGCGGTGACAGGCCAGGAGCCAGACCGCTGGGCAAGCCAGGTAACCTACGCCTCCCTTCAGGCGCTGAGAGGGGCTATTGAAAAGCTGGGGAAAGTAGACCGTTTCCAAATCGTACGCCTCCTGCGCCAGGAAACCTTTGATACCATCCTTGGGCCGCTAAAGCTGGAGGGCAACATTTTCCGTGGCAACTGGCTCATCGGCCAGTGGCAGGACGGCGAGTTTGTGGCGGTGATGCCGGAACGGCCGGGAGCTGCTTCCCCGCGGGTACCCAAGCCCGCCTGGAACCGTTAAATCCATGGTGCTCCTGGAAGCCCTCATCACCGGGGGCATCGCTGGGGGGGTCTACGGGCTTCTCGCCCTGGGCCTTTCCCTCCAATACGGGGTGGCGCGCATCCTCAACCTAGCCTATGGAGAAGCGGTTATTCTGGCTGGCATCGCCACCTTCTTGCTTTACCAAGGCTTGGGGCTTAGCCCCTTAGTCTCCCTAGCGGTTTTGCCCCCCCTTTCCTTTCTCCTCCACCTCCTTTTCCACCGCATCCTCTTTCTTCCGTTGGTAGGACGAACCCTGGCCTTGGACGGAACCACGGAAGGGCGAATTATTCTCCTGACCTTTGGGGTCTCGTTTCTGGTCCAGGGGCTTTTGGCCGCCGAAGGGGGAGGAAGAATCTTTAGCTACAGCTACCTAAGCCAAGGGGTAGCGCTTGGGCCAAGCGCGGTGGCCCTTAATCGCCTATTGGCCTGTTTCCTGGGGCTAGCCTTGATAGGCTTGACCCATCTCTTCCTCAGGCGAACCCGCATGGGCATGGCCATACGGGCCCTGAGCCGGGAACCCGAGGAAGTCCTTCTAGTTGGGGTCCCTGCCGCACGCTTGGCGGGTTACCTGTTCGCCTTGGGTGGGGGAGTGGCGGCTGCCGCTGGGGTGCTCTTCAGCATGTTTCTGGCCCTCACGCCCGCCATGGGTCCTGAATTCACACTCAAAGCCTTAGTGGTGGTGGTTCTAGGTGGCTTGCAAGGTACGGCGGGGGTTTTGGTTGGTGGCCTGGTGTTGGGCGTGGCTGAGGCCCTTGTGACCCGCCTTGTAAGCCCTGGCCTGAGCCTTGCTGCCGTCTATGGGCTTTTTGTCCTCGGGGTGCTCTATTTGCGAGGACAAAGGGAGACTGTGCGGCAATGAAAGGATACTTGGGTTTCTTCTTCTTGTTGGCCCTGGCCTTGCCCCTTTTCGGAAGCGAGTACCTCCTCTCTGCCGGGGTTTCGGTCATCCTTTACGCCACGCTGGCGGCTACCTGGGCCACGTTCACGGGCCCTGCGCGGTATCTGAGCCTGGCCACTTCTGCGTTTTTCGGGATAGGGGTTTACACGGTAGCCCTCCTCCATCCTTACCTACCCTGGCCTGCGTTGGTACCCTTGGCCTATTTGTTTAGCGCCCTTCTGGCTCTAGGAGTAGGCCTTGCCACCCTAAGGCTCCAGGGGATTTACTTCACCGTCTTCACCTATGGCCTGGCGGAACTGATCCGCCAAGGTGTAACCTGGATCCAACGCAACGTAGGTGGGTCCGTGGGCAACTACATCTTTGTGGAGATAAGCCCACTAACCCTTTACTACACCCTGGTAGGCATCTCCCTGGTCGCCTTAATCGCCGGGCTACGCTTCCAGGAAAGCCGGTTCGGGCTCGCCCTCACCGCCACGGGGGATGACGAACTGGCGGCCCGCCACGCCGGGATACCGGTCTTCGGGCTTCGGATAGGGGTTTTCGCCCTCACGGCTGGGATTATGGGTGCGGTGGGGGCCGTGGTGGCCCCGCGCTGGGTCTACGTGGACCCCGGGCTCGCCTTTAACCCCAACCTCTCTTTCCTTACCGCCGTCACCGCTCTGCTCGGGGGCTTGGGGAATCCGGCGGGAGCCTTCTTGGCCGCTCCCCCCTTGGTGCTCGCGTATGACTTTCTAAGCGGCCGCTTTCCCCACCATGCCACAGCCCTCATGGGACTGGGTTTCATCCTGCTGGTTTACTTCTTGCCTCGAGGCCTCCTGGGCCTCTTTCCTACCCCAAGGCCCCAGACACCACGCCACCCCCAGGCGGCGCAAAACCCTGCGCCCAAGCTCCCGCAAGGACCACTCCTGCAAGCCCAAAACCTCACCAAGGCCTTTGGGGGGTTGGTGGCGGTGGCGCAGGTGGACTTAGAGGTACGGCCGGGAGAAGCGGTGGGCCTCATAGGCCCGAACGGTTCGGGGAAGACCACCGTTTTGGGCCTTCTCGCAGGTACCCTAAAACCCGATGGAGGGCGGGTGCGCTTCCTGGGACAGGAGGTAACCGGTCGGCCTCCAGAAACCCTGGCCCGGCTTGGCCTGGCCAGGACCTTTCAGCAGATACGCCTCTTCCCCTCCCTCAGCGTTTACGCCCACGTTTACCTCCCCTTGTGCTTCCAAGATGCCGAGAAGGCGGGGGGCCAGGCCTGGGCGATTTTGGCCAGGGTGGGCTTGGAGGAGAAGGCCCACCTTTACCCCGCCTCCCTGACTTATTTGGACGCAAAGCGGCTAGAGTTGGCCCGGGCCCTGGCCCTTTCCCCTCGGCTTCTCCTTTTGGATGAGTGGTTGGCGGGGCTGAACCCTGCGGAGTTGCAGCAAGCAGTTACCCTTCTCCACGAGCTTCAACGGGAAGGGATATCCCTCCTCATCGTGGAACACCTGATGCCCGCCATCCGAGCCTTGTGCGACCGCGTCTATGTCCTCTCTTTCGGAGAAATCATCGCCCAAGGGCCCACCGAGGAGGTTTTGCGTCACCCGAAGGTGGTGGAGGTCTACCTGGGGGTGGAGCATGCTTGAGGCGCAAAAGTTTAGCGTTGCCTATGGAGCCCACCGGGCGGTGGAGGGGGTAACGATTCGCTTAGGCCCAGGTGAGGTGGTGGCGGTGCTCGGCGCCAACGGGGCGGGGAAAAGCTCCCTTTTGCGGGGGCTTATGGGCTTAGCCCCCGCTCAGGGCAGGCTCTTGTTGGAGGGGGAGGACGTGAGTTTCCTAGCGCAGAGGGGATTGACCGAGGCCTTGGTGGGGAGGGGGCTCGTGCTGGTGCCGGAGCGGGGTGGAGTGTTCCGCAGCCTATCTGTGCGGGAAAACTTACTCTTAGGTGGCTACCGGACGGGCGAACCTCCATGGCGGGACATCTTTTCCCTCTTCCCCGCCCTCGAGGCCCGCCTCGGACAGCGGGTGGGCTCCATGAGCGGAGGCGAGCAACGCATGGTCGCTCTAGCCCGAGCCCTAGCGGCCAGGCCTCGGTACCTCCTGTTGGACGAGCCTACCCTGGGCCTTGCCCCCCTTTTGGCCAAACGCCTCCTGGCCACCCTCAAGGCCTTTGCCGCCCAAGGTGTGGGCGTTCTTTTGGTAGAGCAGAATGCGGGCCTAGCGCTCCAGGTAGCGCAACGGGCCTACCTCCTTCAGGAAGGGCGCATCGTGCGCGAGGGCTCTGCGGAAACCTTGCTCCACGATCCCATCGTGCGCCAGGCCTACTTGGGGGGCTGATCCTCGCGCTCCTCCAGGATGAAGACCCTAAGCCTCCCAGGGGGTGTACCCAAGACCTCCTGGAAGATTTCCTCCGCCTCTTTCCTAATGCGTTCCCTAAGCTCTTGGCTTAAGGGTTCCTTGCCGGCCACCAACACCTCCAACATGGGCACGGTCCACCTCCGCTAGACAAAGCGCAAGGATAGGGCCCTTCCCCCCGTCCCCACCAAGGTGAAGAGGTCGCCCGGGCGGGCCACCTGCACCGGGGCCCAGGCCCCGGACATGACGATGTCCCCCGGCTCCAGGGCCACCCCGAAGGCGGCCAGGGCGTTGGCGAGCCAGGCCACCGCCCTGGCCGGGTGCCCCAGGCAGGCCGCCCCCGCCCCCTGGGCCACCACTTCCCCGTTCTTGTAGAGCACGAGGCCCAAAGCGGAGAGGTCCTCCTCCAGCAAGGCCCGCTCCCAAGGCCCCACAAAAAAGGCCCCGAAGGAGGCGTTGTCGGCGATGGTGTCCTCTATGCGGATCCGCCAGTCCCGGATGCGGGAGTCCACGATCTCCAGGGCGAAGGCCACCGCCTCCGTGGCGGCCAGCACCTCCTGCGGGGTCACGTGGGGGCCCTGAAGGCGCCTTCCCATGAGGAAGGCCAGTTCCCCTTCCACCCGGGGCTGGAGGAAAAGGGAGGCCTCCACCTCAGCCCGCTCCCCCACCCCCAGGAAGCGGCTCGCCCAGAGGTTGCCGAAGTCCGGCTGGTCCACGCCCAGCTGCTCCTGGACCGCCCTCGAGGTGAGGCCGATCTTGCGCCCCACCACCCGGTCCCCCTTGGCGAGGCGCAGGCGGTTCCAGGCCTCCTGGACCCGGTAGGCGGCCTCCAACCCCTGGAGGCCCCGCTCGGAAAGGGGTTCTATGGGCCTCCTCGCCTCCCAAGCCGTTTCCAGCTCCTGCGCGAAGGTTTCGGGGCTCATGGCTCACCGGTTGGCGATGCAGACGTTCTTGGTCTCGTAGTAGAACTCGTAGCCGTAATGCCCTCCCTCGCGGCCAATCCCCGACTGCTTGGCCCCGCCGAAGGGCACCCGCAGGTCCCGCACGAACCAGTCGTTCACCCAGACCGTGCCCACCTCGAGGGCCTCCGACACCCGCACCGCCTGGCCCACGTCCCGGGTCTGGACAATAGCGTTCAGGCCGTAAGGGGTGTTGTTGGCGAGGGCTATGGCCTCCTCCTCGGTGTCAAAGGGCATCACCACCACCATGGGGCCGAAGATCTCCTCCTGGCAGACCTTGTCCGAGGGCTTCACGTCCACCACCACCGTGGGCTCCAGGAAGTAGCCCTTGTCAAAGGGGTGGGGTAGCTCGGGCCGCTTGCCCCCCGTGAGGATGGTGGCGGTTTCCCGGGCGATCTCCACGTAGGACATGACCTTCTGCAGGTGCTCCTCAGCGATGAGGGCCCCCATGCGGGTCTCGGGGTCCAAGGGGTCCCCCACCTTGAGGGCCTTGGCCGCCGCCACCAGTTTGTCCAAAAAGGCCTCGTAGATGGAGCGCTGGACGAGGAGGCGGGAGCCTGCCAGGCACACCTCCCCCTGGTTGAAGAAGCTTGCCCGCAGGGTCACCTCCACCGCCCGCTCCAGGTCGGCGCTTTCAAAGATGAGGTTAGGGGCTTTCCCCCCGAGCTCCATGGAGAGCCGCTTCAGGGTGTCGGCGGCGTTTTTCATGATGACCTTCCCCGTGGTGGTCTCCCCCGTGAAGGAAACGAGGCGCACCAAGGGGTGCTTGGTGAGGAGCTCCCCGGCGGAGTTGGGCCCGAAGCCGTGGACCACGTTGAAGACCCCAGGGGGAAGCCCCGCCTCGTGGGCGCAACGGGCAAGGAGCCAGGCCCCCAAGGGGGTGAACTCCGCCGGCTTAAGCACGGCGGTGTTGCCGAAGGCCAGGGTGGGGCCAATCTTCCAGGTGGCGAGCATGCTGGGCATGTTCCAGGGGGTGATGAGGGCCGCCACCCCCACGGGGAAACGCAGGACGTAGTTGATGTAGCCGTTTTCCATGGGGTAAGCCTCGGAGCCGTGGGTCACGGCGAAGTCGGCGAAGAACTCTATGTTGTTCGCCATGCGGTCCACATACCCGAGGCGGTTCTCGTGGATGGGCCGCCCCACGTCCAGGCTTTCCAGCACCTCAAAGACGGGTTTGTACTCCCGGATCTTCTCGGCGAAGCGGCGGAGATAAGGCCGCCTCTGGCTTGGGGGCATCTTCCCCCACTTCTGAAAGGCCTCGTGGGCCGCCTGCACCGCCATCTCCACCTCTTTTTCCCGCCCCTCGGGGGCGGTGCCGATCACCTCCCCCGTGGCCGGGTAGACCACGGGGAAGAAGTTCTCCCCCCGCACGAACTCGCCGCCGATGTAGTGGGTCACATCGAGGGGAAGCTCAAAGGGAAAGCCCAGCGCCTTAAGCCGCTCCACCGTTTCCTTGTAGATTTTGGGCTCCACCATGGTCCAACCTCCTCACTCCACCCGGGCGAGGAGCACGCCCCCCTCGCCCCAAAGCTCCAAAACCCCTTGCCCTAAGGGCGCCGCCGGTGCCGGGGAGCCCAGGAAGATCACCTGGCCCGCCCGAAGCCCCCCAACCCGCTCCGCCAGCCAGGAAAGCCGCACCCCCGGGTCCCCCAAGGCCTCCACGGGGCCCTCCGCCACCTTCTCCCCGTTCAGGTAAAGCCGAAGGACCCCTTTGGGGGGGCGGGCGTACCGCTTGGTGCCCAAAAGAAACCCGCCCCCTGAGGTGTTGTCCGCCACCACCTCTATGGCGGTGAAGCGGTATCCTTCCCACACGGAGTCCAAAAGGTCCACTGCCAGGAAAAACCCTCCGATGGCGGCATAGGCCCGGCCCGCGGAGGCCCCGGGAGGCACGTCCTCCCTGAGCACCACCGCCACCTCGGGCTCCACCCGGGGCTGGATAAAGCAGCTAAGTACCGGCTTCTCCCAAAGCATCCCTGGGTGGACCCGGCCAAAGGTGGGCTCGGAAAGGCCCATCTGCCGCTGCTTGGCCTCGGAAACCAGCCCGAGCTTATACCCCTTCAAGGGCCCCGGGAAAAGGGCCTCCTGGATGCGGTAGGCCCCGGAAAGGTCCACACCCCAGTCCCGGCCGCCAGGAAGGGTTTTGCCCGTTTGGCGGGCCTGCCGCACCGCCTCCAAAAGCGTCATGCCCCCTCCTTGTCCGAAAAGAGCACCCCTCCCGCCGCCCACTGGTCGCGCCGCACCTCGTAGAGGATGACGCGGATTTCCTCGTGAGGTTCCTGCAAGAGGCGCGCCGCCATCTCCGTCAGCCGCCTCACCAGCTCCCGCTTTTTCTCCAGCGGGCGCCCCTCCAATAGGGTCACCTTAAGGACTACCATCTCCGTGCCCCCTTACAAGGCCCGCCGAAGAGGGGTAATCCGGGACACCAAACCCCCCAAGACCGGACCTAACCTTCCTGGGCCCGCGAAACGAGGCCGCTTCATAGCCCCTTCCTAGTCGGCCAAGGCCCCGGCTTCCTTCTCCTTGAGCTCCAGGGCCACCCGCAGGATCCAGTCCTCCTGCCCCGCCACCGCCTGGCGCCGGCCAAGCTCCAAGAGGATGGCCAAGGGGTCCACCCCAAACTCCTTGCCAATGCGCTTGGCGTGCAAAAGGAAGGTAGAGTACACCCCAGCATACCCGATGGCGATGGAGTCCCGGTCCGGGTAGGGCTGGAAGTGCAGGATGGGCCCCATCACGTACTCCGCCGCGTCCAGGAGTTTGAAGACGTCCAGCCCCGGGTTGAGCCCCGCCTTGTCCAAAACCGCCGCCAATACCTCCGTGGCCGCGTTCCCAGCCCCCGCCCCGTACCCCCTTAAGGTCCCGTCCACCCAGTCCGCCCCAGCCGCCAGGGCCGCCAGGGTGTTCCCGATGGCCAAGCCCAGGTTGTTGTGGGCGTGGAAGCCCACCTGGGCCCGGGTAAGGGCCCCCTTCAGGGCCTTCACCCGGGCGTAGGCGTCCTGCGGCAGCATGGCCCCCGCGGAGTCCACGATGTACACCACGTCCGCCCCGTAGGACTCCATGAGGCGGGCCTGTTCCGCCAAAAACTCCGGCGGGCGCATGTGGCTCATCATGAGGAAGCCCACCGCTATGAGGCCCATCTCCTTGGCCATCCCGAAGTGCTGCTCGGAGATGTCCGCCTCCGTGCACTGGGTGGCGATGCGCACCATCTGGATCCCCGCCTCCACCGCCTCCCTCAGCTCCTTGCGGGTCCCGATCCCGGGAAGGAGCAAGGCCGCCACCTTGGCCCGCCTCACCTCCTCCCGCACCGCCCGGATGAGTTCCAGCTCGTCCACGCGGGAGAAGCCGTACTGCAGGGAGCTACCCCCAAGCCCGTCCCCGTGGGCAACCTCTATCCCATACACCCCAGCCTCGTCCAAGGCCCGGGCGATGGCCCTGGCCTCCGCCACCGTGTACTGGTGCCGGTGGGCGTGGGAACCGTCCCGCAAGGTGGTGTCCACCACCACCGGCGGCTTGGCCCCTTCTAGGTCCCAGCTCACGCCACCACCTCCCCCACCGGCTTCCCCAAAAGGTGCTGGGCAAACACCTCCCCCACCCGCCGCGCTGAAGCCGTCATGATGTCCAGGTTCCCCGCGTACCTCGGCAGGTAGTCCCCAGCCCCCTCCACCTCCAAAAGCATGGACACCACCGTCCGCTCCCCCCAGGGCGTGGGCAGCCGCTCAAACACCGGGTCCGCCTTCAAGCGGTACCCCGGCACGTAGGCCTGCACCTCCCGCTCCATGGCCCGCACGCTGGCCACAATGGCCTCCCGCTCAAAAGCCTCCGTCTCCGGGACCACCCGCACCGTGTTCGTCATGATGATGGGCGGCTCCGCCGGGTTCAGGATGATGATGGCCTTCCCACGCCTCGCCCCACCAATCGCCTCCAGGCCCCGGGCCGTGGTAAAGGTGAACTCGTCAATGTTCTGCCGCGTCCCAGGTCCCGCGGAGCGGGAGGCCACCGTGGACACCATCTCCGCGTACAGGGCCGGCACCACCCGGTGCACCGCGTACACCAGGGGAATCGTGGCCTGGCCCCCGCAGGTGATCAGGTTGACGTTCTCCTTGTCCAGGTGTTCCTTCAGGTTCACCGGCGGCACCACGTACGGCCCCCGCGCCGCCGGGGTCAGGTCAATGGCGATCTTCCCCGCCTCCCTCAAGAGCTTGGCGTGCCGCACGTGGGCCTTGGCGCTCGTGGCGTCAAAGACGATCCGGATCTCCGGCCTCTCCAAAAGGTACCCGATCCCCTCCGGGCTCGCCTCCAAACCCAAGGACCGGGCCCGCGCCAAACCCTCCGAATTCGGGTCTATCCCCACCACCGCCACCAGCTCCATGTGCCCAGGGTCCTTCAAAAGCTTGTACATCAAATCGGTGCCGATGTTGCCTGAACCGAGAATGGCTACCTTGACCTTGTCCATGCTGGCTCCCCCATGTACCCGAGCCGCTCGGAAACGGCACGGGTGGCCTCGAGGATGGCCCTCCGGTACTCCTCCTTCATCTGCTGGAAACGGTAAAAGGGCACGGAGAGGCTCATGGCGGCGATGACCTCTCCCGTGTGGTCGCGGATGGGAGCGGCCACGCAGCAAAGCTCCGGCACCACCTCCTCGATGTCGTAAGCGTAGCCACGTTCCCGCACCGCCTGGAGTTCGGTTTTGAGCTCGTCCAAGGTGGTGATGGTGTTGGGGGTAAAGGCGGGCATCCCCCGTGCCGCCAGAATCCTTTCCACCTCCTCCCAGGGGCGGAAGGCCAAGAGGACCTTCCCCACCCCGCTGCAGTGGGCCGGGAGTTCCACCCCTATTCCGGTGTTCACCACCCGCACCGCCCGGGTTCCCTCCAGCTTCTCCACGTAGACCACCCGGCCGCACTCCAGAACCGCCAGGTGGGTGGTCTCCCCGTAGCGGGCCACCAGCTCCTCCATGGCCCGACGGGCCTCCTGCCGCCAGGAGCTCGTGGAAAGGAGCACCTGGGAAAGGGCAAGGATGCGCCAGCCCAGGCGGTACCGCCCCTCCCGGCTGCGCTTCAAGAGCCCGATCTGGCTCAGGGTGGCCAGGAGGGAATGGGCGCTGGACTTGGGGATGCCCAGGGCCTTGGCCACCTCGCTTACCCCCCACTCCGAGCGGTCTTGGGAGAAGAGTTCCAGGACCTCGCCAACCTTCTGTACCGTTCCCAGCATGGGCCTCACCTCTGAGGGTAACCTCTCTCGCCTTTGGCGCCGATACCTCGTTTCAGGATATACGAACTGCTCGTTCGGCATAGAAGAACGATGCCCTTGCGGCCCCACCG
Organism: Thermus brockianus; assembly: GCF_001880325.1. NCBI lineage: Bacteria > Thermotogati > Deinococcota > Deinococci > Thermales > Thermaceae > Thermus > Thermus brockianus. The sequence continues at coordinate 97,534 of NZ_CP016312.1, forward strand.
CTTATCGGCCTAAGGTGGGGTTGAATCACCCGTAAGGGATCCACAAGGGAGGTAGAGCCCGTGCCCAAGCCGGAACTCCGCATGTCCACCGAAGAGTTGGAGCGCCTCCGCGATCGCTACCGGGAACTCATCGGTTTCGTCCCGCCTAGAATCCAGGCCCGGACGGACCTGCTTGCCCGGTTGGACCCGGATACCCTGCGGATGCAAGAAGAACTCCGGGCCCGCCTCATGTATCCCCCCTGCTTTGACGTGAAGACGGCTCAACTCATGCTCTTTGGCATGCTCCTTATGGACCTTTCCGATGCCGCCAAGCTCCACGCCATCGCCGCCCGGCGGGCCGGGGCCACCTACGAGGAGCTCAATGCGGTGGTGGGGCTTGCCTTCCTCTTCCGGGGGCTGCCCGCTGCCAACCGCGGGGCTGAAGTAATCCAGGAGATCCTTCGCATGGAGGAGGAAGGGAGGCTGTGATGGAAGGGTTTGATGTGGTGCAGTTGGCGCATGCGGAGATCTTGACCCCTAACCCCGAGGGCACCTTGTGGTTTTTCACGGAGCTCTTGGGCCTCGAGGTCAGCGCCCGTGATGGGAACTCCGTCTACCTCCGGGCCTACGAGGACTGGTATCACCACACCCTTAAGATCACCGAGGCCAAGGAGGCGGGCTTAGGCCACATCGCCTGGCGCACCGCTTCCCCAGAGGCCCTAAAGCGGCGGGTGGAGGCCCTCGAGGCATCCGGCCTGGGAAAGGGTTGGATAGAGGGGGATTTGGGCCACGGCCCCGCCTACCAGTTTGTCACCCCCGATGGGCACCGGATGGAGCTCCTTTTTGAAGTGGAGTACTACGAAGCTCCCCCCGAGAAGCGGAGCAAGCTCAAGAACCGTCCTTCCCGAAGGCCTTTAAGAGGCGTTCCGGTGCGCCGTCTAGACCACGTGAACTGCCTCTGCTCCGAGGTCACGCCGAACCGGCGCTTCTTTGAGGAAGTGCTTGGCTTCAAGCTTCGGGAGCAAAAGGTGCGCGGGGAAGGCGAGGAGCTTGGGGCCTGGCTTTCCGTGAGCCCTCTGGTCCACGAGATCGGCCTTATGCGGGACGCCACGGGTTCAAAGGGGCGCTTCCACCACATCGCTTTCTGGTACGGGTACCCCCAACACCTGATGGATTTGGCGGACCTGTGCATGGAATACGACGTGCGGATTGAGGCAGGGCCGGGCAAGCACGGGACCACGCAGGCCTACTTCATGTACGTCTTTGAGCCGGGGGGAACCCGGGTGGAACTCTTCGGCGACACCGGCTACCTCATCTTTGACCCCACCTGGAAGACGGTGGTCTGGGACGTGACCAACGTGAACGACCTGGAAAAGAGCACCATCTGGTTCGGCGGACAACTCCCGGAAACGTTTTACACGTACGGTACACCCCCCATAGCCAAGGGCGTGGCATTTTGAGGACAAAATTGTTGACACTTTAGCCACCTATATGCTAGCCTAGACGCGGAACCCAAGGAGGGGAAGATGCGCAAGCTAAACCGCAGGCAGGTACTCAAGGCAGGACTCGGACTTTTAGGGGCCACCGCTTCTACGCGCTTTGTGAACGTTTACGCTCAAACCCGTACGTATACGTTGCGCTTTGCTAACTACTTTCCAGCGCCCGCAGCCCAGAGCAAGCTTATAGATCAATTCGCCACCGATATCCAGAGGCTTACGGGAGGGCGGGTGCGTGTGGAAACCTACCATGGCGGTACGCTTTTAGGTCCAGCCGCCATCTACGATGGGGTAGTTCAGGGCGTGGCCCACCTGGGCATCACCAACCTAGCCTATAACTTTGGCCGTTTCGCCGAGACCGAGATCCTGGACTTACCCCTCGGTTTCCCCAATGCGTGGGTGGCCACCCATGTGGCCCACGAGTTCTACGAGCGCTACCGCCCAAAGGAGTGGGCCGATACTGTAATGATTACCTTGCACGCTTCCCCGGTGATGGAAATCTTCAGTGCGCAAAAGCCCGTGCGTCGCCTAGAGGACCTCAGGGGTATGACCCTGCGCGGCGTAGGGTATATTGGCCGGTTTGCAGAGGCCTTAGGTGCCACAGCCCGTCCCATCCCCATGCCTGAGGCATACGATAACGTTTCCAAAAGGGTAATTGACGGGTTGATGATCCCTTACGAAACGCTTGTCACCTTCCGCCTCGGGGAAGTCATCCGCTATGTCACGGAAATCTGGCAAGTGGGCCAGGTACACACCTTCTACATCGTAGCTAACCAGCAAGCGTGGAACGGGCTTCCCCAGGAACTGCGAGATGTGATCAGCAACTACGTGAAAAGCGAATTTGTAGAAAAACTTGCCGCTATGTGGAACCAGGTGGACATAGATGGGTATCGCTATGCCGTCAAGGATACCAAGGTGGACGTCATTCAACTTCCCCAAGAGGAGATAGCCCGTTTCACGCAGGCCGCCGACCGTCTTATCCAGGACTACACCCGCAACCTAGCTGCCAAAGGGGTAAGCGAAAGCGAGGTGCAGGCGCGCCTTCGTTTTATCCGCGATCGCATCGCCTACTGGTTGCGCGAACAAGAACGGCGGGGCATCAAGTCCTCCACCGGTCCCGCTTCCGTTCGGATCCAGCTCTGATCCCCTCCGGGAAAAGCCCCGCGAATTCTAAAGCGGGGCTTTTCCCGACGAAAGGGCGCTTTATGGGGTTAAGGCAACGCATCTTTGTCTTGGGAAAACTCGGTGAGGCAGTCGGGGTATTCGGTCTTTGGGTCATGCTAGGCACCACGCTTTGGGACGTTATAGGCGCCAAGGTATTCAAGTCCCCCCTGAGTGGGGCCACGGAATTGGTAAGCTTTGCGCAGCTCTTGGCGGTAGGTGCTGGTATGGGCATGACCCTCCTCCTGGGCCGCCACATCCATGTGGAGTACGCGCTACACCTCTTGCCTCATCCGCTCAGGGGACTTCTCAGCGCCACGGGCCAACTTTTGATCGCTGCATTCTTTGCCACCATCGCCCTATATACTTGGCGCTTTGCACAAGGGCTTGTCCTATCCGGAGAGGTCCTACCGGGGCTGCGGGTCCCCGTGTATCCCTTCGTGTACGCCTTTTGGGGACTATTGGTATTGAATTCCCTCTATGGGTTCTATCTGTTCCTAGAGGGACTCTTGAAGATAAGGGAGCGCCAATGAACCCCACGGAACTCGGACTGCTGGGCATCCTCGTTCTCCTAATCCTCTTCGGCTTGGGTGTACCGGTGGCTTTTGCCATGGCCTTGGTGGGCCTTGTGGGTATGGCGGTTCTCATACCGCTGGATGCCGCTGCTAGCTTAGCTGCCCGCGATGTCTTTAACCAGTTTTCCAGCTATAGCCTCAGCGCCATTACCCTCTTTGTCCTAATGGGCTACTACGCTTCCATGGCAGGCCTGGGTGAGGTGCTGTACCGAGCCTTCTACGCCTTGGTGGGACCCCTGCGGGGAGGGTTAGGTGTGGCCACGATTTTGGCCTGTTCTGGGTTTGCCTCCGTTTCTGGTTCCAGCGCCGCCACCGCTGCTGCCATGGGACGCATGGCCCTTCCGGAAATGCGGCGCTATGGCTACGATCCTGCTTTCTCCGGGGCCACCGTGGCCGCAGGGGGTGCCTTGGGCATCCTCATCCCTCCCAGCACCGTTTTCTTGGTCTACGCCTTTCTCACTACCCAACCCGTGGGACACCTTTTCTTGGCAGGGATACTTCCTGGCATTGTACTTACCCTTCTTTTAGCGGCCACTGCCTACGGGGTGGCCCTTTGGCGCCCCAACTCGGCTCCACCCGCAGAGTCCAAACCTTGGGAAGAGCGTTTCCGTGCGCTTCTAGGTGCATGGCAGGTTCCCCTCTTGTTCGTCTTGGTTGTGGGAGGGCTTTTTTGGGGATGGTTCAGCCCTACACAGGCAGGAGCTATTGGAGCAGCAGGCTCCCTGGCTTTTGCCGCCATTAACCGCCGGTTCACCTGGGCAAGCTTTGTGGCAGCCACTGCAGAAAGTTTACGCACATCCATTATGATCCTCACCCTCATCGCCGGAGCAACGTTGTTCGGTCGTTTTCTCGTCCTCACCCGTATACCTTTCCACCTTGCCGATTGGGTGGAAACCCTTCCTCTAGGTCCAGAAAGTATCCTTTTTGCCATTGTTTTCATCTTCTTTCTGGGGGGTTTTTTCATGGACTCCATGGCCCTGGTCACCCTCCTGGTTCCCGTCTTCTTCCCTGTAGTCCAGAGGTTAGGGTTTGATCCCATTTGGTTTGGAGTCTTGGTGGTGCTAACAGCGGAAATGGGGGTTATTACCCCCCCGGTGGGGGTGAATGTATATGTGGTGAAAGCCATGCTCCCCGACGTTTCCTTAGAAGCCATCTTCCGCTGGGTGATGCTTTTTCTGATCCCCCTCTTTGCCTTGGTTGGCCTTCTTTTCCTGTTCCCGCAACTGGCGCTTTGGCTACCAGGAACCCTGGGGAGGTAAAGATATGCGCTCCAAAGCGGATGTGGCCATCGTTGGTGCCGGACCTGCTGGCCTTCTGCTAGACCACCTCCTTCACCGGGAGGGGCTTAGCGTGGTGGTCTTGGAGGCCAAGACCCGGCGGTACCTAGAAACCAGTCCCCACCGTATCCGCGCGGGAGTTATGGAGTGGGGCACCCGGGAAATCCTGGTCCAGGTAGGCCTTGGGGAAGGCCTATTGCAAAATGGCTACGAACACCAAGGCATCTACCTTGCCCACGCCGGCGAGCTCCGCCGCATAGATTTTCCTAGCCTCGCCGAGGGATGGCGCATCTGGGTCTATGGCCAGCAGTACCTTGTGCGCGATATGATAGCTCGCTTTTTAGAAGAAGGAGGGGAAATCCTTTTTGAACACGAGGTGATAGGCCTGGAAAACCTCGCGAGCGCACCCAGGGTTCGTTACCGCACTCCCGAGGGCCGAGAAGCGGAGCTGGAAGCCACCTTCGTGGTGGGGGCTGATGGCTCCCATGGCCGCATGCGAGCGTTCATCCCTGGCCTCTCCCTCAAAGAAAGGGTTTACCCCTTCGCTTGGCTTGGGATCCTGGCAGAGGCGCCCCCGGCGGCGGACGAGCTTATCTATGCCAGCCACCCTCGAGGCTTCGCCCTCTTCTCCATGCGCTCCAAAACGCTGGCCCGCAACTACCTCCAGGTGTCCCCGGAGGAAAACCTAGAAGAGTGGCCAGAAGAACGCATTTGGGAAGAACTAAACTTGCGCCTTGAGGGGGTAGCGCAGGTCCAGCCCGGCCCCCTTTTGGAAAAAAGCCTAACCCCCCACCGGGCCTTTGTGGCCGAACCCATGCAGTATGGTCGCCTTTTCCTCATAGGGGATGCCGCCCACGTGGTGCCCCCCACGGGGGCTAAGGGGATGAACCTGGCGGTGGCCGATGCGGTGGCCCTGTTCCAGGCCTTTTGGGCTTTTTTCAAAACCGGTGATGAGGCAAAATTAAGCCGCCACACGGAAACCTGCCTGGAACACGTGTGGCAGGGGGAATACTTCTCGTATTGGATGACCCACCTCCTCCATACCCACCCCGACCCCTTCCGCGAGGGCCTTCGCCAAGCCGAGATCAAGCAGGTACTAGCCTCAGAACCCCTCCAACGATTCCTAGCCACCAACTACACAGGGCACCACACCACGGGCCGATGGGTGGGGACCCTAGCTTAAGGTTCGGCTATTTTGACCCATCTGTTCGGTTATTCGGAACGTCCTCCTTGCTCAGGAAGCCGCAAGGGGTAAACTTTAGCCAGACCCTCACGGGAGGTGGTGTATGCACCAGCGCAGGCAAGTTCTGAAGTGGTTACTTGGCACCACGGGCGCTCTGGCCGTGGGCAAGGTTTGGGCCCAGCGGTACCCCTCGCGGCCCATCACCCTCATCGTCCCCTGGTCTCCTGGGGGAAGCACAGACCTCACCGCCCGGGCCTTGGCCCCCGTGTTGGAGGGGATTCTCAAGGTCCCGGTCCAGGTGGTGAACCGCACCGGGGGTGCTGGAGCCGTGGGCCACGGGGCCATTGCCCAAGCCCGGCCTGACGGCTACACCATCGGCATCATTACCCTCGAGGTCGTGCTACCCCCTTGGGTTGCCCAAACCAAAATCAGCGCCGACATGTTCTCCCCCATCTCCCTCCTGGTGCTGAATCCTGTGGCCGTGGTGGTGCGCCAAGATGCGCCCTGGAAGACCATACAGGAACTCATCCAGGATATCCGGCAAAACCCCGGAAAGTACAAAGCCTCCGGCACGGCCAAGTGGGGGTCCTACGATTTCGCTCGCCTGGGATTCCTCTGGAAGCTTGGGCTTAAGGACGAAGCGCTTCCCTGGGTGCCCGCCCAAGGCGCGGCAGCGGCGCTCCAAGAACTCATCGCCGGGGGCGTGAACGTGGCCTTCGTGGCCATCGGCGAAGCGGCCAACCTGGTGCGTTCCGGCCAGGCCCGTTACCTGGCCTTCATGACCGAGAGCCGCTTCCCCGCCTTCCCCGAGATCCCCACCTTGAAAGAGCTGGGCATAGACTGGACCTTTGCCTCCTTCCTCATGGCGGCGGCGCCCAAGTTCACCCTACCCTCGGTCATAGATGTGTTGGATAAGGCCTTCGCCCAGGCGGTGCAGGACCCGGAGTTTGTGCGTTTCATGCAGAACGCCAATCTGGTCATCCGCCATCTGGACCGCAAGGCAAGCCCGGCTTTCCTCCAGGAAAGAACCCAGGCTATGAACCGGATCGTGCAGGAGCTAGGCCTGAAGTTCTGAGGAAGACATGGTGTGGGAAAAGGTTGTCGGGGTGCTGGCCGCCGGCCTAGGGGTGTTGGCCTGGGCGCTTAGCGCAGGGCTTCCCAAGGCAGAGGGGCCAGGCCCCGAGCTCTTTCCCCGGGTTCTGGGCACGGCCTTGGTGCTCGGAGGGCTCTACCTGCTCTGGGAAAAGGCGGAAGGCCCTCGCATCCGGCTGGGGAGAGCGTGGCTCCCCGTCCTCCTCCTGACCCTTTTTTTTCTCCTGGCGCCCACCTTGGTGTCCCGCACGGGCGTTGCCCTAGCCACGGCCATCGCTGCCGGGGTAGGAACCCTTTTTGCGGGTGAAGGCTGGCCTAGGGCGTTGTTGACCGCGTTGGCTTTGTGGCTTTTGGCCTACGGGGTCTTTGTCCGCTTGCTGGGGGTACCCGCATGAGCCTCCTTTCTCCCGAAGTCCTTCTCGCCATGTTCCTCGGAGGGCTATACGGGGCGGTTTTCGGAGCCCTCCCCGGGCTCACCGCCACCTTGGCCCTGAGCCTTTTCATCCCCTTCGCCCTTTTTCTCCCCCCGGAGGTAGGCCTGGCCGCCATCATCAGCCTGTGCGCCACGGCTATCTTCGCCGGGGACATCGGGGCGGTGATGGCCCGCATCCCAGGAACCCCAGCCTCCGCCGCCTACACCGAGGAAATCCACGAGCTGGGTAAGGAACGGGGCCCTGCTTTCGCCTTAGGCCTTTCCGCCCTGCCCTCCGCCTTGGGAGGCCTGGTAGGCACGGGGCTTCTCGTGGTGGGGTCCTGGGGCATGGCCGCTTTAGCCCGGCAGTTCTCCTCCTTTGAGTACTTCTGGCTCGTCCTCTTAGGGGTCACGAGCGGCGTCCTGGCCGCTCCCCACATCGTCAAGGGCCTTGTGGCCTTCGCCTTGGGGATGCTCCTGGCCACGGTGGGTTACGATCCTGCCCTCGGAAATCCCCGTTTCACCTTCGGCAACGTCAACCTTCTCGGGGGCATCAACTTCATCGTGGCGCTAATCGGACTCTTCGGCCTAAGCGAGGTGTTGTTCCAGCTCCTAAAGGGTGCGGGCTCTTCCAACATTAAGCCCGCCGCCTTTAGGGGGTCGGCCACCCTCTTTTTCCTGGAGCCGTTTCGCCTCATCCTGCGCCAGCGCCGGCTCTTTGTGCGCTCTTCCCTCCTGGGCACCTTTATCGGTTTCCTACCGGGAGCGGGTTCCGATTTCGCCGCCTGGATCGCCAGCAATTTCCAGCGCCTGGCCAAGGGGAGCAAGGAGACCGTGGTTCTAGCGGGCGCATCCAGCAACAACGCCGCCGTGGCGGGTACCTGGATCCCCGCCCTTTCCCTGGGACTTCCGGGGGACACCCTTACCGCCATCGTCCTCGGGCTTTTCCTCACCCTGGGCATCCGGCCAGGCCCGGAGCTCTTTGCCCGCCACCTGGACCTGGTGGTGGAGATCTATGGGGTATTCCTCCTCGCCAGCGTCCTCGTCATGCCCCTGGTGGGGTACCTGGGCTCCTTCTTGGTGAGCCTGGCTTCCCGCCTGCCCCGAGGAATGTTGCTTGGCGGCATCGCTGGGCTCAGCCTCCTCGGGGCTTACGCCATCAACAACAACCCCTTTGACCTCTACGTGCTGGCCTTGCTGGGGATTTTGGGCCTCCTCCTTCGCCTAGGGGGCTATCCCCTGGGCCAGGTGGTCTTGGGCATGGTCCTTGGGCCCCTGCTAGAGCAACACCTCATGGTCAGCATGATCAAGACCCACTGGAACGTCTGGAGTTTCTTCGAGCGCCCCGTGGCCATGCTCCTAGCCCTCGTCAACCTGCTCTTCCTGGTGGGCTTAATCTGGCTGCGGTTGCGGCAGGCCCGGCGGCTAAAGGCCTTTGAGGTCCTCGCTCAAGGGGAGGAAGGATGAGGGCCTGGGTTCTCAAGGACTACGGCCACCTGGCCTTGGAGGAGCGCCCGGAGCCCGGGGGGGAAGGCCTTCTTCTTAAGGTTCTGGCGGTAGGGATCTGCGGGAGCGACCTTAGCGTGTACAAGGGGACGCCGGCCATGCGGGCCCGCTGGCGTCCGCCCCTGATCCTGGGCCACGAGGTGGCGGGCTTGGTGGAGGAGGGACCGGCTGGCCTTGTGGGCCGTCCAGTGGCCCTTTACCCCGCCCTAGCCTGCGGGGACTGCGAGGCCTGCCGCGGAGGCAAACCCCACCTCTGCCCGAAGCGCCAGCACCTAGGCTTTCACCTGGCTGGGGGACTGGCGGAGCGCATCCGGGTTCCCGAAGCCCTGGTCTACCCCCTGCCCGAGGGCTTCCCCTCCTGGAAGGGGGCCTTGGCCGAGCCCTTGGCCGTGGCCCTCCACGCCGTGAGGCTCGCCAAGCCCCGAAGCGGCGAAAGGGCGCTGGTAGTGGGGGGTGGGGCCATGGGGGCTTTGGCCGCTTGGCTCCTCAACGGCTTAGGGGTAAGGGCGCACCTCCTGGAACCGCAGCGGCAACGGGGACAGACCCTCCTTTCCCTAGGACTCGTGGCGGCGTGGACGGGGGAAGCGGAGGACCTTCCCTCCAACACCTACCCCTTGGTCCTGGACACGGTGGGCCTCGAGGCCACCCTTGTGCAGGCCCTTCGCGCCCTGGCTCCTGGGGGTAGGGCGGTGGTGGTGGGGCTTTCAGGGTTAGAGGCGCCCCTGGACCTTCAGGACCTGGTCCTTCGGGAAAAGGCTGTCTTGGGAAGCTACCTCTTCACCCCGGACGAGTTCCAGGAGGCCATAACCCTCCTGCCTGGGCTCCCCGAGGCCCTTTTCCGCCTCTGGCCAGCTGAGCGCGCAGAGGAAGCCTTCCTAGCCCTTCTGGAGGGCGAGGTTCCCGAACCCAAAGTGGTCTTGGTTTGGTGAAGCATGGAATGGGCCATCGCCACCTGTGCCCTTGGCGGCACCCTTGAGGAAAAACTCCTCGCCATCGCTAAGGCGGGGTTTAGGGCCGTGGAGATCTTTGAGGAGGACCTGGCGGGGTTCCGGGGAACGCCCAAGGAGTTGCGGGCCCTGGCCGAGGACCTGGGCCTGCGCATCATCGCCCTGCAGCCCCTGCGGGACTACGAGGCCATGCCCGAGCCCTACCGGAGCCGTAACCGGGTGCGGGCAGAGCGCTGGTTTGACCTGATGGCCGAGCTCGGGGTGGAACTCACCTACGTCTGCTCCAACACCTCTCCCCTGGCCCTGGACGACCTAGAGCAGGCGGCGGCCGACCTCCACGCTCTAGCCGAAAGGGCCGCTGGCCTGGGCCTTCGGGTGGGGTACGAGGCCTTGGCCTGGGGGCGGCATGTCCGGGACTGGCCCCAGGCCTGGGAGGTGGTGTGCAGGGCAGACCACCCCCATCTGGGCCTCGTCTTGGATAGCTTCCACTGCTTCGCGCGGCAGAACCCCCTGGAACCCATCGCCCGCTTGCCGGGGGAGAGGATCTTCCTGGTACAACTCTCCGACGCCCCTAACCTCCTCATGGATCCTCTGGCCTTAAGCCGCCACCACCGGGCCATGCCGGGGCAGGGGGATTGGCCTGTGGAGGCCTTTTTGCAAAGCGTCCTCGCCACGGGGTACCGGGGCCCCATTTCCCTGGAAATCTTCAACGAGTGGTTCCGGGCCGCACCACCCGAGCAGGTGGCCCAGGACGGCTTGCGCGCCCTCAAATACCTCTTTGACCGGTTGGGGCTTCTCCTCCCTCCCTTGCCCAAAGGAAGCCCGGTGCAGGGGGTGGAGTTCGTGGAGATCGCTGGCGAAGAGGAGGACCTCGAGGACCTCCAAGACCTCCTCCGGGCCCTGGGCTTCCGGCTGGAGGCCCGCCACCCGGCCTTGGAGCTTAGCCTCTACCGGGCGGGCCAGGCCCAGGTCCTCGTCCACCTGGCCGAAGAAGAGGACAGGGCGCGGGAGTTTCCCTCCGTGCAGGGGGTGGGCCTCAAGGTGGGCAAGGCGGCCCCCGTGGCGGCCCGGGCCCGGGAGCTGGGGCTTTCCCTTCTCCAAAGGCCCCAGGAGGGCTTGGGCTACGCGGCCATCCAGGGGGTGGGGCATACCCGGCTTTACCTGGTGGACGGTCCCCTCCTGGAAGCCTACGGGCTTGTGGCCCTGGGGGAGCCTCAGGAGGGTACCTTCCTTGAGGTGGACCACTTCACCAACGTCGTCCCCCGGTGGGAGCTCTACAGCTGGCTCCTCATCTACAAGGCCCTCCTCGGCTTCCAAGTGGACCCGGTGGTGGAGGTCTTTGACCCTTACGGGATGTTCTATAGCCGCTCCGTGCGTAGCCCCGACGGCCGGGTGCGCATCCCGCTGAACACCTCCGAGGGCCTGGGCACGGCGGCTTCCCGCTTTCTGCAACGGCTTGGGCATGCGGGCATCCAGCACGTGGCCTTCCGCACCCCCGACCTCTTCGCCTTCGCCCGGCGAGGGGCCCAGGAGGGGCTCCGCCCCTTGCGCATCCCCGCCTCCTACTACCGCGCCCTGGCCGCCCGCCACGGCCTCTCCCCGGAGGAGGTGGAGCAGCTTCAAGCCTATTCCCTCCTCTACGACCGCACCCTCGAGGGCGCCGAGTTCCTCCACCTCTACACCCCTACCTTCCGGGGCCGCTTCTTCTTTGAGGTGGTGGAGCGCCGAGGCGGTTACGAGGCCTACGGAGCCGCCAACACCGCCGTGCGCCTCCAGGCCCAGGCCTACGAGCTTGCCGGCTGAGCCCGGAGGGCCCTGAGCCCCGCCTGGGCGGCCGCCAAGCGGGCGGTGAGGATGCGGAAGGGGCTCGCCGAGGTGTAGTCCAGAAGCCCAGCCACCGCCTGGACGCTCCCCGCCTCGCCCCCGTGCTCCCCGCAGAGACCGAGCTTGAGCCTGGGGTTGGCCCGCCTCCCCTCCTCCGCCGCCAGGCGCAGGAGCCGCCCCACGCCCTTTTCGTCCAGGCGCTCCGTGGGGTCAAAGGGGAAGAGCCCCTCCTCCACGTACCGGGGCAGGAACTTCCCGGCGTCGTCCCGGGAGAGGCCAAAGGCCATCTGGGTCAGGTCGTTGGTGCCGAAGCTGAAGAAGTCCACCAGGGGGGCGATCTCGCCGGCGAGGAGGGCGGCCCTCGGGGTCTCTATCATGGTCCCGAAGGGGATGGGGCCGTACGCTTGGAAGAGCTCCTCGGCCAAGGCCCGGGCCCGCTCCACCTCCTTGGGGTCCGCCACCAGGGGCACCATGACCTCGGGCCGGGGGTCCAGGCCTTCTTCCTTGAGCTCCTGGGCCGCCTCGAGGAGCGCCTTAAGCTGCATCCGGAAGATGGCGGGCCTGAGAAGCAGAAGCCTCACCCCCCGGAAGCCCAGCATGGGGTTCACCTCGTGCAGGGCCTTGGCCCGCTCCAGGAGGGCCAAGGCCTCCTGGTCCCCCTCCTTGGCCCGCGCCTCCAGCTCGGCCAAGGGCGGCAGGAACTCGTGGAGGGGCGGGTCCATGAGGCGCACGGTCACGGGAAGGCCATCCATGGCCCGCAGGATGGCCTTGAAGTCGTCCTTCTGGAAGGCGAAGAGCTTTTCCAGGGCCTCTTCCTCCTCCTCGGGGGTCTTGGCCAGGATGAGGCGCCGGACCCAAGGAAGCCGCTCCTCCTGGAAGAACATGTGCTCCGTGCGGCAGAGGCCGATCCCCTGGGCGCCGAAGGCCCGGGCCCTTTGGGCGTCCAGGGGGGTGTCGGCGTTGGCCCGCACCCCAAGGCGCCGGTAGGGCTCAGCCCAGGCGAAGAGCTTTTCCAAAAGGGCCTCCTCCGCCGCCTCCACCAGGGGCACCGCTCCCAGGTAGACCTCCCCCGTGCCCCCGTCCAGGGTGAGGAGGTCCCCTTCCCGGATCTCCACCCCGTCCACCAGGGCCCGGCCCTCCTCGGGGAAGACCCTTAGGGCCTCCGCCCCCACCACCGCCGGCACCCCGAGGCCCCGGGCCACCACCGCCGCGTGGGAGGTGAGGCCGCCCCGGGCGGTGAGGATGCCCTTGGAAAGGTACATGCCCGTGATGTCCTCCGGGGTGGTCTCCGGGCGTATGAGGAGAGGGGGGAGGCCCTGGGCGGCGAGGCGCTCCGCCCCCTCGTTGGAGAAGACGGCGTGGCCGGTGGCGGCCCCTGGGCTTGCGGGAAGCCCTTTGAGGAGGGGCTTGGGGGCCTGGTTCCGGTCCACGGCGGGCTTGAGGAGGCCGGGGAGGGCGTTGGCCTCCACCCTTAAGACCGCCTCCTCCTTGGAGATGAGGCCTTCCTCCGCCATCTCCACGGCGATGCGCACCGCCGCCTTGGCCGTGCGCTTGCCCGAGCGGGTCTGCAGGAGGAAAAGCCGCCCCCTTTCCGCGGTGAACTCAAAGTCCTGCATGTCCCGGAAGTGGCGCTCCAGGCGCTCCGCCACCTGGAGGAGCTCGGCGTAGAGCCCAGGGGCGTAGTCCTTTAGGCGCTCCAGGGGCTCAGGGGTGCGGATGCCCGCCACCACGTCCTCCCCTTGGGCGTTCCTGAGGTACTCGCCGTAGAGGCCCTTCTCCCCGGTGGCGGGGTTGCGGGTGAAGCCCACCCCGGTGCCCGAGTCCTCCCCCAGGTTCCCGTAGACCATGGCCTGGACCACCACCGCCGTGCCCAGGTCCTCGGGGATGCCGTAGATGCGGCGGTAGGTCTTGGCCCGGGGGTTGAGCCAGCTTTTGAAGACCGCCTCTATGGCGGCGAAGAGCTGCGCCCAGGGGTCCATGGGGAAAGGGGTGCCCCTGGCCTCCAGGTGGCGGAGGTAGTGGAAGGAAAGCTCCTCCAGGTCCTCGGCGGAAAGGGCGGTGTCCGCCTCTACCCCGCGTTCCGCCTTGAGGGCGGAAAGCATCCCCTCAAAGACCTCCGCCTTCTCCCCCAGGACCACCTCCCCGTACATGGCGAGGAGGCGGCGGAAGGTGTCCCAGGCGAAGCGGGGGTTTTCCGTGGCCCGGGCGAGGGCCTCCACGCCCTCGAGGGTGAGCCCCAGGTTCAGGATGGTGTCCATCATCCCCGGCATGGACACCGGGGCCCCGCTCCGCACGGAGACCAAAAGGGGAGGGCTCTTCCCCTCCCCTTGGCCAAAGCGCTTCCCCGTTAGGCCCTCTAGGGCCGCCATCTTCCGCCTTACCTCCTCCTCCAGGCCCACCGCCTGGCCGGTGCGGAGGTAGGTGCGGCAGGCCTCCGTGGTGATGACCAGGGCCGGGGGCACGGGCAACCCCGCCCCAGCCATGGCCACGAGGCCATACCCCTTACCCCCTAGGAGATCCTTGGTGAGGCCTTGGGCCTCCGATAGCAGGTACACGCGGCTTTCCACGCCTAGAGTATCCGGCGCGCAGTGGAAACGTGGAAACGTGTACTCCCAAGAGGGCTACACCGTTCGCCCTTGGGGAACGAGGAGGGCCCGCCACTCCTGGAGCATGGCCTGGGCGAACCGGGGAAAGGCTTCGTGGTAGCGGCGCAGGGTTTCGGCCTTTCCAAAGCCCGCCTCCTTGGCCGCCCGCAGGAAACCCCGGGCCTCCTCCGGGGGGCCATGCCAGCGGGCCAGTTCGCGGAAAGCCCCGTCTAAGAAGACCACGGTGGGGACGATGCGCTTGCCCTCCTTGGCGTAAGCCTCGGCCAAATCCGGGTTCTCGTCGCGGAAGAGGAAGCGGACCTCGAGGGGAAGCCTCGCCAGCACGGGGATGGCCTGGAGGCAGTCCGGGCACCAGGCCTCCACCAGGGCCAAGGCCCGGGCCGCCCCCGGCAAGGGGGCCAGGGGCTTCAGGGCCCCGTAAAAGGCCTCCACCCGTTCCCGATGGGGGCCAAGACGGGGCAGGAGGGCGCCAAAGGCGAGTCCTTGGGCCCAGCGTTCGGCCAGCATGGCCCCATGGTGCGCCCAAACCCCTTTCCGCCGCAAGGAGGGCGTTCACACCCCTCCCTGGTCAAAGGAATAGGCTTAGCTCATGGACCGGCGGCTCCTCGCCCTCCTCTCCGGCGTGCTCCTGGGTACCCTAAGCGAAAGCAGCCTGGCCCCGGCCCTTCCCCTCCTGCAACAAGCCTTCGCCGTGGGGCCCGAAGCGGCCCAAGGGGTGGTGTCCATGGGGCTTTTGGGAGCGGCCCTGGCCTATCTGCCCGTGGCGGGCCTGGCGGGGCGGGTGGGGGCGGCAAGGCTCTTCCGCCTGGGGCTTTTCCTCCACGCCCTCTTCGCCCTCCTCCTCGCCCTGGCCCCGGGGCTTTGGGCCCTTTACCTCTTCCGCTTCCTCCAGGGGGTGGCCACGGCCATGGTGGTGGGGCTTGTCCCGGGCCTAGCCGCCAGCGCCTTCCCCCAGGCCCGGGGCTACGCCCTAGGGCTCGTGGCCAGCACGGTGGCCACGGGCACCCTCCTGGGCCCCGCCTTAGGGGGGCTTGCCGCCGGGATTGGCCTCCCTTGGGTCTTCCTCCTGCCCCTCCCCGCCGGCCTCCTGGCCCTCCTCCTTTCGGGAAACCTCCCAAGCCTTCCCCAGCAGGAGGGCTCCTTGGGGAAACTCCTTTTCGCCCCAGGTTTCCTCAGGGCCCTCCTGGCCACGAGCCTTTACTTCCTCCACACCCTGGGGACCACGGTGGCCCTGGCCTTCCACCTGGGGACCGAGGGCCTATCCCCTAGAGGCATCGGGGGCCTTCTCCTCCTGGGCCCTTTGCAGCTTCTCCTCTTGGGAGCGTGGGCGGGGAGGCTGGCGGACCGGCTCGGGTACCGCCGGGTGGCCCTCCTTGGGGCCCACCTCCTGGTGGGAGGGGGAGTGGCCTTCGCCCTCCTGCCCCTCCTCCACCCCCTTTGGGGGGCGGCCCTGGGCCTGGTCCTCCTCGGGGTAGGGCGCGCCCTGTTCCAGGCGGCCAACAACGCCCTGGTCCTCTCCCTGGCCCCCCGGGGACGGAGGGGCTCGCCTCGGGGGCCCTTTCCGTGGCCCGCTCCTTGGGGCAGGCGGCGGGAAGCGCCCTGGCTGGGGGGAGCCTGGGGCTTTTCTACCGGCTCTTTCCCCACCACGGCCTGGCCTTCGCCGCCACCTGCCTCCTCCTCACGGGGCTCATGGGGCTTTCCGCCCTAGGGGTGCGGGCCCCGAGGGAGTCGGCGGAGGCGTAGGCCTCCCTACCTGGGGGGGAGGAGGTGGGCCATGCGGCGCTGGATGAGCCGGGTGGCCCCAAGGGGGCTTAGGCGGTAGAGGAGGTCCATGGTGCGGGCGTCCTGGCCCAAAAGGACCCGGAAGGCGTCCCGCTCCACGGCGTCCAGGAGGATGCGGGCGGCCACCTGGGGCTCCAAAACGGGTACCCTCGCTCCCTCGGCCCTGGGGGCCTCCACCCCGGAGTGCTGGGCGATCCCCGTGCGCATGGCCCCCGGAAGGACCAGGGTGACCCGCACCGGCGTGCCCTGGAGTTCCGCCCAAAGGGCCTCGGTGAGGAGCTTGACCGCCGCCTTGGAGGCCCCGTAGACCGCCTGCCCCGGCACCGGCACGAAGGCTCCCATGCTGGACACGTTTACCAGGTGGGCCTCCGGCCGCTGGAGAAGCCGTGGCAGGAAAGCGCGGGTCATGTGGAGGGTGCCGTAGAAGTTCACCCGCATCACCCGCTCTATGGCCGCCTCGTCCAGGTCCAGGAGGCGCTTAAAGGGCTGGATGATGCCGGCGTTGTTGATAAGGCCGTCCACCTGCCCGTGCGCCCTTTCCACCTCCTCGGGCAAGGCCGCTACCCTCGCTTTGTCGGTGATGTCCAAGGGGTGGAGGCTAAGCCCAGGGGCCATATTCCCCGCCTGGGCCTGGGTTTCCCTTAGGCCCTCCTCCCTCAGGTCCACCGCCGCCACCTTTGCCCCCCGCCGGAGGAGCTCCAACGCCAGGGCCTGGCCTAGGCCGCTCCCCGCTCCGGTAACCACCACGACCTTGCCCCTGAGCCTCATAGGACCTCCCCCTCGAGGATACCCCCAAGGGACGCCTACGCCTTTTTGGCCGCCCAGCGCTCCCTAAGCCTCTGGAAGAGGGCCTCCACCTTGGCCTTGGGCAGGATCACCTGCTCCGTGCGCCCCACGCCGATGAGGTCCCCCAGCTCGTTGTAAGCCTCCATGGTGGCGTGGACCCGGTTGCCCTCCGTGCGCTCGTGCCGGGCCACGATCCTCACCCGCATCCCCGGGAGGGCCGAGGCCAGGTGCCGCACCTCCACGTAGCTCCCAATCCCCTCCTCCCCCTCCTCCAGAAAGGGAAGGATGATCTTCCGCCCGGCGAGCTCCATGTGCTTGGCCATCCAGTAGGTGGCGTACACGGGGTGGACGGGCCCGAGCTCCTCAAAGTCCACGGTCATCGCTTCCGTGACCACCGTTTCAAAGGTGGCCTCGTAGCCTTCGGGTATAGGGCGCATGGCTACTTGCGCAGGTCCAGAACCCGCCTGAGCTTCCCCCCTTCGCTCCTCGGGGCCTCCCCGGGGGCGAGGAGGGTCACCCGCATGGTGACGCCGATGGTGTCCTTGATCCTGCGGGCCACCTTCTCCCTCAGGGCGTGGAGGCGGTGGTCCGCCTCAATGACCTCGTCGGAAAGGGCCTTTTTGCCAATTTCCTGGAAGAAGGCCTCGGAAACCTCCACCTTGAGCTCGGCCTCGTCCAAAGTCCCCTCCCGCCGCACCACGATCTGGTAGTAGGGCTCCACCTCGGGGATATCCAGGAGGACCGCCTCCACCTGGGTGGGGTAGACGTTTACCCCGCGGATGATGAGCATGTCGTCCGTGCGCCCCAGGATGGGGCCCATGCGCACATGGGTGCGGCCGCAGGAGCAAGGGGCGTAGGTGAGGAAGGTAAGGTCCCCCGTCCAGTAGCGGAGGAGGGGCATGGCCTCCTTGGTGAGAGTGGTCAAGACCAAAACCCCCACCTTCCCCTCGGGCAAGGGTTCCCCGGTGTCCGGGTCCACCACCTCGGGCAGGAAGTGGTCCTCCCAGATGTGGCTCCCTTGGCGCTCCTCCACGCACTCGTTGGCCACGCCGGGGCCGATGATCTCGGAAAGGCCGTAGATGTTGGTGCTCCGAACCCCAAGCCCCTCGTCCACCTGTTTGCGGATGGCCTCGGTCCAGGGCTCGGCCCCCAGGACGGCGTACTCCAGGGAAAGGGTTTCCGGGGAAACCCCCCGCCTGCGGAACTCCTCCGCCAGGGTCTGGGCGTAGGAGGGGGTGCAGGAGATGACCTCGGGCCGGAAGTCCTGGATGAGCATGACCTGGCGCTCCGTCATGCCCCCGGAAACCGGCACCACGGTCATCCCCAAGGCCTCCGCCCCCCCGTGGAGGCCGAGCCCCCCCGTGAAGAGGCCGTAACCGTAGGCGTTGTGGAGCATCATCCCGGGCCTCGCCCCCGCCGCCCTTAGGGAGCGGGCCACCACCTCGGCGAAGATGCCCAGGTCCTTCTTGGTGTAGCCCACCACCGTGGGCTTGCCCGTGGTGCCGCTGGAGGCGTGGATGCGGGCCACCTCCTCCCGGGGCACGGCGAAGAGGCCGAAGGGGTAGTTCTGCCGCAGGTGGTCCTTCTTGGTGAAGGGGAGCTTGGGGAGGTCCATGAGGCCCCGGATCTCCCCTGGCCTCACCCCCGCCTCGTCCAGAAGCCTCCGGTAAAAGGGGACCCTCTCGTAAACGTAGGCCACCACGTGGCGTAGCCTTTCCTCCTGCAAGGCCCTAAGCTTCTCCCTGGGAAGGGTTTCCAACTCCGGCTGGTACATCCTCACCTCCTAAGCGAAACACCGTGCCCGTGAAGAGGGCCACGAGCTTACCCTCCGACACCACCTCCACCCGGTAGGTGGCGGTGCGCCGGGAGAGGTTCACCTCCACCGCCTCCGCCTCCACCCAGGCCCCGGGGGGGAGGGGCCGGAAGTAGTCCATGCGGCAGGAGAGGGCCACGGCAGGCCCCCGGGAGTTGGAGGCGAGGGCGAAGGCGCTATCGGCCAAGGCGTAGAGGAAGCCCCCGTGGACCGTGCCGTGGAGGTTGAGGTGGGCCCTTTCCACCCGCCCCCCCACCCTGGCCTCTCCCGGGGCCAGGTGGAGCACCTTTAGGCCCAAGGCCTCCATGAAGGGGTCCCTCATCCCTCCTCCACCTCCCGCCGAAGGCCCAGGTAAGCCTCCACCACCTTGGGGTTTTGCCGGAGTTCCTGGGCGCTCCCCTCCAGGGCCACCTCCCCCGCCTCCAGCACAAGCCCCCGGTCGGCGAGCTCCAGGGCCACCTTGGCGTTTTGCTCCACCACGAGGAGGGTAACCCCCTCCCCCTTCAGGCCGGCCAGGATGCGGTAGATCTCCCGCACCATCAAGGGGGCAAGCCCCAAGGAGGGCTCGTCCAAAAGGAGGAGGCGGGGCCTTGCCATGAGGGCGCGGCCGATGGCCAGCATCTGCTGCTCCCCCCCAGAGAGCGTCCCCGCCAGCTGCCCCCGCCTTTCCCTAAGCCTAGGGAAGAGGCCGTAGACCCGCTCCAGATCGGGCCGAAGGTCCTCCCTCTTCCGGAACCGGTGGAACCCCCCGAGGCGGAGGTTGTCCTCCACGGAAAGCCCGGGGAAGAGGGCGCGCCCCTCCGGCACCAGGACGAGGCCCCGCTTTAGGAGGCCCTCGGGGCTCCGCTCCGCTAGGACCTCCCCGTCCAGGACCACGCGGCCTTCCGCCTTGGCCAGGCCCAAAAGCCCCCTCAGAACGCTCGTCTTCCCCGCCCCGTTGGGGCCGATCACCGCCAGGGCCTCCCCCTCCTTAAGGGCGAAGGAAACCCCCCGCGCCGCCTCCAGGGGACCGTAGCGCACCGTGAGGCCTTCCACCCGGAGCATCAGGCCACCTCCTCCCCCAGGTAGGCGGCCCGCACCAGGGGGTTCCTCTGCACCTCCGCCGGGGTACCCTCGGCAATCTTCTCCCCGTAGTTCATCACCACCACCCGGTCCGCGAGGCCCATGATGAGGTCCATGTCGTGGTCCACGAGGAGCACCGTGTACCCTTCCTTGGCCAAGGACCGGAGGAGGTGGGCAAGCTCCCGCTTCTCCCCCGCCCTAAGCCCCGCCCCCGGCTCGTCCAAAAGGAGCACCGCCGCCCCCGAGGCGAGGAGGCGGGCGATCTCCAAAAGCCGCTGTTGCCCCACGGTAAGCCGCTCCGCCCGCTCCCAGGCCAAGGACTCGAGGCCCACCCGCTTGAGGGCCCGGTAGGCGGTGGCCAGGGCCTGGTCCTCCTCCTTCCGGTGAAGGCCCAGGAGGACCCTAAAGAAGCCCGCCCGGGTGCGGGCGTAGGTGCCCAAGGCGGCGTTTTCCAGGACGGAGAGCTCGGGGAAAAGGTGGGGGTGTTGGAAGGTGCGCCCGAGGCCCAGGCGGTGGATGCGGAAGGGGGCGAGGCCCGTCACCTCCCGGCCGAAGAGGAAGACCTTGCCCCCATCCGGGATGAGGGTTCCCGTGACCAGGTTGAAGGTGGTGCTCTTCCCCGCCCCGTTGGGGCCGATGAGGGCCAGGATCTCCCCCCGCCGCAAGGCGAAGGAAACCCCGTTCACGGCGAGGAGGCCGCCGAAGGCCTTCTTCAGGCCCTCCACCCGGAGCACCTCCTCCCCCTTAGCCCCTTGGGGCGGGGCGAGGGGGAGGGGCTCGGCCTCGGGGAGGCGCCCCTCCTTCCGGGGAAGCCTCGCCGCAAGGAGGGGCCATAGCCCCTTGGGGGCCAAAAGGAGGATGAGGGCCAGGATGAGGCCGTAGCCGATGACCTCGTAGTTCCCCTGCCGGCCCAGGAGGAGGGGCAGGAGGTCCTTGAGCCAGTCCTCCAGCCCCGTGAAGAAGGCCGCCCCCAGCACCACCCCGGGGATCGTCCCCACCCCGCCCGCCACGGCCATGACCAGGTACTTGATGGAGGCCTCCAGGGAGAAGGGCGTGGGGTTCACGAAGCGCAGGAAGTGGGCGTAAAGGAAGCCGGCAACCCCCGCCATACCCCCCGCCAGGAGGAAGGCCTGGAGGCGGAGGCGGGCCGGGTCCACCCCGAAGCTCGCCGCCGCCAAGGCGTCCCCCCGGAGGGCGAGAAGGGCCCGGCCCAGGCGGCTTCCCCGCAGGTTATCCAGGGCGAGGAGGAAGAGGACCAGGAGGAAAAGGCTAAAGAGGGCGTAGCGGAAGCCCGTGTCCAGGGCATAGCCGAAGAGGGTCAAGGGGGGCAGGTCGGTGATCCCCGTGTGCCCCCCGGTGAGGCCCACCAGGTTCCCCGCCAGGATGTACAGGGCCACCTGCCAGGCGATGGTGGAAAGGGGGAGGAAGTGCCCCTTGAGCCGCACCGTGAGCCCCCCCAGGACCAAGGCCAGGAGGAGGGAGAGGAGAAGGCCCGCAAGGAGGCCGAGCCACGGGGATAGCCCCGCCTTCACCGTGAGGAGGGCGGTGGCGTAGGCCCCCATCCCCATGAAGGCCGCCTGGGCGAAGCTGGTCATCCCCGCCAGGCCCGTGAGCACGTAGAGGGAAAGGGCCACCAGGGCCGAGAGGGCGAAGAAGTTGAGGAGGGTGAGGTAAAAGGGAAAGGGCAGGAGGAAAAGGGGCAAAAGGACCAGGAGAAACCAAAGGTAGCGCATCACTCCTCCACCGCCCGCGCCTTGAGGCTTTGGTAGAAGAGGGCGGGCACCAAAAGGAGAAAGACCAGGGCCTCCTTGTAGGCGCTGGCGAAGAAACTGGTAAAGCTCTCAAAAAACCCCACCAATAGCGCCCCCAAAAAGGCCACGGGATAGCTGGCAAGCCCCCCTAGGATGGCGGCCACAAACCCCTTGAGGCCCAACATGAACCCCATGAAGTAGGCGGCGTTGATGAGGGGGGCGAGGAGGAGGCCGGATAGCCCCGCAAGCAGGCTGGCGATGCCGAAGGCCACCGTCCCCGCCTCCTCCGGGGAGATGCCCGCAAGCCTCGCCCCAAGCCGGCTCTCCGCCGCCGCCAAAAGGGCCTTCCCATAAAGGGAAAAGCGGAAGAAGGCGTAAAGGCCGAGGACACTCAGGAGGGCAAAGAGGAGGACCAGAACCCCTTGCCAGGAAAGGCCCACCACCACCTCTCCCCTAAGGAGGGGCTCGGGGCGGAACTGCTCCGGGCCAAAGAAGACGAGGCCCAAGCCCTGGTAGGCCACGTGCAGGCCCACCGCCATGATGAGGAGGGAAAGCACCGTGGCCTCCCGCATGGGCAGGAAGAAGACCCGGTACGTGGCCACCCCCAGGTAGACCACCAGGAGGACCGCCGCCGGGTAGGCCAGGGGCTTCAGAAAGAGGGCGAGGAAAAAGAGGGCGGAAAGCCCCAGGGCCCCGAGAACGGGCCCCAAGGCCCCCCGCCCCCGCGCAAGCCCCGCCCAGAGGAGCCCCAGGACCAAGGCCAGCCAGAGCGTCCCCGGGATCTTCCCCTCCAGGAGCCAGACCAAGGACAGGGGGGCGAACATGAGGAGCTCCCCAATGGGCACCAGGATCACCCGGGTCACGGCGAAGACCAGCACCATGGCGATGGCCAAGAGCCCGTAGATAACCCCGTTCTGGAGCCCATCCAGGAGGAGGAAGCCGAGGATGCTGGCGTCCATGGCTTAGCGGAAAGTGCGCTCCAGCTTCCAGCGGCCCCTCTCCACCCGGACCATGACGGCGGCGTCCTCAAAGCGCAGGCCCAGGTGGTCCTCCTTGGTGAAGGTGAAGACCCCGTGGGTGGCCACCAGGTTGCGGGTGGCCTCAATCTCGTCCCTCAGGGCGGCGCGGAAGGCGGCCAGGTCCTTGTCGGGGTCTGCCCTCTTCAGGGCCCTCTCCAGGGCGGGGCGCAGGATGAGCCAGGCGTCCCAGGCGTGGGCCCCGAAGGTGGAGTAGCTCCCGATGCCGTACCTGGCCTCGTAGCGCTGGATGTAGTCCAGGGCCACCCGCTTGGAGGGGAAGGTGCCGGGAAGCTGCTCCGCCACCAGGATGGGCCCGGCGGGGAGGAGGGTGCCCTCCACGTCCTGGCCGCCCACCCGCAGGAAATCGGGGTTCGCCACCCCGTGGGTCTGGTAGATGAGGCCCGGGTAGCCCCGCTCCTTCAGGGTGCGCTGGGGAAGGACCGCCGGGGTGCCGCTCGCCCCGATGAGAATGGCGTCGGGCCGGCGGGCGATGAGGCGAAGGGCCTGGCCGGTGACGCTGGTGTCCGTGCGGTTGTAGCGCTCGCTGGCCACCACCTGGAGGCCTTTGGCCTTGGCCTCCGCCTCAAAGAAGCGGGCCCAACCCTCCCCGTAGGCGTCGTTAAAGCCGATGTAGCCCACCGTCTTCACGCCCCGGGCCACCATGTCCGCCACGATGGCCCGGGCCATGAGCTCCTCCGTCTGGGGGGTCTTGAAGACCCAGAAACGCTGGGCGTCCACGGGGTAGATGATGTCCTTGCTGGCGGCCAGGGAGATCTTGGGCACCTTGGCCTCCGCCACCACGGGGATCATGCCCAAGGAGGCGGGGGTGGTGGTGGTGCCCACGATGGCCACGGCGCCCTCCTCCACCAGGCGCCTCGTGTTCCGCACCGCCTGGGTGGTGTCCGAGGCGTCGTCCAGGATGACGAACTGCACCTTCCGCCCCGCCACACCCCCCTGGCGGTCCAGGAGGTCCTGCAAGAGGAGGAAGGTGTTGCGCTCGGGGATGCCCAAGGAGGCGGCGGGCCCCGTGGCCGAGACCACCACCCCCACCTTCAAGGTGCCCTGCGCCCAAGCGGAAAGGGCCAGGGCCAACGCTACCGCCAACCAACGCTTCATCTCCTACCTCCTTTTCCCACCGGGGTACCCCGGATAGGGTCTAACTAACGATCGTTTGGCTTCCAGTCTACTTAGGGACAAGTGTCCCGTCAAGCTAGATCACGTGCTCGGGGATACCCTCTAGCCTCGAGGCCCGCCTGGGCACCGGGTTCCCCGAAAGGTCCAGAAGGGTGCTCCCCTCCAGGAACCAGCTCTTGGGCGTGCGGTGGCCCCAGAGGGTCTGGCGCCTGGGGTCGTTGAGGCTCCAGCGCACCGGGGGCAGGTCGGGGTCCACGGTGAGGTAGTCCGAGGTGTAAAGCTCCACCCGGTGCCCATCGGGGTCGCGCAGGTAGAGGAACATGGCGTTGGAGATGCCGTGCCGCCCGGGGCCCCTTTCAATCTCCTCCGTGCGCCTCGCCCCCGCCAGGATGTCCGCCGCCCGGATGATGGCCATGGGGTCGGGAAGCCAGTAGGCGAAGTGGTGGAGCCTAGGGCCTTCCCCATTGGTGAAGGCCACGTCGTGCACGTTCCCCTTGCGGTGGAGCCAGCTCGCCCAAAGCCTCCCCTCCTCGTCCTCCGTGTACTCGGTGAGGCGGAAGCCCAGGGCCTCCTGGTAGTAGCGGGTGGCCTGGTCCACCTCCGGGGAGAAGAGGTTGATGTGGTCTAGGCGGAGGAGGCCGGGCCCCCGGTGGAGGTGGTACTCCTGGAGCATCCGGGGAAGCTTTTCCGCCTGGAAGTAGAAGGCCAAGGGGTAGCCGAAGGGGTCCTGCACCCGGAGGATCCGGGGGCGGGCCCAGTCCGCCTCCTCCCGGTGGGGAAGCCCTTCCCTCTCCGCCCAGGCCTTAAGGGCGGAAACGCCCTCCTCCGAGTCCACCTTGAAACCGAGGGCGGCCACAGCCGGAAAGGGGGCCTCCTTGAGCTTCAGGCTCCACTCCCTTTCCTCGTAGCCCCGAAGGTAGGCCGCCTTACCCTCCCGCCTCTCCAGGAGCATCCCCAAAAGCCCCCGGTAGAACTCCAGGCTCCTTTCCAGGTCCCGCACCCAAACTTCCAGGAAACCCACCCTTACGATGGCCATAAAAGCCTCCTGTAGCCGCGGGCGAAGTAGACGAGGGGCGGGCCCATCTCCCCAAGGTCCACCGCCTCCACCCGCCCCACCACGAGGCGGTGGTCCCCACCCGGGTAGAGGGCCTCGAGGCGGCACCTCAGGACCGCCAAGGCCCCTTCCACCCGGCCTTCCACCAGGCCCACCCCTTCCCTTGGCCTGCCGGCGAAGTGCTCCGAAACCCCCTCCTGTCCCTCCCGCAGGAAGCTCACCGTGAAGGCCCCCGCTTCCTCCAAAAGGGGCAAGAGCCTCGCCCCCTCGCTCACCGCCAGGGCCACCAAGGGGGGCCTGAGGCTTAGGGACATAAAGGCGGTGGCGGTCATGCCCCGCTCCTCCCCCGCCCGCGCCGCCACCACGGTGACGCCGCTGGCGAAGCGGCTTAGGGCCTCCTTGAAGGCCTCCTCCAGGGAGGTCACGCCTCCACCTCCTCCTGGGCGAAGACGCCGAGGGCGGCCCTGAGGTAGGCCCGGATCCGCTCCTTGTAGGGCTCCTTATCGTACACCTGGTAAAGGGTCTGGTACATGCGCACGGGGTCGCCGAAGAAGAAGCGCTCGTAAAGCTCCTGCCGGGCCCCGAACCCCGAGAGGGTCATGTCCCAGGCCAGGCGGAAGAGGGCCACCCGCTCCCGGGCGTCCAAGGTGGCCCCTTGGAGGTACTTGTCCAGGAGGGGCGCCAAGGGGCCCTTGAAGTCCTTCTCGGAGGGGAGGGTGATGAGGCCGCTCGCCCCGATCTGCTCTAGGATTTCCCGAAGCCTTGGGTAAAGCCTCGGGTAGAGGTTCCTAGCCCCATCCAGCGCCTTGCGGTCCGGCACCAGGAGGCCAAAGGCGTTTTCCTGGGCCTCCTCCTCCGCCCGGGTCCAGAAGGCCTTCATGGCCTCGAGGTAGACGATGATCTCGGCGATCTTTTCCTGCACGTGGCCGTAGGCGTCGGCCCCGATGCCCTCGGCCATGAGGGCCGCCACCCCTAAGAAGGCCTCCGTCTTGGCCGTTTTCAGGGCCACCACCTGGTGGGCCATGTGGTTCAACGCCCCGGTCTGGGCGTAGGCGTTGTTGCAGAGCTCCACGTTCCCCAGGATGAAGACCCGCTCCCAGGGCACCAGGACATCGTCAAAGATGACCAGGCAGTCCATCTCCTCGAGGCGGCTGCTGAGGGGGTGGTCAAAGGGGCTATCCCCCCCCACCAGGGCCTCCCGGCAGACGAAGTGGAGCCCGGGGGTGGAGGTGGGAAGGGCAAAGGCGATGGCGTACTTCTCGCTTC
Source organism: Thermus brockianus (assembly GCF_001880325.1). Classification (NCBI taxonomy): domain Bacteria; kingdom Thermotogati; phylum Deinococcota; class Deinococci; order Thermales; family Thermaceae; genus Thermus; species Thermus brockianus. Next base: position 123,259 of record NZ_CP016312.1, read on the forward strand.
CCGGCCCCTCTTTGAGGAGGGTGGAGGGGAAGATTAAGACCTCGTCCGCCAAGGGGAAGGTGGCGGTCATCCGGGCCCCCCGCACCACGATCCCCTTCTCCGTCTGCCGCACCACCCCCACGGGGATGTAGGGGTCGGGCTGGGCGGAAGGGGGCTTGGCCCGGTTCACCTGGGGGTTGGTGAGGGCGTGGGTGGTGGCCAGGTCGTGGTCCCGGAGGTACCGGTAGTAGTTCCGGACGTTCTCGGCGAACTCCCCGAAGTACTCGGCGCTCGCCGCATAGGCCATGACCACGGCGTTCAGGTAATCGGGGCTTCGGCCCATCATGCCCAGGTTCTGGTCCGCCCAGAGCTTGTAGGCCTGGCCCCGCCGCTTTAGGTCCTCCTTGGTCTTGGGGATGAGGAAGCTCGTGCCGTGGCGCTTCCCCTCCGCCTCGTAGGTGAGGACCTCCCGGTAGCGGGGGTCGTGCTGCAGGTCATATAGGGCCGCCATGGCGCGCACGATGCCCCGGAAGACCGGGTGGGTGGTGGGGTCCTCCACCTTCTCCCCCTTGTACCAGAGGTTCGGGGGCCTCTCCCGTAGGGCCTCCATGTACTCCGCTCCCGTCCTCGCCATACCTTCACCTCCTCACTTGCCGAACCTGGGAATGTGGGGCGGCCTTAGGGGGAGGGCCACGCCCTTCAGGTCGGTGTAGAACTCCAGGGCGTAGAAGCCCCCTTCCCGCCGGTCGCCGCTTTCCTTCACCCCCCCGAAGGGGGTGGGCAGGTGGCGCACGTTGTGGCTATTCAGGTAGACCATCCCCGCCTCCAACTCCAGGGCCAGGCGGTGGGCCCGCTCCAGGTCCCGGGTAAAGACATAGGCGGCGAGGCCGTACCTGGTATCGTTGGCCTTCCTGAGGGCGTCCTCCTCGTCCTTGAAAGGGATGGCCAGGAGCACCGGCCCGAAGATCTCCTCCTGGGCGATTTTCATGTGGTTCTCCCCCACGAAGAGGGTGGGCTCCAGGTAGTTGCCCCGGGAGAGGTCCTCCCCCCGGAAGGAGCGGGTGGCCCGCTTCCCCCCCACGAGGAGCCTCGCCCCCTCCTCGAGGCCCGAGCGGATGTACCCCAGGACGCGTTCCAGGTGCTCGGGATGGATGAGGGGCCCCACCTCCGTCTCGGGGTCCAAGGGGTGGCCCACGCGGATGGCCCTGGCCCTTTCCGCCACCCGGGCCACGAAGTCCTCAAAGATGCCCTCCTCCACCAGGAGGCGGGAGCTTGCCGTGCACCTTTCCCCGTTGAAGGAGTAGATCTGGAAGACCACGGCGTCCAGGGCCCTTTCCAGGTCGGCGTCGGCGAAGACCAAGGCCGGGCTCTTCCCCCCGAGCTCCAGGGAAAGCCGCTTGAGGTGGCGGGCGGCGTTTTGCATCACCACCTTCCCCGTCTCCGTCTCCCCGGTGAGGGTGATGAGGGGCACCAGGGGATGGGCCACCAGGGCCGCCCCCGCCTCCTCCCCAAAGCCCTGGACCAGGTTGAAGACCCCAGGGGGTAGGTCCGCCTCCTGGAAGATCTCCGCCAACTTGCTGGCGGTGAAGGGGCTCCACTCCGCCGGCTTCAGGACCACGGTATCCCCGAAGGCCAAGGCGGGGGCGATGCGCCAGGTGGAGAGCATCAGGGGGGCGTTCCAGGGGGTGATGATGCCCACGGGGCCCACGGGGACCCGGAGGGCGTAGTAGAGCCAGTCCCGGTCCACGGGGTAGGTGCGGTCCTCCATGGCGTGCTCGGCGTACTCGGCGTAGAAGGCGAAGTTCTCGGCGGCGCGGGCCACCTGGGCCCGCACGATGCGCAGGACCTGCCCCGCATCCAGGCACTCCATCACGGCGAGCTCGTCGGCGTGCTTCTCTATGAGCTCCGCCACCTTGAGGAGGTAGCGCTTCCTCTCCTTGGCCTTGGTCCGGCTCCAGCGGGCGAAGGCCTCGTGGGCCGCCCGGGCGGCGCGGTCCACCTCCCTTGCCCCGCCCCTCGCCGCATGGCCCAGGACCTCGTTGCTGGCGGGGTCCAGGCTGGGGAAGGTCTCCCCGCTTTCCGAGGGGAGGAACGCCCCCCCGATGAAGTGGAGGGCGGGCTTCTCCTTAAGGCGTTGCCGCACCGCCTCAATGGTTTCCCAAGGGATTCCCGCCACGGCGTCGGCGTACCTCATGCTTCCTCCTCTATGGGGTTTTCCAGGGCCCCCAGGCCCTCAATCTCCAGGCGCATCACGTCCCCCGGGTGGACCTGGCTGATCCCCTTGGGGGTGCCGGTGAGGAGGACATCGTAGGGTTCCAGGGTCATGAACTCGGAGATGAAGGCCAAAAGCTCGGCCACGGGGTAGAGCATCCTCGAGGTGTGCCCCTCCTGCCGGAGTTCCCCGTTCACGTAGGCCCGGAGCCAGAGGTTCTGGGGGTCCTCCACCTCCCCCACCACCAGGAAGGGCCCGAGGGGCAAAAAGGTGTCCCGCCCCTTGGCCCGGATGGGGGGGCGGAAGGTGTTCGTCACGTAGTCCCGGGCCACCAGGTCGTTGGCGATGGTGTAGCCGAGGACGTAGCCCAGGGCGTCCTTGGCCTTCACCCGCTTCATGGGCCTCCCCACCACCACGGCGAGCTCCACCTCGTAGTGGACGAACCGCGCCCCCTTGGGGTAGAGCACCACCCCCTTGTGGGGGAGGAGGCTCGTGTTGGGCTTCCAGAAAAGGGCGGGCTCCTCGGGGCGGGCGAGGCCCAGCTCCTCGGCGTGGTCGGCGTAGTTCAGGGCCACCCCCAGAACCTTCCCCGGGGTGAAGGGGAGGAGCCAGGTGACCCCCTCGGGGTCGTGGGCCTCCCCCGCCTCGTCCAGGAGGAGGCCGTCCCGAAAGACCCCCTGGTGCACCCTCCCCTTGGCGAGGAAGCGGGCGAGCTTCATGCCGCCTCCACGGGGACGAGGCCGTAGCGCTCCGCCATCCGGCGAAGCCGCGCCTCTATCTCGGGGGTGGTGGGGCCCAAGGGGGGCCGCCACTCCTTCTCCAAAAGCCCCATCCAGGCCAGCACGGTCTTGAGGGGGATGGGGTTCGTGTCCCAGAAGATGGCCTCGTTGGCCTCGAGGAGATAGTAGTGCAGCTCCCGTGCCCCCTCGTAGTCCCCCGCCAGGGCCTTCTCGCAGAGGAGGGCCACCTCCTTGGGGAGCCAGTTGGCGGTGGCGGCGATGGTGCCCACCGCCCCCAGGCTCATCATGGGCAGGGTGAGGCTTTCCAGGCCGCAGAAGACGAGGAAGTCCCGCCCCGCCTCGGCGAAGAGCTGGGAGAGATACTCCAGGTCCTTGGAGGAGTGCTTGAGGCCCACGATGTTGGGGAAGTCCCGCCGGAGGCGGGCCACGGTCTTCGGGGCGATCTCCACCCCCGCCCGCCCGGGGATGTTGTAGATGAGGAGGGGGAAGTCGGGCACCGCCTTGGCCACCTCGGCGAAGTAGCGGTAAAGCCCCTCCTGGTTAGGCTTCACGTAGTAGGGGACGATGACCATGGCCCCTTGCGCCCCCGCTTCCTGGGCGAAGCGGGTGAGCTCCAGGGTCTCCTCCAGGCGCAGGGCCCCGGTTCCGGGGATGACGGGCACCCTCCCCGCCACCTGGTCCAGGACCACCTCTATGGCCCGTTTTCGCTCCTCGAGGGTCTGGGTGCCGGGCTCTCCCGTGGTCCCCCCCACGCTCACCCCGTGGGACCCTCCCTGCACCACCCGCTCCACCAGGCGGCGCAGGGCCTCCTCGTCCAGCTTGCCCCTGCGAAAGGGTGTGGGTAAGGGCGGTATGGAACCCTGGAACATGGGCTTCTCCTTTCGCCCCCCAGGATGCCCGGGGGAAGGGCGCTTGGGCAATCGTGCGGATAAACAACCTTTCCCAAATCTTTGTTTAGATATACACTCCTACCCTGCTTGCCCCGGATGGGGAGAGATGGTATTGGTGAACTACACAATGTCAGAAGCCCTATTTGGTCAAGACCCCATCTCCTTCACCGCCCTGGTGGAGGACCTGGGCCTCACCCTCCAGGTCCCCACCTCCCGGCCCGCCCTCTTCCTCCTCCCCGAACCCCGCCCGCTCCTTCCCCTGGAGGGGGCCCTCCTCCTCTTCCGCCCCGAGGGGAACCTCTTCCGTTACCGGGCGGCCACGGGCTTCCTCCTCCCCGAGCCCGACGCCGAGGTGGAGGCCTTTGCCCGGAGGGAGGGCTTAGGCCTCGCCCTCTACCCCCCTTGGCTCAAGCGGGAGGAGGTGGAAAAGGCCCTCGCCCTCCGCCTCTTTGCCCTGGGGCCGGGCCTGGCCTTGGCGAGCCTCGTGGACCTCCTCCTGAAGCTTCCGGACCGCCCCTTCCTGGGGGTCTTGCACCAGGCCACGGGCCTGCCCCTGGCCCGGGTGGCCCCCTGGGGGGAGGTCCTGGGCTTCGCCGGGCCCGTGCCCCCTAGGCATCCCGAGGCCCCAGGGGAGGGGCGGGGCTGGCTTGCCCTCGAGGCCGGGGAGGGGGTGCTCGTGGCCTACGGGGAGGAGGGGGCCCTGAGGCGGGCCAGGGGGCTTCTGGAGGTGGCGGCCCGGCTCCTCAAGGTGCGGGCCTTGGAGCGGAGCCTGGAGAGGATGCGGGAAGAGTCCTTGGGGGCGGCGCTTCTAGAGGGCCTCATCCTAGGGGAGGCGGAGGCGGAGAGGCTTTTCGCCTTCGGCTTCGCCGAGGGGGTGGAGTGGGTCCTGGCCCTGGCCGAGCCCCCCGAGGTCCCGGGCCGCCACCGCCTGGCGGAGGAAAGGCGGCGGGAGGCCACCCTGGAACTGAGGCGTCAGGCGGGGGCCTACCTGGACCGGCTTGGGGTCCCCTACCTCCTCGCCACCCGGGGGAACCGGGTGGCGGCCATGTGGCAGGTGCATAGCCCCAAGAAGGAGGCGGAAGGCCTCCTCAAGGCCCTCATCCCGGGAAGCCGCCTGGGCTACTCCGCCGTCCACGCCGACCGGGCGGTGCAGGAGGCCTACCGCGAGGCCCTCATCGCCCTCAAGGCGGCGCGGGCGGGGGAGGCCCTCTCCTTCACGGGCCTGGACCCCGTGGCCTTTGTCCTCCTGCAACAGTCCCCGGAGGACCTAAAGGCCCTGGTGGAGCGTTACCTTCCCCTTCCCCCCAAGCTCCTTAAGACCCTCGAGGCCTACATGGCCTCGGGCGGCGTGGAGGAGGCGGCGAACAGGCTCCACGTCCACCCCAACACCCTGCGCTACCGCCTAAGGCGCATTGAGGCGGTGGTGGGCCCCTTGGGCCAGCCGGAAACCCTGGCCCGGGTCCACCTGGCCCTCCGGGCCCGCGACCTCCTTTTGGGCTAAGATGCCCTTATGGGAAAGCTTAAGGTTTTGCTCCTCTTCCTGGCGTTGGGGGTAGGCTTGGCCCAAACCCTGGTGGAGGTGACGGCGGTGGCCGCCCTAAGCGCGGGCCTGGACCCCGCCGTGCGGCTCCCCGCAGGCTCCTACAAGGCCCGAAGCCCCGAACCCCTCCTCGCCCGCTTTCCCGAGGCCAAAGGGTATGCCCTCGAGGCCTTCGCCGCCAAGGGCGTCGCCGCCAGGCTCCACGCCGCCTTCGTCCAGCAGGTCCTCACCGCCTTCGCCGCCGCCGGGTACCTCCTGGAGAGCCAGGAGGAACGGGTGGTGGACGGGGAGGTGCGTACCAAGTACGTGCTCAAGGACAGCCTAGGCCGGCCGGCCCTCCTTTTGGTGGTGCGGAAGGGGGATGAACTGGTGTATGGGTTTGGGAAGCGTAAGTGAACATGTTCACGATGAAACCCGCTTGTGCTAAAACTCTCCCCTAATCGCCAAGCCCCACGCCCACATTCCCGCTACCCGGCCCACCCTCACCCAAAACCTCTCCCCCTCCAAGGCCAGCGAAGCCCCCCATCCCGCCCCATATCCCAAGGTGCCCGCAAGCCTCAGGCCCTCCAGGGGCCAGACCACCCCCAAGGCCCCGCCCCAGGGGTAGGTGCCCTCGAGGGTCACCATCCCCTCTCCCAGAGCCAGGCTCGCCCCCACGAGCGCCGAGGGACTCGTCCCCCGGAACCGGCCCTCCCCGTAGGCCACCACCTCGCCCAGCCGCACGCTCCCCGCCATGCCCCCGCCCTCCTTCTCCCACCAAACCCGCACCTCGGGCCACGCCGCCTCCACAAAACCTCCCCGCTCCCAGGCGTAGCCCAGGCGCAGGCGCAAGGGGCCGTACCAGGTGAGCGCCCCGCCCCATACCCCCTCCTCGCCCCCCGCAGGGCCCAGGGTGTTCCAGGTGTAGGGAAGAAGCCGCCCCTCCCCCAGCGTCAAGGGAAAACGCCCCAGCAGGAGCCCCCACTCCCCCTCCCCCACCGCCAAGTAAAGCCTTTCCAGGGAAACCCCACCCTCTCCCTCCCGCAGGTAGGGAGCGAGGGCGTAGGAAACCCGAGGGCCCTCCCCGACTTCCCCCGAAAGGCGCAGGAAAAGGGTGGGCGCAGGCCCCAGGCCATGCACCCCCACCTCCCACCCTTGGCCCAGGGCGGAAAGGAGCAAAAAGGGCCAAAGCCAACGCACCTAGCGCACCTCCTCCCCCACGATGCGCCCGTCCTCCAGGCGCACCACCCGGCGCACGTGCTCTAGCAGCCTGGGGTCGTGGGTGGAAAAGAGAAAGGTGACCCCCTGGACCTCGTTCAGGGCCTTCATCCGCTCAATGAGGGCGAGGCCCGTCCGGGAGTCCAGGTTGGCGGTGGGCTCGTCCGCCAAGACGATGACGGGCTCGGCCGCCAAGGCCCGCGCCACCGCCACCCGTTGCTGCTCCCCGCCGGAAAGCTGCCGGGGGAAGCGGTGGGCCTTGTCCTTTAGGCCGAGGGCCGCCAGGGCTTCCAAAGCCCTCTTCTCCCGCTCGCCCTTGGGGACTCCACGGAGCTCCAAGACAAAGGCGGCGTTCTCCAAGGCGGTGAGGACGGGCAGCAAGTTGTAGGCTTGAAAGACGAGGCCGATGCGTTCCAGGCGGAAACGGGCCCGGGCGGAGCGGCCCAAGCGGTCCAGGCGCACCCCGCCCACATAGACCTCCCCTTCCGTGGGCAGGTCCAGGCCCGCCAGGATGTGGAGGAGGGTGCTCTTGCCGCTCCCCGAGGGCCCCACCAAGGCGGTGAACTCCCCCTTTTCCACCGCCAGGCTCACCCCCCGCAGGGCCTCGGTTTCCACCCCATCCCCCCGGTACACCTTCCGCACTCCCTTGGCTTCCACGATGGCCATACCACCCTCCTACGGCACGTAGCGCATGGCGTCCACGGGCTCCAGCCTCGAGGCCAGCCACCCCGGCCACAAGGCGGCCAAAAGCGCCACCCCCACGGCGTAGCCCAGGGTGAGGAGGACCTCCTTCACCCCAAGCCGCCCGTAGAGGACCTCCGGCAGGCCGAACTCCCTATACTGCTCCAAGATCCAGGCGGGTAGCGGCAAGCGGAAGCCATCGGCAAGCTCCAGGTGGAGAAGTAGCCCCGCCGCCGTCCCCACCAGGGCCGCCACCCCCACGAGGAGGAAGCTTTCCCAAAAGACCAAGGCCATGAGCCGCCTCCCCGTGAGCCCCAGGGCTGCAAGGAGCCCAAACTCCCTTACCCGCTCCACCAGGGAAAGGTAGAGGGCGTTGAGGAGGATAAGCCCCCCTAGGGCGAAGAAAATCCCCACATAGACGCCCATCACCGTGTCGTAAAGGGGCAGGAGGGCGGCATAAAGGGGGTTGGCCTCGAGCCAGGTTTCCACCTGAAGCCCGGGAAGCCCGGACGCCAGGCACGCCTTCAGGTCTTCCAGGGGCTTCAGGTCGTAAAGGCCCACCCCCGGAAGCCGGATCTCCAGCCGGCTCACCCGCCCCGGGGCCAAAAGGGCTTGGGCGTCCTCCAAGAGGACCATGAGGGTGCGGGCCTCCAGGTGCGTTTCCGGCAGGTCCAGTAGCCCCACCACCCGGAAGGCGTACACCCCAAGCCCCAGGCCCCCGGGAGCGTAGGCCACCACCTCGCCCCCCACACCCACCTTCAAGGCCCGGGCCAAGGCCTCGCCCACAAGGGCCTCCCCCGAGGCCTCGGGAAGGCGGCCTTCCTTTAGGAGGTTTTTCTGCCTTGCAAAACCTTCCCGGGTAAGCCCCGTGAGGACCACCGCCCGGCTCCTTTCCCCGGCGAGGAGAAGCCCACCCCCTTCCAAAACCCCCTCCGCCTTGGCCCCTTCCGGCAGGGAAAGGGCGGGGGGCACGAAGGTGAGGCTTTCCAGGTCCTCCTTCGCCTGGTAGCCCTCTACCCGCACCACCAGGTGCCCCGTGCGGTCCAGGGTGGCCTGGAAGAAGGCGTCAAAGGCTCCCGCGTACACCGAGAGGAAGACCAAGGAGAGGAAGACCACGAGGGCCACCACCCCGCCCGTGACGAGGTTCCGCCCCGGGGTTCTTAGGAGGTTGCGCCAGGCGAGGCGCAGCACCTAGCACCCCCTTTCCAGGTAAAGCGGGTTAAAGCACCGCTCCGGCACCGGCCCCACCTTCACCTCCCCGATCTCCATCCGCGTGCGGTACCCCTCCTTGAGAAGGTCCCGCACCTCCATGGCCTTGGGCAAAAAGGCCCCATCCAGGCGCTGGTAACCCATGAGGACGAGCTCCCGAACCGCCTGGCCCCGTTGGTCGTAGTAGCGCACCCGCTCTATCAGGCCCTGGTTCAAGTGGACCTCCACCCGCCCGTAAGGGGTGGCCGCCTGCGGTTTAGGGGTGAGGACCAAGACCCCATCCGCTTCCGAGACCGCAAAGAGATCCTCCAGGTCCCGGCCCATGAGGTCTTGGTAGGTGAGGTCGGAACCCAGGAAGCGCTCCGTGCGGCCCGTGGAAGGCAGGCGCAGGGTCCGCCCCAAGCGGGGGTCAAAGAGGTAGAGGTCCTGCCCCAAGGAGAGGTAGGCCTGCCCCGCCTCGGCCTTGGGTTCTAAAACCCGGATGTGGGCCCGCTCCCCATCCGTGTACACCCGAAGCCGGTAGGTCTTGGTGCTCCCGGGGCGCTCCACCTGGACCAGGTAGACCCCCTGGTGGGCGGGACCCCGCAGGAGGTCCAAAGCCGCCTTGAGCTTGGCCAAAGGGCTTTGCGCCAGGGCCAAAACCAGGAAGACCGCCAGGGCTAGGACACGTTTCATCCTCACTCCCCCTTTAGGTAGCGCGGAAGGTCCAACCGCAACACCAGCCGCCCCGGGAAAAGCCAAGCGAGGAGGCCCGAAAAGGCCACCACCAAGAAGGCGTAAAGGGCGTACACCGGGCGCACGGCGGTGTACAGGTGCTCGGAAAGCCCGGACTCCGGCAAGAGCTCCACGCTAAGCCGCATGAGCGGTCCGAAGACATCGTGGGTGGCGGTGTAGGTGAGGAGGGCATAGCCCAAAAGGAGTCCCAGCGCCAGGCCCACCCCGCTGGCCAAGGCGGCCTCGAGGGCCACCCCCACGGCAAGGCGGACCGGTGTGAGGCCCAGGCTTTCGCTCACGGCGAACTCCCTAAGCCTTTCCCGCACGCTCACGTACGTGGTGCTCACCACGGCCACCGCGGCGAGGAGCATGAAAAGGCCCATAAGGGGAAAGTAGAAGAGGCGGCTTCCCTCGTAATCGGCCCGGATGGGCCCCATGAGGTCCCACACCCCTTTGGCCCTTAGACCCTGGGGCAACCGGGCGTTGAGCGCCTCGGCGGTGGCCTCGTCCCGCCCCCGGGGGGCCCACACCGCCAGGTGGGTGGCGAGGATGCCAAGCCCCGCCAGGCGCCGGGCGTCCTCCAGGTGCACGTACACCCCAGCGAAGTCCACGTTGGAAACCCCGGAACGCACGACCCCCACCACGCTTAGGCCCAAGGCCGCCTTTCCCGTTTCCAGCACAAGCCTTTCCCCAAGCCGCACGTCCAGCCGCTCCGCCAAGCGGTACCCCAGGACCACCTCTCCCGGGCCCGAAAGCCACCTTCCCTCCTTCACCTTGGCGGGAACCCGGGAAAGCCTCGTTTCCCCCGCCGGGTCCACCCCCAGCGCCACACCCCCTTCGGAACGGTAGGGGGAGCGCAGGAGGGCGTAGAGGGAAAGCCTGGGGGTGTAGGGGTGGGGCAGGGAGGGAAGCGCCACGAGGCCGTTTTCCGGATCAGGGTCCTCCCACCACGCCTCCTTGGCCACCACCACCGGGGCCTCCACATAGCCGGCGTAGGCGTCCACCAGGCTCTCCCCGTAGCCGTCCAGGAAACCGAAAAGAAAAAGGGTGGCCACGGTGACATAGACCACCACCAAGGAAAGGAGGGCGGTGCGCCGCCTTTGCCGCCACACGTTCCGCCAGGCCAGGCGCAAGAGGGTCATGCCTCCTCCTCAAAGCGGGCGAGGAGCTGGGGAAGCTCCCGCTCCAGAAAGGCGTAGAAAGCCCCCATCTCCCTTAGCCGCCCTCCCTGCTCCTGCCCCACCAAGCGTAGCCCCCGCTCCGCCTGCTCCCGGTAGCGCCCCAAGACCCGGATCTGTTCGCCCAGGAGGCGGCGCCAGGTCCCCGGACGGACGCTATAGCGGTGGGAGCGCTCCCCGGGGCGGCGCTGGCGCTCTACCAGGTGCAGGCGGGTGAGGAGGTGTAGGGCGGGGCTTAAGGCGCCCTTGCTCGCCCCCAGGGCCTCGGCCATCTCTCTGGCCGTCTGCTCCGGGGGTTCCGCCACCAGGAGCCAGGCCAGAACCCGGCCCGCCATGCGGGGCAGGCCCGCTTCCTCAAAGAGGAGGGCGGTTTCCTCCAGCCAACCCTTGAGCTCAGGGTCCACAGGTTTAAGCTATGGGGTTCTGAAGGTTCAGTCAAGTCTGAACTGAGGGGGTGGGTATAAGTGAGTCTATTCACGATATCACCCGCTCGTGATATCTCTCTCGCCTAGATGGCCCTCCCGGCTACCCCATCTCCGCCAGGTCCACCCGCTCCAACACCGGCAAGGAACGAAGCGCCTCCAGGACCTCCGCCGAGGGCTTCTGGTCCACGGAGAGCACGAAAAGCGCCCTCCCCCCGGGCACATCCCGCCCGAGCTGCATCCCGGCGATGTTCACTCCCGCCTCGCCCAAAAGCGTCCCCACCTGGCCCACCACGCCCGGGCGGTCGTAGTTCACGCAGACCAGCATGTACCCCTCGGGCACCACCTCCAGGGCGTAGTCGTCTATCCCCACGAGCCTCGGCTTCCCCCCCATCACCACCCCCCGGGCCCGGCGCTCCTCCTGGTCGGTGGTGAGGCGCACCTCCACCAGGCGGGCGTACTCCCCCGCCTCCTCCGAGCGGCGGGTCACGAGGCGGATCCCCCGGTCCTTGAGGAGGGGCCTGGCGGAAACCAGGTTCACCGCTTCGCCCCCGAGGACCCGGGAGAGGAAACCCTTGGCCACGGCGTTGGCGATGGGGTCGGGGTCCTTCTCAAACTGGCCGAGGAAGCTCACCTCCAAGGCCTCGGGGCGGCCTTTGGTGATCTGGGCGAGGAGCTTGCCCAAAGCCTCGCCCAGCGGCAAAAAGCCCCGCAGGGCGGCCAGGGCCTCCGGGTCAAAGCCCGTGTTCAGGGCGTAGGAGAGGTCCCCCTCGAGGGTGCGCACCACCCGTTCCAAAATGGCCTCCCCCACCCGCTCCTGGGCCTCCAGGGTGTTGGCCCCCAGGTGGGCGGTGAGGACCACCTTGGGGTGGGAAAGGAGGGGGTGGTCCTTGGGGGGCGGCTCCTCGCTATAGACGTCCAGACCGGCGGCGAAGAGGTGGCCTTCCTCCAGGACCTCCAACAGGGCCTTCTCGTCCACGATCCCGCCCCGGGCGGCGTTCACCACCACGGCCCCTCGGGGCAAAAGGTAAAGCTCCCGCCGCCCAATCATCCCCCGGGTTTCCTCGGTGAGGGGGGTGTGCACCGTGAGGAAGTGGCTTTGGCGGAGGAGGTCCTCCAGGTGCTCCAGTAGCTCCACCCCGAGGCTTTCCGCCCGGGTCCTGGGGATATAGGGGTCGTAGGCCAGGACGCGCATCTCAAACCCCTTGGCGAAGCGGGCCACCTGGCCTCCAATCCGGCCCAGGCCCACGATGCCCAGGGTTTTCCCCTTGAGCTCAATCCCCAAAAACTTCCGGTCCCACTCCCCCTGGCGGATCTTGCGGTCGGAAAGGGCGATGCCCCGGGCGGCGGCCAAAAGGAGGCCGAAGGCGAGCTCGGCGGCCGAGCGGGTGTTGGCCTCGGGCACGTTCACCACCAGGATGCCCAGGCGGCTTGCCGCCTCGAGGTCCACGTTGTCCACCCCCACCCCGCCCCGGCCCACCACCTTAAGCCGCTTGCCCCGCTTCAAGAGCTCGGCGTCCACCTGGGTACGGCTCCGGGTGATGAGGGCGTCGTAGGCGGGAATCACCTCCAAAAGCTCCTCCCGGGAGATCCCCGGCCGGTAGTCCAGGAGAACCCCGGGGTATTTCACGTCCCCAAGCCGCATGTCATCGGAAACCAGGACCCGCCACATATACCCTTGACCCTAGCAAAAACCCCGCCCAAGGACAACTTCCCCGCTACACTACACCGCTCCTGTGGTATCCTGGGCCGGACAACAAGGAGGCGTTGATGAAGGTAGCCTTGGTAACGGATTCCACCGCCGACCTGCCCAGGCCCCTACGGCAAAGCCTGGGCGTCCGGGTGGTGCCCCTTTACGTGCACCTGGGGGGACGGGTCTACCGCGACTGGGAGGAGATTACCCCCGAGGAGATCTTCCAGAAGGTGCGGGAGGGCACCGCCTTCCCCACCACCAGCCAGCCCTCCCCCGAGGACTTCATGAAGGCCTACCAGGAGGCCCTGGAGGGGGCGGACCACGTGCTTTCCATCCACATCTCCAGCCGGCTTTCCGGCACCGTGCAGTCGGCGGAGCTTGCCGCCAGCGAGTTCCCCGGCCGGGTGACGGTCTTTGACTCCCTGGCCGCCTCCTTGGGCATCGGCATGATGGTCTTGAGGGCCCACGAGCTCCTAGAGGAAGGCCAGCCGCTCCCCTCCGTTTTGGACGAGCTCAAGCGCATCCGCCAGGACCACTTCGTGCGCTTTAGCGTGGCCACCCTGGAGTTCTTGCGGCGGGGCGGGCGGATCGGCGGAGCGCAAGCCCTTTTGGGTACCCTCCTCGGCATCAAGCCCATCCTCACCCTGAAGGAGGGCCGGGTGGAGGCGGCGGGCCGGGCCCGGGGGGAAAGGAAGGCCAGGGAAGAAATCATCAAGGACTTCCGCACCTGGGGCCAAGGCCGAGGGCGCATCCGGGCCTTCTTCCTCTATAGCGCCGAGGAGGACGCCGTGCGGGAACTCAAGGAGATGGTCCTCGCCTCGGGCCTTCCCGTGGAAGAGGCCTTGGTGAGCGAACTGGGAGCGGTCATCGCCAGCCACACGGGGCCGGGAACCTATGGCTTTTACGCCTATAGCCTCTAGCGTCGCCTTCGTGGCCGACTCCACCGTGGGCCTTTCCCCGGAGGCGGCCAAGGCCCGGGGCATCCACCTGGTGCCCCAGCAGGTGGTGTGGAAGGAGCGCACCTTCCGGGACCTCCTGGAAATCACCCCGGAGGAGGTGGTCCGGCTTTTGGAAAGGGGCGAACACCTCACCACGAGCCAGGTGGCCCCCGAGGACCTGAGAAAGGCCTACGAGGCGCTCCTCAAGACCCACGAGCGGGTGGTTTCCGTCCACGTCTCCGGGAAACTCTCCGGCACCGTGGCCACCGCCTTGAGCGTGGCCCAGGATTTTGGCGGGCGGGTGAAGGTGGTGGATTCCTGGTCCCTAAACGGCGGCCTGCTTTTGGTGTTGGAGGAGGCGAGGCGGCTTCTCGCCACCGGGACCCCTTGGGAACGTTTGGAGGAGGCCTTGGCCCCCTACCGGGAGCGGGTTTTGGGCTTCGTCCTCCCCAGGACCCTCACCTACCTGCACCGCTCGGGGCGGATTTCCGGGATGAAGCACCTGGTGGGAAGCCTGCTTCGGATCCTGCCGGTCCTCGAGGTCCGGGGGGGAGAGGTGGTGCCAGGCCCCCGGGTCCGGGGCTTCGCCGAGGGGCTCAAGAAGGTGGCCGAGCTCTTCCGCCGCCAGTTCCCTAAAGGAGCGCTGGCCTACGTGGCCCACGTGGGGAACCCCGAAGGGGCGAGGGCCTTAGCGGAGGCGGTAAGGGCGGAAGGCGTAGAACTCCAAGGCACCCTCTTCGCCGGGGCGGCGGTGAGCGTTCACGCCGGCCCCGGCACCGTGGCCCTTTTCGCCGGGGAAAGGAGGTAAGGGTGCGGGCGGTGGTGCAACGGGTTACGGAGGCCTTCGTGGAGGTGGAAGGGGAGGTGGTGGGAAGGATTGGCCTAGGCCTACTGGTCCTGCTGGGGGTGGGGCAAAGGGATACCCGGGAGGACGCCCACTACCTGGCCCGCAAGATCGTCCACCTCCGGGTATTCCCCGACGCCGAGGGCAAGATGAACCTCTCCCTTAAGGACGTGGGCGGGGAGGTGCTTTTGGTGAGCCAGTTCACCCTCTACGCCGATACCCGGAAGGGCCACCGCCCCTCCTTCCTCCAGGCCGCCCCGCCCGACCTTGGGAAAAGGCTTTACGAGGAGGCCATTGAGGCCTTCCTGGCCCAAGGGGTCCACGTGGAAACGGGGGTCTATGGGGCCCATATGCGCGTCCACCTGGTGAACGATGGCCCCGTGACCCTCCTCCTGGACTCGGAAGACCGCCTAAAACCCCGGTAGCCTCATCCCTCTCATCCTTTTCCCGTGTAGGGTAAGGCACTCCCCGAAAGAGGAGCGCCTATGCATAAGGTAGAACCCAAAGACTGGATCCCCCTCATCAAGCCCTACGCCAAGCCCAACACCCTGCGAAGCCTCCGCCAGGTGGCGGACACCCTCCTCCCCCTCCTCGCCCTCTTCCTCCTCGCCCACAAGGCGCTTTCTGTTTCCCTCCTCCTCACCCTGGCCCTGGACTTCGTGGCGGCGCTTTTCCTGGTGCGGCTTTTTATCCTGCAGCACGACGCCGGACACGGCTCCTTCTTCCCCAAGAAGTGGATGAACGACCTCTTGGGCTTCTTCGCCGGGGTCCTCACCCTGGTGCCCTACCACCACTGGCAGCTTTCCCACGCCCGGCACCACGCCACGAGCGGCAACCTGGACAAACGGGGTGTGGGGGACATCTACACCATGACCCTGGAGGAGTACCTGCGGGCCACCCCCAGGGAGCGCCTCGCCTACCGCCTCTACCGCAACCCCTTCGTCATGTTCTTCTTGGGACCCATCTACGTCTTTATGCTCTCCTACCGCCTGCCCTTGGGTTACGGATCGGAACGCCCCTCCGTGCGCAACAGCGTGGCCCTCACCAACCTGGCCTTGGTCCTTCTCCTTCTCGGCATCGGGACCCTCTTGGGCTGGAAAACCCTCCTTTTCGTCTACCTCCCCATCCAGTACCTGGCGGGGATGGTGGGCATCTTCCTCTTCTACGTGCAACACCAGTTTGAAGACGCCTACTGGGAGCACGACCCCCGCTGGGAGCACCTGAAGGCGGCCATGGAGGGCAGCACCTACCTCAAGCTCCCCAAGGTCCTCCAGTGGCTCACGGGGAACATCGGCTTCCACCACATCCACCACCTGGCCCCCAAGATCCCCAACTACCACCTGCCCAAGGTGCAGGAGGAGGTGGACCTGGTGAAGGTGGCCCCCACCGTGACCCTAAAGGACGCCTTCCAGATCGCCTTCGCCGACCTGCACCTTCACGACGAGGAAAGCCGCAAGCTGGTGGGGTTTAGGGAGGCGCACCGGCGGCTTAACGCCGCCCGGGGTAAGCTTTCCGCCTAATGGCGGAAGTGGCGCACCCCCGTGAAGACCATGGCCATCCCCGCCTCGTCCGCCGCCTGGATGGAGTCCTTGTCCCGCACGCTCCCTCCAGGCTGGATGATGGCGGCGATGCCGAACTCCGCCGCCAGGCGCACCACGTCGTCAAAGGGGAAGAAGGCGTCCGAGGCCAAAACCGCTCCCTTCGCCCCTTCCTTTGCGGTCTTGAGGGCGTGCTTGGCGGCGGCGTAGCGGTTGGTCTGGCCCACCCCGATGCCCAAGGTCATCCCTTCCTTGGCCACCACGATGGCATTGGAGCGCACGTGCTTCACCACCTTCCAAGCGAAGAGGAGGTCGCGCCACTCCGCCTCCCCCGGGGCCCTTTGCGTCACCACCTGGGGCGCCATGGGGTCTTGGGTATCGGCGTCCTGGAGGAGGACCCCGCCCCGGATGCGCCTTAGGTCCAGGTAGGGGCCCTGGGCCAAGGTGGGGACCTCGAGGAGGCGCAGGTTCTTCTTCCTGGCGAAGACCCTCAGGGCCTCCTCGCTAAAGCCCGGGGCCAGGACCACCTCCAGGAAGACCTCCGCCATGGCCTCGGCCGTGGGGCCATCCACCTCCCGGTTGAAGGCCACAATGCCCCCGAAGATGGAAACCGGGTCCGCCCGGTAGGCCTTTTGGTAGGCCTCCAGGGGGGTTTCCCCCAAGGCCACCCCGCAGGGGTTTTGGTGCTTCACCGCCACGCAGGCGGGCTCGGCGAACTCGGAAACCAGGTTCCAGGCGGCCTCGGCGTCCAGGTAGTTGTTGAAGCTCATGGCCTTACCCTGGAGGACCCGGGCCTCGAGGAGGGGCCCCTCCTCCCCCGCCACCCGGTAAAGCGCCGCCTCCTGGTGGGGGTTTTCCCCGTAGCGCAAGGGCGAAACCCGTTCCAGGACCAAGAACTTCTCCTCGGGGAACTTCTCCCCGGAAAGCCACTCGGCGATGGCGGCGTCGTAACGGGCGGTGTGGGCGAAGGCCTTGCGGGCAAGGGCCCGGCGGAACTCGGGGCTTGGCCCTTCCCGGAGAGCTTCCAAGACGGCGGGGTAGTCCGCGGGGTCGCAGACGGGAAGGACCGCCATGTGGTTCTTGGCGGCCGCCCGGAGCATGGCGGGCCCCCCGATGTCAACCTGCTCCAGGGCCTCCTCGTAGGAGGCCCCCCGGGCCACGGTCTCCCGGAAGGGGTAGAGGTTCACCGCCAAGACCCCAATCCGCTCCAGGCCCAAGGCCCGAAGCTCCGCCTCCTGGTCCGGCCGGGCGAGAAGCCCCGCGTGCACCTTGGGGTGCAGGGTCTTCACCCGGCCCTCCAGGATCTCGGGGAAGCCCGTGAACTCGGAGATGTAGGTGACGGGAAGCCCCGCCTCGGCCAAGGCCCTATGGGTTCCCCCGGTGGCGAGGAGGCGGAACCCTAAGCCCAAAAGCCCCCGGGCGAAGTCCACGATCCCCCGCTTATCGGAAACGGAAAGGAGCGCCCACATGAGAGGGATTGTACCCGCTAGACTGGAGGGGATGACCATCTACGAGGCCATCAAGGAGACCATCAAGGAGGCCATGAAGGCCCGGGACCAGAGGACCCTGGACTTCGCCCGGGTGGTGAAGGCGGAGATGGACCGCAAGGGGGACGGCAAGCCCCTCCCCGACGCCGAGGCGGTGAAGGTCTTAAGGGCGCTTCGGGAAATCGCCCTGGAGCAAGGGAACGCCTTTGAGGTGGCGTTTCTGGACCGCTTCCTGCCCCAGGAGATGACCGAGGAGGAGATAGAGGCCTGGATTAGGGAAAACCTGGACCTCTCCCAGTTCAAAAACCCCCTGGCGGCCATCGGGGCCGTGACCAAGGCCTTGGGCCCCAGGGCCCCCGGGGAAAAGGTGCGGCGGGTCATTGAGCGCCTGGCCTCATGAGCCCTTGGAAGCGGCTTTCCCTGGAGGAAATCCTTTCCGAGCCCGTGCGCCTGGTGCGGGAACGGGTGAGGACCCACACGGGCAAGGAGCTCACCTACATCTACCGCCCGGGGCCGGTGGCGGCAAGCTTCGTCCTGCCGGTGACGGAAAGGGCCACCGCCCTCCTCATCCGCCAGTACCGGCACCCCACGGGAAAGTTCCTCCTGGAGGTGCCGGCGGGCAAGGTGGACGCCGGGGAAACCCCCGAGGAGGCGGCGCGGCGGGAGCTTTTGGAGGAGGTGGGCGCGCGGGCCAAGGAGGTCATCCCCCTGCCCCCCTTCCACCCCCAACCCTCCTTCACCGCCGTGGTCTTCCACCCCTTCCTGGCCCTGGGGGCGGAGGTGGTGGCGGCCCCGCGCCTCGAGGACGGCGAGCTCCTAGAACCCCTAGAGCTCTCCCTGGGCGAGCTCTATGCCCTCCTGGAGAGGGGCGAGGTCCAGGACGCCGCCACCGCCCTCACCCTCTTCTACGCCAAGCCCCACCTGCACTCCCTGGGCCTCCTTTAGGCATAGCCTTGCACCCGCCCGCATAAAGAGCGGGTGGGAAGTCCTTTTCTGGATTGGTAGACTGGCGCCGTATGAAACCCGAGGTAAAGACACCCCTCCCTGGACCCATGGCCCGGGCGCTCTCCGAGCGGGCCGAGCGGGTGCTCTCCCCCTCCTACATCCGCCCCTACCCCTTCGTCCCCGCCCGGGGGCGAGGGGTCTTCCTGGAGGACGTGGACGGAAACGTCTTCCTGGACTTCATGGCGGGCATCGCCGTGAACACCACCGGCTACGCCCACCCCAAGGTCCTCGAGGCGGTGCGGGCCCAGGCGGAGCGCTTCGCCCACGTCTGCTTCTCCGACTTCACCCACGAGCCCACCCTCTCCCTGGCCGAGCGCCTGGTGGCGAGGCTTGGCGGAAGGTACCGGGTCTACTTTGGCAACTCCGGCACCGAGGGGATTGAGGCCGCCATCAAGCTGGTGCGCCACCACACGGGCAGGCCCTACCTCCTCGCCTTCACCGGGGCCTTCCACGGGCGAAGCCTAGGGGCGCTTTCCCTCACCGCCAGCAAGAGCGCCTACCGCAAGGGGTTCTCTCCCCTTCTGCCCGGGGTGGTGCACCTCCCCTTCCCCAACCCCTTCCGCCCACCCCTAGGGGCGAGGCCCGAGGCGGTGGGGGAGGCGGTCTTGGACTACCTGGAGCACCTCTTCCGCACCGTTTTGCCCCCGGAGGAGGTGGCCGCCTTCTTCCTGGAGCCCATCCAGGGGGAGGGGGGGTACGTGGTGCCGCCCAAAGGCTTCCTCCCCAGGCTCAAAGCCCTCCTGGAGCGGCACGGCATCCTCCTGGTGGCGGACGAGGTGCAGTCCGGGGCCGGGCGGACGGGCCTCTTCTTCGCCCTGGAACACGAGGGGATAGAGGCGGACGTCTACGTCCTGGCCAAGGGCCTGGCCTCGGGCTACCCCTTAAGCGCCCTCCTCTTCCGGGAGGAGCTCGGGAGCTGGCGCCCCGGGGCCCACGGCACCACCTTCGGCGGCCAGGCGGTGGCGGCGGCCGCCGCCCACGCCACCCTGGACCTTTTGGAAGGGGGCCTCATGGAAAACGCCGCCCGGGTGGGGGCCTACCTCCTGGAGGAGCTTAAGGGCATGCAAAAGCGCTTCCCCTTCCTGGGGGACGTGCGGGGCCGGGGGCTCATGATCGGCCTGGACTTCGGCACGCCCGAGGAGGAGCGGCCGGACCTCCGGGACAAGGCCGTGGAACGGGCTTTCCACAAGGGCCTTCTCCTCCTCCCGGCAGGCCCCTCCGCCCTCCGCATCGCCCCGCCCCTCATCCTGAGCCAAGAGGAAGCGGCCATGGGCCTGGAGATCCTGGAAGCCGTCTTCCAGAGCTTGTAGAAAAGGGGCCGGGCCCATGCCCGGCCCCCAAAAGTCTTTCCCTACTTGGGCTCCCCCGGCCAGTCCCCCACCACCCCCGGGGCGGCCCACTCCATGGTGAGGAGCTCCTCCAAGGTGGCCTTGCGCCCGGCGGGGATGCGCACCACCCCTTTCCGGTCCCGGATGGGCCCGGTGAAGGGGTCAAAGGTGGGCTTGGGGCTAGACATGTCCTTGAGGAGGGCCATGATGCGGTCGTAGACCGCGACCTCCTTCCCCGCCACCTGCATCTTGGCCTTCTGCAACAGGGGCACGTGCTTGGGGTTGATGGGGACCCCGTAATCCGCCCCCATCTCCACGGCCTTGTGCTGCAGGAGCCAGAAGTAGTCCACGTTCTGCAGGTTCTTGGCGGTGTAGGTACCCTCCTTCACCTTCTTGAGGAAGTCAATGTAGATCACGTCCCAGTGGACGATCTGCCCGGAAACCACGTGGTCGGGGGCGAACTTGAGCATGGGGGTGTAGTGGCCGAAGGAGTAGGCCCCTTTCTTGGCGGCGGTTTGGATCACCGTGGGGGTGTCCTCGGTGAAGGCGAATACGTCCGCCCCTTGGGAAAGGAGCGCCTCCGTGGCTTCCCGGGCCTTGGCCGGGTCGTACCAGGCGTTGATCCAACGCACCAGGACCTGGGCCTTGGGGTTCACCGCCCGCACCCCCAGGGCGAAGGCGTTGATGTGCCGCTTCACCTCAGGGATAGGGAAGGCGGCCACGTACCCCACCTTGCCCGTCTTGGTGAGGGCCCCGGCGGCGAGGCCATTGAGGTAGTAGACCTGGTAGAAGTCCGCCATGTAGGTGGCCACGTTGGGGGCCCGCTTAACCCCGGTGGCGTGGGCGAAGAGGACGTTCGGGTACTTCCGGGCGCCCTCGAGGACCGCCTCCATATAGCCGAAGCTGGTGGCGAAGATGACCTGGCACCCCTCTTTCACGAAGCGGTCAATGACGGGCAACGCCTGAGCCTCCGGAACGCTTTCCACATAGCGGGTCTCCAGCCAGGGGAGCGCCGCCTCCGCCTTCTTCCGCCCGATATCGTGGGCGTAGGTCCAGCCGGCGTCCCCCACGGGGCCCACGTAGATGAAACAGGCCTTGAGCTTCTCCCCTTGCGCCAGGCCCATCCCCAAAAGGAGGGCCAAAAGCCAAACCAGTCTCCGCATCCTTCACCTCCCCCGCTCAAAGGGCTGGCCTAGGGCCTTGGGGGCCCGGGACCGGCCCGAGAGGGCCAGGACCAGGATAACCAGAAGGTAGGGCATGGCGGCGAAGGCCTCGGACGGTATAGGTACACTGCCCTGGAGCCTAAACTGCAGGAAGAAGAGGAGGCCGAAGAGGTAAGCCCCAAAGACCGCCCGCAGGGGCTCCCAGGCGGCCAGGATGACCAAGGCGATGGCCACCCAGCCAAGCCCCGAGGTCATCCCGTCCGTCCACGAAGGGCGGTAGGCCAAGGAGAGGTACGCCCCGCCCAGGCCGATCAGCCCACCCCCAAGCCCCAAGGCCAGGTAGCGTACCCCCTCCACCCCCACCCCGAAGAGGTCCGCCGCCTTGGGGTTCTCCCCCACGCTCCGCAGGTAAAGGCCAAACCGGCTCCGGTAGAGGAGGAGGTGCAGAAAAAAGGCCAAGAGGAGGGCAAGGAGGGCCAAAGGCACCTCGGGCAAGGGGTTTTCCAAGGGCACCCCCTCGTAGCGCTTGCCCAAAATCCCCGAAGCCCCAAGCCCCAAGGCGGCCACCGCCAGGCCGGCCACGAAGGGGTTGGCCCTTAGGGTGATGGCGAAAAGCCCCAGGAAAAGGGCAAGGAGTACCCCCGCCCCCAGCCCGGCCACCACCCCCACCCAAGGCCCCGCCCCCAAGGCGGCGGCGAAGGCGGCGAGGGCCGAAAGGGCCATCATGCCCTCCACCCCTAGGTTCACCACCCCGCTCCGCTCGGCCATAAGGGCCCCCAAGGCGGCGAGGAGGATGGGCGTACCGAAAAGCACCGCGCGCACCAAGGCCTCTTCCATCAGCGCCTCCAAAGGATCCGGTGGCGGCTTGCCGCCTCCGCCCCAATCCAGGCCAGGAGCAAAAGCCCCGCCACCACGTCCACCACCCGAAAGGGCATGGAGAAGGCGAGCTTCAAGGCATCCCCCCCCGCCAGGACGAGCCCGAGGAGGGGGGCGGTGAGGAGGGTAAGCCCCGGCCTACCCCGGGCCAGCCAGGCCACCAGGATGGCGGTGAAGCCGTAACCCAAGGAGATTTGGGCGGGCTCCAAAAGCCTCCCGTGGATTCCCGCCACCTCCCCCACCCCGGCAAACCCCGAAAGGAGCCCCGAGGCCAAGGCCACCAGGAGGAGAAGCCGCCCCTCCTTAAGCCCCAGGTACCGCGCCGCCTCCCGGTTCTCCCCCAGGATGCGCCAGGAGAAGCCTAAGGGGGTGCGGAAGAGGAGGAGGTGGAGGCCAAGCGCTACCCCCACCCCCAGGAGCAGGGTGGGCCAGTGGACGAGGGTATCCCCAAGCCGGGGAAGCCGGGCGGCCTCGGGGAAGCGGTCCGTGTAGAGGAAGCCGAAGACGAACTGGCCCTTCCAGGGCCCCGCCACCAAGAAGACCACCAGGTAGTAGGCCAGGTAGTTCTGCATCAGGGTGGTGAGGATCTCGTTCGCCCCAAAGCGCACCCGAAGCCAGGCGGCCAACCCCGCCCACAAGGCCCCAAGCGCCCCCCCGAGGAAGAACATGAGGAGGAGGGTATGGGGCCCAGGGGGGAGGAAAAGGGCCACGTATGCCGCCCCCACCGCCCCCATGAGGAGCTGCCCCTCGGCCCCGATGTTGAAGAAGCCCACCCGGAAGGCGAGGCTGAGCCCGGCCCCGATAAGGAGGAGAGGGATGGTCCTGCGGGCCACCTCGGCCAGGCCCACGGGGTCCAAGAGGGGGGAGAGGAGGAGGCCATAGGCCCTAAGGGGGGAAACCCCATAGGCCAGGAAGAGGAGGCCCAAAAGGGCCAGCGCCAAGAGGAGGAAGGCCCCGTAGGCCAAGGCCACCTTCCTGAGGGTGGGGGCGGGATCCAGCTCCAGCCTCATGCCCGCCCCTCCGCCATCATCCGGCCCAGCCGTACCCGGTCCGCCTCCTCCCGGGGAACGGGCCCCACCAGCCTTCCGTGGTACAAGGCGGCCACCCGGTGGGATAGGGCCAGGATCTCGTCCAGGTCCTCACTCACCAGGAGGATGGCGGCCCCTTGCCGGGCCAGGTCCAAAAGCCTCCCGTGCACCTCCTCCGCCGCCCCCACGTCCACCCCGTAGGTGGGGTGCATGGCCAGGATGAGGCGGGGGCCCCCCTTGAGTTCCCGGGCGAGGATCACCTTTTGCACGTTGCCCCCGGAGAGGAACCGCACCGGGGTCCTAGGGGAAGGGGCCTTGATGGCGTAGGTGGCCATGAGGGCCTTGGCCTCCTCCTCCAGGGTCCGATAGTCCAGTAGCCCAAACCGGGCATAGGCGGGATAGGTCCTAAGGGCCAGGTTCTCCGCCACGCTCATCCCCCCCACCACCCCCATGGCCCGCTCCTCGGGGATGTGGGCCACGCCCAGGGGGAAAACCTGGGCGGGGTCCTTGGGCAGGGGCCTGCCCAAAAAGCGAACCTTCCCCCGGTAAGGCCTTAGCCCCGCCAGGGCCTCCACGAGCTCTTTCTGGCCGCTTCCCGCCACCCCGGCAACCCCCAAGACCTCCCCCGCCCGGAGGGCGAAGGAAACCCCTTGGACGGGGAAGCCGTGCCGGGGGACCAAAAGGTCTTCCACCTCCAAGACCACCTCCTCCCGGGGTGGCGGGGCCTTGGGCGGGGGGCTAGGACTTCGGCCCACCATGAGGCGCACCAGGCGCTCCTTGTCCGCCTCTTGCCGGAGGAGTTCCCCCACCTTCTCCCCCGCCCGGAGCACGGCGATGCGGTCGGCGATGGCCAGGACCTCGTCCAGCTTGTGGCTAATGAAGATGACGGCGAGGCCCGACGCCTTTAAACGGGCGATCTCCTGAAAAAGCTCGTCCGCCTCCTTGGGGGTGAGGACGCTGGTGGGCTCGTCCAGGATGAGGACCCGGGGGCGGTTGAGGAGGGCCCTGAGGAGCTCCACCCGTTGCTTTTCCCCGGCGGAAAGCCGCTCCACCTTGGCCTCGAGGTCCACCGCCAAAGGGTGGTCCTGAAGCAGGGCTTTGAGCTGCGCCACCAAGGCCCGCCGGGTGAAAAAGGGAGGGAGGTCCAGCCCAAGGGCCAGGTTCTCCGCCACGGTGTGGGCCTCAATGAGTTCGGGGTGCTGGGGCACGAGGGCGATGCCAAGCCGCTGGGCGGCCTTGGGCGAGGGGATGCGCACCTCTTTCCCGTCCAGGAGGATCCGGCCCTCGTCGGGGGCGTAGAGCCCATAGAGGAGGCTCACCAAGGTGGTCTTCCCCGCCCCGTTCTCCCCAAGGAGGGCGAGGATCTCGCCCCGGCCCACCTCGAGGGTGATGCCCCGGTTGGCCACCACGGGTCCAAAGCGCTTCGTGATGTTCTCCAGTCGCAGCATGGGAGGGGTCCAGGCCCCGGGGCAAGAATACCACGGAAAGGGCATCCCAGGGGGCAGCGAAGGAATCGCCCTCCGGGGAGGACGCCATCCCCAAGGCCCAAGGAAGGGAAGGCCGCACCCCCTACGTAAGGGGCCGTAACCCGCCCCCAAGCGGGCCCTTCCCAGCCCCGACCCGGGAGGCAGGAGGATAAAAAGCTTCCGCCCCCAATTCCGAGGGCGGAAGCTTTGCGTTCTGGAGCTGGCGGGCCCGGAGGGATTCGAACCCCCGACCTACCGCTTAGAAGGCGGCTGCTCTGTCCCCTGAGCTACGGGCCCATAGGAGAAAGCCGGGGTTACCTTCACCCCGGCCGTCTGGAGCGGGAGACGGGACTCGAACCCGCGACCCTCGGCTTGGAAGGCCGATGCTCTACCAACTGAGCTACTCCCGCATGGTCGGGGCGGCCCGATTTGAACGGGCGACCCCCTGCTCCCAAAGCAGGTGCGCTACCGGCCTGCGCTACGCCCCGGGGCGCGCCACCCCAGAGGCCACGATAGCATCTGCCCTAAGGAGGGTCAAGGTGTGCTAAGATGGCCCCATGCGCTTAGGTCCGGTGGAAATTCTCCTCATCCTCCTGGTCATCCTCCTCCTCTTTGGCGCCAAGAAGCTTCCCGAGCTCGCCCGGGGCATCGGCCAGTCGGCCCGGGAGTTCAAGAAAGGCCTGCAGGAGGGCGAGGAAAAGAAGGAAGAGCCCAAGGCCTAGGGGGCCTTCTCCTCCAGGAGCATCCCCCCGGGGGCGTAGAGCCGGTAGCCCGTGGGACGCACGTAGGTTGCCAGGGCTAAACCGTACTCGTTCGCCAAGGCCACGGCAGGAGCCGTGGCCCCGGTACGGCTGGCCAGGAGCACCGCTCCCATGCCCACCACCTTGGCCGCCATCTCCAGGCTCACCCGCCCCGTGGAGGCCACGAGCACGGGCGGGGCAACACCCTCCGCCAGCATGAACCCCGCCAGGCGGTCCACGGCGTTGTGGCGGCCGATGTCCTCGTTAAGGTACAGGAGCCGCCCTTCCCGGTCAAAGAGGGCGGCTCCGTGGATGCCCCGGGTACGAGCATACCCTTGGGTTCGGGCCCGAAGCTCGGCAAGGAGGGTGATGGGAAGCTTGGGGTCCAAGGGCACCCTGGGCAAGGGGGCTAGCCTGGGCTCCCCGTAGCGAAGCCCGGCGGCGCACCCGCTATCCCGCACCCCCAGGCCCCGCTTGGGGGCCTGGGGAAGGTCCACCAAAACCATCCCTTCGGCCACACGGACCTTGACCCCTTCCAAGCCCGGGAGAACTCCGCTTAGGTAGAGGTGGCCCAAGGCCAGGTAGGCTTCGTCCCCCGGTGTGTAGCTCAGAGAGGTCCAGGGCTCGCCGTTCACCACGAGGAGGAGGCGGGCCTCTTCGGGCAGGGGGAAAGCTTCCTCGGTGAAGCACCCCCTTTCGTACCGCCACATAGACCCCCTCACCATAGCCCTCCCTTGGCCAATGGAAAAGCCCTGGGAGCACAAAGCCCCCAGGGCCTAGGGCCTCGCTAAAGCCGGCGCAGGACCTCCTCCGCCTCCTTGTAGCCTGGTTTGAGCTTAACGGCCTCCTGGCACTGGTAACGCGCCCCTTCCTTGTCCCCGAGCCTCTCGTTGGCCAGGCAGAGCTGGTAGCGGTACTCGGGCCGCTTGGGCTCGAGGCGCACCGCCACCGTGAGGCGGCTTTTGGCCTTCTGCGCATCCCCTAGGGCCAGGTAGACCTGGCCCAGGTAGTAATAGGCGGCGGGGAAGCGCAAGGGGGCCAGGGCGATGGCGTTTTCCAAGGCCACCCCCGCCTCCCTCATCCTGCCCAAGAGCACGTAGGCTTGGCCCAGGGTGTACCAACCCTCGGCGTCCAGGGGCTTTAGCTTGTGCCCCTCCTCCAAGACTCTGGCCGCTTCCTCCGCCCGGCCCTTGAGGAGGAGGGCGGAGGCGTAGCGTAGGCGCACGCCGCTGTCCTTGGGGGCGAGCTGGAGGGCGCGGGCGTACTGCCCCAAGGCCTCGTCCAACCGCCCCGCCGCCAGGTACAGCTCCGCCATGGCCACCCGCACCTCGGGGGTATCTTCCAGGGAAAGGGCTCTCCTAAAGGCCTCCTCGGCCCTATCCATCTGGCCCAACAGGGCATAGACGAGGCCCCGTTGGGCAAAGAGGGGAGCGTAACGGGGGTTCACCCGCTCCCCGTCCCGCAGGACGCTTAAGGCCTGGTCCAGGTAGGCCCTTGCCTTCTCCCGGTCCTCGCTCGCCCGGTAAAGGGCGATGTAGGCCTCGGCGAGCACCATGTACCCCCCGATGTACCGGGGGTTTCTCGCCACCAGGCCCTTGGCGTTCTCCAGGGCCGGGTTCAGGAGGCCCACCTTGAGCTGGGCCCGGGCCAGCCAGTAGAGGACATCGGGGTCCTGGGGCTTTTCCTTGGCCGCCCGCTCCAAGGCCTCGAGGGCCGCCTCGTACCGCCCCAGGGCGTAAAGCTGCACCCCCAGCTTCAGGGCATCCTGCGTGGCCGTCTGCCCCGCCGGGGGCGGGGGGGTCTGGGCCAAGGCCGGAACCGCCAACAAGCCTAAGGTCAAGAGAAACCAGCGCATGCCATCCTCCTCGGGGCGATTCTAAAGCACAAAACGCGTCAAGTCAGGGGAAGCGAAGACCTCCCCCAACCGTTTTTCCACATAGGCCCGGGTGATCTCCACCCGGCCCAGGTCCGTCTGGAAGCTCACCTCCTCCAGCACCCTCTCCAACACGGTGGCAAGCCTCCGGGCCCCGATGTCCTCCAGTTCCTGGTTGGCCCGGTGGGCCGCCTCCGCAATGGCCCAAAGGGCGTCCTCGTGGAAGACAAGCTCCGTGCCGTCCGCCCGAAGGAGCTCGGTGTACTGGCGGATGAGGGAGTTTTCCGGCTCCTTCAGGATGCGGAAAAACTCCTCCGGGCCCAAGGGGGAAAGCTCCACGCGGATGGGAAACCGCCCCTGGAGCTCCGGGATCAGGTCCGAGGGCTTGGCCACGTGGAAAGCCCCGGCGGCAATGAAGAGCACGTGCTCCGTGGAGATGGGGCCGATGCGGGTGGAGACCACCGTACCCTCCACGATGGGCAGGAGGTCCCGCTGCACCCCTTCCCCGGACACGTCGGGCCCCACGGTCCCTTCCCGCCTCGCCACCTTGTCTATCTCGTCAATGAAGACGATTCCCTCCTCCTGGGCGCGGCGCCTGGCCTCCTCCTTGAGCTCTTCCTTGTCAATGAGGCGCTCGGCGTGCTGGTTCTTGAGCACCTCCCGGGCCTCCCGCACCGCCATGCGCTTGCGCACAGGCCGCTTCGGGAGAAGCCCTTTGAGCATCTCCCCCATGCCGCCAAACCCCTCGCCCCCCAGGACCCCCATAAAGGGCAGGCCCACCTCCTCCTCCACCTGCACCTCCACCAGGTGGTGGTCCAGGCGGCCCGAGCGCACCTCGGCCACGGAGGCGCGGAGGAGGGTGGCGAGCTCCTCCTCGGCGAAGGCCAGGGCCCTTTCCTCCACCTTCTTCTTCATCTCCTCCAGGACCAGTTGGTAGCTGGCCTCCGCCAGGTCCCGTACGATGGAGTCCACGTCCCGGCCCACATAGCCCACCTCCGTGAACTTGGTGGCCTCCACCTTGACGAAGGGGGCCCCGGCCAGGCGGGCAAGGCGGCGGGCGATCTCCGTCTTCCCCACCCCCGTGGGCCCGATCATGAGGATGTTTTTGGGCGTCACCTCCCGGGCGATCTCCGGGGGGAGTTTCTTCCTGCGGTAGCGGTTCCTCAGGGCCACGGCCACCGCCCGCTTGGCCGCCTCCTGGCCCACGATGTGCTTGGAAAGCTCCCGGACGATTTCCGCCGGCGTGAGGTTCATGCTTCCCCCAAGGTTAGCACCGTCACCTGGCCCGAGGTGTAAAGGTCCACCTCGGCGGCGATCCTGAGCGCCTCCTCGGCGATCTCCCGGGCGGCAAGGCCCGAGTGGCGGTAAAGGGCCTTGGCAGCGGCCAGGGCGTAGGGCCCCCCTGAGCCCACCGCCAAAAGGGGCTCTTCCGGGGTGATGACCTCGCCGCTTCCCGAAAGGAGGACCATGCTCTCCCGGTCGGCGGCCACGATCATGGCCTGGAGGTGGCGGAGGACCCGGTCCGTGCGCCATAGCTTGGCGGTTTCCACCGCCCCCTTCAGGAGGGACCCCTTGGCCTCCCTAAGCTTCTCCTCAAAGCGCTCCAGAAGGGCCAAGGCGTCGGCCACGCCCCCGGCGAAGCCCACCAAGACGCCCTCCCCCACCTCGAGCCTCCGCACCTTCACCGCGCCGCGCTTCAAAACGGTTTGGCCGAAGGTCACCTGGCCGTCCCCGGCCAGGGCGGTGACCCCGTCCTTCCGGACGGCCAGGATGGTGGTGCCGTGAATCTCCACGCCGCCAAGATACCCCTCTGGCATGAGAAGGGCGTTAGGCGAAGGGGGAAAGGACCTTGGCCATCTCCCCAAAACGCCTCCAAGCTCCCTCCCGCTCCCAAAGGGGCCTTCCCTCCCGAAGGGCGGCCAACACCGGCCCGTGCCCCTCTATGGCGCCCCGCAGGGCCTCCTCCCAGGTGTAGGGGAAGACCTCCACCCCCCTCACCCCTTCGGGGCGGTAGCGCACCAGGCGCTCCGGGAAAGGAAAAGGGCTTTGGGACAGGAGGAGGAAAAGGTCGGCGTCGCTCATGGCGGTGGCCTCGCCGCGGGCCAGGGAACCGAAAAGGACCACCGCCAGGACCTCGGGCCGCTCCCCCAGGGCTTGGGCGGCCCCCTTCAGGACTTGCACGCGGGCCTCTTGGTCAAAGGAAAAGATCCGCGTCACAGGTGCGCCTCTACAAAGGCCAAAAAATCCTCCGCAAGCCGAACCGCCTCCACCGCCTCCGACCGGGTGTAGTGCCTGGCCGCCGGCCCCGCCGGGTGGGCGTCGGGATAGCGCGTGGGGATGTAGTACTTGTCCAGGATCTTGGCAGCCTCCACCAAACCCTCGGGCACGCTGATGCCGGAGGGGAGGTCCGCCAAGAGGTCTAGAATGGAATGTCCCCAGGCCACCTGGCCCCGGGAGAGATGGAGCCCTTTGAGGGCCGCTTCCGCTGCCTGTTGCGGGCAAGAGGCCCAGGCATAATCCCCCAGGTCCAGGCTCCCCCGGGCGTGGCGCAGGTTGTAGCGGGCCTGCTCCAGCCAATCCCTAGCCCGGTTCACGCCCCCATTATGGCATGGCAAGGAAGGGCACATATTCCGCCCCCCTTTCCGCCTAAACTGGAAAGGGTGAAGGCCAAGACCCTAGGCGAGCTCAAGCGCACCTACCCCCTGGAAAAGCTCAGGCGCACCGTGAAGGACGAGGCGCGGGAGAACCTCCGGGAAAAGCTAAGGCGGGGGGAAAGGCTCTTCCCCGGCATCCACGGCTACGAGGACACGGTCATCCCCGCCCTGGTCCAGGCTATCCTGGCCAAGCAGAACTTCATCCTCCTGGGCACCCGGGGCCAGGCGAAAAGCCGCATCCTGCGGAGCCTGGTTTCGCTTTTAGACGAGGAGATCCCCGCCTTGCCCACCGAGCTAAGGGACAACCCCCTCCACCCCATCTCCCCCGAGGGGAAACGGCTTTTGGAGGAGGCGGGGGAGGACGCCCCCATCCTTTGGGTGAGCCGGGAGGAAAGGTACGTGGAAAAGCTCGCCACCCCCGACACCACCGTGGCCGACCTCCTAGGGGACATGGACCCCATTAAGGCGGCCCGGCGGGGCACGGGGATGGCCGACCTGGAGAGCATCCACTATGGCCTCCTCCCCCGGGCCAACCGGGGCATCTTCGCCGTGAACGAGCTGGCCGACCTGGCGCCCAAGGTGCAGGTGGCGCTTTTCAACATCCTCGAGGAGGGCGACGTGCAGATCCGGGGCTACCCCATCCGCCTCCCCTTGGACGTCTGGCTCGTCTTCACCGCCAACCCCCAGGACTACACCGCCCGGGGCCGCATCGTCACGCCCCTCAAGGACCGCATCGGGAGCGAGATCCGCACCCACTATCCCAAAAGCCTGGAGGAAGGGGCCAGGATCAGCGCCCAGGAGGCCTACGTCCCTGAAGGGGTGGAGGTCCCGGAGTGGGTGCGGCTTTCCGTGGAGGCGGTGGCCTTCGCCGCCCGGGAGGACCGCCGGGTGGACCAGACGGCGGGGGTTTCCCAAAGGCTTCCCATCAGCCTCCTGGAGGTAGTGGCGGCGAGCGCCGAACGCCGGGCCCTCCTCCAGGGCATCCGGCCCGTGGCCCGGCCCCTGGACCTCTACCAAGGGCTTTCCGCCATCACGGGAAAGCTGGAATTGGAGTACGAGGGGGAGCTTCAGGGGGCGGAACGGGTGGCCAAGGAGATCGTCCAAAGGGCCTTCGGCCTCGTCCTCCCCCGCTACCGCCTGAAGACCGAGGCCATCGTGGCCTATTTTGAGGAGGGCAACCTCCTCACCCTGCCCGAGGGGGACCTGGAAGGGGCCCTAAGCGCCCTGGCCGGGGTGCCGGGGCTTCTGGAGGCGGCGCGGACCCTGGCGGGAGGGGATGCCCCCGAGCTTCTCCTCTCCGCTGGGGAGTTCGTGCTGGAAGGCCTCGTGGGCCGCAGGAAGCTCGCCCGGGGCGAGGCGAGCTACCAGGCGGCGGAAAGGGCGCGGGGCTATGGCAACTGAGCCCGCCCGGAAGAAGGGGGCGCACCTGGAGGAGGCCCGATGAAGGCCATCCGGTATAGCCGCTACGAGGGAAGCCTAGACGAGCTCTCCCCCGAGGAGATCCTGAGCCTTCTGGAAGACTTCCTCCTGGACTCGGGCTTCTCCGACCCCTTCCAGCGCTACGACCCCGACCCGAACCGGACCCCCACCCTGGAGGACCTTTACGACGCCCTCCTCGAGGCCCTCCTCAAAAACGAGCTCGTCCCCGAGGACTGGCTACGGGAGGCCCGTTTCGCCAACCGCAAGGAGGAAACCCGGCTTTACCAGGCCATCCAGCGCATGATCCAGCGCCTCCAAGAGGCGGGCTACCTCCGCCTCCCCGGCGAGGACCCCACCAGCCCCAGTCCAGGGGGGTATCGGGGGGAAGCGGGGGAAACCCGCCTGGAGCTCACGGAGAAGGCCTCGGATTTCCTGGGGCTCAAAAGCCTCCGGGAGCTCCTCGGGGCCCTGGGCCGCAACCCCCCGGGCCTCCACCCCACCCCCCACCACGCCCCCGGGGTGGAAAAGACCGGGGAGACCAAGCCCTGGGCCTGGGGCGACCCCCTGGAGCTCAACGTCCCGGAAACCCTGAAGAAGGTGGCGGCCAAGGGGCTAACGGGCCTTAGCCACGAGGACCTGGTGATAGACCTGGCGGAGTACACCGCCAGCATGAGCACCGTGGTCCTCCTGGACTGCTCCCACTCCATGATCCTCTACGGGGAAGACCGCTTCACCCCGGCCAAAAAGGTGGCCCTGGCCCTGGCCCACCTCATCCGCACCCAGTACCCCGGGGACCGGGTGCGCTTCGTCCTCTTCCACGACACCGCCGAGGAAATCCCCTTGGCCAAGCTCCCCCTGGCCCAGGTGGGCCCCTACCACACCAACACCAAGGCGGGGTTGGAGCTTGCCCGCACCCTCCTGCGGAAGATGGGCGGGGAGATGAAGCAGATCATCCTCATCACGGATGGCAAGCCCTCGGCCCTCACCCTCCCGAGCGGGGAAATCTACAAGAACGCCTGGGGCCTGGACCCCCTGATCCTGGCGGAAACCCTCAAAGAGGCCACCCTGGCCCGGCGGGAGGGCATCCCCATCCACACCTTCATGCTGGCCCGGGAGCCCGAGCTTTTGGCCTTCGTGAAGAAGCTCTCCCAAATCACCCGGGGGAAGGCCTACCTGACAAGCCCCAGGAACATCGGCAAGTACCTCCTCCTGGACTTCCTCAACAAGAAGGTGCGGGCCAACTGACCGTCATGGGGAATCGGCAAGCGATGCCCAAGCATGCCCGGCGCCTTGGCCTCGCCTTCCGGCTAAGCCTCCTCTTGGAACGCCTCAGGGGGCCAAGGCTTCTTCCTAGACCCCCCACCGCCCTGGTGCGGGCGTACGCCGAGGTGCGGGTCCCGGTGGGCCTCGAGGGTTCCTACTACCCGGCCCGCCAGGTGGAGGGCTACGCCCTCATCCCCTGGGACCGCTACATGCAGGAAGCCGAGGAGGCCCTGGTCGAAGCGACAAGGAGCCCCTAAGCCGCTTGAAATCCAAGGCTGCGTCTGAAACAAGGTTGCGTCTGGAAATGGCTCGCTACTCCTAGTAAAGGCGTATGAAAGGTGGGTGCCAAGGACACGGAGGAGTCACCCCATAGACGGGAGCACCCCCAGGCGACGCTGAAGAAAGCGGTGAAGGAAACAATGGCCGTGGCTAATCCAGCTTCCTCCAAGGCCCTCCACCCCGCCGGCGTCAAGCGAGCGCAAGGCTGCGGAACCGATGCGCTTCCCCCTAAGTCACCGCCACACCCACGAGCTCCTCAGCACCTTAGCGGTGCAAACAACCCTCCTCCACTAGAATCAGAGAGAACATGGCAAGGACCTGGCTAGCTCTGCTTGCGCTCCTCCTTCCCCTGGCCCAAGCGGAGGGATGGCGGCTTACCCGGAGCCAAAGCCTCACCCAGGAGGGCGCCACAGCCTGGCGGTACACCCTAAGCCCCGTGGGCAAAGAAGCCAGGGAACTCTGGCAAAGGCTCGCCCTCCAGTACCAGGACCACCTGCGGGCCGGGTACCGGGTGGACCTGGGAAGCTGGCGGCTCTACTTCCTTGGGGGGAGGCTCAGGCTAGAGCCCCACTGCCCAAAGGTAAACCCCGCCTGCCTCACCTTCGGCGCTTTGCCTGTGGAAAAAACGGTTCAAGACCGCTTCCTCCTAGAGCTAAGCGACCTCCTGGACCAGGCCCTCGCCCAAGCCCGGGCCACGGGGGGCACCCTCACCCTCTCCGGGCTTTTCCGGGTAGAGGTCAAGCGAGGCCAGACCCCACCCTACCCGGCAAGGCCCTCGGGCTGGCAACCTTAGCCCGGCATACCCTGGGCCTTGAAGCAGCCCCTCTTCGCCCGGTCCAGGGCTATAGAACAGCACAACGCCTAACCCCCTAAGGCTTCGGTTTGCGCCAAGGAACCAAACACCGGGGTTTTAGCCCCGGAAAAGCTCCCTTGAAAATACCCAAAGGCTTCCAAAGAGCCCAAAGGTTAGGGCGGCCACGAGGCCATACCGCAGGGAGTGCCTCTCCTCGGGCCTTTCAGGCTTCTGGGCAGGCTGGAGGAGGAACAGGCCCGAGGCTAAGGTCTCTTCCGTCAACGCCTCTAAGGACTGTTCCTCCTGGTACGCCTTAAGTTGCTGGAGCCTAAGCTCCATGAGGGAAGCCGTCGTGCGAAGGCGCTGGCGGATCGTGGGGTCATAATCGTCCTGGGCCAACACCCTTAGGGCTTCCCTTATGTCCCGCAACCCCTGGCGGAGTACCATCTCCTCACCCTTAAAATAACTGTCCCAGAAAACTTGGAGCTTCCCCCTCAGTCGCTCCTTCAGGCGTGCGTAGCCCTCGAGCACCTTCCCCTGGGCTTCCTCGGGGGTAGCCCCATAGCCTCTTATTTTCAAGATTCCTCCCTCCTCCTCCAGCACAAAACGGAATCCCCCACCTTGCTGTACTGCATACGACTTGACCCAACTGACCCAAGGTAACTGCGCCGGATGGGGGAGGAGGAAAAGGTCAACGCCTAGCCCAGAAAAACGGTATTCCAAAACAGGGGGGATTTCTCTCTCAACCTCACCGTTTATTTGAAGCACTATCTCGCTACTATAGCGAGGCGGCAAAAGGCTTCCAACTACCCCCGCCAATATCCCGACAGCCAAGGTACCTATCAAAAGCCAACGCCAGCTGCGCCGCAAGGCGCCAAGGAGATCCAAGAGGGTCACGTCGGTCTCAGGAGCCATAAGGTAAGCCTAACGGGCACCAAACCCAGTCCCTATAACCCAAAGGGTCTTCACCAGTATCCGAAGGTCAAGCCAAAAGGAAAGGTGCTTGATGTAGTAAAGGTCATAGCTAAGCTTCAACCGGGTTCCCTCCACACCTTCCGTGTAACCTTGCTGCACCTGCGCCCACCCTGTGAGCCCAGGGCGCACGCTATGGCGCAAGGGGTAAAGGGGGATTTCCTTGGCGTACACCTCTGCCAAAACACGCTGTTCCGGCCGCGGTCCCACCAGGCTCATATCCCCCTTCAAAATATTCCAAAACTGAGGCAACTCGTCCAACCGGTAGCGCCGGAGAAACCGGCCCAAGGGGGTTAACCTAGCCTCCTCCTCCCCCACATATACACCCTCCCGGGGCGCGCCCCGCATGGTACGAAACTTGTACGCCTTAAAAGGACGCCCCCCCAAACCCACGCGCTCCTGCGCGAAAATCACAGGCCGGCCAAGGTCCCAATACACAAGAAGGGCCACCAAAACGCCCAGGACAAGGATTAGGGGAGATAGGAAAAGGACCAGCCCTACTTCCCACAAACGCTTGAACCAAGGGTAAAGCCCCCGGTCCATCTCCGCCAAGGCCATAAGCCCTTCGTTAAAGTGTGGCCCCAAAGGGACTCTACCCGTATACCCCTCATACACGCTCGCCGCATGGAGGATGGGGATCCCCCTCAGGGAAGCCTCCGCCAAGAGGGGTAAGGCCTTGGGATCCAGGTGATGCAAGTCCGCCACCACCCCCTCCACCTCATCCAGGCGGGCGATGGGAAGTTTTTCCCCAACATGCGCCCGCAGCCAATCTGCTACCCCACCAGGAACGAGCGCAAGCCGCACAGGGGGCACGCGGGTGAGGTAAAACACCAAGAGGGGAAAGCAAAGGAAAGTGGCCGATAGGAGATAGCCCCTGGAGTAGTAAAGCCGCCCCAGGGCCAACACCGCCACCAAAAGAAGGCTAAAGAGCAAAAGGTTGAAGGCCGCAATCCCCCAGGACTCCTTCCCAGGATAGCGGGCCATTCGGTCGGTGGAGAGAAAGGCGAGAAGGTGGGCGAGGGCCGTAAGGAGCACCAGCACACCCTCCTCCCAACCCCAAGGAGGCGGCCCAAAGAAAAGGAGAGCCCCCAGGAATGCAGGGAGCACCCCTAAGGCCAGCCAGGGACTGGGCCAGCTCCTCGGTCTGATAAGCCTGTAAGGCAACCTTAGCTCCAACGCACCCATGGCCTCTATGCTACTCCAGCGACGTCTGAACAAGGGATGAACCCCCCGCCAAAAGCTCCTCATAGGTAGCCCAAACCTGGCTAAGCATCCTCTCTAGCGTAAAGTGGGTTTCATACCTCCTCCGTCCCTCGCTGCCTAGGGCCACCCTCAAATGGGGGTCCTGGAGCAATAGGGCGAGGCGTTCCCTTAAAAGGCCCTCGTCGCCCCGGGGTACCAGGTAACCCGTCCTGCCCTCTAACACTGCTTCCCTTACCCCCCCTACGTCGCTCGCCACCACGGGAAGCCCCGCCCGCATGGCTTCCAGCACCGAAAGGGGCAGGCCCTCCCAGTTGGAGGCCAGGACAAAAACCTGCGCGTCAGCCAAGATCCGGTCCACATCCAGCCGCTTCCCGAGGAAACGCACCCGCTCCCCCAGGCCCAAGCGCTCCGCCAGGGCCCGGACCTCGGGCAAAAGAGACCCCTGGCCCACCAGGTCTAAGCGCCAAGGTAGCGCTCGCAGTCCTGCAAGGGCTCTCAGCAAAAGGGCGTGATCTTTTGGAGGCGCAAACCGCCCCACCATGACGATCCGGGGCGGATACCGCCCGGGACTGGCCCGCAATGGGGTATCCGGAACCCCGTTCCACACTACCCGTATCCTTTCCGGGGGAACCACCCGGTAGCGTAGGGCAAGCTCCCGGTCCCTTTCGGAAACGGCAAGGACGAGGTCACCTACCCGGCCAGCCAAACGTTCTAGGGTAAGCGCCAAAGCCCTCCGTGCAGGGCTTACCCCATCCGTGAACGCCCACCCGTGGGCTGTAAAAACGCTCCTCACCCCCAGGCTCCTCGCCGCAAGCCGGCCTAGGAAGCCCGCCTTGGAAGAGTGGGCGTGGACCAGATCGGGGCGCAATCTCCTGATGAGGTCCCTTACCTCCCTGAGTCCCCGCAGATCCGACGCAGGCCTGATGGGTTGCACCATGTGAGCGAACAAGTGGGTTTCCACCCCAAGCTCCCGGGCAGCTTTCACCAGGAAATCCTCTTCGTCCTGCCCCACGGCCAGGTGTAGCTCAGCCCTGTCCCGGAAGGCCCTCAGGAGCTCCAGAAGATGCATCTGGGCCCCCCCTGGCTCGGCTCGGGTGATCAGATAAAGCACACGCATACCCCGACCATGCTAAGCCAAGCATGATCCACATATGCCGCCAATGGAGCGTATCGATGACGAAGCTTTCTGCGAGAATACCGGCGAGGCTCGCGAATATGATCTCGTGCAATAAACTGCCCTGCTTGAGTCCACACCTCAGTGCATAAGCCATGCTAAGGCCTACAAAAGCAAGCCAGAAGCAAAGGCTGACCCAACCGGTTTCAAAGGCTAAGCGCACATAGGAGTTGTGGGTGGCATACTCCAAAAAGTACTCGGCCGATCCCGGCCCCTTCCCTATGGGGTCCTCCCAGGACGCAACTAGGGCCTCCACCTGCTTGCTGAACCTATCGCGGTCATAGGGCTGGAAACCCAAGCGCGAGGAGAAAGTGTCGCCTAGCAGGAGTGTTGCATAAAGAAAAGTTGCTATAAACAACGAAAACATCAGCAGTGTCAAAGGGCATCTGGCCTTTGGACGCAAAAATGTCCATGCCACCAGCGCAACGAGGAAGTTAACCCAAGCCCCCCTTGAGAGAGATAACAGCAAAGCGGCTAGGAGTAGCAAAAAGCCAAGCAACCAAAGTGGCTTGCGCCTGGAGCTTTCGGCAAGCGAAAAGAGCAATGCTGGTACTAAAAAAGCTCCAAAAACGTTAGGGTCCTTAAACAAACCCACCAACCTTGACCCACCCCAAAGTAATGACTCGAGGCCCGGCATGCCGAGAAAGGCGAAGATACCTAAAAGAGAAAACAATAAGGCACCCACAAAATAACCTGCAAGAAAATAATAAATAGAAACCTTTTCCTTTAACCCCATGAATACAACCGAAATCAAACTCACATAAAAGGTGACAAGCATATAAAACACCATCCTATCCCATGGCACCACTTCATCAAAATCCCTACCTAAGGCCAAAAACAAAGAAAGCAATTGACTTAACATGAAAAGGCCAATTAAAACAAGGGCTAAAACATGTCCCGGACTCCAAGAAAAGTATCTATATCCCAACAATATCGCTATGGGCAGAACCAAATCAAAAAACGATGGCTCCCAACGAACAACAGATAAGGAAAGCCCCAAAATAAGAGACGCAAGGAGCTTCATTTTGAAATCCACTTTTTGTTCCAAAGATTGCCACATCTATTCCTCCAACCTACTCCCCCAAAGATAAAGCAACCAAGAAAAACAAGCTCTGGAGCACCCCAGCAGGTTCATTATAAGTGACTTCCCCCTGAGCCATAAAGAACGAGCCCCAAACTCCCTCCAGCGCCATTCTCGCCCCCGCCACCTCCCTCAGCAACCCAACCACCACGCCACTCGCGGAACAGGCCCACCAGGGCTACAGTCCCAGGGGGCGCATCAACCTCCACGGCTACAAGCTGCACCTTTTGGTGGACGACGGTTCCTCAGAGCACGCGGAGCACTCACCCCTGGGAGTGTGCACGGTCGTATAAAAAGTGCCACTTCCTCCTCAAATCTCCACCCCCACCCTCCTGAGAAGCATCCAACTTCATACGAAGTTGTGCACCAGGTAAATGAGGTTCACCCGCGCCACCAACCCTCACCCACGCCCGCACCTCTATCCAGTGAAACCCAAGCGAAGGCCTAAACCCACTAAGCTGCACCTCCATCCCTTCCTCGCCCACCCCACACATCCCTCTCACCCCCTCTCCTCCCCACTCCTCCTACGCAAACCGGTAATGCAGCGTCTTGACCCCCTACACCCACCGAAACCCTCGGTTCCGCAGCACAGCAGGCAAGCCTTCCAAGGGTTCCTCGCTCCTATTCGCCAAATGTTCCCTGGTACAAGGGCGAAGCGTAAGGGAAGTCCCCGCTCGTTCCTCACCGCCACCGGGACATGACCCGCGGTCAGGCAGCAGCGTAGCTTGCAAGCCCCAAGAGGACCTACCCTGATAGCGACATGCCTTGCCCTTGGATCGGGCCCAAAGGCCAAATTCAGTGGGAGAAGAAGAGGGCGAGGCATTCGGCGAAAGTAGCTATTGGGGTCTTGGACGTTTGCAACCTTGGGCTTGGAGCGCTTTGAGGGTGTCACTTCCCCAGGCGTAAATGGACACCAAAAAGATTGCAGAGTCAAGAGGGTAAGGACGGTACCCACGGTCAAGCTTCATGGCACCCCCTCTTCTTGCGCATCTGCGCCTAGAAATCTGGGCAATCGCTAAGGAATAGCATAAACTGCTGGTCCCTAACACACCAGTCTAGACGAATAGGCTAGTAAAAGCAGGATCCGCTTCGCCATTTGCGTTGCACCCAACTGAGCAGGTACCTCCGGGAAAACTTCGCCAATGACCACGCCGCAAGGATAGGGAACGCCGCCCAAGGTATCATCTTCTCACGAGCTAACAACATATACGTGTCTAACTCCCCCAGTTCCATCTTCCAAAGGTTAGCTGAAAGACCTGCCCATCCCCAAGGAGGTTTTAGCCCGAACGCTAGGCCTTCTTTGAAATAATATGGCGTAAATCCGCTTAGCGCTATTCGGAGCCAGAGTGCGTAATCCTCTGCATACCTCTTCTCTGGAAAACGGAAGGATAAGCATCTTCGCAAAACAACAGTTGGGGTTGCAATGAAATTGCGCCACAATAGAGAATACGGCGAAAGAGCTTTAGGTTCAGAAAAGCTTCTGGGGAGAAAAGTCCCTCCTTTCAGACAGGGCACATAGGCATGTGCCGTAAAAGCAACTGAAGGGTGAGTTGTCATCCAACCAACCTGTCGCTCCACCTTTTCAGGATGCCACATGTCGTCCGCATCTAGAAAAGCCACATACTCTTCACTAGCTTGCTCCCAACCCCTGTTCCTTGCAGCCCCCGGCCCCCGGTTTTCAGAAAGAATCACAAAGCGAATATTTAGAGAACTGCTTTGTACGACTCGCCGTACGGCATCTTCGAGCAGAGCAACTGCTTCTGCAGGATTGCCGTCACTCACAATGATAACTTCTGCTGGAAGCCACGTTTGTAAAGCCACTGACTCCAAAGCCCTCTCCAATGTCCCCTCACATCTGTAGCAAGGAATAATCACACTTACAGGTGCTCTTCCACTCCGCCTCATATACGCCTTTTCCCTCTCACCAACCCTGTAAAGCCCTCGATAGTACCCTTAAGAGCTTCCCAGCGCCAGGTTGTTTCCTCCCACTTCCCCATCAACATATAGAACAACAAAGCCACACCCCGACGAGCCATAATCCACACAAACTTCATCCATGCTCCGTGCTTTCTAAGAACATACCCGTTACCCCTTCCATACCTCCTAGCTTTTTCAGCCCCTGGTAATTTGTTCGGATGTGCCACACTCAAAGTCGGCTCATACCACACCGAAAACCCGGCCTTTAAAACCCTCAGTCCAAAGTCCGTATCCTCCCCAGCGCCCCAAGGCGTCTCAGAACCAACCCCCAAATGCTCGTCAAAGAACACCTTCTCAGTAACGCGGCGCAAGGCAAACAAAACCCAACTTATGGAAAGATGCCACATCTGCCATGGAGAAACCTTTCCCGGCGTTTTCCGCTGCAAGGGGAAATCCCGGCCTCCTAAATCTGTTGCCCTCACAATCAAAAGGTCTATGTCCGATCTCTTTTCCAAAAAGTCACTTATCTTACTCAGAAAATATGGATCGTTATACACACAATCATCATCTGGAAAGGCAACGATCTCTCCTTTTGCATAACGAAGTCCAAAATTACGAGCTCTAGAAAGCCCCTTCCAGCGAACCTTGAGGTGTCGAACTGGGAAAGAAAAACTAAACCGGCTCAAAACTTCCTTAATCCTTTCATCTGGATTCTGATCTATCAAAATCACTTCAAAGTTTCGATATGTTTGGGCTTCTAAAGACAGTAGAAATTTTTCCAATTCCACCGTTCGGTCTACTGTGGCTAAAACCAGCGAAAACCTGATCTTTCTACCCTCCAAGGCGAGTTTGCTATCCGACACCACATCAGCCCCACGCCTACTCACACTCACACCTCCACCCTTGCCAGCCAAGTTATACCCAGCGCATTATAACGCGACGTGGTATAGACGCCCCTGATGCCTATGCCAGACTTGCCGATTCTTCCGGATACACTCCAGGAACCTAGGGTAAAAGGCAACACCATGTCCCCCATACCACCCTCTCATGCTCTTACGCGCCGCACCTGGTCCCATCCTCACGCAAAAGCACACGCCACCCCAGAAGGAAGCGTTCTGAAGCGTTCTGTTGTATCCCCCTTTTGGCAAAGGGGGATTAAGCCCTACGGTTACCTAGCTGCGACGCGCGTGGGATTGATGCAGCCTTGGACTCGGAGGGCTTCGAGGGTATCGCCTACCCAGGCGTAAATCGATACCAAAAGGGCTGCAGAGTCTAGAGGGTAAAGGAAGTGCTAACGGTCAAGCTTCACTTGACCCCCTACTTTGCGCATTTACGCCTAGAAATAAAGCAAGGGGCACATTAGTTAAGAGAATCCTTCTCGTTCACGTACCACTTTCGATAGCCCTTTCACGCGGAACCAGTTCCCCCTAAGTCCGAACTAGGCGGCCCTAGCCCAGAGGACAAGACCCCTCGAATCCCAGCGGCGTATCACGGGGTAGTTCACTGTCCCCACCTCCTGGGCCCAAGGCACCGGCCTCCCTTCCAACCGGAAGCGCAGGGAGCGGTAGGGCAAGGGGCCATGCGCGTACCCGAAGAACTCGTCTATAGGCCCCGTGTAGATGAGGTACCGGTACCGCACCTCCCCCTCCACCTCCCGCCAGTCCGCCCCCAGGAGCACCTTGATGTTGGGGTGCCGGAGCATCCGCCGGAAAAGGGCCGTGTACCCCTCCTTGGGCATAGCTTGGTAGGCGTCCTGGAAGTAGCGGGTATCGTAGCTCACAAGAACAGGCACCCGCGCCGTCACGGAAGGGGAAAGCTCCTCGGGGCGCATTCCCCACTGCTTCAGGGTGTACCCCTCAAAGACGTTTTTGTACACGTAGTCCGCCAGGAAGCGAAGGTCAGGGTCGTCCTCCTGTTTGAGCCGAAGGATGGGCACCCGGGCCCCGTAGCCAAAGCGCCCTATGAGTTTCTCCTCCAGGCGGTCCGCTACCCGATTGGAGAAGAGGGCTCGCAGGGAGGCCAGGCTAAAGGGCAGGGGAATCTCCTTCCCCTCCACCACCGCCCGCACCCGGTGGAAGTAGGGGCGCCACTCGGTGAAGCGGGAGAGGTATTCAAACACCTTCCGGCTCTCCGTGTGGAAGATATGGGGACCGTAGCGGTGGACCAAAACCCCCCGCTCGTCCATCTCATCGTAGGCGTTCCCCCCGATGTGGTCCCGCCTCTCCACCACCAGGACCCGCTTCCCCAGCTCCGAGGCGATCCGCTCCGCCAAGGTGGCCCCGGTGAAACCCGCGCCCACGATGAGGTAGTCCGCTTTCACCGAGCTACCTCCCATGGAAGACGTCGCCGCACGTGTAAGTACCACAACATGCTTCCTGTGACCAAAGCCTCCACCAAGACCACCGCCCACGCAAGCCCCTGGGGGCCCCAGAGATAGCTAAATACACTCGCCGAGGCCAGGTTCACCAACCCAGCCCCTACAATAATAGCGTGGAAGGCCCGGTCCATCCCCCAAGCCAACATCCACTGGATTCCCAGAAGGTTGGATAGGGCAATAAGAGGAAGCAAGAAGACCAAGGTGCGCATAAGCGGGACCGCCCCCTCATAACCTGGGCCCAAAAGGAGGCGGACCACCCATGGGGCAAGAAGGCCAAGCAGCAAGGCGCCCCCCATTCCTATTCCCCCCATAAGAAGGAAAACCCGGCTGGCCAAACGCCCCGCTTCCTTGGGATCCTCCCTAACCCCATGGGCAAAGCGGGGGAAAAAAACCCGGCTAAAAGGATCCACCATGGCTAAAAAGGCCTTAGTAATTCGCTCCGCTCCCCCGTAAAGACCCACCTGGGCCGGAGGAGCAAAAAAGCTCAGGATTAAAGGATTCGCCGCTGTATACAGGCTAACAGCCAAGCGAAAAAAGAAGAGGCCAAAACCCAAACGGAGGAAACGCCAACCATCCCCTAAGTTTGGTAAACGGATGGGGAAATCTCTCTTCAACCAAA
Organism: Thermus brockianus; assembly: GCF_001880325.1. Taxonomy (NCBI): domain Bacteria; kingdom Thermotogati; phylum Deinococcota; class Deinococci; order Thermales; family Thermaceae; genus Thermus; species Thermus brockianus. The sequence goes on from NZ_CP016312.1 coordinate 165,751, forward strand.
AGGTACCCATAATCGTCGCCACTAAGGCCCCCGCCCCGTTCAGAAAAAGGGGCCAGTGGACCTGCTCCGGCGAACGCACCCACACAAGCACACCTGCCGTAGCCAAGGCCCGGGTAAGCACCTCTAAGAGAGCCACCTCCCGCATCCTCTCCAACCCCTGGAAAAACCACACCGGGCTAAATCCCCAAGCCACCGCCCAAAAGAAAGCGGCTAAAACCACCTCCTCCTTACCCTTCAGGCTTGGAAGCCCTTGGACCAGTAGGGCCAAAGACAATGCGGGGACCGCTAAGAGGGCCTTCGCACCTAAAACCCCGGCGAAGATGTGGGCGAGGGCTTCCCTGTCCTCTCGATGGCGGGCTACCTCACGCGTCCCGGAAAGGGTAAACCCATACTCCACCACGAGCTGCAGGTAAACCGCCAAGGACTGCCCCAGCGCTAAAACGCCAAACCCCTCCGGCCCAAGGACTCGGGCTAGGTAAGGGAGAGTAACCAGGGGAAACAAATAGTTGGCTCCTTGAGCCAGGTAAAGGTAAAGGAGGTTCCGTCCCGTGCGGGAACCTAGCAACGCAACAAGGCGGCGCACATGGCGCAAGCTAACGATCGCCCATCACCTCCCTAAAGTACGCAATGGTCCGCATCAAGCCCTCTCGCACCGGAACCCGCGGCTCCCACCCCAGGAGGCGCCTCGCCAAGGAGATGTCCGGCCGGCGTTGCTTGGGGTCGTCCTCCGGCAGGGGGCGGAAGACAATGGGAGAAGGGCTTCCCGTAAGCTCCTTTACCAACTGGGCGAGCTCCAGAACCCGGTACTCCTCCGGGTTCCCCAGGTTCACCGGGTAGGGGTAGTCCACCTCCATAAGGCGCCGGATTCCCTCTATTAGGTCGTCCACGTAGCAGAAGGACCGGGTCTGGCTCCCGTCGCCAAACACCGTGAGGGGCTCCCCTCTGAGGGCTTGAACGATGAAGGCGGACACCACCCGCCCGTCCTTCGGGTCCATGCAGAGGCCGTAGGTGTTCTGGCAGAAAACCCCGTTGCCCGCCACAAAGTTCTCGCCCCCCGGCACAGAGAAATCACAGACTGTGGCCATTGCCAAATAAGGCTGCACCTCCTCTACCCGACTCCAAACGATATCCTCTCCTAGCCTTGCAGTTCTTAAAAAGAATCTGCGCTCACACTACACCCCGCCCACACGGGCACCATCCCCACCAAACTATAACACCTTGCAGGACCCCCTAAAAACCCTCGGGAAGCACATAACCAAAACCTGGGCCAATGGTCAGGGAGAATAAGAGGGTATGCGAAGAGTTTGGCTAAGCTTCTTCATACTCCTCCTCCCCTTGGCCCGCGCCCAAGAGTGGCGGCTCACCCGGAGCCAAAGCCTCACCCAGGAGGGCGCCACAGCCTGGCGGTACACCCTAAGCCCCGTGGGCAAAGAAGCCAGGGAACTCTGGCAAAGGCTCGCCCTCCAGTACCAGGACCACCTGCGGGCCGGGTACCGAGTAGACCTGGGAAGCTGGCGGCTCTACTTCCTTGGGGGGAGGCTCAGACTAGAGCCCCACTGCCCAAAGGTAAACCCCGCCTGCCTCACCTTCGGCGCCTTGCCCGTGGAGAAGACGGTACAAGACCGCTTCCTCCTAGAGCTAAGCGGCCTCCTGGACCAGGCCCTGGCCCAGGCCCGGGCCACGAGGGGCACCCTCACCCTCTCCCAGCTTTTCCGGGTAGAGGTCAAGCGAGGCCAGACCCCACCCTACCCGGCAAGGCCCTCGGGCTGGGCCCCCTAGTCTGGTATCGTCTTAGCCATGAGGCGCCTACTCCCCCTCTTAGCCCTTTGGGGAAGCTTGGCCTTGGCGGGCCCTTGCGCCCAAAGGCCCTACACCTTGGAAACGGAAGAGGGACTACTGGGCGGAGAAGAACTCACCTACGATGGGGAAGAGCTCGTTTTTGAGGGACGCGCTTGTCTAGAACGGGAAGGCCTTCTCCTCGAGGCCCCCCTCATCCGCTACCGCGAGGAGGCCAGGGCCTTTTTCGCCGAGGGGCTCACCGGGGAGGCCGAGGGGTGGCGCCTCCAGGCGGAGCGCCTCGAGGGCAAGGCCCTAAAGGGCGTTAGGCTTGCGCGGGGGAAGCTTCGGGCGGAAGCGGAAAGCGTCCTCCTGGAAACCCCCCCCTTGGGCCAAGGGATCCTCCTAGAGTCCCCCGCCTACCGGGTAAAGGCGGAAGAGGCCCGCTTCGGCCAAAAGGAAGCCCTCCTCAGAGGGTTCTTGGCCACGCCCTGCCCCTGCGGGGAGGACGTGCGCCTTTCCATGGAGGAGGCGCGGTTTGACGTGGCCACCGGGGAGCTCGTGGGGGAAGCGAGCCTGGGCCTCTGGGCGCTGGACATCCCCCTGGGCGAGGCCCGGGCAAACGCCAACCGCAGACCCCCCTTGGAAAGCCCCCTGGTCCTGGGGAGCACCGCAGACGGGGGGTGGAGCGTAGGGGTTAAGGGCTTCCCCCTCCCCAGGCCTGGGGAGGAAATCGGCCGCTGGGAGCGGCGCTTCACCCTCCTGGCCACGGGCCTTGGGACCGAAAAGGCGGCCCTTCTCGTGGGCTACCGGGAGGGAAACCGGGGCATGGAGGCCCAGCTGGGCTACGCCCCCGGGGTGAGGGCCTTCTTTGACGACCTCTTCTTCGCCGCAAGCCCCAAGCCCCCCGATGCCGACACCCCCCGCCTCGAGGTCCGCTACCGCCCCACCTTCCGCCTGGAAGGCCTGACCCTGAACCCCCTTCTCCGCTACGCGGAAACGGGTAGGAGCCAAGGCTGGACCTTGGGGCTCGAGGCCGCCTACCGGGCCACCCTGGAGGAAGGTCCCTTCCGCTTAACCTTTACGCCCTCCCTCCTCGCTACCCTCTACCCTGGGAGCGCCTACGCGCCCTACCTGGCCCTAGGCGGAAGCGTGGAAGGAAGCTTCCGGGAAGGGGAGCTTTCCCTAAGGGCAGGGTACGCCGGGAGGCTAGAACCCTTGGGCCAGACCCCACCCTTCACCTACGAGAACCGGGACGAATTCCAGCGGTTTTTCCTGGAGGGAACCTATGGCCCCTTGGGCCTCGGCTACACCCTGGAAAACCCCCTGGGGGACCGGCTGGAGCGCCTGGAAGGGCGCTTCCAAGACCCAAACCTAGGAGGCTTCCGGGTAGCCTACGTGCGGGGGAGCCTGGAGGAGGTCCGCCTCGCCTACGCCATGCCCCTCCCCGACCGGACCTGCTGCCAGGCCCTGTGGCTTGCCCCAGAGGTAGGCTTGGGCGGCGGGGAACTCACCCGCTATGGCCTCACCCTCCGCCTCTACGATGGCTGCATGGCCTACGAGCTTCGGGCGCAAAACGTCCTTAAGGGGCAGTACAGCGAAACCACAGGGTGGAGCCTCACCTTCGGCCTTTCCCTGCGCTAGGATGGCCCTATACCGGGAGGAGACCCAGACACCTGGCCGGGCGCCCAAAGAAGCTGGAGGGGCGCATTCCAGGGCAGGAAGGGGCCTTCCACAAGGCCATGCTGGTCTTTCCCGCCATAGGGGTGGTCTTGGCCCTTATTAGCCTCCTGCGCTAGGCCCTAGGGCTCTACCCGTAGCCTCCGCAAGAAAAGGTTCCGGTCCTCAGGGGGGAGGTACAGGTCGTCGGTGAAGGCCACAACCACCATCCCCTCGCCCGAGGTGCGGAACCTGAGCTCCCGAAGGCCCAGCACCTCCCCCTCAAAGAGGAGGCGGCTTCCCTCCGCCACCAAAACGTGCGGGCCCTTGCCCCGGGCGGGGGTACCCTCCAGGAGGAGGACCAAGGTGGCCCTGCGGCAAAGGGGGATCTCCACCACCCCGTTCGTCCAAAGCTCCGCCCGCTCGGGCACGGAGCCCGGCTGGCAAGAAACAGCCTTACCCCCTAGCGGCCGTAAGGTAAAAGCTTCCTTTAGGCCCGCCACCCCTAGCCCCAGGGCACCCAAGAGGAGGCCAAGAAACCAAGCCCCCCTCACCGCTCCACCTCCCTTTCCAGGACATAAAGGGGCTTCTGCACGGAACGCGAAGGGGCAAAGAGCAAGACCCGTAGGCGGTAGCGCCCGGGAGGAAGATCCCCAGGAAGGCTAAAGGCGATGGGTTTAGACCCATCCCACTCCCAACCCACACGGCGGCAGGCCTTGGCGCAGAGCCACACCTGGACCCGGTACCCCTCGCCCCCCTGAAGGCGCACCACCCCGCCCTCTTGCCCCAAGGCGGCGTAGGCCAATCCGGGGGGTGGAGGGGCAGGGCTTAGGGCAAGCTGCCAAAAGGGAAGGGCCCAAAGGAGAATGACCCCCGTGGCCAAGGCCATGAGGCGGTTTAACGGAATCCAACCCCGGGCCAGGGCCATCCCCCCAGCCAAAAAGAAAATCTCCCCGCGGAAGGGGCTCGGGACGCTGAAGGGGTTGTCCACCATGCCCATGGCGGCGTAGGCCAGGAGGAGGGAAAAGAGAAGCCCATCCCCCCAGGCCGCCGCCAAAAAACCACCTACCAACAAGGCAAGTCCCAAAGCGCCCCAAAGCCCGCTTTCCCCTAGGGCTTGGAGAAGATGGTTGTGGGCGAACTGCCAAAATCCCCCAAGAGGCCCAAGCCAAGCGGGGCAGGTCAGGCCGCGCGCTTCCACAAGGGAAAAGAGAAAGCAGTCCCCAAAGAGCGTTCCCTTCAGGTGGTCCCCAAGAAGGTAGGGCCCCACCCCGGTCCAGGGGTGGGCAGCGTAGACCTCGTACGCCCTAAGCCAAAGCCCTTCCCGCCCGGAAAGCTGGGTCTGGAAAAAGCGTTCGGTAACCGGGGTGTCCAGGAAGCCCGCAACCCCCAGGAGAAGCCCCGAAAGCCCTAGGGCCCAAAACCCCCGCCGGCGGAAGAGAAGCCCCCCCGCCCCGCCCAGGAGAAACCCTAGCATCCCCCCCCGGCTCCCGGAAAGGAGGAGGACCGCTCCCCCAAGGAGCCCAAGGAGAAGGCGAAAGGGCCATGGGTAGCGGAGGTAAAGGGCCAGGAAGACGCCCACCGCCCCCATGAGGCCAAGCCCCACGGGGTTGTGAAAGGGGTGGGCCAGGCGCTCCCCCACCGCCCTGTCCCCATAGACCAGGTAGGTGGCGAAAAAGGCGGACAGGTAAAGGAAGGCTAGGCCATACCCCAGGGGCGCTAACGCCTCCGGGGAAAGGCGCCTAGCCAAGACCACCCCCGCCCCCACGAGGCCGAGGACGTAAAGCACCCGGAAGAGGGCCAAGGGCAAGGCCAGGGACTCGGGGGCGAACAGGGCAGGCACGAGGAGGGAGAAGGCGTAGAACCCCAAGAGGCCCAGAACCGGGCGGGGAAGCCCCCGAAGCCCGGGCAGGAAGAGGGGGGCAAGCCACCCCAGGAAGGGGAAAAGGGGCGCAAGAGCCAGGCCCAAGGCGAGAAGGCGCACGGGCTAAACTTTACCAAAAGGCGCGTTAACGCGGGGCTAAGGGAAATGGGGTAAAGTGCCTTCCATGAAGAGGCTATTGCCCCTTCTCTTCCTAGGGGTAGCCCTGGCTGCCCGCTTCGCCACCTTCAGCGTGGAACCCTTTGGCCCCCAACGGGTGAACCTGGACACGGGGGTCACCACCCTTCCCCAAGGGGGCGTCCTGGTGGACAACGAAAACGGGCTCCGCTTGAAGGGGAGCTACATTGAGTACAAGGAGGGAAGCTTCGTGCGGGCGAAAGGGGTAGAGCTCCTCTCCGGAAAGGAAACCTTCGTCGCCCAGAGCCTGGAGCACGATATTCCCAAACAGGAAGCCCGCTTCCAAGGGCTTACCTTCAGCAACGCCGATTTCAAGGGGCTAAAGGCGGAAAGGGCTTTGGCCCTTTTCGGCGAGGACGTGGTGGTGCTCAAGGGCAAGGTGCAGGCGGAAAGCCCCAGGCTTCAGGCGGAGACCCTGGTGGTAGACCTTCAGGGAAGGGAGGCCTTGGCCCTGGGAAGCTTCACCTACCAAGAGGGCAAAGCCACCCTGAAAGGGCAAGGGGCTTCCGCCCGGCTCCACCTTCGCTTCCAGGGCGGGAAGGTCGTGGCTTCCACCAAGGTGCCCCAGGGGGCCTTGCCCCTCGCCGCCTACGCTAGCCGCCTCCCATGACCCTCTACCGCTACGTCCTTCGGGAAAGCCTCCCCGTCCTCCTCCTGGCCCTGGCCTTCCTCACCACCGTCTACCTTTTTGGGTTCTTCTACGCCGGGGCCCGGTGGTTGGAGGGGGTACCCCTTGTTAAGGTGCTCCGCTGGCTTTCCTACCACGTGCCCGGGGTCTTGGTACAGGTCTTCCCCATCGCCACGGTGGTGACCACGGTGCTCGTCTTCGGGCGGCTTTCGGCGGAAGGGGCCCAGTTTGCCCTCCTTTCCGGGGGGATACCCCTTTACCGGGCCGCCTTACCCCTTCTCGCCGTGGGCGGGGTGCTCTCGGGGGTGGCCCTGTACCTCCAGGAGTACGTGGTACCCCACTACAACGAACGGGTGCGGGTGGCCTGGTGGGACGAGATCCATACCCAAGGGGCTGGTCTTCACCGGCTCGTGGGGCTCCAAATCCCCATCGGCCAAGGGAAAAGCCTCTATTTTTCCGGATTTGACTGGGAGAGGAAGGAGATGCTGGGGGTAAGGATCTCCGCCTTCCAGGGGGATGAGGGTACCTTCCTCTTTGCCGAGCGGGGCCGGTGGGAGGATAAGGTCATCACCCTGGAGAACTACCGCTACTACCGGGTGGACTTCAAGGAGGTGCCGGGCCTCGAGGGGGCGAAGGACCTCCTCGGCCAGGTGCGCCGGGTCTTCAAGGTGGTGAGCCAAGGCCCCCTCGTGGAGGTGGAGTCGGACCTGTCCCGCGCCCGGGCCATCGCCGACTACGCCGACACCTTTAGCTTCGGCCAGGATAGCCTCTCCGAGGCCTGGCGGAAGGCCAAAGACCCCTTCCTGGCCCCCCTGGAACGCTTCCGGGCCCGGCTGGAGTTCCACTCCAAGTTGGCCCTGCCCCTCGCCAACCTGGTCCTGGTCCTCCTGGCGGCGGCCATGGCCCTCCGCTATGGCCGGAGCACGGGGCTCGCCTTGGGGATGAGCGTGGTCCTGGCCCTGGCCTACTACGGGGCCTTCTTCCTGGGGCGCTCCCTGGCCGGCATCGGGGCCTTGCCCCCGGAGCTTGGGGCCTGGGGGGCCAACCTCCTCTTCCTCGGCCTGGGAGCCAGGGCCCTGCGCTAGACTGGGGGCATGGCCTTCGCTAGACCCGTAGGGGAAAAAGGAGGAGGGCGCCAGGGGTGAGGCCCCTAAGGCTTGGCCTCGTGGCCTACCCGGGCCTAGGGGGAAGCGGCATCGTGGCCACGGAGCTCGCCCACCGCCTGGCCCAGATGGGACACGAGGTCTTCCTCTTCGCCACGGAACGCCCTTTCCGCCTGCCCAAGGAAAGCCCCGTCCGCTTCGTCCCCGTGGACCTCCCCTTCTACCCCGTCTTCCCTGGGCCCCTGTACACCCTGTCCCTGGCCGGGACCCTGGAGCGGGAAGCGGGGCGCCTGGGCCTAGAACTCATCCACACCCACTACGCCATCCCCCACGCCGCCGCCAGCTACCTGGCCTTCGGCGAGGGCTTCCCCCTGGTCCACACCCTCCACGGCACGGACGTTTCCGTCCTGGGCATGGACCCCGCCTTCCACGGGCCCACCCGAAGGGCCCTGAAGAATGCCCGGGCCACCACGGCGGTGAGCCAGGCTTTGGCGCTGGAGGCGGAGAGGGCTTTTGGGGTTAGGCCCACGGTGATCCCCAACGCCGTGGACCCGGAGCGCTTCCACCCAAGGCCGGAGCGGAAAAGCCTTTACGCCGAGGAAGGGGAGTGGCTTTTGGTGCACGCCTCCAACTTCCGGCCCATCAAGCGGGTGCCGGATATCGTGCGGGCCTTTGCCAAGGTGCGCCAAAAGGTGCGGGCCCGCCTCCTCCTCCTGGGAAAAGGCCCCGAGGAAGCGGAGGCCCGGCGGGTGGCGCGGGAGCTTGGGGTGGAGGCCTGGGTCACCTTCCACCCCCCCACGCCCCACCCGGAGGAGGTTCTGGGGGCGGCGGACCTCTTCCTCCTGGCCTCGGAGGAGGAGTCCTTCGGCCAGGCGGCCCTCGAGGCCCTGGCCTGTGGCGTGCCCGTGGTGGCCACGGCGGTGGGGGGGGTGCCGGAGCTGGTCCGCCCGGAGGTGGGGCGGCTCGTGGAGCTCGGGGACCTGGAGGGCTTCGCCGAGGCGGTCTTGGAACTCCTCGCCCACCCCGAGCTCCCCAAGATGCGGCAGCGGGCCCGGGCCTACGCCCAAGAGCACTTCCACCCGGAGCGCATCACCCGGCAGTACCTGGAGGTGTACGCGAAGGCCCTGGGGGGCTAGAGGGGCCCCTTAGGCGTGGGCCACGAGCTCCTTCTTGGCCCGCTTGGGCTTGGCCTTCCCCCGGGCCTCGAGGGCCTTCAACCCCCCCACCAGGGCCAGGTCCAGGACCTCGTCCAGGTGCTCCACGAAGTGGAAGGTCATGTTCTGGCGCAAGGGAGCGGGGATGTCCGCGAGGTCCGCCTGGTTGGGCTTGGGCAGGATCACCTCGCGGATCCCCGCCCGCCTCGCCCCCAGCACCTTCTCCTTCACGCCCCCGATGGGCAGGACCCGCCCCGTGAGGGTGATCTCCCCGGTCATGGCGATGTCGTGCCGCACGGGCACCTCCGTGAGGGCGGAAACCAAGGCGCTCACGATGGCCACCCCAGCGGAGGGCCCCTCCTTGGGGATGGCCCCGGCGGGCACGTGGATGTGGATGTCCGACTTCTCAAAGCGCTCCAAGGGGATGCCGAAGCGCACGGCGTTCTTCTTGGCGTAGGAAAGGGCCGCCCGCGCCGACTCCTTCATCACATCCCCCAGTTGCCCGGTAAGGATCAGGTTCCCCTTGCCGGGCATGACGGAAACCTCCACGAACATGATGTCCCCGCCCACGGGGGTGTAGTACATGCCCGTGGCCACGCCCACCTGGGGCTCCCGGGCCTCGGTTTCGGGGAGGAAGCGGGGCGGGCCCAGGTACTTCTCCAGGTCCTTTTCCGTGATGCGCACCCGCTTCTTGCCCTCCTCCAGGATCTGCCGGGCCGCCTTGCGCAAAAGGGCCCCGATCTCCCTCTCCAGCTGCCGGACCCCCGCCTCCCGGGTGTAGTGGGTGATGAGGCGCATGAGGGCCGCTTCCGTCACCACCACCTGTCCCTCCGCGAGGCCCGTCTCCTTGAGTTGCCGGGGCAGGAGGTAGCGCTTGGCGATCTCCAGCTTCTCCTGCTCAATGTAGCTGGTGAACTCAATGGCCTCCATGCGGTCCCAGAGGGGGGCGGGGATGTTCTGGGGGAAGTTGGCGGTGCAGATGAACATCACCTCGCTCAGGTCAAAGGGCACGCCCAGGTAGTGGTCCACGAACTCCTTGTTCTGGGCGGGGTCCAAGACCTCCAGCAGGGCCGCCGCCGGGTCCCCTTGGTAGGAGATGCCGAGCTTATCCACCTCGTCCAGGAGGAAGACGGGGTTCTTGGTGCCCGCCTGCCGGAGGCCTTGGATGATCCTGCCGGGCATGGCCCCGATGTAGGTGCGGCGGTGGCCCCTTATGTCCGACTCGTCCCGCACCCCGCCCAAGGAGATACGCACGTACTTGCGGCCTAAGGCCTCGGCGATGCTCTTGGCGATGGAGGTCTTCCCCACCCCGGGCGGCCCCACGAAGAGGAGGATGGGCCCCTTGTTGACCTCCTCCTCGGGAATCTCGCCCCGCTTGGCCCGCTCGGCCTTGAGCTTGCGCACCGCCAAGAACTCCAGGACCCGGTCCTTCACCTTCTCCAGGCCGTAGTGGTCCCTTTCCAGGATCTCCTTGGCCCGCTTGAGGTCCAGGTTGTCCTCCGTGCGCTTGTTCCAGGGGAGGTTGACGATCCAGTCCAGGTAGGTGCGGATGACGCTGGCCTCGGCGGAGTCGGGGTGCATGCGGGCAAAGCGGTTGAGCTCCCGCTCCACCTCCTGGCGCACCACGGGGGGCAGGTTGAGCTCCTCCACCTTCCTGCGGAACTCCTCCACCTCCTGCTCGCCCTCTTCCCCGTGGAGCTCCCGCTGGATGGCCTTCATCTGCTCCCTTAGGAAGTACTCCCGCTGGTTGCGGTCAATCTCCTCCTTGACCTGTTGCTGGATGCGCTTTTGCGTTTCAATGAGGTCCAGCTCCGCCTGCAAAAGGACGAGAACCCGCTTGAGCCTTTCCGCCACCTCCGCCGTTTCCAGGACCTTTTGCTTGTCCTCCAGGCGGAAGTCCATGTGGAAGGCGATGTAGTCGGCGAGCTGGGAGGGGTCCTCCAGGTTCAGGACGAACTGGACCACCTCCGGCGGCAGGTACTTGCCCTCCTTAAGGAGAGCCTGGAACTTGTCCTTCACCTCCCGCACCAGGGCCTTGACCAAGGTGGGGTCGCCGGGCTCGTCCGCCAGGACCTCCCCCTTGGCCTCGAGGTGGTCCCCCAGGTCCAGCCATTCCACCACCCGGACCCGGGCGAAGGCCTGCACCAAGACCTGCACGGAGCCGTCCGGGTTCTTGCGCATCTTGAGGATATTGCAGGCGGTGCCCACCTCGTAGAGGTCGGAGGGCTTGGGGACCTCCACCTCCTTGTCCTTCTGGCTCACGATGAGGAGCACCCGCTCCCGGGTGAGGGCCTCGTCAATGGCCCGGATGGAGATGGGGCGGCCGGCATCTATGGGCATGACCATGGTGGGGTAGATGACCGACCCCCGCACGGGGCAGACGGGCAAGGTTTCTGGCAGCATGGTTTCCCTCCTTTGGCTTTTCTCGTCCATAGTCTAAGCCTACCTATATCAAGTTTACTGCGAACCTTTGTTTAGCGCAAAGGGGCCCCGGGCACAAAGGCTTATGCTATAGCGGTGGCGCGGCTTTGGGTGCTGGTCCTCCTCCTGGGTCTGGCCTTGGGCCAGAAAAGCGGGGGCGGGGTAGGAGGGCGCCCCTATAGCCCCAGTCCCCCACCCATGGCCCCCGGGCCCGTCCCCACCTACCCCATGCCCGTGCCCACCTACCCGGGCCCCGTGGTGGTCTACCCCGGGGGCGGGGGAGGCTTCGGCCTGGTGCCGGTGGTGGTCTTCCTGGGCCTCGCCCTGGTGGCCTTCCTCATGGTGCGGGGCCTAAAGGGGGCGGGGGAAGGCCCAGGGGCGAGCGCCGCCCGCTTGCGCCTCGCCCTCCTAAAGGGCCCTGGGGTGCAAGGGGCCCTGAGGCGCCTCGCCGAGGGAGCCGACACCACCACGGCCAAAGGGCTTGCGGACCTTCTGGACGAGGCCGCCCTGCTCCTCCTAAGGGAAGAACCCGGCTGGCGCTTCGCCAGCTACGAGGTGGAACACGGCTCCGAGGCCGAGGCCTTGGCCCGGTTTGACGCCTGGATGCTGGAGGAAAGGAGCAAGTACCGGGAAACCTTCCGCCACTTTGAGGGGAAAAGGCAAGTGGACCCAAGCTATGGGGCCAGGCCCGAGCCCGGGGGGCGCTACCTCTTGGTGAGCCTCATCCTAGCGGACCGGAGGCCCCTCCCCCCCAGGCGCCCCCTCACCCTCGAGGCGGCCAAGGAAGCCCTTCTGGACCTGGCGGGGTCAAGCCCCTTCACCCTCCTCGCCTTTTACCTCTCCTGGACGCCCGAAAAGGAAGAGGAGGCGCTTACGGAGGAGGAACTCCTCCTCCTCTACCCCAACCTGGAAAAGCTCTAATCCCGCCTGGGATAGAGTAGAGGGCGTGGTCCGGATCGGCAGGCGCACCGCAACCTTTTTTCCCCCTAGCGGGGCTTGGGCCCTCATCGGGGACTTCACCGACTGGGAGCGGAACCCCATCCCCTTGGATGGCCCCCTCACCTTGGAGTTCCCGGAAGGGGCCTACGTGGAGTACGCCTTCCTAGACCGGGAAGGCCAACCCTTTCCTGACCCGGACAACCCCGAACGGGCGGATAACCCCTGGTGGAGCTACCCCCGGGCCATCCGGCTTCCGGGGTTCCGCTACGAGGCCCCTCCCGAGCCCCAAGAGGAGCCCAAGGTGGCGCGGCACCGCCTAGGGGAAAGGCGCTACTACGTGGCGGAGACAGGGGAAGCCCCCAAGGCCACGGTGGTGGCCCAGGACGGGGTGGCCTTTTACCGCACCGCCGGGCTCCACAAGGTGGCCAAAGCCCTCCTGGAGCGAGGGGAGATCCCCCCTGTGCGCCTCGTCTTCGTGGAGCCCATAGACCGGAACCGGGAATACCGCTTCTCCGAGGCGTACGAGGGGGAGTTCCACGGGATACTGGCCGAGGTGGAAAGGGCCTACGGCCCCCTGGGGGAGGTGGTCCTGGTGGGGGCCTCCCTGGGAGGGCTTTTCTCCTTGTGGCAGGCCTGGCGCCACCCCGGGCGCTTCCCCAAGGTCCTCGCCCTCTCCCCCGCCCTCAAGGCCCACCCCGGGGGGATGGACGCCTACCGGGACGAGGAGTGGCTTCTTGAACGCTACCGGGAAGCGGAGGCCTTGCCCCGCATCTACCTGGAGGTGGGGCTTCTGGAGTGGCTCCTGGGGCCTAACCGCCGCTTCGCCGCCCTCCTCGCCGACAGGAAGGCCCCCCACGCCTACAAGGAGCGCCCCTCGGGGCACAACTGGGTCACCTGGAAGCAGGCCTTGGCCCCTGGGCTTCGGTACTTGCTGGGGGAAGGGTGAGCCTCGAGGCCTTCCTTGTCCTCCTCTCCGTGGCCGCCCTGGAGGCCCTCCTCTCCGGGGACAACGCCTTGGTCCTGGCGGTAATGGTGAAGCCCCTCCCGCCCCACCTAAGGCGGCGGGCCCTCTTCTACGGGATCCTCGGGGCCTACCTCCTCCGGGGCCTCGCCCTCCTCTTCGCCATCTACCTCATCCAGCTCTGGTGGGTGGAGGTCCTGGGGGGGCTTTACCTCCTCTACCTCATGGTTCGGCACTTCCAGGACGCCGCGGAGGCCAAGCCCCTCCCGGAGGCCACGGCCCGGACGTTTTGGCGGGTGGTCCTCCTCATCAACCTGGTGGACCTGGCCTTCGCCGTGGACTCCATCCTGGCGGTGGTGGCCTTCTCCAAGGACCTCCTTCTGGTCTTCCTGGGGGTGGCCTTGGGCATCCTCTTCATCCGCCTCTTGGCCAGCAGCGTCGTGCTCCTTATGGAGCGCTTTCCTGGGCTGGAGAAGGTGGCCTACGCCCTGGTGGGCTGGGCGGGGGTGAAGCTTTTCCTGGAGGGGGAAGCCACCCTCGCCCACCTCCTCCACCGCCCCGAGCTCGCCCTCGTGCTCCCCAAGGCGCTCTTTTGGACCGGCACCCTCCTCATCCTCCTCCTGGGAAGCCTCCTCGCCTTCCGCCGCCATGCCTAGGGACTGGGACGCCTTCTACCAAGGGGAAACCCTGGACCGCCCTCCCGCCTTCGTGGTGCGGGCCTACGGGCCCTTCGTGCCGGAGGGCCCCGTCCTGGACCTGGCGGGGGGCCTCGGGCGGAACGCCCGCTACTTCCTCGGGCGGGGCCACCCCGTGGTCCTCTTGGAAAGGAGCCGGGTGGCCCTAGAGCGCCTCGAGGGCACCCCCGGCCTCACCCTGGTGGAACGGGACCTCGAGGCCGACCCCACCCTCCCCCCAGGCCCCTTCGCCGGCATCCTCCTCTCTTACTACGTGCACCGCCCCCTCCTGCGCTCCCTCGCCCCCCTCCTCCGCCCCGGGGGGCTTCTCCTGGTGGAGGGCTTCACCCGGGAGGAGGCGAGGCGCCGGGGAAGGGAGGGTAGCCCCTTCTACTGGGAACGCTACGAGCTTTTAACCCCTCCCCCCGGCCTCGCCCTAAGGGCCTACGGGGAGGGGTGGCGGGAAGGCCATAGGGCCTTCGCCGTCTACGTCAAGCCTTGAGGCCCTTCGCCACCAGCTCGGCGAGGTCCAAGACCTCCGGGGCCTTTTCGTCCTGGGCGGTTTCCACGTTCATCATGGCCATGCAGAAGGGGCAGCCCGTGGCGATCACCTCGGCCCCCGTGGCCTTGAGCTCCAGGTAGCGGTTTTGGGAAACCCGCATGGCCCCAGGCTCCTCCTCCTTCCAGAACTGGGCCCCGCCCGCCCCGCAACAGAAGCTCCGCTCCCGGCTCCTTGGGGGCTCGGCAAGGGCCAAGCCCACCCCCTTGAGCACCTCCCGGGGGGCCTCGTAGACCCCGTTGTGGCGGCCCAGGTAGCAGGGGTCGTGGAAGACCACCTTGCGGGTTTCCTCGGACACCTTGATCCGCCCGGAGCGCAGGAGCTCGGCGATGAACTCCGAGTGGTGGACCACCCGGTACTGGCCGCCAAAGTCCTTGTACTCGTTCGCCAGGGTGTGGAAGCAGTGGGGGCAGGTGGTGACGATGGTCTTGGGGGCCACCTGGTTTAGGGTTTCCACGTTCTCCGTGGCGAGCTGGAAGAAAAGGTACTCGTTCCCCGCCCGCCGGGCGGCGTCCCCCGTGCACTTCTCCCGCCGCCCCAAGACCGCCCAGTCCACCCCGCTGGCGTTGAGGATCTCCACCATGCTCCGGGCGATCTTCTGCGCCCTGGGATCGTAGCTCGGGGCGCACCCCACCCAGTAGAGAACCTCGGGGTTGGGCTTCTCCTCCACCGTGGGCACGCTAAGCCCCTCGGCCCAGTCCAGGCGCTTGTCCTGGCCGATGCCCCAGGGGTTGCCCGAGCGCTCCATGCCGCGGAAGGCGTTGTTGAGCTCCTGGGGGAATTCCCCTTCCATGAGGACCTTGGCCCGGCGCACGTCCAGGATGTGGAGCATCGGCTCGTTCCCCACGGGGCAGACCTCCACGCAGGCCATGCAAGTGGTGCAGGCCCAAAGGGCCTCCTCGTTCAGGGCGAAGTCCATAAGGGGCCTTGGGCTTTCCTTGCCGGCGGCGAAGTCCTTTAGGATGCCGTTGAGCTCGTAACGCTCGGAGATGAGGATGGCGGCGGGGCTCAAGGCCTTGCCCGTGGTGTAGGCGGGGCAGGCCTCCTGGCACCGGTTGCACATGATGCAGGCGTAGGCGTCCAGAAGCCGCTTCCAGGAAAGGTCTTCCAGCTTCTCTGCCCCAAACTTCTCCTCCTCCTTCTCCAAGTCCAAGGGCAAAAGGGCCCCAGGCTTCTCCTTGCGGAAGGTGAGGTTAAGGGGAGCCATGAAGAGGTGGATGTGCTTGGAGCGGGGGAAGTAGGGGAGGAAGAGGAGGATGGAGCCCAAGGCGCCCCACCAGAAGAGGTGTTCTATAAAAACCAGGGCGGAAGGGGAAAGCCCGGCCAGGGCCTGGGCCAGGGCGCTGGCCACGGGCTGGAAGGGGTCGGGGCCCTCCTGGGCCAGGCCCGCCGCCTTAGAGAGGAGGCGGCTACCCACGTGGAAGGTGATGAAGGCCCCCACGATGGCGGAGTCCTTGGGGATGCCCTGGCGCACGCCCTCGTGGAGGGGCACCTTGGGGTTCCAGGTGAAGTCCTTGGGGGCCACCCAATAGCGCCTCAGCATGAGGCCGAGGATGCCCACGAGGATCAAGGCGGTGAGGAAGTCGGCGAGGAGGTTATAGGGGTTCCAAAGGCCTCCCTGGGCGTGAAGGGGGAAGTAGCCCTCCAAAAGGTCCACTAGGTTCACCAGGAGATAGTAGACAAAGCCGTAGAAGACGAAGGCGTGGAGGAGGGACACGAGGGGCCTTCGCTTGAAGACGGTTTCCTGGGTGAGGACGGCCCAGAGGGCCCGGCCCACCCGCTCGGGTAAGCGGTCAAAGCGGTCCTCGGGCCGCCCCCGCCTAATGGCCAGGTAGACGCGCCGGAAGCCGGTGTAGGCGTAGTAAAGGCTTGCCGCCGCTAAAAGGAGGAAGAGGATTTTTTCCGGTAGGGTCAACATGGAAGCACCCTCCTTATACTCGGTAAAAGTTTACCCCATTCCCCGCCCATGGCAAGAGCGTACAATGGCCCCTTGTGGAAACCGTAGCCCTCCTCGTCCTTCTCCTCTTTGGGCTTCTAAACCTTTTCGTCTTCCACCGCTTCCAAAAGCCCCTGTTGCCCTTGGTCCTGGTCCTTTTGGTGAGCGTGTTCGTCTTCTTCCTGGCCCCCGTGCTCGGCCTCCTCGTCTTCCTCCTGGGCCAGACCTTGGCCTTCTACGCCGCCGGGAAGAAGTGATAGCTGAGGAGGGCCACCAAAGCCCCGAGGAGAGCCCCCACCAGGACCTCGAGGTAGGTGTGGCCCAGAAGCTCCTTTAGGGGCTCAGGGGCAGGGCCCTTTTCCAAGACCCTCTGGAGTTCCTGGACGAGCTGGTTCAGGAGCTGGGCGTGAAGCCCAGCCGCCCGGCGGATGCCCGTGGCATCGTACATGACGATGAGGGCCAAAACGGCGGCCACGGCGAAAAGGGAGCTGCCAAACCCCTCCTCGAGCCCCACCGCCACCGCCAAGGCGCTCACCGTGGCGGAGTGGGAACTCGGCATCCCCCCGGTTTCCAAAAAGCGCTCCCACTGGAACCGGCCCTCCAGGAGGTAATAGAGGAAAAGCTTTAGGGTCTGGGCCAGAAGGTTGGCCAGGAGGGCGGTCCAGAAGACCTGGTTATAGAGAAGCTCCATGCCGCCTCAGGAGGGCCGCTTTCAGGGTGTTGGCCATGAGCATGGCCACGGTCATGGGTCCCACGCCCCCAGGCACAGGGGTGAGGGCGGAGGCCACCTCCGCCACCTCGGGGTGGACGTCCCCAAGAAGCTTCCCCTCCACCCGGTTCACCCCCACATCCACCACGATGGCCCCGGGCCGGACCCAGTCCTTCCGCACAAGATGGGCCTTCCCCACAGCCACCACCAGGACCTCTGCCCGGCGCGTCACCTCGGGGAGGGCTTCCGTCTTGGAGTGGGCCACGGTCACCGTGGCGTCTTCCCGCAGGAGGAGGCCCGCCAAGGGCTTCCCCACGATGTTGGACCGCCCCAGGACCACCACCTCCTTGCCCTTCAGGGCCACGCCGTAGTGCTTGAGAAGCCGGAGGATGCCCAAGGGGGTGCAGGGGAAAAGCCCCTCTCCCCCGCTCCAAAGCCGGCCCACGTTGAGGGGGTGGAAGCCGTCCACGTCCTTTAGGGGGTGGATGGCCTCCAAGACCCTGTCGGCCCGGATATGGGGGGGAAGGGGAAGCTGGACCAGGATGCCGTCCACGTCCTCTTGGGCGTTGAGCTCGGCGATGCGGGAAAGCAGGGCCTCCTCGGGGAAGTCCTCCGGGTAGACCTCCACCTGGCTCCTGAACCCAAGCTCCCGGGCCCGCTTGTCCTTAAGCCGCACGTAGGACACGGAGGCCGGGTCTTCCCCTAAGCGGAGGACCCGCAAGGAGGGGACAAAGGGCAAGGCCTTTAGCCTCTGGCGGAGTTCGGCGTACACCGCCTCCGCCACCTCGTGGCCGGAAAGGGTACGGGCTAGGGTCATCTAGGCCTCCTTGGCTACGGTCTTAAGCTCCCCCTCCTGGATCCGCCGGTAAAGGCGGCCCAGCACCCCGTTGACGAAAGCGCCCGAGTGCTCCCCGCCGTAGCGGTTGGCGATCTTCACCGCCACCTCAATGAGGGGGGCGAAGGGGGTGGGCTCGTAAAGCATCTCGTAGGTGGCGAGGCGGAGGACGGTGAGGTCGGTCTTGGACATCTGGGCGAAGTCCCAGCCCTCCACTGTTTCCCTAAGAATCCGGTCCACCTCCTCCTGGTGGGCCGTGTAGCCTTGGAGAAGCCTTCTGGCGAAGGCGATCCCCTCCTCGTCCAGGGCGTCGCCGTAAGGGTCGTCCTCCCCGCCCATCTCCTCCAAGGCGTGCCGGAAGGCCTCCTCCAGGTCCACACCCCCCTGGGTGTGGGCGAACAGGGCGCGCATGGCCAATTCCCTCGCCCGCCTAAGCATGGACCTCCTTGCGGTACTCCACCTGGGCCACGGTGAGGTTTACCGCCTTCACCGCCTCCCCGGTGGCCAGGAAGAGCGCCTCGGCCACCGCCTTTTGTACCCTTGGGGCCAGCTCGGGAATGGCCAGGCCATAGTCCACGGAAAGGACCAGGTCCACGCTCAAGCCCTCCGGCGTCCTCTCCACCTTCACGGGTTTGGCGCGCCGGAAAACCTCTCCCAGGGAGCGGGGGGCGGCCTCGAGGGGCCGCACGCCCTCCAGGCCCTCCAAAGCGTGGAGGACCAGGGCCTCGAGGGCGTGGTCGCTGATCTCGTAGTCCACCATCACATGCCCAGTCTACAGCTCCATGCGCCGGGCCACGAAGTTGGTGTAGACCGCCCCCCGGCGGAAGAAGGCGTTCTGCAGGACCTTTTGGTGGAAGGGGATGGTGGTCTTGAGGCCAGGGCCCTCAATCACCGTTTCGGAAAGGGCCCGCTCCATGCGGCGGATGGCCTCCTCCCGGGTGGGGGCCCAGGCGATGATCTTGGCGATGAGGCTATCGTAGTGGGGCGGGATCTGGTAGCCGGCGTAGAGGTGGCTGTCCACCCGGATCCCGGGCCCGCCCGGGAAGAGAAGGGTTTCCACCTTGCCGATGGAGGGCCTGAAGCCCTTCTCGGGGTCCTCGGCGTTGATGCGCACCTCAATGGCGTGGCCCCGCACCGCGATGTCCTCCTGCTTCAGCCAAAGCTTCTCCCCTTGGGCGATGCGGAACTGGGCCTGCACCAGGTCCACCCCGGTGATCATCTCCGTCACGGGGTGCTCCACCTGGATGCGGGTGTTCATCTCAATGAAGTAGAAGTTCCCCTCCTTGTCCACCAAAAACTCCAGCGTGCCGGCGGAAACGTAGCCCACGTGGGCCGCCAGGCGCACCGCCGCCTCGGCGATGGCCTTGCGGGTTTCGTAGGGGAGGACGCTTGGGGCCTCTTCCAAGAGCTTCTGGTGGCGGCGCTGGATGGAGCAGTCCCTTTCCCAGAGGTGGATGACGCTCTCTCCATCCCCCAGGACCTGGATTTCTATGTGCTTCGGCTCCTCAATGTACTTCTCCAGGTAGATGGCGGGGTTGCCAAAGGCGGCCCGGGCCTCCTCCTGGGCCTGTTGCACCGCCCGCTCCAGCTCCTCCTCCGTGTGCACCACCCGCATCCCCCGCCCACCCCCGCCCGCGGAGGCCTTGAGGATCACGGGGTAGCCGATCTCCAGGGCCGCCCGCTTGGCCTCCTCCACGCTGGCGATCTCGTCCGTGCCGGGCACCGTGGGCACGCCCGCCTCCCGGGCCACCTTGCGGGCCGTGGCCTTATCCCCGAGGGCGCGCATGTTCTCCGGGGTAGGGCCGATGAAGGTGATGCCGTGCTCACGGCACATCTCGGCGAAGGTGGCGTTCTCCGCCAGGAAGCCGTAGCCCGGGTGGATGGCGTCGGCCCCGGTGACGATGGCGGCGGAGAGGAGGTTTGGGATGTTCAGGTAGCTCTGCCCCGAAGGGGGCGGACCGATGCAGATGGCCTCGTCCGCCAAAAGGACGGGCAGGCTCTTCTCGTCGGCGGTGGAGTGGGCCACCACCGTCTTGATGCCGAGCTCCTTGGCAGCCCGGATAATCCTTAGGGCGATCTCGCCTCGGTTGGCGATGAGGACCTTCTTCATACGGGTTGGATGAGGAAGAGGGGCTGGCCGTACTCCACGGGCTCCCCGTTCTGCACCAGGATCTTCCTCACGATGCCGGAGACCTCGGACTCAATCTCGTTCATGAGCTTCATGGCCTCAATGATGCAGAGGACCTGGCCCTTCTCCACCCGGTCCCCCTCCTTCACGTAAGGCGGGGCGTCGGGAGCGGGAGCCCGGTAGAAGGTGCCCACGATGGGGGCGCGGATCTCCACGCACCCGGCGCACTCGTCCTGGGCAGGGGGCTTGGGCGCCTCCACCGGGGCGGGCGGAGGGGGTGCGGGGGCCTCCGCCTGGGGCAGGGGGGCCAGGACCGGGGCAGGGGTGGGCACCGTTTGGGGCACCGCCACCACCTGCACCTCTCCCCCACGCCGCACGGTGAGCTTGTAGTCGGGGGTTTCCAGGGTGAGCTCGCTTACCCCGTGTTCCACCAAGGCTTGCAGGATCTGCTTTAGCTCCTTGGGCGTCATAGAAGCACCTCGTGGCATAAAGCTTACCTTATGGGGAGGGTCTGTCTCCCTTGGACCGGGTCAAAACGTAAAGGGGCCCGGATGGCCGGGCCCCCAGGCACCCCTTGGGCTAGGCCCGGCCCACGTACTGGCCGGTGCGGGTGTCCACCTTGATGACCTCACCGGGCTCCACGAAAAGGGGCACCTGCACCACCGCCCCCGTTTCCAAGGTGGCGGGCTTAGACCCCCCGGAAACCGTGTCCCCCCGCACCCCAGGCGGCGTGTCCACCACCTTAAGCTCCACCACCGTGGGCGGGGTGATCTTGAGGGGGCGGCCCTCGTACATGTCCCCCAGGACGGTCATCCCCTCCTTCAGGAAGCGGGCCGCCTCCACCCGGTCCTTGGGCATGTGGAACTGCTCGTAGGTTTCCAGGTCCATGAAGACGAGCTCGTCCCCTTCGGGGTAAAGGTACTGGAGCTCGCGGGTTTCCACGTAGATGTCCTCGAGCTTTTCCCCCGAGTTGAAGGTGCGCTCAATGGTGGCCCCGGTTTCCAGGTTCTTGAACTTGGCCACCACCTTCGCCCCACCGCGGCCGATCTTTTGGTGCTGGTACTCCACGCACTCAAAGAGGCCACCCTCCATCTTCACTTTGGTTCCCGGTCGCAGGTCGGTCACGCTGATCATGCTTCCTCCTCTAGGTCCAAGACCTGGGGCTTAAGCCCTAAGAGGTCAATATACCGGAGGTAGTCGGCCTCGGCGAGTTCCCGCCCGGCCAAGGCCACCAAGAGGGCCTCCATGACGTTGGTGCCGAAGCTTCGGCCCTTTAGGCGGGGCGTGGTGGTGATGAGGCGCCTCACCCCCCTGGCCCTGAGGAAGGCCAGGTCCTCCTCGGTGGTGGTGTTCGTGAGGACCGTCTTCCCCCGCATGTCCTCGGGCATGTAGCGGCGGATGTAGTGCCAGTCCCCAGCGACGAGATCGGCCCAGGCGTAGTACCGGGTCCGCCAGTCCAGGACCTGCTTTTCCTGCGCCTCGCCCGTGGGGTAGAGGAGGCGGAAGGGAAGCTGGGTGAGGACGGGAAGGAGGAGGTAGGCGAGCTTTTGCAAGAGGGAAAGGCGGTAGAGGGGGATGGGCAGGCCCAGGGCGAAGATGAAGTCCCCGTAGAGCACCTTGGCCCCCGCCTCCCAGAGGGCCTCCGCCAGGCCAAAGCGGTCCACGGCGGAGGGGAGGAGCACTTTGGTGTTCTTCCAGTCTATTAGGGGGGCGAGCTCCCCGACGGCCCGCCTCTCCAGGGTGTGCTTGAGCCCGGAGCCGTCCACCACCGGGGTCTTCCGCGCTGCCTCCTTGAGGCGCTTAGCGTCCTTGATGACGTAGCGCCTCCCCCCCGCCACCAGGTAGAGGTCAATCCCCCCTAGGCCGATGGCGTCCACCTGGCCGTCCAGTTCCCGGATCAGGGCCACCGCCCGCTCTAGGTCCCCGTCCGTACCCCGCCTTTCCAAAACCACCCTCTCCCCCAGAAGCTCCACCTCCGCCACGGAGTCGCGGCGGCTAGAGCCCAGGGAAACCGAAACCACGCGCTTGGCCACGGGGGGCTATTGTAGCCCAAAACGAAGGCCAAGGGCTAGGAAGAGGGCGGCGAGGAGGAAGAAGGGCCAGACCCGGCGCACCCCAAGGAGGCGGGCTAGGAGGCCGAAGACCAGGCTCCCAAAGGCCAGGGCCAGGAAGAGGGCCTCCAGGTTACCCAAAAACGCCCCCATACCCCTTCCCCCTAGCGCAAGACCCGCCCCAAGAAGGCCAGGACCCGCTGGCGAAAGCGCCTGTCCGCCTCCCCCTGGAAGAGGTGGCCCGCCGGGTAGCTAAAGCACTCCACGGGCTTCCCCAGGGCCTTGAGCCTCCGGCAAAGCTCCCAGGACCACTCGGGCGGCACCTGGGCATCCTTGAGGCCGTGGTGGACGCTGTAGGGCACAGAGAGCTCCCCCAGGTAGGTCCAGGGGGAGGCCTGGCGCAGGGCCTCAGGGGGGAGGGTAAAAAGCTCCCTCCCCCGGGCACCCCCGGACCACTGGAGGATCCGCTCCAGGTTCCGCCTTTCGTCCCCGCTCATGCTCCCGTAAAGGACCACCCCCTTGAGCCCGGGGTCCACCAGGCTCACCACCTGGGCGATGCCGCCCCCCATGGAGTGGCCCAAGAGGGCGATGCGGCCCGCATCCGCCTGGGGGAAGGCCCCTTTGCGCACCTCGGCGAGGAGGTGGAGGACGTCCACGGCGTAGGCGTGGCGGAGCCCCCGGGCGGGGGCGCCCTCCGAGGGGGGGTGGCCCCGGTAGTTGGGGTGGAGGACGAGAAACCCCTCCCCGGCGAGCCAGTCGGCGTAGCGGGCGGTGTAGGCCAGGAGGCGGTAGCGGCTCGGTTCCACGTAGCCGTGGAGGACCACCACCACCGGGAAGAGCCCTTTGCCCCGAGGGAGGTTGGCGAAGCCGTGGACCCTTAGGCCCTCGGAAAGGTGGGAGAACTGGACCCGGGTGAAGCGGGGCCCTTCCTCCAGGACCCGCTCCACGCGGAAGCCCCCTTCCCCGTAGGTCCGGCTCCGGAGCTCGGGAAGGGTGGAGACCTGGGCCCAGGCCAGGGCGAGGAAGCCCAGGGCGAAGGCTACCTGGCGCATGCCCCCAGGCTAAGGGGAAAGGCCCGGGCTAACTGTGCTCCCCTTCCGGGGCAAGCCACCCCGCCTTTAGGGCCTTAAGCCCGATGGCGTGGTAGACGAGCTGGGCAGCGGTCATCTCGGCGTGGAACTGGCCGTTTGGGGAAAGCTCCACGAAGTCCATCCCCACCACCTCCTTCTCGGCGAAGACCGCCTCGAGGAGGTCCACCGCCTGGCGGTAGGAAAGCCCCCCCGGCAGGGGGGTGCCCACGCTGGGCATGAGGGAAGGGTCCAGGGCGTCAAAGTCAAAGCTGATGTAGACCCGCTTCCCCAAGGCGGCGAGGATCTCCTTTAGGGGAAGCCCTTCCCGGTGAAGCCGGTGGGCGGGGAAGAGGGCCACACCCCTTTCCCGCGCCAGGCGAAGCGAGTCCCGGTCCATGGCCCGGATGCCCACCTGGACCAGGGGGAAGCCCTCGAGGAGGAGGCGGTGGAAGGGCGAGGCGTGGG
This sequence comes from Thermus brockianus, assembly GCF_001880325.1. Classification (NCBI taxonomy): domain Bacteria; kingdom Thermotogati; phylum Deinococcota; class Deinococci; order Thermales; family Thermaceae; genus Thermus; species Thermus brockianus. The sequence goes on from NZ_CP016312.1 coordinate 188,878, forward strand.
AGTACGGGGAGCCCTGCCACTCCGGGTAGAGGTCGGCGTGGGCGTCAATGTGGAGGAGGGAGAACTCCCCCAAGGCCTCCCGGTGGGCGAGGACCAAGGGGTGGGTGATGGAATGGTCCCCCCCAAGGGCCACCAGGAACTTCCCCGCCTGGAGGTGGGCCAAAGCGGCCTCCCGGATCAGGCGGTGGCTTTCCTCGGCGCTTCCCGCCACCCAGGGCACGGGCTCGGCGGCGTGGATGCCCGCCTCCTCGGGGGCAATGCCGAGCTCCAGGAGAAAAGGCTCCAGCTCCCGGCTCGCCAGGAGGATGGCCTCGGGACCCCGCCGGGCCCCCGGGAGAAAGGAGAGGGAAAGGTCGTAGGGCACGGGCAAAACCACCACCCGCGCCGCCTCGTAAGGGGTGTCCTGTTCGCCAAAAACGAGGCGCATAGCCCCTAGAGGATACCGAAGAAGCGCTCCAGTAGGCGCAGGATGGCCAGGGTGCCCCGCTCAAAGTCCTGGATGCGGATGTGCTCGTTGGGGCTATGGACCCGGCTTCCCGGGTAGCCCACCCCCAGGCCCACCGCCGGGGCCTTCAGGTGGTGGAGGAAGGGGTACATGGGGCCAGACCCCGCCATGTTGGGGTAGAGGACCGCCCTCGCCCCAAAAGCCTCCTCCAGGGCCTTTCGGGCCAGGCCCACGAAGGGGTGGGCGAGGTCGGAGCGGGCGGGGCGCTCTCCCTTTTCCAGGACCACCACCTCCACGTCGTGGAAGCCTTGGGCCTCGAGGTGGCGCTGGAGGAGGATGGGCACCTCCTCGGGGTCCTGGTCCGGCACCAGGCGGAAGTCCAGCTTGGCGTAGGCCTCCGCCGGGAGGACCGTCTTGGAGCCCGGCCCGCCGTAGCCCGAGTGGAAGCCATTGAGGTTGACGCAGGGCTCGGCGTAGAGCCTTTGGTTAAACTCCAGGTTCCTCGCCCCGCCCAAGAAGTCCCGCACGCCAAAGGCCTCCTTCAGGGCTTCGCTTTCGTCGGGGATTTCCGAGAGCACCTCAAGCTCCAAGGGCGTGAGGGGGCGCACCTTGGCGTAAAAGCCCGGGATGAGGACCCTCCCCTCCTCGTCCCTCAAGGAGGCCAAGGCCCGGCTTAGGCGGTAGATGGGGTTTTCCACCACCGCCCCGTAGGAGGAGTGCAGGTCAAAGCGGGCGGTGCGCACCCTAAGCTCCAAGGCCACGATCCCCTTAAGCCCGGCGTAGAGGTAGGGCCGCCCCGCCGCATCCACGCCCCCCGCTTCCCACAGGATGGCGTCCGCCTGGAGGCGGGGGGCGTGGGCCTCCACGTAGGCCTCGAGGTGGGGGCTTCCCACCTCCTCCTCCCCCTCCACCACGAACTTCACCCGGGGCAAAAACCCGTGCTTTTCCCGGAAAAGCTTTAAGGCCATGAGCCTGGCCACCAGCTCGCCCTTGTCGTCGTGGGTGCCCCGGCCATACCAAGCCCCGTCCCGCTCCGTGAGGGTGAAGGGGTTGCTTTCCCAAAGCGCGAGGGGGTCCGGGGGTTGCACATCGTAGTGGTTATAGAACAAAAGGGTCTTCTCCCCTTCTCCCCCCTCGGCGTACACCACCGGGGGGCCATAGCCCGGGTGAAGCTCCGCCTTTAGGCCCAGGCTTTCCAGAAGCGCCGCCACCCTCTCTGCCCCTTCCGCCAAACCCCGGCCCTCGGCGCTCACCGTGGGCAGGGCCACGAGCTCGGCAAGAAGCGCCCTTGCCTCCTCTAGAAAAGGCCTCATGGTAGACTGAGCATACTATGGTGGAACCCTCCTTAGTCCTCTACGGAGGCCCCTACGAGCGGGCCATGGACGTCCTGGAGGAAACCCTTCGGGAAACCGGGGCCCGGTACGCCCTCTTCATAGACCGCAAGGGCTTCGTCCTGGCCCACAAGGAGGCCCTATGGGCTCCCAAGCCCCCGCCCTTGGACTCCCTCGCCACCCTGGTGGCGGGAAACGCCGCCGCCACCCAGGCGCTGGCCAAGCTTTTGGGTGAGGCCCGCTTCCAGGAGGTCGTTCACCAGGGCGAACGCATGGGCCTCTACGTGGACGAGGCCGGGGAGCACGCCCTTTTGGTCCTCGTCTTTGACGAGAACGCTCCCTTGGGCAAGGTGAAGCTCTACGGGAAGCGGGCGGCGGAGGCCTTGGCCCGCCTGGCCGAGGAGGCCATGGCCAACCCGCCCAAGCTCAACCTGGACACCCAGTACCGCGAGGAGGCCAAGGCCCTCTTGGACGAGCTCTTTGGCAACTAGCATGAGCACCATCAACTTCGCCAACCGCGAGATCAACTTCAAGATCGTCTACTATGGCCCGGGCCTCTCGGGCAAGACCACCAACCTCAAGTGGATCTACGGCAAAATCCCCGAGGGGCGGAAGGGGGAGATGGTTTCCCTAGCCACTGAGGACGAGCGGACCCTTTTCTTTGACTTCCTCCCCCTGGACCTAGGGGAGGTGAAGGGCTTTAAGACCCGCTTCCACCTCTACACGGTGCCCGGGCAGGTCTTCTACAACGCCAGCCGCAAGCTCATCCTTCGGGGCGTGGACGGGATCGTCTTCGTGGCCGACTCCGCCCCAAACCGCCTTCGGGCCAACGCCGAAAGCATGCGCAACATGCGGGAAAACCTGGCGGAGTACGGCCTTAAGGTGGAGGACCTTCCCGTGGTCCTCCAGATCAACAAGCGCGACCTCCCCGACGCCCTCCCCGTGGAAATGGTCCGGGCGGTGGTGGACCCGGAAGGGCGCTTCCCCGTGTTTGAGGCGGTGGCCACGGAGGGCAAGGGGGTTTTTGAAACCCTCAAGGAAGTGAGCCGCCTGGTCCTGGCCCGGGTGGGAAGCGGGGCGTAAGGCAAGCGAAACAGAAGGGCCGGGGGCTACCCCGGCCCGCGCCATTTACCCCCCTCCCGTATACGAAAAGGGGAAGGGACTTTTGTCCTTTCCTTAGCACTACCAAAGGGACAAATGTACTTCACCCTCCTTGGGGCTTTTCGCTACCATATCCCCCGTATACGGCAACGGCCGTTAGGGAGGAAGGGTATGGAGGAAAAACCGGTTGGCGCCATAGGAGTAATTGTAGTTCTCACCCTCACCATCTTGGTCTTCTGGCTGGGGGTATACGCTCTTTTCTTCGCTAGGGGGTAAGCCATGGTGGACGAACACAAGGCGCACAAGGCCATCCTGGCCTACGAGAAGGGTTGGCTTGCCTTCTCGCTAGCCATGCTCATCGTCTTCATCGCCCTCATCGCCTACACCTTGGCCACCCATACCGCCGGGGCGATTCCTGCGGGCAAGCTGGAGCGGGTCAACCCCGCCACCGTGCGCACGGAAGGCCCCTGGGCTGACCCCACCCAGGCGGTGGTCCAAACCGGCCCGAACCAGTACACGGTCTACGTCCTGGCCTTCGCCTACGGCTACCAGCCCAACCCCATTGAAGTGCCCAAGGGGGCCGAAATCATCTTCAAGATCACGAGCCCCGAGGTAATCCACGGCTTCCACGTGGAGGGCACCAACATCAACGTGGAGGTGCTTCCCGGCGAGGTGTCCACCGTGCGCTACACCTTCAAGGAGGCTGGGGAGTACCGCATCATCTGCAACCAGTACTGCGGCATCGGCCACCAGAACATGTTCGGCAAGATCGTGGTGAAGGAGTGAGCCATGGCGGTGCGTACGGGAGAGATTAGCCGCATCTACGAGGCCTATCCGGAAAAGAAGGCCACCCTCTACTTCCTCGTCCTGGGCTTCCTCGCCGTCATCGTGGGAAGCCTCTTTGGCCCCTTCCAGGCCCTGAACTACGGGAACGTGGACGCCTACCCCCTCCTTAAGCGCCTTCTCCCCTTCGTCCAGTCCTACTACCAGGGCCTCACCCTGCACGGGGTCCTAAACGCCATCGTCTTCACCCAGCTCTTCGCCCAGGCCATCATGGTCTATCTGCCGGCGCGGGAGCTGAACATGAGGCCCAACATGGGCCTCATGTGGCTTTCCTGGTGGATGGCCTTCCTCGGACTCGTGGTGGCCGCCCTTCCCCTTCTCGCCAACGAGGCCACGGTCCTCTACACCTTCTACCCGCCCCTCAAGGGCCACTGGGCCTTCTACCTGGGGGCCAGCGTTTTCGTCCTTTCCACCTGGGTGAGCATCTACATCGTTTGGGACCTTTGGCGCCGTTGGAAGGCGCAAAACCCGGGGAAGGTGACCCCCTTGGTCACCTACATGGCCGTGGTCTTCTGGCTCATGTGGTTGATCGCCTCCATCGGCTTGGTCCTCGAGGCCGTCCTGTTCCTCCTACCCTGGTCCTTTGGCCTCATCCAGGGGGTTGACCCCTTGGTGGCCCGCACCCTCTTCTGGTGGACGGGCCACCCCATCGTTTACTTCTGGCTCCTGCCCGCCTACGCCATCATCTACGCCATCCTCCCCAAGCAGGCGGGCGGGAAGCTGGTGTCCGACCCCATGGCCCGGCTCGCCTTCCTCCTCTTCCTCCTCCTCTCCACCCCTGTGGGGTTCCACCACCAGTTCGCCGACCCCGGGATTGACCCCACCTGGAAGATGATCCACTCCATCCTCACCCTCTTCGTGGCGGTGCCGAGCCTCATGACCGCCTTCACCATCGCCGCAAGCCTGGAGTTCGCCGGGAGGATGCGGGGCGGAAAAGGGCTTTTCGGCTGGATCAAGGCCCTTCCCTGGGACAACCCGGCCTTCGTGGCCCCCGTGCTTGGGCTTATCGGCTTCATCCCCGGCGGGGCGGGCGGCATCGTGAACGCCAGCTTCACCCTGGACTACGTGGTGCACAACACCGCCTGGATTCCCGGCCACTTCCACCTCCAGGTGGCGAACCTCGTCACCCTCACCGCCATGGGCTCCCTGTGGTGGCTCATCCCCAACCTCACCGGCAAGCCCATCTCCGATGGGCAAAAGCGCCTCGGCCTGGCGGTGGTGTGGCTTTGGTTCATCGGCATGATGGTCATGGCGCTGGGCCTCCACTGGGCTGGGCTTCTCAACGTGCCCCGGCGGGCCTACATCGCCCAGGTGCCGGACGCCTACCCCCAAGCCGCCCTTCCCATGGTCTTCAACATCCTGGCGGGCGTCATCCTGCTTTTGGCGCTCATCCTCTTCATCTACGGCCTTTTCAGCGTCCTCTTGGGGCGCGAAAGGCGGCCAGAGCTCGCCGAGACCCCGGTACCCTTCGCTGAGGTGATCTCCGGCCCCGAGGACCGGCGGCTCGTCCAGGCCATGGACCGCATCGGCTTCTGGTTCGCCGTGGCGGTGATCCTGGTGGTGTTGGCTTACGGGCCCACCCTGGTGCAGCTTTTCAGCAACCTGAACCCGGTACCGGGCGTGCGGCTTTGGTGAGCGCCCTGGGTCAAGGGCCGGAAAAGCCCCGGCCCTTGACCTTTTTTAAGGCGGGGGAAAAAGTATGGCCGTGGGCTTCGTTTCCGGTCCGGGGCTTCCTTGGGCGGTGGCCCTAAGCCTTCTCCCCTTTTTTCTGCAGTTTCTGGGCCTGGGGCTTGGGGGCGCCCTGGGCCAGGGGTTATGCGGGAGCGCCTTGGGCATCACGGAAGCCGAGGCGGTGCGCTACGGTCTCGTGAGCGAGTACTACTTCTACGGCCAACTCTTCCTCGCCCTCCTCGCCCTCAAGGCCACCTATGCCCTCCTCCTTCTGGTCCTGCGCTTCATGTACCCCGACCAAGACCCGCCCTTTGCCCCTTGGGTGTGGCGGGTGGGGGTGGGGCTCTCCTCGGTCTTCCTTCTCCTCTTCCTTGGGACCCGGACCCTGCCCCTTCCCTTTAGCACCCCTTTAGGGCCAGCCTGGCTGGCCCCAGCGCCCTTGGACCCCCTCTCCCTCCTCATGACCCTTCCCGAACCCCTCCTCCTGGGGCTTTACCTGAAACACCGGCCATGAGGCTTCCCCCCTTGGTCTACCTCCTGGGGCTCGTCAGCTTCCTCATGGACGTGGCGAGCGAGATGGTCTACCCCCTCCTGCCCCTTTTTCTCACGGGCCTGGGTGCGGGGGTGAGCACCTTGGGCCTGGTGGAGGGGGTAGCCGAGGCCACGGCGAGCCTTTTCAAGGTGGTGGGGGGAAGGATCTCCGACCGTTTGGGCCGGCGCAAGCCCCTTCTCCTTTTGGGCTATGGCCTTCCCGCCCTCTTAAGGCCCCTCCTCGCCCTGGCCCAAAGCCCCTTTCACGTCCTCCTCTACCGCTTTTTGGACCGCACAGGTAAGGGGCTTCGCACGGCACCCCGGGACGCCCTCTTGGCGGAGGGCGTGCCCCAAGGGGCCTTGGGCCGGGCCTACGGCCTCCACCGGGGCCTGGACACCTTGGGGGCCACCCTAGGGCCCCTTTTGGCCTACCTCCTCCTCCCCCACGTGGGGGTGCGGGGGGTGTTCTGGGCCTCTGCCGTGCCCGCGGGCCTGGCCTTCTTGGCCTTGTTCCTGGTGCGGGAACCCGCCTCGAGGCCCCCCTCCTCCCACCTCCCCCCCCTCCGCCTTGGGGCCATGCCCCCCGCCTACCGCCGCTTCCTCCTCCTTTCGGGCCTCTTCGCCTTGGCCCTGTCCTCCAACGCCTTCCTCCTCCTCCGCCTGAAGGACCTCGGGCTTTCCCAAGAGGCAGTGGCCCTGGCCTATACCGCCTACAACCTCCTCTATGCCCTCCTTTCCTACCCCTTGGGGAGCCTGGCGGACCGGGTGGGCCTCAGGCGGGTGGTGGCCTTGGGGTTTTTCCTCTACGCCCTGGTCTACCTGGGCTTCGCCTGGGCGGAAAGCGCCCCTTGGGGCGTGGCCTTTTTGCTCCTGTATGCCCTCTACTCCGCCGCCTTTGAGGGGAGTAGCCGGGCCTACCTCGCCACCTTGGTCGGAGCGGAGGCCAAGGCCAGCGCCATTGGCCTCTACCACACCGTGGTGGGGGTGCTCCTTCTCCCCGCAAGCCTCCTTTTTGGGCTCTTATGGCAGGCTTTCGGCGCCGAGGTGGCCTTCGGGGTGGGGGCGGGCCTCGCCCTCCTCGCCCTTTTCCTCTTTCTCCTTGACGGAAAGGCCAAAGGGGCCTATCCTGGTTGAGGCCCTGAGGGGCTTTGAGGAGGAAGGGGCTCAAAGCGCCTTCCCCCCTGACGGAGGTAAAGATGCCCATCACCAAGGAAGAAAAGCAGAAGGTTATTGAGGAGTTCGCCCGTTTCCCCGGGGACACGGGGAGCACCGAGGTGCAGGTGGCCCTCCTCACCCTGCGCATCAACAAGCTCTCCGAGCACCTCAAGGTGCACAAGCACGACCACCACTCCCACCGGGGCCTCCTCATGCTGGTGGGGCAACGCCGGAGGCTTCTCCGCTACCTGGAGCGGGAAGACCCCGAGCGCTATCGGGCGCTGGTTGAGAAACTAGGCTTGAGGAAGTAAACTGGGGTTTAGGTCGGGGGCGGGGCCTTAGGGCTCCGCCTTTCGCTTAGAGGAACGTATGCCGCAAGCCACAGCCAACACACCCCAAGCCTTCCGTTACGAAACCCAGGTGGCGGGGCGCCCCCTGGTTCTAGAGACGGGCAAGTACGCCAAGCAGGTTTCCGGTTCCGTTTTGGTGCGCTACGGGGACACCGTGGTCCTAGCCACGGCCCAAGCTTCCGAAGAGCCTGTCCAGGCGGACTTCCTGCCCCTCACCGTGGAGTTTGAGGAGCGCCACTACGCCGTGGGCAAGATCCCGGGAAGCTTCATGCGCCGGGAGGGGCGCCCGGGGGAGAAGGCCATCCTCTCCGCCCGCATGACCGATAGGCCCATCCGGCCCCTCTTCCCCAAGGGTTTCCGCCACGAGGTGCAGGTCATCCTCACGGTGCTCTCGGCGGACCAGAAGAACCCCCCGGACATCCTAGGGCCCATCGGGGCGAGCGCCGCCCTGATGCTTTCCGACATCCCTTGGGAAGGCCCCGTGGCCGCCGTGCGGGTGGGGCTCATCGGAGGCCAGTTCGTCCTGAACCCCACCCTCCAGGAGATGGAGGAGAGCCAACTGGACCTGGTGGTGGCGGGGAGCCGGGAGGCCATCCTCATGGTGGAGGCCGGGGCACAGGAGGTGGACGAGGAGACCTTGGTCCAGGCCCTGGAGTTCGCCCACAAGGAGATGCAACCCATCCTGGACCTCCAGGAAAGGATGGCCCTAGCCCTTGGCAAGCCCAAAATGGCCTGGACGCCCCCCGAAACCCTCCCCGAGGAGGAGAAGGAGGCCCTCTACCGCCTGGCCCTGGAGCGGGGGCTTTCCCAGGTCTTGCAGACGGCGAGCAAAGGGGAAAGGAGCCGGGCCCTCTCCACCTTCGCCGAGGCCCTCGTGGCCGAACTCCTCCCCAAGAGGGAGGACGGCACCCCGGACGAGAGCCGAAAGCCCCTTTACGAGAGCGCCTTTGACGAGGTGGTGCGGCGGGAGCTAAGGCGCCTTGTCCTGGAGGAGGGCAAGCGGGCGGACGGCCGTGGCCCCAAGGACCTGAGGCCCATTTGGGTGGAGGTGGACGTCCTGCCCCGGGCCCACGGCTCGGCCATCTTCACCCGGGGGAGACCCAGGTTTTGGGCACCGTGACCCTGGGCACGGGCCGGGACGAGCAGATCATTGACGACCTGGGCATTGACGAGACCGACCCCTTCCTGGTCCACTACAACTTCCCCCCCTATTCCACGGGGGAGGTCAAGCGGCTCAGGGGGGTTTCCCGGCGGGAGGTGGGCCACGGCAACCTGGCCAAAAGGGCCCTTAAGGCGGTGCTCCCGCCCCAGGAGAGCTTCCCCTACACCATCCGGGTGGTGGGGGACGTGCTGGAATCCAACGGTTCCAGCTCCATGGCCACGGTCTGCGCCGGCTGCCTCGCCCTCATGGACGCCGGGGTGCCCATCAAGAAGCCCGTGGCCGGGGTGGCCATGGGCCTGGTCTGGGAGGGGGAGAAGGCGGTGATCCTCACGGACATCCTGGGCCTCGAGGACGCCCTTGGGGACATGGACTTCAAGGTGGCGGGCACCCGGGATGGGGTCACCGCCCTGCAGATGGACAACAAGGTGGGCGGCCTGCCCCGGGAGGTGCTCAAGGAAGCCCTGATGCAGGCCCGGGAAGCCCGGCTTCAGATCCTCTCCATCATGGAAAGTGTCCTCCCCGCCCCGCGGCCCGAGCTCAAGCCCTTCGCTCCCAGAATCCTCAGCCTCAAGGTGCCCGTGGAGAAGATCGGCCTGGTCATCGGGCCCGGCGGGAAGAACGTGCGGGCCTTGGAAGAGCTTGGGGTGGAGGTGGACATTGAGGAGGACGGGACGGTGCGCATCTACTCCGCCGACCTCGAGGCGGCCGAAAAGGCCAAGAAGCGCATAGAAGACCTCACCCGCGAGGCCAAGGTGGGCGAGGTGTACGAGGGCACCGTCACCAAAATCACTCCCTTCGGGGCCTTCATCAGCCTCTTCCCTGGCACGGAAGGCCTCCTGCACATCAGCCAGATCGCCCCGGGCCGGGTGGAGCGGGTGGAGGACCACCTCAAGGTGGGGGACGTGATCAAGGTCAAGGTCCACCGCATTGACGAGCGGGGCAAGATAGACCTGATCCGGCCCGAGCTGGAAGGCAAAATCCCCCCCAGGCGGCGGGGCTAGCCCCTGGGGGTTTCCCCAAGCCGTAATCCCGGCCTAGCCGGGAAAATAGGAGGTTTATGGAAACACAAGAGCGCAAGCCCAGGAGAAGGCGCAAGAAACGCCCGCAAGAGGCCCCGGTGGCCCTAACGGGGGGCGCCCAGGACGCCGTGGAAATCGTCCCCCTAGGGGGGATGGGGGAGATCGGCAAGAACATCACCGCCTTTCGCTTCCGCGACGAGATCTTTGTCCTAGACGGGGGGCTGGCCTTTCCCGACGAGGGGATGCCCGGGGTGGACCTCCTCATCCCCCGGGTGGACTACCTGGTGGAAAACCGCCACCGCATCAAGGCCTGGGTCCTCACCCACGGCCACGAGGACCACATCGGGGGCCTCCCCTTCATCCTGCCCATGGTCTTCGGCAAGGAAAGCCCCGTGCCCATCTACGGGGCCAGGCTCACCCTGGGGCTACTAAAGGGCAAACTGGAAGAGTTTGGCCTGAGGCCCGGCGCCTTCAACCTGAAGGAGGTCTCCCCCGATGACCGCATCCAGGTGGGGCGGTATTTCACCCTGGACCTCTTCCGCATGACCCACTCCATCCCCGACAACTCCGGGGTGGTGATCCGCACCCCCATCGGCACCATCGTGCACACCGGGGACTTCAAGCTGGACGCCACCCCCATAGACGGTAAACTCTCCCACCTGGCCAAGGTGGCCCAGGCGGGGGCGGAAGGGGTCTTGCTCCTCATCGCCGACTCCACCAACGCCGAGCGCCCCGGTTACACCCCGAGCGAGATGGAGATCGCCAAGGAGCTGGACCGGGTCATCGGCCGGGCCCCGGGCAGGGTCTTCGTCACCACCTTCGCCAGCCACATCCATCGCATCCAGGCGGTGATCTGGGCGGCGGAGAAGTACGGGCGCAAGGTGGCCATGGAGGGGCGGAGCATGGTGCGGTTCAGCCGCATCGCCATGGAGCTGGGCTACCTCAAGGTGAAGGACCGCCTCTACACCCTCGAGGAGGTCAAGGACCTCCCCGACCACCAGGTGCTGATCCTGGCCACGGGAAGCCAGGGGCAGCCCATGTCCGTCCTCCACCGCCTGGCCTTTGAAGGCCACGCCAAGATGGCCATCAAGCCCGGGGACACGGTGATCCTCTCCAGTAGCCCCATCCCCGGCAACGAGGAGGCGGTGAACCGGGTCATCAACCGGCTCTACGCCCTGGGGGCTTACGTCCTCTACCCCCCTACCTACAAGGTTCACGCCTCGGGGCACGCCTCCCAGGAGGAGCTGAAGCTGATCCTGAACCTCACCACCCCCCGTTTCTTCCTCCCTTGGCACGGGGAGGTGCGCCACCAGACCAACTTCAAGTGGCTGGCGGAGTCCATGAGCCGTCCCCCGGAGAAAACCCTCATCGGGGAGAACGGGGCCATTTACCGCTTAACCCGGGACACCTTTGAGAAGGTGGGCCAGGTGCCCTCCGGGGTCCTCTATGTGGACGGCCTGGGGGTTGGGGACATCACCGAGGAGATCCTGGCCGACCGCCAGCACATGGCCGAGGAGGGAATCGTGGTCATCACCGCCTTAGCGAGCCAGGACCCGGTGGTGGAGGTGGTGTCCCGGGGGTTTGTCAAGGCCGGGGAGCGGCTCTTGGGCGAGGTGAAGCGCATGGCCCTCGAGGCCCTGCAAAACGGGGTGCGGGAGAAGAAGACCCTGGAACGCATCCGGGACGACATCTACTTCCCGGTGAAAAAGTTCCTGAAGAAGGCCACGGGCCGGGATCCCATGATCCTTCCCGTGGTCATCGAGGGGTGAATCATGTACCGAAGCCTTCTTCTTCCCACAGATGGAAGCCCGGCCGCCGAAGCTGGGGTAAAGGAGGGGCTCCGCCTGGCCAAGGCCCTGGGGGCCCGGGTGGCCTTTCTCTACGTGCTGGAGCCCGTAGGGCCCAGGCTTTTCCTGGGCCCGGAAACCCTTCCCTACTACCAGGCCCTGGTGGAGGACATGCGGAAAGAGGGCATGGCCGCCTTGGACCGGGCCACCCGCATGGCGGAGGAGCTCGGGGTGGGATTTGAGGCCCATCTCCTCGAGGGGCGGGCGGCGGAGGTCATCCTTAAGGAGGCGGGAAAGCACGATCTTTTGGTGATGGCCACCCACGGACGGACGGGGTTGGATGCCGTGCTTTTGGGTAGCGTGACCCAGGAGGTGGTCCGCAGAAGCTCCAAACCGGTCCTGGTAGTCCCCTACCGCACCAGCGGAAGCGAAGCCGCAAGCAGGTAAAGGGCCACGATGGCCCAGGAATCGTAGGCCAGGACCCATAGCTTTCTCAGGCTCTGGTACATGAGCCCGGTGAGCACCGTCCCTGCCATACCCAAAAGCACCAGGACGCTCAGCAGATGGCTTCCCCCCACCTGGATCAGCAGCGGGCCAGGCGCCAGGACATCCGCGTAGGAGAGCAGAAAGCTGTTAAACATCACGCTCCCCACCACGTTGCCCAGGGCCAAGTCCACCGCCCCCAGGCGGGCAGCCGCCAGGGTCACCGTGGCCTCAGGCAAGGTGGTGACCAACCCCACCAAGAAGGTGCCCACCCAGGCCTGGCCCAGCCCGGTTTCCCGGGCTAGGGCCTCGGCCAAATCCGGAAGCAAGACCGCCGCCCCCACCAAAACCCCAGCCCCCAGGAGGTAGCGCCCCAAGGCACTTCTCAAAGGAATTTGGGCGTAGGCCTCCTCCTCGAGGACCTCATCGTGGGGGAAACGCCTGGCGTAGCGAAAGGAAAGCCACAGGGCCAAAAGGTACAGGGGAAAAAGCCCCAGGGCAAACCATCCGACTCGCCCCAGACCCCGCTCTGCCAAAAGGCCAAGCCCTGCCACCGCCAACAGGAGGACCACGAGTCCCAGGCTCAAGGCGTGCCCCTGGCTGGCCCGGACGGTGAGGGGACGGGGATGGACGGCATCCAGCACCGTGAGCAGAAGAAAGTTGACCATGCTGGCCCCAAGGAGGTTCCCCACGGCGATATCGGGGAGGCCCTGAAGGGCAGCGCTGGTGACGTTGAAGAGTTCGGGGAGGCTGGTGGTGATACCCACCAGGAAAAGCCCCATAAAGGTGCGGCCGAGGCCGGTCTTTTCCGATAGCACATCCCCGTAAAAGGCCACCTGCCGCCCAGCCAGGAGGATGACCAAGGCCACCGCCAAGAAGGCCAGCCAGGTCATAGCTGGGACTGAAGCAGGCGGAGCAGGTCAAACCGGGTGATGATCCCCAGAGGCTTACCCTCCCCATCCACCACGGGAACGTGGTTGATGTCGTAGGCCAGCATGAGCTCCAAGACGCGGGAAAGCGGTTCCTCCGGCCCCACGGCGTGCACCGGGCTGCTCATGATCTCCTCTATCCGGGTACTCTTGGCCTCCGCCAAAACTGCTTCCAGGCCGTCAGAACCCAGGAAGCGACCCAGAAGCATGGGGGCCCGAAAGGTGGAAAAGGGCACGCCCCGTTCCTTAAGGAAATCGCTTTCCGTCACAATGCCCACCAAGCGGCCCTCTTTGTCCACCACCAGCACGCTCCCGATTCCTTTCCCCAACATCAGCTGGGCCACCTCCGCCAGGGAGGTATCCGGAAGCACACTCACCACTGGGCTGGTCATGGCGTCCTTGGCCTTCATCTCTTAACCTCCTTCCGCCATACTAACCGGTCTATTCCTTCAGCCATGAGCCAGGCAAGGAGAGCCATACCCAAGGCCAGCCCCCAGATCCATGCGGGCACCGGAACGGCTTCCAAAACTCCCGGGGCCAGGGTGCCCAGCAGGAGCTGAATGACGATGCCCAAAGCCACAGCCCCGTGCAAATACGGGTTGGGCAGGGGCATCAGGTGGGTGTGCCGAGCAGCGTAAGCGAAGAAGAGCTGGCCCAGGGTCATGAAGTGGAAAGTGGCGGTACGCGCCACCTCGGCGGCACCCAAAGGGGCTTGGATCCGCCCCCATCCCGGCAGAAGGGCCAAGAGCGACAAGGCAAAGGCGGCCTTGATGGTTCCCGTGAGGAGGATGAACCGCAAGGAGGGAGCGTCCAAAAGGGGGCTGTCCTTGGGCCTGGGCGGCCGCTCCAATACCCCGGGATTACGGTCCAGGGCCAAGGCAAGGGCGGGAAGGCCATCGGTCACCAGGTTGATCCAGAGAATCTGCACCGCGGTGAGGGGAAGAAGCAGGTACCCAGCCTCGTCCCTGAGGTTGAGGAGAGCGGCAAACACCATGCCCAAGGCCACCACCAAGACCTCAGAGAGGTTAGTGGAGAAGAGGAAGCGAATGAACTTCTGGATGTTCTCGTAGGTGCTTCGCCCCTCCTCAATGGCCGCCACGATGGTGGCGAAGTTGTCGTCCATAAGGACCAGGTCCGCCACCTCCCGGCTCACGTCTGAGCCCCGCTGGCCCATGGCCACCCCCACGTCCGCCCGCTTCAGGGCCGGGGCATCGTTCACCCCATCCCCGGTCATGGCCACTACCTCTCCAGCCTTCTGGAAAGCCTCCACGATTCTCAGCTTGTCTTCCGGCTTGACCCGGGCAAAGACGTCTACCTCAAGAAGCTCCTCATCGGAGAGCTCCCCTATCTCCTCCCCGGTGGCCACCACCTCAGCGGGAATGCCCACCTTACGGGCGATGGCCAAGGCAGTGGCCGGATGGTCCCCCGTCACCATCACCACCCTGACCCCCGCCTTCAAAACCTGGGCCACCGCCTCCGGCACCTCCGGGCGGGGCGGATCCAGGAGGAGGACAAAGCCAAGAAAACTTAACTCCTCTTCCTTCTCACCCTCACCATGGGCTAGGGCCAGCACCCGAAAGCCCTCCTTTGCATAGGCTTCCGCCTGTTCCAAAAGGGAAGCCTTGTCCTCTTGGCTTAGAGCAAGGCGAGGGATAAGGGCCTCGGGAGCCCCTTTGAGGAAGCTACCCTGGGGCGTGGTAACCCGCATGTACTTCCAAGCGCTGTCAAAGGGTCTTTCGGAAAGCCTGGGGTTTTCTTGGCGGACCCGCCTCACGTCCAGGTGCTCCGCTGCATAACGCAAAAGGCCTATCTCCAAGGGGTCCCCCGCCCCGGTTTCCAGGTCGGCGTCGTTGCAAAGGACCATGGCCAGGAGGGCTCCATGGGGGTCCGGCCCGACCACCTTTTGCACCTCCATGCGGTTCTCCGTGAGGGTACCCGTCTTGTCGGTGGCAATAACGGTGACGCTCCCCAAGGCCTCCACCGCAGCAAGGCGCCGCACCACCGCCTTGCGGCGGGCCATCCGCTCTACCCCCAGGGCCAAGGCCAGGTTGAGGACCGCAGGAAGCCCCTCAGGCACCGCCGCCACCGCCAGGGCCACGGCGAAGAGGAGGACCTTGCCGGAAAGGCCCTCCACCAGAAAGCCCAGAACCACCAGGGCCGCGGCGAGGACCAGCACCCAGCGAGCCACCCGATGGCCAAAGGCCTCGAGGCGCCGCTCCAGCGGGGTCTTTTCCTCCTCCATCTCCGAAAGAAGCCCCGCGATGCGGCCCATGGCGCTCCTTAGGCCGGTACGGCTTACCTCCATTAGGGCCCTTCCCCGCACCAACAGGGTGCCGGAAAAGACCTCGTCCCCTACCCTCTTCTCCACCGGAACGCTTTCCCCGGTAAGGAGGCTTTCATCCACCAAGACCCCGCTGGCCTCCAGGAGCACCCCATCTGCCGGTATGCGGTCCCCTGCCTCCAGGCGCACCACATCCCCGGGCACGATCTCCCGGCTGGGGAGGTGCTGGAAGCGACCATCTCGGAGGACCCAGGCCATGGGCTCCGCCAGGGCCTCAAGGCGCCTTAGGGCCTCCTCCGAACGCTTTTCCTGCAGGGTTCCGAGCCCGGCATTGAGAAGCAGGATGGCCAGTATGGCCAAAGACTCTAGGGGAAGGCCATGGGTTCCCTCGTAAAGCCAAAGCCCCAGGTCCACCAGGAGGGCAAACAACAGGATGTAGATGAGGGGGCTCTGAAACTGGCGCAGGAACTTGCGCCAAAGGGGCTCGGGCGGCTTCTTTGGAAGGGCATTGGGACCGTACTCCGCCAAGCGCCTTTGTGCCTCCTCTGAGGTAAGCCCCCGCATGGTGCGGATTATACCAAGGCCCGAAGGGGCTTATTGTCCTCCCCGGACTCTTACGCTAAGATAACCGCATGTTGCAGTATCCCGAGCTTCCCTTGGAAAGCCCCCTTATCGATGCCGAGCTCCCCGACCCCAGGGGAGGACGCTACCGGCTTTCCCAGTTCCAGGAACCCCTCTTGGCCGTGATCTTCATGTGCAACCACTGCCCCTACGTGAAGGGCTCCATCCAGGAGATCGTGAGCCTGGCGGAGAAGTACCGGGGCCGGGTAGCCTTCGTGGGCATCAACCCCAACGATTACGGGAAGTATCCCGAGGACAGCCCCGAGGGCATGGTGGCCTTCGCCAAGGAGCACGGCATCTTCTTCCCCTACCTCTTGGACGAAAGCCAGGAGGTGGCCAAGGCCTACAAGGCCCTGAGGACCCCCGAGGTCTTCCTCTTTGACGAAAGGAGGCTCCTCCGCTACCACGGCCGGGTGAACGACAGCCCCAAGGACCCCACCAAGGTGCAAAGCCACGACCTCGAGGCGGCCATAGAAGCCCTCCTCCAGGGCCAAAACCCTCCCCTCGCCGAGGCCCCCGCCATTGGGTGCACCATCAAGTGGAAGCCGGGCAACGAGCCCGAGGTGAAGGTGGGCTAAGACCTCTTTAAAATGGGGCGGGCGCCCTGCGTCCAAGGAGGTTATATGCGCGTTCTGGTCACAGGCGGTGCCGGCTTCATCGGCAGCCACATCGTGGAAAGCCTATGGAAAGAAGGGGTGGAGGTGGCGGTCCTGGACAACCTGGCCACGGGCAAGCGGGAAAACGTGCCCCAGGGGATTTACTTCTACAAGGTGGACCTTAGGGACAAAGAGGGGCTTGAACGGGTCTTCCGCGAGTTCCGCCCCACCCACGTTTCTCACCAAGCCGCCCAAGCCTCGGTGAAGGTCAGCGTGGAAAACCCCCTTTTGGACTTTGAGGTGAACCTCATGGGGGGGCTAAACCTCCTCGAGGCCTGCCGCAAGTGGGGGGTGGAGAAGCTGGTCTTCGCCTCCACGGGCGGAGCCATTTACGGGGAGGTTCCGGAAGGGGAAAGCGCCGAGGAAACCTGGCCCCCTAGGCCCAAAAGCCCCTACGCCGCCAGCAAGGCCAGCTTTGAACACTACCTTTCCGCCTACGGCCAAAACTACGGCCTCAAGTGGGTAGCCCTGCGCTACGCCAACGTCTACGGGCCCCGCCAAGACCCCCACGGGGAGGCCGGGGTGGTGGCCATCTTCGCCGAAAGGGTCTTGAAGGGAGAGCCCGTCACCCTCTACGCCCGCAAGACCCCCGGGGACGAAGGGTGCGTGCGGGACTACATCTACGTGGAGGACGTGGTGCGGGCCCACCACCTGGCCCTAAGGGGCCTGGAAGGGGTCTACAACGTGGGCACCGGGGAAGGCCACACCACCAAGGAGGTCCTGGAGGCCGTGGCCGAGGCCGTAGGGAAAACGCCCGAGGTGAAGGCTGCCCCCCCGCGCCCAGGGGATTTGGAGCGGAGCGTCCTCTCCCCCCTAAAGCTCATGGCCCACGGCTGGCGGCCCGAGGTGGGCTTTAGGGAGGGCATCCGGCGCACGGTGGCGTATTTCCGGAAGGATTAACCCACCGCCCGCCCCCATCCAAGGCCCACGAGCGCTTAGCCCCAGGCCCGTGGTTGCCGCGGGTTCGCTCCCCTACCCACTTCCCGGAAAGCGGGGGTTTTCTGGGGAGGCCTCAAGGGCGCTTGGGGGCGGGGTGTTTACGCTCTTGCCCCCCTTCTGGTAGGCGGGAAAAGGGGAAAGCGCGCCCTCGGGGAACCCGGCTCTTCCCGGCCACCCGCGCCTTGGCCGAGCGGATTCTCGCCTACCCCTCTTGGTCCTTGGGCTTAGGCCCCTCCTCCCCAAGACCCTCCGGGTCCTCCGTGAGGAGGCGCCGGCGGGCCAGGCGCACCCTGGCCCGCAGGGCGGCTAGGGCCTTCCGGTCCTCCCGAAGCCGCTTCTTGGCCCTCTTTAGGGCTTCCTCCCGCGCCTTCGGGCCCACGCCCCCCAGGACCTCCCGCCGGGCGAAGAAGGCCTCGAGGCCCATCCAGGCCACAAGCTCCTCCCGCTCCACCCCCAAGAGCTCGGGCCGCACCCCCGGCAGGGCGCCCCGCACCCGCCGGTAGGCCTCGGGGAGGGGCACACCCCTGCGCACCAAGAAGTCCACCGCCTCCGAGGCCAAAACCTCCGGGGAAAGGGCCTCGAGGAGAAGAGCCGGCTCAAAACGGCTCTCCTCCAAGGCTACCCGGGTGAGCGCTAGCGCCGCCTCCGCCTCGGCCAAGAGGCTGGCTAGGGGCTCCAGGACCCCCGTGGAGTGGTCGTTGAGGTCCGTGAAGGGGGTATTGTGGTTGAGGTAGGCCAAAACCCCAGCCCCGCCCACCAGGCTCCCCGCCCGGATGCGGGCGTGCTCCAGCACCACCGGGTTCCGCTTTTGCGGCATGAAGCTGGAGCCTTGGGCGAGGCTTTCCCCTACCACGAAGGCGCCCCGGGCCGCCCAGGCCAAGAGGTCGGTGAGGAGGCGGGAAAGGCTCGTACCCAAGCCCGCCAGGGCAAAGGCTAGCTCCAAGGCGTAATCCCCGGCGGCCACGGCGTCCAGGGTGTGCTCCACGGGCCCCTGGAAGCCCAAGAGGTGGGCGAGGCGCACGCGGTCCACGGGGTAGGGGCTTCCCGCCAAGGCGCTTGCCCCCAAGGGCGAACGGTCCAGGGTGGAAAGGGCCTGGACAAGCCTCCGGTAGTCCCGCTCCAAAAGGGCCTCCACCCCAAGGAGGTAGTGGTCCAGGGTAGAGGGCTGGGCCGGCTGGTGGTGGGTGGCAAGGACGAGGGGCACGCCAAAATGAGCCTCCGCAAGGCGCAAAAGGGCATGCCTTAAGCGCAGAAAGTCCCCAAGAAGCCCAAGGACCTGGTCCTTTAAGTAGGCGCGGAAGACGGTGAGGTCCAGATCGTTTCGGGAGAGGCCGCGGCGCACCGCCCCCGCCACCTCCTCCCCCCAGTGCTCGGAAAGCTGGAGCTGAATGGAAAAAAAGACGTCCTCCACCTCCCCCGTGAAGCTGGGAAGGGGCAGGGTCCGAAGCTCCCTTAAGGCGAACACCGCCTCCTTAGCCTTTGGGATTCCCAGGCGGGCGAGCTCCAGGGCATAGGCGGTGAGGGCGTCAAAGAAGTGGGGCACCAGGCGCTCCCGGGCGAAGCGGTAGTGGGGGGCCAGGACGAAGCGGCGGTACACCCCGTGCCAGCGCATGCCCCCATCCTAAGACCGTTGACGGGGAGAAGGCCCCGTGTTATGTTGACCGCAAGCAAAGCCGGAAGGAGGCGAACATGAAGCGCAGGGAATTTTTGCGGAAAGTGGGCGTGGGTTCCATGGTGGCCCTGGGCATGCCCTACATCGCCCTAGCCCAGGCCAGGCCGGTGAAGCTCGCCACCCTCTTGCCCCTCACGGGGCCCTTTGCCTTCGCCGGGAACGCCGGACGGGAAGGATTTGTGGACGGGGTGGACTACGTGAACGAAGTCCTAGGCGGCATCGGTGGCCGTAAACTCGAGCTCATCGTGGAGGACACGGGCTACGACGTGGCCAAGGGCACCGCCGCCTTTAACCGGGTCCTTTCCCGGGAAAGGCCCGACGAGCTCCTTTTCGTCTACGGGGACTCCACCGGGCTTTCCAAGGCCCTGGCCCCCGAGATCGCCCGTTTGGGCCTCCCCTACTCCGCCACCAGCTTCGCCAACGAGCTCGCCGACCCCAAGACCTACCCCACCATCTTCGTTTTCGGCCCCACCTACAACGACATGATGGAGGCCCTCCTGCGCCAAATCCGCTTGGAGAAGGCCCGGGCCCGCATCGCCCTCGTCTACTCCAACACGGAGTTCGGCCGCGACCCCATTCCCTACGTGAAGGAACGGGCCAAGGCCTTGGGGATGGAGGTGGTGCACGAGGAGGTGACCCCCCCCGCCTTCACCGACGCCACCCCCGTGGTGCTCAACCTGCGGCGGGCCAACCCCGACTACGTGATCCTGCAGGGCTACGCCCTCTCCGTAGAACCCCTCATCCTGCGCACCGCCCGGGAGCAGGGCCTGCAAGCCCGGTTTATGGGCACGTACTACTCGGCGGAGCTCGCCCTCATCCAGCGGGCAGGCCCAGCGGCGGAGGGTTTCACCGTCACCTACCACAACGCCTACTGGTACGACACCCTGGTGCCCGCCGTGGACGAAATGCGCAAGTTCCGCCAGCGCAAGGGGCGGGACACCTCCTACCGTCCCACCTACTACATGGGCAGCCTCGCCGTGGCCCTGGCCGTGGCCGAGGCCATGCGCCGGGCAGCGGCGGCGGGGAAGCTCACCCGGGCCGGGGTGGTGGAGTACCTGGAAAAGCTCGGGGACTATAACGGCCTGGGCCTACAGCGGAGCTACCAGTTCGTCAACCACCGCCTGCCCTACACCAAGCTCTACCGGGCGAGCGTGCGGGAGGGACGCTTCAACGCCATCACCGACTGGATCAAGCTGGCCTAAAGGCCTCTGGCCCACCTCCGTGGAGGACCCGTGTCCGACCTCCTGCCCTACCTCATCGGCGGCCTGGCCAACGGAGCCCTTTACGGCCTCTTGGCCCTCGGCTTTGTCCTGGTTTACCGGGCCACCAGCGTGGTGAACTTCGCCATAGGGGAGTTCCTGCTGGTGGGGGCCTACCTCACCTACACCTTCGCCCTCTTCCTGCCCCTCCCCTTGGCCATCCTGGCCGCCTTGCCCCTCGCCTTCCTCTTCGGGATCTTGGTGGAGGGGGGTTTCGTACGGCCCCTATTGGGCCGGAACGTGGTGGCGGTCATCATGGCCACCATCGGCTTGGCGGCAGCCCTGGACGGGGGCGTCCAACTCCTTTGGGGGCCGGACCTCAAGTACTTGACGGGAAGCCTGCCGGACCTGGGGTTCCAAGCGGGGAGCGTGTTCGTATCCTCCCGGGCGGTGTGGAACCTCCTTTTGGCCCTCCCCCTGGGCCTAGGCCTTCTCTGGCTTCTAAGGCGGAGCAAATACGGCATCCTGGTGCGGGCCATCTCCGAGCGGGAGGTGGCCGCCCTAGCCCTCGGCATCCCCACCGCCCGCATCCTGGCCGGGGTCTGGGGGGTTTCCGCCCTCCTCGCCACCCTGGCGGGAGCCCTCTTGGCGGTGGCGAGCGGGGTGGGGCACAACCTGGTCTTCTTCGGTATGAAGGTCTTCCCCGTGGCCATCCTGGGAGGGCTGGACTCCGTGGGCGGGGCGCTTTTGGCCGGGTTCTTGCTAGGCGTCCTAGAGGCCGTTTCCCAACGCTACCTGGAGCCCATCCTCCCCGGCTTCACCGAGGCCTTGCCCTTCTTGGTGGTCCTTCTGGTGCTCTTGGTGAGGCCTTACGGGTTACTGGGCGAGCGGCAGATTGAGAGGGTGTGATGCTTTCCGTGGAGAACCTCAAGGTGGTCTACCGTGGGGTGATCCTGGCCCTGGACGGGGTTTCCCTGGAGGTAAGGGAAGGAGAGGCGGTGGCGCTTCTGGGCCCTAACGGGGCGGGAAAAAGCTCCTTGGTGCGCGCTTTAGCCGGGCTTCTACCCAAGTTTGAGGGGCGGGTCTTGGACGGGCACATCCGCTTCCTCGGCCAGGACACCACCCACCTGGACCCCGTGCGCCTTTCCCAGATGGGCCTCACGGCCGTGTTGGAGGGTAGGCCCCTTTTCCGTTACCTCACGCCCCTAGAAAACCTGGTGGCGGCGGGCCACCGCCTTTCCCCTAGAGAGCTTAAGGAGGGCATGGACGAGGTCTTCGCCCGCTTCCCCCGCCTCTTTGAGCGCCGCCACGAGCAGGCGGGCTACCTGTCGGGAGGGGAGCAGCAGATGCTCCTTTTGGGCATGGCCCTCCTCACCCGCCCTAGGCTTCTCGTGGTGGACGAGCCTTCCTTGGGCCTGGCCCCGAAGCTGGTGGAGGAGGTGATGCAAACCCTGAATGCCCTCAGGCACGAAAAGGGGCTAAGCCTCCTTCTCGTGGAGCAAAACGCCCGGGCCGCCCTGGCTATCGTGGACCGGGTCTATGTGTTGGAGCGGGGCCGGGTGGTCTTTGAGGGAGATGCGAAGGCGGCCATGGAGGACCAGGACGTGATGGAGTTTTACCTGGGCAAGGAGGAGGTGGGCTTCCGGCAGGCCCGCCGCTACCGCCGGCGGAAGAGGTGGGTGTGATGGGGGTGATCCTCGAGGCCGAGAACCTGCACCTTTCCTTTAAGGGGGTGAAGGCCCTGGCCGGGGTAACGTTCAGCGTGACCGAGGGCGAGTTCTTCGCCGTCATCGGCCCCAACGGGGCGGGCAAGACCACGCTCCTAAACGTCCTTTCTGGGGTGTACGAACCGGAAAAGGGAGAGGTGGTCTTCCTCGGGCAAAACCTCAAGGGGAAAAGCCCCCAGGAAAGGGCCCGCATGGGCCTGGGCCGCACCTTCCAAGGACTAGAGATTTTCCGGGGCATGAGCGTCCTGGACAACGTCAAACTGGGAGCCGAGTTGGCCCTGGCCAGCTACCCCTTGGGCCTCCCCCAAGCGGCGAGGGAGTGGCGGCTTAGGGCCTGGGCCGAGGAGGTGTTGGACTACCTCCACCTCTCCCCCTACCGCCACGCCCCGGCGGGGATGCTCCCCTACGGCCTCCAGAAGCGGGTGGAGGTGGCCCGGGCCCTGGCGGGCCGGCCCAAGCTCCTCCTCCTGGACGAGCCCATGGCGGGGCTTGCCCTGGAGGAGAAGCAAGACCTGGCCCGCTTCCTCCTGGACGCCCGGGAGGAGTGGGGCGTCACCCTGCTTTGGGTGGAGCACGACCTGAGGGCGGTGCTGGAGCTTTCCGACCGGGTCTTGGTCCTCTCCTACGGGGAGGTCCTCTACTACGGCCCCCCGGAGGGGGTGCGCCAAGACCCCAAGGTGGTGGAGGCCTACTTGGGCCATGCCTGAGGTGCCATGGAAGGAACCCTTTTAGCACACCTGTACCGCCACGCCAAGGAGCGCCCCGAGGCCCCGGCCCTAAGAGTGAAGCGGCTTGGGGTGTGGCAGAAGACCTCCTGGCGGGAACTTTGGGAAAAGGTCTTGCGCCTGGCGGGGGGGCTCCACGCCCTGGGCCTCCGGGAAGGCGAGGTCCTCGCCATCTTAGGGCACAACGCTCCAGAGTGGGTGGAGGCGGAGCTCGCCGCCCAGGCCCTGGGCGCTTTGCCCATGGGCATCTACGCCGACGCCATGCCCGAGGAGGTGGGCTACTTTTTGCAGTTCACCGGGGCCAAGGGCATCGCGGTGTCCGACGAGGAGCAGCTGGACAAGGTCTACCCCCACCTGCACCTGGTGGACTTCGTCCTGGTGTGGGAGGAGGCGGGCATGAGCCGCCACTTCCGCGGCAAGGTGCGCCGCTTTAGCCAGGCCTTTGGCGACAAGCGTCTGGGGGAGGAGGCGGTAAGGAAGCGCCGCCCGGAGGAGGTGGCCCTCCTCGCCCCCACCTCGGGCACCACGGGGCGGAGCAAGCTGGCCATGCTCTCCCACCGCAACCTCCTGGCGGGCCACGAGGCCGTGGGCCGGGCCCTGGGCTTCCAGAAGGGGGCCTGGGTCTTCAGCTACCTCCCCTTGCCCTGGATCGGCGAGCAGATGCTCACCGTGGTCCAGGGCCTGGTGGAGGGCTCCACGGTCCACTTCCCCGAGGACCCCACCACCTTGCGGGAGGACCTCAAGGAGGTCCAGCCCGACTTCTTCCTGGCCCCCCGAGGCTTTGGGAGGACATGGCGAGCCTGATCCAAAGCCGCATGCAGGACGCCGACTTCCTGAAGGCCTTCCTTTACCGGGTGGGGATGGGCGCCTTGCTGGAAGGGGCGAGCCGGGAGTTTAGGGGCGAGCCCGTGGGCCTTTGGCTCAACCTCAAGCGGGCCCTTTTCTACCCCCTGGTGGCAAGGCCCCTAAGGGCGCGGCTGGGCCTCGCCGCCTGCCGCATCGCCGTCACCGGGGGGGCGCCTTTGGGAAACGAGGTCTTCACCTTCTTCCGCGCCCTGGGCCTGGACATCCGCCAGGTCTACGGCCAGTCGGAAACCGCCGCCGCCACCACCGCCCACACAAGCGGGGACGCCCCCCCGGAGACCGTGGGGCCTCCCTTGCCGGGCACGGAGGTGCGCCTAAGTCCGGAGGGCGAAATCCAGGTGCGGGGACCGCAGGTCTTTTTGGGCTATTTCAAGCAAGAGGAAGCCACCCGGGAAAGCTTCACTGAGGACGGCTTCTTCCGCACCGGGGACGCCGGCTTCTTTGACGAGCGGGGGCACCTGGTGATCCTCGGCCGGGTGAAGGAGGTGGGCGCCTTGGCGGACGGCACCCGCTTCGCCCCGCAGTTCCTGGAAAACCGCCTGAAGTATTCCCCCTATATCCGCGAGGCCGTGGTCCTGGGCCACGGGAAGCCCTTCGTGACCGCCTTGGTGGAGCTGGACCCCGAGAACGTGCAGAACTGGGCCCGTAGGCGGGGTATTCCCTTCACCACCTATCTTTCGCTCACAGAGCGCCCCGAGGTGCGGGCCCTCATCGCCGAGGAGATCCGCATGGTGAACAGGACCCTGCCGGAAAAGCTCCGCATCCAGCGCTTCGCCATTTTGCCCAAGGAACTTCACCCCGACGACGAGGAGATCACCCGCACCCGCAAGGTGCGCCGCCAGGTGGTGGAAAGCCGCTACGCCCCTGTGATCCAGGCCCTTTACGGGGAGGGGGGGCGGGTGGAGGTGAGCCTCCCCATCCGCTACCTCGAGGGCGAGGGGCGGCTGGAGGCGGTCCTCGAGGTCCAGGAGGTCTAAGGTGTACGCCCTTTCCAAACGCCTCACCGACGCCTATAGCCGCCGCTTCGCCCGGGCGGTGCGGGAAACCTACCGGGAGGACGAGGCTTACGCCAGCACGCCGCTGGGGCGGCTCGCCCTTTGGGCCTTCCTCCTTTTGCTCCTTCTTCTCCCCTTCCTCCTCGGGCCCTACCCCATGTACGTGGCCACCCTGGTGGCCATCGGGGCCCTTTCCGCCTTGGGCCTCCACCTCTTGGTGGGCGGGGCGGGGCAGATCTCCTTGGGCCACGCCGCCTTCATGGGAGTCGGGGCCTACGCCGCAAGCCACCTCTTCGGCCCCTTGGCTCCCTTGGGCATCCTCCTGGGCGGCCTTATCGCCGCCCTCTTGGGCCTGGTCCTCGCCCTCCCCTCCTTGCGCATCAAGGGGGTGTACCTGGCCATCGCCACCTTGGCCTTCCAGTTCCTGGCGGACTACGTGTTCAAGAACTGGGAGGCGGTGACGGGGGGGATCCGGGGCCGGACCCTGCCCCCGCCCCAGGTCCTCGGCCTAAGCCTGGACACCCCGGAAAGGCTATGGTACCTGGTCCTCCTCTTCGCCCTTCCCCTTTTCTTCTACGGCAAGCGCCTCCTCATGACCCGGGCCGGGCGGGCCTTCAACGCTGTGCGGGACAACGACCTCTCCGCCCGGGTAGCGGGGGTGGACCTGACCCGGGTGAAGCTTTTCGCCTTCGCCCTTTCCGCCTTTTACGCCGGGGTGGCCGGGGGGCTTTTGGCCCAGCTTTACAAGGCGGTGACCCCGGAGTACTTCCCCTTAAGCGTGAGCATCCAGTACCTGGCCATGGTCATCGTGGGCGGGGCGGGGACGGTATTGGGGGCGGTCTTGGGGGCCTTCTTCGTCCTCCTCATCCCCGAGGTTCTAAATAGCTTCGTGGGGGCCCTGGGGCCGGAGTACGCGGCCACCTTGGCCGCCTGGCGCAACGTGGCCTTCGGCCTCCTCATCCTCCTTTTCCTCATCCTGGAGCCCCTGGGCTTGGTGGGGTTGTGGGGCCGGATACGGAACTACTTCCGCACCTGGCCCCTCCCCTACTAGCGGTCCCAGTCCTTGAGGTGGCGCAAGGCCACGGGAAGGCCCACCCCGAGGCCGAAGAGGAGGTGGGCCGGGGTCTTGCCAAAGAAGGCGGCCAGAAGGGGCAAGGCCAGGGCCACGGCCAAGGCGGCCCGGTAGGGCCTTCGGCTTAGGGCCCAAAGCAGGGCGAAGAGCAAAAGGGCCCCCAGGAAGAGCCTGGGGTCCACGGCGAAGAGTACCCCTACCCCTGGGGCTATGGCCTTGCCCCCGCGAAAGAGAAGCCACGGGGAAAAAGCGTGCCCCCACACCGCCCCCATGCCCCCCAGAAGCCCCCCCACCGGGTTCCCCGTGATCCCCTCACCGAGGGCCACGGCAAGGGCTCCCTTGAAGAGGTCCAGAAGGAGGACCAAAAGGCCGGGGACGGGGCCCAAGACCCGGTAAGCGTTTAAGGCCCCCGGGTTGCCCGAGCCCTCCACAAGAAGGTTCTTCCCCCGCAGGGCCCCAAACCAGTAAGCCACGGGAAGCCCGCCAACGGCGTAGCCGAGGAGGAAGGCCCAAAGCATCAGAGCGCCCGGCGCACCTGCTCCTGTAGGCGCAAAAGCGCCGCCTCCAGGCCCCGAAGCCTAAGGGGGGTGAGGATCTCCTCAAGCCCCGCCCCCCGGTAGAAGGACGGGGGCACGGCGAGGACGGCCTCGGGGGGTTCGCCCTCGAGGCCCTCCTTCAGGATCCCGGCGAAGGCCTTCACCGTGGGGGCCTCGTCGGGGACCATGAAGTGGAGGCGCACCTTCCCCCCCTCCACCTCGGCCTTAAGGAAAAAGGGGGTCTGGCACTCGTGCACCCGCTCCAGCTCCACCCCCTGGGGGGGTGGAGGGACCTTCTTGGCGTAGTCCAAGAGGACCTCGGTCTTGAGCTCCTTGGGGAGGGAACGGATGAGGTCCAAGGCCGCTTGAAGCTTGGAAGGCAGCATGCCCTAAGCTTATCCTCCCTTGGCGGGGGGCTGGGTGGGCCTAAGCTCTATCTCGCTCACCAGGGCCCCTTCCGGCATCTCCAGGGCGAAGAGGATGGCCTTTGCCACGTCCTCGGGGGCGAGCTTCCAGGCCGCCCCCGGGGTATTCCCGGCGAAGCCCGTGTCCACCGAGCCCGGCAGGACGTTCACCACCCGCACCCCCTCTTCCCTGAGCTCCAGCATGGCCGCTCCCATGAGGCCCAGAAGCCCGAACTTGCTGGCGTTATAGGCCGCACCCCCCTTGAAGGGGTTCTTCCCCGCCAGGCTCCCCACGTTCACCACCACGCCCCGCGCGCGCCTGAGGGCGGGAAGGGCGGCCTTGAGGCCCAAAAAGGGCCCCACGAGGTTCACATCCAAGACCTCCCGCACCTCCGCCTCGGAAAGCTCGGCGAGGGGCTTCAGGATGCCGATGCCGGCGTTGTTGACGAGGGCAGAAACCCCGCCGAAGGCCTCCTCCAAAGCGGCCACCGCCCTTTCCCAGTCCCCAAGCCGCCGCACGTCCCCGGGAAGGGGCAAGGCCCCTTCCCCAAGCTCTCGGGCCAAGGCTGAAAGCCTCGCTTCGTCCCGGGCGAAAAGCCCCACCCGGTAGCCCTGGGCGTGGAGGAGGCGGGCCGTGGCCTCGCCGATGCCCCGGCTCGCCCCCGAGATGAGCGCCACCCGCATGCCCCTACCTTACCCCAAACCGCGCCCGGATGTCGGCAAGGACTTCCCCTAGGGCCCGCTCCAGGTCCTCCAGGCTTCCCGCGTTCTCCACCACCCAGGTGGCCCGCCTGCGCTTTTCCGCCTCGGGCATCTGCGCCCGCTCCCGGGCCAAAACCTCCTCTGGGCTTAGCCCCGAGCGGGCCACCACCCGCCGAAGGCGCTCCTCCCACGGGGCGGCCACCAGGAGGGTGGCATCCACCCTCCCCTCCCACCCCTTCTCAAAGAGGAGGGGGATTTCCAGGAAGACCAGGGGAGCCTCGAGGCGGGCGAGCTCCTCCTCTAGGAGGCGGCGGATCTCGGGGTGGAGGAGGTCCTCCAGCGCCCTAAGCCTCTCCGGGTCGGCGAAGACGAGCCTCCCCAAGGCCCTCCGGTCCAGGACCCCGCCGCGGAAGGCCTCGGGGAAAAGCCGCCTAAGCTCCTCCTTCTTGTTCTCCCTGGCCCTTTCCGCCAGGAGGTCCAGGTCCAAGACCGGGTAGCCCCAGGCCCGAAGGAGCTGGGCCACGGTGCTCTTGCCGCTCCCGATATTGCCGGTGATGCCGATAATGATGGGGTGCTTCGCCTGGTGCGCCATAGGGACTTCCCCTTTTATACCCCCAAGGGGGCTTTCCCCGTAGGGGGGGCTCTTCGGGACCTCCTCCTGGGGCTTAGGCCCAAGGACCTGGACTACGTGGCCTTGGACCCCGAGAAAGCCGCCCAGGAGGCCCAAGGCCGCCTAGGGGGAAGCCTCTTCCCCTTGGATGCGGCGCGGGGCCATTACCGCCTGGTGGTGGGGGGCCTCACCTTGGACTTCACGCCCCTGGAGGGAAGCCTAGAGGACGACCTCCTCCGGCGGGACTACCGGATAAACGCCCTCTTCTGGAAAGGAGGGGGCATTTTTGGCCTGGAAGGGGCGGAAAGGGACCTAGCCAAGAGGGTCCTGGTCCCGGTGCGGGAGGAAAACCTCTACGAGGACCCCCTCCGGAGCCTCCGGGGCGTGCGGCTTGCCGCCACTCTGGGCTTGGGCCTCCCCGAGGCTACCCGGGAGGCCCTCCGCCGCCACGCCCGCCACCTCTTGGCCCACCCCGAGGCCCTCCCGGCGCGGGAACGGGTGCGGGAGGAGCTCGCCAAGCTCCTCCTCTCTCCCCGGGCGGCCCACGGCCTGGCCCTCCTGGAGCGGCTTGGGCTCCTTGCGGTCTACCTCCCCGAACTCCTGCCCCTCGTGGGCCACTTCCAGGGCGGGGTGCACCACCTGGACGCCTGGCGGCACACCCTTTCCGTCCTCTTTCACCTGCTCTGGCTCTGGCCCGAGGCCCCCCTGGAGGCCCGGCTGGCCGCCCTCTACCACGACGTGGGGAAGCCCCTCACCCGCCGCTTTGACCCCGAGGTGGGGCGGTACCGCTTCCTGGGCCACGCGGACGTGGGGGCCGAGGTGGCGAGGGCGGCCCTTTCCTGGCTCCGCTTCCCCAAGGAGGTGCAGGAGAAGGTGGCCGCCCTGGTGCGCCGGCACATGGACCGCCCCCCCGAGGAAAGGGGAGCCTTCCGCCGCTTCCTTCTCAAGCGCCAGGACCTCCACCCCGACCTCCCCTACCTCATGGCGGCGGACCGCCTGGGGGCCAAGGGGGTGGAGGGCGAGGCCTGGGAGCTCCTAGAGCGTTTCCAGGAGGCTTCCGAAGAACCCCTACCCCAAAGGCCCCTCCTCTCCGGGGACGAGGTCATGGCCCTTTTAGGCCTGAGGCCAGGCCCCGAGGTGGGAAGGGCCCTCGAGGCCCTCCTCCTCGCCCAGGCGGAGGGCAGGGTGGGAAGCCGTGAGGAGGCGGAGGCCTTTCTCCTATATTGGAAGGGTGGCAGGCCGGCTTAGGCTACGCACGCCCGAGATCACCCCCATAGAAGGGGGCTTCCTCCTGCGGGACCCTTACGGGGTCTACGAGAAGCCCCTGGCCCTCACGGAGGGGGGGCTTTTCCTCCTCTCCCTCATGGAGGGGCGCACCCTAGAGGAGGTGCGGGAGGAGGTCTTTAGGACCCACGGGGTCATCGTCCCGCTCAAGGAGCTGGAGGAACTCGCCAAGGCCCTGGAGGAGGCCGGGCTCCTCCTTACGGAAAAGGTGGAGGCGAGGCTTAGAGAGGAGGAGGAAAAACTCAAGCGGGAAAGGCCCATGCGCCTCGCCGGGCTTTCCTACCCGGAAAGGGAGGAGGAGGCCCAGGCCTTCCTGGAAGCCTTTCGGGCCAGTTTCTCCGGGGAAGCCCCGCCCGCCCGGGCGCTCCTCCTCCCCCACCTGGAGCCAAGCCGCGTGCCCGAGGTCTACGGGGCGGCCCTGGCCAGTCTAGAGAAGACAGCGCCCCCCGAGCGCATCTACGTGGTGGGGGTGGCCCACAGGCCCCTTAAGGAGAGGGTGGCCGCCCTCCCCGTACCCTTCCACACCCCCTTTGGCCCGGCGGAGCCGGACCTCGGCGCCCTGCAGGCCCTGGACGCCCTTCTTCCTTTTGAGCTTTTCAACACCCCCTTGGCCTTCCGGGAAGAGCATAGCCTGGAGCTTCCCCTTTTCTTCCTCAAAGGGGTCTTCCCCCAGGCCCGCTTCCTCCCCCTCCTGGTGGGGCAAAGGACGGCGGCCTTCGGCGAAGCCCTGAAGGTGGTCCTCGCGGAGCACCCAGGCCTTCTGGTCCTGGCGGTGGACCTCTCCCACGTGGGGCCCCGCTTTGGGGACAAGCCCCTGTCCCGCCCCCTGGCGGAGGAGGCGCGGCGGCGGGACCTAGGTTTCCTAGGCCGCCTCGCCCAGGGGGAGCCCGAGGCCGCCTTGGCCCACCTGGGGGCGAACCCTACCCGGGTGGATGCCACGGAGGTGGTGGAGCCTTAGCCCCCTCCTCCGGGGCCAAAAGGGCGAGGTCCTGGCCTACCGCCTGGACCTCGAGGCCCCCACCCTAAGCGCCGTGGGGGCGGGAACGCTTGTTTTTGCCTAACGGCGCCGGCGCCGCCTCCGGGCCCGGGTGTCCACGGGACGGGTTTCCCGGTGTTCCTTGGGCTGCCACTCCCCGAAGTACACCGTTTCCACCGTGGCCCGCTCGGGCCGCGTGTCCCGCGCCTTCTCCTTGGGTGGTCCTACCACTTTGCGCATCTCCACCTCCTTTCTCGAGGCCCCCTTCCGGGAGGCCTTGTTTTCCTTTTCCTCTTCCCGGTAGGGCACGAGGTCAATCTGCCGCAGCCTGGGGTTGGCGCCGGCGATCACCACCTCCATCTCGTCCCCCAGGCGGATGCGCTTCCCCTTAGGGCCCAAGAGGGCCAGGGCCTCCTCGCTGTAGGTGTAGGGCCCCAGGGCCTCGAGGCGCACCAGGCCCTCCACCCCGTTTTTCAAGGTCACGAAGGCGCCAAAGCTCGCCACCCCCGTCACCTTCCCCGTGAAGCGCTCCCCCACGTGAAGCTCCGCCCACTTGGCCATGTAGTACTTGGTGAGTTCCCTTTCCGCCGCCTCCGCCTTGCGTTCCCTCTCCGAGGCGTGCTCGGCGATGCCCGGGAAGGTTTCCAGCCAGCGGGCCTTCTTGGCCGGGGTCAGGGTGCGGCGCAGGGCAGCCCGGAGCACCCGGTGCACCACCAGGTCCGGGTAGCGGCGGATGGGGCTCGTGAAGTGGAGGTAGTGCTCCATGGAGAGGCCAAAGTGGCCCAGGTTCTCCGCGGCGTAGCGGGCGAGGCGCAAGGAGCGGAGGACCAGATTGGCCACCACGGGCTCCTCCGGGCGGCCCTTGGCCTTAAGGAGAACCTTCTGCAACGCCCGGGGCGAAACCTCCTCGGGCAAGGTGTAGCCGAGCCGGGCCAGGGCCAGCCGGAGCTTGCCGTAGGCCTCCTCCAGGGGTTCCTCGTGCACCCGGAAGAGGCCAGGGAGGCCTCGCTTCACCAGGTACTCGGCCACCTTTTGGTTGGCGAGGAGCATGAGCTCTTCAATGAGGCTACGGGCCCTTGGCTCCGCTTGGGGAATGAGGTGGAGGGTGCCCCCCTCCACCTCCACCTTCACCTCGGGGAAGTTAAAGTCCAAGGCCCCAGCGGCCAAGCGTTTCGCCCGAAGCCGCCCGGTGAGATCCAAAAGGAGCCTGAGGTCCTCCGCCAAGAAGGCGTGGGCCTCGGGCAGGCCAAACCCCTCGGCGAAGGCCTCCACCTCGGTGTAGGTGAGGCGGGCCACGCTCCTTATCACCCCCTCGGCGAAGCGGACCCTTTGGACCTCGAGGTCCTCCGTGAGGTCAAGGAGCACGGAAAGGGTGAGGCGGTCCTCCCCCGGCTTCAAGGAGCAGACCCCGTTGGAAAGCCTTTCAGGGAGCATGGGCAGGACCCGGCCCGGTAGGTAAACGCTCGTCCCCCTGAGGAAGGCCTCCTGGTCCAAGGGGCTTCCCTCCTGCACGTAGTAGGAAACGTCGGCGATGTGGACGCCCACCCGGTAGCCCCGGGGAAGCCGCTCAATGTGGATGGCGTCGTCAAAGTCCTTGGCGTCCACCCCGTCTATGGTGAAGACCCGTAAGGCGCGGAAGTCCTGCCGCCTTTGAAGCTCCTTTTCCGGGATCTCCAGGGGAATGGCCTCCGCCTCCTTAAGGACCTCCTCGGGAAACTCCGCCCTCAGGCCGTACTTGGCGATGACCGCCTCGGTTTCCGTCTCCGGGGCATCCCCTTCCCCCAGGTATTCCAAGAACTCCCCGTAAGGGCGCTTGCCGTAGTGGACCTTCACCACGATGCGGCTTCCCCGCTTGAGGCCATGGAGCCCTTCGGGAAGAAGCCTGAGCTCGGGCAGGCCCGGCTCGTCGGGGACGAGGACGGCGTAGCCCCGGCGGAAGTCCAAGGTGCCCACCACCCGTTCCCGGGCCCGCTTCACCACCCGTTCCACCACGCCCCAAGGCCTCCCGTCCCGCCCGGGAGGCATGATGCGGGCCTCCACCAGGTCCTCGGGCCACGCGTCCAGGGTGTACCCCGGGGGGATGAAGAGGTCCTTGTCCGGAAGCCGCACGAAGCCGTAGCCGTCCCGGTGAAGGCTAAGGGGGCCCACCACCTTGGCGGGGAGGAAGTACTGGCTTCCCTTCTTTTCCAAAAGCCCTTCCCGCACCAAGGCTTTCAGGTAGGCCTTGGCCTCGCGCTTTTCCAGGCCGAACCGCCTTAGGATCTCCTCCAGGCGGTGGGGCCTGCCCGTCTTTTTGAAAAACTCCAGCAGCGTTTCTTGCATTCTAACCCAGGAGGCCCTCCAAGGCCCTCTCGGTGGCCTTTAGGCTCTCGGAAAGGGCGGCTAGGGCCTCGTCCACGTGTTCCTTGCCGATGATGAGGGGGGGCTCCAAGCGCACCACCTTGGGGTTGTTGAGGCCGAAGGCGGTGATCACCCCCCGTTCGGCCAGCTCGGCCACCACCAAGGCGCCGATATCGGCGTCGGTGAACTCTATGCCCAGCATCAGCCCCCGGCCCCGCACGTCCTCTATGAGGTGGGGGAACTCCCCTTGCAAGGCCTTTAGCCCCTCCATGAGGTACCCCCCCACCTCCAAGGCCCTCTCGGGCAGGTTCTCCTCCAAGGTCACCTCTATGGCCGCCAGGGCCGCCGCCGCCGCCAGAGGGTTGCCGCCGAAGGTGGAGGAGTGGTAGAGGGGGTTTTGCTTGAAGACCTCAAAGACCTCCCGCCGGCCCACGCAGGCCCCGATGGGCATCACCCCGCCCCCCAAGGCCTTGGCCAGGGTCATGAGGTCGGGGGAAACCCCTTCCCAGTCCACCCCAAAAAGCTTCCCGGTGCGGCCCAGGCCGGTCTGCACCTCGTCGGCGATCATGAGAATGCCCCGCTTTTGGGTAAGCTCCCTGACGCCCCTCAGGTACCCCTCCGGGGGCACCCGGATACCCCCTTCCCCTTGGATGGGCTCCACGATGACGGCGGCGGTGTCCTCGTCCAGGGCAGCCTCCAGGGCCTCGAGGTCCCCATAGGGCACCACCTTGACCCCGGGAAGGAGGGGCTTGGCGGGGTCCTGGTACTCGGGCTTGGGGGTGAGGGAAAGGGCCCCCATGGTCTTACCGTGGAAGCCCCCTTGGGTGGTGACGATGCCGGGCTTCCCCGTGTAGGCCCGGGCCAGCTTGATGGCCGCCTCCACCGCCTCGGCCCCGGAGTTGCCGAAGAAGACCATCTCCAGGCCCTCAGGGGTGATCTCCGCCAGCTTGGCGGCAAGCCGCGCCGTGGGCTCGGAAACGAGGACCCGCACGGACATGGGCATGCGCCGAAGTTGCGCCTCCACGGCGGCCACCACCTTGGGGTGGCGGTGCCCTAGGTTCAGGGTGCCGTAAAGCCCCAAAAAGTCCAGGTAGCGCTTGCCCGTGGTGTCCCAGACATACGGGCCTTCGGCGTGGGACTCGGTGCGGTCAAGGCCGGTAAAGCGGAGAAGCCCAGCAAGCCCAGGGTTGATGTGCCGTTCAAAGAGGGTGAAAGGGTCCATGCCCAAAATGCTACCCTAAGTGTAGCACACGCAAGGCTTGGTAGAGGTCTTCCGGGATACGCCCCGCCCTCTCCCCCACCTGGCAGAGGTGGCGGGTGTAGCCTTCCGCCAAGAGGAGGCCCTCCCGCTCCACCCGGTAGGCGAAGCGGAGGTCGCGCCGGGAAAGGCCCGCAAGCCGGGTTTTTACCGCCACCACCTCGCCGAAGCGGGCGGGGGCGCGGAAGGTGAGGCCAAGCTCCACCACGGGGAAATAGACGCCCCGGGCCTCAATGGCGTGGTAGGGAAGCCCGGCCTGCTCCAAAAAGTCCACCCGGGCCGCCTCCAGGTAAACGGCGTAGACGGAGTGGTGCACCACCCCCATCTGGTCGGTTTCGGCGTAGCGGACCTTTAGGAGGGTTGTGGTCTCCATGGCATAAACGCCAGCCGGGGCAGGCGCCGGAGGCGCACCCTTTCCGCCAGGGCGGAAAGGAGCCTCCCCTTGGCGTGCTCCAGGGCGGCCAGGGCCTTCTCCTCCTCGGCGAAGGCCTCCACGTACACGGTGAGGACCTTTCCGTCAGGGGAAAGCCGCACCGCTTCCACGGTGAGGAGGAAGAGCCTGGGGTCCTCGAGGCCCTGGAGGGCCTCGGCCAGGGCCCGCTTCAAACGCTCCTCCAAATGGGCCCGGCCGTACATGGCCTTAGCATATCCCAAAGCGAAGGGCAAGCTTGCCGGGCCTACCGCCTAGGCACCCCGCCCCACGTTCTCCATGAGGGCCTTTAGGGGCGTGGCCCAAACCCCCCTCCCGAGGGGAAAGGCCTCCTTTCCAGGGTAGACCACATAGGCGGCCTGGGGCGCCAGGTCCCCTATGGCTTCCAAAAACCCCCTGGAAGGCTTGGGGGCCAGGCTTCGCTTCACCTCCACGGCCACCATCCTCCCACCAGGTAGGGAAAGGACCAGGTCCACCTCCGCTCCTGCCCGGGTGCGGTAGAAAAAGGCCTCCCCGCCCTCGGGCAAAACCCGCAGGAGGTTCTCCACGACAAACCCCTCGTAGCTCGCCCCCACCACAGGATGGGCCAGCAAGGCCTCGAGGTCGGGGATGTGGAGAAGGGCGTGCACGAGACCGCTATCCCGGAGATACAGCTTCGGCGACCTAATCAGGCGCTTGCCCACGTGGGCCTCCAAAGGAGGGAGGCGCCGGAGCAAGTAGAGGTCCACAAGGAGGTCAAGATAGCGGCTAATCTAGCATCATGATGTCAAAAAAGCAAGGTTATACCCCTCTCCCCCTACCCTTGGTCCAGGGAACGCACCAGGGCAGCGAGCTCCTTCGCCAAGGCTTCCGCCCCCTCCTCCGCCTCCACCATGACCCGCACCACGGGCTCGGTGCCCGAGGGGCGCACGTTGACCCGGCCCCTTCCCCCAAGCCTCCTCTCCGCCTCGGCCACCGCCTCCTTGAGCCTGGGGTGGCCCATCACCTTGGCCTTGTCCGCCACCTTCACGTTGAGGAGGACCTGGGGGTAAAGGGGAAGGGCCTCGTACCAGTCGGCGAGGTCTCCGCCCGTGCGCTTCAGGGCCCCAAGCACCATGAGGGCGGTGAAAAGCCCGTCCCCCGTGGTGTGGTGGCGGCGGAAGATCACGTGCCCCGAGGGCTCCCCCCCAAGGTAAAGGTCCTTTTCCTTGAGCATCTCCAGCACGTACCGGTCCCCCACCTGCGCCCGGTGGAAGGCGATGCCCTTCTCCTTGAGGGCCACCTCGAGGCCCATGTTGCTCATCACCGTCCCCACCACCCCCTCCTCCCCAAAGGCCAAGGCGGCCAGGTAGAGGACGTGGTCCCCATGGAAGAGGCGGCCCTTGCGGTCCACGAAAAGGGCCCGGTCCCCGTCCCCGTCAAAGGCGATGCCCAGGTCCAGGCCGAGCTCCACCACGAAGCGGCTCAGGGCCTCCGGGTGGGTGGAGCCGCACCCCTTGTTGATGTTGCGGCCGTCGGGGGTGTTGAAGAAGGCCATGACCTCGGCACCCACCCTCTGGAAGAGCTTCGGCCCTACCCGGCAGGTGGCCCCGTGGGCCAGGTCCAGGCCCACCTTGAGGCCCGAGAGGTCCGGGGCATGTTCCAATAGGAAGTCCAGGTACATCCTTTCGGCCTCCCGGAAGTCCCCCACCGTGCCGATGCCCCGGGTGGGGTGGGCCTCCTCTAGAAGCGCCTCTATGGCCTCCTCCGCCTCGTCGGGGAGTTTCTCCCCAGCAGGGCCAAAGAACTTGATGCCGTTGTCCTGATAGGGGTTGTGGCTCGCCGAAATCATGGCCCCGGCGGTGGCCCCAAGCCGCTGGGTCAGGTGGGCCACCCCCGGGGTGGGGAGCACCCCCAGGTGCTCCACCCGCACCCCTTGGGAAAGAAGCCCCGCCGCCAAGGCCGCCTCCAGGAGGTCCGAGGACTCCCGGGTATCCTTGGCGAGGAGGACCACCGGCCTCGCCCCCTCCCGGCGGAAGTAGGCCCCCGCCGCCTGGCCCAGCTTTAGGACGAACTCCGGGGTAAGGGGGTGCTTGCCCGCCTCCCCCCGCACCCCATCGGTGCCAAAGTAGCGCCTCATCCGGCCCACTATACCCCACCCTCCTTATAAAATCCCCCCATGGCCGCCCTCCCACCGTCCACGGCAAACCCCTTGCGCCAGGGGCTTCTCGCCGCCTGGCCCGTGGCCTTGGGGTACTTTCCCGTGGCCGTGGCCTTCGGCATGGCTGGGGCCGGCGCAGGGCTTGCCCCTTGGGCCGTGCAGCTCCTTTCCCTCCTGGTCTTCGCCGGGGCGAGCCAGTTCGCCTTCCTCGGCCTCCTGGCAGAAGGGGCCTCGCCCTGGCTCGCCACGGGAATGGCCCTTCTCCTAAACCTGCGCCACGCCTTCTACGGACCAGCCCTAAGGCCTTACCTGGCAGGCCATCCCCTCCTGGCCTTCTTCCTCACCGACGAGGTCTTCGCCGTGGCCCTAAAGTTCCTCCCTGGACTACCCCAAACCGCCCGCACGGGGTTTTTCCTAGGCCTTGGCCTCGGCGCCTATCTGGCCTGGAACCTCGGCACCCTCCTGGGCGTCTTCGGCGCCACAAGGCTAAAGGGGCTTCCGGGGGTGGGGGAAGGCCTTTCCTTCGCCCTGCCCGCCCTCTTCTCCCTCCTCGCCCTACCCCATTTGCGGAACCCCGTGGCCCTGGGCGCCGGGCTTTTGGCCTTCGCCCTCCACCTCCTGGGCCAGACCGCCTGGGGGCTCGTCTTGGCGGGCGTCTTGGGCTTCTTGTGGAGGCGGCCTTGACCCCCATCCTGGTTCTGGCCCTGGGCACCTTGCTCCTCCGCTATCTGCCCTGGCGGGAGGAAAAGGGCCCTTCCCCAGGCCAAGCGGGGCCCGCCCTGGTGGTGGCCCTCTTCCTGGTTTCCGCCTTCGGACCGCCCCCTTCTTGGCTTTGGGCCAAGACCCTGGCCGCCCTTTGTGTGGTCTTCCTCGCCTGGAGGCTTTCCCGCCACCTCGGCCTCAGCGTCCTCCTCGGGATGGCGGCCTACGCCCTCTTCTAGCCCTTGGCGGAAAGCCAGTCCTCCCCGATGCCCACCTCCACCTCCAGGGGCACGGCCAGGGGCCAGACCCCCTCCATGACCTCCTTGGCCAGGGCCGCCGCCTCCTCCGCCCGCTCCTTGGGCGCCTCCAGGAGGAGCTCGTCGTGGACCTGGAGGAGCATCCTCGCCCCCACCTCGGGAAGCCTAGGGAAGAGCCTCACCATGGCGAGCTTCATCAGGTCAGCGGCGGTGCCCTGCACGGGCATGTTAAAGGCCATGCGCTCCGCCGCCTCCCGCACGCTCTTTACCCGGGCGTTGAGGTCGGGCACGTAGCGCCTGCGGCCGAAGAGGGTCTCCACGTACCCCCTTTGCCGCCCCTCCTCCAGGGTCCTTTCAATCCAGGCCTTCACCTTGGGGTAGCTCTGGAAATAGCGGTCAATGAAGGCCACCGCCTCCTCGTAGGGGATGCCCAGCTCCTGGGAAAGCCGGTGGGCGGACATGCCGTAGAGGACGCCGAAGTTGATGGTCTTGGCCGCCCGGCGCCTGAGGGGGTCTATGGCCTCCGCCGGCAGGCCGAACATCCAGCTCGCCGTCTGGGTGTGGATGTCCCGGCCCTCCTGGAAGACCCGGATGAGGTTTTCGTCCCCCGAGAGGTGGGCCAGGACCCTCAGCTCAATCTGGCTATAGTCCAGGGCCACGAGAAGGTACCCCTCCTCGGCCACGAAGGCCCGGCGGATCCTTTGGCCCAAGGGGGTGCGCACGGGAATGTTCTGCAGGTTGGGGTCGGAGCTGGAAAGGCGGCCCGTGGCCGTGGCCGTCTGGTTGAAGCGGGTGTGGAGCCTGCCCGTCCTGGGGTGGACCAGGGCGGGAAGGGGGTCAATGTAGGTGCCCTTGAGCTTGGCGAGCTCCCGGTACTGGAGGATCTTCTCCACGATGGGGTGGGCCTCCCGCAGGGCCTCGAGGACGGCGGCGCTGGTGGAGCGCTTCCCGGTTTTTTCCGTCTTGCCGATGGGGGGAAGCCCGAGCTCGTCAAAGAGCACCCTTTCCAGCTGGTCGCGGGAGTTCAGGTTGAAGGGGTGGCCCGCCAGGCGGAAAACCTCCTCCTCCAGGCGGCCCATCTCCGCCGCCACCTCCAGGGAAAGGGCCCTTAGGTAGGGTACGTCCAGCCTCACCCCCGTGGCCTCCATGTGGGCGAGGACCCGGGAAAGGGGCTTTTCCACCTCCTCGTAGAGCCAAAGGAGCTTTTCTTCCCCTTTCAGGCGGCTTAGGAGGTTCTCGTAAAGCCTTTCGGCAAGCAAGGCCCTCTCCCCCGCCTCCTCCGTCCACTCCCCCCCGTAGCGCCGGGCCACGCCCTCGGGGGTGGTGTTGGAGGGGTCCAGGAGGTAGGCGAGGAGCATGGGATCGTCCGTGGGGGGAAGGCCGAGCCCCTCCCTCAGGGCCAAGACGGCGAGGTCCTTGGCGAGAAGCCCCCGGATCTCCTTCAGGTCCGAAAGGGCCTTATGGGGCGCCTCCGCCCGGTAGACCCGGCCCTTGGCGCTTGCCGCCAAGGAAAGGAGTTCCGCCCACATGGGCTCGGGCCGGGAGAGGCGGAAGCCCAAGAAGGCCCCTTCCGGCGGCGGCCAAGGGGCCTCCTCCGCCGCCTGGGGGCTTTCCAGGAGGCCGAACTCGTGGAGGAGGCTCCCGAACTCAAGCCGCTCTAAGAAGGCCCTAAGGCCTTCCCTATCGGGCTCCCGCCGCCTTCTAAAGTCCACCTCCAAGGGAAGGTCCGTGCGCACCCGGGAAAGCTCCTGGGAGAGCCTGAGGTCGTCCAGGTGGGCCTGGATCTTCTCGCGCACGGAAGGGGGACTGACCTGGTCCAGGTTTTTTTGGATATTTTCCAGACTACCCCACTCCTTTAGGAGCTTCAGGGCCGTCTTCTCGCCGATCCCCTTCACCCCGGGGATGTTGTCGGAAGGGTCGCCGGCCAGGGCGCGGAAGTCCACCCACTGCTCCGGTCTCAGGCCGTACCTCTCCCAAAGCCACCCCGGGGTGATGAGGTGGCCTTCCGGGTGCAGGACGGCGATGCGGTCCGAAAGAAGCTGGAAGAGGTCCCGGTCGGCGGTGAGGATGCGCACCTCGTACCCTTCCCGCTCCGCCTTCTTGGCCAGGGCGGCGAGGACATCGTCCGCCTCAAAGCCCGGGACCTCGAGGCGCTCCAGCCCCAAAAGGTCCACAAGCTCCTTCATGAGGGCAAGCTGCCTCGGAAAGTCCTCCGGGGTAGGGGCCCGGCCCGCCTTGTAGGCCCCGTAGGCCTCGTGGCGAAAAGAGGGGGCCTTGGCGTCAAAGACCACGATGACCACGTCCCCGTCCTCCTTCAGGGCCTTGAGGAGGCTTTTGGCGAAGCCGTAGACCCCTTGCACGGGCTCGCCCCGGCTCGTGGTGAGCCCCTTGAGGGCGAAGAAGTTACGGTAGGCCAGGTGGTGGCCGTCCACCAGGAGCACCCGGCCCTTGGGCTCAAAGAGGGGAAGCATCCCTCACATTCTACGGGCCTTCCCCCGGGTGGCCTCCTGGAGGGCCACCTCCAGGGAAGGGAGGGCCTCCTGGGGAAGCCGGAGGCGCAGGAGAACCCCTTCCTGGCCGTGGCTTTCCCCCACCACCTTGTCCCGCACCAAAGGGTAAACCCGGCCAAGCTCGCCGAAGGGGACGAGGAAGGTGGCCTCCGCCCACTCCACCCAAGGCACCTTCTTCCCCCGCCTCAGGGCCTCCGCCGCCACCCCCCATACGCCCGCACGAGCCCCCCGGCCCCGAGCTTGATGCCGCCGAAGTAGCGCACCACCAGGACCACCACCCCATCTAGGCCCTGGGCCTCTATGGCGTGGAGGATGGGCTTTCCCGCCGTTCCCGCGGGCTCCCCGTCGTCGGAGAAGCGGTAAAGGTGGCCGATTTTGTAAGCGAAGCAGTTGTGGGTGGCCGCCTCTTCCCGGTTCCCTTCCAAAAACGCCCGGGCCTCCCCTTCCGAGGCCACGGGCGCCGCCTTGGCGATGAAGCGGCTTTTCTGGATGGTTTCCTCATGGAAGACGGGTCCGGCCAGGGTCAGGCGCACGGCTCCCCCAAGGCCCTTAGGGCCGCCTCCTCCATGCCCCTGGGGTCGGGGAGGAGGCCCGTCCAGATGCGGAAGGCCAAGGCCCCCTGCCAGGCCAGCATGGGAAGCCCCGTCTGCACCCTGAGCCCCCGGGCCTTCGCCTCCTTCAGAAAGCGGGTCCAAAGGGGCCTGTAGACCAGGTCCACCGCCGCCCCCTCCTCGGGGAAGAACTCCTGGGGAAGCGGGGTGGCCTCGGGATCCTCCAGGCCCACCCGGGTGGCGTTCACGAGAAGCCTGGCCCTCCTGGCCCACGAGAGGGGCACGGCCTTAAGGCCGAACTCCGCCGCCAGGGCCTCGGCCCTCCCGGGGGTGCGGTTCCAAACCCAGACCTCGAGGCCCGCCTTCCTCAAGGCCCAGGCCACGGCCCGCCCCGCCCCCCCCGCCCCCAGGACCAGGGCGGGGCCCTCTAGGGGTATCCCCCCCGCCTCCAGGGCGGCCAGGAACCCGGGGGCATCGGTGTTGAAGCCAAGCAGCTTCCCCTCCACGTGGAGCACGGTGTTCACCGCCCCAATCGCCTTGGCCTCCGGGGAAACCCAGTCCACGAGGGCCAGGGCCGCCTCCTTCAGGGGAATGGTGAGGTTCACCCCCCGAAAACCCCGCCGCACCGCAAGAAGCCTCTCCGGCAAGGCTTCCAGAGGGGTATCCCAAGCCTCGTAGCTCCCCTTAAGCCCCAGGCTTTCCAGGGCGTAGCGGTGCATGGCCGGGGATAGGGAGTGGGCCACGGGGTGGCCCAGGACGGCAAAGCGCAACATCCCCTTCAGCATAGCCCACCCTTGTTCCCAGGGACCGTATAGAATGAGGGCGGTGAAAAGGCTTCTGGCCCTTGCCCTCCTCTTCTCCCTGGCATGGGGAAAGACCTACCTCATCCCCATCCAAGGGGAGATTGACCCAGCCTTGGCGGTCTTCGTGGAGGAAGCCCTCTCCCGGGCGGAACGGGAGGGGGCGAGCGGCGTGGCCTTCCTCATAGACACCCCGGGCGGCCGGGTGGACGCCGCCATCCGCATGGCGGACCGCATCCTGCAAACCCCCCTCCCCACCCTGGCCGTGGTGCAAAACGCCTTCTCCGCCGGGGCCCTCATCGCCCTCGCCTGCCGCCAAGTGGCCATGCTCCCGGGCTCGGAGATCGGGGCCGCCCTTCCCGTGGTGGCCCCGCCCCTCGGTCAACCCCAAGCGGCGGACCAGAAGGTCATCTCCGCCCTGAAGGGCAAGTTCCGCGCCGTGGCCGAGGCCCGGGGGCGGCCCGTGGAACTGGCCGAGGCCATGGTGGACCCGGCCGTGGAGGTCCCGGGGCTTTCCGCCAAGGGGGAGCCCCTAACCCTCTCCGCCGACAAGGCGGTGGAGCTCAAAGTGGCGGATTTCAAGGCGGCGAGCCTCCCCGAGGCCCTCCGGCAGGCGGGCTTTAGCCCGGAAACGGAGCGGCTGGAGCCGGGGCCTAGGGTGCGGGTGGCCCGCTTCCTCACCAGTTCCACCGTGGCCGGCCTCCTCCTCGCCCTAGGGCTTCTCCTCCTCCTCATTGAGCTCTTCACCCCAGGGTTTGGCGTCATGGGGGCTTTGGGCCTCGCCTTTTTGGCCCTTTACTTCGCCGGCGGGTGGCTTGCGGGGCTTTCCGGGGCCTTTGAGCTCCTCCTCTTCTTCCTGGGGGTGGCGCTCCTTTTGGCGGAAGCCTTCCTCTTCCCCGGTTTTGGCCTTGCCGGAGCCCTGGGCGTGGGGTCCATCCTGGCCTCCGTCTACTTCACCTTCGGGGAAAACGCCCTTTTGGTCCTGGCCATCGCCGTGATCGCCTTGGGGCTTGGCCTCCTCGTGGTCTTCCGGTACCTGCCAAGGACCCGGCCTGCCCGGGCCTTGGTATTGGAAAGCGCCATCGCCGAACACGCCACGGAGGAGGTGGTGGAGGTGGGCTCGGTGGGCACGGCCCTCACCGACCTCCGCCCCGGGGGCGTGGGGCGGTTTGGCGCCAAGCGCGTGGACGTGGTGGCCCACCGCGGCTTCATCCCCAAGGGCACCGCCATCCGGGTGGTGGAGGTGCGGGGACCCACGGTGCTGGTGGAACCTTTGGAGGAATAGTATGGAAGGACTCGGCGTGCTCTTTCTGGCCTTTTTGGTCCTCGTCTTCGTCTTCCTCTTCTTCAGCTTCATCCCGGTAGGCCTCTGGATCTCCGCCTGGGCGGCGGGGGTCCGGGTCCCCCTCTTGACCCTGGTGGCCATGCGCCTAAGGCGCGTGCCCCCGGCCAAGATCATCTACCCCCTTATCAAGGCCACCAAGGCGGGGCTGGACGTGCGGCTGGACCGCCTCGAGGCCCACTACCTGGCGGGAGGCAACGTGGACCGGGTGGTGGACGCCCTCATCGCCGCCGACAAGGCGGGCATCAAGCTCACCTTTGATCGGGCGGCGGCCATAGACCTGGCGGGGCGGGACGTCCTGGAGGCGGTCCGGGTTTCCGTGAACCCTAAGGTGATCCAGACCCCCATGGTGGCCGCCGTGGCCAAGGACGGGATCCAGCTTCTGGCCACCGCCCGGGTCACGGTGCGGGCCAACATTGACCGCCTGGTGGGCGGGGCCGGGGAGGAAACCATCATCGCCCGGGTGGGGGAAGGCATCGTGACCACCATCGGCAGCGCCAACTCCCACAAGGAGGTCCTGGAAAACCCCGACCGCATCTCCAAGACCGTCCTGGAAAAGGGCCTGGACGCCGGCACCGCCTTTGAGATCCTCTCCGTGGACATCGCCGACGTGGACGTGGGCAAGAACATCGGGGCGCAGCTTCAGATTGACCAGGCGGAGGCGGACAAGAAGATCGCCCAGGCCAAGGCAGAGGAGCGCCGGGCCATGGCCGTGGCGGCGGAGCAGGAGAACCGGGCCCTGGTGGAGGCCATGCGGGCCAAGCTGGTGGAGGCCCAGGCCCAGGTGCCCCTAGCCCTGGCGGAAGCCTTGCGCCAAGGGAACCTAGGGGTCATGGACTACTACCGCCTCAAGAACATTGAGGCGGACACGGACATGCGGGAATCCATCAGCCGCGCCGCCAAACCCGAGGGTGAGGAATGAGCCTGGACGACCTTTTGGGCCTCCTCTTTCTCCTCTTCTTCATCGTCCTCCCCGCCCTGCAGGGGTTGCGGAGAAGCCCCCAGGCCCCGCCGGTCTTCCCCGAGGACCTGCCCCTGCCCGAGCCCCCTAGGCCCAAGGCCAGGCCCAAACCCAGGCCGAAGCCCAAGCCCGCCCTGCCCCCAAGCCCCCCACCCTCCCGGGAAGGGGAAAGCCTGGAAAGGACCATAACACCGGGACGGGAGCGCTTGGAGGTTCGCTTCCGGGAGGATATAGCGGAGGAAGTGCGGGAAAAGCCCGCCAAGAAACGCCTTCTCGCCACGGACCGGGAAAGCTTGCTCAAAGGGGTGATATGGCACGAAATCCTGAAGAAGCCCAAAGGCTTGTGATCCCCCTAAAACCCGAGGAAACCCTGGCCTTCCTGGGCCATGCGGACAAGAACCTAAAGAAGCTTAGGGCCCTTTTCCGCGAGGCCTTCGGGGAGCGGCTTCGGCTTGTGGTGCGCGGGGAGCAGGTGGAGCTTTCCGGCGACCCCGAGGCGGTGGCGGTGGCCGAGCGGTCCATTAGGGACCTCCTCGCCCTCCTTAGGCAAGGGGCCGAGCTGGACGAGCCCACCCTGGAGCAGGCGGTGGCCCTGGCGCAAGGGGGGGAGGGGCTTTACCAGGCCACCACCCCGGAAACGGAGCTCGGCCTTCCCGGGCGGCTTCGCCCCAAGACCCCGGGCCAGAAGCGGTACGTGGAAGCCATCGCCCAGCACGACATCACCTTCGGCATCGGCCCCGCCGGCACGGGGAAGACCTACTTGGCCGTGGCCATGGCGGTAAGCCACCTCCGCGCCCGCAAGGTGAAGCGCATCGTCCTCACCCGGCCGGCGGTGGAGGCGGGGGAGAAGCTGGGCTTTTTGCCCGGGGACATCCAAGCCAAGGTGGACCCCTACCTCCGGCCCCTTTACGACGCCCTCTTTGACATGATTGACGCCGAGCGCTTTGAACAGTACCTGCAGTCGGGCATCATTGAGGTGGCCCCCCTGGCCTTCATGCGGGGACGGACCTTAAACGACGCCTTCATCATCCTGGACGAGGCGCAAAACACCACCCCCGAGCAGATGAAGATGTTCCTCACCCGCATGGGCTTCTCCTCCAAGATGGTCATCACGGGGGACGTGACCCAGATTGACCTGCCCAAGCACCAGAAGTCGGGCCTCATTGAGGCCACCCGCATCCTCAAGGGGATTGAGGGCATCGCCTTTATCTACTTCAAAGAGTCCGACGTGGTGCGCCACCCCCTGGTGGCCCGCATCATCAAGGCCTACGAGGAAGCCGAGCGTGGTGGCGATCGTAGCCAATAAGCGCCCTCCCAAAGGCCTTAGGCCCCGGCTTCGCCGGGCGCTGGCGGCCCTCATGACCGAGCTCGGCGTGGGGGACAAGGGGGTGACGGTGATCCTCAGCGGGGACCGCCGCCTTAGGGCCCTGAAGCGGGCCTGGTGGGGGGAGGACGAGGCCACGGACGTCCTCTCCTTCCCCCACTACGAGCCCGGGGACCCCTTTGTCCCCCCCCACCTGGGGGACATCTGGATCAGCCTGGACACCGCCAGGCGCCAGGCGGAAGCCCGGGGCGCTTCCC
Source organism: Thermus brockianus (assembly GCF_001880325.1). Lineage (NCBI taxonomy): Bacteria > Thermotogati > Deinococcota > Deinococci > Thermales > Thermaceae > Thermus > Thermus brockianus. Next base: position 233,799 of record NZ_CP016312.1, read on the forward strand.
TGGAGGAGGAGGTCTTGGTCTTGGCGGCCCACGGGCTATGGCACCTTTTGGGCCACGACCACCAGAAGGAGGAGGATTGGGAAGGGTTCCGCCGCGTCCAAGAGAGGATCCTCGCCCTCTAAAGGGGGTGGTGCGCTCCTTCGGCTACGCCTGGGAGGGCGTGGTCTACGCCTGGCGGGTGCAGCGGAACTTTCGCATAGAGGTCCTTTTGGGCCTTCTGGCGGTGGGCCTCTCCCTTTGGCTTGGGGTGAACCTGGTGCCCGTCCTCCTCCTCACCGCCCTCATCCTCTCCTTGGAGCTGGTGAACACCGCTCTCGAGGCCCTCACCGACCTGGCAAGCCCCGTCTACCACCCCCTGGCCAAGCGGGCGAAGGACACGGCGGCGGCGGCGGTCCTCCTGGCGAGCCTCTTTGCCTTCCTCGCGGGGCTATGGCTTTTCCTACCCCCCCTTCTCGCCCGCCTTGGGCTAAGCTAAGGCCATGGACCACGAAGAGCGGGAGATGATCCTGGAGCTCTTTCCAGGAACCTCCCCTGAACTCCTCCCCTTGGGGGAGATCCTCTACTACCGGGATGCGGAAGGCCGGGTGGTGATCCTGGAGAAGGGCCCCCCGGAGCTCCGGCTGGAACTGGAACCCCTCCCCGGCACCGCCCATGGCCCCCAGGTGTGCGAAGCCTGCCGCCGCCACCTCTCGGGAAGCGCCCTCGGCTTTTTCCGCCACCCGGTGGGGGGCAAGGACACCCACCTCCGCTACCTGGTCCTTTGCCTGGACACCGCCTCCTGCGCCAGCCACGCCGAGCCGGAACGTTTGAGGGAAATCCTCCTTCGGGGTATACTCACCTGAGAAGGGGGCCCTTGGGCCAAGGAGGTCGGCTTTGGCCGGCCTCCATGACTTACGAGGTGAGCTATGGCGCGCGAGGTAAAGCTAACCAAAGCCGGCTACGAGCGGCTCATGCAGCAGCTAGAGCAGGAGCGGGAGCGCCTCCAGGAGGCCACCAAGATCCTGCAGGAGCTCATGGAATCCTCCGACGATTACGATGACTCCGGCTTGGAAGCGGCCAAGCAGGAAAAGGCCCGCATTGAAGCCCGCATTGACTCCTTGGAGGACATCCTCTCCCGGGCGGTCATCCTCGAGGAGGCCACCACCGAGGTCATCGGGCTGGGCTCGGTGGTGGAGCTGGAAGACCCCGTGACCGGGGAACGCTTGGAGGTACAGGTGGTCTCCCCCGCCGAGGCCAGCGTCCTGGAAACCCCCATGAAGATCTCCGACGCCTCCCCCATGGGCAAGGCCCTCCTGGGCCACCGGGTGGGGGACGTGCTGACGCTGGAAACCCCCAAGGGCAAGAAGGAGTTCCGCGTGGTGGCGGTACACGCATGAACGAGCAGACGCGCCAGCGCCTTCTCAACCTGGAAGCCCTGGTGGAGGCGGGCTTTGCCCCTTACCCCTACCGCTACCCCAAGACCGATCGCGCCCAGGACCTCCTAAAGGCCAAAGCCGGGGCTCCCCCGGAAACCGAGTGGCCGGAGGAGGTCTCCCTGGCGGGGCGCATCGTGGCCGTAAGGCGGATGGGCAAGGTTACCTTTGCCCACCTACTGGACGAAAGCGGAAAGATCCAGCTCTACTTCCAAAGAGACCTCACCCCCCAGTACGAGCTCCTCAAGAAGCTGGACGTGGGGGACATCCTGGGGGTCCGGGGCACCCTCTTCACCACCAAAACCGGGGAGGTCACGGTTAAGGTCCTCTCCTGGACTCCCTTGGTGAAATGCCTCCATCCCTTGCCGGACAAGTGGCACGGCATCCGGGACAAGGAGGTCCGCTACCGCCAGCGCTACCTGGACCTCATCGTCAACCCCGAGGTGCGGGAGGTCTTCCGGCGGCGCACGGCCATGGTGCGCTACATCCGCCGCTTCTTTGAGGACAAGGGCTTCCTGGAGGTGGAAACCCCCATCCTCCAACCCACCACGGGCGGCGCCGAGGCGAGGCCCTTCAAGACCTACCACAACGCCCTAGACCACGAGTTCTACCTGCGCATCTCCTTGGAGCTCTACCTCAAAAGGCTCCTGGTGGGCGGCTTTGAAAAGGTCTTTGAAATCGGGCGCAACTTCCGCAACGAGGGCATTGACCACAACCACAACCCCGAGTTCACCATGCTGGAGGCCTACTGGGCCTACGCCGATTACCAGGACATGGCCAGCCTGGTGGAGGAGCTCCTTTCGGGCCTCGTCCTCCACCTTTTCGGAAGCTACCAGGTGCCCTACCAGGGCCGCATCCTGGACTTCACCCCGCCCTTTAAGCGCATCTCCTTCGTGGAAAGCCTGAAGGAAAAGGCGGGCCTTCCCTTTGACCCCCTGGACCTGGATCGGCTTCGCCTCTGGGCCGACGCCCACCACCCCGAGCTTGCCCAGGTGCCGAGCTACAAGCTTTTGGACAAACTCTTCGGCATCTACGTGGAGCCCCACCTGCAGGACCCCACCTTCGTCCTTGACTTCCCCCTGGCCATTAGCCCCTTGGCCAAGCGCCACCGGGAAAAGCCCGGGCTCACCGAGCGGTGGGACCTTTACGCCGCCGGCATGGAGCTCGCCCCCGCCTATTCCGAGCTCAACGACCCCCTGGACCAAAGGGAGCGCTTCTTGGAACAGGCGAGAAGGCGGAAGGAAGGGGACGAGGAAGCCCCCGAGCCCGACGAGGACTTCCTCTTGGCCCTGGAGTACGGCATGCCCCCGGCGGCGGGGCTTGGCCTCGGCCTGGACCGCCTGGCCATGATCCTCACCGACCAGCCCTCCTTAAGGGACGTGCTCCTCTTCCCCCTCCTCAAGCCCAAACGGGAGCTGGCGGAAGAAGAGGTCTAAGGTGGCGGAACGGGCCGCCTGGGCGAGCCTTGCGGTGGCCCTCCTGGTCCTGGGCCTCAAGGCCCTGGCCTACTTCCTCACGGGCTCTGTGGCCCTCCTTTCCGATGCCCTGGAGTCCACGGTGAACGTGGCCGCCGCCCTGGCCGCCCTCCTGGCCATCCGCCTGGCGCAGAAACCCCCGGACGAAACCCACCCCTTCGGCCACACCAAGGCGGAGTACTTCTCCGCCGTGCTGGAGGGGGTCTTGGTGGTAGGGGCGGCGCTTCTCATCGCCAAGGAGGCGCTTCCCCGCCTCCTTCGGCCTATACCCCTGGAGGGCCTCGGCCTAGGGCTTGGCGTGAGCCTCCTGGCCGCAGGCTTGAACGCCCTTCTCGCCTACTTCCTCCTTCGGGAAGGGCGCCGCCACCGATCCCCCGCCCTCACCGCCGACGGGTACCATGTGCTTTCCGATGTCCTCACCTCCTTGGGGGTTCTGGTGGGGGTGGGGCTCGCTTGGCCCACGGGGTTTTGGGTTCTGGACCCCCTCTTGGCCCTCCTGGTGGCGGGGAACATCCTCCTCATGGGTTTCCGCCTGGTGCGGCAGTCCGTGGGGGGGCTCATGGACGAGGGGCTTTCCCCCGAGGAGGTGGAACGCATCCAGGGCGTGATCCAGGCCCACCTGAGGGGGCGGGCCCTGGAAGTGCACGACCTGAAGACCCGCCGCGCCGGGCCCAAGAGCTTCTTGGAGTTCCACCTGGTGGTGCCGGGAAGGATGAGCGTGGAGGAGGCCCACCGCCTGTGCGATGAGCTGGAGCGGGCCCTCGAGGCGGAGATGCCCGGCCTGGTGGTTACCATCCACGTGGAGCCGGAAAGCGAGCGCCAGGCATAACGCCCTTTTCCCCTAGCGCAAAAAAGCGTAAACTTTAGGGCAAAGGGAGGGCCCATGCGCAAGAAGCACGACTGGCTCAGGGAGACCTACCAAAAGAGCCTGGAGAAGATGCCCGAGAGGCCCGTGGCCCACCGCACCCTCTCGGACATCGCCCCAGACCCCCTCTACACCCCGGAGGACATCGGCGTCCTGGACCCGGAGTACGAGGAGAAGCGGGGCTACCCGGGGGAGTACCCCTACACCCGGGGGGTCTACGGCTCCATGTACCGCTCCAAGCTCTGGACCATGCGCATGTTTGCCGGCTTCGGCACCGCCGAGCAGACCAACGAGCGCTTTAAGAAACTCCTCAAGGCGGGCCAGACCGGGCTTTCCGTGGCCTTTGACCTCCCCACCCTGATGGGCTACGATTCCGACCACCCCCTTTCCAAGGGGGAGGTGGGGAAGTGCGGGGTGGCGGTCTCCAGCCTGGCGGACATGGAGATCCTCTTTGAGGGCATCAACCTCGAGGAGGTCACCACCTCCATGACCATCAACAGCCCCGCCAACGCCATCTGGGCCATGTACCTGGCGGTGGCCAAGAAGAAGGGCTACGACTGGAAAAAGCTCGGGGGCACCATCCAAAACGACATCCTCAAGGAGTTCATCGCCCAGAAGGAGTTCATCTTCCCCCCCGAGCCCAGCGTCAAGCTGGTGATTGACACCTTTGAGTGGGGCCCCAAGAACGTCCCCAAGTGGAACTTCATCTCCGTATCCGGCTACCACATCCGCGAGGCGGGGAGCACCGCCGTGCAGGAGCTCGCCTGGACCCTGGCGGACGGCTTTGAATACGTGGAAGCCGCCCTCAAGCGGGGCCTGGACGTGGACGAGTTCGCCCCGAGGATTAGCTTCTTCTTTGACGTGCACAACGATTTCTTTGAGGAGATCGCCAAGTTCCGCGCGGCCAGGCGCATCTGGGCCAAGGAGATGCGCCACCGCTACGGGGCCAAGAACCCGGCGAGCTGGATGCTCCGCACCCACGCCCAGACGGCTGGGGTTTCCCTCACCGCCCAGCAACCCCTGAACAACATCGCCCGGGTGGCCATCCAGGCTTTGGCAGCGGTCCTTGGGGGTACCAACAGCCTGCACACCGACGCCTACGACGAGGCCCTGGCCCTGCCCACGGAGGAGAGTGCCACCATCGCCCTAAGGACCCAGCAAATCATCGCCTACGAGACGGGCGTCACCCACACCATAGACCCCCTGGCGGGAAGCTACTACGTGGAGTGGCTCACGGACGAGATGGAACGCCAGGCCATGGCCATCATTGAGGAGATCCGCCGCATGGGCGGGGTGGTGCGGGCCATTGAGGAGGGGTACTTCCTTCGGGAGCTCGCCGAGGCCAGCTACCGCTACCAGCAGGAGGTGGAGCGGAAAGAGCGCATCATCGTGGGGGTGAACGCCTTCACCGACGAGATCCCCTTAAAGGTGCCCATCCAACTGGTGGACCCCGAGGTGGAGAGGGTGCAGGCGGAGCGCCTGGCCCGGGTGCGCAGGGAGCGGGACCCCAAGCGGGTGGAAGCGGCCCTGGAGGGCCTGCGCCGGGCGGCGGTGGAGGGCCAGAACACCATGCCCCACTTCGTGGAGTGCGCCCTGGCCTACTGTACCCTGGGGGAGATGATGGACGTCCTGCGGGAGGTCTACGGCACCTACCAGGAACCCGCCTACGTGTAGGAGGTTTGGGATGCAAGGCATGGACCGGCGCATACGGGTACTCATCGCCAAACCGGGCCTGGACGGGCACGACCGGGGGGCCAAGGTGGTGGCCCGGGCCCTTCGGGATGCGGGGATGGAGGTGATCTACACGGGGCTCCGCCAGACCCCCGAGATGATCGTCTCCGCCGCCATCCAGGAGGACGTGGACGCCATCGGGCTTTCCATCCTCTCCGGGGCCCACATGCACTACTTCCGCGAGGTGAAGCGGCTTCTGGAGGAGCAGGGAGCCTCGGACATCCTCCTCTTCGGGGGCGGCATCATCCCCGACGAGGACGTGCCCAAGCTCAAGGAGCTCGGGGTGGCGGCCATTTTTGGCCCCGGGACCAGCACCCAGGACATCGTGGACTTCCTCCGGCAGGCAGTTCCCGAACGCTGGAAGGCCCAGGGGCTCGCATGAAGGCCGTCCAGCTCTACTACCCTCCCGAGTGGGCCCACTGCTACGGGTGCGGCTACCTGAACGCCCACGGCCTCCACATCAAGACCTACTGGCATGGGGAAAAGGGGGAAAGCGAGACCCGCTTCACCCCAAGCCCCCACCACACCGCCCTCCCCGGCTTCGTCTACGGGGGGCTCCTCGCCTCCTTGGTGGACTGCCACTCCACCGCCACCGCCGCCGCCGCCAAAGCGGCGGCGGAAGGGCTTAGCCTCGAGGCCCACCCCTTGCGCTTCGTCACCGCAAGCCTGAAGGTGGACTACCTAAAGCCCACGCCCCTAGGCCCCGAGCTCCTCCTGGTGGGCCGGCCCAAGGAGGTCAAGGGCAGGAAGGTGGTGGTGGAGACGGAACTCTACGCCGAGGGGGCCCTCACGGTTCGGGGGGAGGCGGTTCTGATATTGATCGGCGAGGATTTCGGGCGTTCCAAATCCGCTCCAGGTGGTGGATAAGCTGGCTCACCTCGGAGGCCCGCTCGGAGCCCATGAGGCTCAGCTCCAGCCAGGCCTCCTCCAGCACCCTTTTGGCCCAAAGGAGCTCCTCCTCGGGGAAAGCGCGCTCCAGGAGGACCTCCCGCACCTTCCAGCGGAGGGCCTCCTTGTCCCCTTGCAGGTGCTGGACCAGCTGCTTGAGCCGCCACACCTCCAGCTGCAACCTGCCAATCTCCTCCCTCAGGGGCTTCTCCCACATCTCGCGCCGCGCCAATTCGGCCCGCATGCGGCGTTCCAGATCGTCGTCCCAGTGGAACATGGCCTAAGCGTAGCCCCGCCACCCTGGCCGCCCGCGTGATTTTTGCACACACCCTAGAACTCAAAGAAGGCGGGGACGAAGGCGTACCCCTCCCCTTCCGGGCGGATGTACCCCAGGGCAGGCCAGGGGAAGTGGTAGGCGGTGATGAGGCTTTTCTCCTCGCTCACCTTCTTGAAAAGCCGGGCCCGGGTGCGCACCACCTCCCCCTTGTCCATGTCAAAGCCGAGGTAGGCCTGGGGAAAGCGCAGGGAAAGGAGGTAGTGCCCGGCGGCGTCCCCGAAGACGAAAAGCGTTTTCCCCTCGGAGGTGGCCTCGAGGCTCATGTGCCCCGGGGTGTGGCCGAAGGAGGCCACCGCCCTAACCCCGGGGAGGATCTCCTCCCCATCCTCCACGGGCCGGATACGGTCCCGCAAGGGAAGGAGGGCCCGCTCCACCGCCTGGGAGGGGTTCTTGAGCCAGTAGTCCAGCTCCACCCGGCCCATGAGGTGGACCGCCTGGGGAAAGACCGGCCTCCCCCCGCCGTCCACCAGCCCCCCGATGTGGTCGGGGTGGCCGTGGGTGAGGAAGACGTGGGTGATGTCCTCGGGGGCGTAGCCGGCGAGTTCCAGGTGGGCAAGAAGCCTCCCCCCAGCCCCCGTCCCCCGGCCCGTATCCACCAAGAGCCTCGCCTCCCCTAGGTCCAGGAGGACGGGGTTGAAGTTGTTGCGGGTGGCCTCTGGGTTGAGGAAGTGTTCCTGGAGGGTGCGCCGGAACTCCCCCTGGAGCTCGGGGTTCGCCCCCCAGTTGGGGAGGAGCGGCCCCGGGGCCGACTGGCCATCGGAGAGGATGGTGACGGCCACCCGCCCCAGGGCGAAGCGGTAAAACCCACCCCCGTTCACCCCCTTGGGAGGGCGCCCCTGGCCCCAGGCGGGGGAAAGCCCCGCCAAGAGCACACCGGAAAGGCCGATAAACCGCCTACGGTCCATACTGACCCCCTTCGTCGCCAGGCTAGCCGAAACGTTCTTGGGAAAGTGTGCCCCGGCTCACCCGTGCCTCCCAGGCCCGCTCCAGGAGGAAAAGGAGCAAGGCCGCCCAAAGGAGGTAGGGCCTTAGGGGAAGGGGCCTGGTGGGGAGGCTGCCCACCTCCTCCAGGCCGAGAAGCCGCCCGCCGGCCGCCTCCGCCATGGCCCTGAGGGTGGCCGCCCCGTCCCTGGGCGTCCACTCCCCGGGAAGGGGAAGGGCCAAGGGGATGCGCCGCTTCCCGTCCAAGAGAACCCCAGGACCCCCCGCCCGGGCCTCAAAGCGCAGGGGCCCCGTGGGCACCATGGGGGTTTCCTCGCCGCCCACCAGGAGCCTCGGGGCCTCCAACCGCCCTAAGGCCACCACCCGCACCCCCTCCCCCTCGGGGTAGGCGTAGAGGGCGAGGGCCCGCCCCGCGCCCACCAGGTACCGGGCAAGCCCCCCGAGGAAGGCGGAAGCCCCCTCAAAGTCCCGCCAGGAACGGGAAAGGTCCGTGGCCAGGGCCGCCACCCGCCCCTCGCCCCGCTCCCCCAAGGCCAGAACCACCCGCTCCCCGCTTTTTAGGAGCACCTCGGCCCAAGGCTCCGCCCGGGCCGGGAGGAGGACGGAAAGGGGCGGGAAAAGGAAACCCTCCGTGAGGGGGTGGGGAAGGGCCTCCACGGGAAACCGCCCCTCCACCGCTTCCTTCCCAAAAACCTCCTGCCCCTCCCGCAGGAATAGCCGGGGAAGCTCCCGGGCCGTGGCCGCCCGGTAGAAGCGGCCCCCACCCCGCCTGGCGAGCTCCTCCAAAAAGGAGCGGTCCGCATCCTCCCCCAAGGCGATGGCGGAAACCTCCGCCCCACCCCTCTCCGCCAGGGCCAGGAGGGGCTCTTTGGGGTCGGCGATGAGGCCATCCGTGAGGACCAGAATCCCCTTGCGGGCCACCCTTACCCCCTCAAGAAGCCCCACCGCCTCCCGGAAGGCCCCACCCAGCACCGTGCCCCCGCCCGCCCGTAGGGAGAGAAGGAGGCTTTCCGCCTCCTTCTTGGCCCGGTCGGTCATGGGCCTCGGGGGGAAGAGGACCCTGTGCCCCGAGGCGAAGACCACCACCCCCAGGTAATCCTCGGGGGCGGCGCTCCGCACGAGCTCCAGGGCCGCCGCCACCGCCAGGGCGAGCTTTTCCCCTTCCATGCTCCCCGAGGTGTCCAGGACCAGGACCAAGGCCGCCCCCTGCCGCCCCAGGGGCTTTAGGGGAAGCTCCTCGGGCAGGGCCCGGTCCCAGCCGCCGAAGAAAAGCCCCTTGGGGGTGGCGGTGAAGAGGAGGCCCCCGCCCCGGTGGAGGTAGTCCCTAAGGGCCTCGGGCGCCCCCTCGGGCAGGTCCAAGACCCCTAGGCCCACCGCCACCAGGTCCGCCTCCAGGGGAAGCCGGAAGGGGCCTTCCTCCACCTGAAACCCCTGGGCCTCCAGGTAGCGGGCCAGGGCGGGGTCGCCCAGGACCAGGGCCCTGGCCCGGTCCTTAGGGGCCACCTCCACCCTGGCCTCGCTCCGCCCCCAGGGCCCCACCGCCTCCGCCCGCACCTCCCCTTCCTCCAGGAGGGGAAAGGTGTAGGTCAGGGCCACCCGCCCCTCCACCCAAAGCGCCCGCTCCCAGGCACCCCCCGGCCCCTCCACCCGAAGCCGCACCTCGGCGGGAAGGGGGGCCTCGAGGACCACCCGCACCCCCACCGTCTCCCCCAGGAGGGGAAAGGGCGGAGGGAGGAGGCGCAGGGCCACGAAGGGCCTCGGGGGCACGTAGACCGCATCCAGGGGAAGGGGGGAGGGCACGGGAGGGAAAAGCCCATCGGAGACCAGGACCACCCGGTCCGCCCCTAGGCGCAAGGCCTCCGCCAAGGCCGCCCGCACGTCCGTCCCCTCCCCTAGGTCCAGTCTCCTCGCCGTGGGACTAGGGAGCCGGGCCACCCTTTCGGCAAAGGCCAGGTAGACCCCGTCCCTGGGAAGCCTCTCCGCCGCGGCGAAAACGCTTTCCCGGGCGGAAGGGGAGAAGTCCAGGAGGTAGACCACCCGCCCCTTTAGGGGCAGGCGGGGGTCCAGGAAGGCCAGGAGGAGCAGGAGGATAACGGAAGCCCTTAGGAGGAGGGTCCCCCGGGGCATGCTAGTCCATCCAGTGGCCCAGCTTCTCCTTCTTGGCCTGGAGGTAGCGCTCGTTGAAGGGGTTGTCCCCAGCCCTCAAGGGGATGCGCTCCACGATCTCAATGCCGAAGCCGGAAAGGGCCTTCACCTTGCGGGGGTTGTTGGTCAAAAGGCGCATCTTCCGCACCCCCAGGTCGTAGAGGATCTGCGCCCCCACCCCGTAGTCCCTCAGGTCCGGGGGGAAGCCCAGGGCCAGGTTGGCCTCCACCGTGTCCAGCCCCTGGTCCTGGAGGTGGTAGGCGCGGATCTTGTTGATGAGGCCAATTCCCCGCCCCTCCTGCCGGAGGTAGACCAAGACCCCCTTCCCCTCCCGGGCGATGCGCTCCAGGGCCAGGTCCCGCTGGAAGCCGCAGTCGCACCGGAGGGAGTGGAGGGCATCCCCCGTGAGGCACTCCGAGTGCATGCGCACCAAAATGGGCTCCTCCGGTTCCCAGCTACCCATGACCAAGGCGGCGTGCTCCTCCCCCGTGAGGGTGTCCCGGTACCCCAGGATGCGGAACTCCCCAAAGCGGGTGGGAAGGGCCGCCTCCGCCTCCCGGCGCACGTAGAGGTCCCCCTTCTCCAGGCGGTAGCGGATGAGGTCGGCGATGGTTCCCACCTTGAGGCCGTGCTGCCGGGCAAACGCCAAAAGGTCCGGCAAGCGGGCCATGGTGCCGTCCTCCTTGAGGATTTCAATGAGGCTTCCCACCGGGGTAAGCCCGGCGAGGCGCAGGAGGTCCACCGTGGCCTCGGTGTGCCCGGCGCGGCGCAACACCCCCCCAGGCCGGGCCACCAGGGGGAAGATGTGCCCCGGGCGGCGGAAGTCCTGGGCCGTGGCCTCCGGGTCGGCCAAGAGCCGTATGGTGGCCGCCCGCTCGTAGGCGGAAATCCCCGTGGTGGTCCCCCGGGCGTCCACGCTCACGGTGAAGCGGGTGCCCTGGGGGTCCTGGTTCCGCTCCACCATGAGGGGGAGGTCCAGGGCCTTGGCCCTCTCCTCCGTGAGGGCCACGCAGAGGAGGCCCCGGCACTCCCGCAGCATGAAGTTCACCCACTCGGGGGTCACGTGCTCCGCCGCCATGATGAGGTCGCCCTCGTTCTCCCGGTCCTCGTCGTCCACCAGGATCACCGGGCGGCCCTGGCGGAGTTCCTCCAAAAGCTCCTTGACGCTGGCCAAGCCTTCCATCACTCCCCCCGCATGAGCCTTTCCACGTACCGGGCGATGAGGTCCACCTCCAGGTTCACCCCGTCCCCCACCCGGAGGCTTCCTAGGTTGGTGACCTTTAGGGTGTGGGGGATCAAGGTAACCCAGAAAGCCTCCCCCTCAAGCCCCGCCACCGTGAGGGAAACCCCGTTTAGGGCCACGCTCCCCTTCTCGGCGATGTAGCGGGCAAGGGGCTTGGGGGGCCTAAAGTAGAAGTCCTTGGCCCCCGGGGCTTCCCGCACCCCTATGAGGGCCGCCACCCCGTCCACGTGCCCGGTGACGAAGTGGCCCCCAAGCCGGTCCCCTACCCTAAGGGCCCGTTCCAGGTTGGGCCTGTGCCCCACCCGCCAGGTGGGGGCGGTGCGGCGGAGGGTTTCTTGGGCTAGCTCCACCCAAAACCCCTCCTCGTCCACCGCCACCGCCGTGAGGCAAACCCCGTCCACCGCCACGGAATCCCCCACCTTCAGGTCGGAAAGCACCTCCTTGGCGGCGATCCGCACCCGCAGGAAGGGGCCTTCCTCCACCTTAAGGATCTCTCCGGTTTCCTCCACCAGCCCCGTGAACACCTATACCTCCAGGTACCCTTCTAGCCAAAGGTCTTCCCCAAGCCACTCCCGCCGCGCGAGGCGAAGCCGGTAGGCCTCCGCCATACGGGAGAGGGCCACGCCCTCCAAAAACCCCTTCCCCTCCCCCACCACCTTGGGGGCGAGGAAAAGGGCCACCTTGTCCACCAGCCCCCGGGCCCAGAAAGCTCCCGCCACCCTCGGCCCCCCTTCCAACAAGACCCCGTCCACCCCCTCCTCCCAGAGGAAGGCCAAGGCCACCTCCGGGCTCACCCGCCCCCCCTCCCGGGGGAGCTCCACCACCCGGGCCCCTGCCCGCTCCAAGGCCAAAAGCCGCTCCTTGGGAGCCCCTCGCCCCACCAGGAGGAGGACCCGGGCGGGCTCGCCTCGAGGCCCCGGGGCAAAGAGCCGGGCGGTGGGGGGGGTGCGGGCCTCCGTGTCCAGCACCACCTTGAGGGGGTCCCGCAAGGGGGGCGGCTCCAACATGTGGGGAAAGGGGCGGAAGTCGGGATGGCGCACGGTGAGGGCGGGGTCGTCCTGTAGCACCGTGCCCACCCCCACCACCACCGCCGGGAGCCACTGGCGGTAGGCGTGGGCCACCCGGCGGCTCGCCTCCGAGGACACGTGGCGGGCATCCCCCGAGGCGGCCGCCACCTTCCCGTCCAGGGTGAGGGCGGCCTTCAGGAGGACGAAGGGCCTCCCCTTCCTTAGGGCAGTGAAGAAGGCCTCGTTCTGGAGCCGCGCCTCCTCGGCCAAAAGGCCCTCCTCCACCTGGACCCCAGCCCGCCTCAGGCGCTCCAGGCCACCCCGGGCCACTGGGTTCTCGTCCCTGGCCGCCACCACCACCCGCGCCACCCCCGCCTCGAGGAGGGCCAAGGAACAAGGGGGCGTGCGGCCGTGGTGGTCGCAGGGCTCCAGGGTCAGGTAAGCCGTGGCCCCCCGGGCCCTCTCCCCCGCCTCCTTCAGGGCAAAGACCTCGGCGTGGGGCTCCCCCGCCCGGGGGTGGTACCCCTCGCCCACGATGCGCCCTTCCCGCACCAGCACCGCCCCCACCAGGGGGTTGGGACTCGTGTGGCCGCGGGCCCTTTCCGCTAGCTGCAGGGCTCTCCTAAGGAAACGCTCGTCCAGTTCGCGCAAACGGCCCTCCTTCTCCCATCCGGACTTTCACCGTCGGCCCCGGAATTCCACCGGGTCGGGCCCCTAAGGGCTTCGCGGGCTTTCACCGCCGGTGGGGACTTCCACCCCGCCCCGAAGGAGGTGCCCAAGGCACCTACTCCACTTTACCAAGACCGCCTAAGGAGATGTGTCCCTCACTACCCAAAAGGGTTAGGGCGCCCCTTGGGGCGCCCCGTTTGGTGGAGGTGGGGGGAGTTGAACCCCCGTCCGAAGGTCCCTACGGCGGGCGTCTACGCGCGTAGTCCGCGTTTCGGATGTCCTCCTGGCTTGGCCCGCGGACGGGCGGCCAGGAGCAAGCCCCGTTAAGCTTCGCCTCGGGCTACGGAGCCTGGCCCTCGGCTAGCCGGGTTTCGTGTCCCCGCGCTGGCGAGCCCCCGGCGGGGCTTCCAGGCGAGGTCGCGGTCATTAAGCCGCGAGAGCGTAAGCAGGCTTGTTGGCCTTTATTCTTTTGCGGGTTTTTACGAGGCCACCCGCACCTCGGCGCGCAGCCACGCCCTCGGCGGCCCCCGTCGAGACCGTTCACCCCCATGTCTTAAGCCGGGCTCGGACCGGCAACCTTGAGTCTACCAGGCTAAAGGGGTTGTAGTCAAGCGCCCCTTGGGTGTAAACTGAGCCTAGTGCTCCCAAGGGAGGGGGGTGGGTGTAAGCCCACCCTTCCTTTGTGAAGGGAGGTGGGGAGGTGCCTGTGGACCTTTGGCGGTTGGTGGAAGAGGCGGTGGAGGCCTTGGGCCTTCAGGTCCTGGAGGTGAAGGAAGCCCCGGGCGAGGTCTTGGTACGCCTGGAGCGCCTGGACGAAAAGCCCATCACCGTGGCCGACCTGGAACGGGCAAGCCGCCACATAGAGGCCGCCTTGGACCGGGAAGACCCCATCCCGGGAAGCTACCGGCTTTTGGTGGAGTCCCCCGGACCCAAGCGCCCCCTCTTCACCCGCCGCCACTTTGAGCGCTTCCAGGGCCTAAAGGCCAAGGTGCCCGGGCCCGAGGGCTTCGTGGGGCGGATCCTGCGGGTGGAGGGGGAAGAGGTGGTCTTCCAGGTGGGGTCCGAAGAGAAGCGCTTAAAGCTCGGCACCTTCCGCGCCAACCTGGCCGAGTGGCCCGAGGAGCCTAGGTAGGAGGAAGCATGAACCGGGAATTCATTGACGCCATGCAACAGCTGGCCCTGGAGCGGGGCGTGAGCACCGAAGAGATCCTAGAGGCCTTCAAGGAGGCCCTGCGCAAGGCCTACATCAAACGGCAGAAGGGCTACCGCAAGGAAGAGGTGGACGCCGGCAAGGGCCCCGAGGTAGACGTTTACATTGACCCCCAGACGGGGCGCATTGAGATGGTGGAGGTCCGCAAGGTGGTGGAGAAGGTGGAGGACCCGGACAAGGAAATCGCCCTTTCCGAGGCCCTCCAGTACGACCCCGAGGTCCAGGTGGGGGACGAGATGGAGTTCCCCATTGACCCCGAGGGGCTTTCCCGCATGGCCATCCAGGACCTGCGGCAGATTCTCACCCAGCGCCTCAAGGAGTCCGAGCGCAACCGCATCTACAACGAGTACAAGGACAAGGAGGGCCAGGTGCTCACGGGGGTGGTGACCCGGGTGGACAACCGGGGCAACGTCTTCGTGGAGCTGGGCCGGGGCGAAGCCTATTTGCCCAAGAGCGAGCAGATTCCCACGGAGAGGTACTACCCTGGGCAACGCCTCAAGGTTTACCTGAAGAAGGTGGACCGCTCCGCCAAGGGGCCTTCCCTCATCGTGAGCCGGGCCCACGAGAAACTTCTGGAACACATCCTCAAACAGGAGGTCCCGGAGATCGCCGAGGGCATCGTGGAGATTAAGGCCATCGCCCGGGAGCCTGGCCGCCGGAGCAAGGTGGCGGTGATGAGCCATAACCCCAACGTGGACCCCATCGGGGCCTGCATCGGCCACAAGGGCCAGCGCATCCAGGCGGTCTCGGCGGAGCTGGGCCGGGAGAAGGTGGACATCATCCTGTGGTCCAAGGACCCCAAGGAGTTCATCCGCAACGCCCTCTCCCCCGCCCAGGTGGGCTCCATTGAGCTGGACCCGGAAACGAGGAAGGCCCGGGTGAAGGTGACCAAGGACCAGCACTCCCTGGCCATCGGCACCGGGGGACAGAACGTGCGCCTGGCCTCCAAGCTCACGGGGTACGACATTCACTTTGAGGAGGCGGAGATTGCCGACCTGGACGAGGCCATCCGCCGGGCCGCCGAGGAGGAAGCGGGCGCGCCTACCCGGGCCCGGGAGGAGTTTGAAAAGCTCTTCAAGGACCTTTCCGAGTGATGCGGCACGTCCCCTTACGCATGTGCGTGGCCTGCCGCAGAAGGCGGCCTAAGGGGGAGCTTTTGCGCATCCTCATGACCCCCGAGGGGTTCCGGCTGGACCCCACGGGCAAGCTTCCGGGCCGGGGGGCTTACGTCTGCCCCGACAACCCGGACTGCTGGGCGGAAAAGAAGCTGAGACGCTTCGCTGGGGCCCGGGCCAAGGCGCTTTCCGAGGCCCTTTGGGCCCATTTAGGAGGTAAAGATGGCCAAAGTACGCATCTACCAGCTGGCTAAAGAGCTGGGCATGGAAAACGAGGAGCTTTTGGAGCTCCTGGACCAGATGGGGGTTCCCTATAAGTCCCACGCCTCTACCCTTTCCGAAGAGGACGCCGAGGCGGTGCGGGAGCTCGTGCGGGAGCAACGGGGGCTTCAAGAGAAGCTGGCGGAGGAAGAGCGCAGGAAGAGCCTCCCCCGGCGCCCCCCCGTGGTGGTCATCATGGGCCACGTGGACCACGGGAAGACCACCCTCTTGGACTACCTGCGCAAAAGCCGCATCGCCGAGAAGGAGGCGGGGGGGATCACCCAGCACGTGGGGGCCTTTGAGGTCAAGACCCCCCAGGGTACCGTGGTCTTCATTGACACCCCGGGCCACGAGGCCTTCACCACCATCCGCCAGCGGGGCGCCAAGGTGGCGGACATCGCCATCATCGTCATCGCCGCCGACGACGGGGTCATGCCCCAGACCGAGGAGGCCATCGCCCACGCCAAGGCCGCTGGGGCGAAGATGATCTTCGCCCTGAACAAGATGGACCTGCCCCAGGCCGACCCCGAGAAGGTGAAGCGGCAACTCATGGAACGGGGCTTCGTCCCGGAGGAGTACGGCGGGGACGCCATCATCATTCCCATCAGCGCCAAGACGGGGCAAGGGGTACAGGACCTTTTGGAGATGATCCTTCTCATCGCCGAGCTGGAGGACTACCGGGCCGACCCCAACGCCGAACCCCGTGGGGTGATCCTGGAGTCCAGGTTGGACAAGCAGGCGGGGATCATCGCCAACATGCTGGTGCAGGAAGGCACCTTCCGGGTGGGGGACTACGTGGTGGCCGGGGAGGTCTTTGGGCGCATCCGGGCCATGATGGACGCCGACGGCAACCAGCGCAAGGAGGCGGGCCCGGGGAGCGCCGTGCAGGTCTTGGGCTTCCAGGAACTACCCCACGCCGGGGATGTGGTGGAGTGGGTCCCGGACCTCGAGGCCGCCAAGGAGATCGCCGAGGAACGGAAAGAGGAGCGCCGGGCCCGGGAAGAAGCGGAAAAGGAGCGCCGCCCCAGGACCATGGCCGACCTCCTCCGGGCCTTGCAGGAGGAGGGCAGGAAGGAGGTCAACCTCATCCTGCGGGCCGACACCCAAGGCTCCTTGGAAGCCATCCAGCACATCCTGGCCAAGGAGAGCACCGAGGACGTGAAGATCAACGTTCTCCTCGCCCAGGTAGGTGCCCCCACGGAGTCGGACGTCCTCTTGGCCCAGACGGCGGGGGCCGCCATCCTGGCCTTCGGGGTGAACCCGCCGGGCTCGGTGAAGAAGGCGGCGGAGCAAAAGGGCGTCCTCCTCAAGACCTTCCGCATCATCTACGACCTCATTGACGAGGTGCGGGCCATGGTCAAGGGGCAGAAGGAGCCCCAGTACAAGGAAGAGATCCTGGGCCGAGCCGAGGTGCGGGCCGTCTTCCGCCTGCCCACCGGCAAACAGGTGGCGGGGTGCATGGTGACCCAAGGCAAAATCCCCCGCAACGCCGAGATCCGGGTCCTGCGCAAGGGGCAGGAGATTTGGAAAGGCCGCATCGCCAGCCTCAAGCGCTTCAAGGAGGACGTGCGGGAAGTGGCCCAGGGGTACGAGTGTGGGATTGGCCTCGAGGGCTTTGACGACTTCCAAGAAGGGGATATTCTAGAGGCTTTCCAGATGGTGGAGGTGCCCGCCTAAGCCATGCGGGGCCTAAGGCTCCTGGCTGCCCTAAGCCTCCTCCTGCCGGGGTTCGCCCTCTCCCCTTCCCCGGGCAAGGGGGAGGTGGGGCTTTTGGCCAAAGGCCCCATCCCCGTGCTGAAGGAAGACCGGGGCGGGGGCGTTGCACCGCCCCTTTGGGGGAACGTAAGCCGGCCCACCCCGCCCCGCGCACCCCGGCCTAGGGGCAACCCCTTCCCTGCCGTAAGGAAGGCCCTGCCCCAACCCGGCCTTTACTTGCTCTATAGGAAGCTCCAGTTGGAGGGCGGCTAGGCCCCTTCCCCGCCCTTGGCGCCTTACGGGAAGGGGGCGCCAAGGTTGGGGGTCCTGTGGGCCTTCCCCCGGCTAAAGGCGTGTGGCTTTATCCCGAAGGAGCGACCATGAACCGCAAGCTACTGCAAGGACTCTTCCTCCTATCCCTCTTCCTCCTTTCCCTTTTGTTTGTCTGGAAACCTTGGGCACCGAGCGAGCCCAAGATCAAGCTGGGCCTGGACCTCAAAGGGGGGTTGCGCATCGTCCTGGAAGCGGACGTGGAAAACCCCACCCCCGACGACCTGGAAAAGGCCCGCACCGTCCTGGAAAACCGCATCAACGCCCTGGGGGTGGCGGAACCCCTGATTCAACTCCAGGGCCAAAAGCGCATTGTGGTGGAGCTTCCTGGGCTCTCCCAGACGGACCAGGACCGGGCGCTCAAGCTTATTGGCCAGCGGGCGGTGCTGGAGTTCCGCATCCTTAAGGAAGGGGCCACCGGCACCACCGTGGCCCAGATCAACCAGGCCCTTAGGGAAAACCCGCGGCTCAAGCGGGAAGAGCTGGAAAAGGACCTCATCAAGCCCGAGGACCTAGGCCCACCCCTCCTCACCGGGGCGGACCTGGCGGACGCCCGGGCGGTCTTTGACCAGTTCGGCCGCCCCCAAGTGGCCCTCACCTTCACCCCGGAAGGGGCCAAAAAGTTTGAGGAGGTGACCCGGGCCAACGTGGGCAAGCAGCTCGCCATCGTCCTGGACGGCAAGGTCTACACCGCCCCCGTAATCCGCCAAGCCATCACCGGAGGGCAGGCGGTCATTGAGGGCCTTTCGGGCCTGGAGGAGGCCAGCGAGATTGCCCTGGTCCTGCGTTCAGGGGCCCTGCCCGTGCCCCTTAAGGTGGCGGAGATCCGGGCCATCGGCCCCACCTTGGGCCAAGACGCCATCCAGGCGGGCATCCGCTCGGCCTTAATCGGAACGCTCGCCATCTTCCTCCTCATCTTTGCCTACTACGGGGCTAGCCTCGGCCTGGTAGCCTCCTTAGGCCTCCTCTACACCTCCGCCCTTATCCTCGGCCTCCTCTCGGGGCTCGGGGCCACCCTAACCCTCCCGGGCATCGCCGGCCTCGTCCTCACCCTGGGGGCGGCGGTGGACGGGAACGTCCTCTCCTTTGAGCGCATCAAGGAGGAGCTCAGGGCCGGGAAAAGGTTCCGCCAGGCCATCCCCGAAGGCTTCAAGCACTCCACCCTCACCATCCTGGACGTGAACGCCGCCCACCTCCTGGCGGCGGCGGCCCTTTACCAGTACGCCACGGGGCCCGTGCGGGGCTTCGCCGTGGTCCTGGCCATCGGGGTGGTGGCGAGCGTCTTCTCCAACCTGGTCTTTAGCCGCTACCTGCTGGAGCGCCTGGCAGAGCGGCGGGAAGTCCGCCCCCCCATGTGGCTCGTGGACCCCCGCTTCAACTTCATGGGCCCCGCCCGGTACATCACCGCGGCCACCTTGCTCCTTTCGGTCCTGGCGGCGGGGGTGGTCTTCACCAAGGGCTTCAACTACTCCATTGACTTCACGGGAGGCACCGCCTACACCCTGCGCACCGCCCCCGAAACCAGCGTGGACACCCTGAGGCGCTTCCTGGAGGAAAAGGGCTTCCCCGCCAAAGAAGCGGTCATCACCGAGGTGCAGGCCCCCGTGGCGGACCACAAGGAGTTTTCCGTCAAGCTCCCCCCCCTCCCCGACGAGAAGCGCTTGGAACTAGAGAGGCTCCTTGCGGCGGAGCTCAAGGCCACGGTCCTCACCTCGGAGACCGTGGGCCCGGCCATCGGCTCGGAGCTACGCCGGAATGCGGTCATGGCGGTGTTGGTGGGCCTCGGGCTCATCCTCATCTACGTGGCCTTCCGCTTTGACTGGACCTTTGGGGTGGCGAGCGTGCTGGCCGTGGCCCACGACGTGGCCATCGTGGCGGGGATGTATAGCCTTTTGAACCTGGAGTTCTCCATCCCCACCATCGCCGCCCTCCTTACCGTGGTGGGCTACTCCATCAACGACTCCATCGTGGTGTCCGACCGGATTCGGGAAAACCAAAAGCTACTCCGAGGCGTGCCCTACGCCGAGCTGGTGAACCGCTCCATCAACCAGACCCTGTCCCGCACCCTCATGACGAGCCTCACCACCCTCCTCCCCATCCTGGCCCTCCTCTTCTTGGGAGGAAGCGTCTTGCGGGACTTCGCCCTCGCCATCTTCGTGGGCATCTTCGTGGGCACCTATAGCTCCATCTACGTGGTGAGCGCCCTGGTGGTGTTCTGGAAGAACCTTCGGCAGAAACAAGCGAGAAGGGCGGCTTAGGCTTCCCACTCCTCCCCGGGCCCCTGGCGGGCCCGGGTTCTTTTTGGGGAAAAGATGGGGATGGGGAAGCAGGACTAGGTGGTAGCGTGGTCTACACGGACTGGGCCATAGCCCCTCCAAGCGCCAAGGCAGACAAGAGCGGTGCAAAATGGAAAAACACTCCGGAGAACACGGCTCTATTGCCCTCCAGGGCCTCCTCGAGGCCCTTTCCGCTTCCCCGGGTGCGGGAGGCCTACCTGAGCCTTTAGGATGGCACGTGGAGGCAAGGGATGGGTAGCTTTGCAGGCAAGACGGTCCTCGTCACCGGCGCCGCCAGCGGCATCGGGCGCGCCATCGCCCAGGCCTTTGCCCAGGAAGGGGCCAAGGTCCTGGTCCAGGACGTGCAGGACGCAAGCGCCTTGGCTCAGGAGCTGGGCGGGGTCTATCTCCAGGCCGACCTGGCCGATCCCCAACAGGTGGCCGCCCTAGGCCAGGAGGCAGCCCGCTTGGGCACCGACATCCTGGTGAACAACGCCGGCTTCCAGCACATAGACCCCGTGGAGGCCTTCCCCCTGGCCACCTGGCAACGGATGCTCCAGGTGATGCTCACCGCCCCCTTCCAGCTCATCCAGGCCCTCCTCCCCGGCATGAAGGAACGGGGGTTTGGCCGCATCCTCAACATCGCCAGCGTTCACGGCCTGGTGGCAAGCCCCTACAAAGCCGCCTACATCGCCGCCAAGCACGGGCTCATCGGCCTCACCAAAACGGTGGCCTTGGAAGCCGGGCCCTATGGCGTCACGGTGAACGCCATCGCCCCGGCTTACGTGCGCACCCCCTTGGTGGAAAACCAGGTGGCCGACCAGGCAGGGACCTTGGGCATCCCGGAGGAGGAGGTTTTGGAGAAGGTCTTCCTGGCCCAGGCCGCCATCAAGCGCCTCATTGAACCGGAGGAAGTGGCGGCCTTGGCCCTCTACCTGGCCTCGGGGAAGGCGGGGGCCATCACGGGGGCGGTCTTCCCCATTGACCTAGGCTGGACCGCCCGCTAGCGGGCTTTCTTTAAGGCCTCCTCCGCCAGCTTGCGCCCCGTGGGGGTATCGGCCAGGCCGCCCAGGCCCGTTTCCTTGAGCTCCAAAGGGAGCAGGCGGCCAATCCCCGCCATGGCCAAGACCACCTCGTCGGGCGGGATGACGCTCCTTATCCCCGCCAGGGCCATGGAAGCGGCGCTCACGGCGTGTACGGCGTAGAAACCATTCCGCATCACGCAGGGCACCTCCACGAACCCCCCCACGGGGTCGCAGACGAGGCCGAGGGTGTTCTGGAGCGCAAGGGCGGCGGCGTGGGCCGAGGCCTCGGGGCTTCCCCCAAGGAGTTCCGTCACGGCGGCGGCGGCCATGGCCGCCGAGGCGCCGATCTCCGCCTGGCAGCCGCCGCTCGCCCCGGCAATGTGGATGACCCGGTTGATCATCTTGGCCACCCCGGCCGCCAGGACCAAGGGCATGAGGAGCTTCTCGTCGGGAATGCCCAGGTGGTCCGCCACCCCCAAAAGGGCTCCGGGAAGGGTGCCGGCGCTGCCCGCCGTGGGGGCAGCCACGATGCGCCCCATGCGGGCGTTCTCCTCGTTCACCGCCATGGCGTAGGCCTGGACCCGCTTCAAAAGGGGGTCCTTTAAGGGGTCCTCCGCCTCCCAAAGGGTCTTGGCGTTTTTCCCCACCATCCCGGCCACGCTGGGGGCGTCCGAGGCGAGCCCCCGGCGGATGGAGTCCCGCATGACGCTAAGGCGCTCCGCCAGCTTGGCCAAAATGGCCTCGGCGGCTACGCCCGTTTCCTCCACTTCCTCCTTGAGCACGTGTTCCGAAGCCCGGCCGGAAAGCTCCGCCAGGCGGTTCAGCGTTAGGGCCATACGCTCAGTATAGTCTTTAGGAAAGGTGCGGCTCCTCATCGCCGACGACCACCCCCTTTTCCGCCTGGGCCTGAGGGCGGGCCTCGAGGCCCTGGGCCTCCAGGTGGTGGCCGAGGCCCAGGACGGGCCGGAGGCCTTGGCCAAAACCCTGGCCCTAAACCCGGATGCGGTGCTTTTGGACCTTAAGCTCCCCGGCTTGGACGGGCTAGAGGTGGTGCGGCGCCTCAGGGAAAAGGGCTACCGGGGGCTATTGGCTCTCCTCACCACCTACCAGGAGCCCGCTTTGGTCCAGGAGGCCTGGCTGGCGGGAGCCGACGCCTACTTCTCCAAGGAGCTTTCCGCCCCCGAGCTGAAACACCGCCTCCTCAAGGTGGCGCGGGGCGAGGACAAGCTAACCCCCCCCGACCTTCCCCCCTCACGCCCCGGGAACGGGAGGTGCTCCACCTCCTGGCCCGGGGGCTCTCCGTGAAGGAGATGGCCCGCCTCCTCCACCTCTCCCCTGACACGGTCAAAGACCACCTGGAAAGCCTCTACGGCAAGCTCTTGGCCAAAAACCGGGTAGAGGCGTTGGAGCGGGCCCGGTCCCTGGGCTTTTTAAAGTGAAAGGGGGCGGCCAAGCCGCCCCCCTGGACAGCAAACCCCTTACTCCTGGGCCTCGCCCTGGCCCTCGGTGGCCTGGGCCGCTTCCTTGGCGGCCTTGGCCCGCTCCTGGTCCTGGCCGATGCGCTTGCGGTCGGCCCGGAGCTTGCGGCGGATCTCCCTTTCGGAAAGCGCCCGGATAAAGTAGAGCTTGGCCCGCCGGGCCCGGCCCCGCTGCACGATCTCCACCTTGTCAATCAGGGGGGAGTTCATGGGGAAGATGCGCTCCACCCCCACCCCATAGCTCACCTTGCGCACCGTGAAGCTGGAGTTGTACCCGTTCCGCTTAACCTTGATGACGATGCCCTCAAAGTTCTGGATGCGGGTGCGGTTGCCTTCCTTCACCCGGTAGGCCACCCGCACGGTATCGCCCGGCCGGAACTCGGGCAGGTCGGTGCGGGTGTAGCGGGACTCCACCACCTTAAGAAGCGCTCCTCGGTTCATGCTCAGCCTCCCGTCCCAGAGGAACCCTCCAAGGGTTCGTGGGCAACAGCCTCTAGTCTATTCCTCCCGGTCCAGTTCCGCAAGCCAGGCGGCCTCGAGGGCCCCCAGCCTCGCCTGCCGCAAGAGCTCAGGCCTGAGGAGGAGGGTGCGCTTTAAGGCCTCCCGCCGGCGCCACCTTTCCACCTCCTGATGGTGGCCGGAAAGGAGCACCTCGGGCACCCTTAGCCCCCGGAACTCGGGGGGGCGGGTGTACTGGGGGAAGTCCAAAAGCCCCCGCACGAAGGAGTCCTCCCGGTGGCTCTCCGGGTCGCCGATGACCCCCGGAAGGAGGCGGGCCGTGGCCTCCAGCACCGCCAAGGCCGCCACCTCCCCCCCCATGAGGACATAGTCCCCGATGGAGAGCGTCCGGGTGACAAAAGCCTCCACCCGGGCGTCAAACCCCTCGTAGCGGCCCGAGAGGAGGACCAGGTGGGACTTAAGCGCCAGCTCCTCCGCCACCTCCTGGGTAAAGGGCTCCCCCGCCGGGGTGAGGAGGATGACCTCGTCCGCGGGCAAGACGGATTGAATGGCGGCCACGGCCACGTCGGGCCGGATCACCATCCCCGCCCCGCCCCCATAGGGGGTATCGTCCACGCTCCGGTGGCGCCCCAGGCCAAAGGCCCGGAGGTCCACCACCTCCACCGATAGGAGGCCCCGGGCCCGCGCCTTACCGATGAGGGACTCCTCCAGCCAAGGGGCAAGGAGCCCGGGAAAAAGGGTGATGAGGGTGTAGCGCACGCTAATCAAAGAGGCCGGGGATGGGTTCCACGAAAATCCCTTCCGCCTCCACCCGGACATAGGGGGCCTGCAGGGGGATGAGCCGCTCCGTCCGGTCCCTCAACCGCTCCCCCACCCCCCGCACCACCAAGACATCCTGGGCCCCGGCGTCCAGGATGTCCACCACCTCCCCCACCTGCTTCCCTTCCACGAAAACGGGGAGGCCCATGAGGGCGAAGTAGTAGTACTGGCCTTCCTCCAAGGGAGGGAGGTCTTCCACCTGGGCGTAGACCCTGAGGCCCACCAAGGCCTCCGCCAGCTCCCGCGTGGTGACCCCCGCCAGGTGGACCACCACCTCCCCGGCCACCTGGTAGAGGTCCTCCACCGCCCGCCAACCGTGCCCCTCCACGTAGACCCGTTCCAGGTGGGCCACCACCGGCTCCCCCCGGAACTTTAGCCCTCCCTGAAGGGCGTAGGGCGCACCAAAGCGACCGATCTCCACCAGGCGCATACCCCTAGTTTAGCGCACCTCCACCCCCACCTTGCGCTTGGCGTAGGCCCGCACCAGGGTACGGATGGCCTCAATCACCCGGCCCTGTTTGCCGATAAGCCGCCCCTTGTCCTCCTGCGCCACCTCCACCAGGTAGACGAGGCCCTCCCGGGTACGCCGCTCTTGGACCCGCACCGCCTCGGGGTGGTCCACCACGCTCCGCGCCAGGTACTCCACCAGGTCCTTCATGGCTCCATGATAAAGGGCGGGGAACCCCCCGCCCTCTCGGTAGGGCCTACCCTATGCTTCCTGCCGGAAAACCCCCGCTTGGCGCAGGAGGCGGCGGGCGGTGTCCGTGGGCTGCGCCCCCACGGAAAGCCAGTACTTGGCCCGCTCCACGTCCACCTTGAGCCAGTCCGGGGTGGTCTTGCGGGGGTCGTAGTAGCCGATCTTCTCAATGTACGCCCCGTCCCGCTTCCTGCGGCTATCGGTGACCACGATGCGGTAATGCGGGTTGTGCTTGGAGCCAAACCGGGAAAGCCTGATCTTGACCATGCTTCGCTTACCTCCTGAACATTCCCATGAGTCCCCGGCCTTTCCGCTTTTCCAGGGACTTCATCAGGGCCTTGGTTTCCTCAAAGGACTTGATGAAGCGGTTCACCTCCTGGACGGTGGTGCCGCTTCCTTTGGCGATGCGCTTGCGCCTGGAGCCATTCAGGATGCGGGGGTCCTTGCGCTCCTCCGGGGTCATGGAGAGGACGATGGCCTCCAAGCGCTTGATGGCCTTCTCGTCCACCTGGACCCCCGGAGGGAGGGCCTTCCCCACACCGGGAAGCATGCCAAGAATCTCGGAGAAGGAGCCCAAGCGCCTAAGGTTTTGCAGTTGCTTGAGGAAGTCCTCCAGGGTGAGGTCCTTGGCGGACTTGGGGGCTTCCGCCTCGAGGCCCGCCTGCCGCACCTTTTCCGCCAGGGTGGCCACGTCCCCCATGCCCAGGATGCGGCTCGCCAGGCGGTCCGGGTAGAAGGGCTCGAGGCCTTCCGGCCGCTCGGAAACCCCGGCGAAGTAGATGGGCTTCCCCGTCACGTGCCTCGCCGAAAGGGCCGCCCCGCCCCGGGCATCCCCGTCCAGCTTGGTGAGGACGAGCCCCGTGACCCCGATGCGCTCGTCAAAGGTCTTGGCCACCCCCAGGGCCTCCTGGCCGGTCATGGCGTCCAGAACCAGGAGGACCTCATCCGGGCGCATGGCCTCCTTGAGGCGGAATAGCTCCGCCATCAGGGGCTCGTCAATCTGCAAGCGGCCGGCGGTGTCCACCAGGACCAGGTCCCGGGCCTCCAAGCGGGCCTTTTCCTCCACCCGGCGGCGGATGGACTCGGGGGACTCCCCGTCCATCACCTCCAGGACCGGGACGCCCACCTTCTCGCCCAAAAGCCGCAGTTGCTCCCGGGCGGCGGGGCGCTGGGTGTCGGCGGCCACCAGGAGGGGGCGGCGCCCCTTGCCCTTGTAGTAGAGGGCCAGCTTGGCGGCGGTGGTGGTTTTGCCCGAACCCTGAAGGCCCACCAGGAACCAAAGGTTCTTGTCCTTGAGGACAGGGAGTTTGGCCTCACCCCCCAAGGCCTCCTTCAGGGCCTCGTACACCGTGGCCAGGATCACCTCCGCCGGGGTGAGGCTTTCCAGAACCCGCTGGCCCAGGGCCTTCTCCCGGACCATCTCCACGAAGCTCCGGGCCACCTCCAGGTTGACGTCGGCGTCCATGAGGGCCCGGCGGATCTCCCGCAGGGTGGACTTGAGGTCCTCCTCCGTGATCCGGCCCCGGCCCCGCAGCCGGTCTATGGCTTCTTGCAGTCGCGCCGCTAGCTGGGCAAACATGGCGTGGCGGCCCCCAGGCCGGGCTCCAGGATAGGCCATGCCCCTTGAGCGTGTCAACCTCAATTTTTCCTACATTTCTAGCGGGCTAGGTTGACGGGGCAAAGGCCAGGGAATACCCTGGAAAAGGTTATGTTAGGGCCCTTGCCCTCGAGTCGTTGGCGCTGAGGGCCGCCCACGGGCGGCCTTCAGCCGGAAAGGAGGCCGCCTGTGGAAACCACCCTTTCCCCCCTGCTCCAAGCCCTGGAAGAGGGCGATACCCTGAAGCTCAAAAGCCTCCTGGAGGAGGTCCACCCCCAGGACCTCTTGGCCCTTTGGGACGAGCTAAAGGGCGAGCACCGCTACGTCCTCCTTACCCTTTTGCCCAAGGACAAAGCGGCGGAGGTCTTCTCCAACCTCCCCCCAGAAACCCAGGCGGAGTACCTCAAAACCCTCCCTCCCTGGCGCACCCGGGAGCTTTTGGAAGAGCTTTCGCTAGACGACCTGGCCGACGCCCTCCAGGCGGTGGAGGAGGAGGACCCCGAGCTTTACCGCAAGCTGGTGGAGGCGCTAGACCCCAAGACCCGGGCCGAGGTGGAGGAGCTCACCCAGTACGAGGAGGACGAGGCGGGCGGCCTCATGACCCCCGAGTACGTGGCGGTGCGGGAGGGGATGACGGTGGAGGAGGTCCTCCGCTTCCTGCGCCGGGCGGCGCCCGATGCCGAAACCATCTACTACCTCTATGTGGTGGACGAGGCGGGCCGGCTTAAAGGGGTGCTCTCCCTAAGGGACCTCATCGTGACCGACCCCAAGACCCGGGTCCGGGAGATCATGAACCCCAAGGTGGTCCACGTGCGCACGGACACCGACCAGGAGGAGGTAGCCCGCCTCATGGCCGACTACGACTTCACCGTCCTGCCCGTGGTGGACGAGGAAGGGCACCTGGTGGGTATCGTCACGGTGGACGACGTCCTGGACGTATTGGAAGAGGAAGCCACGGAGGACATCCACAAGCTCGCCGCCGTGGACGTGCCCGACCTCGTCTACAGCCAAGCCTCCCCCATCACCCTCTGGCTCGCCCGGGTGCGCTGGCTCGTCATCCTCATCCTCACGGGGATGGTGACGAGCTCCATCCTCCAGGGCTTTGAAAGCCTCCTGGAGGCGGTGACCGCCCTGGCCTTTTACGTGCCCGTGCTCCTGGGAACCGGGGGAAACACCGGCAACCAGTCCGCCACCCTCATCATCCGCGCCCTGGCCACCCGGGACCTGGACCTCAAGGACTGGCGGAAGGTCCTCTTCAAGGAAAGCCTGGTGGGAAGCCTTTTGGGCCTCACCCTGGCGGTTCTGCTCCTGGGCAAGGTGGTGCTGGACGGGCACGCCGCCTTGGCCCCGGTGGTGGGCCTCGCCCTCTTTTCCCTGGTGCTTTTCGCCAACCTGGTGGGGGCCATGCTCCCCGTGGTCCTGAGGCGGCTTGGGGTGGACCCTGCCCTGGTCTCCAACCCCCTGGTGGCCACCCTTTCGGACATCTCCGGGCTCCTCATCTACCTCTCCGTGGCCCGGCTCCTCCTAGACCTGGCATGAAGCGGCTGCGCATCGTGGTGGAGTGGTCCAAGGGAAGCCCCCTGCGCTACGCCTTTAAGGGGGGAAGGCTGGTCCCCGTGGGCGAGGACGCCCCGGCCCCGGTGAACTACGGCCTCATCCCCGGCCTCCTCAACCCCGCCGACGGGGAGGAGGTGGACGCCTGCTACCTGGGCCCGCCCCTACCCCCGGGCACCGAGGTGGAAGGGTTCCTAGTGGGCATGGTGGCCCTTTCGGACGGGGACCATAAGCTTGTCCTTTCGCCTGGCCTAAAGCCCCTGGACCAAGAGACCCTCGCCCCCCTCCTCGCCTGGTTTGCCCCCGAGCGCAACCCCACCCTCCTCGGCCCCGAGGAAGCCTGGACCTGGCTCAGGGGGCTTTCGGAAGGATGAGCATGGCGTCCCCCAAGGAGTAGAACCGGTAGCCCTCGGCCACCGCCAGGCGGTAGGCCGCAAGGGTCCTTTCCCGCCCCAAAAAGGCGGCCACCAGCATGAGGAGGGTGGAACGGGGCAGGTGGAAGTTGGTGAAGAGGGCGTCTATGGCCCGGAAGGTGTAGGGGGGGCGGATGAAGAGCCGGGTTTCTCCCTCCCCCGGCACCACCCCTTCCCCTTCCCGGAAGGCGCTTTCCAAGGCCCGCACCACCGTGGTGCCCACCGCCACCACCCGCCGCCCCTCGGCCCTGGCGCGGTTCACCGCCAGGGCCGTCGCCTCGGGGATCTCAAAGGGCTCGGCGTGCATCTCGTGCTTCTCCACATCCCCCTTGACGGGGCGGAAGGTGCCGGGACCCACGTGAAGGGTGAGGAAGCGTAGCTCCACGCCCATGGCCTCCAGGCGGGCCAGAAGCTCCGGGGTAAAGTGGAGCCCGGCGGTGGGGGCGGCCACGGACCCCGGGCGCTTGGCGTACACGGTCTGGTAGCGCTCCAAGGGGATCTGGGCCTTGATGTAGGGGGGAAGGGGCACCTCCCCCACCGCCTGCAGGTGGGCGGAAAGGTCCCCCTGGAAGCGGAGAAGCCGCACCCCATCGGGCTCCACCCCCACCACCTCGGCCTCCAAGCCCTCCACGGGCCTTAGGTCCTTGGGGGAAAGGAGGCGGAGCCTTGTGCCCACGGGCGCCCTTCGGGCGGGGCCCAGAAGGGCTTCCCAAAGGCCTGGGGCCTTCTCCCGCACCAAAAGGACCTCCACCCGTCCCCCCGTGGGCTTCTGGGCCAGGAGGCGGGCGGGGATCACCTTGCTCTCGTTGAAGACCAGGACGTCCCCGGGGCGCAGGAACTCCGGAAGGTCCCGCACCTGCCGGTGCTCCACCCGGAAAGGGCCTTCCCGGTAGACCACCATCATCCGGGCGGCGTCCCGGGGCTCGGCCCCCGCTTGGGCGATCTGCTCGGGGGGCAGGTGGTAATCGTAAAGGTCCAGCTCCGTCATCCGGCGTTCCTGGGCTCCATGAAGGGATTGGGGATGTCCGGGAGGTGGACGAAGCGGTCCACGGCGTCAATGAGCTTCTGGGCCGTGGTTTCGCGGAAGGCGATGACCTCCACCCGGATGCCCCGTTCCATGAGGACCTCGAGGATCTCCACAAAGTCCCCGTCCCCGCTCCCCAGCACCACCACGTCCAGGTAGGGCATGAGCCGCACCATGTCGGCGGCGATGCCCATGTCCCAGTTTCCCTCGTAGATGGGCTTACCGCCCTCCCCAAGCTCCTTCACCGTGAGGTACATCCGCCGCACCCGATAGCCAATGGTGGAAAGTTTATAAATAAAGGGCCAAGCGGAGGTGTCCCCCTCCTTTTCCACCACGTAGGCCGTGGCCCGCACCAAGCGCCTTCCCCCCACGGCGAAGCGGAGGAGGCTTTCAAAGTTCACGTTCCGCTCGTAGTAGTCCCGGGCAGAGTGGTAAAGGTTTTGGGTGTCCACGAAAACGCCGACCCGTTGCTCGGGATAGTGGCCCAGGGGCTCCATCGCCCCCATCATACCTAGCCGGCGTTCCTAAGCCCCGCCGCCACCCCCAGGAGGGAAAGGAGCAACGCCCGCCGCACCCCCTCGTCCTCCCGCCCCCCTGGGGCCCGGTAGCGGGCAAGGAGCTCCACCTGCACGAAGTTGATGGGGTCCACGTAGGGGTTCCTGAGGGCGATCTGGCGCTCCAGGGTCTTTTGGTTGTGGAGGAGGGGGGCTTCAAAGATAGCCTCCAAAAGGGCCACCGTCCTGCGGTACTCCTCCGCCAGGTGGTGGTAGAAGCCCTGGAGCCCTTCGGGGACCAGCTTGAGGTAACGCTCGGCGATGCCCAGATCCGCTTTGGCCAAGGCCATGGCGGCGCTTTCCAAGGTGGTGGCGAAAAAGGGCCACTCCCGGTACATCTCCCTGAGGAGGGGCATGGGCAGGCCTTCCAGGGCGGAAAGCCCGTACCACCCCGGCAGGAGGAGGCGCACCTGGGTCCAGGCCATGACCCAGGGGATGGCCCTTAGGTCCCGGATATCCCGCACCCGGCCGTGGCGGTAGACGGGGCGGCTGGCGATGGGGAGTTCGCCGATCTCGCGAATGGGGGTAAAAGCTTCAAAGAAGGGGAAAAATCCCTCTTGGGAAAGGAGGGCCCGGTAGCGGGCCATGCTCCTCTCCCCGGCCTCCCCTAGCGCCTCGCGCCAATGGGCCTTGGGCTCCACCCCATCCCCCAGGGCGGCCTGGGCGAAGTGGTACAGGAGTTGCTCCAGGTGGCGCACGGCCAGGTCGGGGTGGGCGTACCGGTCCGCCAAGGCCTCCCCCTGCTCCGTGAGGCGCAGGCGGTGGCCCACGCTCTTGGGGGGGAGGCCGGCGATGGCCCGCCCCGCCGGCCCCCCACCCCGGGCGGTGGAGGTACCCCGCCCGTGGAAGAAGAAGACGGGGATACCCTGGGCTTCCCCCACGGCGTGGAGGGCCTCCTGGGCCTGGTAAAGGGCCAGGTTGGCCATGAGGAATCCCGCATCCTTGTTGGAATCGGAGTAGCCGATCATCACCTCCACCCCGCCCCTTCCCTGGGCGTGGGCCCGGAAGACGGGGTTGGCCAAGAGGCGCCTTAGGACCTCGGGCGCCCGCTCCAGGTCCTCCAGGGTCTCAAAGAGGGGGACCACGTCAAAGGGGAGGGGCTTCCCCGGACGGTAGAGCCCCACCTCCCGGGCCAGGAGGAAGACGGCGAGGAGGTCGGCGGGGTGGTGGGTCATGGAGACCACGTGGGCCCCCTTGTCCCCCCAGGCCCGAAGGGCCCCCAGGGCCACCCGGAGCGCCTCCCCCTGCGGCACCTCCCCAACGGGCAGAAGGGGGCGGGCGGTCTTGAGCTCTTCCGTGAGGAGGGCTTCCTTTTCCTCCGGGGAGAGGGCCAGGAAGTCCGGGTGAACCCCGCCCAAGCGGAGAAGCTCTGCGGCAGCCTCCAGGAGCTTTCCGGATTCCTCCCTCAGGTCCAAGGGGGCAAGCTCCAGGCCGAAAGCGGAAAGCCGCGCCTCCAGAGGCCGCAGAAAGGCCTGCGCCACCTGGGCAAGCCCCACCCCCTCGAGGCCCTTTTCCGCCACCTTCAAAGCCCGGGCCAGCCCTTCGGTGGAAAGGGCCTCCCCTTCCAAGGCCCGGTAAAGGGCGGCGAAGTAGCGGCGGTAAGGCTCCCCGGGAAAGCGCTCCACCCCTTCCCCCCCTCCCGCACCTCCTTGGGCACGGGGATACGGGCCTCGGAAAGGGAGAGGTCCCGCACCAAGGCTTCCAACTCCTCTAGGTACCGCCCCTTGGCCACCTCCCGGGCGTAGCGGCCGGCAAAGGCGGTGACCTCGGGGGTGACGTAGGGGTTCCCGTCCCGGTCCCCGCCCATCCAGCTGCGGAAGCGCACGGGGCTTCTGAGGTGGGGGCGCTTGCCGTAGACCCGTTCCAGGGCGGCCTCGAGGCCCTCCACCACCTTGGGGATGGCCCGCCACAGGGTGGTGGGGAGGTAGTAAAGCCCTCCCTTGATCTCGTCCTCCACGCTGGGCCGCGCCTTGCGCACCTCCTCCGTGGCGTAGAGGAGGACAACCCGGGCCAAAAGGCGCTCCCGGTCCCCCCCTTCCAATTCCTCCTGAAGCCTTTCCAAGTGGTGCCGGAGGGTGCGGCGCCGGGTCTCCGTGGGATGGGCGGTGAAGGTGAGGAGGAGCGCTAACCGGTTCAGATGGGCCTCGGCCTCCTCCAGGGAGAGGCCCCGCTCCTTCAGGGCCTTGGCCAGGGCCAAAAAGCCCTCGGGCCTGGGGTTTTCCAGGGTTTCCCCCTCCGTCCTGAGACGGTTCACCCGCACCCGGTGGCGCTCCTCCGCCAGGTTCACCAGGTGGAAGTAGTGGGTGAAGGCCCGCACCAGCGCTTCCATCTCCTCCACGGGCATGCGCTCCACCCGTTGGGAAAGGACCTCGGCCGCCGCCCCGTCCCCTTGGCGCCTCGCCTTGGAAAGGAGGCGCACCTCCTCCACCAAGGCGAAGAAGCGCTCCCCGGAGACCTTCCTTATCGCCTCCCCAAGGAGGCGGCCCAAGAGGTCCACCTCGGCCTTTAGGGCCTCAAAGGGGTCGCTCACGGCTCCTCCCACACGTAAGGGCTAATGGAACCGGGCTTGCCGCCCTCCAAGACGAGCTCCGTGGCGTGGAGGCGCGCCTTGCCTTGGGCAGCCCGGAAAGGCTGGGGGCGGCCGGTGAGGAAGCGGGCCAGGAAGGTCTCCACCTCCCCCCCGATGATGGACTGGTAGGTGCCGGTCATGCCCACATCGGTCTGGTAAAGGGTTCCCTTGGGAAGCCGCATGGCGTCCAAGGTGGGGACGTGGGTATGGGTGCCCAGGACGGCGGAAACCCGCCCGTCCAGGTAGTGGGCCAGGGCCATCTTCTCGCTGGTGGCCTCGGCATGCACCTCCACAAGGACGTAGTCCGCCTTCTCCTCCCGCAAAAGGGCATCCAGCGTGCGGAAAGGGTCGTCCAGGGGGTCCATGAAGACCCGGCCCATGACCTGAACGAAGAGGAGGCTTTCCCCGTTCACGTCAAGCCGCCACCAGCCCCGCCCTGGGGTGCCTGGGGGGTAGTTAAGGGCCCGCACCACGGGCTCCCTTTCCAAAAGCTCGTACACCTCCTTGTGGTCCCAGGCGTGGTTTCCCAAGGAAACGAGGTCTACCCCCGCCTCCCGCAACAGGCGGTAGGAGCGCTTGTCCAGGCCCTTTCCCTTGGCAGCGTTTTCCCCGTTGGCGATGACCAGGTCGTACCGGTGGCGGATATCGGGCAGGTGGAGGCTCACCGCCCGCAGGCCCGGTTCCGCCATCACGTCCCCGATGAACAAAACCCGCATGGGGGCATTATATGGCCCCCATGGGCGTTTCTGGGGTTACCCCACCTTTATGTACGCGTACCCTTTGGCCTGAAGCTCCCCCAACGCCCCCACCCCCGAGGGCACCCACTTTAAAAACTCATTGGGGCGGAGTTTGTCCTTGGGAATATTGTTGCGGGTAAAGGTGATCTCGCAAAGGTAGTATTCCACCCCCAGTGGGGCCAACTGCTTCACCCGGGAAAAGATCGCTTCCCGATCGTACTGGGCATTGGCCCAAGGGGTGCCCTCCAAATCTTTGAGGAAGAACTGCACCCCCGCACCGTGGGCTACCACCAGGATCTTCACCTTGAAAGGATCGTTATCGTACACGGACAGACGGTTGCTGATGTTGGTGAGCATCTGGTTAAAGCGGTTAGGGTCGCCAAAGTCGGCGTGGTAGACCACGGAGATGGGGGCTTCCTTTAAAGTCCTTATATTCCACCCGTTCGTTGGCCTGAGCCCGCAGCAAGGCTCCGGCACCCACGAGCGCCCCAAGCCGAAGCAAGAACCGTCTATCCATGACGATAACTCCCCCTTTCGGATAGGGGGAGATTAACCCTCTTGGCCTCCCGGCGTCAAGGGGTCAGGCGGCGCTTCGCTTTTGCAGGAAGTAGACCACGGCGTAGCCGATCCCCGCCAGAATCAAAAGGGGAATGGCGTAAAGGAGAAGGGTCCAGATGAGCCCTGAAAGGGCCAACAGGACTTTGCCCAAGAAGGAGAAGACCCACCCCCCCACCCAGAGGGCGAGGAGAACCCCCACCACCACCAAAAGGCCCAAAACCACCCACTCCAGGATGTCCCGTAGGTTCCGCTCCATGCCCCCAGCATACACTGGAAAGGTGGAGCGCTACCGCCTGGAAGAGGGCGTGGTGGTGGGGCGCAAGGCCCTGCCCCAGGGGGACCTCCTCCTCCGCTTCGTCACGCCCAGGGGAAGCCTCGAGGCCATCGCCAAAAAGGGCCTCAGGCCCACGGGGCGCTCGGGGCGGCTTTCCCTCTTCCACCACGTCCGCTTCCAGGTCTACGCCAAGAAGGAGGGCCTCCCCACCCTGACCCAGGCGGAGCTTTTGGGCAAGCTCTTTGGCCTGGAGGCGCCCCAGCGCTACCTTTACGCCTGTTTCCTCGCCGAACTGGCCTACCGCCTGGCCTCTCCGGAAGTGGCCCCCAAGCTTTTCCCCATCTTCGTTTCCGGCCTACGGGGCATCGCCAAGCACCAAAACCCCCTTCTGCCCCTGGTCTGGGCCGGGTGGCGGGTGGTGAAGGCGGGGGGGCTTGCCCCCAACCTCATGGGACCGGGGCTATTCCTCAAGGAGGGGCGGCTCGCCGACGAGGGGGTGTACCTAGGGGAAAAGGGCGTGGAGGCCCTTAGGGCCATCCTCCACCTCCCCGGGGGGGAAGCCCTCCCCTACCTAGAGGACGCCCCCTAGAGAGGCTTCTCCTGGCCCTGAAACGCCACGGGGAGGAGGCCCTTGGCCCCCTCCAAAGCGGCGCCACCCTGGCCCTATAGGGGCTTGATCTCCAGGATGGTGTACACCTGGGCGCCCTTTTTGCCCCGGATCTCCACCACGTCCCCCACCTTTTTGCCCATGAGGGCCTGGCCCAGGGGGGACTCGTCGGAGATCTTGCCGCTAAAGATGTCCGCCTCGTGGCTCCCCACGATGGCCAGCGAAAGCCTTTCCCCCGCCTCGGTTTCCAGCTCCACCTGGCAACCTAGGGCCACCTGGTCGTAGGAGCCGTTCCCCTCCACCACCACCGCCCGCGCCAAGAGGTCCTCCAGCTGGGCGATGCGGGCCTCGTTCTGCCACATGGCCCGGCGGGCCTCGTCGTACCCGGCGTTCTCCCTAAGGTCCCCCTCCTCGAGGGCCTGCTCAAAATCGGCGGAAATCTCCTGCCGCTTGGTGGTCTTCAGGTGGTGTAGCTCCTCCTGAAGGCGCCTGTAACCTTCGGGAGTGAGGTAAACCGGCTTCTTCATGCGCATCCCTCCGGGTAAAAAGGGCACCAGCCCAAGGCCTTGGGCTGGCGGTACCGCTATTTAGTATAGCAGGCGGGGAGGAAAGCCTCCACAAGGGGCAAGAGGGCGTCCTCCGGCTTTCCTGCGGGCAAGAGCCCCACCCCGCTCCCCGCAAGGAGCAGGGTACCCGCGAGCTCCCCGGGGCGCAGGTAGGCCCGCGCCACCCTTAGGCCCAGCTCCTTGGCCTTCCTGGCCACCTCCTCCCGGGTGATGCCCTCGAGGCCCCCTTCCAGCACGTACAGCGTGCCTTCGCGGAAAAGGAGGGGGCTTGTGCGGCTCCCGTCCACCACGTGCCCCCAGGCGTCCAGGAGGAGGCCCTCAAAGCCCCCCCGGGCCTCCGCCCAGCCCTGGGCCAGGCGGTAAGGCAGGTAGTTCCCCGTCTTGTAGCGGGCGAGGTCGGGGTGGACGCGGTAGGGGGTGAGGACCGCCCTCACCCCTTCCCGGTACAGGCTTAGGGGCAAAGGGGTGTAGGGCCGCGCCTCGGCAAGCCGAACCCCCGGCCCCAGGGTGAGGCGCACCCGGAGGCAGGGCGCTTGGGGAAAGGCCGCAAGGAGCTTCTCCACGTCCTCTAAGAAGGCCCTATCCCCCGGGTAGGTAAGCCCCAAGGCCGAGGCGTGGCGGTGGAGGCGGGAGAGGTGCGCCTCCAGCCACAGGGGCACACCCCCCTCCACCCGCAGGGTGGTGAAGACGCTCGCCCCGTGGTAGAAGAAGGCCTCGGGCAAGGGAGCGGTGAAGGGCTCGCCGTTTAGCAGCCTCATTTCACCTCCAAAAAGCGCGCCAAAAGCTCCATCCCCCAAGGGGAGAGGATGCTTTCCGGATGGAACTGGACGCCATAGGCCTTCCTCCCGTCCCAAAGGGCCATGGGCACCCCGTCTTCCGTCCAGGCGAGGAGGCGAAGACGCGGGGGAAGGCGCCTTAAGGCCAAGGAGTGGTAGCGGGCGAAGGGCAAGGGGTTGGGAAACCCCTGCAAAAGGGCCTCCCCAGCGTGGAAGACGGCGTGGGCTTCCCCGTGCACCGGAGCCTCCCGGTAAAGCTCCGCCCCCAGGACCACCCCCAGGGCCTGGTGGCCGAGGCAGATCCCCAGGAAGGGAATACCCTCCGCCAAGGCCTTTTCCGTCCACGCCAGGACCTGGCCCGCCGTGTAGGGGTCCTTGGGCCCCGGGCCCACCACCAGGTGGGTGAAGCCGGCAAGGCTTGGGGCCTCCTCCTGGTCCACCACGTGGACCTCCGCCCCCAGGGCAGAGAGGTAGTCCACCAGGTTGTAGCTAAAGGAATCCCGGTTCTCCAAAAAGAGCACCCGGGCCCGAAGCCGCCGGGGCGGAAGGGGAGGGCTCCAGGCGGCCTGGGGCCTGGGGGGCTTGGGGGCTTTCCCAGGCTTCCCCCGCTCCAGGGCCAGGAGAAGGCTTTGCGCCTTATGGAGGGTTTCCTCGTACTCCCTTTCGGGGTCCGAGGCGATGACGATCCCCGCCCCGGCGGAAAAGAGGACCTCCTCCCCCACCCTCTGGAAGGAGCGGATGAGGATGTTGAAATCCGCCCCCCGGCCGGAGACGTAGCCCAGGCTTCCCGTGTAGGCCCCCCGGGGCACGGGTTCCAGTTCCCGGATGGCCTCCATCACCGTGCCCTTGGGGGCCCCGGTGATGGTGCCCCCGGGGAAGAGGCTTCGGAAGACCTCCCCTAGGGGGGCGCGGGTGTACCCCTCCACCTCGGAAACCAGGTGCATCACGTGGGCGTAGCGCTCCACGGTGAAGAGCTCCCGCACCCTCACCGTCCCGGGCAGGGCCACCCGGGCCAGGTCGTTGCGCAGGAGGTCCACCAGCATGGCGTGCTCCGCCCGCTCCTTGGGCGAGGCCAAGAGCTCCGCCTCCAAGGCCAGGTCCTCCTCCTCCGTCCTTCCCCTGGGCCGCGTGCCGGCGATGGGCCGGGCGCGGAGGCGGCTTCCCACCTTCTGGAAAAGCCTTTCGGGGCTTCCGGAGACCACGGCCCACCCCTCCCCCTCCAGAAGGCCCATGAAAGGGGAAGGGTTGAGGGCCCGGAGCCGGGCATAGAGCAGGAGGGGATCCACGGGGCCCAAGAGGCGGAAGCGGTGGGAGAGATTCACCTGGTAGACCACCCCGGCCCGGATCCTCTCCTGCACCTCCGCCACCCCCCTCAGGAAAGCCACCTTGGGGAAGTCCGAGACCAGGGGGTAAGGGGGCAGGGGAGGCGGGGTGTAGGGAGAGGGCCGCAAGGGGAACGAGGGGCGCTCCACGAGCCGCCCCTCCAGGAGGGCGTACCCCTCCGGGTAGTAGAAGAAGGCCGCCTCGGGAAGGCCAGGCAAGGGCGCATGGGCGGGTAACCCCAGGTGGCGGGCGAACTCGTAGGCGAAAAAGCCCATCCAAGCGGGGAAAAACCCCTTCCCCAAACCCCTTTCCAGGTAGCGGAAGAGGTCCAAAGCCTCCCCCACCCGCTTCCCGTCCAGGTAGAGCCGGCCTTCCAGGACCTCGAGGCGGTGCCGGGGCCTTACACCCAGGAGGGAAAGGCGGGCGAAAGGGGTGCGGGGCCCCAAGGATTCCAAAAGGGCAGGCCTTAGGCCCAAGGCCCGGGCGGCGTGGTAAAGGCCGAGCACGGCCCCGAGTATACTCAAGGAGATGGTCAAACACCGCTTCACGCTAGAGGCGTACCACAAAGCCTACGAGGCGGGGGCGCTTCCCGAACGGGTGGAACTTCTGGAGGGGGAGGTTTACGCCGTGTCGCCCATGGGGAAAAAGCACATCCGTTACCTCATTCACCTGACCAAGGTCTTCAGCGAAACCTTCGGCGAGGAAGCCTTGGTGGTTTCCCAGATACCCCTGCAACTCTCCGAGGTGTCGGAACCCGAACCCGATCTCCTGCTCCTGATGCCCCCCGAAGACCGCTACGACCGCCGCCCCCCTACTGCCAAGGATGCCCTCTTGGTGGTGGAAATCGCCGACACCACCTTGGTCCAAGACCGCACCCTGAAGCTTCCCCTCTACCAGAAGGCAGGGGTACCGGAGATCTGGATCGTGAACCTGGTGGAGGAGGTCCTGGAGGTCTTCGCCTTCCCCCATTACCTGGAAGAGCGCTACGCCAAAGGGGAAAGGGTGGCCCCCAAGGCCTTCCCCAAGAGGCCCCTCGCCTGGTGGGTCTAGCCCCGCACCGCCCGCAAGGGTAGCCCCTCCTCCCTAGCCCAAGCCTCCCAAGCCCCAGCGGGCCCCCCGGCAAAAAAGTCCAAAAGCCGCCTGTAGGCGGGGTTTTCCGGAGAAGTGGGGGTAAAGGCGGCCCCAAGAAGTTCCGGAAGCCCTGCCCTTTCGCAAAAGCGCGCCCAAAGATGGGGCTCCAGGGCGGCCAGGGCCACCTCTCCCCCTTGGGCGGGGTAGACCCCGTAGCAGAGGACCGAGCCGTCCAGAAAGGGAATGGGAGGGTAGGCAATCGCCCGCACCGCCTCGGAGAGGACCACCTCCCACACCCCGCCCCCGAGGAGAAGCCCCTTAAGGGCGGCGAGGGCCAAGGCGTAGGCCCCGGCCAGGTCGGCGAACTGGAAGGCCCGCCAGGGAAACCGGCCCAAAAGCCCCGCCTCCGCCAGGTAGGTGAGGTCGTGCCCGGGGTCATCCCCTTGGGGGTAGCCGCGAAGTCGGGCGTAGACCAGGCGCGGGTTCCGCCCTAGGAGCACCTCCGGGCCCAGGCCGAGCCGCTCCATCACCCCGGGGCGGTTGGACTCCAGAAGGATGGCCGCCTCCTCCAAGAGGGCGAGGAGGGCCTCCCGCCCCTCCTTGGTTTTCAGGTCCAGGAGAAGCACCTCTTTCCCCTCGTTCAGGAAGCGGTAGGCCTCGGGGGCCAGGGCCCGCAAGGGGTCGCCCCCCGGGGGCTCCACCTTGACCACGGGGAAGCCCAAGCCCAGAAGGAGCTTCCCCGCCAAAGGCCCCGGCAGGAGGCGGGTGAGGTCCAGGACCTTACCGGGGGGCCATGCGCAAGGCGCCATCCAGCCGGACCACCTCCCCATTGAGCATGGGGTTTTCCAGGATGTGGAGGACGAGGAGGGCGTACTCCTCCGGGCGGCCCAGGCGCCTCGGAAAGGGCACCTGCGCCGCCAAGGAGGCCTTGGCCTTTTCGGGAAGGCCCTGAAGCAGGGGGGTGTCAAAGAGGCCCGGGGCGATGGTCACCACCCGGATGCCCCATTCGGCGAGTTCCCGGGCAGCGGGCAAGGTGAGGGCCACCACGCCCCCCTTGCTGGCGGCGTAGGCCGCCTGGCCGATCTGCCCCTCGTAGGCGGCCACGCTGGCGGTGTTCACGATGACGCCCCGCTGCCCTTCCCCGTCGGGCGGGTTTTCCCGCATGGCCCAGGCCGCGAGGCGCAGGACGTTGAAGGTGCCCACGAGGTTCACCTCCACCACCTTCCGAAAGGCCTCGAGGTCATGGGGCCCCTCCCGGCCCAGGATCTTCTGGGCTAGCCCGATGCCCGCGGCGTTCACCACGGCGAAAAGGGGCCCGGCTTCCTCCGCCAAGGCCACCGCCCTCGCCACGTCCGCCGCCTCCCTCACATCCCCCTCCACGTAGGGGAGGTCCTCCTCCCCCCGCTTGAGGTCCAGGACCACCACCCGGTAGCCCCTGGCCTTCAGGGCCAAGGCGGCGGCCCGCCCAAGCCCCGAGGCCCCACCCGTCACCAAAGCGCTCCGCTCCATACCCGCCCCCTAAAGCCTCTGGATCACCGTGGCCGTGGCCTGGCCGTGGCCGATGCACATCACCTGGAGGCCAAGCTCCCCGTCCCGCCTCTCCAGCTCGTGGAGGAGCTTGGTCATGAGGATGGCCCCCGTGGCCCCCAAGGGGTGGCCCAGGGCGATGGCCCCCCCGTTGGGGTTCACCCTTTCGGGGTCCGGGTTGAACTCCTTTAGGAAGGCCAGGACCACGCTGGCGAAGGCCTCGTTCACCTCTATCACGTCCAGGTCGTGGATGGAAAGCCCCGCCCGCTCCAGGGCCTTCCGGGTGGCGGGGAGGATCTCCAGGAGTTGCAGGGTGGGGTCCCCCGCCACCACCACCCGGGCGAGGAAGCGGGCCCGGGGCCTTAGGCCCAAGGCCAGGGCCCTTTCCTTCTCCCCAAGGAGGATGGCCGCCGCCCCGTCGGAGATCTGGCTGCTGTTGCCGGCGGTGATGAGGCCGTCCTCGAGGAAGGCGGGCTTAAGGGCCAAGAGCTTCTCCAGGCTGGTGTCTTTGCGGATGCCCTCGTCCCGGTCTAGGAGAAAGGGTTTCCCCTCGGCGTCCAGGGCCTGGAGGGGGACCATCTGGCCCAAGAAGTACCCTTCCTCCGTGGCCCTTTGCGCCCGGCGGTGGGAAAGGAGGCTCCACGCATCCAGGTCCCGCCGGGAAAACCCGTAAAGCCGGGCGATGCGCTCGGCGCTTTCCCCTTGGTGGATGAGCGGGTACTTTTGGAAAAGGGCGGGGTTGAGCGTGTGGAACCCGCCCCCGATGTCCGAGAACATGGGGGCCCGGGTCATGCTCTCCACCCCGCCGGCGATGGCGAAGTCCATGTCCCCAGCGGCGATGGCCTGGGCGGCGAAGTGCACCGCCTGCTGGCTTGAGCCGCACATGCGGTTGAGGGTCACCGCCGGCACCTCCTTGGGCAGGCGGGAAAGGAGGACCCCAAGCCGGCCCACGTTGGCCCCCTGCTCCCCCGCCTGGGTCACGCAGCCCGTGACCACGTCCTCCACCCGGGCGGGGTCCAGGCCGCTCCGGTCCAGAAGGGCGTCCAGGACCTTGGCGTAAAGGGCGTCGGGCCGCCACTCCCTAAGGGCCCCGTTCCGCTTGCCGATGGGGGTGCGCACCGCCTCCAAAATCACCGCCTCCCTCATGCCCGCCTCCTCAGGAGCTCCCTCAGGACGATGAGCCTCTGGATCTCCGAGGTTCCCTCGTAGATCTGGAGGACCTTGGCGTCCCGGTAGAGCTTGGCCACCGGGTACTCCTCGCTGTAGCCGTTCCCACCGAACACCTGGACCGCCTCCACCACCCCCCGCTGGGCGGCGTCGGCGGCGAAGGCCTTGGCCACGGCCGCCTCCAGGGCATTTTCCTCCCCCATTTCCGCCCGTCGGGCCGCCTTTTCCACGAGGAGGCGGGCGGCCTCGAGGTCCATGTACATCTCCGCCAGCTTGAACCCCACCCCCTCGTGCTCCACCAAGGGCTTGCCAAAGGCCTCCCGCAACGCGGCGTAACCCAAGGCCTCGTCCAGAGCCCGCCAAAGGAGCCCCGCCGCCAAACCCGCCACCATGGGCCGGGAGCGGTTGAAGACCCGCATGGCCAGCCGAAAGCCTTCCCGGGCTATCAGGGCCTCCTCTGGTACATAGACCCCGTCCAGGTACACCTCCGCCGCCACCGAAGCCCTCTGCCCCAGTTTGGGAAGGGGCGGGCCCACCTCCACCCCCCTTTCCCGCTCCACCAGGAAGGCGGCGATCCCCTCCCGGCCCTCCCCCAGCTTGGCGAAGACCACAAAAAAGGCGGCCTCCGGGGCGTGGCTAATCCAGGTCTTGCGCCCCCAAAGGCGGAACCCCCCCGCCACCCCCTCGGCCCGGGTACGGATGGCGGCCACATCCGACCCCGCATGGGGTTCGGTGAGGGCGTAGGCGCCCACCTCCTCCCGTAGCCGGGGGACAAAGGCCCGGGCGTAGGCGCTTCCCGATAGCAAGAGGACGTCCGCCACCAGGTTGTTCAAGAGAAGGGCGGCGGCAAGCCCCGTACAGGCGTAACCCAGCTCCTCCGCCACCCCCGCCAAGGCCAAGGGGCCAAGCCCCGCCCCGCCCAGCTCCTCCGGGGCCACGAGAAGGGGAAACCCCAAAGCCGCCGCCTCCCGAAAAAGGGGCCACGGAAAACGGGCTTCCCGGTCGTAGCGGACCGCCTCGGGCAGAAGCCTCTCCCGGGCAAAGCGCCGGGCGAGCTGGCGTACCGAGGTTTCCGGGCTCAAGGGAACCTCCTGCGCAAAGTTTACCGGGTCAAAATGGCCCGGGCAAGGCTTGCCTTAAAAACACCACAGGTATAAACACTCACCCTGAGCAAGCGAGGCTTCGTACGCCGCGAACCTAGCCCCAAAGAGGTCCTGGCCCATTCCCTCCGCCTGGCCCAAGCCGTGGCACCCCCCACCGGCAAACGGGGTAAACCCTGGCGCAAATCCTACCGCCTTGGGGAAGAGGTAAGGGGGCGCAAGGGCATAGCTCATCCTGGCCCTAGGACGACGGAATCAGAGGCGGAGGCGCTTATGGTCTGGGGGGAAACGTGGCGTCGGAATACGCACCCAACGCCTTGTTGGGAGCGGGGGTGTTGCAGCGGATTCGTCCTTCTGGGGGATATTTTGGCGGCAGCGGGTTCTGAGGGGGAGGGGCATCGGAGGCGGTGGCGGAGCTCATGCTTCATCCTCAAATGCGTGGGGGTGGGGAGGTGCGGAACGAGTCGCGGGCGTGGGGTCAGTGGGCAAAGGTGTACCGGTTGCGTGGGGGGTATATAGGGAAGCGCAATCCGCACACGGCCTTGATGCGGACCCTTTTGGAGCTCATTCCCCATGGGCTCAGGGGTCTCCTCTCCCTCCTGCCTCCACCGTCGGGGTACTAGGCGATTTTTTAGGCAAGCCCCAAAGCAGGGCTTTACCCAAAACTCCTTCCTCGCCCTCCCTTAGCCTGCTTCAAGAGTTCTTGGGTGACTTCATAGTTGAGCAGGCGAACCAGGCCCCTCAGGAGCAGGTACGGACCATCCCTCTCGCTGGGCAGCCCCAGCTTGCCCCCGAGCTGCAAAAGAAACCCCTTGAACGGATCCCCCAACCGCTCAACTTCCCAAAGGAACACCGCCAGCCCCAGCAAAACCGCCACCACCTTCCGGATCCGGGCAAGCCCCCGCACCTGGAAGGTCTCAAGCCCCAGCCCCGTCTTCAAAAGCCGGAAGAACCGCTCCACCTCCCACCGCCTGCGGTACGCCTCCACCACCTGCGCCGCCTCCTCCCTCCCCCTCACCGGCAAGCTGGTCAGTAGCCACCACTCCCCACGCCGCCCCAGGGCTGGCACCCGGCAGACCACCAGGTGGAGCCGCCTCCCCTCCACCTCCACCTCCCTCCATCCGAAGTGGAGCCGCACCCGCTGGTACCTGCCCCCTACCCTCAGCTCCACCTCCTCCCCACAGGGAAGGGCCAGGGAAGAAGCCACCTTCGCCAGAGAACCCCCCTCCCCAAGCTTCCGGTCCCGGTAGACCCGCACCACGAACTCCTCCCCCAGGGCCAGCACCTGCCCAAACACCTTCCGGTCGTCAAACCCCCGGTCCGCCACATACACCAGCCTCCTGCCCACGCCCCCCAATCGCTCCCGGGCCGCCTCAATGGCTCCCTCCACCTCCTTGGGCAGGCTGGCAAACCCCCTCTCCCCGTAGGCCACCAGGTGGGCGTACCCCAGGGCCAGCCGCCCCGCGGGGTCCAACCCCAGGGCGGTGAGGAGCTCGTACCCGGGCCGCCTATCCTTCCCCACCCGGGCTATCCCCTCCAGGGCCCGGGCATAGGGCTTGGCCACCGGGCTCAGGTCCAGGAGGACCAGAACCTCCTCACCCTCCAGGGCAGTCGCGCTCTCCTGATAGACCCGGTCAAGGAGGGCTTCTGCCTCCACCCGTGGGTTGGACAGGAAGCGGTAAAGGGCTTTGGCCTGGTGGAAGCGGTTCTGGAGGGGAGAAGGGAGCGAGGCCACCATCTCGCTCACCCGGGCTGAGCCTGCGGCCAAGGCGCCCCGCACCACCTCTTCAAACCGTCGGTGGAGGCGCTTATCGGGGGAAAACGCTCGCAAAACGGCCCGTGAACTCCTGGAGCCTGGCCTCGGCCACCTTGAGCATGTCCATGGATCACCCCCGGTACCAGATACGGGCTGCGCCCGCAAGGGGAGATTTACCACGAAACGGAGATGTGGGTAAAGTCCTCCCAAAGAACTTGACAAACAACCCACCGAGGCGTATTATGCCTTCAAGAGGCAGACCGATGTGAAAGGCAACGATTCGCGGTCAACTCTGGGGGGCCCGTGCTCAGGACTGGGCTACCTACGCGGGGTGGGTGTGCTTGCCGCTGTTGGGCGCAGCTTTGGATGCCGCACGGGTAACCAGAGGCATACGCCTAGTCGATGCCGGGTGCGGCGCGGGACTGCTGTCGGTCCTGGCGAGCCTTCGCAGTACGCAGGTGAGCGCCCTCTAGGCCGCACCGCGGCTTGTGACGATCGTACGGCAGCGGTTGCCCGGGGCCGATGTCCAAGGAGGATCTGGAGGAGTTCCCCTTCGCCAACGCCTGCTTCAACACCGTCGTGGCTGTCAACAGCGTCTTTTACGCAGCGGATAGGGCGACCGCCATGCGCAGGCGCGTGCGTGTTACCCGGCGTAGCAGGCGGTCGTCACGGCCTGGAGGCCACTCGAGAAGTGCGAATTCTTACTGAACGGTGTGCCTAATTCACGGAAAAGGAGAAGCCAATGTTCGATGCAATTGACGAAGTAACACAGGTCGTTCAC
The DNA here is from genome assembly GCF_001880325.1 of Thermus brockianus. Taxonomy (NCBI): domain Bacteria; kingdom Thermotogati; phylum Deinococcota; class Deinococci; order Thermales; family Thermaceae; genus Thermus; species Thermus brockianus. Next base: position 277,832 of record NZ_CP016312.1, read on the forward strand.
GCATTCGCGGAATGCTGGAACCGGCATGACATGAACGCATTTGCCGAGCTGTTTGCACCAGATGCGGAGTTCGTCAATGTGGTGGGCCTCTGGTGGAAAGGAAGAGATGAAATCAAGAAGGCCCATGAGTTCACGCACGCAACTATGTTCAAGAACAGCCGGTTGACTATCGAGAACGTGTCGGTCCGGTTCCCTCAGGAGGACATCGCCATTGCCAGAGTGCGCTGGGTCCTCGAGGGTCACGTTTCCCCTGAGGGAGCGCCACTTCCCGCACGCAACGGAATCCTTCTCAACGTGCTTTGTCGCACCCCTGGAGGATGGGTGATCATCGATTCACAGAACACAGATATCGTCGAGGGCGCACTCTCTCGTCCTCAATGAGGGGCAAGGCATCGCTTTGGATCGGGGCCTGGCTCCCAACCCCTCCATCGAGAGGGCAGTTTGCAAGACGCCGTAAGCTGCCGCTCATGTCAAACGTTGGGCGGCTTGACTAACCGGTGGCCTGCGAGCCCCATCACTTCTACATCAGGTACATCAGGAGTTGAGCTTTGGATTGCTACACATGTTGAAGACGTTTCGTTTGAAGGGGAAGGGCGACGCCGGGAGGAGTTCGCGTTATAGGGGTGTTCAGAACGTTTTCGGGGACACCCTTCCCCTGAAGCCAGATCGGGCTTGCCTTGTACAAGGCAAGCCCAGCCTGGCTTGACTTTGCCCCGCCTACCCCGGACGATGGAAAGGATGGTAAGCCGCATCCGCAACTTCTCCATCATCGCCCACGTGGACCACGGGAAGTCCACCCTGGCCGACCGCATCCTGCAGATGACCCACGCCGTGAGCGAGCGGGAGATGCGGGAGCAGTTTCTGGACTCCTTAGAGCTAGAGAGGGAGCGGGGCATCACCATCAAGGCCAGCGCGGTGCGGGTCAACTACCAGGCCAAGGACGGGCAGACCTACATCTTCCACCTCATTGACACCCCGGGGCACGTGGACTTCACCTACGAGGTGTCCCGGGCCTTGGCGGCGGTGGAGGGGGTGCTCCTGGTGGTGGACGCAAGTCAGGGGGTAGAGGCCCAGACCATCGCCAACTTCTACCTGGCCCTGGAGCACAACCACGTGATCATCCCGGTCATCAACAAGATTGACCTGCCCAACGCCCGGCCCCTGGAGGTGGCCCTGGAGGTGGAGGAGGTCCTGGGCATCCCCGCCGACGAGGCCATCTTCGCCTCGGGCAAGACGGGGGAGGGCGTGGAGGAGATTCTCGAGGCCATCGTGAAGCGCATCCCCCCACCCCAAGGGGACCCCGAAGCCCCCCTCAAGGCCCTCATCTTTGACTCCCTTTACGACGCCTACCAAGGCGTCATCCCTTACCTCAGGGTCTTTGAGGGTACGGTGCGCCCCGGAGATAGGATCCGCATCTTCTCCACGGGGAAGGAGTTCGTGGTGGACAAGGTGGGCATCTTCACCCCGCAAGGCCTCGTGCCCACGGAAAGCCTCTCCGTGGGGGAAGTGGGCTGGCTCACCGCCGCCATCCGGGACATCCACGACGTCCAGGTGGGGGACACCATCACCCTGGCCCACCGGCCCACCCCCACCCCCTACCCCGGGTTCCGCCCCGCCAAGCCCGTGGTCTTCGCCGGGCTTTACCCGGTGGATTCCGGGGACTACAACAAGCTAAGGGACGCCCTGGAGAAGCTTAAGCTCAACGACGCCGCCCTCTCCTTTGAGCCGGAGACCTCCACCGCCCTGGGCTTTGGCTTCCGCTGCGGTTTCTTGGGCCTCCTCCACGCCGAGATTGTCCAGGAGAGGCTTGAGCGGGAGTTCGGCCTAGAACTCATCGCCACCGCCCCCAGCGTGGTCTACAAGGTGCGGCTCAAAAGCGGGGAGGAAACGGAAATCCACAACCCCGCCGACCTCCCCGACCCCACCAAGATAGAGGAGATCTTCGAGCCGTACGTGAAGCTCACCATCTTCACCCCGGAGGAATACGTGGGGAGCATCATGCAGCTCGTACAGGAAAAGCGGGGGCGCCTCCTGAGCATGAACTACCTGCCCGGGGCCCAGAAGCGGGTGGAACTGGTCTACGAGGCCCCCTTCGCCGAAATCCTCTACGATTTCCACGACCGCCTAAAAAGCCTCTCCCGGGGCTACGCCTCCATGGACTACGAGCAGGCGGGCTACCAACCGGGGGACCTGGTAAAGGTGAACGTGCTGGTCCACGGGGAGGTGGTGGACGCCCTCACCTTCATCGCCCACCGGGAAAAGGCCTACAGCATGGCCCGGGCCATCGTGGACAAGCTGGCCGAAGTGATCCCAAGGCAACTCTTTGAGGTGCCCATCCAGGCGGCCATCGGGGGCAAGATCATCGCCCGGGCCACGGTGAAGGCCCTCAGAAAGGACGTTTTGGCCAAGTGCTACGGCGGGGACGTGACCCGGAAGAAGAAGCTTTTGGAGAAGCAGAAGGAAGGGAAGAAGCGGTTAAAGGCCATCGGCAAGGTGGAGGTGCCGCAGGAGGCCTTCCTGGCGGTGCTTTCGGCGGGAAAGGATGAGCCTTAGGGCTAGGCTTGCCCTGGTCATCGGCCTCCTGGCCTTCCTGCCCAACCTGGTCCTGGCCCTCACCCTGGGCCTCCTGGGGGAGGGCCCGTGGCTTCCCCTCTTGCTTTGGCTCGCCTTCTTGGCCTTGGTTTCGGCGGGGGTGGGCTACTTTTTGGCGCAAGGGCTCTTACGGCCCCTGGAGGAGCTCACCCGGGCCCTGGCCTACCTCTCCCTCAAGGGGGAGCTGAAGGGGCTTCACCTCCCCGCCCCCAAAGAACCCCCGCCGGGGGAGATCGCCCTCTTGCGCGCCCGTTTCACGGAGCTCTTGGAGCGCCTCAGCGAGCTCCTGGAGGCCCGAGAGGCCTTCTACGCCGCCTTGGCCCATGACCTGAAGACGCCCCTCATCTCCGCCATCCGCGCCCTGGAGTACCTGGAGAAGGCGGACGATCTCGGCAAGGAAGGGCGGCTTGCCCTCCTAGGAAACCTTAAGGAAGAGCTTTCCCGCGCCTACCGCCTCGTGGAAAACCTCCTCGCCCTCTCCCGCCTCGAGGCCCGCCCACCCCAGAAGGAAACCTTGAACCTGCGGGCCCTGGCGGAAGACCTCCTTTTGCGCTACCAGGAGGAGGCGCAAAAGCGGGGTCTACGCCTGAACGTGGACGGGGCAGGGCTTGGCCGGGGGGAAAGGCTCCTTTTGGAGCGCGCCCTGGCCAACCTCCTGGAAAACGCCCTGCGCCACGCCAAAACCCGCGTCCAGGTGCGGGTGGGAGAAAACACCCTCGCCGTGGAGGACGATGGGCCTGGCCTGCCCCTCCCCCTGGAGGTCCTGGCCAAACCCTTCCGCCAAGGCCCAGGCCACCGGGGAAGCTCGGGCCTAGGCCTCTACACCGCCCAAAGGGTGGCCGAAGCCCACGGGGGCAGGCTCAAGGCGGAAAGGAGCGGCCTTGGGGGTGCCTGCCTACGCCTGGAGCTTCCCAAGGGCTAGTCCATCACCGGGGGAATCTGCCGCACCCAGAGGATGTAGGAGAGGTAGGCCAGGTACTCCAGGGGCTTGTCCGAAAGGGGCCGGTCCATCTCCAGGCTCATCATGGCCTCGCCGCCCCGTTTCTTGCGGCTCACGGTGAGGTGGGCGATGTTCACCTCATCGTCCGCCAGGACGCGGGCCACCCGGGCCACCACCCCCGGGGTGTCCACGTTGCGGATCACCAGGGTAGGGGCGCTCCCCGTGATGCGCACCTCAAACCCGTCCAGGTCAAAGATGCGCACGAGCCCCCCGCCCAGGGAGCTTCCCGTCACCACGAGCCGCTCCCTTTCCCCTTCCAGGACCATGCGGACGGTGTTGGGGTGGACGTCCCCAAGCTCCACCTCCTTGAACACCACCTCCACCCCTTCCGCCTCCGCCAGGGCCAGGCTTTCCTTAAGCCGCTCATCGTCCGGCCGCAAGCCCAAAACCCCCGCCGTCAGGGCCAGATGGGTGCCGTGCCCCTTTCCCGTCTTGGCGAAGGAACCGTGGAGGCCGAACTCCACCCGCCTGGGCTTCTCCCCCAGGAGGTGGCGGGCAAGGAGGGCCAAGCGGCAGGCCCCCGCCGTGTGGCTAGAGGAAGGCCCCACCATCACCGGCCCGATCATGTCCAATAGACCCATGCCTGTAGAATAACGCCATGCGCCTTCGCTTGGCGGCTTTGGCCTTTCTTTTGCCTTGGGCCCTGGCCCAAAGCCTCCTGGTCCCCCCCGAGGCCCCCGTGGGACAACCCCTGACCCTGGAAGGGCGGGACCTGCCCGAAGGGCGCTTCCCCCTGGAGGTGGAAGGCCCCCAAGGGACAAAGGCCCAAGAGGTGGCGGTGCAAGGGGGGAGCTTCCGCCTAACCCTCACCCCGGAAGCCCCGGGGGAGTACCGGGTGCGCCTCGTCCTGCCCTCCGGGGCCTTGGAGGGGCGCTTCCTGGCCCAGGGCCAACCCACCCCCACCCTCACGGAAGAGGGCCTACGCCTGCCCTGGGGGCTTCTCGCCCTGCCGAAGGGCCCATGGCTTGGCCCCTTGGTGCAAGGGGAAAGGGTGTACCTGGCCCAGGGGCTTTTGGTCCTGGAGGCGAGCCTAAAGGAGCCCGGGGTGCGCTACCACTACGCGCCCGCCAAGGTGGTGGCCTTACGGCCTGGCCCCGAGGCCCTTTTGGAGGGGGAGAGGGTCTTGCCCATCCCCTTTCCGCCCCTTCCCTTTGAGGGGAGCGAGGAGGACCTGAAGGCGCTTGCCCCTCTCCTCCAGGCCCTAATGCCCCCTAAGCCCTGGCCCTACTTCGCCTACTGGGCCCTGGACCCCGAAAACCTGGGCCCCGAGGACCTCGAGGCCTACCGCCAAGACCTCCTCGCCCGGGGGCACCGCCCCGAGCTCCCCTACGCCTTTCCCCCCGTCTTGGCCATGGCGGAGGCGGCGAGGCGCCTGGAGGGTAAGGAACCGGAAACAGCCCGCCTCCTCACGGACACCCTCCTCCGCACAAGCCCCCTCTTCCCGGGCTCCCTCGCCTTTTTCCAGGAGCGGGCGGAGGCCCTAGAGGCCCAAGGCCTCCCCGCCCAGGCCCTACGCCTTAGGGTGGCGTTGGAAACCCTGAAGGCCTGGTCGCCGCCCAACCTGGAGGGGCTTTCCCTGGCGCTCGCCGTCCTGGCCGTGGCCTATCTGGCCCTTCTCCTCTACCTCGTCCTCTTCTACCTCCCTCCCCAACTTCGGGACCTGCGCAACCTGGGCGGCTTCCTCGGCGGGTTTTTCCGGCACCCCCTCCTGCGCTTAAGGCACCTTTCCCTGGCCTATGCCAGCTTTGGGGAAAGGCTCCTTGCCCTCCTCCTCCTCCTCGCCCTAGGGGCCGCCACCCTCCTCCACGGCCTGGACCAACAGGCCCGGAAGGCCCTCTTCGCTCCCCCGCTGGACCGGGGCTCCCTGCGCACCCAGGCCGCTTTGGATTGGCTCCGCTCCCTTCCCCCCACCCCGGAAACCCAAGCCCTTCTGGGCTACGCCCTCCTGCCCGAGGCGCCCCAGGAGGCCAAGGGGCTCCTAGAAGGAAGCGGCCTGCCCTTCGCCCTGGCCCTCACGGGGGAGGAGAAGGCCTTGGCCGAGGCCTACCGGAAAGCCCCCCTCGAGGGCCCCCTCCGCACCGCTTTGGGCCTGGGCACCGACCCCTGGGGAGCCAGGGAAGCGGGGCCCAGCGCCCGCACCCTTTACCTCGCCCTCTTGCGGCTAGGGTGGGGCCAGTTTTGGGAGGATCCCTGGCGCACCTTTTTGGCCCTGCCCCTTCCCCTACCCGAGCGGGCCCGCCCCTGGGCCTTCCTGGGCTACTTTGCCCTTCTCTTCTACCACCTTCTCGCCTTCCTCCTTCCCCGGCGCAAGGGTACCGTACCCCCCACCTACGCCCTCCTCGTCCGCCTTTTCGTGCCGGGGAGTCTCGGCTTCGCCGCAGGGCTTGGCGTCCTCCTCCTCTTCCTCGCCGCTTGGGGCTTGGTGCGCCTTGGACAAGGGGAGGGCCCTGGGCTTCTCCTTGCGGCCTACGCCCTGCACCTTTTGGGGTTAGCCTTAAGCCTGAGGAGGCCATGATGATCCTGCCCTCCATCCCTACCCCCTTTGACACGAAGGGAAGGCTAGACCTGGAGGCCTTCCGCACCCTGGCCGAGGCCCTGGAACCCCTGGTGGACGGGCTTCTCATCTACGGCTCCAACGGGGAAGGGGTCCACCTGACCCCCGAGGAGCGGGGCCAAGGCCTCCGGGCCCTCCGCCCCAGGAAGCCCTTCCTGGTAGGCCTCATGGAGGAGACCCTACCCCAGGCGGAAAGGGCCCTGGAGGAGGCCCAGGAGGTGGGGGCCATGGCCCTTTTGGCCACCCCTCCCCGCTACTACCACGGAAGCCTTGGGGAAGGCCTTTCCCGGTACTACGAAGCCCTGGCGGAGAGGATGCCCCTTTTCCTCTACCACGTGCCCCAAAACACCAAGGTGGACCTCCCCCTCTCCGCCGTGGAGGCCCTGGCCCGGCATCCCCGGATCCTGGGCATCAAGGACTCTAGCGGCGACCTCTCCCGCCTCGCCTTCTACCAAGCCAAGCTCCCGGGCTTCCGCGTCTTCACCGGGCACGCCCCCACCTTCCTCGGGGCCTTGGCCCTGGGGGCGGAAGGGGGCATCCTGGCCGCCGCCAACCTGGCCCCCAGAGCCTACAAAGCCCTCCTCCACCACTTCCGCCAAGGCGAGTTCGCCCAGGCCGAGGCGCTCCAAAAGAAGCTTTTCCCCCTGGGGGATCTCCTCGCCAAGGGGGGCGTGCCCCTCTTGAAGCAGGCCCTACGGCACCTGGGCCTCCCCGCCGGCTACCCTAGGCCCCCCTACCCGGCGGAAAGCCCCCTTTGGGGAAGCTTCCTGCCCGTTTTGGAAAGGCTTAAGGAGGAAGGATGGCTCTTATAAGGTTTTTTCCAGCCCTTATCCTTTTCCTCGCCGCATGCGCCCCAAGGCCTGCTCCTCCAGAGGCCACCCTGCTCGGGGCGGACCTCCTGGGCCTGGAGCTCAGCCCCGAGCCCACCTTGGTCCTGGGCCTAAGGGTGGCCTTCCAGAACCCGAACCCCTTCCCCCTGCCCCTGGCCGCCTTCGGCACGAGGCTTCGGGTGGGGGAGGTGGCGGTTCCGGTGGAGGTAAACCTGCCCCCGGGGAGGAGGGAGGAAACCCTCACCGTGCGCCTCACCCCCCGCCAGGCCTTGGCCACGGGGCGGGCCCTCCTTTCCCGGGAAGGGGTGGAGGTGGTTTTGGAGGGGAGCACCCTGGGGCAAAACCTTACCTTCTTCCGCACCCGCCTGGCCTTCCCCTTAGAGCCCGTACGGGTGCGGCGGGCCGGGGTGAACGTTTTCCTGGAAAACCCCAACCCCCTGCCCCTTCGGGTGGAGGGGCGGCTCGTCCTCTTGGGACAGAGCTTCCGGGTGGAGGCGGACCTTCCCGCCCGGGGAGAGGGGCGGCTTCAGGTGGTGGGCTTCCGCCCCGGGCTGGAAAGGGGTACGGCCCGGCTGGAACTGACCCTCCAGGTGCCGGGCTTCCTCCAGACCAGCTTGGTGCTTTCCCTCTAGAGGCGGAAGGCCAGGGGTAAGAGCTCGCCCAGGGTCTTCTCCACGTAGCCCTCGGGGCCGTGGAGGAGAACTGGGGTTTGTGGGGTGCCGAACTCCATGAGCACCTGCCGGCACCCCCCGCACGGAGGAATGGGGCCCTTGGGGCTATAGACGTGCACCCGGTCTATGCGCCGTTTCCCCGCCAGGACCATGGCCGCCACCGCGTTCCGCTCGGCGCACTGGGAAAGGGGGAAGCTGGCGTTTTCCACGTTCACCCCTAGGAACACTTCCCCTTCCGCCTCCACCAAGGCCACCACGGGAAAGCCCGAGTAGGGGGCGTAGGCCCGGACCACGTGCGCCTCCAAAAGCCGCCTAACCCCCTCCATGCTCCACCAGCCTTTCCACCCGCACCCGCTCGATCCGCCTCTGGTCAGCGCTTTCCACCACGAAGCGGAAGCCCTGCCACTCCACGCTCTCCCCCACCCCGGGGATGCGGCCAAACTGCTCGTAGAGGAAGCCGGAAAGCGTATCGTACTCCCCCTCGGGAAGCTCCACCCCCAAGGCCTCGGAAACCTCGTCCACGGGGGTCTGGGCCTGGATGGAGTAGGAGCCGTCGGGCAGGCGGCGGATGGGGGCGTCCTCGGGCTCGTCGGTTTCGTCGTAGATCTCGCCCACGATCTCCTCCATCACGTCCTCCAGGGTGACGAGCCCCGCCGTGCCCCCGAACTCGTCCACCACGATGGCCAGGTGCACCTTGCGGCGGCGGAGCTCCCTAAGAAGGGTCCAGGCGTCCATGTTCTCCGGTACGAAGTAGGGAGGGTGGGCGATGGAGGCCACGGTCCTCGCCTTCAGGTCCTCCTCGCAGTAGTAGTCCAAGAGGTCCTTGGCGTAGGCCACCCCCACGATGTGGTCCACGCTTTCCCGGTAGACGGGAATGCGGCTATACCGGTGCTCGCGGAATAGGTGGAGGAGGTCTTCCAGGGTGGCCTCCGCCTCAATGGCCACCATCTCCACCCGGGGGGTCATGATCTCCCGCACCGGGGTTTCCTCCAGCTCCAGGATGGAGTGGATCATTTCCTCCTCCTGGGCCTCTATGGTCCCCGACTCCTCCGCCCCCGCCAGGATCAGCCGAAGCTCCTCCTCCGAGACCAAAGGGGTGTTCCGGGGCTCGAGGCCCAGGAGCCGCAAAATGGCCCCCGAAACCCAGCTAAAGAACCGCCCCAGGGGGTAGAAGACCACGGAAAGGACGTAGATGGGCCAGGCCGCCACCCCGGCCAAGGCCTCCGCATGGTGCACGGCGATGGACTTGGGGGTGATTTCGCCAAAAAAGAGGATCAAGAAGGTCATCACCCCGGTGGCGAGCCCCACCCCCAAGGAGCCAAAGGCCTGGGTGGCCAGGTCCGTCACCAAGGCGGTGGCGGCGATGTTCACCAGGTTGTTCCCCACCAGGATGGTGGTGAGGAAGCGGGTGATGTCGCGGGCGAGGAGGGTAAAGGGGCCCCCTTTGGCCTCCGCCAGCTCCTTGAGCTTCCAAGGGTAAAGGGCGGTGAAAGCGGTCTCGCTCGCCGAGAAGAAAGCGGAAAGCCCGAGCAGAAGGACCAAAAGAAAAAGGTCCCCGGGGGTTGGGGCTTGCGCTTGCGCCAGGGCTAGGGAACCGAAGGGAAGGAAGAAGAGCCACCGACTGGGAGGTCTGTCCATATCACCTGGGCCCATTGTACACCATGGGGGAGTGTAGCCCCTCTTGCCTTTTTTAATTGACAGCCCTTTATAGTTGAAGGGTATGAACGGTCCTCCGGCACCCCTGGTGGAGGAACTCTCCCAACTGGGCTACGCCCTGATGCGCCTCCTCTTTTCCCGGGCCAAGGAGGTTTTCGCCCAGGAAGGGCTTTCCCTCCTGCAGGCGGAGGTACTCCGCCTGGTCAAGGAGGGGGTACGCCTTCCCTCCCGCTTGGCGGAGCACTTGGAGATCCTCCCCTCCCAGGTTTCCCACCTCCTCACTTCCCTGGAGGAGACGGGCCTCCTCCGACGGCATCCCGACCCTTTGGACCGGAGGCGGGTCCAGCTAGAGCTCACCCCGGAAGGGGAAGCGGTGGCCCTGCGGCTCAAGGAGGCCTGGCTCCGCGTCTTCGGCCAAACCCTGGCCCGGCTAAGCCCGGAAGAGCTCGGCGCTTTCCGAGCGCTCCTTACCAAGCTCACGGAGGTGGAACGTGGCTAGGCTATGGGCGCTTGCCCTTTTTCTGGTCCCCACCCTGGCCCAAGGGGCCTTAAGCCCCCTCAAGGACCACCCCCTAAAGCGGCAGGCCGAGGCCTACCTCCTGGCGGCGGCCAAGGCCCTCGAGGCCCAAAGCGCCCCCGTCGCCCTAAGCCTCCAGGGGAACTACGCCCGCCTAGGCTACGAGTGCACGCCCCAGGCCCTTTGCGCAAGCCTTCCCGAGGACGCCAAGGCCCTCACCCTGGCCCTGGTCCTCACCCCCTTCCCCTTTGGCGAGGCCGCCGACGGGCTTGCGCGGGCGGAGATCGGCCTCCGGCGGGCGGAACTCGCCTACCGCAAGACCCTCACCGCCCTCCAAGCCCAGGCGGTGGCCGCCTACGGCCGCTACCAGGAGGCCCTTTTGGGGGTGCGGCTTGCGGAGAAGGGCGTAGCCCTCGCCCAGCTCGCCCTGGAGGCCACCAGGAAGCGCCAAGGGAGCCCCAAGGACCTGAGGGAGGCGGAGCTCGCCCTAAAGGAGGCGCAAAACCGCCTGGCGGAGGCGGAGCTTGGCCTAAAGCTGGCGGAGGAGGCGGCGGCGGGGCTTGTGGACCTGAAAGCCCCTCTCCCCGAAATCCCCCTCCCCCAAGGCACCACGCCCTTGGGCCTCGAAGAGGCCCGGCTGGCCCTGGCCGAGGCGCAGATCGGGGAAAGGGCGGCCTGGCGCAACCTCCTCCCCACCCTCCAAGGGAGCCTTAGCCTTTACCCCTCGGGGAACGACACCCTTTCCCTAAGCCTCTCCAGCAAGGACCTGAGGCCCACCCTGGCCTATACCCGCCAGGACCCTGCCCGCCCCCCCACCACCCTCCCAGGGGCCGGCCAGTACCGGACCACGGAGGAGCTTAGGCTTTCCCTCTCCCTCACCCTCTCCCCGGGCCTCCTCGCCGGCTACGAGGCGGCCAAGGCCCAGGTGCGGGGGGCGGAGGAGGCGCTAAGGGCGGCGGAGATCCAGACCCACCTGGAAAAGGCCCGTCTGGAAAACGCCCTGAAGAGCGCCGAGGCCAGCCTGGCCCTCGCCCGCCTTCGCCGGGAGGCGGCGCAAAAGGCCTTGGAAGAGGTGCAAGCACGGCTCGCCCTAGGCCTGGAAAGCCCCTTGGGCGTCCTGCAGGCGGAGCTCAACCTGCTCCAGGCGGAGCTCAACCTGCTCCAAGCGGAGAACAACCTGCGGAACCGGCGTATGGAGCTTTACCAGTTTTACGGGGAAATCCTACCGGAGGTAGCGCGATGAAGAGGCTTCTTTGGACCCTGACCCTGTTGGTTCCCGCCCTGGCCCAGCCCCTCCCGGAGGCCCTCAAGAAGGCCCCGGAGGTGGCGGCGGTGGTCACGGCCCGGCTGGAATACGAGATGCGGCAAAAGGACCTCAGCCGCACCCTGCAAGACCCCTTGCGCACCCCCCTGGCCGAGCTGCAGGCCCGCCAGGCGGAGGCCCTGGCCAAGGCCAGGCTGGAAAGGGCGTTGGCCCAAGCGGAAAGCGACATCGTCTCCGCCTACGCCCAGGCACGGGAGGCAAGCCTCCAGGTGGCCCTGGCGGCCAAGGCCCTGGAGGTGGCGGAACTCGGGCTAAGGGCGGCGGAGGTGCGGGTCAAGGGCGGCGGGGCCACGAGCCTGGACCTCCTGGAGGCGCAAAACCGCGTCCTCGAGGCCCGTAAGAACCTGGAAGCCGCCAAGCGCGGGGAGGAAAGCGCCCTGGCTGCCTTGGCTAACCTGGTGGGTTCTTGGAAACCCGAGGCGGTGGCCGAGCTTCCCCCCTTGCCGCAGAAAAGCCTGGTGGAGGAACTCCTTCAGGCCCATGCGGACCTCCTGAACCTGAGGCAGTCCCTAGCGCTTCTCCGCTTCCAACGGGGGCTTCTGGACGAGAGCTTCACGCCCCGGAAGGACATGGAGGCCCTGGAGGACCAGGCGAAAACCCTGGAGGAAAACCTCCACAACCTGGAGCGTTCCCTCCGGGTGGGCCTCGAGGCCCGCTTCGGCCAGCTCTCCCCCCTTCTCCAAGGGGTAAGAACGGCGGAGGAGGCCTACCGGGCGGCCAACGAGCGTTACCAGGCGGAGGAAAAGCGCTTCCAAGCGGGCCTCACCAGCCGCTTAGGCCTCCTGCAACAGGAGCTTGCCCTCCTCCAGGCGGCCCTTTCCCTGGAACAGGCCAAGCACGCCTACCTGAAGGCCTACTACGGCCTTCTGGCCTCGAGGTGAGCATGAAGCGCCTTTGGCTCCTCCTTCCCCTCCTCCTCGCCGCCTGCGCTCCCAAGAAGGCCGAGGCCCCCGCCCCCGAGGCCCCAAGCCCCTTGCGGGTGGAGGTGCGGGCGGTGGCGGCCATGCGCGGGGTCCTGGAACGGGAGAGCAAGGCCTCTGCCACCTTGCAGGCGGAGCGGGACAGCCTGGTGGCCGCCGGGGCCTCGGGACGGGTGGTCCGGACCTTGCCGGCGGGAAGCCAGGTGCAGGCCGGGGAAGGCGTGGTCTTCCTGGACCCCGCCCCCTTCCAGGAGGCCCTGGAGGCGGCGAGGCTCAACCTCAAGCAGGCCGAGGCCAACCTGGAAAGGGCCAGGAACCAGCTTGCGGGGAACCGCAAGGCCCTCGCCGCCCAGCTCCAGGCGGCGGAAACCCAGCTCCAGGCAGCTAGGCGCCGCTACGAGGAGGGCAAAGCCCTTTTGGAGGCCGGTGCCCTGGCCCCCTTGGACCTAAAGGCCCTGGAGGCCAACCTCCACCAGGCGGAAAGCGCCTACGAGAACGCCAGGGAGGCCCTGGCCCGTTTGGAGCGGGCCGAGGACATCCGCCTCCTGGAGCTCCAGGTGGAGGCGGCCAGGCTCCAGGTGCGCCAAGCGGAGCGGAACCTTAAGGAGAGCGTGGTCCGGGCCCCCTTCGCCGGGGAGGTGGTAGAGGTCTTCGTGAAGGAAGGCGAGTTCTTGGGGGTGGGAAGCCGCGCCTTCCGCCTGGCCACCACGGACCGGCTCCTCGCCCGGCTTTACCTGCCCCCGGAAAAGGCCCAGGCCCTAACCCCAGAAACCCCCTTCACCTTGCGGCAAAACGGCAAGGAAACCCCGGCAGCCCTCCTGCGGAAAACGGACCTGCCGGGCCAGACCCGGCTGGTGGAGGTGGTGCTTAAGCCCCAAGACCCCCTCCTTCCCGGCCCCGCCGAGGTGCGCTACCGGGAACGGGTGGCGGAAGGCATCCTCCTCCCCGCAGGGGCGGTGCGGGCCGAGGGAGGGCAGGGGGTGGTGTACCTCCTGGAGGGCGGAAGGGCGAGGAGGCAGCCGGTGCGCCTGGTGGCCCAGGAGGGGAACAGGGCGGTGGTGGAGGGCCTTCCCGAGGGCGCTAAGGTCATCTACCCCGTGCCCGAAGGGCTTAGGGACGGGGACACCGTGGAGGTGGTGCCGTGAGGGAAAACCCCTTGGTGGCCTTCTTCGTGGAGCGCTTCGTCTTCGCCACGGCCATCTTCGTGGGGCTCGTGCTGGTGGGGCTCCTTTTGGGGCTAGGCCTTGGGGTGGAGCTCCTTCCCCGCTTCAGCGTGCCGGTGGTAGCGGTGTCCACCAGCTACCCCGGGGCCGGCCCCGAGGAGGTGGCGGAGCAGGTATCCAAGCCCCTGGAGGACGCCCTTTCCACCCTGAGTGGGGTGGACACCATCGGTTCCAGCTCCACGGAAGGGTTTAGCCTGGTCTTCGTCCAGTTCCAGCAAGGGGTGGACGTGGACCGGGCAGCGGTGGAGGTGAGCCAAAAGGTGGCCGCCGCCCGGGGGCAACTCCCCCGGGACGCCTCCGCCCCCGTGGTGCAGAAGTTTGACCCTTCGGCGAGCCCCATCCTCTACATCGCCCTCGAGGCCCCCGGGGAGGACCTCTCCCAGGTCCTCCGCTACGCCGAGCGCACCCTGAAGCCCAAGCTCCAGCTGGTCCAAGGGGTGGCGGACATCCGCCTCACCGGGGCCCCAAAGCGGGCCGTCCGCGTCTACCTGGACCCCGACCGCCTCCAGGCCTTGGGCGTCTCCCCCCTCCAGGTGGTCCAAGCCCTCTCCCAGTCGGCCCTCAACCTCCCCTTGGGAAGCCTCACGGAAGGGGAGAGGCGCCTCGTCTATACCCTAAGGAACACCCCCGCCACGGCGGAGGAGGTGGCCAACCTCCTCCTGGACGCCAACCGGGGCCTACGGGTGAAGGACGTGGCCCGGGTGGCGGAGGAGAGCGAAAGCCCCACCACCCTAAACCGCCTAAACGGACGCCCCGCCGTCCTCCTCGCCGTGGTGAAAACCCCCGACGCCAACGCCGTGGCCGTGGCGGACGGCGTTAGGAAGGCCCTTCAGGAAATCCCCTTGCCCAAGGGGTACCGGGCGGAAATCGCCCTGGACACCACCCGCTTCATCCGGGCGGCGGTGCAGGACACGGTGCGGGAAGCCTTCTTGGCCGCCTTGGCCGTGTCCTTGGTGGTCCTCGTCTTCTTGGGGAAGCTCAACTCCGTCTTCTCCGTGATCCTCGCCATCCCCATCACCCTTTCGGGGGCCATCCTCCTCTACGGGGTCTTGGGCTTCACCTACAACCTCATCAGCCTCCTGGCCCTGACCGTGGCGGTGGGCATCGTGGTGGACGATTCCATCGTGGTGGCGGAGAACATTGACCGCTACCGCAGGATGGGCTATGGCCTGAAGGAAGCGGTGCTCAAGGGGGCGAGCGAGGTGAGCGTGGCCGTGGCCGCCGCTACCCTAAGCCTCCTCGCTGTCTTCCTCCCCATCAGCTTCCTCCCCGGGATCATCGGCCAGATCTTCCAGCAGTTCGGCCTGGGCATGGCGGCGGCCATCGCCGTGAGCTGGCTGGAAGCCCTCCTCTTCCTCACCGTGCGCCTGGCCTACTTCCCCGACCCCGACCCCCCGAGCGTAAAGGAAGCCCTCTTGGCCCTAAGGCGCTTCCCCTCGGACCTGCGCTTTGCCTACCGTAGGGGCTACCGGGGCCCCACGGGGCTCCTTCTGGGCCTCCTTTCCGCCTTTCTCCTTTACCGGCAAGGGCTTCCTTACCTCCTTCTCCTCCCCCTTTACCCGGCCCTTCTGGCCCTCCTACGCTACCTCGGCCGCCTCTTCTTGGACCTGGCGGGGGCCATGGCCCGAAGCCTCCACACCGCCGCCGAAAGCGGCCTAGAGCGCCTCACGGAGGCCTACGCCCAAAGCCTAAAGGGCGCCCTGGCCCGCCCCGGCCTGGTCCTGGGGATAGCCGCCTTGGCCTTCTTCTCCATCTTCCCCATCCTGCCCCGCATCCCCTTCAACTTCACCCCCCGCTCGGACACCGGGGTCCTCACCGCCACCCTCCTCCTCCCCAAGGACACCCCCCTCCCCATATCCGACCGGGCGGCCCGGACCCTGGAGGCTTACTTTCTCGCCCATCCCGCCGTGAGCCGCGTGGTGACCACCGTGGGGGCGAGCGCCACCGGGGGAGCCCAGGTGGGGGACCCCTCCCGGGTGCAGCTCCAGATCGTCCTCAAGCCCAAGGGGGAGCGGGAGGACATCTTCGCCCTCACGGAGGCTTTCAACCGCGAGGGCAAGGCCCTCCTAAAAGACTTTCCCGGGGCCGACCTCCGGGTCTTGGCCCAGACGGGGCCCGAGGCGGGGGATGCCGACCTCCAGTTCTTCCTGGTGAGCCCAGACCGGAAACTCCTGGAGGAGCGCACCGGGGCCATCGTGGACCTCATCGCCGAAAAACCTTACGTGCTGAACGTGAAGAGCACCCTCGAGGCCACCCAACGGGAACGGGTCTTCGTCCCCGATCCCGCCAGGCTTTCCGGCACCGGCCTCACCCCCCAGGACGTGGCCCAGGCCTTAAGGCTTTACCTCTCGGGCACCCAGGCGGCCACGGCCCGCCGGGGCGGGGAGGAGTTCCCCATCGTGGTCCAGGCCGATCCCTTGCGCCTGGGCAAGGAAGGTGACCTCCTTTCCCTGCCCATCTACGCCCCCAACCTTCAGGCCTTCCTGCCCCTTTCCAGTCTGGGCAGTTTCCAAGAACGTCCCGGCCCCACCCTTATCTCCCGCCGCAACCAAGCCTACGCCGCCGGAATCAACATCAACCTCCGCCCCGACGCCCCAGGAAGCTTCCAGATCCAGCAGGAACTCACCCAAGAGTTCCAGGAGAAGGGGCTTTTGGGGGACGGGGTGGAGCTTGTGGCCACGGGCCTTGGGAGCTTCACCGGGGAGCTCGCCCGCCTGGCCCCCCTGGCCTTCCTCCTGGCCCTGGTCCTCAACTACCTGGTCATCGCCAGCCAGTTCAACGCCTGGCGCTACCCCCTTTACCTCCTCCTCCCCGTACCCCTCGCCCTGGTGGGGGCTTTTTGGCTCACCTACCTCCTGGGCACGGGCCTGGACGTGATCAGCGTGCTGGGGGTGGTGATGCTCATCGGCCTCGTGACCAAAAACGCCATCCTCCTCCTGGACTTCGCCGTGAAGCGCATGCGGGAAATGCCCCTGAAAGAGGCCCTGGTGGAGGCGGCCCGGCTAAGGCTCAGGCCCATCCTCATGACCACCCTCACCGTGCTCATCATCAGCCTTCCCCTCCTTTTGGGCACCGGAGAGGGGGCGGAGTACCGGAGGCCTTTGGGGGTCATCATCCTGGGCGGGCTCCTCTCCTCCACCCTCCTCACCCTCTTCGTGGTGCCCGCCGCCTTCTATACCTTTGAGGGCAGAAGGGCCAAAGCCCCCGTCCTGAGGTGAAGCGTGGACGCCCGTAAGCTCCTCCTCCTTTTCCTCCTCGCCGCCACCCTCCTGGCCCTGGGGGTTGTGGGGGTGAGCTTCTACTTTTTGAGGCCCCTTAAGGCCGAGCCCTGGGTGGAAGGGGCCCTAAAGGGCACGGGCCTGGAGGTGAGGGAAGCCTCCTATGGCCTGGAGCTCTCTCCCAAGAACCCGAAGGCCCTCTTCGCCTTCTACCCCGGGGCCCGGGTGGAGCCCTTGGCCTACGCCCCGGTACTGGCCCCCGTGGCCCAGGCGGGGTACCAGGTGGTCCTCCTAAAGGTTCCCTCGGGCATCGCCCTTCTGGCCAAAGAGGAAGCCCTGAAGGCCAAGGCCGCCCACCCGAACCTCCCCCTGGTGGTGGGGGGGCATAGCCTGGGCGGGGTGGCGGCGGCGGACCTGGCCGCCCGGGAGAAGCTCCCCCTGATCCTCTTCGCCAGCTACCCCGAAGGGGACCTTTCCCGGGAAACCTTCCCCACCCTGGCCCTTTACGGCACGGAAGATGGCCTCCTTCCCCGAGAAGAAGCCCGGGAGAAGGCGAAACGGCTTCCCCGAAACGCCCGCATCGCCTTCATCCCTGGGCTCAACCATGCGGGCTTCGGCGCCTACGGCCCGCAAAAGGGCGACCGCCCGGCCCAAAGGCCCCGGGAAGAGCTTTGGCAAGAGGTCCAAGAGGAGGTGCTCCTCTTCCTGGAAAGCCTAGGCTGGGACACCCCTCCCCCACCCCAAGCACTACGCTAAGGCTATGGAGCGCACCCACGAAAAGGTGTTGCAAGCGATGCGGGACAATCTGGGCGAGGGCCTCCCCGAGGCCATTCCCCTCTTGGCGGAGAAGGCCCCGGGGCTTCTTCTGGAGCACGGCCGCAGCTGGACCTTTGCCATGCCGGAAAAGGGAGCCCTGGACGAGAAAACCCGCACCCTTATCCTTCTCGGCATCGCCCTGGCCACGGGCGCTCCCTCCTGCGTGAAGGCCATGGCCCACCGGGCCAAGCGCCTTGGCGTTTCCAAGGAGGAGCTCTTGGAAACCTTAAAAATCGCCCGTCAGGCCCAGGCCAACGCGGTCTTAGGACACGCCACGCCCCTTTTGGAGGTGTTATAGTGGGGAAAGCCGGGGCGGGCGCCCCCCCTCGGACACACTTCCCCCCACAAACCGAGGTTTCGTAGGCCCTTTGCCCCATGGGGGAAGGGAAAGGAGTCCGCATGAAGGACAGCTTCAAGACCCTGAAGACGCTTAAAACCGCAAGCGGCACCTACGGTTACTACGACCTGACCGAGCTGGAGAAGCAGGGCTTGGCGGAGGTGAGCCGCCTCCCCTTCTCCATACGGGTCATGTTGGAAAGCCTCCTGCGGAATGAGGATGGCTACCAGGTGACGCGGGAGGACATAGAGGCCCTGGCCCGCTGGCAACCCGAACCCGGGGAGATCAACGTGCCCCTCAAGCTTGCCCGGGTGATCCTCCAGGACTTCACCGGGGTGCCGGCGGTGGTGGACCTGGCGGCCATGCGGGACGCCGTGGCCAAGCGGGGCGGGGACCCCAAGCGCATCAACCCCGTGGTGCCCGCCGATCTGGTCATTGACCACTCGGTGCAGGTGGACGCCTTCGGCACCGCCTACGCCTTCTTCTACAACGTGGAGAAGGAGTACGAGCGGAACCGGGAGCGCTACCTCCTCCTCAAGTGGGGGCAGGAGGCCCTGGAAAACTTCCGGGTGGTGCCCCCCGGCACAGGCATCGTCCACCAGGTGAACCTGGAGTACCTGGCCAAGGTGGTGATGACGGAAAAGCGGGACGGCCTCACCCTGGCCTTCCCCGACAGCCTGGTGGGCACGGACAGCCACACCACCATGGTGAACGGCCTGGGCGTCCTGGGCTGGGGCGTAGGGGGCATTGAGGCCGAGGCGGTGATGCTGGGGCAGCCCTACTACATGCTGGCCCCTAAGGTGGTGGGCTTCAAGCTCTACGGGGAGCTCCCCGAAGGGGCCACGGCCACGGACCTGGTCCTCACCATCACCGAGATCCTGCGCAAGCACGGGGTGGTGGGCAAGTTCGTGGAGTTCTACGGCCCCGGCGTGGCCAAGCTCTCCCTGGCCGACCGGGCCACCATCGCCAACATGGCCCCCGAGTACGGGGCCACCATGGGCTTCTTCCCCGTGGACGAGGAAACCCTAAACTACCTCCGCCTCACCGGCCGCCCCGAGGAGCTCGTGGCGCTGGTGGAGGCCTACACCAAGGCGGTGGGCCTCTTCCGCACCCCCGAGGCCGAGGAAAGGGTCCAGTACTCCGAGTACCTGGAGCTGGACCTCTCCACCGTGGAGCCCTCCCTGGCCGGCCCCAAGCGCCCCCAGGACCGGGTGCCCCTCAAGGAGGTGAAGGGGAGCTTCCTGGCCCACCTCACCAAGCCGGTGAAGGAAAGGGGCTTCGGCCTGAGCCAGGACCAACTGGGCAAAAAGGTGCTCGTGAAGCGGCAGGACGAGGAGTTTGAGCTCACCCACGGCTCCGTGGTCATCGCCGCCATCACGAGCTGCACCAACACCTCCAACCCCTCCGTCATGCTGGGGGCAGGGCTTCTCGCCAAGAAGGCGGTGGAGGCGGGGCTGGACACCAAGCCTTGGGTTAAGAGCTCCTTGGCCCCCGGCTCCAAGGTGGTGACGGACTACCTGGAGGCTAGCGGGCTAATGCCCTTCCTCGAGGCCCTCCGCTTCCACGTGGTGGGCTACGGGTGCACCACCTGCATCGGCAACTCCGGCCCCCTGCCCGAGGACATCGCCAAGGCCGTGGAGGAAGGGGACCTGGTGGTGGCCGCCGTCCTCTCCGGCAACCGCAACTTTGAGGGGCGCATCAACCCCCACGTGAAGGCCAACTACCTGGCAAGCCCCATGCTGGTGGTGGCCTACGCCCTGGCCGGGCGCATGGACATAGACTTCACCACCGAGCCCCTGGGCCACGACCCCAACGGCAAGCCCGTCTACCTCAAGGACATCTGGCCTTCCATGGAGGAGATCCGGGAGGCCATCCAGAAGACCCTGGACCCCGAGCTCTTCAAGAAGGAGTACAGCAAGGTCTTTGAGGGGGATGAGCGCTGGCAGGCCCTCCCCGCCCCCACGGGCGAGCTTTACCGGTGGGACCCCGAGAGCACCTACATCCAGAACCCCCCCTTCTTTGAGGAGCTGGGGAAAGGGCAGGTGGGGGATATCCGGGGGGCCCGGGTGCTCCTCGTCCTGGGGGACTCCGTGACCACGGACCACATCTCCCCCGCCGGGGCCATCCCCGTGAAAAGCCCCGCCGGCCAGTACCTCCTGAGCAAGGGGGTGAAGCCCGAGGACTTCAACTCCTACGGCGCCCGCCGCGGCAACCACGAGGTGATGATGCGGGGCACCTTCGCCAACATCCGCATCAAGAACCTCATGCTGGACGGGATTGAGGGGGGCTACGCCAAGAAGCTCCCCGAGGGGGATGTGGACTTCGTCTACAACGTGGCCATGCGCTACAAGGCGGAGGGCACGCCCCTTTTGGTCATCGCCGGCAAGGAGTACGGCACCGGGTCCAGCCGCGACTGGGCCGCCAAGGGGACCTACCTCCTCGGGATCAAGGCGGTGCTGGCGGAAAGCTTTGAAAGGATCCACCGCTCCAACCTGGTGGGCATGGGCGTCCTTCCCCTGGAGTTCCTTCCCGGGCAGAACCGGGAAAGCCTAGGGCTCACGGGGTACGAGGTTTACGAAATCCTCGGGCTTTCCGACCTCAAACCAAGGAAGCTCGTGGACATCGTGGCCCGCAGGGAGGACGGGAGCGAGGTCCGCTTCCAAGCCCTCGCCCGCCTGGACACCTGGGTGGAGGTGGACTACTACAAGAACGGGGGCATCCTCCAGACGGTGCTCCTCAATATCCTCAAGGAGGCCAAGGCGGAGTAGGGAAAAAGGCACCCCGGGGGGGCTTCCCCCCGGGGTTTTCCTTGGTTTAGAGGCCCGCCCCGATCTCCAACTGGGGGTTCGGCCGGGTGCCCTCGGCCTCCGCCTCCCGCGCTTCGATCTTGCCCTTGATGCGCTTGAGGCGGAAGGTGTCCTCCCGCTCCCGCTGCTCCAATACCTGCTGGATGAAGCGGATCTGGGAGCGGATGCCGGGGATCACCACCTGCTCCAGGGCGTTCACCCGCCGCGTGGTCTTCTTGATCTCCTCGCCGATCTTCTTGAGGCGGGTTTCCGTGTTGGCCACCTGGACCAAGGCTTCGGCGTAGCGGCGGAAGGCGCGGGCGGCCTCGAGGGTATAAGCGGGCGTGCCCACGGGGGAAAGCACCGCCTTATCGGAAAAGGTGGCCTTGAGCCTGGGCACCTTGCTCCCCCAGACGTTTTCCACCTCCGCCTCCACGTCCTCCAGGGGCGGGACCCCAAGGCTTGCGGCGGCCACGCTTTCGGGCCCGTCAAAGGCCTGGGCCAGGAGGAGGGCGGAGTAGGCCTCTTGGGCCGCCTGGTTCAGGGCCTTCCGGGCCTCCAAGGCCTCCCGCACCAGGCCGAAGAACTCCGCCACCAAGGCGTCCCTCTTCTTCTTGAGGAGGTCCACCCCCTTCTGCGCCAGACGGAGCTGCCCCCGCCTTTGCAGAAGGTTCATCCGGGTGGGGCTGACCTGGCTCATGCCGCCTCCTTAGTCCAGGGCCTGCGGCGCGCCCCAGATCTCCTCCAGCTTCTGCCCGTAGTACTTGCCGATGTGGTCCTTGGAGATGCGCTTGAGCTCGCCCTGGGGCAGCATGGAGAGGAGGGCCCAGGCGATCTGGAGGCTCTCCTCAATGGAGCGGTTCTGCTGCCCCTGGTTGATGAAGTGCTTCTCAAAGGCGTCGGCGAACTGCAGGTAGCGGCGGTCGTTTTCCGTGAGGGCGTCCTCGCCGATGATGGCCACCAGCTTGCGGATGTCCACGCCGTTGGCGTAGGCGGAGTAGAGCTGGTCGGACACCTGCTTGTGGTCCTCCCGGGTCTTGCCCTTGCCCACCCCGTTGTTCATGAGGCGGGAAAGGGAGGGCAGGGGGTCAATGGGCGGGTAGATGCCCTTGCGGTGGAGCTCCCGGGAAAGCTGGATCTGCCCCTCGGTGATGTAGCCCGTGAGGTCGGGGATGGGGTGGGTCCGGTCGTCGTCGGGCATGGAGAGGATGGGGATCTGGGTCACGCTCCCCTTCTTCCCCACCACCACCCCGGCCCGCTCGTAGATGGTGGCCAGGTCGGTGTACATGTAGCCGGGGTACCCGCGGCGCCCGGGAATCTCCTCGCGGCTCGCCCCAATCTCCCGCAGGGCCTCGCAGTAGTTGGTCATGTCCGTGAGGATGACCAGCACGTGGTAGTCGTGCTCAAAGGCCAGGTACTCCGCCACGGTGAGGGCCATGCGGGGGGTGAGGATGCGCTCAATGGTGGGGTCGTCCGCCTTGTTGAGGAAGAGGACGGAGCGGCTTAGGGCCCCGGTGCGCTCAAACTCCTGGATGAAGTAGGAGAGCTCCCGCTGGGTGATGCCCATGGCGGCGAAGACCACGGCGAAGGGCTCCTCCTTCTCCCCTTCCCCGGAGAGGTCGGGGCGCACCGTGGCCTGCCGGGCAATCTGGGCGGCGATCTCGTTGGCGGGGAGGCCCGAGCCGGAGAAGATGGGAAGCTTCTGCCCCCGCACCAGGGTGTTCATCACGTCAATGGTGGAGATACCGGTCTGGATGAACTCCTCGGGCTTCCTGCGGGCCACGGGGTTCAGGGGAAGGCCCACGATGGGAAGCCGCTTCTCCGGGGTGATGGGGGGCAGGCCGTCAATGGGCTTGCCGATGCCGTTGAAGCGGCGGCCCAGCATCTCTTTGGAAACCCCGAGCCGGGCCACGTCCTCCACCAGGCTCACCGTGGTGGTGGCCAGGTCCAGCCCCGTGGTTTCCTCAAACACCTGGATGACGGCGTACTCCTCGGAGACCTCAATCACCTGCCCGCCGCGCACCCGGCCCGAGCCGTCCTTGATGTCCACGATGGCGCCGTAGGCCAGGTCCTTGGCGTTTTCCACGAAGAGCAGGGGACCGGAGATGTAGGTGACGCCGGTGTACTCCTTCTTCAAGAGGTCCATCTTCCCTCCCTAAGCCAGGGCTTTGAAGGCCCCTTCAATCTCCCTCATGGCCTCTTCAAAGTAGCGGGGGAACTCCTCCTCGCTCACGTAGCGGGCACGGCCGATGCGCTCAATGACGGGGAGCGCCAGGATCTCGTCAATGCTCACGCCCCGGCGGATGGCGGCCTCGGCCTCCTTGTAGAGGGAGAGGATCATCTTCATGATGCCGTAGGCCTTCCGCATGGAGCAGTAGGCGTCCACCTCGTGGTAGGCGTTTTGCTGCAAGAAGTCCTCGCGGATGATGCGCCCCACCTCAATGACCAGCCGCTCGGCGTCCTGGAGGGCGTCCGGCCCCACCAGCTGGACGATTTCCTGCAGCCCCGCCTCCCGTTGCAGAAGCTCGGAGATGGCGTCGCGAAGCTCGGGGTAGTCGGGGGCCACGTTCTCCCGGTACCAGGGGTCCAGGGCCCCCGTGAAGAGGGAGTAGGAGCCGTTCCAGTTAATGGCCGGGAAGTGGCGCCGGAAGGCCAAGGAGGCGTCCAGCCGCCAGAAGGCCCCCACGATGCGCAGGGTGGACTGGGTTACGGGCTCGGACATATCGCCGCCCGGCGGGGAGACCGCCCCCACGATGGTGACCGCCCCCTCCTCGCCCCCCAAGGTGACCACCTTGCCCGAGCGCTCGTAGAAGGCGGCCAGGCGGGCGGCCAGGTAAGGGGGATAGCCTTCCTCGGCGGGCATCTCCTCCAACCGGCTGGAGATCTCCCGCAAGGCCTCGGCCCAGCGGCTGGTGGAGTCGGCCATGAGGGCCACGGAGAAGCCCTGGTCGCGGAAGTACTCGGCGATGGTCACGCCCACGTAGATGCTCGCCTCGCGGGCAGCCACGGGCATGTTGGAGGTGTTGGCGATGAGCACGGTGCGGTGCATGAGGGGGCCCCCCGTCTTGGGGTCGGTGAGCTCGGGGAACTCCACCAAGACGTCGGTCATCTCGTTGCCCCGCTCCCCGCACCCCACGTAGACCACCACGTCAGCGTTGGACCACTTGGCCAGGGACTGCTGGGTAACGGTCTTGCCGCTCCCGAAAGGCCCCGGGATGGCGGCGGTTCCCCCCATGGCCACGGGGAAGAGGACGTCCAGGATGCGCATTCCCGTGAGGAAGGGGGTGTTGGGGTCCAGCTTGCGTTGCACGGGGCGGGCCCGGCGCACGGGCCAGGTGTGGTACATCTTGAGCTCGGTGCCGTCCTCGAGGACCACCACCGGCTCCTCCACCGTGTACTCCCCGGCGGGCTTCACCTCCTTCACCCGGCCCCTTACGTCGGGGGGCACCAGGATCTTGTGGGTGAAGTTGAACTCCGGGACCGTGCCGAGGACCATGCCCCCCTTCACCTCGTCCCCGGGCTTGACCCTAGGCGTCCAGGCCCATTTCTTTTCCCGGTCCAGGGCGTGGACCACCACGCCCCGGGTGATGTAGATTCCCGTCTTCTCCTGAATGCGCTCCAGGGGGCGCTGGATGCCGTCGTAGATGCCGTTGAGCATCCCGGGGCCCAGCTCCACCGCCAAGGGAAGCCCCGTGGAGACCACGGGCTCCCCCACCTTGAGGCCCGAGGTGTCCTCGTACACCTGGACGAAGGCGGTATCCCCGTCCAGGCGGATGATCTCCCCCACCAGGCCCTCGTTGCCCACCTTGCAGATATCGTACATGCGGGCCCCCAGCATTCCCTTGGCGATCACCGCCGGGCCCGCGATCTTCTCAATCACGCCTTGGATCATCTTCCCTCCATCCTACAACTTGATGTCAAAGCCGATGGTGCGCCGCACCAACTCGCGCATGTAGCCTTCCACGTCGGGGTTTTGGAAGGCCTCCTTCAGGCCCGCCATGGAGAGGAGGACGGGAAGGTCCTTCCCCCGCATGAGGCGCTCCACCGCCTTCTCCGGCTCGGGCAAAAGCCCCTGGTCCACGGCCACCAGGGCATACCCCCCTTGGCCCACCAACTTTTCCAAAAGGGCCTTGGCCTCCTCCGGGCTCTGGGCGGCGTAGGCCTCGAGGCCCGCCAAGCGAAAGCCCTGGGCGGACTCGGGATCGGCGATCACGGCGATCCTCATGCGCAGGCCACCTCCTCCTCCACCTGGGCCCGGGGCAGGCCGAAGTAGGCCCGCCGGGCCAAAAGCCTAAGCCGCATGGCCTCCCACTCCCGCTCCTTCACGTAGGCGAGGACCAGCCCCGCCCCCAAGGGGTCGGAAGCCCCCTTCCGCGCCTCCTTCAGGAGGACGCACCTTAGGCGCTTTTCCAGCTCCTTCAGGTCCCGCACCCCGGCCAAGGGGGCGAAGGGGGTACCGGATAGCTCGTCCAAGACGGCGTAGTCCCCCTCCAAAAGCCGGGCGAAGCGCACCCGGTCCACGAACCGCCCTCCCCGGACGAAAAGCCCCTCAGGGGATACCCCCTGCCCCTGGAGTTTGAAGGCGGTGCGCAGGTTCTCGGCGTCCACCTCCAGGGCCAGGTAGTCCCGCAAGAAGGGGGCCTCGAGGGCCTTGGCCGCCTTGGCCACGTCCTCAAAGAAGCGCTTGGCCAAAAGGGCCTCCACCCGGGTAAGCTCCTGGGTTTCCCTAAGGACCGCCCGCAGGGCCCGGGCCAAGGGGTGGCCGGGAACGGAGAGGACCTGGGCCATGCCCGGGAGATCCTGCGCCTCGTAGGCCTGGCGCCAAAGGGGTTCCTTGAGGGTCCCCGGCAGGAGGAGGACCTCCTCAAAGGAGCGGCCCGTGGCCTTGGCCCTTAGGATGGCCTGCAGGTTGGTCAGGTCGTTGCGCAGAAGGAGGAGGCGCACCGCCTCGCGGGCCTCCCCGGTGACGAGGCCCGGCAGGTCCCCCACGAGCCGGGCCAGGGTACGCCCCACCGCCCGGTCCACGTCGGGAAGGCCCTGCCCCGCAAGCTCCGCCCCGTAGACGCTTTCCGAAAGGAGGCGGAGGAACTCGGGGTAGGCCAGGTCCAAGGCCTCCTGGAAGAAGCTCTCCTTCAGGAGGCTTTGCCGCCTGGCCCGCACCCGGGCGTTTAGGTAGGCGAAGTCATCCGCCATGGCCTAGCCCCAAAGCACCGCGGCCACCTTGGCGGAAAGGGCGTCCCACGCCCGCTCCAGGCGGCCCTCTAAAGTATTTTCCACCTGGGTCTTGCCCTCTTTCCCCAGGGCCCGCACCCCAAGCCGCAGGGCGGGGTCGGCCACCAGCTCCAAGCCCCTTTCCCGGGCCAAGGGCTCCAGGTGGGGCAGGTTCTCCGGGTGGGAGGCCAGGCCCTTGGGCTCGGGCAGGGCGGCAAGGGCCTCCAGGGCGAGCTTCCTCAGCGCCTCCGGCCACTCGGGCTTTTCCGGCAGGGCCGCCAAGGCCTCCCGCACCCTGGCCCGCACCGCCTCCAGCACCTCCCCCTTGGCCTCGGCGCGGGCGGTGGCCAAAAGGAGCTCCCCAGCGCTTTCCGCCCGGCGCAGGGCGGCTTGGTACTGGGCCTCGAGGGCCCGCTTCCTCGCGGCCAAAAGGGCCTCGGCCTTGGCCTCCGCCTCCTTGCGCAAGCCCTCAGCCTTGGCCTTGGCCTCGTCCAGAAGGGCGCGGATCTCCGCCTCCACCTCCTGGCTCAAAATCGCTTCCAGTTTAGACATCTCCCCTCCTTGGGAAAAGGCCCTGCCCCAGAGGGGGCAGGGCCCAAGAAGCCCCTTAGAGCTTGCCGTTCAGGATGAAGGCGATGAGGAGGCCGAAGATCACCAGGGTCTCGGGCAGGAGCAGGAAGATGAGGGCGGTACCGAAGTTACCCCGGTCCTCGGCGATGGCCCCCACGCCGGCGGCCCCGATGCGGGCCTGGGCCACGCCCGTGCCCAAGGCGGCTAGGCCCACGGCGAGCCCCATGCCCACGGCGATGAGGCCCCGGTCCAAGCCCCCGGAGGCCGCCGCCTCCTCCGCCGCCAAAGCCAACGCGCCGAACACCGCTACCAGAACCAGAACGAGAAGCTTCTTCATCCTTACCCTCCCTTTACTGCGTCTCGCGGACGCTTTTGAACGGCCGGTATGGCCTGCCGTTCTCCTCGTAGAAACCGAACTTGGTGAAGAACTCCACCCAGATCAAACGGATGGGCTGGAGCATGTGGCCCAGGGTGGTGAGGAGGAGGATGAGGAGGTGCAAGACGCCCGCCACCACGATGCCCAAAAGCGCCCCCAAGAGGCCCATCCGCTCCGCCATGGCAAAGCCCACGTCCGTGAGCAGGCCCGCCAGGATACCGCCTGCGGCCCCCACGGCGTAGATACGGATGTGGGAGAGGATGTGCCCCGCCTGGGTGAAGATCTCCGGGATCATGAGCCAGATGCGGCTCATGAGGACCGCCAACAGGAAGACGCCAAAGCCTAGGTACATGAGGCCCGCAAGCCACCCCGCCTGCAGGTTCCCAAGGTACGAGGCGGCCAAGGCCAGGATGCCCACGAGCCCGCCCAGATACCCCACCCCTTCCCAGAAGTGGGCCATGTGGCGGTGCTTGAGCCCCAGGTAGGCCCGGAGGATGAGCCCAAAGAAGACCATGACCACGCCGAAGGCCACGGAGAGGAGGATGAGGAGGTTGGCGGTCTTGGCGGTGTCAATGCGGGGAATGAGGATGGGGATGAGGCCCGGGTGCTCCGGGGTGCCGAAGACCCCTAGGTGCTCTAGGAAGGTGCCGAAGAACTCCCCGTAGACGATACCCCAGAGCACCGTCCAGAAGACCATCCAGTTGAGGATGTAGACGAGCTTGGCGATCACCTGGGGCTTGAGCTTGAGGGCGAAGAGGTCAATGACCAAGGGCTCGTTCCGCTTCACGAAGCCGGAAAGCCAGCGCCCCAGGAGGAGGAAGAGGAGGGCGTAGCCGATGTCCCCCACGATCATCCCGAACCAGAAGGGGAAGAAGATGGGGACCACCGGGGTGGGGTCAAGGGAGCCGTACTTGGGCGTGTTCAGGAAGCTCACCAAGAGCTCAAAGGGCTTGACCCAAGGGGGGTTGTCCAAGGCCACGGGGATGCGGTCCGCCTCGTGGTGCTCGTCCACCGGTTCAAAGGCGTAGACCACCCCCTCCTTGTGCCGGGCCAGGGCCTCCTCCACCTTGGGCTTGGCCTTCACCGGCACGTAGCCCAAAAGGGCGAAGCCGAAACGGCCCGAGGCCAACTCCTCCAGGGCCTTCAGCCGGGCCACCTCGTCCTTGGCCCGGGTCCAGAGGCTTTGCAGGGTGGAGGTGGCCTCCTTGGCCAGCTTGGCCAGGGCCTGGCGCACCTCGGAAAGCTCCCTAGGGGCCGCCTCCGCCCGCTCCTTAAGCCTGCGGGCCGCCTGGGAAAGGGGAAGCTCCCCATAGGCCCCGGGCAGGCGGAGCTCGGCGAGGCCGGCGCGGGAAAGGGCAGCCTTGGCCGCCTCCAGGTCCCGGCGGTGGACCACAAGAAGGGCGGCAAGCCCCCTGGCGTAGGGCTCGCTGGCCAGGAGGAAGCGGTCTTCCAAGGCCTTTTGGAGCGCCTCCTCCACCAGGGGCAACTCCTTTTCCGTGAGGAGGAAGGGGACCACCCGGAGGAAGGGGCTTTGGTCCAGACCCTGGGCCAGGCCGGCGAGCTTCTCCAAAGGCTCCAGGTAAGCCTGGGCCAGGGAAAGCTCCTCCTCAAGCTCCTGCTTCTGCCGGGAAAGCCCCTCGGCGTGGCCCTGGATGGGGGCAAGGGCCTTCTCCGCCGCCTCGAGGCCCTCCGGGAAGGGCCGGGAAGGCGCCACCTCCTGGCCCAGGAGGGTCAGGGTGTGCTCAGCCCCCGCCGCCACCCCCTCCCAGCGCCTCAGTTCTTCCCTTTCCTCGGGGGAGAGCTTGTACTCGGCAAGCTCCGCCACCCTTAGGGTTTCCAGGTGCACCACCCCCGCCTGTTGCAGGCTATGGAGAAGCTCCTTGGCCCGGCCTTTTGGGCCCGCCAGGACCAGCTTCTCCATGGGGGCGATCACGGCAAGACCTCCTTGAGCACCAGGCCCACCGCCTCCTCCAGGCGGGCCATGCCCTTTTCCTTCACCGCCTGGGCCTCGGCCTCCGCGCGCTTGCGGTACTGGGCCAGGAGGGCTTCGGTTTCCCTGGCTTCCTTCGCCTTGTACTCCGCCTCCAGGGCCTTGCCCTTGGCCTCGGCCTCCTCCAGGAGGGCCTTGGCCTCGGCCTCCGCCCGCTTCAGGAGGTCCTCCGCCTCCTTCTTGGCGGCCTCGAGGCGGGCAAGGAGCTCCTTCTCCTTCTCCGCTAGGGTCTTGATAAGTCCCAGGCCTCCCATCGCCCCTCCTTATGTGAAAAGATGCGCAAACTGCGCCCGCCGGTCATGATACCGGCCACCGGGGCAAGCGTCAACCAACCCCGCCTAAGTATACTGAAGCGGTGAGGATTCTCGTCAACGAACGGGGGGCCGCCCGCCTCCTTGCCCGCCACCTATGGGTCTTCCGCCGCGATGTGGTCTCGGGCCCCGACACGCCGGGGCTTTACCCCGTGTACTGGGGCAAGCGCTTTCTAGCCCTGGCCCTCTACAACCCCCAAAGCGACCTCACGGTGCGGGCCTTCCGCTTCCGGCCCGCCCTGGACCCGGTGGAAGCCCTCCTGGAGAACCTGGACCGCGCCTTACACCGCCGCCTACCCCACCTGGAACGGGAGCCCGAAGGGGGCTTCCGCCTGGCCCACGCCGAGGGGGACTTCCTCCCCGGGCTCGTGGTGGACTACTACGCCGGCCACGCCGTGGTCCAGGCCACGGCCCACGCCTGGGAAGGCCTCCTGCCCGAGGTGGCGGAAAGGCTTAAGCCTTTGGTCCAAAGCGTCCTCGCCAAAAACGACGCCAAAAGCCGTGAGCTGGAGGGGCTTCCCCTCTATGTCCGCCCCCTTTTGGGGGAGGTGCCCAAGCAGGTGGCGGTGCGGGAAGGGAAGGTGCGCTACCTGGTGGACCTCCTGGAAGGGCAGAAGACGGGGGCCTATCTGGACCAGCGGGATAACCGCATCCTTATGGAAGGCTTTCAGGGGGAGAGGGCCTTAGACGTCTTCAGCTACGCCGGAAGCTTCGGCCTACACCTGGCCCTCGGCTTCAAGGAGGTCATCAGCGTGGACACCTCGGCGGAGGCCCTCAAGCGGGCCGAGGAAAACGCCCGCTTAAACGGCCTCACCCTCCAAACGGTGGAGGCCAACGCCTTTGACTACTTAAGGAACCTGGAGAAGGCGGGGGAGCGGTTTGACCTCATCGTCCTGGACCCTCCCGCCTTCGCCAAGGGGAAGAAGGACCTGGAACGGGCCTACCGGGCCTACAAGGAGGTGAACCTCAGGGCCATCAAGCTCCTCAAGGAGGAGGGAATCCTGGCCACGGCGAGCTGTAGCCACCACCTCACCGAACCCCTCTTCTACGAGATGCTCCGGGAGGCCGCCCAGGACGCCCACCGCACCCTCCGCGTCTTGGAGCGGCGGGGCCAAGGTTTTGACCACCCTGTCCTCCTCACCCATCCGGAGACCCACTACCTGAAGTTCGCCCTTTTAGAAGTTCTCTGAAGCGCTCCCCCCAAGCCTCGGGCTCGGGAAGGGGTAAGGGGAGGTTCTCCCCGTCCTCCAAGAGGAGGAAAAGGGCCCTTCTGGCCCGGGCCAAAGGCCCCCCCGGCCAAAGGCCTACCTCCACCCCCACCACCCGCGCCCAGGGCACGGTCCGGGCCGGGCCCAAGGGGGGCCTCAGGACCAGGCGCCCGGGGTAAAGGGAAACCCGCCACCCCAGGCGGAGGCGCCACCAAGGGTAGAGGAGGACCCAGAGCCACGCGGGGGCCTCCCCCAAGGCGAAGGCCCCCGCCAAAAGGCCCACCCCGCCGTAAAAGGCCAGGGGGGAAAGCTCGGCGAAGGAGGCCTCCCAAAGGGGCCTTTCCCGCACGGGCTACCCCTCCCCGTGGAGCCTGGCGTAAAGGGGGGCGAGGTCCTCCGGGCGGAAGCGGGCGGTGTAGTTCTTGGGGGTCACCGGCTCCTCATAGAAGAAGGCGGGCAGGCGGTCGTCCTCGTGGGTGAAGCCCGCCTGATGGTTGAAGCGGTGCTCCAGCCTTAAGACCCCTTCCCCGAGCGCCTGCCAGAAGGCGGGGGTAAGGTGCGTGCCCAAGGCGGCGTTGATGCTCTCCACGATGAAGGCCACCTGCTTGTTGGTGACGCTCCCCCCGAAGACGCAAAGCCCCAGGCTGTCGTTGGCGGCGGCGTTCACCTGGGCCTGGTAGCTGGCCTCGAGGATCTCCTCGGGCTTCATGGCCCGGGTTTCCAGACGGGGGGCGTTCCCCGCCGTGTGGTCCGCCCCCTGGGCGGTGACCATCATGGTGATGCCCGTGGCCTCCACCACCCTGGGGTCGTAGGCGCTGATGGCCTGGCGCTTGATGACGGGGATGCGCGTTACCCCCAAAGCCTCCCCGAGCCGCGCCGTGCCCTGGGCCAGGAGGCGTGCCTCCTCGCTTGGCGCGTAAAGGGATTTGAGCTTGGCCTCCATGAAGGCGTAGTCCCCCCAGTCCGCCAGGCCCTTTTCCATGTAGAGGGCGAGGCTTGCCCCCGTTTCAATGGTGTCAATCCCCAGGTCGTTGGCCAGGCGGTTAAGCCTCGCCAGCTGGTCCGGGTCGGAAAGGCCGCAGTTGGTACCGAGGAGGCCGATGGTCTCGTACTCCAGGGGGGAGACCACCTCTTCCCCCTTTTCGTCCACGATGACGTTGGAGCACTGGATCACGCACCCCGGCATGCAGGCGTGGGTGTGCTTACCCCCCCGGGCCCTGTTGAGGGGGGCGATGTACTGCCCGCCCATGCGGAAGGCCTCCGGGGGGCTCATCTGGCCTTGGCGGAAGTTGCGCACGGGAAGCCCCCCAAAGGCGTTCTGGAAGTCCGCCATGCCCATGGTGCCGATGGCGTTGTAAAACTGCATGACCAAGGGGTCTTCCCGGAGGAGCTTGGCGTAGCGGCGCACCCCTTCCAGGACCTTGGGCTTGTCCCAGACCTCCACCTTCCCCGGCACCTCCACCACGATGGCCTTGACCCGCTTGGCCCCCATGACCGCCCCCACCCCGCCCCGGGCGGCGAGGCGGGAGGGCCTCCCGTCTATATCGGAAAAGGCGATGCCGGAAAGGAGCCCCAGGTACTCCCCCACGGGCCCCAGGAGGGCGAAGGCGATCCTCTCGCCGTAGGCGGCGAAAAGCCTCCTCGCCGCCTCAAAGTTCCCCAGGCCCAAAAGCCCCTCCGCCGGGTCAAAGAAGACCTCCCCCTCCTTGGTAAGGCGCACCACCACCCACTCGGGGCTTTGCCCTTCCAGGACCAGGTGGGCCACCTTGAGCTGCCCCAGGGCGTAGCCGAAGGTGCCGCCCCCGTTGGCCTCCTTGATGCCCAGGGTGAGGGGGCTACGGGTGCCCACGCTGGTGCGGTTAGCGTTGGAAAACCCCGTGCCCGCCAGGGGGCCGATGGCGAAGACTAAGGGGTTTTCCGGGGAAAGGGGGTCAAAGCGGTAGGCTTCCCTTTCCCACAGGAGCTTCGCCGTGCGGTAGCGCCCGCCCCAGGCCACCTCTTCTGAGGGAACCCCCTCCCAGCGGGCCTTCTTCGCCGACAGGTCCAGGTAGAGCGACCGCCACATACTGCCCTCCGTCCCTAAGGCGAGTCTACACGTCTGGACCCATACCCCGCCCAAGCCCTCCCCACGTTTGCGTGCCCCTACTTCCTTATCCCGCGTAAGGAGTAGGCTAGAGGGGTGGAGAAGGACCTCCTAGACCTCCTCGGCCAGCACCTGGTGTGGCGCATCGGCCGCGCCGAGGAGGAGGACGTGCTCGTGGTACGGGTGGGCCTGGCCTCGGCCACACCCCGCTTTCGCGAGCTTCCCAGGCTCCTCAACGTTCCGGACACCGAGGTGGCCCGCCTGTTCAAGGAGGGCCGGGTGCGGGTGGAGTGGGTGGAGGGATGAAGGCCAGGCTTCGCCTACACCTAAACGGCGCCCCGCCCCAGGGGCTTCCCCTCGAGGTCCACTTCCAGGGCCCAGAGCTCCGCGGGGTACTGCGCCAGGAAAACCCCGTGCTGGGCGAACTGGTCCTCCCCTTCGCCTCGAGGGTGGAGGGCGACCGCCTCCTGGCCCTGCCCCTGGCTCCCCCCTCCCTCCGGGTGGAGGGCTTGGTCCGCCGGGCCCAAGAGGGATGGGAGCTGGAGCTAGAGCTCACCCTGGTCCTGCCGGAGGGGAAAAGCTGGGGCGAACGGGCCTTCGCCAAAATTCTGGAAGCCCTCTTCCACCGCCACCTGGAACGCACCCTTTCCGGCCAAGCCGTTTCTCCGGTATAGTGCCCTCTAAAGGAGGTGCCTATGCTGGAAATCCGGTACCTGGGCCACTCGGCGGTCTGGCTTTCCGACGGCAAAACCAAGGTCATCATAGACCCCTTCCTCACGGGCAACCCCCTGGCGGCGGCCTCTGTGGCCGAGGTCCAGGCCGACCTTATCCTGATAACCCACGCCCACGGGGACCACTTTGGGGACGCCGTGGCCCTTTCCAAGAAGGGGGGTGTGGTGGTCTCCACCTTTGAGATCGCCACCTACGCCGAAAAGCACGGGGCCAAGAGCATCCCCATGAACATCGGCGGCACCTACCGCTTTGAAGGCGGCTGGCTCAAGTGGACCCCCGCCTGGCACTCCTCCAGCTTCCCCGACGGCACCTACGGGGGAATGCCCATGGGGGTCATCCTGGAGCTTGGGGGCAAGCGCATCTACCACGCCGGGGACACCGCCCTCTTCTCGGACATGCGCCTCCTGGGCGAGGTGGGCCTGGACCTGGCCTTTTTGCCCATCGGGGACCACTTCACCATGGGGCCCGAGGACGCCCTGAAGGCCCTGGACCTCCTTAAACCCAAGAAGGTGGTGCCCATCCACTACAACACCTTCCCCCCCATCCGGCAAGACGGGGAAGCCTTCGCCCAAAAGGCCAGGGAGCGGGGCGTGGAGGGGCACGCCCTGAAGCCGGGAGGGGTCTTGGTCCTTGAATAGCCTGAAGCGCAAGGACTTTCGCCTGCTCATGCTCCTGGGCCTGGGCCAGACGGCCCAGGTCTACCTGGCGGAGGCCCCCGGCCTGGGGAAGGTGGCCCTGAAGCTCCCCAAGAAGGAGGTGCGCCAGGACCCCAGGCTTTCGGAGCGCTTCGCCCGGGAGGTGACCCTTGCCCTCTCCCTCAAGCACCCCCACCTGGTGCGGGGCCTGGCCGGGGTGCCCTTGGGGGAGGAGGCCTTCTTGGCCCTGGAGTACCTGGAAGGGGGCACCTTGGAGGAACGCCTCCACCGAGGGCCCTTGCCCCGGGAAGAGGCGGTGAAGGCGCTTTTGGAGGTGGGGGAGGCCCTTTTGTACCTGCACGAGAAGGGCTTTTTGCACCAAGACGTGAAGCCTTCCAATGTCTTCGTAGACGGGGAGCACTACAAGCTGGGCGACCTGGGCACCCTGCGCCCCTTGGAGGACCCGAGCCCCGAGTACGCCGGAAGCCCCCACTACCTAGCCCCCGAGCTCTTCCTGGGTGGCCGGCCCAGCCCCAAGAGCGAGGCCTACGCCTTCGGCGTCATGGCCTACGAGCTCCTCACCGGCCGGCGCCCCTTCAAGGGGGAGACCCTGGAAGACCTCCGCCAGGCCCACCTCCTCCTGCCCCCACCCCCCACGAACCTCCCCCCCAGGCTGGACCGGGCCCTAAGGCGCCTCCTCGCCAAAAACCCCGCGGAACGCCTGGACCTGCGTTCGTTTTTGGAAGTTCTCCGCCACCCCCAAGGCCCGCCCACGGAACCCCAGGAGCCCAAGAAACCCAAACGCTTTCTCTTTTGGAGGAAGTGATGGAACCCGTCTGGTATCCGGACCCCAAAGAAGCCCAGAACACCCGGCTTTACCGCTTCATGGAGGCCCTGGGCTTCCAGGACTACGAGGCCTTCTACCGCTACAGCGTGGAGGAGGCGGAGGACTTTTACCGCCAGTTCCTCGCCCACCTGGGCATCCCGTGGCGGAGGCCTTACGAAAGGGTGGTGGAAGGGAGCTTCCCCCTCCCCCGCTTCTTCGTGGGAGGGAGGCTTAACCTGGCAGACGCCGTCTTCCGCCACCCGGAGGACCGCCTGGCCCTCCTCCACGAGACCGAGGATGGCCAGGTGCGCGCCCTCACCTACGGGGAACTACGGGCAGAGGTGGCCCGGGTGGCGGCGGGGCTTAGGGCGCTTGGGGTGGGCCGGGGGGAACGGGTGGGCCTCTGGATGCCCATGGGCCTCGAGGCGGCCACCCTCCTCCTGGCCACCAGCTGGCTTGGGGCCATCGCCATCCCCATCTTCTCCGGGTACGCCGCCGAGGCCGCCGCCATCCGCCTGAAGGACGCCGAAGCCCGGCTCCTCGCCGTCCAGGACGGCTTCCTCCGGCGGGGAAGAAGGGTGGAGCTTCTCCCGGAGGCCCGGAAAGCCCTGGCCCTTTCGGGCACGGAACGCCTCCTGGTGGTGCGGCGGCTCGGCCTCCCCCTGGAAGGAAACGAAGCGGACTACGCCCACCTGGGCGGCGAGGCCCTCCCCCCGGAGGAGATGGAGAGCATGGACCCCTTCATGCTCATCTACACCTCCGGGACCACGGGCCGCCCCAAGGGCACCGTGCACTACCACGCCGGCTTCCCCTTAAAGGCCGCCTTGGACATGGCCCTCCTCTTTGACCTCCGGGAGGAGGACCGCCTCTTCTGGTTCACGGACCTGGGCTGGATGATGGGGCCCTGGGCCATCCTGGGGGGGCTTATCCTCGGGGGCACGGTCTTCCTCTACGACGGGGCCCCGGACTACCCCGGCCCCGAAAGGCTTTGGCGGATGGTGGAGGCCCACCGCCTCACCCACCTGGGCCTCTCCCCCACCCTGGTGCGGGCCCTCATCCCCTTCGGGGAAGCGCCCATCAAGGCCCACGACCTCTCCTCCCTAAGGGTCTTGGGCTCCACGGGGGAGCCCTGGAACCTGGACCCCTACCTCTGGTTCTTCCGGACGGTGGGGGAGGAAAGGCGGCCCATCGTCAACTACTCCGGAGGCACGGAGATCTCGGGGGGCATCCTGGGAAACGTCCTCCTAAGGCCCATCAAGCCCATGGGGTTCAACACCGCCGTGCCCGGCATGAAGGCCGCCATCCTGGACGAGGCGGGCAGGCCGGTGAAGGGCCAGGTGGGCGAACTCGCCGTCCTCGCCCCCTGGCCCGGGATGACCAAGGGCTTCTGGCGGGACGAGGCCCGGTACCTGGACACCTACTTCGCCAAGGTGCCCGGGGTTTGGGTCCACGGGGACTTCGCCCTCCTGGACGAGGAGGGGCACTACTTCATCCTGGGGCGGAGCGACGATACCCTGAAGGTGGCGGGCAAGCGGGTGGGCCCGGCGGAGGTGGAGACGGCGGCCCTCAACCATCCCGCCCTTAAGGAAGCGGCCGCCATCGGGGTGCCTCACCCTGTAAAGGGGGAGGCCATCGTCCTCTTCGCCGTGCTCAAGCCGGGCATCGCCCCAAACCCGGAGCTTGCGGAAGCGGTGGCGGAAAAGGTGGCCGAGGCCTTGGGGAGGCCCCTCAAGCCCGAAAGGGTCCTCTTCGTCCCCGATCTCCCCAAGACCCGCAACGCCAAGGTCATGCGCCGGGTGGTGCGGGCCGCCTACCTGGGCCAGGACCCCGGGGACCTTTCCGCCCTGGAAAACCCCGAGGCAGTGGAAGCCATCCGCCGTGCGGCGCGGGGCGGTTAAGCTCCTCCTCCTGGGCCTGGCCCATCCCCTGGAGGAGGCCCGCACCCCCTGCCTTCTACCGGGCCCTCCTCCACCCCAACCGCCTCCGTAGGGACCGCCCCTTCTACCGCTTCCAAGGGGTCTGGACGGAGCTTTCCGAGGAAGAGGGCTATCCGGACTGGGAAGGCCCCTCTATCCCCTTCCTCCTGGAGCCTAACCGCCGCCGGGAGGGCAGCGATTACCCCAGGGTGGTCTACGAGCTTGGGCGCCTTCGGGAGGGCCAGGACCCCCCAGGGGCGCGGGACCCCATGGCAGACTACGCCCTGGGGGAAGGGGGCCTTTTGGAACTCCGCCTCCCCTGGGGCATGCTCCTCGTGGCCGACCCGGGCCACCGCCTGGCCTGGTACGCCCCCGGGCCCATTCCCATAGAGGGCATCGGGCTTCTTCTGGCCGGGGCAAAGCCCTTGCGTTTCGCCTGGCCCACCTGGGAGGAACCCGCCTTCGCCCTAAGGCTCAAGCCGCCTTATTTCCGCTTGAAAGAAGCCTGGCAAGGGCTTCCCGAATAGGTAGGCCCAACAGGAGGCCCACCAGGAGGAACACCCCAACCCCCACCGCCCCGCCCAGGACCAGGGGCCATAGGGCGGCCAAGGGGCTTTCCCCTGGGGCCCAGGCCTCGAGGCCTAAGCCGGGCAGAGCGGCCGAAAGCCCCGCCAGGTAGGCCTTTCCCAGATAGCTGGGCAAAGGGCCAACCCTCACCCCCTCCCGGGCGAGGAGCCGGAGGTAGAGGGCAAACCCCAGCCACCCCGCCAAGGCGGTGGCCAGGTTGAGGAGGAAAAGGCCCGCGTCCCTAAGGAGCCAGTAGCCCAGGGTGTTGGCCAGGAAGACGAAGGCGCTCGCCCCCACCGCCTCCCGCACCCGTCCCAGGGCGTAGAGGCCCCGGAGCAGGAAGGTATTCACCCCCCAGGGGAGGACCGCCAGGCCCATGGCGGAGAGGACCTGGGCGCTATAGGCCCGGTTTTCCGGGGTAAGGGGGCCGAAGAGGCCGAAGAGGAGGACCACCAGGAAGGGGGCCAAGCCCACCAAAAGGCCCCCCGCCAGGGAAAGGAGCAAGGCGAAGCGGCGGATGGGGGCTTCCAGGAAGCGGGCGAGCTCTTCCCCCTTTAGGGCGCTCATCCGGGGGAAGTAGGCGATGGCCGGGCTCGTGGCCAGGAGGCCCAGGGCCATCTGGAAGACCACCTCGGCGTTGTAAAACCCCGTGACCGCCGCCGGGGGGTAGCGGGTGAGGATGTTGGTGAGGACGAGGTTCAGAAACTGCCGCAAGGAGGTGGTGAAGGCGAAGGGGCCCATGCGGAGAAGGGCCGTGGCGAAGGCGGGGTGCCAGCGCCACTCCAGGCGAAGCCCCTTTAGGAAGGGAAGCTGGATGGCGGCCTGCAAAAGCCCCCCAAGGGCCACGGAGAGGCCCAAGAAGGTGGGGTCGCCGGGGAAGAGGGCCATGAGGCCGATGGCCGCCAGGTTGAAGGCGATGGGGCCTAGGGCGTAGGGCAGAAAGCGCTCCTCCGCCTGCAAAAGGGCGGAGAAGAGGGCGGCCATGGAGATGCCCAGGAGAAAGGGGAGGAGGAGCCGGGTGAGGTAGACCACCTGCCGGAAAGCCTCTTCCTCCCTCAGGTGGCTTCCCTCCGCCACCAGGAGCTCCACCACGAAGGGGGCGAGGAGGTAGCCCAGGCCCAGGACGAGGAGGTTCACCCCGAGGAGGAAAGCGGCGAAGCGGCGGGCAAACGCCTGGGCCTCGGAGGGAGGGAGGTTTTTGAGGATGGGGATGAGGGCGTTTTGCACCGCCCCCTCGGCCAGGAGCTCCCGGAGGAGGTTCGGCACCCGGTAGGCCACGTTGAAGGCGTCCTTGAGGGCATCGGGGTAAAGGGCGTTGAAGACCGCCTGGCGCAGGAGGCCCAGGACCCTCGAGGCCAAGGTGCCCCCCATGACCAGGAGGACCTTACGGAGCATTGCCCTCCAGAACCTCCTGGAAGACCTCCACGAAGTTCGCCTGGTTCACCACGGTGAGGCCGTGTAGGGCGGTAAGCTCCTTGGCCCGCGCCTTGTCCATGCCCAGAAGGACCAGGAAGCTCTCCCGGGCGGAAAGGCCCAGAACCTTCTTAAGCCCAGCGTACTTGGCGATGTGGGCCTGGAAATCCCCCGTCTTGGCCTCAAACCAATACACCCGGTCCCCCACCCGCACCAACACGTCCAGCTCCATGGCATCCCCGCCCGGCAAGGTCACCTGGTAGCCCACCGCCACCTCGTGGGGCAGGTTCTTGGAGCGGAGGAACTTCCGAAGCCGCTCGGCCACGTAGCGCTCCAGCCAGCCCCCGGTGAGGAAGTTTTGCACCCAGCCCTCGGTGCTGGCCTTGGCCCGGATACGCCGCTCCTCGCTTTTGTAGTGGTAGCTGGTGAGGAGGGCGTACTGCTTCAGCATGGTGCAGAACTGGGTGGAGTTGGCGATCTCCTCCTGGCTGGCCTCAGAGAGGGAAAGCTCAAACTGGCGCTTGGTGGAGAGGCTCTGCTTCAGGCGCTCATAGAGTTTTTCCAGGCTCGGGTAGCGGTCCCCCAGGAAGAGGGCCAGGCGGGTGAGAACCTTTTCCTTTTCCTCCTCCTCCGCCTGGGGCTTTTTCACCACCTGAATGCCCAGGCCCTTAAGCCACTCCTCCAGGGAGGCTGGCTTCCGGGGCTTGCCCCCTTCTCCTTTCTCCTTCGGGGGTTCTGGTGCCTCCGGCTTCTGGGGCTCCGGCGCCTCCGGAACTGGCCTGGGAGGCTCTCTCAGGAGCCGCCACATCTCCCCCGCCAGGGCGAAGAAGCGGGCCCGCACGGGGTCCTCACCCCCCTCCAGCCCGGGAGGGGTGAGGCCGGTACGCAAGGCCTCCAGGAGCCAGGCCTCGAGGGCTTCCTGAAGCGCTTCCCGTGCCGCCTCCAGGTGAGAGGCCTCCACCCGGAGGCCCAGTTCGGGAATCTCGGCCAGAAAGCGGCCGGGGCCCACGAGGTCGTAGCGGGCCTGGGCCATGGCGCTTTGCAAATAGCGGCTGATAACGCCCACGGCCTCCAGCATAGCAAGGAAAAAAGCCCCGGGGCTTCCGGGGCCCTTTGGTGCCGGGGACGGGACTCGAACCCGTACGGGGGCTACCCCCCAGCGGATTTTAAGTCCGCAGCGTCTACCGTTCCGCCACCCCGGCGCACGTCCCCCATGCTACCTAAAAGGGCAGGTCCCCGCCAAGGCGCAGGGTGAGGTCGGCCCCCAAGATCGCCTCTCCCGATACACGGAAGGGAACCCCAAGTTCCTGGGCCAGGGCCTCCGCCAGCCGCCCGGGACCGTTTTCCAGCACCTCGGTGCGGCTGGGCGCCAGGTCCACGGGGTGAGCCAGTACCCTGAGCCCCAGGGCGCGCAACCGCTCCCGGGCCCGTTCCGCCAGGGCCTCCTGGCCGGGACCATAGACCAGGGCCACCAGCCGGCCGTCAAGCTCCGCCTCCCCCGTCCCCCCCTCGCCCGTGAAGTAGAAGGCCACGAGCTCCCTGAGGGCCTCCTGGTCCACCGCCCACCCACCCGCAAAACGGCCCGGAAGGAGGAGGCTTACCAGCCCGGGCCGCTTCATGGCGAAGCCCAGGATGGCCCCCTTCTCCCCCCGGGTGAGGTCGGTCCGCACATAGGGCTCCACCGCCGCCACCACCCGGGGCAGGCGCAGAAGGCCCGCCGGGGAGAGAAGCTGCTCTTTGAGGGCGTGGAAAAAGGCCTGCTGGCGCTGAATCCGCCCGATGTCCCCCAGGGCATCCTTGCGGAAGCGCAGGTACCCCTCGGCTTGCTCCCCATTGAGGACCTGGCACCCCGGCTCCAGGTTGATGTCCAGGCCGGCGGCCATGTCCCGGTAGCGCATGGGCTTATCCACGCAGACCCGCACCCCTCCC
Organism: Thermus brockianus; assembly: GCF_001880325.1. Taxonomy (NCBI): domain Bacteria; kingdom Thermotogati; phylum Deinococcota; class Deinococci; order Thermales; family Thermaceae; genus Thermus; species Thermus brockianus. The sequence goes on from NZ_CP016312.1 coordinate 318,043, forward strand.
AGGGCGTCCACCCCCCTCCTCAGGGCCTCGGTGCTCACCACCATGTAGCGCTCGGCCCGGATGCCGGTTAGGCGGGCCACCGCTTCCTTCATGAGCTCTGGCCCTCCCAGGGGGCTTGCGGCGTTCACCTTGTGCCAGCCGTGGCCGGGCAGCTCCACCCACACGTCCCGGGGGATGGAGAGCACCACCACCCGCTGGGCCAGGGGGTCCAGCCGCACCAGCAGGATGGTGTCCGCCAGGCCGCGGAAGCGCTCGGGGGCCCGCCTGTGGTACCCCACGTACTCGGGGCTGGAGCCGTAGACCAGGAGGGTGAGGGGGGCCTTCAGGCCCTCCGGGGCGGGCAAGGCCCCGTGCCGGGCCACAGGACCCACGAGGGGGTAGGCCCAAAGGCCCAGGGCCACCAAAGAGGCCAGGAGGAGAAGGAGGATGAACCTCCGCACAAACCACCAGTTTATCCCCAGCTGGGTGAGGCGGATTAGGGGAAGCAGACGGAGGCGTAGGCGGAGGAAAAGATGCGGTCGGCCCGCACCAGGCCGAAACCGTAGCCGGTGTCGTGGCCAGAAGGACCGAGGTCCTCAGCAGCGGCAGCAAGACAAGCATAGACCTGATCTGGAGTGGGCCACGACCCTTTTTGCGCCTTAAAGTGGCTCATATAAAGGGCCACCACCCCACTCACGACGGGAGCAGCAAAGGAGGTACCGGACCCAGAACCATAGTCATCGTTGGGCAAGGCCGCCACTACCCCCTGCCCCGGCGCCACCAGGTCCAGCTCCTGCCCGCAGTTGGAGAAGTACGCCTTTTGCTTAGTATTGTTCACCGCCCCCACGGCAATAACCGAAGGGGAGCCGGCGGGATAAAAAATCCCGTCCGTTCCGCTATTCCCCACTGCGGCTACCAGAACGACACCCTGCTGCCGCGCACTGGCCAAGGAGTTTTCAAGAGCAGGGTCGGAGATAGGTCCTCCGACCGAAAGGTTAACCACCCTAGCCCCTAAATCCACTGCCCGGTTCACGGCAGTGGCCAGATAAGCGGTTGTTATTTCCCCGTCTCGGGATCGGGCTACTTTCAGAGGGAGAACTCTCCCCTGCCAGGTCACCCCGGCCATTCCCAGAGCGTTGCCGGTAACCGCTCCTAGAACCGAGGCCACGGCTAGACCATGCCCTCTACCCTTGGGGGTATCATCCGTGGGGTCGGCGTCCCCATCAGCAACGTCAAGCTGAGCACTGGGAAGGTACCACCTCCCGGCCATGTCCACGTGGGCAAGGTAGCCAGTATCTATGATAGCCATGCTAAGCATCTGGTCGCCTACGGTACGGGCCCATGCAGTCTCCAAGCCCACGAGACCATTGAGCTGCCCGCTTTGTTTAGGAATGTAAAGGGGATCGTTGGGGAAGGCCAGGGGATAATACAGATAGTTGGGCTGCACCCACCTGGCCCCTGCTTGCAAAAGAGCCTGCGCTTGGCGCTTCTCCGAGCCGGGCAATACCCTAAGATGCACGAAGCCTCCAGGAAGGATGCCCATGACCTCCGCATTCCCCAGCCGGGCTACCAACCCCTGGGGGGTCAGCCCCTGGGAAAGCACCAGTAGCTCCCCTGGAACGTGAGGATAAAAAAAGTCCCCGTATCCCTGGGGAAGAGCCTTTTCGGAAAAGCCGCCCTGCGCGGTGAGGCCAGTTGGTCGTGGCGAGCAGGTTGCAGGAGGAGGTGAAGGAGGGGGCTGGGAGCAAGAAACCGCAGCCAGAAGCAAGACCAAGAAGAACCCCAAAAACCCCAAGCGCTTCATGGGGTCCACTATACCCCTCCCCCAGAGGGGCCACCTTAAGCCTGGGCTAAGGTTTGGGCCACCCGCCCGGCCAGCTTTTCCAGGAAGCCGAAGAACATGGGCCCGTAGTGGGCCAACTCGTCCCCATCCGTGGCCACCACGGGGAGGTCCCAGCCCCGCTCCCGGGCCAGGGCCTGGGCCTTCTCCAGGGGGTTTTTGCCCCAGGGCTTGGGCTCGTAGAGGAAGAGGTCCGGCTTGCGGCGGGCCACCTCGGAGAGGTCGGGGACGAAGTAGGCCTGGGGCACGTCCAGGAAGATGGGCCTCAGGCCCAGGTGCAAGAGGGCCTGGGCGATGTAGCTTCCCCGCCCCACGGTGATGGGCCCCCCCAGGTCCATCTCAAAGTAGACCCTAAGGGCAAAGCGTCCCTTGAGGGCGGCGTAGCGCCCGGCAAGCTGATGGGCCAGCTCTGAGGCCCGCTCCTCCAGGTCCAGGAGGTGGCCCAGGGTGGAGAGGTTCTCCAGGATGCCGTAGGGACTGGTGGGCAGGGGCACGGCGAAGACGGGGAAGCCCGCCTCCTTAAGCCTTAACGCCTGCTCCCGCTGTACCCCGGTGGAGAGGAGGACCAAATCCGGCTCCAGGCTCCTGAGGAGTTCCGTACGGGTCTTGGTGTAGGAGGCCACCACCGGCAGGGAGAGCACCTGGGCCGGGCGGTGGCAGAAGGCGCTCCGGCCCACCAGCCGCTCCCCCAGCCCCAGGGCGAAGAGGGCGTCGGTGAGGTTGGGAGCCAGGCTGACGATGCGCAAAAAGCGGTCGGGGAGCTCCAGGGGCCCCAGAAGCTCGTGGAAGAGCCTCATGACCGCAGGTCCAAGGCGCGGGCGTGGGCCTCGAGGCCCTCCGCCCGGGCCAGGAGGGCCCCCTTGCGGGAAAGCTCCCTCACCGCCCCTTCCGCCAGGCCCATGACGGGAATGACCTTGAGGAAGTCCCGGAGGGCAAGCCCCCCCTGGAAGCGGGCCGTGCCCGAGGTGGGCATCACGTGGCTGGGCCCGGCGATGTAGTCCCCCAGGGCCTCGGGGCTACCCTCCCCCAGGAAGACCCCACCGGCGTTCTGCACCCGGCCCAGCCAGGGAAGGGGGTCGGCCAGGGCCAGGCAGAGGTGCTCGGGGGCGTAGAGGTTGGCCAGGGCGAAGGCCTCCTCCAGGTCCTGGGTCTGCACCAGCCCACCCCGCTCCAGGGCCTTCCGGGCAATCTCCCCCCGGGGAGGTCCTGGAGCTGGCGGAAGAGCTCCGCCTCCACCTTCTCCAAAAGGGCCCGGTCCGGGGAGAGGAGCCAGGGCTCGGAGTCCGGGCCGTGCTCCGCCTGGGCCAGGAGGTCAGCGGCCAAGAGCCTGGGGGAGGCGGAGCCGTCGGCCACGATCAGGGTCTCCGTGGGGCCGGCCAGGCCGTCTATGCCCACGGCACCGAAGACCTGGCGCTTGGCGGCCACCACGTAGGCGTTCCCCGGCCCCACGATCTTGTCCACCCGGGGAACCCGGCGGGTGCCGTAGGCCAAGGCGGCGATGGCCTGGGCCCCGCCCATGGCGAAGAGGCGGTCAGCTCCCGCCACCCAGGCGGCGGCCAGGACCCCGGGGTGGACCCGGGGGGGGCTGGCCACCACCACCTCCCCCACCCCGGCCACCTTGGCAGGCACCACGCTCATGAGGAGGCTGGAAAGGAGGGGGGCGCTTCCCCCGGGCACATAGACCCCCACCCGCTCCAAGGGGCGCACCAGCTGGCCCAGGACCCCCCCCCTCTCCGCCCGCAGAAACCCGCCCCGGGCTTCCTCCCGGTAGAAGGCCTCAATGCGCTCCTTGGCGGTCTCCAGGGCATCCCGCAGGCCCTCGTCCAGGTCCTCGTAGGCCTCCCGCCAGGCCCGCTTGGGAATCTCCTCCACGGGGTGGCCGTCCAGGTCCAGGCTCAGGCGGTCCAGGGCCTCGTCCCCCTCCTCCCGCACCGCCTGGAGGATGCCCCGGACAATCTCCTCCACCTTGGGGTCAAAGGAAAGCCCCCGGCGGGCGAAGCGCTCCCTCACCTCCTCCGCGCGGTAGATCATGCCTCCACTATACCCAGCGGCGCCGCCTCCGGGGCTCCTCCACGCCCTCCAGCACCGCCTCAAACACGTGGTCCCCCACCTGCTGGGCCATCCGCACGGGCAAGCCTTCCTCCAGCTGCACCAGGCTCAGGCCCGGGCGCAGGCGAAAGTGCTGGCGAAGCCGTCCCTCCGCCTCGAGGTCCGCCAGGCGCTCCACATACGCCCTGCCCCCCGGCATGGGGAAGCGGGCCACCTCCCCGGGCAGAAGGGAGAGCCGGGGAAGGTAAAGGACCAGGGAAAGGGGGTCGTGGTACGGGGTGAGGTAAGGCAGGGCCAGGCTTTCCTTGCCCTGGCTCACCAGGACTACCCCCTCCTCCTCCAGGCGCTCCACGGTGAAGACCCTGGCCTCCCGCGCCTCCACCCGTTCGGCGAAGTAGCGGGAAAAGCCCTCGGGGTCCGTTTCCGTCTGCCAGCGAAGCCGGACCTTGGGGAGGGGAAGGAGAAGCTCGGCCGTCAGGGTGGCCCGCACCCCCTCATCCGCCGGGCGCACCTCTAAGCGCCCTTCCCCAGCGGGCTCCCCGGCGAAGAAATAGCGGTAGCGGTAAAGGGCGGGGCGCTCGGTCATGGCCTTAGCGTACCTTGATGGTGAGGGGCGGGCCAGGCACCTCCAGGAGGTAGTCCACGGGGTCCCGGCCCGGGACCCGGATGCGCAGGCGGTAGACGCCCTTCTGGTCAAACTCCACCCGGCCCGGCGCCGTCAGGAGGAGCTGGCCTGTGGGCAGGCGGGACCCTGGGGGGGCCTCGAGGAGGAAGACCTCCGCCTTTTCCGTGGGGGGCTCGGTGCGGAACTCCATCACGTAAGCCCCTTCCCCGCTCCCCCGGGGGCGGAGGAGGAGCACCCCCCCAAGAAGACCCAAGGCCCCGAGCACGAGGAGGAGAATTCCCCTACGAGCAAGGGAGGCAGGCTTAGGCTCCACCACGGGGAAGGAGGGAAGGTCCGGCTCTTCTATGCGAATGACCTTAGGGCGGCTTGGGGAGGGCTCTTGCGGGCTTTCTCCCGTCCCGTTGGCCCCTAATGCCCCCTCCCCCTCTTCCCCTTGGGGCTCCACGGGAAGGCGCTTGCGGCCCGGGGTGTCCGGCTCAGGTGGGGGCGCGGGGGGTGGGGTGGGCCCCGCCTCTTCCCAAAGGGCCTCCAGCCCCGCCTCCTTGCGCTCAAGCCGCTCCAGGGTTTCCCTTAGGGGAAACTCGGGGTAGCGCTCGCCCAAAAGGGCCCGGGCCAGGGCCACCAAGGCCCCTTCCGGCTCCCCCACCAAGGCCTCCATGCCCGCCCCCGCTAGCCAGATGCGCTTGCCCTTCACCAAGAAGAGCTCCGGGGGTGGGGCAAGCGTCACCCCCCTTTCCTTCAGGGTGCGGAGGAGGGCCGCCACCTCCTTAAGCCAGTGGGCCGCCCGCTCCGGGTCCGCTACCCCCAGGTACTGGGCGAGGGGCACCGCCCCCAGGGGCCATTCCAGAACCCAGGCCTCAGGAAGAACCTGCAAAACAGGCAGAAAACCCTCTCCCTCCACGGGCTTGCCTTGCGCCCCTTGGATGACCATCACCGGCATGCCGGTGCGGGTATCTTGGCCCTCGTAAACGGTAATGGCGCCAATACGGGCGAGAATCCGCCTTAGCCAATATGCGCCCAAAACCTCCATCCCCCCAAGTATACGCACCCCCCCATGAGGAGGCTTATAATCTGCGAAAGAAGGTCGGGCCTTTGGCCGGAAAGGAGCGGGGATGGAGTTCAAGATCACGCTGACCACGGAGGAAATCGTTCGGGGCTTGAAGCACTACCGCCGCATCGCCAAGCAGGATGTCCTCCGGGCGCCGGAAACGCCCAACCCGGAGGTCTTCCGCCGCCACGCCGAGGCGCGCCGCGAGGTCTACGCCAAGCTGGCGGAGGTGGCGGAGGCCGAAGGGCCGGAGGCCGTGGTCCAGTACGCCCTGGAACTCTACAAATCCCTGCCCTTCGTCACCGGTACCCCGGAGGACGCCTACCCGGAAATCAAGGGCCAGGAAAACGCCCTGGAAAACTTCTTCCTCATGATCGGCCTGGACCCCAAAATCCGCCGGGAAGCCCGCAAGGCCCGTAAGTCCCTGCAATGACCCTGGAACTCCTTAGGGCCCAGGCCCAAGCCTGCACCGCCTGCCGCCTGGCGGAGGGCCGCACCCAGGTGGTCTTCGGCGAGGGGAACCCCGACGCCCAGCTCATGATTGTGGGGGAAGGCCCGGGGGAGGAGGAGGACAAGACGGGCCGCCCCTTCGTGGGCAAGGCGGGGCAGCTTCTGAACCGCATCCTCGAGGCCGCCGGCATCCGCCGGGAGGACATCTACATCACCAACATCGTCAAGTGCCGCCCCCCGGGAAACCGCGCCCCCCTCCCCGACGAGGCCAAGATCTGCACGGATAAGTGGCTTTTAAAGCAGATTGAGCTCGTTGCCCCCCAGATCATCGTCCCCCTGGGGGCGGTGGCGGCGGAGTTTTTCCTGGGGGAAAAGGTGTCCATCACCAAGGTGCGCGGCCAGTGGTACTCGTGGCACGGCATCCGGGTCTTCCCCATGTTCCACCCCGCCTACCTCCTTAGGAACCCAAGCCGCGCTCCCGGAAGCCCCAAGCACCTCACCTGGCTGGACATCCAGGAGGTGAAGCGGGCCCTGGACGCCCTCCCCCCCAAGGAGCGCCGGCAGATCAAGGCGGTGAGCCAGGAGCCCTTGCTATAGAATGTTCCCCGCCTCCGAGCCCGGATAGACCCCCTGGGCCTTCCGGGCCGGGCCTTCGGGCCCCGGGGTGGCGGGGGCAACCCCGTCGCCTGCCGCGGTGGCAAAGGAGGTTTCCCTTGCGCTTTTGGATATGGTTCCTCTTTGGCCTGGTGGGCGCCCTGGCCCAGAGCGTGCGGGTGGTGGCGGCCAGCGACCTGACCTACGCCCTGGGCGAGCTCGCCCGCACCTTTGAGGCGCGCCATCCGGGCACGAGGGTTTTCCTCACCTTTGGCTCCTCGGGGAAGCTCTACGCCCAGCTCACCCAGGGCCTCGAGGCGGACCTCTTCTTCTCGGCGGAAAGCCTCTACCCCAAGCTCCTGGAGGAGCGGGGCCTGGCGGAGCCCGGCACCCGCCGCCCCTACGCCCTAGGCCGCATGGCCCTATGGCTAGACCGGAAACTGGGCCTCGAGGCCAAGCCCGAAGCCCTGAAAGACCCCAGGATTACCCAGGTCGCCCTGGCCAACCCCGTCCATGCGCCCTACGGCCGGGCCGCCCTCACCCTTTTGGAGCGCTACGGCCTCCTTCGGCGCAAGGACCTGACCCTGCCCGGCACCGCCAAGCCCTTCCGGGCCCTCACCTGGGAGGAGATCCCTTGGGAACGCCTCACCCAGGGGGTGGAGGCCTACTGGGACACCGCTCCCCTGGCCCAGGGCAAACCCCGCTTCCGGTTCGTCTACGGGGAAAACATCGCCCACGCCGCCCAGCTCGCCCTCTCCGCCACGGGGGCGGGGATTCTCGCCCTGCCCTTGGTCCTCCACGAAAGCCTTTCCCGCACTGGGGTTTACTGGGTGGCCCCTTGGGGAAGCCACCTGGCCCTGGAGCAGAGCTACGTGATCCTTAAGGGGCGGGCCAGGCCCGAGGTCTTGGCCTTCTACCGCTTCGTGGGAAGCCCAGAAGGAAAGGCTCTCCTCAAGCGCCACGGCTTCCTTCTCGGAGAGTAGATGCCCGAACCCGAGTTCTTCACCGCCCTCCGCCTCTCCCTCCTGGTGGCCTCCTTAAGCGCAGGGCTTCTCCTCCTTTTGGGCACCCCCCTCGCCTGGCTCCTCGCCTTCCGCGACTTCCCGGGAAAAGCCCTTCTGGAAGCGGTCTTCCTCCTCCCCCTCGTCCTGCCCCCCACGGTCCTCGGCTTTTACCTCCTTCTCTTCCTGGGGCCGGAGGGGCTTTGGACGAGAATAACCGGGGTTTCCTGGGCCTTCCGCCTCGAGGGGCTTCTCTTCGCCAGCGTCCTCTTCAGCCTCCCCTTCGCCCTCACCGCCTACCGGGAGGCCTTCTTGAGCCTGGACCGGAACCTCTTGGAGGTGGCCCGCACCCTGGGGGTGCCCCGGGCGAAGCTCTACGCCCGGGTGGTCTTCCCTTTGGTCTGGCCCGGCCTTCTTTCCGGCACCCTCCTGGCCTTCGCCCACACCTTAGGGGAGTTCGGGGTGGTGCTCATGGTAGGGGGGTCCATCCCCGGGAAAACCCAGATGGTGAGCATCTACCTCTACGACCTGGTCCAGGCCCTGCGCTTCGCCGAGGCGGCCAGGGCTTCCCTTTTCCTCCTCCTCCTCAGCCTCCTCATCCTGGTTTTCGTGCGGCTCCTGGAAAGGAGGTGGCGGGCGTGGAGGTCCACTACCGGATAAGGCGCCCTATTGCCCTGGAGGTCCGCTTCCGGATCCAGGGCTTCACCCTGCTCCTTGGGGAAAGCGGCGTGGGCAAGACCACCCTCCTCAAGGCCCTGGCGGGCCTCCTCCCCGCCGAAGGCACCCCCTACGGGGGCCTTCCCCCGGAGAAGCGGCCCATCGGCTATCTGCCCCAGGACCTGGCCCTTTTCCCCCACATGACGGCCTGGGAAAACGTGGCCTTTCCCCTCAGGGGGAAAGACGCCAAGGACAAGGCCATGGCCCTCCTGGAGCGGGTGGGGCTTTGGGCGCACGCCCACAAGCGCCCTAGCGCCCTCTCGGGCGGGCAGAAACAGCGGGTGGCCCTGGCCCGGGCCCTGGCGCGCAACCCCGAGCTCCTCCTCCTGGACGAGCCCACGAGCGCCCTGGACCCCCTGACCAAGGACCAGGTGGTGGCGGAACTCATCGCCCTCATCCGCCGCGAGGGCCTCCCCGCCCTGGCGGTGAGCCACGACCCCGCCTTGGCGGGGATGGCGGACTGGCTGGTGGTGCTGGGGCGGAAAGGGGTGCTCCAGGAAGGCCCCCCGGAAAGGGTCATGGCCGCCCCCGGGAGGGTGGAGGTGGCCCGGCTGCTCGGGTACCAAAACCTCTTCCCGGTCCGGGTGGGGGAAGGAGGGGTGGAGGTGAACGGGGTCTTCCTCCGGCTTCCCCTTCCCCCCTGGGCCAAACCCGGAGGGAGCGCTTGGCTTGGGGTGCGGGCGGAGGAGGTGATGGTGGTGCGGGAAGACCGCCCGCCCCCCCTGGAGAACGTCCTGGAAGGCGTGCTAGAAGGCCTCCATCCCCAGGGCCTGGCCTACCGGGGACGCTTTCTCGGGCCCATACCCCTGGTACTCCTCCTCCCTCGGCACGTGCAGGAAAGGCTCCGCCTCCAGCCCGGCGAGCGGATCCGGGTGGCCCTGAAGCCCCGCTACCTGCACCTGATGCCGGGCGAGGCGGAGGAGGCCCGGGAGGTCTAGGCCGAACTTGCGCCGCAGGCCCTTGAGGTAAAACCGGGCCCGGGGCAAGGGGAGGCCCAAGGCTTCCGCCAGGGCTTTGGCCTCCGGGCTGGTTCCCTGGCCCAAGGCCCAAAGCGCCGCCCTTTCCCCCGGCAAAAGGCCAAGGCCCCGCTGGCCCCTAAGCCCCTCTGCCAAGGTGCTCGGCCTGTCCTGCCGGGTGAGGAAAGCGTAGCGCCCAGGGTCATAGGCCCGCAGGCCCCAAGGGGTGGGCCAGAAGATGACCTCCCCTTTCGCCAGATGCTCCAGATCCGCCAAAACCAACCCCTCTTCCCCTTTCCACACCACCTGCCAACCCGCTTTCCTCAGCGCCTCCGCCACCAAAGCGTAAAGCGCCAGGTGATCGGTGAACACCGCAACCCGCATTGGCCCTCCTTTCCGCCCAAGGTCCTAAGGCCCAAAACCCGCCTAGGCCTGGGGGAAAGGAGGCGCCCTGGGGACGAGGGCCTGGGAGAGGGGAGCGGGGTAGCCCGGCGCCCCCAGGGGCCGCACCCAGCCCATCCTGAGGGGGCGGGGCAAGGCGGGCGCTTCCACCACCGGGGTGCCCGGGGCCACCTGGAGGCCGCAGAGGGGGGAGTGCTCCACCTCCACCGTTTCCCCGGGGGCCTGGCAGAGGTCGGCCCTTAGCCCCGGGTTCTGCACCTGCATGAGGTAGAGCTGCAGGGCGACCCCGGTGGAGGCGGCCAGGGTCAGGAGGACGTAGAGAAGGGCTAACAACCCCCTCCCCTTCCCGGTCATGAGAAGAGGATAGCACCCAAGGTCCCTACCGCGTAAAGTGGAAGGGTATGGCCGTCCGGGGCACCAAGGACCTTTTCGGCAAGGAGCTTCGGCTCCACCAGCACATCGTGGCCACCGCCCGGCGGGTCCTCGAGGCGGCGGGGGCCATGGAGCTCATCACCCCCGTCTTTGAGGAAACCCAGGTCTTTGAAAAGGGGGTGGGGGCCGCCACGGACATCGTGCGCAAGGAGATGTTCACCTTCCAGGACCGGGGTGGGCGCTCCCTCACCCTGCGCCCCGAGGGTACCGCCGCCATGGTGCGGGCCTACTTGGAGCACGGGATGAAGGTGTGGCCCCAGCCCGTCCGACTTTGGATGGCGGGCCCCATGTTCCGGGCGGAAAGGCCCCAGAAGGGGCGCTACCGCCAGTTCCACCAGGTGAACTACGAGGCCCTGGGCTCGGAAAGCCCCATCCTGGACGCCGAGGCCATCGTCCTCCTCTACGAAAGCCTCAAGGAGCTGGGCCTAAGGCGCCTTTCCGTGAAGCTTTCCTCCGTGGGGGACCCGGAGGACCGGGCCCGGTACAACGCCTACCTGCGGGAGGTCCTGGCCCCTTACCGGGATGCGCTTTCCGAGGACTCCAAGGAGCGGCTTGACCTCAACCCCATGCGCATCCTGGACTCCAAGGACGAGAAGGACCAGGCCCTTTTGCGAGAGCTCAAGGTGCGGCCCATGCTGGACTTCCTGGGGGAAGGGGCCTTGGCCCACCTGAAGGCGGTGGAGGGCCACTTGAACCGGCTTGGCGTGCCCTACGCCCTGGAGCCCGCCCTGGTGCGGGGCCTGGACTACTACGTGCGCACCGCCTTTGAGGTGCACCACGAGGAGATCGGGGCCCAGTCGGCCCTGGGGGGTGGGGGGCGGTACGATGGGCTTTCCGAGCTTTTGGGGGGGCCAAGGGTGCCGGGGGTGGGCTTCGCCTTCGGCGTGGAGCGGGTGGCCCTGGCCCTCGAGGCGGAGGGCTTTGGCCTCCCCGAGGGAAAGGGCCCCGACCTTTACCTCATCCCCCTCACGGAGGAGGCGGTGGCCGAGGCCTTCTACCTGGCAGAGCGCTTAAGGCCCAGGCTCCGGGTGGAGTACGCCCTGGGCGCCAAGAAGCCGGGCAAGGGGGTGGAGGAGGCCCTGAAGCGGAACGCCGCCTTCGCCGGCTTCTTGGGCGAGGACGAGCTTAGGACAGGGGAGGTGACCTTGAAGCGCCTTTCCACCGGGGAACAGGTGCGGCTTCCCCAGGCGGAAGCCCTCGGTTTCCTCCTTTCCGCCCTGGCGTGAGGACTTGGTAAGCTTGGGGGGATTATGCGCCGCACCCACTACGCCGGAAGCCTTAGGGAAGAGCATGCGGGTGAGGAGGTGGTCCTGGAGGGCTGGGTCAACCGCCGCCGGGACCTGGGGGGCCTCATCTTTTTGGACCTCCGGGACCGGGAAGGCCTGGTGCAACTGGTGGCCCATCCGGATAGCCCCGCCTACGCCATCGCCGAACGGGTGCGTTCCGAGTGGGTGGTGCGGGCCAAGGGCCGGGTGCGCCTCCGCCCCGAGCCCAACCCCCGCCTGCCCACGGGGAGTGTGGAGGTGGAACTGGAGGCCTTGGAGGTCCTGGCCGAGGCCAAAACCCCGCCCTTTCCCGTGGACGCCGGCTGGCGGGGGGAAGAGGACAAGGAGGCTTCCGAAGAGCTCCGCCTGAAGTACCGCTACCTGGACCTCCGCAGGAAGCGGATGCAGGAAAACCTGCGCCTGCGCCACCGGGTCATCAAGGCCATCTGGGACTTCCTGGACCGGGAGGGCTTCGTCCAGGTGGAAACCCCCTTCCTCACCAAGAGCACCCCGGAAGGGGCCCGGGACTTCCTCGTCCCCTACCGCCACCAACCGGGCCTCTTCTACGCCCTGCCCCAGTCCCCCCAGCTTTTCAAGCAGATGCTCATGGTGGCGGGGTTGGACCGCTACTTCCAGATCGCCCGCTGCTTCCGGGACGAGGACCTGCGCGCCGACCGCCAGCCCGACTTCACCCAGCTGGACCTGGAGATGAGCTTCGTGGAAGTGGAGGACGTCCTCGCCCTAAACGAGCGCCTAATGGCCCACGTCTTCCGCGAGGCCTTGGGCGTGGAGCTCCCCCTCCCCTTCCCCCGCCTCACCTACCAGGAGGCCATGGAGCGCTACGGTTCGGACAAGCCCGACCTGCGCTTTGGGCTGGAGCTAAGGGAGGTGGGGCACCTCTTCCGGGATAGCCCCTTCCAGCTTTTCCGACAGGCGGAAAGCGTGAAGGCCCTTTCCGCCCCCAAGGCCCTTTCCCGGAAGGAGGTGGCCGATCTGGAAGCGGTGGCCAAGCGCCACGGGGCGGGGGGGCTGGCCTTCGCCCGGGTGGAGGAAGGAGGCTTCTCTGGAAGCGTGGCCAAGTTCCTGGACCCCGTGCGGGAAGCCCTCCTCCAGGCCACGGGGGCCAGGCCCGGGGACACCCTCCTCTTCGTGGCGGCAAGCAGGAAAGTGGCGGCGGAGGCCCTGGGGCAGGTGCGCCTCGCCCTGGCCGACCTCCTGGCCCTGCCTCGGGAAGGCTTCCGGTTCCTTTGGGTGGTGGACTTCCCCCTTCTGGAGTGGGACGAGGAGCGGGGGGCTTGGACCTACATGCACCACCCCTTCACGAGCCCCCACCCCGAGGACCTGCCCCTTTTGGACACGGAACCGGGCCGGGTCCGGGCCCTGGCCTACGACCTGGTCCTGAACGGGGTGGAGGTGGGGGGCGGGTCCATCCGCATCCACGACCCTGCCCTACAGGCCAAGATGTTCGCCCTCCTGGGCATCGGCGAGGAGGAGCAGAAGGAGAAGTTCGGGTTTTTCCTCGAGGCCCTCACCTACGGCGCCCCGCCCCACGGGGGCATCGCCTGGGGCTTGGACCGCCTCCTCGCCCTCATGACCGGTAGCCCCTCCATCCGCGAGGTCATCGCCTTCCCCAAGAACAAGGAGGGCAAGGACCCCTTGACCGGGGCCCCGAGCCCCGTGCCCGAGGAGCAACTGCGGGAACTCGGCCTTATGGTGATCCGCCATGGCTAGGATTCCCTACGTTCTGGTGGACGCCTTCGCCCCCACCCCGGGGGCGGGAAACCGCGTGGCCATCGTTCTGGACGCCCGGGGCATGAGCGGGGAGGAGATGCGCCAGGTGGCCAAAAGGCTTTCCGAGCCCGAGACCGCCTTCGTCACCGAAAGGCAAGGCAACGTCTTCGCCGTGCGCTTTTTCACCCCAGGGGGCGAGGTGGAGTTTTCCGGCCACGCCGCCGTGGCCTTGGGCCTGGCCCTGGTGCGCCTGGGCCTCGCCCCCGAGGGCAGCGAGCGGCTTATCCTCCACACCCCGGCGGAAGCCCTCCCGGTGGAGGTCGCCTACGAGGCGGGGGAGCCCAAGAAAGCCTGGGTGCGGGGGCCTACCCCGAGGTTCCGGGACCTGCCCCCCTTCCAGGTCCTGAAGGAAGTCCTAGAGGCCTTGGGCTCCGATGAGCGCTACCTCCACCGGGGCCTGCCCTACGGGGTGGCCTACACCGGGCTTTGGAGCCTTTTCGTCCCCTTGGTGGCCCCGGGGGTGGTGGACGCCCTGGAGCCGGACATGGCCCTCCTCGCCGAGGTCTCCCGGCGCTTGGAGGTGGCCACGGTCCACGCCTACGCCCCCATGGGACCGAGGAGCTTCTACGCCCGGGACTTCGCTCCCCTCCTCGGCATCCCCGAGGACCCGGTGACGGGCTCGGCCAACGCCGCCTTGGGGGCGCTTTTGGCCCGGGCGGGGGTGGTGCCCAAGCGGGAAGGGAGGGTACACCTTTCCATCTACCAGGGCCACCGCCTGGGCAACCCGGGGATGGTGGAGGTGGAGGTGGAGTATAGCCCCACAGGGGTACCCCTTTCCGTGCGGCTTGGGGGAGAAGCGGCCATCGTGGCCACGGGTGAGCTCTGATGGTGCGCCTGGTTTTCGTGGACGTGGACGGCACCTTGGTGGGGAAGGAGGGGGTGCCTGCCTGCGTCTGGCCGGCGGTGGAGGCGGCCAAGGCCCGGGGCCTGCGCCTTTCCCTCCTCACGGGCCGCCCAGGAAGGGGGGAAGCCCTCCGCCTGGCCCAGCGGCTGGACCCCGAAGGCCTCCACGTCTTTGAGTCGGGGGCGGTGGTCCTCTCCCTTTCCCAAGACCCCCACGAGCCCCAGGCGAAGCCCTTCTTCGTGGCGGCGTTGCCCGTGGCGGCGGCCCAGGAGGTGGTGCGCCTCGCCCGCCGGCTTTCCCTCCCCTTGGAGGGCTACACCGCCGACGGGGGCTTTTTCATGGAAGGGGATAGCCCCTTGCTCTTGGCCCACCAAAGGCTTTTGGGGGTGGAGGCGGAAGGGGCGGACCTCCTGAGGCTAGAAAGCCCCTTGGTGCGCCTCCAGGTGCTGGCGGGACCCGAGGCGCCTTTGGGGGCCCTCTTGGACGCCCTGCCCGAGGAGCTCGCCGCCCACACGGCCGAAAGCCCCAAGATGCCCGGGGTGCGCTTCGTCTCCCTCACCCGAAAGGGCGTGGGCAAGCTCTCGGGGGCCCGGTTGGTGGCGGAGGCCTATGGGCTGGACCTTACGGCCTGCGCCATGGTGGGGGATGGGGAGAACGACCTCGAGGTCCTCCAGGCGGTGGGCCTCGGCATCGCCATGGGGAACGCCCCCTTAAGCGTGAAGCGGGCGGCCAAGCGGGTGGTGGCCCCCGTGGACGCCTGCGGCCTGGCGGAAGCCCTGGCCGCCCTCGGGTAAACTCCAGGGCGTATGCGGGTCTTCATTGACGAGATCGCCCAGTACAAGGACCAAGAGGTGGAGCTCAGGGGCTGGCTCTACCAGAAGCGCTCCAAGGGCAAGATCCACTTCCTCGTCCTCCGGGATGGCACCGGCTTCCTCCAGGCCACGGTGGTGAAAGGGGAGGTGCCCGAGGACGTCTTTACCCAAGCGGACCGCCTGCCCCAGGAAACGGCCCTCAAGGCCTGGGGCCTGGTGCGGGAGGATCCGAGGGCCCCAGGCGGGTACGAGCTCATGGTGAGGCATCTGGAGGTGGTGAGCCTGCCCCAAGGGGAGTACCCCATCGGCCCCAAGGAGCACGGCATTGACTTCCTCATGGACCACCGCCACCTTTGGCTCCGCCACCGCCGTCCCTTCGCCGTGATGCGCATCCGGGACGAGCTGGAGCGGGCCATCCACGACTTCTTTGGCGAACGGGGTTTCCTGCGCTTTGACGCCCCCATCCTCACCCCAAGCGCCGTGGAGGGGACCACGGAGCTCTTTGAGGTGGAGCTCTTTGACGGGGAAAAGGCCTACCTCTCCCAGTCGGGCCAGCTTTACGCCGAGGCCGGGGCCCTGGCCTACGCCAAGGTCTACACCTTCGGCCCCACCTTCCGCGCCGAGCGCTCCAAGACCAGGCGCCACCTTCTGGAATTCTGGATGGTGGAGCCCGAGGTGGCCTTCATGACCCACGAGGAGAACATGGCCCTCCAGGAGGAGCTGGTGAGCTACCTGGTGGCCCGGGTGCTGGACCGGCGCGCCCGGGAGCTGGAGATGCTCGGTCGCAACCCCAAGGCCCTCGAGCCCGCCGCCCAAGGAAACTACCCCCGCCTCACCTATAAGGAGGCGGTGGCCCTGGTGAACCAGCTTGCGGAGAAGGACCCCGAGGTGCCGCCCCTGCCCTACGGGGAGGACTTCGGCGCCCCCCATGAGGCCGCCCTCAGCCGCCAGTTTGACCGGCCGGTCTTCATCGAGCGCTACCCTGCCCGGATCAAGGCCTTTTACATGGAACCCGACCCCGAGGACCCGGAGCTGGTCCTAAACAACGACCTCCTGGCCCCCGAGGGCTACGGGGAGATCATCGGGGGTAGCCAGAGAATCCACGACCTGGAACTTCTACGCAGGAAAATCCAGGAGTTCGGCCTCCCGGAGGAGGTCTACGACTGGTATCTGGACCTGAGGCGCTTTGGCAGCGTGCCCCACTCGGGTTTCGGATTGGGCCTCGAGCGCACCGTGGCCTGGATCTGTGGCCTTAACCACGTGCGGGAGGCCATCCCCTTCCCCAGGATGTACACCCGGATGCGGCCCTAGAGGCCTGCCAGCTCCAGGAAGTAGCGGTGAAGCCTGGGGTCCTGGGTGAGCTCGGGGTGGAAGGCGCTGGCGAGGATCTTGCCCTGGCGTACCAGGACGGGAAGACCATTCAGCTCCGCCAGCACCTCCACTCCTTCCCCCAATTTGCGGAAGGCTGGGGCTCTAATGAAAACCCCGTGGAAGGGACCCAAACCCCGGACCTCGAGGTCCTCCTCAAAGCTTTCCACCTGCCTGCCAAAGGCGTTGCGTTCCACCCATGCCTCCAACACCCCCAAACGGGGTTGCTCGGGGTAGCCCACGATCTCCTTGGCCAACCAGATGGCCCCGGCGCAGGTGCCGAAGAGGGCCAGGGAACCCTCTTCCACCCGCTTGCGCACCTCGTCCTCGATTCCGTATTCCCGGGCCAGCTTGCCGATGGTGGTGGACTCCCCGCCAGGCACGATGAGAGCCTTGAGCCCCTCCAGGTGCTCCTTCTTCCGCACCTCCTTTGCCTCTATCCCCAGGCGCTTAAGCGCCTCCTTGTGCTCGCGGAAATCCCCTTGCAGGGCTAGGACGCCGACCACGCCCCTCATCCTGGACCTAGGCTTCGGACCTGTCAAGGGAAGCTCGCACCAAAAGAACACCCACTAACCCGGCCACTAGAGAAGCGGAGAGTACCCCCACCTTGGCTTGGTCCAGCATCCCCCCTTCAAAGGCCAAGCCAGCAATGAAAAGGGCCATGGTAAAGCCAATGCCTGCCAAAAAGCCCACACCCACAATGGACTTTAGGTTCACCCCTTCGGGCAAGGCGCCCAAACCCAACCGCAACGCTAGCCAGGAAGCAAAGAAGATTCCCAAAGGTTTCCCCAAGAGAAGACCCAAGCTTATCCCCCAGGCCACGGAACCAAACCCCAGCCCCTGCAAGGCAACCCCAGCATTAAAAAATGCAAAAACCGGCAACACCCCAAAGGCTACCCAAGGGTGAAGGGTGTGTTCCAGACGGTGCAAGGGGCTTTGCGCTTCCTCCACCTGCTCCTCGAGGCCTTCCAACTCCCCCTCCAGCTCCTCGGGGTCCTGGGCAGAGGTAGCCCCCTGGAAAGCCCTAGCCCGCCGCAGAGGGACAGCCAAAGCCAAAAGCACCCCGGCCAAGGTAGCATGAAGACCTGACTGGAGGACAAAATACCACAGAAGTAACCCCAGAAGCATGTAGGGCCAAAGATGCCACACCCCTAGGCGATTGAGCAGAAGAGCAAAACCCAGGATCAGGACCGCCAGGATCAAGGGAAGGGATTCTAAGCCCCCGGTGTAGAAGAGGGCAATCACCAAAACCGCCCCCAGGTCATCTACTATGGCTAAGGCAGTGAGAAAGAGCTTAAGTCCCAGAGGCACCCGAGGTACCAGAGCCAAAACCCCCAAGGCAAAGGCGATGTCCGTGGCCATGGGTACTCCCCAGCCACGAGCCTCGGGCAGACTGGGATTGATTGCCAGGTACAAAAAGGCCGGCAGGATCATCCCCCCTACCGCCCCTGCCAAGGCTAGCCCAGCCCTCCTGGGATTCTTAAGCTCGCCAGAAACAAGTTCACGCTTAAGCTCCAGTCCCACCAGTAGGAAGAAAAACGCCATGAGGAGGTCGTTGACCCAAAGAAGCAGCGGCTTTTCCAATGAAAACTCGCCAAAACGAACACCCACCAGAACTTCTCGTAGCCCAAAATAGACCGTGGCCGCCGGAGTGTTGGCCAGTATAAATGCCAGAAGAGCCGCCAAGAAGAGGACCAGCCCTCCTTTGGCCTCACTTTCAAGAAACTGCTCTAGTAGCCTGGGATACCTGCGCACGGGCATGGGATTACTATACCCGGCGCCACAAAAGACGCAGACTGTTGGCCGTCACCAACACGAGTGCTCCATTGTCCGCCAGCACTGCGGTCCAAAGCCCCGTGTAACCCATGAGGGTGGTGAGGAGGACAAGCCCCTTGAGCCCCACCGCCAAGGCCACGTTCTGGCGGACCACGCCCAGGGTCAGGCGGCTTAGCCGGAAGGCCCGGGGCAAGGCGGCAAGGCTCAGAAGCCCCACGTCTGCACTCTGCAGGGCCGCTTCCGTGCCCTCGGCCACGGCAAGCCCTACCGTGGCCTTGGCCAGGGCTGGGGCGTCGTTCACCCCATCCCCCACCATGGCCACGCCACCCCTACCTTCCATCTCCTCCACCAGGCGGAGCTTGTCCACGGGAGAAAGGCCAGCCCGGATTTCCTCAGGAAAAAGCCCTATGGCCGTGCCCAAAGCCAAAGCAGAGGTCTCCCGGTCGCCGGTAAGCAGGAGGGGCTTAAGGCCCAGTCGGCGCAGTTCGGCCAAGGCTTCCCGGGCCTCGAGGCGGGGGGTATCCTGGAAGGCCAAGAGGGCCAAGGGAACCCCCTCCCTAACCAAGAGGGAAAGGCTGAAGCCTTCCTCCGCCAAGGCCTTCACCTGGGCCTCTACTTCCGGGGGCAGGTCCCAGGCCTCGGGCCGCACCAAACCCACCTCCTTCCCCTCCACCCGAGCGAAGGCCCCGAGGCCCGGCACCGCCCGATGCTCCTCCGAGGGCAAGGCCTTGGGGCCCAAAGCCTCCCGCACCGCCCGGGCTAAGGGGTGGGAGGAACCCTCCGCCACCCCCTTCGCCAGGGCCAAGGCCTCCTCCGCCGAAACCCCAAAGGTAACCACCCGCACCAGCGTGGGCTTTCCCAGGGTCAGGGTTCCCGTCTTGTCCAAAGCCACGTAGCGAACCCCAGCCAAGCGCTCCAGGGCCGCCCCGCTCTTAAAGAGCACCCCCGCCCTGGCTCCCCGGGCCACCCCTGCGGCGATGGCCGCAGGCACCGACACCACCAGAGCGCAGGGACAGGCGATGAGGAGAAGGGCCAAGGCCTTGTAGACATGCCCCAGGAAATCCCCCTGGAAAAGGGGAAGGACCAGGGCCACGAAGCCTGCCAGGGCCAGGACCGCCGGGGTGTAGCGGCGGCTAAAGGCATCCACCACCCGCTCCGCCTGGCTCTTCTTAAGCAAGGCCCCCTCCGCCAGGCGTTCCATCTCCGCCAGGAAGCCCTCCTCGGGAAGGCGCTCCACCTTTACCACCAAGCTCCCCTCCTGCACCAGACTGCCCCCGTAAACCCGGTCCCCTATCCCCTTGGGCCTAGGCAAGGGCTCCCCGGTGAAGGCGGCCTCCTCCAAGGAAGCCTGTCCAGACACCACCACCCCGTCGGCCGGTACCCGCTCCCCCGGGGGCACCCTCACCAGGTCCCCCACCCTCAAGGCCTTAAGGGGTACCTCCTCCACCCCACCCTCCTTCAGGCGGTAGGCCCGCCTGGGAAGAAGCTCGGAAAGGGCGTAAAGGGACCTGCGGGCCTGGGCCACGCTATAAGCCTCCAGCACCTCCCCCACGAGGAAGAGGAAGACCACCACCGCCGCCTCGGCCTCCGCCCCGATGAGCAAGGCTCCCAGGGTAGCCAGCGTAACCAGGGTTTGCATGCTGAAGGGGTTTTGCCGGAACGCAGCCACCGCACGACGAGCCAGGGGGAAAACCCCCACCAAGGCCGCCAGCCGATAGCCCCAAGGGGCTAGGCCGGGGAGGAAGAGCGAAGCCAAAAAGGCCGCCAGGAGAAGCCCTCCGGAAGCCAAGGCCCAGCGCCAGGGTCCCAAAACACCCCTGGTCGTGTCCCCTTCAGGCTTCAAACGGTAGCCCAGGGCGGAAACCACCCTTTCCGCCTCCTTCTCCGCCCCGGGAACCTCGAGGTGCAGATACGCCTTACCGCTGGCAAAGCTGACCTGGGCCTGCACCACTCCAGGCACCCCGGAAAGGGCTTTCTCCACCTTTAAGGCGCAGTCGGCGCAGTCCAAACCCTCCACCCGGAACACGCGAACCCTGTGAGCATCCATGTTCCCAGGGTAGCATCATTTGAGTAGCTAGTCAAGTGTTCTCTTCCGCGTGCTCCAAAGCCCCCTCAAGAAGCCGTTCCACGTGCTCGTCCGCCAAGCGGTAGTAGACCTGCTTTCCCTCTCTCCGGAAGGCCACCAGCCTTGCCTGGCGCAGAAGCCTGAGCTGATGGCTCACCGCAGAAACGGAAACCCCGGCAAGAAGGGCCAAATCGCACACACAAAGCTCTTCCGCCGCCTTCAAGGCCAAAAGAAGCCGCATCCGGGTGGGATCGGCCAGGGCCTTAAGGAGGAGGGCGGCTTCCCCCAGCACCGCCTCCTCGGGCAAGGCCGCGCGCGCCTTCTCCACCCGCTCAGGGTGGATCTCGTAAACCCCGCAGACCGCCCGCGACACCATCTCACCAGCCCCGTTTGGCCAGGCGCTCCTCTTCCCTCAGTTGATCCAGGTTAATGCCCACCATGGGCTCGCCCAGGTCCTCGGAAACCTCGGCCAGCACCTCAGGATCGTTGTAGTGGGTCACCGCCCGCACGATGGCCCGGGCCCGCTTCTTGGGGTCCCCGGACTTGAAGATGCCGCTACCTACGAAAACCCCGTCCATGCCCAGGTGCATCATGAGGGCCGCGTCCGCTGGGGTAGCGATGCCCCCGGCGGCGAAGTTCACCACGGGGAGCCGGCCGTGGTGGTGGACCCACCTCACCAGCTCCAAGGGGGCCCCGATCTCCTTGGCGTAGGCCACGAGTTCGTCCTCCCGGAGGGACTGGACGTAGCGGATCTGCTTCCACATGGTGCGGGCGTGGCGGACCGCCTCCACCACGTTGCCCGTGCCCGCCTCCCCCTTGGTGCGGATCATGGCCGCTCCCTCAGCGATGCGCCTTAAGGCCTCCCCCAGGTCCCGGGCCCCGTTCACGAAGGGCACCTTGAACTTCCACTTGTCGATGTGGTGCTCCTCATCCGCAGGGGTGAGGACCTCGGACTCGTCGATGAAGTCCACCCCCAGGGCCTCGAGGATCATGGCCTCCACGAAGTGGCCGATCCGCACCTTGGCCATCACGGGAATGGAAACCGCGGCCATGATCTCCTTGATGACCTTGGGGTCGGACATGCGGGCCACCCCACCCTGGGCCCGGATGTCGGCGGGGACCCTCTCCAGGGCCATCACCGCCACTGCCCCCGCCTCCTCGGCGATCACCGCCTGCTCGGGGGTGGTCACATCCATGATCACCCCACCCTTGAACATCTCGGCGAAGCCCGTCTTGATCTGAAAGGTTCCCTTCTCCATCCCGTCCTCCATCCTCCAGCTTACCGCCCACCGGGTCAAGCCCAAGGGAACACAAACCCCAGAAGCCCAAGGGCTTCTGGGCGGGGAAATAACCCCTTAGGGCAAATACGCCAGAGGATTGCGGGCCACCCCACCCACCCTCACCTCAAAGTGCAGGTGGGGCCCGGTGGACCAGCCGGTGGAGCCCACGTAGCCGATCACCTGCCCGGCCTCCACCCACTGGCCGGCCCGCACAGCGATGCGCGACATGTGGGCGTAAAGGGTTTCCACCCCGCCCCCGTGGTCCAACACCACATGGAAGCCATAGCCCACGGAGCTCCAACCCGCCACCTCCACCTGCCCCGCCTTGGCCGCCACGATGGGGGTGCCGTACGCTGCAGCTAGGTCAATCCCCGTGTGGAAGCGCTGAAAGACTCCCCGTTGGCCGAAATAGGTGGTGATGCGAAAACCCGAAAGAGGCCAGCGCATGGCCCCTTCCTGGTAACTCACCCGGCGCACCTGGGGCCGCTGGGTCTGGGTCTCCCGGGCACGTTGCTGGGCCAAGGCCTGCTGCCTCCTCCTCTCCTCCGCCAGGCGCCTAAGCTCCTCCTGGCGCCGGCGCTCCGCCTCGAGGCGGGCCCTTCGCTCCTCCTCCTGCTTGGCGAGAAGCCGCTCATAGGTGGTCTTGGCCTGGATACCGGGGAGGAGGACCAGGTCCCCTGGCTTCAAGTCCAAGGGATCCTTCACCCCGTTGGCCCGGGCCACCGCCACTGGGGAGAGGCCGAAACGAGCCGCCAGGTCCACCAGGGTCTGCCCCTCGGGCAGGGATACCACCAAGCCCTTAGCCTTTCTTGGAATGTACAGGACGCTCCCCGCCACCAGCCGGTCCAAGCTCTCTAAGGAAGGGTTGGCGGAAACCAGTTCCAGAACGCTTACACCATAACGGCTCGCCACTCCCTGCAGGGTATCCCCCGGGCGCACGCGGTACACCTCCACCCCCGGGGGTACCCGGGGGGAACGGTCCTCCACGGCCACCAAGGGGATAAGAAGCCTTTGCCCCACCTGCAAGCGATCGCCTTGCAGGTTGCTGGACCACATGATGTGCCGGGGATCCACCCCGTAACGAGCGGCAATCCCCGCCAGGGTATCCCCGGGCTTCACCTCATAGACCACCCATCCCTTTTTGACCGCCTGGCCCACCTCCACCGTGTTCGCGGGAAGAGGAAGGGGGCTAAGAGCAGGCAGCTTGGCGAAGGCCAAAGAGGAAACCAAGAGCCATAAACTTCCCCATACTCCCCGCAATGCTCACCTCCCAAACCCCACCAAAACCTCGCGGGGATTATACCAGGACCAAGCGGGGAAAAGGCAAGGGGCAAAAGGCCTTGGGGGGCGGGCTTTCCGCCCCCCAAGGGAAAATCCCGCCTAACGGGCGGCCAAGGACGCCAGAAACTCCTTGTTGTTCTTGGTGCGCCCCAGGCGGGCAAGGAGCATCTCCATGGCCTCCGCCGGGTCCATATCCGCCAGGACCTTCCTGAGAAGCCACATCTTGTGCACCACCTCCTCGCCCAAGAGGAGCTCCTCCCGACGGGTCCCGGACTTCAGGATGTCGATGGCCGGGAAGATGCGGCGCTCCTCGAGGCGGCGGGAAAGGTGGAGCTCCATGTTGCCCGTGCCCTTGAACTCCTCAAAGATCACGTCGTCCATGCGGCTTCCCGTCTCCACCAAAGCGGTGGCCAGAATGGTCAGGCTTCCCCCGCCCCGGATGTTCCGCGCCGCTCCCAGGAAGCGCTTGGGGAAGTAAAGGGCGGCGGAGTCCAAGCCCCCGGAAAGCGTCCGCCCCGTGGGCGGGGTCACCAGGTTGTTGGCCCGGGCCAGGCGGGTGATGGAGTCCAGGAGGATCATCACGTGTCCCCCTTCCTCCACGATGCGCTTGGCCCGCTCGTGGACGAACTCCGCCACGCGGATGTGGTTCTGGGGGGGCTCGTCAAAGGTGCTGGCGATGACCTCCGCCCCCTGGACGCTTTCCCGGAAGTCCGTGACCTCCTCCGGGCGCTCGTCAATGAGGAGGACGATAACCTTGATGTCGGGCTCGTTCTTGAGAACGGCGTTGGCGATCTTCTTGAGGAGGGTGGTCTTCCCCGCCTTGGGGGGGGCCACGATGAGGCCCCGCTGCCCCCGGCCGATGGGGGCGAGGAGGTCAATGACCCGGGTGGAAAGCTCGTCCGGGGTGGTCTCCAGCTTGATCTGCCGGTCGGGGAACTGGGGGATGAGCTCGTCAAAGCGGGGGCGGTTTTTGGCGGCCTCGGGGTCCAGGTCGTTCACCGCCTCCACCTTGAGGAGGGTGCCGTAGCGCTCGTTCTCCCGGGGCGGGCGCACCCGGCCCACGATGTAGTCCCCGCTCCTTAGGGCGTACTGACGGATGAGCCCGGCGGAAACGATGGCCACCCGGGACTCGAGGTTGTAGAGGTTTTCCGTCAGGAAGCCGTAGCCATCGGGGCTAATCTCCAGGTAGCCCTTAACCAGCTGCAGGCCCTCCCCCTGGGTTTGCCGCTCCAAGAGGGCCATGATGAGCTGGTCCTTCTTCATGCGCTTGTAGTTCTCAATCCCCGCCTCCTGGGCCAGGAGGTGGAGTTCCGGCAGGATCTTGCTGGAAAGCTCCTGGTAGGTAAGGGGGGTATCGGGGGTTTCCGCTTTTCTCCTCATGGTTTAACCTTCTCCCAGTCCTCCATAAAGCGCTTGAGGCCGATCTCCGTGAGGGGGTGCTTGAGAAGCTGCTTGAACACGGCGTGGGGCATGGTGGCGATGTCCGCCCCGAGAAGGGCGGCTTCCGTCACGTGCCGGGGATGGCGGATGGAGGCGGCGATGACCTTTACGGGCAGGTCCTGCACCTGGATCATCTCCACGATCTCCCGCAAGAGCTCCCCCCCGTCCCAGGAAATGTCGTCCACCCGGCCCAGGAAAGGGCTCACGTAGGTTGCCCCAGCCCGCGCCGCCAGAAGGGCCTGGTTGGCGGAGAAGATGAGGGTCATGTTCACCGGAACACCCTCAGCAGCAAGCCGCTTGCAGGCCTTAAGGCCCTCCTCGGTGGTGGGAAGCTTGACCACGATGTTGGGATGGATGGCGGCCAGGCGCCTACCCTCCGCCACCATGGCCTCCGCCTCCAGGGCCGTTACCTCGGCGGAAACCGGGCCTCCTGCCGCCTCGGCCACGGCGCGAAGGTGCTGGACCAAGCCCTCCTCGCTCAGGCGCTCCCCCCGTTGGGCGAACTCCTTGGCCACCAAGGTGGGATTGGTGGTGACCCCCGAGAGGACCCCCCAGGCGGCAATCTCCCGTATCTCCTCCAGATTGGCGGTGTCTAGGTAAAGCTCCATGGCGCACTCCTTGTGTGCGGGAAAGGAACCGGCTTAGCCTGAGTCTAGCAGACCTCTTCGGGGCGTTGTCAAGGGAGGGGAAAGGCTGCTAGCATGGCCTTAGCCGCCAACGGGGGATTTTACCCCAGGGGGCACAGGTTGTAAAGGCGAGGATGGGGAGAGTACCCCTTCCCAATAGCCCCAAGCGAGCCGGGGACGGTGGGAGCCCGGTGGTGCGGGAAGGCGGGAAGATCGCCCCGGAGCCGCGGGAGGAAAGGGCACGTCCCGAGTAATGCCCGCCGGGTGGCGCCCGTGACAGCGCCCAAACGAGGGCCTGAGGATTTCCTCAGGAAGCGCGGTGGTACCGCGGAAGCCTTAGCGCTTTCGTCCGCGCCTTAGGGCGCGGGCGTCTTTTTAGGAGGTGGGCATGTTCAAGGAAGTGGGCGAACCCAACTTTCCGGCGCTGGAAGAGGAGGTTTTGGCCTTCTGGAAGCGGGAAAAGATTTTTGAAAAGAGCGTGGAGAAACGCAAAGGAGGGCCCCGCTACACCGTGTACGAAGGCCCCCCCACCGCCAACGGCATGCCCCACGTGGGCCACGCCCAGGCCCGGAGCTACAAGGACCTCTTCCCCCGGTACAAGACCATGCGGGGCTACTACGTGCCCCGCCGGGCGGGCTGGGATACCCACGGGCTTCCCGTGGAGCTGGAGGTGGAGAAGAAGCTGGGCCTCAAGAGCAAGCGGGAGATTGAGGCCTACGGCATAGAACGCTTCAACCAGGCCTGCCGGGAATCCGTCTTCACCTACGAGAAGGAGTGGGAGGCCTTCACCGAGCGCATCGCCTACTGGGTGGACCTGAAGGACGCCTACGCCACCCTCCAGCCCACCTACATTGAGAGCATCTGGTGGAGCCTGAAGAACCTCTTTGACCGGGGCCTCCTCTACCGGGACCACAAGGTGGTGCCCTACTGCCCCCGCTGCGGCACCCCCCTTTCCTCCCACGAGGTGGCCCTGGGCTACAAGGAGATCCAAGACCCCTCGGTCTACGTGCGCCTGCCCCTCAAGGAGCCCTCCCGGCTTGGGCTTTCCCAAGGAAGCCTCCTCGTCTGGACCACCACGCCCTGGACCCTGCCCGGGAACGTGGCGGCGGCGGTCCACCCCCAGTTCACCTACGCCGCTTTCCAGCTGGGGGAAGAGGTCCTGATTTTGGAAGAAGGCCTGGGCCGGAAGCTCCTCGGGGAGGAAACCCCCATCCGCAAAACCTTCCTGGGCAAGGAGCTGGAGGGCCTGGCCTACACCCCCCCTTATCCCCAAGGGGTGGACAAGGGCTACTTCGTGGTCTTGGCGGAGTACGTGAGCCGGGAGGACGGCACGGGCATCGTCCACCAAGCCCCCGCCTTCGGCGCCGAGGACCTGGAAACGGCCAGGGCCTACGGCCTCCCCCTCCTCAAGACCGTGGACGAGGAGGGGAAGCTCCTTGTGGAGCCTTTCCAAGGCCTCTTCTTCCGCGAGGCCAACCGGGCCATCCTCAAGGACCTAAGGGGGCGGGGCCTTCTCTTTAGGGAGGAGCCCTACCTGCACAACTACCCCCACTGCTGGCGCTGCTCCACCCCCCTCATGTACTACGCCACGGAAACCTGGTTCATCCGCAACACCCTTTTCAAGGAGGAGCTCCTCAAGAAAAACCAGGAGATCCACTGGGTGCCCCCCCACATCAAGGAGGGGCGGTACGGGGAGTGGCTCAGGAACCTGGTGGACTGGGCCCTAAGCCGCAACCGCTACTGGGGCACGCCCCTGCCCATCTGGGTCTGCCAGACCTGCGGCAAGGAGGAGGCCATCGGGAGCTTCCAGGAGCTCAAGGAGAGGGCCACGGCCCCCCTCCCCGAGCCCTTTGACCCCCACCGGCCCCACGTGGACCGGGTGGAACTTCGGTGCGCCTGCGGGGGGACCATGCGGCGGGTTCCCTACGTGATTGACGTTTGGTACGACTCCGGGGCCATGCCCTTCGCCTCCTTGCACTACCCCTTTGAGCGCCAGGAGGAGTTTAGGGAAAGCTTCCCCGCCGACTTCATCTCCGAGGGCATTGACCAGACCCGGGGCTGGTTCAACTCCCTCCACCAACTAGGGGTCATGCTCTTCGGCTCCATCGCCTTCAGGAACGTCATCTGCCACGGCCTCATCCTGGACGAGAAAGGGCAGAAGATGTCCAAGTCCAAGGGGAACGTGGTGGACCCCTGGGACATTCTGAGGGAGTTCGGGGCCGATGCCCTTAGGTGGTACATCTACGTTTCCGCCCCGCCCGAGGCCGATCGGCGCTTCGGCCCCAACCTGGTGCGGGAAACGGTCAGGGACTACTTCCTCACCCTTTGGAACGTGTATAGCTTCTTCGTCACCTACGCCAACCTGGACCGCCCGGACCTCAGGAACCCACCCCCGCCTGCGGCCCGTCCCGAGATGGACCGCTGGCTCTTGGCCCGGCTCCAGGAGCTCAAGCACCGGGTGACGGAGGCCCTCGAGGCCTACGACCCCACCACCTCTAGCCGGGCCATCCGGGACTTCGTGGTGGAAGACCTCTCCCAGTGGTACGTGCGCCGGAACCGGCGCCGCTTCTGGAAAAACGAGGACGCCCTGGACCGGGAAGCGGCCTACGCCACCCTCTACGAGGCCCTCCTCACCGTGGCCAAGCTCTCCGCCCCCTTCACCCCCTACCTCGCCGAGGTCCTCTGGCAGAACCTGGCCCGAAGCGTGGACCCTAAGGCGGAGGAGAGCGTCCACCTCACGGACTGGCCGCCGGTGGAGGAGGCCCTTTGGGACCGGGAGCTGGTGGCCAAGATGCGGGCGGTCATCCGGGTGGTGGAGCTCGCCCGGGCAGCCCGGGCGAGAAGCGGGGTGAAGACCCGGACACCCCTTCCCCTCCTCCTCGCCACCGCCCCCACCCCCGTGGAGCGGGAGGGCCTTAAGCACTTTGCCGAGGAAATCGCCGAGGAGCTCAACGTCAAGGAGGTGCGGGTGCTGGAGCCGGGGGAGGAGGTCCTCACCTACCGCGTCCTCCCGAACCTCAAGGCCCTAGGCCCCAAGTACGGCAGGCTCGTCCCCCAGATCCGGGAGGCCCTGGAGCGGGAAGGGGAGCGGGTGGCGGCCCTGGCCTTAAGGGGCGAGCCCATCCCCCTGGAGGTGGCGGGGGAAACCCTCACCCTCCTGCCCGAGGAGGTCCTCCTGGAGGCGAAGGCCCCCGAGGGGTACGAGGCCTTGGAGAAGGAGGGGTACGTGGCGGCGCTCAAGGTGGAGGTCACGGAGGCGCTTCGCCTGGAAGGCCTCGCCCGCGACCTCATCCGCCACCTGCAGCAGGCCCGCAAGGAGATGGGCCTAAAGGTCTCCGACCGCATCCGCGTGGGCTACGAGGCGGAAGGCCCCTACCGGGAGGCTTTAGAGCGCCACGGGGCCTGGATCGCCGAGGAGGTCCTGGCCCGGGCCTTCGGCGAGGGGCTTTTCCCCGGGTACACCACGGAGGTGGCGGACGAGGAGGGCAGGGCGCGCTTTAGCCTGGAGCGGCTAGGCTGAGGCCAGGGGCAAACCCGCCCGCAAAGGGCTCCTGCGCGAAAGGGAGGGCGTCCTGGGCCTTGGGGCCGGGGGGCGCCCTCGCCCTTTCCTGCCCGGTGGCCCCCGTGGCCGCCCGTTACGGGGGCGTGCGGCTAGGGGAAGGTGGTATAGTACCCCCGTGCAGGACCTAAGGAACCTCCTAGAGCCCCTAGGGCTTGACGCCCTCTACATCACCCGCCCGGAGAACGTCCGCTACCTCTCGGGCTTCCCCCACCCGGAAGACGCCCAGGTCCTCCTCAGCCACGAAGGGGCCTTCCTCCTCACCGACCCCCGCTACCCCGAGGCCGAACGGGAAAGCCGCATCCCCGCCAAGGTCCTCCGGCGGGAGGAAAAGGAGGGGCTTTTCCAGGGCCTAAGGGGCCGGGTGGGCTTTGAGGCGGAACACCTTCCCTACGCCGCCCTGGAACGCCTGAGGGAGCTCTCCCCGGCGGAGTGGGTGCCCACCAAGGGGGTGGTGGAGCGCCTCCGCCTTAAGAAAACCCCCGAGGAGGTGGCGGCCATCCGCAAGGCCCAGGCCTTGGCGGAAGAGGCCTTGGCCCACGCCCTCTCCCTCTTAAAGCCAGGGACGGCGGAGCGAGAGGTGGCCTTTGAGCTGGAGTTTTTCCTGAGAAGGCGGGGAGCGGAGGGCGTGGCCTTCCCCCCCATCGTGGCCTCGGGGGTACGGGGGGCCCTTCCCCACGCCGGGGCCTCGGAAAAGCCCCTAAGGGCGGGGGAGCTCGTCACCCTGGACCTCGGGGCCAAGGTGGCGGGGTACCACTCGGACATGACCCGCACCTTCGCCCTGGGCCAGGTGGAGGGCGAGCTCAAAACCGCTTTCCAGGCGGTGCTCGCTGCCCTGGAAAGGGCCCTGGAGGCCCTAAGGCCCGGCCGCACCGGCAAGGAGGTGGACGCCCTCGCCCGGGAGGAGCTCGGGCGGTATGGCCTAGACCGCTACTTCGTCCACTCCCTGGGCCACGGGGTGGGGCTTGCCGTGCACGAAGGGCCTAGCCTCTCCCCATACACCGAGGACGTTCTGGAACCTGGCATGGTGGTCACGGTGGAGCCCGGGGTCTACCTCCCGGGGCTGGGTGGGGTGCGGATAGAAGAGCTCGTCCTCATCACGGAGGACGGCTTTGAGCTCCTCTCCCGCTTTCCTCGAGGCTGGCAGGAGGTGTGAATGCGCTTCCTCTTCCTCTGCTTCCTCCTCCTCCCCGCCCTGGCCCAGACCTACACCGTGAAACGGGGGGACACCCTCTTCCGCATCGCCAAGGTCCACGGCCTGAGCGTGGCGGAGCTTAAGCGCCTAAACGGCCTCACCTCGGACCTCATCCGGCCCGGAGAGGTGCTACGGATAAGCCCAAAGGAAAACCCCCCCGCCGGCCGCCCCTACCAAGAGGGCCTCGCCGTCTGGTACGGCCCCGGCTTCCACGGCAAGCGTACGGCCAGCGGCGAAATCTACGATATGCACGCCCTCACCGCCGCCCACCCGAGCCTCCCCTTCGGCACCCGGGTGCGGGTGACCAACCTCAAAAACGGGCGGAGCGTGGTGGTGCGCATCAACGACCGGGGACCCTTTGGGGGCCGGTACATCATAGACCTCTCCTACGCCGCCGCCAAGGCCATCGGGGCCCTCTCCGCCACCCGGGTGAGGCTGGAGG
Source organism: Thermus brockianus (assembly GCF_001880325.1). NCBI lineage: Bacteria > Thermotogati > Deinococcota > Deinococci > Thermales > Thermaceae > Thermus > Thermus brockianus. Next base: position 347,880 of record NZ_CP016312.1, read on the forward strand.
TGCTCCCGTGAGGCGCTACGGCTTCCACCTCTCCATCGCCGGGAAAAAGGGGGCGGCGGGGGCGGTGGAGGAGGCCATGGCCTTGGGCCTTTCCTGCTTCCAGATCTTCGCCAAAAGCCCGAGGAGCTGGAAGACCCGCACCCTCTCCCCAAGCGAGGTGGAGGCCTTCCGGGCCCTCAAGGAGATGGCGGACCTCCCCGCCGTGATCCACGCCTCTTACCTCGTGAACCTGGGGGCCGAGGGGGAGCTATGGGAGAAGAGCGTGATGAGCCTGGCGGACGACCTGGAAAAGGCCCGCCTCCTGGGAATTGAGTACGTGGTGGTCCACCCCGGCTCCGGGGACCCCAAGCGGGTGAAGGAAGGGGCGCTTAGGGCCCTCCGCCTGGCCGGGGTCAAGGACCGCCCCACCCTCCTCCTGGAGAACACCGCTGGGGGTGGGGAAAAGGTGGGGGCGCGCTTTGAAGAGCTCGCCTGGCTCGTCGCCGATACCCCCATGGGCGTCTGCCTGGACACCTGCCACGCCTTCGCCGCCGGGTACGGCGTGAAGGAGGACCCCGCAGGGGTCCTCACCGCCCTGGACCAGGCGGTGGGCCTGGAGCGGGTGCCCGTGGTCCACCTGAACGACTCGGTGGGGGGTCTGGGAAGCCGCATAGACCACCACGCCCACCTCCTCCAGGGGGAAATCGGCGAGGGGCTCAAAGGGGTCCTCCTGGACCCCCGGCTAGAAGGCCGCCTTTTCGTGCTGGAAACCCCAAGGGGCCTCGAGGAGGACGCCTGGAACCTAAAGGTCCTCCGCGCCTGGCTAGAGGAGGCCCCCGCCCAAGAGGAGGCGCAGGGCGGAAACCGCCATCACCAATAGCCCGAGCTTGAACGCCCTGTCCTCCCCCGAGAGCACCCCAAGCCCCGCCCCCAGGAGGGCCAAGGGGAGGACCATCCAGTTGAGCCAGCCCATGAGGGGAAAAAGAGCAGGCAGGAGGAGGAGCAGGGCCAAAACCGCCAGGACCAGGCTTAGGGTCCGCATGGGAAAAGTCTAGCCAAAGAAAAAGCCGAAAAACACCCTGCGGGCAAAGCGCAGCACCTCCTGCACCGGCCCCCGGAGCACGGTGAGGAGGAGGAGAAAGGAAAGCCAGGCGTACCCCTCCAGCCGCCAAAGGAGGGGATGCCAGGAAAGGGGCAGGAGGCTTTGCAGGATTTTGGAGCCATCCAGGGGAGGGATGGGAAGCAGGTTAAAAACCGCCAGGACCAGGTTGACGGAGCTGGCGTAGAAAAAGGCCAGCGCCAAGACCCCCACCAGGCCCCCCCTTCCCCCCGGAAGGCCAGGGCCACGGCCCAGGGGTCAAAGGCGAAAAGCCCCCGCACGAGCAGGGCGAAGAGAACGGCGAGGAGGAGGTTCAGGACAATCCCCGCCACCGAAACGGCGAAAAGGCCCAGCCGGTAGGTGCGGAAGGCCAAGGGGTTGACGGGCACCGGTTTTGCCCAGCCAAAGCCCACCAGGAGGAGGAGCGCCGTGCCCAAGGGGTCCAGGTGCTTTAGGGGGTTCAGGGTGAGGCGGCCAAGCCGCTTGGCGGTACCGTCCCCAAAGCGGAAGGCGGCGTAGGCGTGCCCCCACTCGTGGAGGGAAAGGCTAAAGAGCAAGGCGGCGAAGGCCAGCAGGAAGGCCAAGGGGTCTTGTTGGATAAGGGCGATCATAGGCCCAATAGACGGTACAGGGCCCCAAGGAGCCCGCTAAGCCCCTGGACCGCCGCCCCCGTCACCCCGGTGTAGGAGAGGACCAAGAAGATGAGGATGAACCCGATGGGGCCATAGCCCGCCAGCTGGTCCAAAAACCTTTGGGCCTCCCGCCCGCCCACGGCGTAAAGCGCCTTGGCCCCGTCCAAGGGGGGCACGGGGAAGAGGTAGATGGTGGCGTGGAGGAGCATGAGGTCCTGGGCCACCAACAACCCCTCGCCAAAGGGGTAAGGGAGGAAGCGGGCAAGCAGCCCATAAAGGAAAGCGGCCCCAAAGAAGCCCAAAGGCCCCATGAGGGCCACCAAGGCGCCCTTCCGCCCGGGAAGCCCTGTGGGCACGAAGCGGGGCCAGCCAAAGCCCAGGAGGACGAGCAGGACGAGCCCCAGGGGCTCCAGGTGGACCCTGGGGTCCAGGGAGAGGAAGCCATAGCGCCTAGGCGCCACCTCCCCGTAGCGGTCGGCGAGCCAGGCCTGGGCCAGGTTGTGGAGCATGAGGCCCAAGGCCCCCAGGAGGAAGGCCAAAACGAAAACGGGCGGATCGTTAAGGAGCGGAAAGAGTCCCATCCCCTATCAGTCTACGGGCCAGGGCCAGCTCCTCCTCAAAGGTCTTCACCTCGCCCCGGGCCCGGGCCTCCGCCACCCGGCGCAGGATCTCCCCCACCTTAGGCCCCGGCTTTAGGCCAAGCTCCAAAAGGTCCCGGCCCCGAAGGGTCCTGGGCCTTTCCAAAAGCCACGCTTCCCGCTCGGGAAAAAGGGCGAGGAAGGCGCTCCGCAAGGGCTCGTTGGCCAAGGCTTCCCGCTCCACCTTCTCCCCCCGCCGAACCCGCAGGAGGAGCGCAAGCCCCTCCCGCAGCCTCCGGGAAAGCCAGAGGGCCTGGGCCCGGGCCAAGGGGTCTTCCTGAAAGAAGAGGAGGACCACGAGCCTTGCCTCCACCAGGAGGCGCTCGGGGTGGGGCCCCTCAGGAAGCCCGAGCCGGGCGAAGGGCTCCTTGGGCGGAAGGGTTAGGCCGTAGAGGGGCCTGAGGGCGCCTAGCTCCTCCAAGAGGGCCAGGGCCTGGTAAAAGGTGTCCTCCTCCAAGGTTAGGAGAAGCTCGTCCCTCAGGCGGCTTTGGCTCGCGGTCTTCAAGACCTCGGGGAGAAGGGCCGGGGGAAGGGCCTTTAGGGCCTCCTCGGCAAAGCGGAAGGAAAGCCGGGCCGCAAGGCGCGCCCCGCGGACGATGCGGCTTGGGTCCTCCACGAAGGAAAGGGGGTGGAGGGGGCGGAGGAGGCGGGCCTCGAGGTCCTTCAGCCCCCCGTAGGGGTCCAAAAGCTCCCGGGTGGCCAAGGAGAGGGCCATGGCGTTCACGGTATAGTCCCGCCTCTCCAGGTCCTTGGCGATGGGGGCCGGGCGCACCTTGGGAAGCGCCCCGGGGAAGGGGTAGACCTCCTCCCGGCTTTCCGCCAGGTCCACCACGAGGCCAAAGGGAAGCCGCACCCGCCCGGTGCCAAAGGCGTAGTGGAGGGAGAAGCTACCCCCAAACCGCTCCACCAAGAAGCGGGCCACCGCCTCCACCCGGACCCCCGGCTCCAGGACCAGGTCTATATCCGGCCCCGAGCGCAGCAGAAGGGCATCCCGCACCGCCCCGCCCACCAGGTAGACCCCTTGGGGAAAGGCCTCCCGCAAAGCCTCGAGGACCCGCCGCGCCCCCTCGGGAAGGGCCTCCAGAATCCTCTCCCCCAGGGGCTTTTCCCCAGAGGGCCGCCTCCGGTAGAGGTCCGTGCGGGTGAAGATGCCAAGAAGCCGCCACCCTTCCCCCATCCGTTCGCCCACCAACACCCGCCCTCCCCCTTCCTTCAGGTAAGGCTCCACCTGCGAAAGGGGCGTCCTCGGGGGAGGACCACCGCCCGGGCCAAAAACCCTTCCACGGGGTGGTCCCCCAGGCCAAGCCGCTCCGCCTTCTTCAGGTCCCGCCGTCGGGCCAGGCCCAAGACCCTCACCCCTTCCCCCTCGGGCACCACCACCGGCATGGCCCCGTAGCCCCTTTCCTCCAGAATGCGGAGGGCCTCCCGCACCGAGGTGGGGGCCAGGGTTTCCACGGGCGCCGTCATGGCCTCGCCCAGGGTGGGCTCGGGCTCCAGGTGGCGGGAAAGGCTCTGGAGGAGGCGCCCCACCGCCCCCTTCACCCCCGCACCCGGGCGAAGGCCGCCCTAGGATGCCCCCCGCCCCCCACCTCCCCAAGCCAACGGGCCACGTCCAGCCGGGCCTTGCTCCGGGCGATGAGGAGGGTTTCCTTCCCCAGCCGGAGCACCAAGAGCACCCCGTCCGCCTCGTGGAGGTCCAAGAGGGTGTGGGCTAGCGGGGCAAGGGCAGGCACGTACCCTTCCTCCTTGGCCTCGGCGAGGAGAAGGCGGAAGCCCTCCCGCTCCACCACCCGGGCGCTCCTCAGGAGCGCCCTCAAAACGCTCCGGGCCTCGTCGGAAAGGTGGGGCCTGACCCACTCCCGCACCCGCCAGGCCTCCGCCCCCATCTCCAGGAGAAGCCGGCCCGCCTCCAAATCCTGGGCGGTGGTGGAGGGGAAGCTAAACCCCCCGGTGTCCTCCCACACCCCCGCGTAGGCCAAGGTGGCCTCCAAGGGGGCGAGGCCAAGCCCCCGTTCCACTAGGAGGGGCAGGAGCAGGCTCACCGTGGCCCCCACCGCCGCCACCCTCCCCCCCACGGCGGGCACGTCCCCCGGGGCCTTGGGGTGGTGGTCAAAGACGAGGAAGGGTACCTTTCCCACCAGGGCCTTAAAGGGACCGATGCGCTCGGGGCGGGCGTTGTCCACCAGGACCACCTCGGACACCTTGTCCAAGGGGATCTCGCTCGCGGGCACCAGGTCCAGCCGGTCCTCCAAAAGGGGGGCGAGGTCCTTCAGGGGCCCCTCGAGGCCCCCCACCAGGGCGAGGAGGCTCCCCGGGAAAAGCTTCCCTGCCAGGACCATGGAGCCCAAGGCGTCAAAGTCCAGGTTCTCGTGGGCCACCACCACCCGCACGCCTTCAGATTACTTGACGATGGGAATGGGCCTTGGTAGACTCAAGGTCGGCACTTGGAGAGGTGCCCGAGTGGCTGAAGGGACACGACTGGAAATCGTGTAGGCGGGCTTAAACCTGCCTCGCGGGTTCGAATCCCGCCCTCTCCGCCAACCCCAAGCCCCTGGCCCCTTGGCTAGGGGCCTTTCGTTTCCATGACCCGCCCCAGGCGCCGCCCCTCCTCGGCCCAAAAGGCCAGGCGGTGGGCGTAGACCGCTTCGGCAAAGGGCTCCAAAAATCCTTCGTCCTCCCGGGCCACCCCCTGCAAAAAAGCCCGCACGAGCCCAAGGTCCCCACCCCCGTGCCCCGTGCGCACCGAGCCTTCCCGCTCCGACGCTAGGTCCATCACCCGCTCCCCTTTCACGAAGTGAAAAAGGCGCAGGTACCGCCCATCCCCGTAAAGCTCCCCCTCCGTGCCGAAAAGCCGCGTCTCCCGGAACCGCATCCGCGATAGCCCCTCCGTGTGAAAGCTCGCCGTCCTCCCGTCCCGGTACTCCAGGGCCACCACCTGGTGGTCCGCCACGTCGTTCTTCCCCAGATACACGCACTCCCCGTAGGGGCCTTCCTCCAGGGCCCGAAGGAGGTTCTCCCGGGTCAGGGGAAAGGCCACCACGTCCAAGGGCCAGCCCCTCTCCCCCCGGTCAAAGGCCTCTAGGTAAATGCGCTTGGCGGAGAAAGGGCAGGTGCGTTCCACCCCTTCCGGGCAGGCCAGGCACCGCTCCGCCGCCCCCTCAGGCCGGCGCTCCGGCCGGAAGTGGTAAAGGCCCCCGAAGGAGGAAACCCGCCTCACCTCCCCCGGCATTAGGAAGAGGAGCCAGTCCAGGTCGTGCACGCTCTTGGCCAGGAGGAAGAAGCTGGACTCCGCCTCCTTCCGCCAGTTCCCCCGCACGTAGCTGTGGGCGTAGTGCCAGTGGCCCACGGGCTCCAGGTGTTGCGCCGACACCACCTCCCCGATGGCCCCTTCCCGGAGCAGGGCCTTCAGGGCTTGGGCGTAAGGGGTGTAACGGAGGACGTGGGCCACGGCCACCAGGCGGCCTGTTCTGGCCTTGGCCTTTGCCACCTCCTCCACCTCGGCCCAGGTGGGGGCGATGGGCTTTTCCAAGAGGAGGTGGTAGCCCTTTTCCATAAGGGCCACCGCCGCTTCCTTGTGCAGGCGGTCGGGAAGGGCCACAACGGCGGCCTCACCCAAGAGGGGGGCGTCCAGGACTTCCCGCCAGTCCGAAAAGGCCTGCGTGGCGCCAAAGGCCTTCCGAAAGGCTTCCCGCCGCTCTACCTGGGGCTCGGCCACCCCCACCACCTTCGCCCCCAAGGCGGCGGCGTGGCGCGCGTAGGCGAAGCCCCGGTTTCCCGCCCCCAGAAAGAGGAGCCGTGGAGCCATAGGGCCATCATAAGAAAAGGGGCCGGTTTCCCGGCCCTTACACCTGGTGGAGCGGAGGGGATTTGAACCCCTGACCTCCCGCTTGCAAGGCGGGTGCTCTCCCTCTGAGCTACCGCCCCACGCCCTAGGGAGTATAGCCCAAAGGGGGGGCTTACGCAAAGGGGAAAGGCCCCCTATAATCGGAGAGGTGTGCCGGGCCAGCCCGCCAGGCAGGGGAAGGTCCTGCGGGAAAGAGGCCGGTGCACGGGAAACGCCAAGCCCAACCTTCCCCGAACGGGAGGAATATGCCTGTAAACATCAGCGTGAAGGAGCTTCTGGAAGCCGGGGTGCACTTCGGCCACGAGCGCAAGCGTTGGAACCCCAAGTTCGCCCGCTATATCTATGCGGAGCGCAACGGCATCCACATCATTGACCTGCAAAAGACCATGGTGGAGCTGGAGCGCACCTTCCGCTTCCTCGAGGACCTGGCCATGCGGGGCGGCACGGTGCTCTTTGTGGGCACCAAGAAGCAGGCCCAGGACATCGTGCGCATGGAGGCGGACCGGGCGGGAATGCCCTACGTGAACCAGCGCTGGCTGGGCGGGATGCTCACCAACTTCAAGACCATCGCCCAACGGGTGAACCGCCTGGAAGAGCTGGAGGCCCTCTTCGCCTCCGAGGCTATCCAGGAGCGCCCCAAGAAGGAGCAGGTGCGCCTGAAGCACGAGCTGGAAAGGTTGCAAAAGTACCTCTCGGGCTTCCGCCGCCTCAAGCGCCTGCCCGACGCCATCTTCGTGGTGGACCCCACCAAGGAAGCCATCGCCGTGCGGGAGGCCAGGAAGCTCTTCATCCCCGTCATCGCCCTGGCGGACACGGACTCCGACCCGGAGCTGGTGGACTACATCATCCCCGGCAATGACGATGCCATCCGCTCCATCCAGCTCATCCTCTCCCGGGCGGCGGACCTAATCATTGCGGCCCGGGGCGGGGTGGTGGAGCCCTCCCCCTCCTACGCCCTGGTGGAGGAGGCGGAGCGCCAGGCCCAACAAGCCGCCACGGAGGACTTCGGCGGCGAGGACGAGGTGGAAGCATGAGCCAGATGGAACTCATCAAGAAGCTACGCGAGGCCACGGGGGCCGGGATGATGGATGTCAAGAAGGCCCTCGAGGACGCCGGCTGGAACGAGGAAAAGGCGGTGCAGCTCCTCAGGGAGCGGGGGGCCATGAAGGCCGCCAAGAAGGCGGAACGGGAGGCCCGCGAAGGGATCATCGGCCACTACATCCACCACAACCAGCGGGTGGGCGTCCTGGTGGAGCTCAACTGCGAAACCGACTTCGTGGCCCGCAACGAGCTCTTCCAGGCCTTGGCCAAGGACCTGGCTATGCACATCGCCATGATGAACCCCCGCTACATCTCCGCCGAGGAGATCCCCGCCGAGGAGCTGGAGAAGGAGCGGCAGATCTACATCCAGGCTGCCCTCAACGAGGGCAAACCCCAGCAGATCGCCGAGAAGATCGCCGAAGGCCGCCTGAAAAAGTACCTGGAGGAGGTGGTCCTCCTGGAGCAGCCCTTCGTCAAGGACGACAAGGTCAAGGTCAAGGAGCTCATCCAAGAGGCCATCGCCAAGACCGGGGAGAACATCGTGGTGCGGCGTTTCTGCCGCTTGGAACTGGGGGCGTAAGCCATGCGGCCAAACCGGGGCCCCGCTTAGAAGGGCCCCGGTTTTTCCTGAAGCCATGAAGTACAAGCGGGTCCTCCTCAAGCTTTCCGGCGAGTTCTTAACGTCCAACGGCTTCGGCATAGAGCCCGAGGCCACCAAGGCCCTGGCCCGGGAGATCAAGGCCGCCTACGAAACCGGGGTGCAGCTCGCCATCGTCATCGGGGCGGGGAACCTCTGGCGCGGGGCGCGCCAGGGGGTGGGGATGGACCGGGCCACCGCCGACTACATCGGCATGCTGGCCACCATCATGAACGCCCTGGCCCTCCAGGACGCCCTGGAGGCCTTGGGCATCCCCACCCGGGTCCAGACCGCCCTCACCATCACCCAGGTGGCAGAGCCCTACATCCGCCGCCGCGCCCTAAGGCACCTGGAGAAGGAGCGCATCGTCATCTTCGGGGGCGGCACGGGCAACCCCTTCTTCTCCACCGACACCGCCGCCGCCTTGAGGGCTTTGGAAGTGGGGGCCGAGGTGGTCCTCATGGCCAAGAACAAGGTGGACGGGGTCTACTCCGATGACCCAAGGAAGAACCCGAACGCCGTGCGCTTTGACGAGCTCACCTACCTGGAGGTGCTCAACCGCGGCCTCCAGGTGATGGACACCACCGCCATCACCCTGTGCATGGAGGCGGGGCTTCCCATCGTGGTCTTTGACATCTTCAAGCCGGGAGCCCTGGTGGGTATTATCCAAGGGGAAAAGGTGGGCACCCTGATCCACGCCTAGAAAGGAGGCGCCATGACCCTGAAGGAGCTCTACGCGGAAACCCGAAGCCACATGCAAAAGAGCCTCGAGGCCCTGGAGCACAACCTGGCGGGCCTGCGCTCGGGGCGGGCCAACCCCGCCTTGCTCCTCCACCTCAAGGTGGAGTACTACGGCACCCACGTCCCCCTCAACCAGATCGCCACCGTCACCGCCCCCGATGCCCGGACCCTGGTGGTCCAGTCCTGGGACCAAAACGCCCTAAAGGCCATTGAAAAGGCCATCCGCGACTCCGACCTGGGCCTGAACCCCGCCAACAAGGGGGACGCCCTTTACATCAACATCCCTCCCCTCACGGAGGAAAGGCGCAAGGAGCTGGTCAAGGCGGCCCGCCACTACGCCGAGGAAGGCCGGATAGCCATCCGCAACATCCGCCGTGAGGCCCTGGAAAAGCTAAAGAAGCTCGCCAAGGACCTCCACCTCTCCGAGGACGACACCAAGCGGGCCGAGGCGGAAATCCAGAAGATCACGGACGAGTTCATCGCCAAGGCGGACGAGCTCTTGGAAAAGAAGGAGCAGGAGATCCTGGGCTAGGCCGGGCAAGGGGCGGTGTGCGGGTGCTAGCGGTGGATGGCCCCCCCACCCGGGTTGGGGGTGGGGGATGACGGGACGCGAGGACCTCCCCACCCGGGTGGTCTCCGCCCTGGTGGGGGCGGCCCTTCTCCTCCTCGTCCTCTGGGCCGGGGTAGCCCTTATCCTGCCCACCTTGGTCCTGGTCCTCCTCTTGGGGGCGCTGGAGCTCAAGGAGATGCTGGCCCGGCGGGGCATCCGCCTGAACCTCCCCCTTCTCCTGGTGGGGGGCGTGGGGGTCTACCTCTTCTCCTTGCCCGTCCTGTACTGGCACTTCCCCCAGGTGCCCTGGCGGGAGGTGGCCTTGGGGCTTTTCCTCATGGCGAGCTTCAGCTACGAGCTCCTCAAGGGGGCGGACATCACCCGCTTCGTCTTCACCCTCTTCGCCTTCCTGTACCTGCCCTGGAGCTTAGGCTACGTCCTCCTTCTGCGGGAAACCCCCGACGGCACCCTGGGGCTTTGGACCCTGAGCCTGCCCATCGTGGTCAGCTTTGCCACGGACATCGGGGCCTACTTTGCCGGCCGGGCCTTTGGCCGCCGGAAGCTCGCCCCCGAGATCAGTCCTGGGAAAACCCTCGAGGGCTCCCTTGGGGGCATCTTGGTGAGCTTTCTAGCCCTGGTTGCCTACACGGGCCTGGTGCGGGAAGTCTTTCCCTTCGGCCTTTTGGAGTTATGGCTCTTTAGCCTCCTCCTCTCCTTGGCGGCGCAACTCGGTGACCTGGCGGAGTCCATGCTCAAACGCTTCGCCGGGGTCAAGGACTCCGGGCGCTTCCTGCCGGGGCACGGGGGGCTTTTGGACCGCATAGACAGCCTCCTCTTCACCTTCCCCCTCACCTACTTTTTGGTGGTGCTCTTCACATGAAACGGGTGGTCGTTCTGGGTTCCACAGGCTCCATCGGGAGGCAGGCCCTGGAGGTCTGCCGCTGGCGGGGCTATAGGGTGGTGGGCCTCGCCGCCGGGAAAAACCTGGAAATCCTCTCCCAGCAGATCGCCGAGTGGAAGCCCCTCCTCGTGGCGGCCGACGAAAGCCTCCACCCCGAGCTTAGGGCGCGCTTTCCCGGCCTAAAGCTCGGCACCCCCGAGGAGGTGGCCGCCCTGGAGGCGGAGGTGGCGGTGGCGGCCATCCCGGGCCTCGGCGGCCTCGCCCCCACCCGGGTGGCGGCCCAGACGGGCAAGCGCATCGCCCTCGCCAACAAGGAGGCCATGGTGGCGGCGGGCCCCCTCCTTTGGCAGGAGGTGGAGGCCTCTGGGGCGGAGATCCTCCCCGTGGACTCCGAGCACTCGGCCCTCTTCCAAGCCCTCCTTGGGGAAAGGCGGGAGGAGGTGGCCGAGCTCATCCTCACCGCCAGCGGAGGGCCTTTCTTAAAAGCCCCCGAGGACCTCTCCCAGGTGACCCCCGAGATGGCCCTGAACCACCCCCGTTGGCGGATGGGCCCCAAGGTTACCGTGGACTCGGCCACCCTTTTTAACAAGGGCCTCGAGGTCCTGGAGGCCAAGGAGCTCTTCCGCTTCCCCCTGGAGAGGATCAAGGTCCTCATCCACCCCCAGGCCTACGTTCACGGCCTGGTGCGCTTCGTGGACGGGAACCTTAAAGCCGAACTGGGCCCCACGGACATGCGGCTTTTCATCCAGTACGCCCTCACCTACCCCGAGCGGGCGGAAACCCCCCTAAAGGACCTTCCCCTCCCCGGGGTCCTAGAGTTCTTGGAGCCCGACCTGAACCGCTTCCCCGCCCTGGAGGTGGCCTACGAGGCGGGCAAGCGGGGCGGGGTGGCCCAGGTGGCGGTTTCCGCCGCCGACGAGGTGGCGGTAGAGGCCTTCCTGGCGGGCCGTATCCCCTTCACCCGCATCCCGGAGATCCTCGCCCGGGTCCTGGAAGCCACCCCCTCCCTTCCCCTAACATGGGAGAACCTCTTCGCCGTGGACGCCTGGGCCCGGGAAGAGGCCAAGAGGTGGGCATGAGCCTTCTTTGGTTTCTCCTCATCATCGGCGTGAGCGTTTTCGTGCACGAGCTTGGGCATTACCTGGCGGCGAGGCTCCAGGGGGTACGGGTCAAGGCCTTCAGCGTGGGCTTCGGCCCCATCCTCCTGCGGCGGCAGGCCTTCGGCACCGAGTGGCGGCTTTCCGCCATCCCCTTGGGCGGCTACGCCGACATTGAAGGCCTCCTCCCCGAGGAGCGGGGCAGGGGCTACGACGCCCTCCCCTTCCTCGGGAAGCTCCTCGTCCTGGTGGCCGGGGTGGTGATGAACGTGCTCCTGGCCTGGGGGCTTCTCGGCTACCTCTTCAGCGCCCAAGGGGTGCCCGAGGCCACGGGCCGGGCGGTGGTCCTGGAGGTGGTGCCGGGGAGCCTGGCGGAAAGGACGGGGCTAAAGCCGCAGGACGTCCTCCTCGCCGTGGACGGCCTTCCCTTCCAAAGGCCCCAGGACATTGAAAAGGTCAAGACCCCAGGCCCCCACACCCTCACCGTGCTCCGCCAAGGGGAAGAGGTCCAGCTCACCCTCACCTGGGAGCCGGGGATGGAGCGGCTTGGGCTCGTCTACCAGCCGGAGGTGACCTACCGCAAGGTGGGCTTTGGGGAGGGGCTTGCCCTGGCGGCCAGCCGCACCCTGGCCTTCGGCCCCGAGATGGTGCGGGCCCTGGTGGGAGGGCTCCTCGGGGTCCTTTCGGGCAACCCCAATAGCGGGGTCGTGGGACCGGTGGGCATCGTGGCGGAAACGGGGCGGGCGGCCCAGGAGGGGCTCTTCCGCCTGGTGGAGCTGGCGGCGGCCATCAACCTCTCCCTGGCCCTCTTCAACCTCCTCCCCATCCCCGCCCTGGACGGGGGGCGGATCCTCCTCCTCGCCCTCGCCCGCCTCTTCCGCATCCGCCCCGAGCAGGAGGCGGTGGTCCACTACCTAGGCTTCCTCTTCCTCATCCTCCTCGTCCTCCTGGTCACCTTCCAGGACCTGAGGCGGCTTCTGGGGGGCTGATGGAGGCCACGGTCCTCATCCCCGCCTTCAACGAGGAGGCCACCATCGCCCGGGTGGTGCGGGTGGCCCGGGAGGCGGGCTTTCCCGTGGTGGTGGCGGACGACGGCTCCAAGGACGGCACGGCCCAAAGGGCCGAGGAGGCGGGGGCGGAGGTGGTGCGCCTCCCCGAGAACCGGGGCAAGGGCGGGGCCATCGCCGAGGGGCTCAAGCGGGTGATGACCCCCCACGTGGTCCTCCTGGACGCCGACCTCCTTGGGCTTAAGCCCGAGCACCTCCATGCCCTCCTAAACCCTGTGCGCGCAAAGGAGGCGGAGATGGCCGTGGGGGTCTTCCAGGGGGGGCGGCTTTCCACGGACCTGGCCATGCGCCTCACCCCCTTCCTCTCGGGGCAGCGGGCCCTGGCCACCCAAGCGCTTCGGGAGGTGCCGGGCCTGGAAAGGGCCCGCTACGACCTGGAACTCCTCCTCACCCGCCACGCCAAGGCCCAGGGCTGGCGGGTGCGCTACCTGCCCCTTCCCGGGGTGAGCCAGGTGATGAAGGAGGAAAAGCGGGGCCTCCTGCCGGGGTTTCTCCACCGGATGCGCATGTACCGCGAGATCCTCCGCTACTACCTCAGGGCGCACCTGGGGTGAAGCGGAGGAGCTCCACCCAAGCCTGCCCCGCCCGGTAGGCCACCACCCCGAGGCCCGGCACCAGGTAAAGCTCCTTGAGGTCGGTGCCCCCTTTTTCCGTGGTGTAGGCCACCCGCACCCGGTAGGCGTTGAAGGCACCCGCCCTCACCTTTACCCCCTCCACGCCCTCCACCCGGGCGGAGAGGGCCACCCGTTGCCCAAGGAAGCGGGCGCTTCCCCCCCAGGCCACCCCCGGACCCAAGGGGTTTGGGTAGAGGAGGAGGGGAGGGTCAAAGGGGAAATACCCCTCCGGGAAGCTCACCCCCAGGAGGTACACCCCTTCCGGGGCGAGGCGGAGCCGGTCTTCCCGGAATACCCGCCCTTCCTTCCGGTAGCGCAGGCGGAAGCCCTCCGGGTGCGGGAGGAGTTCCTGGAGCGTCCTGTCGGAGTAGGCGTAGCGGCCTCCCCCTGGGGGGAAGGCCTGGGCCAAGGCCAGGAGGAAAAGGGGAAGAAGCGCCAGGAAGCGCACCTACTCCGCCTCCCCCAGCTCGTGCCCCCGCCGGGTGGCCGCCTCCACCGCCTCGTAGAAGGCGGCGCGGAGGGCGCGGGCCTCCAGGGCGTGAAGGCCGTGGATGGTGGTGCCCCCGGGGCTTGCCACCTCGTCCTTGAGCTGTGCGGGGTGGCGGGTCTTGAGGAGTTCCCCCGTGGCCGCCAAGGCCTCCGCCGCCAGGCGCAGGGCGAGGCCCCTCGGCATCCCCATCTTCACCCCGGCGTCCGCCAAGGCTTCCGCCACCACCGCCAAATAGGCGGGGGCGGAAGCGGACATGGCGGTGAAGGGGTCAAAGAGGTGCTCGGGGATCTCGTACACATCCCCCACGGTGGAGAAGAGGGCGCGGGCGAAGTCCAGGTCCCCCGCCTCCCGGGCCTCGCGCAGGGCCGTGAGGGCGGTGGAGCTTTCCCCGATCACCGCCGCCAGGTTGGGCATGGCCCGCACCACCCGCCTCGAGTCCAGCCTGCGGGCGAGGACCGCGGTGGACACCCCCGCCATGATGGAAACATAGCCCACCTGGGGGAAGGCGATCTCCGGGGCCAGGTGGGGAAAGTCCCTGGGCTGCACCGCCAGGAGGACCCGCTCCGCCTGGGCCAGGTCCTTGAGGCTCAGGGGCCTGATGCCAAAGGCGCGCGCCAGCTCTTCCGTGCGCTCCCGGGTGCGCCCCACCACCCCCACCTCCTCGGGGCGCAGAAACCCCCGCTCCAGGGCCCCTTTCAGGATGCTCCGGCCCATCTTTCCCAGGCCCAAGAAGGCAAGCCTCATGCCCTAGAGTCTACCTTCCGGAGGCGCAGGTAATAAAACCCGTCCAGGCCCCCCTCCGGGGCCACGTACACGCCAAGGCCTTCCCGAAGCACCGGCAAAGGACAGGCAATGGGCTCGGGGCGGAACTCGGGGTGCCCCGCCAAAAAGGACCGCGCCACCCCTTCCCCCTCCTCCTCCGTCAAGGAGCAGACCGCGTAGACCAGCACCCCTCCCTCCTCCGTGGCGGAGGCGGCGGTTTCCAAAAGCCTTCGCTGGAGCTCGGCCATGCGGGCCGGGTCCTCCGGGGCGAGGCGGTAGCGGCGTTCGGGGTGGGCGCGGAAGGTGCCCGTGCCGGTGCAAGGGGCGTCCAAAAGCACCTTCTTCGCCCGCTCGGGGATGGGAAGGGTGAGGTCCTGGGTGCGGTAGGCCACCTTTAGGCCGAGCTTCTCCGCCGTGCGCCTGCCCGCCTCCTGCCGCTTGGGGTTGAGGTCGTAGGAAACCACCTCCGCCCCCTGGCTCGCCCAATAGAAGGCCTTCAGCCCCGCCCCGCCGCAGAGGTCCAGGACCTTCTCCCCCCTCTGCGCCTCCAAAAGCTGGGCGGCGAAGAGGGAGGCGGGGTTTTGCGGCTGGAGGCCTAACGCCGAAAAGTCGGTTTTGGGACCCTCAAAGACAAAGCTATGGGGAACGGGGCCGGGCCTTAACCCTTCCACCTTGCGCAAGGCGGTGACGAAGAGGGGAGCGGGCTCGTTGAACCCCTCGGCGAAGTCCAGGCTTCCGAAAAAGCCCCGCCACCTTTCGCAAAGCCAGTCGGGGAGGGAGAGGCGCACGCATTCCGGGGCCTCCCTGGGCGCCAAGCGGCGCAAAACGGCGTTCACGAGGCCGGCGAGCCGGGGGTAGCGCCCCTTCACCGCCTCCACCCAAGGGCTCACCCGGGCGTGGTCCGGCTTGCCCAAGAGCCACTCCAAAGCCCCTAGGCGCAAAGCCCAGCGCACTAGGGGAGGGAGCTTTTCCGGCCGCGGCAGATGGGGGGCGAGAAGGTGGTCCAAAAGCCTAAGGCGCCTAAGGGCCCCATAGACCAGGTGGGTCACGTAGGCCTTGTCCCTTTCCGGCCAGGCCACCCGGTCCAGGGCCCGGTCCAAAAGTTGCTGGGCCCCCCACCCCCCCTCCACCTCGAGGAGAAGGGCGAGGGCTAGGGCCCTAGGGTCTGAGGCCCTCAAGACTCCAGGGGATGGGCCTTGATGCTGAACTTCAGGGCGGTCCGCTCCTCGTTCTCCAGGTCCAGCTTGACGAAGGCGGGCTTGACCACCAGGTCAAGGTTATCGGGGGCGATATAACCCCGGGCGATGGCGATGGCCTTCACCGCCTGGTTCACCGCCTGGGGCCCGATGGCCTGCACCTCCACCTCGCCTTTGGTGCGCAACAGCGCCGCAATGGCACCGGCCACGGAGTTGGGGCGGGACTTGGAAGAGACGCGCAACGTTTCCACTTTGACCTCCTGAAAGCTCTTGGGCCACCCCGTTCGGCAAAAACATGGGCGGCTTCAAGGCCCATGCTAGAACAAATAGCCCTCTTATGCAACTAGCTAACCAATACGCGATCCTCCAGTCCTTGGAGTACGGATTGGGCATTTTCCTGCATCAGCTTGTGGATCAACCGGCGTAAGAGGGGACCAAAAATAGGGATGGTCAACTCGTAGCTTATATTTAACACAACCCTCGTACCCTCCCCCTCGGGAATAAACTCCCAGGTCCCTTCATAGCGATCGAAATCGCCCTCGGGTGACCAAAACCGGTTGCGTAAATGGGCGTCATCCCACTCCTCCTCCTCTATCCACCGGACCTTCTTGCCCATCGCCACGCCCACCCATTCCGTACGAGTCCGGTTCTTCTCCTGGTGAAGAAGGCGAAGTGTTTGCACATCTTTCAAGAAAGGTTTTAGACCCTCCAGGTCCTTGGCTAAAGCATACACTTTCTCAGGAGGCGCCAGGATGAAACGCTCAACGTGTACCTCAGGCATGGGCTCTTTTTACCGCCTTTCCTCCTTTTTGACAAGCCGGTAGGCCTCGAGGGCCACAGAGAGGGGAAAACCCCTGCCCTGCAAGAAGCGCACCGCCTTGGCCTGGTCGTGGCGGCGGGGGTAGCGGCGAAGCGCCTTCAAGGCCGCCTGCAAGACCTCCTCCTCCCCCATTCCCCCAAGCACCTCCGCCACCACCTCCTCCGCCACCCCCTGGGCCCGGAGCAGATAGCGGAGCTTGGCGGGGCCAAACTTACGCCGGGCAGCCACGAAGCTTTCCGCAAAGGCCCGGTCATCCAGGTAGCCCAACGCCTCCAACCGGGCCAAGGCCGCCTCCACCTCCCCCTCGGGAAAGCGCCCGAGGAGCTTTTCCCGAAGCCGCCACCGGCTCAGGCCCCGGCGGGCCAAGAGCTTGAGGGCATAGGCCAAGGCTTCCGACTCCCCCACCCCTTTAGGGTACGCTATGGCCCATGCGGGTCTACGCCATCGCCGACCCCCATCTCTCCCGCGTCCACCCCAAGCCCATGACCGTCTTCGGTCCCGCTTGGCAGGGGCACCCGGAGGCCTTTTTCCGGGGCTGGCGCGAGGTGGTGGGGGAAGGGGACCTGGTCCTCGTCCCCGGGGACATCTCCTGGGCCATGCGCCTCGGCGAGGCCATTCCCGACCTCCTGGACCTCGCCGCCCTTCCAGGCCAGAAGGTGCTCCTCAAGGGCAACCACGACTACTGGTGGCCCTCCATCAGCCGCCTAAGGGCCGTATTGCCTCCCGGGATGTACGCCCTGCAAAACGATGCCTTGGTCCTGGAGGGAGTGGCGGTGGCCGGAACCCGGGGCTGGCAGTACCCACCCCCAAGCCCGGAGGACGAACGGATCTTCGCCCGGGAAGTGGAAAGGCTTAGGCTTTCCCTAAAGGACCTGGACGGGAAGACCTACCGGCACCTGGTGGTGGCCTTCCACTTTCCCCCTTTCGGCCCTGGGGGGGAGGCCACGCCGCTTTTGGAGCTAGCCGCCCTGGCCAAACCGGACGCCATCGTCTACGGCCACCTCCACGGGGCGGACCCGGCGAAACTTCCCTCAGCATACCGGGGCATTCCCCTCCACTTGGTTTCGGCCGATGCCCTAGCGTTTCGCCCCAAGAAAATCTTGGAGGTCTAGCCAAGAGGCCATCTTTTCAGACATACTTGGGGAGCCTCTCACTTTATACTAAGTATATGCGGGACTGGAAACCCCTCGGCCACGGTGTGGAAAGCCTCTTTCTCGTCACACCTTTAACCAGGTGGATAAACTTCGGGGTTTATATTTATCAGTACAAAGGGTTTCAAATTGATGCAGGCCCCCTCCGGGCGCCGCGTTACACCAGCCGCGCGGAAGCCCTTTTCATCACCCACACTCATGAGGACCATGCTGGCGGAGCGTCTCGCCTTTCTCTGCCTATTTTCACAGGGAAAGAGGCGGCACACCTCTTGCAAAAGCCTCCTTTGCTCCCGCTGTATCGGCGCCTAGTATGGGGAACAGTGAAATCTGTCCGTGCCCAGGCTGTTGAGCGGATTGGGTCCTTCCTCGTCCTCCCCACTCCGGGACATGCGCCCGACCACGTGGTGATATACGACGAAGAAGTGGGGTTGGTCTTTGGGGGTGATCTCTTTCTTTCCGTACGTGCCAACTTAGCGCCCCCTGGGTTTGACGTACAAGCCCTCATCCGGAGCCTACGGAAAGTGATAGAACTCAAACCGCGCCATTTCTTTTGTGCTCATGCAGGACCGGTGGAACACCCTGTCCAGGCCCTCAAGGCTAAATTGGACTTTATAGAAAAAAGCCGCGAGAAAGCGCTCCAACTGAAACGAAGAGGCTTGCATCCGAAGGAAATCCGTGACCGCCTTTTTGGCGGAGAAAGCCCTTGGGCCTTGTTGTCTGGGGGAGTCATGAGCCGCCTACGGTTCGTGCGCGCTTTGCTGAAAGAAGATTAGCCTGTGCAGATCCTTCGCATACTGCTCCTCTTACAAGGAGGTCTCCTTCTCCTAGGAGCTTCAGGAATGCTTCTATTCGGCTTCCGCTTGAATACGCCTCCCGAAGCTCAAAACATCTGGGTGGCCGCAGTTCTGCTCTTTTTGCTCTGGGCCTTGGAAATCCTCTTCCGCGCCATTTTCCCTGCTTCCTTCCTCGAGGCAGAACGGCTCCACCGGCAACTGGGCTTGACCCTTAAAAGGGAAGGTTTAGGCCCTCCTAGTCTGGTTTTGCTGGCCTTTCTTTCTGGCGTGGCGGAGGAACTCTTCTTCCGAGGCCTCCTACAAAACCTCCTGGTAGCTTGGCTAGGGCCCGTCGGGCTTCCCCTCCAGGCCCTCCTCTTTGCCCTCCTCCACCCCGCCCCCAAGCGGGCGTTCGCCTACCCCCTTTACACCGGGATGGCCGGGCTCCTTTTTGGCCTCAGCTACCTTCTCACGGGAAGCCTCCTCCCCGGCATCCTGGCCCACATCCTCCATAACGCCCGGGGGTTTTACCAGCTCTGGCGGGAGGCCTAAGCGTCTAGACCAATCGGTTATTGTGGGGCCTTTGGGCGCTTTTGCCTAGGGTGCGCGCCACAATTTCCCTCCGGAACGTGGTACAATGAGGCTAAGCTATGACAACTCCCGCCAAGCCCCTATGAAGGAGGGCGCACATGAACGAGCTGGAGCGCATCCGCCGCCGTCAGGACCTCGAGGCCTACCGGGCCTTAAGCTGGGAAGGGTCCTTTGCCGACTACCTGCGCCTCCTCAAGGAGGACCCGAGGCCCCTAAGGACCAGCTTCCAGCGGGTCCACGACATGATCCTGGCCCAAGGGGTGGAGGAGTACACCCTTTTCCGGGAGAAGCTCCTCCATTACCGCTTCTTTGACGACCCCTTTGAGGGGGGCAAGGACGCCATCTTCGGCCTGGACAAGCCCCTCATGCGCCTCGTGGCCACCCTGAAGGCGGCGGCCCACCGCCTGGGCCCCGAGCGCCGCATCCTTCTCCTCCACGGCCCCGTGGGCTCGGCCAAAAGCACCATCGCCCGCCTCCTCAAGAAAGGCCTGGAGGCCTATAGCCGCACGGAGGAGGGCAGGCTGTTCACCCTCTACTGGAAGACCCCGGAAGGCCCCCTCCCCTGCCCCATGCACGAGGAGCCCCTGCACCTCCTGCCCATGGACATCCGGCAGGAGTTCTTGGAGGAGCTCAGGGCGCTTCACCCCGAGTACCCGTACCCCCTCGAGGTGGAGGGGGACCTCTGCCCGGTGTGCCGCTTCCAGATGCGGGAAGCCCTGGCCCGCCACCAAGGGGACCTGGCCGCCGTCTTGGAGCGCGAGGTGGTGGTGAAGCGGCTCGTCCTTTCGGAAAAGGACCGCGTGGGCATCGGCACCTTCCAGCCCAAGGACGAGAAGAACCAGGACGCCACCGAACTGACCGGGGACATCAACTACCGCAAGGTGGCCATCTACGGCTCGGACTCCGACCCCCGGGCCTTCAACTTTGACGGCGAGCTCAACATCGCCAACCGGGGCCTGGTGGAGTTCATTGAGATCCTGAAGCTGGACGTGGCCTTCCTCTACGACCTCCTCACCGCCAGCCAGGAGCACAAAATCAAGTCTAAGAAGTTTGCGCAGACGGACATAGACGAAATTATTCTTGGACACACCAACGAACCCGAATATAGGAAGCTCCAGGCCAACGAGTACATGGAGGCCCTGCGGGACCGCACCATCAAGATTGACATCCCCTACATCCTCCGGGTTTCCGACGAGGTGAGGATCTACCAGCGGGACTTCGCCAAGGTGCGGGGCAAGCACATCGCTCCCCACACCTTGGAGATGGCCGCCACCTGGGCCGTCCTGACCCGGCTGGAGCCTCCCAAGCGGGCCGGGCTCACCCTGATGCAAAAGCTCAAGCTCTACGACGGCAGGCTCCTCCCCGGCTGGACGGAGGAGGCGGTGCGGGAGCTGATGCAGGAAGCCAAGCGGGAGGGTCTGGAGGGGATAAGCCCCCGCTACATCCAGGACAAGATCTCCAACGTCCTCGTCACCAGCGAGGAGCCGTGCATCAACCCCTTCATGGTCATGAACGAGCTGGAAGAGGGGCTCAAGCACCACTCCCTGATCTCCGACGAGAAGACCAAGGAGCGCTACAAGGCCCTCCTCCAGGAGGTCAAGGCGGAGTACGCCGAGATCGTCCGCAACGAGGTGCAACGGGCCATCGCCGCTGACGAGGAGGCCTTAAACCGCCTCTTCCACAACTACATTGACCACGTGAAGGCCTACGTGCTGGGGGAAAAGGTGAAAAACCCCTACACCGGGGCCCCCGAGCCCCCCAACGAAAGGCTCATGCGCTCGGTGGAGGAGCGGATTGAGATCCCCGAGTCCCGCAAGGACGACTTCCGCCGGGAGATCATGAACTACATCGGGGCTCTGGCCCTGGAGGGGCGGCAGTTCACCTACAAGGACAACGACCGCCTCCGCCGCGCCCTGGAGCTCAAGCTCTTTGAGGACCAGAAGGACACCATCCGGCTCTCCGCCCTGGTCTCGGGGGTGGTGGACCCGGAGACCCAGGCCAAGATTGACGTGGTGAAGGCGAGGCTCATCCGCGACCACGGCTACTGCGAGCACTGCGCCGCAGGCGTCCTCGAGTTCGCCGCCTCCCTCTTCGCCCGGAGCGAACGATGACCCCTGGGGAAGGCTTCCTGCCCATCGCCCGCGACCTGGAGCGCTTCAAGGAGATCGTCCGGGGCGAGGTGAAGAAAAGGGCCCGGGAGTTCCTGACCCGGGAGGAGCTCTTCGGCCAGGTGGAGGGGCGGCTCGTCTCCATCCCCTTGCCCCAGCTGGAGTTGCCCAAGATCGTCTACGGCGAGCCCATAGGGGAAGGCCTGGGCCTTGGGGGGCCGGGGGACGAGGCTCTTGGCCCCGGGGGGCACATCCCCGTGGCCGAGCTGGAGCTGGAGGAGTTTTTGGACCTCATGGGGGAGGCCCTGCGCCTGCCCCGCCTCCTGCCCAAGGGGGAGGGGGAGGTCACGGAGGAAGCCTTCCGCTACACCACCATCGCCCGCAAGGGCCCAAGGGGGCTTCGCCACGTGCGCCGCACCCTGAAGGAAAGCCTTAGGCGGGCCCTCCTCACCGGGGAGTACCGCCCGGAAGACCCCCTCCTGGTGCCCGAAAGGGAGGACCTCCGCTACAAGGCCGCCAAGCGCCGGCCAAAGCCCCACGCCCAGGCGGTGGTCCTCTTCGCCCTGGACGTTTCGGGGAGCATGCGGGAGGAGGAGCTAAGGCTGGTGAAAACCCTTTCCTTCTGGATCACCCTCTGGATCAAGCGCCACTTCCCCCGCCTGGAAAGGCGCTACCTCCTCCACGACGCCGAGGCGTGGGAGGTTTCCGAGGAGGAGTTCTTCCGCGCCCGGGAGGGCGGGGGTACCAGGCTTTCCAGTCCCCTCCTCCTGGCCGAGGAAATCCTCAAGGCCTACCCTGAGGCCTTCTACAACCGCTACCTCTACCACTTCTCCGACGGGGAGAACTGGCAAGGGGATACCCCCTTGGCCCTCGAGGCCCTAAAGCGCCTCCTTCCCTCCCTCGCCCTCTACGGCTACGCCCAGGTGGAGGGCCCCTACGGCCAGGGCCGCTTCCTGGAGGATTTGCGGGAAGCCTTGGGGGGCCAGGAGGGCCTCGCCACCGCCGAGGTGCGGGGCCGGGAGGACCTTCCCCAAGCCCTCAGGCGCCTTTTGGGAGGCTAGCGTGGAGAAGGAGCTTCGCCACTGGGCTGAGCGCCTGCGGGAAAGGGCGGAAGCCCTGGGGCTTTCCTTTCCCCCCGTCCTCTTTGAGGAGGTCACCCCCGAGGAGATGGCCATGCTGGCCGCCTACGGGGGCTTCCCCCGCCGCTACCCCCACTGGCGGTGGGGGAGCGAGTACCTGCGCTACCGCGAAACCTACCGCTACGGCCTTGGGCGCATCTACGAGCTGGTGGTGAATACCCACCCCGTGCAGGCCTACCTTCTCAAGGGGAACACCCTCCTCGCCCAAAAACTGGTCATGGCCCACGTCTACGCCCACGCCGACTTCTTCCACCACAACCTGGCGTTCAAGCCCATCCCCAAGGACATGCTGGACGAGATGGCCCACCACGCCACCTATGTGGAAAAGGCCATGGAGCGGCACGGGACCAGGGCGGTGGAGGAGTTCTTGGACCTAGCCCTTTCCCTGGAGAACCTGATAGACCCCCACGCCCCCTACATCCAAAGGCCGGAAGGGCCAGAGGAGGAAAAGCCCCAAGCCCGGCTTAGGGTGCGCCCCTACCTGGACCCCTTCGTGAACCCGCCCCCCGGGTTTCCCAAGGAGGCGGAGGAAGGGGCAAGCCCCAAGCCCCTCCCCCCAAGGCCCACCCGGGACATCCTGGGCTTCCTGGTCCAGCACGCCCCCCTGGCCCCCTGGCAGAAGGGGATCCTGGAGATCATCCGGGAAGAAAGCCTCTACTACGCTCCCCAGGTCGCCACGAAAATCCTCAACGAGGGCTGGGCCACCTACTGGCACACCCAGATCCTCCTCCCCCTCCTCACCCCCGAGGAGGCCCTGGAGTTCGCCGAGCTCCAAGCAGGCCTCCTCGCCCCCCACGGGCTTAACCCCTACCGCCTGGGCTACCACCTCCTCAAGGAGGTGGAGGAGCGCTGGGACAAGGGGCGGTTTGGCCCCGGGTACGAGGCCCTGCCCTTGGGGGAAAAGCTCCGCTACGAGAGACCCACCGGGGAAGGGAGGCGGAAGCTCTTCCAGGTGCGCACCATCTACACCGACCTCCCCTTCCTGGAGGAGTTCCTCACCCCCGAGTTCGCCCTGCGCCAGGGCCTCTTGGGGCCCGAGGACCTGGAAGGGTTTTCCCAGGCCAAAAAGGCCCTCCTTTTCCGCCTCACCAACGCTGGCTACCCCATCGTGGAGCTATGGGACGCCAACTACCAGAACCGGGGCGAGCTCCTTTTGGTCCACGCCTACGAAGGGGTGGAGCTGGACCTGAAAAAAACGCAGGCGGTGCTGGAGAACCTGCACCGCCTCTGGGGACGGCCCGTGCACCTCAAGACCGTGGTGGGGGGAAAGGAACGCCTCCTTTCCGCCGGGACCTAGCGGAGGACCCGAAGGTAGCCCAAAAGCACCGCCTCGGAAAGCTCCCCCAGGTGCCGGGCCACAAGCCGCCCCTCCCGGTCAAAGAAGAAGGTGGTGGGTAGGCCTTGCACCCCCAGGGCCTGGGAGAGCCGGGTTTCCGGGTCCAGCAAGACCCAGTCCGCCGTCAGGCCCTCTTCCTCCACAAACGAGCGCACCACCGCCGGGCCCTCCCCTTGGCTCACGAAGGCGAAGCGCACGTCCGGGTTTTCCTGGGCCAGGCGCACCATCATGGGGAGCTCGCGGCGGCAAGGGGGGCACCAGGTGGCCCAGGCGTTCAGGACAAGGGGTTTTCCCCGAAAGTCCTGGAGGTTCACCGGGGTGCCCCCCAAGGTGGTGAGGGAAAGGGAAGGGAGCGTCGCCTCCTGCTTTGTTCCTCCCCGGGTGAGGAAAAGACCCACCACGAGCCCTGCCGCTAAGGCGGGCACGAGGGCGTAGCGCCAAAGGTGCTTGGGCAAGACCATGAGCGTGTACCCTCCCGAAGCCAGGATACCCCAAAGGGGGTCAAACCCCCCTTGCCAGACGTAGAGGACGGAAAGGGGGTCGCGGGCGTAAACGGAAAGGTTTTCCAGGACGAACCCGAGCCGCGCCCCTAAAAGCCCTACCAGGATGGCGTTGTAGGCCCAAGGGGCAAGCTTTTGATCCACCCTTCGGGCCAGGACCTCCGCCGCCACCACCCCCGCCAAGAGGGCCAGGGCCACCTGGACCCGGGCCCAGGGAATGGCGAAAGGGCCAAGCTGCAGGGCGTCCATCAGCGGACCAGGGGGTAGCCGGCGCTCTCTATGGCCAACACGCCCCCCTCCACGTTGTAGAGGTTGGTATAGCCCTTCCCCTTCAGGTACTCCGCCGCCTGGCGGCTCCGGTTGCCGCTACGGCAGTAGAGGTAGACGGGCTTGTCCTTGGGAAGGGTGTCCGCCCAGCGGGCCACCTCCTCCACGGGGAGGTTGATGGCCCCGGGCACGTGCCCCTGGGCAAACTCCTGGGGCGTGCGCACGTCCACCACATAGGCCCCGGAACCCAAGGCCCGGTAGAGCTCCTCCGGGCCCACGTTCTGGTAGCTCCCCTTGGGCCCGCAGGCGAAGAGGAGGAGGGGGAGAAGGGCAAGAAGGGCGCGGCGGGTCATCTTAGGCCTGGACCCCCACGGCCTTGCGGATGGCCTGGAGGAACTGGGAAAGGGGCTGGGCCCCGAGCACCCGCTCCTTGCCCTCGTTGATGATGGTGTCGGGTACCCCGTGGATGTGGTAGCGGTTGGAAAGCTCGGGGAACTCGTTGGCCTCCACCATCTCGCCCCAAACCTTGGGGGAGGCGTAAGCCATGCGGTGGGCGGTGCGCACCGCCTGCGGGCAGTAGGGGCAGGTGGGGGTAACGAAGACCTGGAGCCGCACCTCCTCGGGGAGGCTATTCAGCTCCTGGACCACGTTCTCCGGCAGGCCGTGCCCATCCCGGCCCAGCATCTCCAGGTCCTCGAGGAGGCTTGCGAACTCGTAGCCCGCCGGGATACCCCGGTAGCGGAGGTTTATGGCCTCGGAACCCTTCTCCCGCAGGATCAGGGTGGGGGCCGCCTCCACCTGGTAGGCCTTGGCCTTCTCCTGACCCTCGGGGGTGGCGAGGTCGTAGACCACCAAGTGGAGCTTGTCGGAAAGGCCAGCGAGCTCCTCCAGAAGCTGCTTGGTTTCCTTGCAGTAAAGGCAGGGCTCCTTGCCCGGGGCGATGAGGGTGGAGGAGTCGGTGAAAAGCACCATCTCCACATCCCGGGTCAGGGTGGAAAGCCGCTCGCGCACGATTTCCTGTTCCTTTGGTCCCAGCAACGGCATCGCTTCCTCCTTCGGTCAGATACCCCCGTAGGGGTACGTCCTTTGACAAATATAGCAGATGGGGCCCTTCCTTCATAGGGGGGAGGCTCACGTTGCCCGGGCTTGACACCCTGTACCCCCATAGGGTATGTTCAGGCCGAGGGGACAAAGGTCCCGATAGGGAGGTAAAGCCATGATCTTCCGGCAGATCTACGAGGAAGGCCTCGCCCAGATGAGCTACCTGCTGGGATGCGCCGCCACCGGGGAAGCCTTGGTGGTGGACCCCAAACGGGACGTGGACACCTATCTGGAGCTCGCCCAGAGCCTGGGCCTCCGCATCACCGCCATCGCCGAAACCCACATCCACGCCGACTACCTCTCGGGGGCCCGGGAGCTCGCCAAGGCCACCGGGGCCACCTTGTACCTCTCCGACGAGGGAGACGAGAACTGGAAGTACCGGGGCCTGGAAGGCTTCTCCTACGTCCTCCTCAAGGACGGGGATGCGTTTAAGGTGGGGAACATCCGCGTTCAAGCGGTGCACACCCCCGGCCACACCCCCGAACACCTCTCCTTCCTGGTGGCGGACGGGGCGGTGACGGACGAGCCCCTCCTTTTCCTCACCGGGGACTTCGTCTTTGTGGGGGACGTGGGCCGGCCCGACCTCTTGGAGGAGGCCGCCGGGTTTAAGGGCACGGCGGAACCTGGGGCCCGGCGCATGTTCCAAAGCCTAAAGGAAAAGTTCCTCACCCTTCCCGACCACGTGCAGGTCTGGCCCGGCCACGGGGCAGGGAGCGCCTGCGGCAAGGCCCTGGGAGCCCTTCCCGCCACCACCGTGGGCTACGAGCGCCGCCACGCCTGGTGGGCGGAGTACCTGGAAAGGAACGACGAGGCCGGTTTCGTGAAGGCCCTCCTAAAGGGCCAGCCGGAAGCCCCCACCTACTTCAAGGAGATGAAGCGGCTAAACCGGGACGGGATGCCCATCCTGGGCGGCGTGCCCCACCCGGGCCGCCTTACCCAGGCCCAGTTCCTCCGTTGGCTCCGGGAAGGGGCCATCCTGGTGGATACCCGGGACAAGTTCGCCTTCGCCGGGGGGCACCTGAAGGGGGCCATCAACATCCCCGCAGGAAAGAACTTCGCCACCTGGGCGGGCTGGCTTCTCCCCTACGACCGGCCCCTCGTCCTCCTCGCCCACCCCTCGGAGGTGGAGGCCCTCACCCGGGCCCTCATCCGCATCGGCCTGGATGAGGTGGTGGGGTACATCCCGGGGCTTCAGGGGTACGCCGAGGGCGAGCTGGAAACCGTGCCCCAGATCACCGCCAGGGAGGCCAAGGCCCTTTGGGAGCGGGGGGAGGCGGTGGTCTTGGACGTGCGGGGGCGGGACGAGTACCTGGCAGGGCACATCCCGGGCGCCCTGAACATCCATGCGGGCCGCATCCTCGCCCACCTGGACCGGCTTCCCAAGGACAAGCCCTTGATCGTCCACTGCGTGGGTGGGGACCGCTCCAGCACGGCCATCTCCGCCCTCCTCTCCCACGGGTTCGGGAACGCCCTGAACCTCACCGGGGGATTAGGGCCTGGCAGGAGGCGGGCTTCCCCGTGGTGAAGGGCGAGGAGCTGGTAACCGCCTAAGGAGGTCCCTCATGTACGAGACGCCCGTGAAAGACCTTTCCCCCGAGGAGGCCAAGCGGCTTTACGAGGAAGGCGTGCCCTTCTTTGACGTGCGCGAGGTGGAGGAGTACGCCCAAGCCCGCATCCCCGGGGCCCGCCTCCTTCCCCTTTCCGAGTTCATGGCCCGCTTTGGGGAAATCCCCAAGGATCGGCCCGTGGTCCTCTACTGCCGCACGGGCAACCGCTCCTGGCAGGCGGCAGCCTGGCTCACCGCCCAGGGGTACCAGGTGTACAACCTGGATGGGGGCATCGTGCGCTGGTACCGCGCCGGGCTTCCCGTGGACACCACCCCGGTGGAGGTGGGCTACGCCGCCACCCCCTACCGGGAGGTGGGGCCCCTCGAGGCCAAGGACCTCCTGGAAAGCGCCCTGGTGGTGGACGTGCGGGAGGCCTGGGAGTACCCGGAGGGCCACGTGCCGGGCGCCATAAACATCCCCCTTTCCACCCTGCCCCAGCGCCTGGCGGAACTCCCCAGGGAGCGGCCCATCCTCCTCGTCTGCAACTCGGGAAACCGCTCCGGGGTGGCGGCGGACTTCCTGGTGGAGCAAGGCTTTGACGGGGACAAGGTGTACAACCTGGAGGGGGGCACCTACGCCTGGGCCGCCTCCGGCCTCCCCCTGGAGCGATGACGCTAGCCCTCCTCGGCGCCCTCCTCATCGGCCTTTCCTTGGGGCTTTTGGGCTCGGGGGGCTCCATCCTCACGGTGCCTGTCCTGGTCTACCTCCTGGGGGAGCCCCCCAAGCAAGCCATCGCCGAAAGCCTCCTCATCGTGGGGGGGATCGCCCTTCTGGGAGCCATCCCTTACGCCCTCAGGGGCCTCGTGGACGGGCGGAGTGTCCTCTTCTTCGGCCTGCCGGGCATGGCGGGCACCTACCTGGGCGCCTTCCTCTCTCAGTTCGTTTCCGGCCAGGTGCAACTCCTGGTCTTCGCCCTGGTGATGCTCCTCGCCGCCTACTTCATGGCCCGCCCCGTCCCCTTGGCCCAGGGCGGGAAGCGCAAACCCTGGAAAATCGTCCTAGAAGGCCTCGCCGTGGGAGCCCTCACGGGGTTCGTGGGGGTGGGGGGTGGGTTCCTCATCGTGCCGGCTTTGGTCCTCCTAGGGGGGCTTCCCATGCACCTGGCGGTGGGCACGAGCCTTCTCATCATCGCCCTCAAGTCCTTCGCCGGGTTTTACAAGTACCTCCACCTCCTCCCCGCCCATGGCCTCTCCGTGAACTACGCCGTGGCGGGGCTTTTCGTGGGGGTGGGCTTTTTGGGAAGCCTCCTTGGGGGAAGGCTCGCCCTTAAGGTACCCCACGAAACCCTCAAGCGGGGCTTCGCCCTCTTCCTGGTGGTCATGGGGGTCTACATCGTGGCCCAAAGCCTCTAGGGGTATGCTAAGGGGGTGCCGTTCCGCACCCTCTTGGCCGTGCAGGCGGAGGTCCTGCCGGAGGCCTACCGCACGGAGGAAGCCTTCCGGGAACGGGTCCATAGCCTTCTAAGCCCCCTAAAGGGTACCCCCACCCCCCGCCTCGCCGCCTTCCCCGAGCTCTTCGGCCTCCCCCTCCTCCTCCACCTGGAGGGGGCGTTTCACCCCAGAGAGCTCCTGAAAGACCCCCTCGCCCCCTGGCGGCGGGCAAGGCGGGCCTACCGGGTTTTCCACCGGGTGATGGCGGAGGCGGCGAAGGCCTATGGCACCTACCTCCTCGCGGGAAGCCTCCTCTCCCCTCCCTACGAGGAGGAGCTCGCCCGGGGGCTTTTCCCCCGAAGCCCCTTCTTCCAGAACCTGGCCCTCTTCTTTAACCCCGAAGGCCGCCTCCTGGCCCAGGTGCCCAAGATGGAGCTCACCCCACCCGAGCGCTGGCTTAAGCGGGGAGGCTTCGGCCCCCACCTGGTGGAGACCCGGGCGGGCCGGGTGGGGATCCTCATCTGCCTGGACGGCTTTTTTGAGGGGCACCTCGCCCGGCTGGACGCCCTGGGGGCCGAGATCCTCCTGCAACCCTCCGCCAACCCCGCCCCCTGGGAAAGGCCCTGGCCCCCGGACCCTTCCCGGCGGGAAGGGGAGGTGTGGCTGGCCTCGGCCCGGGCAAGGCTTTTGGGGCGGGAGCACCTGAAGGTGCTCCTAAACCCCATGCTGAACGGGAAGATCCTGGGGCTTCGCTTTGAGGGGCAAAGCGGCATTTACGCCCCCGGGGAGGCCTTGGCCCTGGCCCAAAGGCCCCTGGGGGACGAGGCCCTCCTCCACTTTCCCTAAAGCCTCTCGGGGAAAAGCCGGATGGGGTAGGGGCGGGTGAGGGCCTTGGCGAGCTTTTCCCAGGCCCGGTCCTTCACGCCCAAGGCGAGCTCCTCCGCCACCTCCTCCAAGGGGTAGCGCCCGGCGGGCTTCACCGCTTCCAGAAGGATGACGTGGAAGCCAAACGGGGTCCCCACCGGGCCGGACACCTCCCCCGGCTTCAGGCGCAAAAGGGCGCTCTCAAAGGCGGGGATGTAGGTGCCCTGGGGCTCGCACCCCAAGGCGCCCCCCGCCTCCTTGGAGCCGGGGTCTTGGGAAAGGGCCTGGGCCACCTGGGCGAAGGGCTCCCCCTTCTCCAAACGGCCCAAGGCCTCCCGGGCCTCTTCCAGGGTGGGCAGGAGGATATGCCGGGCGCAGTAAAGGGTTTCGTGGCGGTACTCCGGCGAAAGGAGCCAAAGGGCCTTAAGGGCGGCAGGAGATACTTGGAGCTTCTCCCGGTAGTGCCCTTCCAGGGCCTCGAGGGCCAAGGCCTCCGCCAGGAGGAGGCGGTACGTGGCGAGGTCGGGAAGCCCCGCCCCCTTCAGGGCCTCCGCCAGGGCGTTTTCATCGGGGAAGGCCTCCATAAGGGCCTGCACCCGGGCCTCCACTGCCTCGGGCCTGGGCCAGAAACCTTGGGCCTTGGCCACCTGCAAAAGGGCCCGCTCCTCCGCCAGAGCCTCCAGGTACTGGGGCCGGTACTGGGCGAGGAGGGCCCGGGTCTCCTCGGTGTCGGGCAGGCCCAGTTGCCTCAAGGCGCTCTTGGCGAAAAGGCCAAAGCGGAGGTCAAACTGGCTCTTGGTGAGGGTTTCCGTCCCCACCTGGGCCACCACGGGGTCTTCCTGGGCCAAGGCCAAAGGGGTTAGAAGGGCTAAGGCGACAAGGAAAGCGCGCATGCCCCATGCTAGCATGGGGGGCGTGAACGACCTCGTCCTCAAGGCGGCCCGGGGGCAGGCCACCCCCAGGCCCCCCGTCTGGTTCATGCGCCAGGCGGGCCGCTACCAAAGGTCCTACCGGGCGCTCCGGGAGCGCTACACCCTGCCGGAAATCGTGCGCCAGCCCGAACTCGCCGCCCAGGTGACCCTAAGCCCGGTGGAGGAGCTTGGGGTGGACGCCGCCATCCTCTTCGCC
The DNA here is from genome assembly GCF_001880325.1 of Thermus brockianus. NCBI lineage: Bacteria > Thermotogati > Deinococcota > Deinococci > Thermales > Thermaceae > Thermus > Thermus brockianus. Next base: position 377,923 of record NZ_CP016312.1, read on the forward strand.
GACATCACCACCCCCCTTTACGGCATGGGGGTGGACCTGGACCTGGTGGAGGGCAAGGGCCCGGTGATCCACCGCCCCATCCGGGATGCGAGGGGGGTGGAGGCGCTCCTGCCCCTAGAGCCCGAAAGCGCCGTGCCCTATGTCCTGGAAACCATCCGCATCCTAAAGCGGGCCCTTAAGGTGCCCCTCATCGGCTTTGCCGGAGGGCCCTTTACCCTGGCGAGCTACCTCGTGGAGGGGGGGCCAAGCCGCCACTTCCTCCAGGTGAAGGCCTTCATGTACGGGGACGAGGCGCTTTGGCACCGCCTCATGGAGAAGCTCACCGAGGCCATGGCCCGCTACCTGAGGGCCCAGGCGGAGGCGGGAGCAGACCTCCTCCAGGTCTTTGACTCCTGGGTGGGGGCCTTGAGCCCGGCCGACTACCGCCGCTACGTGAAGCCCCACATGGCCAGGCTCTTCCAAGCCCTAAGGCCCCTGGGGGTGCCGGCCATCCACTTCGGGGTGGGGACCATGGGGCTCCTGGCGGAGATGCGGGAGGCGGGAGGGGATGTCCTGGGCCTGGACCACCATACCCCCCTCCCCTGGGCCCGGGAGGTCCTGGGGGAAACGCCCGTGCAGGGCAACCTGGACCCGGCCCTCCTCTTCGCCCCCAAGGAGGTCCTGAAGCGCGAGGTCCTCCGCATCCTGGAGGAGAACGCCGGGCGGCCCGGGCACATCTTCAACCTGGGCCACGGCATCCTGCCCAAGACCCCAGAGGAGAACGTGCGCTACGTGGTAGAACTCGTGAAGGAGGTGGCGGCGTGAACGTACTCCTGATGGCCTACGGCACCCCCTACGCCCCCGAGGAGATTGAGCCCTACTACACGGATATCCGCCGGGGCAAAAGGCCTTCCGAGGAACTCCTGAAGGAACTCGCCGAGCGCTACGAGCAAATCGGCAAAAGCCCCCTGAACGAGATCACCCTGGTCCAGGCCCTGAGGCTCCAGGCCCTTTTGAACCTCGAGGCCCCTCCCCTTCCCAAGCGCCTCCTGGGCCCCTTCCCGCCCCGCGCCCCCCAGGGGCCGGCCCGGGTCTACGTGGGCACCAAGCACTGGCACCCCACCATCGGCGAGGCGGTGGCCGCCATGCACGAGGACGGGGTGCGCCGGGCGGTGGCCATCGTGGCGGCTCCCCACTACTCCCTAAGGAGCGTGGCGGAGTACAAGGAGAAGGTGGAGGCGGCCCTGAAAGCCCTTCCCGAGCCCATCCACTTCGTCTGGGTGGAAAGCTACGAGGCCCACCCCGGCCTCATCGCCGCCTACGCCAGGCGGCTGGAGGAGGCCATCTGGCGGCTTAAGGACCCCAAGCGGGCGGCCTACGTCTTCACCGCCCACTCCATCCCCGTGGCGGCGGTGGAGCGGGGGGACCCTTACCCGCGCCAGGTGGAGAAGACGGCGGAACTTGTAGCCAAAAGGCTCTCCCTGCCCCGCTTCCAGGTGGCCTACCAGTCGGCGGGGCGTACCCCCGAGCCCTGGCTTGGGCCGGACATCAACGAGCTTTTGCGGCAACTCAGGGAAGAGGGCTACACCGAGGTGGTGGTGCAGGCGGTGGGCTTCCCCGCCGACCACCTGGAGGTCTTTTACGACCTGGACCTCGAGGCCCAGGCCACGGCAGAAGCGGTGGGCCTCAGGCTCCTCCGGGCCCGAAGCCTCAACGCCGATCTAGACTACATCCAGGTCCTTAAGGACCTGGTGGAGGCGGCGTGGCTCAGGTAGCCATCGTGGGTGGGGGCTGGGCCGGGCTCGCCGCCGCCCTCGCCCTGAAGGAAGCAGGGGCCGACTTCCTCCTCCTGGAGGCCAGTCCCCGGCTTGGGGGCAAGGTCTTCACCCACCGGGGGGAAGGGTTTTTGGTGGAAGGGGGGCCCGACGCCAGCGTGCGCTACAAGCGGGAGGTCCTGGCCTTGGCCGAGGCCCTGGGCCTGGAACCCATGGGCACCCTCCCCGCCAAGCCCTCCGCCTACATCCTGCGCAAGGGAAAACCCCATCCCCTCCCCGAGGGGCTATTGCAGGTGGTGCCGGGGGACCTGAAGGCCCTGGCCAAGACGCCCCTCCTCTCCCTTTCCGGGAAGCTTCGCGCCCTCTACGACCTCTTTCTCCCTCGAGGGGGCGGGGAGGACGAAAGCCTAAAGGCCTTCGTGGAAAGGCGGCTCGGCCCGGAGGTCTTCCAGGCCCTGGTGGCCCCCTTGGCCGGGGGGATTTACGGGGGCGAGCCCGAGGAGCTCTCCATGCGGGCCGCCTTCCCCGCCCTCTTGGAGCTAGAGCGGAAACACCGGAGCCTCCTCCTCGGGGCCATGCGCTCCCGGAAAGGGCGGGGAAGCCGCGAAGGGGGAAGCCTCTTCTTCTCCTTCGCCGAGGGCCTTTCCGCCCTCACCCGGAGGATGGCGGAAAGGGTGGCGGACCACGTCCTCCTCGCCACCCCAGTCCTCCTCCTAGAGCCTTTAGGCAACCGCTTCCGCCTCCACACCCCAAGGGGGGCCCTCGAGGCCGAGGCGGTGATCCTCGCCACCCCAGCCCCCACGGCCGCCAACCTCCTAAGGCCCTTCCTCCCCGGGGCCACGGCCCTCCTCAAGGGCATTCCCCACACCCCGGCGGCCACGGTGAGCCTGGCCTTTAAGGAGGAACTCCCCGTAAGCGGGCACGGCCTCCTCATCGCCAAAGGGGAAGGCTACCAGGCCCGGGGCTTCACCTGGACCCACCGCAAGTGGCCGGGAAGGGCCCCCGAGGGGTGGAGCCTGGTGCGGGCCTACTTCTCCGGGGAGGCGGCGAGGCTTTCCGAAGGGGAGCTCGCCCGCCTCGCCCTGGCGGAGCTTCGCCGGTACCTGGGCCGGGAGGTGCGCCCGGAGCGCACCTTCGTCTTCCGCTTCCCCGAGGGCATGCCCGCCTACCGCGTGGGGCACCAGGAGCGGATAGCCCGCCTGGAGATGGTCCTTCTCCAGGCCCCGGGGCTCTTCCTGGCCGGGAACTACCTTTCGGGGGTGGGCCTTCCCGAGGTGGTGCGCTCGGGGGAAAAAGCGGCCGCCAGGGCCCTCGCCCACCTCTCCCTGACCCCCCCTGGCGAAAAGGAAACCCCCCGGTTAGGATAATCCCAACATGCGTCTCCCCTATCCCGCCATCGCCCTGGGGGCACTTCTCCTTGGGCTCTTGGCCGGGGTCTTGGGGTATAGCGACCCCTATGTCCTTCCCTGGTTCATGATCTTCACCGCCACCCTGGCCAGCGCCCGGGGGCTTGGGGTGGGCCTGGGGGCGGCCTTCCTCTCCACCCTTCTCCTCCTTCTCTTTCCCGGCTTTGAGCTGGTGGCGGCGGCCCTTCTTCTTCTCTCCGCCCTCCTCGCCCACCAGGTGGGCGAAAGCCTCCGCCTGGCCCACCGCCAGGCCAAGCACCTGGCCCGGGTGCAAAGGCTTTTGGCCGAGGCCCTCGAGGCCCTCCCCCAGGCCGAGGACCGGGAAACCCTCTTGCGCACCTTCCCCGAAAGGCTCGCCGCCCTAGGGGAAGGGGGGCACATCGGGGTCTGGGTCCCGGTGCGGGAGGGCTTCCGCCTCCTAGCCAGCGAGCCCCCCCTCGCCCTGGACACCATCCCCGCTACCGGGGTGGTGGGACGGGCCTTCAGGGAAGGGAAGCCCATCCACGTGCCCGACGTGCGCCAAGAACCCGCCTACATCAGCGCACCCGGCCACCAGGCCCTGGCCGAGCTGGCCCTTCCCCTCCTGGAACGGGGGGAGGTGGTGGCGGTCCTCAACGTGGAACGCAACCGCCCCTTCAGCGGGGAGGAGGTGGAAGGCCTTACCCGCTTCGCCCAGGCGGTGAGCCTCCAGCTTTCCCGCCTGGCGGACATGGAGGAGCGGAGGCTCCTCGCCGAACTCGCCCAGAGGATGCAAAGCGCCGCCACCCCCGAGGAGGCGGCCCAAAAGGCGCTAGGCCTCCTCCTGGAGGTCCTCAGGTTGGAAAGCGGGACCCTGTGGGAAGCTAGGGGAAGCCGCCTGGTCGCCCTGGCCTACCAAGGGGTGAAGGAACCTAGCCTCCTCCAGGTGATTGCCGAAGGCCTCCCCTATGGGGTGGGCCTCGCTTGGCAGGTCTACGAATCCCATAGCCCCTTCTTCACCGCCCGCTACGCCGAGGAAAGCCGGACCGTTCCCGCCCTCAGAAACCTGGGTTGGCGCACCTTCGCCGCCTTGCCCATCCCCTCCCCGGGAAGCCCCCGGGCCCGGCGGGTCTTGGTGGTGGGGCAGAGGGAGGAAAGGCTTTGGCGCAAGGCGGAAGAGGAGCTTCTCCTCTCCGCCTGCCGGGCCGTGGGCCTTGGCTTGGAAGGCCTTACGGAAAAGCGCCGGCACCAGGCGGTGAACCAGCTTTTCCTGGAACTAGTGGAAAGGCCCCTGGAAGAGCTTTACCAAGCCATTCTGGAAGAGGCCATCCGCCAGGTCCCGGGCTCGGAAGCGGGGAGCCTTTTGGTGCTGGAAGGCGGGGAATACCGCTTCCAGGCGGTGGTGGGCTACGACCTGGAGGGGCTCAAGGCGGTGCGCTTCAGCCCTGAGGGCATGCTCTTTTGGTACGGCCGGGGGGAGGAAGAGGCCCGCCGGGGAGAGCCCCGGATCATGAGCGTGGAGGACCGCCCCATCCCCGAGATCAGCCACCAGACCGCTCCCCCGGAGGTTATTGACACCACCGGCCGGGCCAAGGAGATCCAGGCCAACCTCTGCCTCCCCGTGCCCTACAAGGGCGAGGTGCTTGCCTACCTGAACCTGGACAACCACCACGACCCCCGGGCCTTCGGGGAGGACTCCCTCCAGGTGGCGCGCTTCTTCGCCGCCCCCCTGGCCACCCTCCTCCACGAGCACCGGACCCGGCGCCTCCTGGAAGAAGCCGCCCTCACCGACCCCCTCACGGGCCTCCTCAACCGCCGGGCCTTTGACCGCTACTTCCTGGAGGAGCTCAAGCGGGCAGAGCGCTACGGCTACCCCCTATCCCTGGCCATCTTGGACCTCAAGGGTTTCAAACCCGTGAACGACCGCCTGGGCCACGCCACGGGGGACCTCGCCCTCATGAAGGTGGCGGAGGTCCTGCAGCGGGAACGCCGCAACGGCGACCGCATCTTCCGCTGGGGCGGGGACGAGTTTGCCGTCCTCTTCCCCCACACCCCCAAGAAGGGGGCCATCGCCGCCGCCTACCGCTACGCCCAGGCCATAGAAAGACTTTGCTTTGGCGAGATCTGCCTGGGGGTGAACATCGGGGTGGCCACCTACCCCGAGGACGGCACCACGCCCGATGAACTCTTAAGCGCCGCCGACACCCGCATGTACCAGGCCAAGGCCCTGGGCCAGGCGGTGGTGGCCTGAAGCCGTTGCAAAAGCTCCCCAAAGGCGTAAAATGGGCTCGGTCCGAGCATGCGCCTTCTTGGGGGAAGCCTAACCCAACTTCTCCTCCCCCTCCTTCGGAAGGGGTTGCCAGGGCTTCCCGAAAGCCTAAAGAACGTGGCCCAGCTCCTTAAGGCCCACCGGGCCTACCTCTTCCGCTTGGAGGAGCGGCAAGGGATCTGGTACGCCAGCCAGCTAGCGGAGTGGGCCAAAGAAGACGTAGAACCCCAGATCCAGAACCCCGCTTTGCAAAACCTGCCCATGGTGGAGTCCGGCTACGGGCGCTGGCTAGCGCGCTTTTTGGCTGACCGAAGCGTGGGCGGCCCCGTGGCCACCTTCCCCGAGAAGGAAAGGCCCCTCCTCGAGGCCCAGGCCATCCAAAGCCTCCTGGTGGTGCCCATCTTTGTGGAGGGAAGGCTTTGGGGGTTTTTAGGGGTGGACGACTGCGCCCGGGAAAGGGCCTTCACCCGAGAAGAGGAGGCTACCCTTCGGGCCCTAGCCGGGGTTTTGGCCCAGACCCTGGAGCTTTGGGAGCGCACCCGTTGGCTCCAGCTCTTGGTGGAGCTATCCCCCTTTTACCTGGCCCGGTTCTCCCCAGAGGGGAGGTTGCTGTACGCCAACCCCGCCTTAAAGGGCGCTTTTCCCCAAGGGCTTTCCCTGCCCTTAAGCGAAGCCTTGGCCCAACCTGGCCGCCCCTTTACCCACCTTTCCCGAAAGGAGCGGGTGGTGGAGTGGACCCTCCTTGGGGTACCGGGGCCGGGCAAGGAGGCGCTGGAGGTGCTGGCCCTAGGGGTGGACGTGACGGAAAGGGAGGAGGCCCAGGCGCGGGAAGCCCGCTGGAACGCCTTCCGGCGGAACCTGCTCCGCGTTTACGAAACCCTCATGGCCGAGAGCCTTTCCGACTCCATCTTCGGCCTCATCCTGGACGCCGCCTTGGACACCATCCCCAGCGCCCAGGCGGGTAGCGTCACCGTGCTCATGGAAGACGGCTGTTACCACTTCGTGGCCGCCCAGGGCTACGACCTCGAGGCCCTCCGCCAGGTCTGCCTCCGTCCCGAAGAACCCCTCTCCCTCACGGGCCACCGGGAAGCCCAGGTCTTCACCTGGCAGGACCTCATGCGCTTCAACGCCCGCCTGGACCCCCAAAGGCGCCGGGTCATGGAGGAAGCGGGCCGGGTGCGGGACATCAAGGCCATCCTCTCCGTACCCGTCTTCTTGGCCGGGGAGCGCAAGGCTTTCTTGTATCTGGACAACTTTGAAAGCGCCGACGCCTTTACCCCCCTGGACCTGGAGCTCGCCCAGGCCTTCGCTAGCCAGCTTGGGCTTCTCCTGCGGCGGCTGGAGCTGGAAGGGGCGCTCCAGCACCTGGCCTACCACGACCCCCTCACGGGCCTTCCCAACCGCCTGTTCTTCCTGGAAAAGCTGGCCCAAGCCCTACAGGAAGAACCCGAGTCCTTGGCCCTCCTCTACCTGGACCTGGACGGGCTCAAGCTGGTGAACGACCTGGACGGCCACGCCGCCGGGGATGAAGCCCTCCGGGTGGTGGCCGCCCGCTTACGGGCCACCTTGCGCCCCCGGGACCTGGTGGCCCGGCAAGGAGGGGACGAGTTTCTGGTCCTCCTAACCCACCTGAAAAACCCCGAGGAGGCGGTGGCCGTGGCGGAAAGGCTTTTAGAGGTGGTGCGCCTGCCCATTCCCTTGCGGGAGCGGGTCTACCACCTCACCACCTCCATTGGCCTGGCCCTGGGGGAAAGGGGCCTCGGCCCCGGGGAGCTTTTGCAACGGGCGGACCTGGCCCTTTACCGGGCCAAGGGGGAAGGAAAGGACCGCCTGGCCTTTTTTGAGTCCCACCTCCAGGAAGCCCTGCGGCGGGAGATGCACCTTTTGGAAGCCCTGAGGCATGACCTGGAGCGGGAAAAGGGCCTTTGGCTCGCCTACCAGCCCATCGTGGACCTGAAGACAGGTAAACCCGTGGCCCTGGAGGCCCTTCTGCGCTGGCGCCTCGCCTCGCCCGGGGAGTTCATTCCCCTAGCGGAGCGCCACCGGCTCATGGCCTCTTTGGGCCAGTTCGTCCTGCGGCGGGCCTGCCAGGAGCAACCCCGCCATGGCCTGCCCGTTCACGTGAACGTGAGCCCCCATGAGCTTTTGGACCCCCATTACCCCGCCCACGTGGCCCAGATCCTAGAGGAAACGGGTTGCGCCCCGGAGAATCTGGTCCTGGAGGTCACGGAGTCCACCCTAATCCCCGACGAACGGGGCCGGGAGGCCACGGGGAGCCTGCAGATCCTAAGGCGGCTTGGGGTAAGGGTCTTTTTGGACGACTTCGGAAGCGGCCACTCCAGCCTGGAGCGCCTGGCCCAGCTCCCCGTGGACGGGCTCAAGCTGGGCCAGGCCTTCACCCAGGCCCTGGGAAGTCCCCCTGATCCCCAAAGCCCCGCCGCCCGGGTGGTGGCCGCCGTCTTGGCGTTGGCCAAGACCTTGGGGCTCCAAGCCGTGGCCGAAGGCGTGGAGGACGAGCACGTGCTGGCCTACCTGAAGGCCCTGGGCTTTCGCTTAGGTCAGGGGTATCTCCTGGGAAAGCCCACGCCCTTATACTCAGAGGAAGAGTGAGGCTTAGCGAGCCTTGGAAAATCACTTTCGCCTATATCTTCCTCTCCTTGGCCTGGGTTTTGGGAAGCGACCGGCTCCTCCTTGCCCTCAACCCTTCCCCAGAAACCCTTACCCTTTGGCAAAGCGCCAAGGGCGTGGTCTTTGTCTTCCTCTCTGGCGGGCTCATCCTCCTCCTGACCCGAGGCCTGGAGAACCTGTGGCGGAGGAGTGTCCGGTCCTTGGAGGCCTGGGAGCGCCGCTTCCGCGCCATGGTGGAGCATAGCCGCGAGCTCATCTACCTCCTGGATGCCAAGGGGTACATCCGCTACGCCTCCCCCAACGTGGAACAGGTACTGAACTATGACCCCCTGGGCTACACCCGCCAGGACCTCTTCGTCCTAGACTTCGTCCACCCGGAGGACCGCCCCTATGCCGAGGCGGCCTTGGAAGACCTCCTCCGCCACCCAGGGGAGGTGCGGGAGTACCGGTTCCGTATCCTGGACGGCTGGGGCAGGGTGCGGACGGTGCAGGTCTGGGGGAAAAACCTCTTGGGAGACCCCGCTATTGAAGGTATCGTCCTCAACATCCAGGACGAGACCGAGCTGGAGGAGGAGCGGGCCAGGCTCAAAGGCATCTTGGAAGCTCTTCCGGGGGAGGTGTACCAGGCCCGGGTGGCCGAAGGCCAAGACCCCGCCTACGCCCCCCTGCTCTACGCCGCCCCTCGCCAGGCGGAAACCCTCCTGGGCTACCCCGCCCAGAGGCTTTTGGAAGACCCCGCCTTCTACTTCACCCAGGTCCACCCCGAGGACCGAACCCCCCTGATGGACACCGTGCGCCGAGCGGTGGCCGAACCCGGGGTGGTGCAGGTCTGCACCTACCGCTTCTGGCACGGGGGGCAACAAGCCTGGGTCTGGCTCCGGGATACCCTGGTCTTTGACCGGGCAACCCGCCTCCTCACGGGCTACACCTACGACGTGAGCCAGGAGGTGGCCCAGGAGGAGCGCTTCCGCCTCCTCTTCCAGGCCCACCCCCTGCCCATGTGGGTATACGACCGGGAAACCTACCGTTTCCTGGAGGTGAACGAGGCGGCGGTGCGGAAGTACGGCTACGCCCGGGAGGAGTTTCTCTCCATGACCATCCTGCACATCCGTCCAGAAGGAGAGCGCCCCCGGCTCCTAGAAGACCTCAAGCGCCCTCGGGAACCCTACCAGGTTTCCGGTCCCTGGACCCACCGCCTGAAGGACGGGCGGGAGATCCAGGTGGAAATCCACTCCCACACCCTGGAGTACGCTGGCCGCCCGGCGGTCCTGGTGGTGGCCGTGGACGTCACGGAAAAGCTGAAGGCCGAAGCCACCCAAAGGCTTTTGCAGAAGGCCCTCGAGGCCGCCCACGAGGCCGTGGTCCTCACGGATAAGGACGGGCGCATCACCTGGGTCAACCCCGCCTTCACCCGCCTCACCGGCTACACCCCCGAGGAGGCCCTGGGCCAGAACCCCCGCATCCTCAAGTCGGGCCGCCATCCCCGGGAGTTCTACCAACACCTGTGGGCCACCATCCTAGCGGGCCAGGTGTGGGAGGGGGAACTCATCAACCGCCGTAAGGACGGGACCCTCTACACCGAGCACATGACCATCACTCCGGTCCTGGAGGAAGGCCAGGTGGCCCACTTCATCGCCTTCAAGCGGGACGTCACCGAAGAGAAGGCCAAGGAGCAAGCCCTGCGCGAGTCCGAGGCCCTTTTCCGCACCCTAGCCGAGACCGCCCCCGCCCTCATCCTCCTCTGGCAACTGGAAAACCCCGAGGACCCGGGAAGCGCCCGCCTCGCCTTCGCCAACCCGATGGCCACGGAAATCACCGGCTATTCCCAGGAGGAATTGGCCGCCCGGCCCATCTGGGAGTTCGTCCACCCCGCCGACCGGGAGATGGTGCAAAAGCGGGGCCTGGCCCGCCTAAGGGGGGAAACGCCCCCGGGACGCTACGCCTTCCGCATCCTGACCCGAGGGGGAGAGGTGCGCTGGCTAGACTACTCCGCCGCCCGGGTGGAAATCGGGGGCAGGCCCGCCATTCTGGGCGTGGGCTTGGACATCACCGAGGCTAAGGAGAAGGAGCTGGCCCTGGAGGCCTTCGCCCGGGTAAGCCTCGCCCTGCGCAAAAGCGAAAACCTCAAGGAGATGATGGAAAGCGCTCTGGACGCCGCCTTGGCCACCCTGGAAGCCCCCGTGGGGAGCATTCTCCTCTACGACCAGGACACGGGCCGCCTGGAGGAGGCGGCAAGCCGGGGGTGGCTGAGCGCCATCCCCACGCCGCCCACCCTTGCGAGGGAGGGCATGGTGGCCCGGGCCTTCCAGGGGGAAGTGGTGGTGAGCCAGGACCTGAAAAACGATCCTCGGGTGCGGCCAGAAGCCAGGCCCTTGGTACCGGAGGGCTTTAGCGGGGTGGTGGTACCCATCCTGGCAGGGACGGAACCCGTGGGCGCCCTAACCCTGGCCTGGCCCCACCCCCGCACCCCCACCCCGGCGGAGGTGGAGCGAGCCCAGCTTATGGCCGAGGCCATGGGCAACGCCGTGCGGCGCGCCAGCCTGCGTAGAAAACTGGCCCAAAGGGTAGAGCATCTGGAGGCCCTCCGGGCCATTGACCAGGCCATCGCCGCCTCCTTGGACCTCACCCCCACCCTGCAGGTCTTTTTGAACCAGGTGATGCGCCTCCCCCTGGATGCCGCCGCCTTCTTCCTGTATCGCCCCCGGGAACGGACGCTGGAACTCGTAGAGCTTCGGGGCTTCCTTACCCCCAAACGGCTCTGGTCCAAAACCACCCTTTTGGGCCAGGGCCACGTGGGGCGGGCCGCCTTGCGGGGCCAGCCGGTGCACGTGGGCGACCTAGCCCTAGACCCCGGGGCCCTTCCCGACCTTACCCTTAAAGAGGGGTTTGTATCCGAGCGGGTCTATCCCCTTTTTGCCAAGGGTAGGCTTCTGGGGGCGCTGGCCGTCTTCACCCGCAAACCCTGGGACCTCTCTCCAGAGCAAGAAGAGTTCTTGGAGGCTTTGGTGGGCCAAGGGGCTGTGGCGCTGGACAACGCCCTCACCTTTCAAGAGCTCCAAAGAAGCCAGCGGGAGCTGGAAGCCGCCTACGACCTCACCCTCTGGGGCTGGGCTAAAGCGGTGGAACTGCGCGACCAGGAAACCGCCGGCCACACGGAACGGGTCACGGAACTCACCCTACGCCTCGCCCGCGCCCTAGGGGTGCCCGAGGAGGACCTGGACGACCTGAGGCGGGGTGCCATCCTGCACGATGTGGGCAAGATCGCCATCCCCGACGCCATCCTCCTGAAACCAGGCCCCCTCACGGAGGAGGAGTGGCAGGAGATGCGGAAACACCCGGTCTACGCCTACGAGTGGCTTTCCGGCATCCCCTTCCTCAAGAAGGCCCTGGAGATCCCCTACGCCCACCACGAGCGCTGGGACGGCTCCGGGTATCCCCGGGGGCTAAAGGGCTCGGAGATTCCCCTTTCCGCCCGCATCTTCGCCGTGGTAGACGTGTACGACGCCTTAACCTCCGACCGGCCGTACCGCAAGGCTTGGCCCCGGGAAAAGGCCTTGGCCTACCTGCAGGAACAAGCGGGCAAGCAGTTTGACCCCGAAGTGGTGGCAGCCTTCCTCCGGCTCATGGCGGAGGAAGGCCCCGAGTCCACCCCCTAGTCCCAGCCCAAAAGCCGCCGGGCCTCGGGGGAAAGCCTGGCCGGGGTCCAGGGGGGGTCAAAGGTGAGCTCCACCGCCACCTCTTCCACCCCGGGCAGGAAGGACAAGGCCCGCCGCACCGCTTCCCCCAGGCTGTCGTGCAAGGGGCAACCCGGGGTAGTGAGGGTCATGCGCACCAAGGCCCGGGGAGGCTCCACCTTAAGCTCGTAGATGAGCCCGAGATTGACCACATCCAGGCCCAGCTCGGGATCGTAGACCGCTTTGAGCAGGTTCCATGCCTGTTCTTCCAGCGTCATCGCCGCATCACCTCCCAAAGGGCGAAGGCGTGCACCGCCGCCCCAAGGGCCAGGGCCCACCCCGCCCAGGGGAAGAGGGGAAAGGCCAAGGCCCCAAGCCCCCAAAGCCCCCCCGCCAGGTACCCAAGCCCCTCTGGGAGCATGTCCTTGAGGAGAGGTACCCGTTCCTTCCCCGCCCTGGGAGCGTAGCGGTGGGTCCAGACCAAAAAGGGAAGGATTTTGTAGAGCATCCCGCTCACCACGAGCCCCACAAACCCCAGGGCGAACCACCAAACGGCCCAGAGGGGCCTAGCGGGAAGGGCCATCAGGGCCAGGCCCAGGAAACCAAGCCCCGCCAGGTAGTGCCGCACCCCGATGTCCAGGTTCCGCTTTGCCCGGTGGCGAAGGATCCGGTAGGTATCGTAAAGAGCAAGGCCATAGGCGAGGAGGAGGAGAACATACCCAAGCCTCTCCCCCAAAGTAAGCCCCCCAAGCCCCAGGTTGGCCACCCAGAGGAGAAGCCCCAAGACCCCCTCGTCCACCCCGTGGGTGAGGGTGAACATGGAAAGGAGCTTGTACCCTACCCCCAGGATGGAAAGGAGGAAAACCCCGCCGAGCCCGGCGAGGAGGTGCCAAGCCAAGCGCTCGGGGTCGTAGAACCCGAAGCGGAGGGCAAGGGCCTGGACCAAGCCCAAGAGGGGGGTTAGGACCAGGTAGAAGACCACCCAGGCGAGGGCGGTGGCCACCCGGTTCCAGCGGGGGGCGAGGCGGAAGGTCCGGTAGGCATGGTAGGCAAAGAGGAGGAGGGCGCAAAGGGCCAACCCCCCGCCCAGGGGGACGAGGACTGGCAGCCAGGCAAAGCCCAGGGCCAAGAGCGCTACCCCCAAGGCCCAAAGGGCCATCACCGGGTAGCCGAGGCCGGGGCGGTAGAGGGGGGCTTCCAGCACTACGGGCAAAAGCTGGTGCATGGCCCCGAGGAGCACCCCTACCCCAAAGCCCAAGAGGTAGAGGTGGGCCCCCGCCAGACCCACGGGGTGCCGGGGCACGAGGAACGCCTCCGGGTGGAGGACCCAAAGCCAAGCCCCCCAAAGGAGAAAGGCTTCCCCCAGGAAGATAAACCCGGCGGGAACAGCCAAGGGGATAACCCGGGTGTGGGCGGTCGCCACCATGCCCTAATCCTCAGGGCCCCACGCAGGCTTCGCCATAACCTAGGTCATGGCTAGCGCCCGGGGGGAAGCAGGGTGAGGGTATCTCCCTCGGCCAAGAGGGTGGCCAGGCCCTTTAGGTAGCGCACGTCCCGGCCGTTTAAGAGGACGGCGAAACGGGGGCGGAGGCGCCAAAGGGTTTTGGGCTCCAACCAAAGCCCCACCGCCTCCTCGGCAAAGAGGGGCTCTAGGGAAACGTCCCTTAGGGCGGGGAAGGCGGTATACACCTTGCGCAAGGCCTCCTCCACGCTACCCGCCCGCAGGGAAAGGGGCTTGGGCAAGGCGGGGTAGGCCAGGCCTAGGGCCTGGAAGCGGACGGAAACCCCTCCTTCCCGTAGGGCCAGGGCGGCGTCAAAGCCTTTGCGCATCACCTCCTCTTGGGCGGAGAGGTAGACGAGCCACGGGCGGACGTCCCCCACCCTTTCCGCCACGTACCGCCCCACCTGGGCGAAGGAAAGGCCCACGTACTCCGGGGGGATGTAGGCCCCCTTGGGCCCCAGGCCCCCGTGCCAAAGCCCGGCCCGGTAGACCTCCCGGGCGAACTCCGCCGAAGTGTCCACCCCCAGGGTGCGCGCCAACCAGGCGGCGAAAAAAGCCCGCCTAAGGTAAAGCTCCCCCTCGGGCACCCGTCCTTCCCAGCCTAAGGCCCTGGCCGTGCCGGGGTGGCGGCTTAGGTGCTCGTAAACCTCGGCCACGAAGCGGGAAGCCCCCTCCAGAAGCCGCTCCGTATCCAGGCGCATGCCCCGCTTGGCCTCCTCGGTAAGCCCCCCAAAGGCCAAGAGGTCCTGGAAAACCTCCTCGGGCAAGGGGGGTAGCTCTAGCGCAAGGGTTTCCACCCCCACCTCTACCGGCTTCACGCCTTCCTCCTTTCCCGCTCCTCGCGCATTTTCCTCAGCATATCCGCCGTCACCACCCGCTTGCCCATGGCGTGGGCGAATACCAAGGTGGCGAGAAGCTGCAAGGCCCCCCCAAGGGCAAGCCAGGGGCGAAGCCCCTCGTGGCCCATAAGGTAGAGGGGCTCCAAGGCAAGCCGCAGGAGGAGCCCGGCGTTGAGGAGGGAAAAGGTCAGGGCCTCGAGGGCCTCCTGCCGAAGCCCGCCAGGCCTGGGCATCATCCAGTAAGCCACGCCCATGACCATCTGCAAGAAAAACCCCACGAGGCCTGCGTGCACGTGGCTTGGACGAAAGGGGCCCACCAGGGAAGGAAAAAGGTAAAAGAGGCTTCCCAGGAGGGCGGTGTACACCAGGTACAAAAGAGCCGCCCGCACGAAGAGGAAGTGCCAAAAACCCATTACCCTCCCTTGCGGATGAGGAGCTTCACCTGGCCCGGACCCAGGTCCTTTAGGGCGTAGGCGTGCCCTTCCTCCTCCAAACGGGCGAGGAGATGGATGGGGCGGCGCACGTGGTGGACCAATAGCTTCTCCCCCGGCCTCAAGGAGGCCAGCGCCTCCAAAACCCGCACCATCGGCAGGGGAGGCTCGAGGTTCTCCTCAACGACCACCTCCGCCTGGTAGTCTTCCCAATCCTCCTCGGCGAGGGAGCGCAACGGGGGGGCTTGCTGACTCTCCCCCACGCTTTCCCGGTAGAAGTGGGCGCGGAAGTGGTTCTCCCCTAGCTTTTCGCACCAGGCGGCAAAGCCCTGCTTACCCAACACCCGGTAAAGGGGCACGGGCTCAAAAAGAACCTCCAGCACGAGCCTCTTTCCGGGACCCACCTCCTTAGCGGCGGCCATGATGTGGGCAAACGGTTCCCCACCCCTTTCCAGGATGGGGCGCACGTCCAGGTGAAAGCCCACGGGGGCATCCAGCCAGGGAGGGGGCGGGGTAAGAAGGAGGCTTTCCTCCAAGGAGGAAGGCGGTGGGGCCTCCGAGGCCACCCCCAAGGCCTGGTTGAGCCGCGCCACCAGCTCCTCAGGAGCGAGCCCGGCCACCCTGGCTGCCTGGGCCACGGTGACCAGGTTGGACATGGTCCGGCGCAGGAGAGGGTTCTTCAGCTTCTGGAAAGCAGGGCTAGCCTCCAAAAAGACCTCCAGGAGCCCAGGCCAGCGCTTTAGGACCTCCGCCACCTTCATCTCCGGCCGGACCATACCGCCTCCTACTGCCGGGTGATCCGAACCCGCCACACCTCCGGCCCGGCCTCGAGGTACTCCCAGGCGAAAGCCCCGGGCCGCTCCGCCTGGAACTGGTAGTAAAGGGGCCTGGGGTCGTGGTCGTTGACCAAAACGAAGCTCTGCCCCGGCTTCAAGCTGTCAAAGACGCCAAAAATCCGTGGGTGCCGCTCTCTTGGGGGTATGGTGCGAACGTCCAGCTCCATAGCGCCCTCAGTTTCCCCGGGCCAGTCCCCCTTTCGCCATGACCTGGGTCAAAGGGAAAAGCCCCCGCCAAAGGCGGGGGCCACCAGCCAGGCCTGGATTCAACAGGGCTTCTCCGCCCCCTTACGGGCATAGTAGTACCAGTTCAGGAAGAGGTTCAGAGCGTAGAAGACCATGAGGCCGTAGAAAAAGGCGGTAAAGCCCCCCGTGGCCTTTTGGGTGTAAGCGGCTAGTGTGGAGAAGATAAAGGGCCCGTAAGCGCCGATGGCCGCCGTCCAGCCGATCACCCCACCCGCCTGCCTGGGGGGGAAGATCATGGGCATCTGCTTAAAGGTGCTGGCGTTGCCCACCCCGCTAAAGAAGAAGACCAGGAGCATGGCCAGCACAAAGAAAGGGAATTGTTCCAAGGACGTAGGGCGGGTGAAGAGGGTAACCAGGAGGGCCGAAAGGAAGATGCCCATGGCGGCCACCTGGGTCACGATGGCCCCGCCGAAGCGGTCCGTAACGGGCCCGGCCATCACCCGGGCCAAGGAACCCACCAGGGGCCCAAGGAAGGCATAGCGCAAGGGATCGGGGGCGCCATCAAACTTCCCGTAGACCTCCCGGATGAGCAGGGGGAAGATGGCGGAAAAGCCCGAGAAGGAACCGAAGGTCATGATGTAGAGGCTGGTCATGATCCAGGTGTGCTTATCCCGGAAAATGTCCAGCTGCTCGCGGAAGTTGGCCCGCACTGGGACGCTCCGCAAAAAGGTCCAGGCAAGCCAGGCTCCCACCAGCACAAAGGGAATCCAAACAAACGTGGCGTTTTGCAACCAGATGGGCTGGCTGACGCCAGGCTTAGGGGTAAAGGTCTGGGAACTCCCCAGCAGGGAACTGGAGAGGGCAAAGCCGATGACCCAAGGGGTTACGAACTGCACCACGGAAACCCCAAAGTTGCCGATCCCCGCCTGCAAGCCCAAGGCCGTTCCCTGTAGGCGTTTGGGGAAGAAGTAGCTGGTGGAGGGCATGAAGCCGGAAAAGTTCCCTCCGCCCACGCCGGCCAAAAAGGCGAGCAGGAGGAGAACCCAGTAGGGAGTATTCGGGTTCTGAACGGCGAAGCCCCAGCCCAATAACGGCACAAGGAGGAGCAAGGTGGAAAACGTCACGAGATGCCGGGTGCCCAGGATAGGCGGTAGGAAGGTCCAAACGATGCGCAACGTCCCTCCCGCCAACCCCGGCATGGCGGTGAGCCAGAAAAGCTGGGTCGTGTCCAAGGGGAAGCCGGACTTGGGCAGGCGCACCACCAGGGCGCTCACCACGTACCAGGTGATGAAAGAGAGGGTGAGGTTGAAGGTGGTGATCCAAAGGGTGCGCCAGGCCAAGGCAGGGTCCCAGCGCTTGGGATCCTCGGGATCCCACTCTTTGAGCCAGGTGCCTTTGAGGGTCTTGATCATGGCCGGTCTCCTTTGAGTTCAAAATCGTGCTTGAGGTGCTTGGCCTCCTCTTGGAGAAGTTTGATCACCGTGAGGTGCATCCAAAGGAAGGCGAGGGCGGTGAGGACGAAGAGCACGAAGAAGGTCATCTGGGGAAGTCCTGTCCAAGCCTGGGCGTAGGCGAAAAGAGGCGGGAGGAAGAAACCCCCCAAAGCCCCAAGCATCCCCACCAATCCCCCCACCGCTCCCACGTCCTGAGGGAAGTAGGTGGGGATGTGCTTGTAGACCGCCGCCTTACCGATGCCCATCCCCACCCCGATGAGGAAGACCAGAAGGGTGAACAGCCAGACGTTCATGGTAAAGCGCATAACCTCCTTGGTCCCCCCTTGGTGTAGAGGACGATGTGCCCTTCGGGCATCATGAGGATGCCCGAGGCGAGGAGGATGATGCCGAAGGTCCAGTACATGACCCGCCGGGCCCCAAGCCGGTCGGAGAAGTAGCCACCCACGGGGCGGAGGAGACTCGCTGGGAAGATGAAAAGGGCGGTGAGGAGCGCGGCTTCGTGCAACGGTAGACCGAAGACATCCACGTAGTACTTGGGGAGCCAAGCGGACAACGCCACGTAAGCGCCGAAGACCACCACGTAGTAGAGGCTGAAGCGCCAGACCCGCACGTACCTGAGAGGCCTAAGCATCTCCAAGAAAGGCCTTCCCTGCCCTGGGCGCTTGTCTTGCCGGGGGGTGCCGAACCACAGCGCCAGGCCCATGAGGATCAGAAGGATGCTGTAGAGGAAGGGGATGAAGCGCCAACCCCCAGGGATGAGCCCCCCCAGATACCCGGCAGGCGGGATACTGGCGATGAGGGCAGGGCCGATGAACTTGGTGAGGCTGGCCCCCACGTTCCCCGCCCCGAAGACCCCTAGAGCGAACCCCTGTTGCTCCTTGGGGAACCAAGCGGAGTTCCAAGCGATACCCACACTGAAGCTGTTCCCGGCAAAGCCCACCAAGAAGGCGTAGAGAAGTAGCTCCTCGTAGCTTCCGGCGCGGGACACCAGGTAGGCGGGGATGGCGGTGAAGAAGAGCATCAGGGTGAAGACCAGCCGTCCCCCGTAGCGGTCAGCAAAGATGCCCGCCAAGAGACGCCACAAGGAACCATTCAGAATGGCCACCGCTGAGAGCCAGGAAAGCTGCACATCCGTGAGGCCAAACTCCTTACGGATGGGCACGCCCAGCACCCCGAACATCAGCCAGACGGCGAACATCAGGGTGAAGGCCAAGGTGGAAAGCCAAAGGACGCGGAGCCGCTCCGGCTTTTCCCTTTCCAGTTGCGCAGGGTCATGGACCATGGTTCACCTCGCCAGCTTCCTAACCCAGATCACGATCTGCCAGGGCCGCACCAGGTACCCCAGGGGAACCGTGACGATGTGCACGAGCCGAGAGAAGGGGAAGACAGCGAGCAGGAGCCAGAAGTTGAACACGTGGAGCTTGGTCCAAAAGGGTAGGTCCAGAACGAGTTCGGACCTAGGCTGAAGGGTGAAGACGGACCACAGGTAAGGGGTCATCACCGCAGGGAACCAGTAGCTCCCGTAGCGGTAAAGGAGGGCGGTGAGGACCCCAGTGAGGGCGGAGAGGAAGACCAGAACCAAGACGAGATAGTCCATGGCGGTGGAGGCCGCCCGCACCCGGGCCACGGCGATCCGGCGGGTGAGGAGGACGTACGTGCCCACAAGGGCCCACAGGCCTAGGCCAAGTCCGGTGATCTCCAAGAGGTAAAGCCGCAAGGGGACAGCGTTCCAAAGGAGAAGCCCTTTGGGAAGCAAGAGGGCCAGAAGATGGCCTAAGAGGACGATGACCAACCCCCAGTGCATGGCGGTGGAGCCGAAGAAGAGGCGTTTTTGCTCCAGAAGCTGGCTGGACTGGGCGGAAACGGAAAAGGGCCGGTAGACCATGCGGTAGGCGGTAACCGCCACCGCTAAGGTGAGGGCGATGTAGGGAAAAACGCCGAAAAGGAGGGTGTTCCAGCTCATCCTTCACCTCCCCGTCAAGACCCCTTGCAAGGCCTCCCGGACAGCCTCGAGGACCAGAAGGTAGGGGTTTTTGGCGTCCAGGGTCCGCAGGGTGCGTTCCATCTCCGAAAGCGCCTTGGGCAGGATTTCCAAAAGCTCAGGCAAGGGAGCCTGGCAGCGGGCCAAATAGCGGAGGACATTCGCCAGGTGGTCGGGAAGCTCGCTCCCCGGGTCAAGGCCGAGCTCCCGATAAGCCCGCACCAAAGCCGCCAAAAGCTCGCCCCGATGGTAGCTTTCCCCGTAAGCGGCGTAGCCCACATAGGGAGCGGTGGTGGGGGTAAGGTCCAGGGTCCGGGTGTAGAGCTCCTCCCACTCGCCCAAGGAAAGATCCTCCACCTGTCGCAAGAAGCGCTCCAACCGTTGCTTGGCTGGACCCCTGGGGCACTCAATCCACCGGCGCCAAAGCTCCTCCAGCCGCCCCGGCACCGGGTAGTCCAACGCCAGGGCCAGGGTTTCCAACAGGGTGGGGTTCAGCATGCTTCCCTCCTACTCCCCCCGCACGGGCGGCTGGATGTAGCCAAAGCCCACCTCGCCCTTGGCGGCCAGGGGGTCGTTCCACACCTCGGCGGCCATCTCCCGGTGGTAAGGGGGCAGAACGAACCGCTCCTCCAAGGTGGGCAAGGTGGTGAGGCGGTAGATGGCCTCGGCCTCCTCTAGGGAAAGCCCCGCATCCGCCAAAACCTTCAGGGCCTTTTCCGTGGGGCGGCCCTCGAGGCTCTCCTGCCGCTTCAGGATGCGCACCGCCAGCATCTTTTTGAGGATGGGAAGGATGAGGGCCTCGTTCCCAGCGGCGAAGAGGTTCGCCAGGTACTTCACGGGCATGCGGGCCTTTTCCAAACCGGCGTAAAGTTCAAAGTCCAGGTCGGTTTCGGGCAGGTCCAGCCGCACCAGGCCCCCGTTACCCTGGCTCGCCCGCAGGGCCTTCTCCACCGTGGCCACCACCGGGGAGAGGGGGGGAACGTAGAACATCATGGCCAGGGTGCGGTACTCGGGGTGGAGGGGCAAAGCGAGCCCCCATACCTTGACGAACTTGTAGATGGGCGAATTCTGGGCCGCCTTGATCCAGCCTTCGTCTATCCCTTCGTCCCGTGCGGCGGCGATAACCTCGGGGTCAAAGGGATCCAGGATGAGGGAGAGTTGAGAGGCCACCAGGTCCTCGTCCGGCACCATGGCCGCCTCGGGGATGCGGTCGGCATCGTAAAGCAAGACCCCCATGTAGCGGATCCGCCCCACGCAGGAGTGGGCGCAGGCCGGGGCCTGGCCGGTTTCCAGCCGGGGAAAGCAAAGGATGCACTTCTCGCTCTTGCCCGTGGCCCAGTTGTAGTAGACCTTCTTGTAGGGGCAAGCGGCCACGCACATCCGCCAGGCCTTGCACTTGTTCTCGTTGACCAGGACCACGCCGTCCTCGGCCCGCTTGTAGATAGCTCCGCTGGGGCAAGCGGCCACGCAGGCGGGGTTCAGGCAGTGGTTGCAGATCCGGGGCAGGTACTGGAAGACCACCCCCTCAATCTCCTGAAGCTGCGCCCGTACCTCGGGGTCTAGGGCCTTTAGGTTGGGGTCGTTTTGGGCGTAGAGAGGGCTTCCCCCCAGGTCGTCGTCCCAGTTGGGCCCCGCCTCCGGGGTCATGGGCTCTCCGGTGATCATGGACACGGGGATGGCCGTGGGCTGGTACTCGCTTTCAGGAGCGGTGAAAAGGTCGGAATAGCGGAAGGTGTAGGGTTCGTAGTAGTCGTCCAAGGAAGGCAGGGCGGGGTTGAAGAAGAGGCGGAAAAGGCCCTGGGCGCGGGAGTGGAGCCTAAGGTCCAGATGGCCGTCCTTGTACGCCCACCCCCCCTTGAAGCGCTCCTGGTCCTCCCAGCCCGTGGGGTAGCCAGCCCCAGGCCGCGTTTCCACGTTGTTCCACCACATGTACTCCGCGCCCTTGCGGTCGGTCCAAAGGTTTTTGCAGGCGATGGAGCAGGTGTGGCAGCCGATGCACTTGTCCAGGTGGAAGAGCATGGACATGTGGGCTCTAACCTTCATGGGCTTCCTCCTTTACCACTCCGGGGGCTTCTCCAGCTTGCGCACGAAGACCCAGGTGTCCCGGTTTACCCCCACAGGCCCCCAGTAGTTGAAGGCATAGGTGAACTGAGCGTAGCCGCCCGACATCAGCACGGGCTTGAGGCGGGCGCGGGTGATGGAGTTGTTCATCCCCGCCCGTTGGCCCCTCAGCGGGCTCTTGGGAATGCCCACCGTGCGCTCCGTGGCGTGGTAGACGAAGACCGTGCCCCGGGGAATGCGGGCGGAAACGATGGCCCGCTGGACGAAAACGCCGTTGTCGTTGAAAAGCTCCACCCAGTCGTTGTCCTGGATGCCGAGCTCGGCAGCGTCCTTATCGTTGAGCCAGATGGGGTAACCGCCCCGGGAAAGCGTCATCATGCGGTGGTTCTCGGAATAGGTGGAGTGGATGGACCACTTGCCGTGGGGGGTGATGTAGTTCATGAGCTTGCCTTGAGCCTCTTTGGCGCTTCTTTCCGTTTCCTGGAGCATGTGAACCTCGGGGCGAGGCTTGTAGGTGGGCAGGTGTTCGCCCCAGGCCAGGTAGTTGGGGTGGTCCAGGTAGAAGTGCTGCCGCCCCGTGAGGGTGCGCCAAGGCACCATCCGTTCCACGTTCAGCGTGTAGGGGCTATAGGCCCGGCCGTGGTTGAGGATGGCGCTCCAGGTGGGCGTGGTGAGCTGGCGCCGGGGCTGGGCCACGAGGTCCTTGAAGGAGATGCGCACGTGGCGGTTGCCCTCCGCCAGATCGGTGAGCCTCACCCCGGTCTTCTTCTCTTCGTCCAAGAAAGCGCGGTAGGCGAGCTCGCCGTTGGAAACGGGGTCCAGGAAGAGGATGGCCTCCGCCACCTGGCGGGGCTCCTCGAGGCTGGGCCGCTTCTCCCCTTGGTAAAGCCGGGGTTGGCGCTCGGCAAGCTCCTTGTAGAAGTCCTCCACGGGGATGGAAAGCCCGTGCATCCCCACCCCGTTCTTCTCCACGGCAGGACCGAGGGTCACCATCTTCTCGTAGAGCTGGGTGTAGTCGCGCTCCACCACCCGGAACTTGGGCATGGTTTTCCCGGGGATGGGTTCCACCTCACCCCGCTTCCAGTCCCGGTCCTCAGGCTGGGCCAGCTCGTCGGGGGTGTCGTGCTGCAAGGGGATCATGACGATGTCCTTTACGGGCTTGGGCAGGTGGACCTTGGACAACTCGGAGACCTTTTTGGCGATGGCCTTGAAAATCTCCCAGTCGGGCTTGGACTCCCAGGAAGGGGGCACGGCGGCCTGCAGGGGGTTGATGAAGGTATGGAGGTCGGTGGTGTTCAGGTCGTCCTTCTCGTACCAGGTGGCGGCGGGGAGAACGAGATCGGAATAAAGGGCGCTGGTGTCCATGCGGAAGTTGAGGTCCACCACCAGGTCCAGCTTTCCCTCGGGGGCAGGTTTGCGGTACACCACCTCCGCCACGTGCCCTTCCGCCACCTCCTCGGCGATGGCGTTGGTGTGGGTACCTAGGTAGTGTTTCAGGAAGAACTCGTGCCCCTTGGCGCTGGTGCCGATGGCGTTCCCCCGCCAGATGAACCAGACCCTCGGCCAGTTCTCCGGGGCATCCGGGTCTTCCACGGCGAACTTAAGCTCACCCCGCTTCAGGGCTTCCACCACGTACTGGACCACCTCCGCCTCGGTTTTGGCCCCTTTGGCCTCCGCCTCCTTCACCACCTCCAAGGGGTTCTTGTTGAACTGCGGGAAGAAGGGAAGCCACCCCTTGCGCACGGCCCGCACCTGGTGGTCTACGGTGTGGTCGGCAAGCCCTTGGGCCGTCTTGTCGTAGGCGGAGAAGCCCCGTTCGTAGCGCCACTGGTCCGAGTGGACGTAGTGGAAGCTCGGCGTGTTCTGTTGCCGAGGGGGGTAACCCCAGTCGGTGGCGAAGGCGATGGGGCCCCAGCTGGCCTGGTTGGCGAGCTTCTCCTGACCCACGTAGTGGGCGAGGCCGCCCCCGTTCACGCCCACGCTCCCCGTGAGCATGAGGGCCACGATCCCAGCGCGGTACATGAGGTTGTTGTGGTACCAATGGTTGATGCCCGCGCCGATGATGATGAGGTTCTTCCCCTGGGTCTTGAGGCCATTTTCCCCCCAGGCCCGGGCGTACCGGAGGAGGGTTTCCCGGTGGATCCCCGTCCATTTCTCCTGCCAAGCCGGGGTGTAGGGCAGGTCGTCCTCGTAGCTTTGCGGGTAGTCCCCGGGCAAACCCCGGCCCACCCCGAACTGGGCCATGAGCAGGTCAAAGACCGTGGCCACCGCCACCTTTTCCCCTTCCTTGGTGGTGAGGTACTTTACGGGAACCCCGCGCTTGAGCTTGCGGTCAGAGGCGAAATCGTCCAGCTCCACCAGGACCACCGCATCCTCCACCCCCAGGAGGCTCAAGCGGGGGTTAAGGGGTTCGCCGGTTTTGGGGTCTTCCAGCTTCAGGTTCCACTGGCCTTTTTCCTTCTGCCAGCGAAAACCCAAGGTCCCACCGGGCATCCGGGCACCCTTGGCCTCGTCATAGACGAGAAGCTTGAAGTCGCCGTTTTCCTCCTCGGCGTAGGCCGAAAGGCGGTTCGCCCGGAGGTAGCGCCCGGGGCGGCCGTCCTTGATCTCCACCAGGAAGGGGCTATCCGTGTAGCGCTTTAGGTAGTCTTGGAAGTAGGGCACCTCCTTATCGGCGTAGAACTCCTTTAGAAGGACGTGGTTCACCGCCATCCAGAAGGCACCGTCCTGACCGGGGTTTATGGGAATCCACCAGTCGGCGTACTTGGAAACCTGGGAGAAGTCGGGGCTGAAAACGGTGAGCTTAGCCCCGGCGTGCCGCACCTCAGCGATGAAGTGGGTGTCCGGGGTACGGGTCATGTTGAGGTTGGAGCCCATGACGGCGATGAAGCGGGCGTTATACCAGTCGGCGGACTCGTGGACGTCCGTCTGCTCCCCCCAGATCTCCGGCGAGGCGTTGGGCAGGTCGCAGTACCAGTCGTAAAAGCTCATGGGTACGCCGCCCAAAAGGGAGAGGAAACGGCTTCCGGCGGCGTAGGAAATCTGGCTCATGGCGGGGATGGGGGAAAACCCGATGACCCGGTCAGGCCCGTAACGCTTCACCGTGGAAACCACTGCGGCGGCGATGAGTTCCAGCGCCTCGTCCCAGGTCACCCGGCGGAAACCCCCCTTGCCCCTCGCCTTTTGGTAGCGCTTGCGCCGGTGGGGGTCGTTCTGGATGGCTTCCCAGGCAGCCACGGGGTCTGGGTGCTTGGCCTTAGCCTCCCGCCAGAGGTCCAAAAGGGCCCCGCGGGCGTAGGGGTACTTCACCCGGATAGGGCTGTACTGGTACCAGCTAAAGCTGATGCCCCGCTGGCACCCCCGGGGCTCGTAGGGGGGGAGGCCCGCCTCGAGGCTCGGGTAGTCCGTGGCCTGGAGTTCCCAGGTGACGATGCCGTCCTTGACGAAAACTTCCCAGGAGCAAGAGCCGGTGCAGTTCACCCCATGGGTGGTGCGCACCCTTTTGTCGTGCTGGAAGCGGTTGCGGTAAAACTCCTCCCACTTCCTTTCCGCCGGGTTTTCCACTTCCTTAATCCAGTCTTTCATGCTCACCTCCTAAGCTGGCTCCGGATGCGCTCCGCCAAGCTCTTGGGGCGGAGCTGCCAAACCGCCGCCTGGTAGATCAGAAGAAGCCCCAAAAGAAACACCCCGGCCACCAAGAAGCGGCCCAGGTACAGGGAAGATGGCCTGGGGGTTTCCTGCGAAACCTGCACCAAGAACGCAGCCAAAGCGGCGGCCTCAGCCTCGGTGAGGGGCTTGCCCTTATACGCCTCCCGCATCACCGGAAAGGCGGGGTTGGTGAGCAAGGCAGTAAGCCCCGCCTCCCCTCCCAGCCGCTTGGCGGCGTCCGTGAGGTCCTTGCCCAGGGAACCACCCCCCAGGAACCCCAACCCGGCCACGGTGTGGCAGGCCTGGCAGGGAGCGCCGCCGTTTTGCAAGGGCCTTTGGCCCAGGTATAGGGCCCGGCCCAAGGCGGGGTCCCCTTGGGTCGCCACCGGCGCTGGTCCCTGGGGCTCGGCTCCGGAAAGCCCCTTCAGGTACTGGGCGATGGCCCGGGCCTGGGCCTCGGAAACCTGCGGCATGGGAGGCATGACCCCGTTGTAGGTGACGCCCCCCACCTCCAAGGGCCCGGAAAGCCCTTGGCGCACCACCTGGACCACGTGGGTTTCGTCCAAGGCCCTGGGGTTCCCGGCCAAAGGCGGGATAGCCCCGGGAATGCCCTGGGCCTCGGCCCCGTGGCAACCGGCGCAGAACTGGCCGTAAAGGGCCTTCCCCTCCTGGGCCAAGGTAGGGGCCAGGAGGAAGGCCAGGACCAGGGGATAGAGCCTTCGCTTCATCCTCACCTCCGGCCCTTAGTGTGGGGACACCACCTCACAGACACTGGCCCGGCCCGGGACATCTGTCCTAAGAGAAGAGGCCTACCCTGAAGGCGATGCGGCCCTTAGCCCGGCTCAGGCTTACCGCCGAAGGGTTGGCCGAGGTCCTGGAGGCGGACCCCTCCTTGGGCCTGGAAGGCCGAGGCCCCTGCGCAGAGCTGGTGCAGGGGCAAGACCCCTTTGGCCGCCCCTTGTGCTCCCGTTGCCCGGTGCAGCGGGAGCTGAAGCGGGGCGCTTACCGGGCCAGCACCCCCCTTCTCCTCAAGGGAAAGCGGCTTCGCTGCCAGGGCTACCGGGAAAATGGAGGGTACCTGGTGGAGCTCTACCCCGAACGGGCTGAACCCCCGGATCTGCTTTTGGAGCTTTCCCGGCTCACCCGGCACCTCCTGCGCCACCCAGAAGCCTTCCCCGACGCCTTGGAAAGCTTCCTGGGCGTCTTGCGCCAGGGGTTGGGCATGGACGCCGCCGAGCTCTTCCTCGCCGACCCCGAGGGACACCACCTGATCCTCACCGCTTATGAGGGGCTACACCGGGAAGCGTTTTTGGAAAAGCCCTGGTTTCACCTGGGCGAGGGCTACCCGGGCATCGTGGCCCTCCATCGGGAACCCCTCTTCACCCACGCCCTACAGCAAGACCCCCGGTACCTCCGGCAAAAGGTGAAACAGCTAGGATACCAGACCTACATCTGCTACCCCCTGGAGCTTCCCCACGGCCTCATCGGCGTGCTCAACCTGGCGGCGCGTAACCCCGAATTGGACCACCAGGAGGCCCTCGAGGCCCTTTCCCGCATCGCTCCCCTCTTCGCCAGCACCCTCTACACCCTCCTCACCCGCCTGGGCGAGGTGGGGCTTTTGGCCCTAGGGGAACGCCTCTACCGGGGGGAGGTTGCCGAGGCCCGGCACACCTTCCTCCAGGCGCTCAAACGGCTCACCCAGGCCACCGGGGTAAGGCTGGTGACTCCCGGCGGCGAGCGGATGGAGCTGGGGCTTGTCCCCCCGTGCGCCATGCGGAACTGCCCCGCTTGGCGGGGGGAGGTGGTGGGCCTGAAAAACGGTCTTCCCGACTGCCCCGAAGCGGAAGGGAGGCCCAGGATCTGCCTGCCCCTTTGGGCCAAGGGGCAGGTGGTGGCCGTGGGCACCTTGTTCCACGCCCGCCCGCCCAAGCCTCCCACCGGCCCCGCCGCCCCCGCACTGTGGTTTTCCCGGCTCGCCACCCCCCTCCTCTTTCCCCACAACGAGGCGCAGGAGCTGGACCTCGAGGTTTACGCCTTGGGAGGCTTCCGCCTCCGCTTCCGGGGCAAGGAGCTCTCCCCCAAGGACTTTGGCCGCAGCGGGGCTTACCGCCTCTTCAAGTTCTTCTTGGCCAACAAGGACCGGGCCCTCTACACAGATGACCTGGCCGAAGCCTTCTTTCCCGAGCTGGAACCCGAGCGGGCCCGGCAGGAGGTTTACGCCCTCGTTTACCATCTGCGCAAGACCCTACCCGGCATCGTGGAGCGGGAAGGGGAGTATTACCGTCTACACCTCCCGGAGCGGCGCTTCCTGGACTTTGAGCGCTTTGAGGAGCTCATGCGCAAAGCGGACCTGGAGGAGGGGCTTTCCGCCTTCAAAACCCTGCGCCAGGCCCTGGAGCTTTATAAAGGCCCCCTGTTCGGCGACGACCCCTACGGGGAGTGGGCGGAGGCGGAACGGACCTACCTCCAAGAAAGGGCCCTTTCCGGCCTGCTGCGCCTAGGGGACCTGGCCGAGGCCCTGGGTTACAAGGAGGTGGCCAAGGAAGCTTACGCCCGCGCCTTAAAGCTGGAACCCTTCCTCCAGGAAGCCAAAAGGCGCCTCGAGGCCCTGAAGGGGTGAAGCATGGACCTCTCCCAAGTACCCCTCTTCCGCGAGCTGGACCCCAAGGACCTGGAAGCCCTGGCCCGGGAGGCTAGGCCCCGCCCCTTGCAAAAGGGCGAGGTGCTCTTTCTGGAGGGGGAGCCCGTCCGGGCCCTCTTTGTGGTGCAAAAGGGGCTCATCAAGGTCTACAAGCTAGACCCCGAGGGCAGGAAGCAGGTGGTCCTCCACGTGGAGGGGCCAGGCCGGGTCCTGGCCGAGGTGGCCCTTTTCCTGGAACGGCCCACCTACCCTGCCAGCGCCGAGGCTCTGGAGGAAAGCCAGGTCCTGGCCATTCCCAAGGAAGTCTTCTTCCGCCTGGTGGAGGAAAGACCCCCCCTGGCCCGGGCCCTGATCCGCTACCTGGCCCGCCGGCAAGGCCAGCTCCTCCACCTCCTGGACCGCCTGGTCTTCCACGAGGTGCGGGAGAGGCTCTGCGAGTTTTTGCTGGAAGAGTTGCGGGCAAAGGGACAGGGCTTCCCCTTACCCACCAACCCCGAGCTCGCCGCCCTTTTGGGCACCGTGCCCGAAGCGGTTTCCCGCAACCTGGGGGAGCTTTACCGGCGGGGGCTAATCCGCCTTTCCGGCCGGAAGGTGGAAATCCCTAACCCCATGGCGCTAGAGGAGGAGATCTTGTGAGAGCGATTATCGCTTTTAACCTAGGAAATCCGAGCAAAATACTTGACTTTTGCCCCGAACCTACCCTAGCCTCAGGAGCAGGAGGTGCCCCTATGTATCCCCTTTCCCAGCTTTCTCCCGGCCAACGCGCCCGCGTGCTCCAGGTGGCACCTGAGCGCCGCCGCCTCCTCGCCTTGGGTCTCCGTCCCGGGGCCCTCGTGGAGGTCCTGCTCCAGGCCCCCCTAGGCGACCCCCTGGAGGTACGGGCGGGGGAGGCCTTCTTGCTCCTGCGCAAAGAAGAGGCGCAAGCGGTGATGGTGGAGGCCTTAGAAGAAGCATGAGCTGCCCCCGGTGCGCACCCCAGGCTCCCTTGGCCCTAAAGGCGGAGGAAAGGTGGGCCTTGGTGGGCAACCCCAACACCGGCAAGTCCTCCCTCATCAACGCCCTGGCGGGGGCGGACCTCGAGGTGGGCAACTGGTCCGGGACCACCTTAGAGCGCCTTTCCGCCCACCTGTCCGTGGGCGAGGGCCGGGTGGAGCTTGTGGACCTGCCCGGCACCTACAGCCTCCTACCCACCTCCCCGGAGGAGGCCCTTGTCCTAAAAGAACTCCTGCAAAACCCCCCGGACCGGATCCTGAACGTCCTGGATGCGGGCAACCTGGAACGCAACCTGGTCCTCACCCTGGAGCTCATGGAACTCGGCCTGCCCATGGCCTTGGTGGTGAACCTCCTGGACGAGGCCGAGGCCAAGGGGCTTCGGGTGGACCTGGAGGCCTTGGCCGAAGCCCTGGGCCTGCCCGTGGCCGGCGCCATAGCCGCCCGGGGCCAGGTAGAAGGGGTTTTGGAGGCGGCGCTAGGGGCCCTGGCGCCCAAGCCCCCCGTGCGCTACCCCGCCCCCCTCGAGGAGGCCTTGGCCGCCCTGGAACCGTCCTACCCCAACCGGGGGCTGGCCCTTCTCGCCCTTTTGGGGGAGGCGGTGCCGCTACCCGAACCCCTCCTTAGGGCAGCCCAGGAGGAGCGGGAAAAGCTCCTACGCAAGGGGCACGACCCCTACCTGTTGGCCTTGGAAGGACGCTACCAGAAGGCCAAGGAAGTGTACGAAAAAGCGGTCCAGCGCCACGGCACCCCTTCACCCCTCACCGAGCGCCTGGACCGCCTGGTCCTCCATCCCCTTTTGGGCCTACCCCTTTTCCTCCTGGCCCTTTTTCTCGCCTTCCGCTTCACCTTTGCCCTTTCTAGCCCCTGGGTGGACCTCATCGGCCGGGTGCAAGAGGTGCTTGCGGGATGGATTGCCGCCTCACCCCTGCCGCCCCTTCTCCGCTCCTTCTTGGCGGAGGGCGTGGTGGCGGGGGTGGGCACGGTGCTGGCCTTCACCCCGGTGCTCTTCCTCCTCTACCTGGCCCTGGCTTTTTTGGAAACTTCCGGGTTCCTCGCCCGCATGGCCTTCGTGGCCGACCGGGTCATGCAGTGGGCGGGACTTCCCGGAAAGGCCTTCATCCCCTTAGTCCTGGGGTTTGGCTGCAACGTGCCCGCCGTCTACGCCACCCGGGCCCTCGCCCACCCCCTAGACCGCCTGCGGGTGGCCTTGGCCCTCCCCTTTTTGGCCTGCGGGGCCCGGCTTCCCGTCTTCACCCTGTTCGCCTTCGTCTTCTTCCCGAAAAACGCCCCCCTGGTGGTGCTTGGCCTCTACCTCCTGGGGCTTCTCGTGGGGCTCGCCACCGCTTTGCTCCTTGGGCGCCTCTTCCAAGCCGGGCGGGGCGAGGGGGCCATGGAGCTTCCCCCCTACCGCTTCCCGCCTCTAAAGCTCCTCCTCCGCCTCTCCTTGGCCCGCACGGGAAGCTTCGTGCGGGGGGCCGGGGGGCCCATCCTGGTAGCCGTCCTCCTCATCTGGGCCCTCCTTCACGTGCCCTTGGGGGCAACCAGCCCCTACGCCCTTCTGGCCCAAGCGCTGACCCCCCTGTTTGACCCCCTGGGCGTGGGGGACTGGCGGCTCGTGGGGGCCCTCATCCCGGGCTTCGTGGCCAAGGAGGTGGTGGTGGGGGCCTTGGGGGTGAGCTTCCTGGGCGAAGCGGGCCTGGCCCCCTTGGGCCTCCTCGAGGGCCTGCGCACCCTAGGCGAAGCCTTCGGCCACGCCCTGGCGGGCACCCTGCAAGGCCTCCTTTCCCTGGTCGCCCCCGTGAGCTTTTCCTTGGCCCTCGAGCCCACCCCCTTGCAGGCCGTCCTGAAGGACGCCGTGGACCCCATGGGGGCCCTGGCCTACCTGGTCTTCGTCCTCCTCTACACCCCCTGCGTGGCCACCCTGGCCGCCTTGCGCCAGGTGGTGGGGACGCGCTGGGCCGCCTCGTCCGTGGCTTACCAGCTCCTCTTGGCCTACGCTCTGGCCTTCCTCGCCGGACACCTCCCCCTTAAGCCATGACCCAGAAGGCCCTGGACCTCCTCAAAACGCCCAAGACCGCATCCCAACTGGCCCGGGAACTGGGCCTCACCCCGGAGGCGGCAAGGCTCCTCCTCCACCAGCTTGCCCGTCGGGGTTACGCCAAACCCCTCCCCTGCGGCACCGCCTGCGGGACTTGCGCCTTCCGGGGCGCGTGCCAAGAACCCGGGGAGGTCTACTGGTGGCGTACCTAACCCTGGGGTTCCAGAACGTGCACGTTGGGCAGGGTCTGGGCCCAGAGCCGGTTCTTCTCCACGTAGTCCCGCCACTTCTCGGGAACGTCCTCCTCGGGGTAGATGGCGTTCACCGGGCAGGCGGGCACACAGGCACCGCAGTCAATGCACTCGTCCGGGTGGATGTAAAGCTGCTCCCCGGCATCGTAGATGCACTCCACCGGGCAGACCTCCTGGCAGGACCGGTCCTTCACACCGATACAAGGCTCGCAGATCACGTGGGGCATAGGCCACCTCCCAAGGCGCACTCTGGAGGACAGCCCCAGCACGGGTCCATGACCCAGATCAAGCCCCCGCATGGGCCCCTTGCTCCGGGGCCTTTGCATACGCTAAGGGTATGCTCCGTAAACCCTTACTCTCCTGTACCCTTTACCCTCCCCAGGGAGCGAAGGTCTACCTCCCTGACCTTAAGGGAGGGCCCTCTGTCTGGATGCGGGACAAGGCCCTGGCCGCATTGGAGCGGAAAGGGCTTCTGGTGCGGGAAAAAGACCCCAAAGACGGACGCCGCTTCCGCCTCGCCCCCACGGCGGAAGGAGGGCGCCTCGCCGAAGCCCTAAAGGGCTACGCCCAACCCTTGCGGAAGGCCTTAGCGGGGGTAGATGCCGAGGCACTCCTAATCCCCCTCATGGCCCTCCTCGAGGGGCTCGTGCGCCAAGGGGTGATGGCCGATACCGGCCTCTGCCTCACCTGCCGCCACCTGCGGCGGGAAGGAGGGTTTTACTGCGCCCTCCTCCGCCTCCACCTCGCCCCAGAGGACTTGCGCCTCGCCTGCCCGGACCACGCACCCGCCTGAAGTTATCCTCTACCGGGTAGGCCTTCCCTTAAGCACCTCTTGCGGGGTTAAGCGCCTTTCCCGAGCCTTTTGAACCTCAACAGGCGTAAAGGGTTGCGGGTTTCGGTTGCCGAAGCTAGCGCCTATGTGGTTGAGCAAGCGGGCGATCTCCTCGTCTCCCAGCTGGCCGATAGGGGGCATCAGGCCGTTATAGGTAAAAGAACCCACCTTAAGAGAGCCTTGCAGGCCAAAGGCCACCACCTGCACCAAATAGGCCCGCCCCTTAGGGTCCTTGAATAAAGGATCTAACCCCACCAGGGATGGAAAGGCTCCCGGTACTCCTTGCCCCGTGGGCTGGTGGCATCCGGCACAATACTGGGCGTAAAGCTTGCCTCCATCCTGGGCCAAGGCCATCCCCCATAACCCCAACGCTAAGATCATCCACCCGTTCCTCATCATGCTTCCTTCCTTTCCGCAAGAGGACGCTTGCCCTTTAAGTCCAACCATGCGGGAGGCACATAGGCGCAGCGGGGATCAGCAGCCAGGTAGTCCCCCGTTTCCGCCCAGGCCCGGGCCCGGCTCCCCCCACAAACATAGCGATACTCACAAACCCCGCACTTCCCCTTGAGGAGGTTTTTGTCACGGAGTTCGCGGAAGAGCAAGCTTTCCCGGTAAATCTCCAGAAGGGGCTTTTCGCGCACGTTACCTGCATACACCGGCAAAAAGCCCGACGGGGCCACATTCCCCGTGGCAGAGACGAAAACGAAGCCGTTGCCATCCGTAACCCCTAGGCGGGAGTGTTCCATCCCGTCCTGGAAGTACTCCTGGTACAGGCTCTCCCCTGCCGCCAGGGCCCGGTCAGGCCTTCCCTCCGCCTTCCGCCTTTGCAGAACCACCCGGCGGAAGTGGTGGGCCTCGGTGGTTTTCACATGAAAGGGGTAGGTTCGGGAAACCTCGTAAAGCCAGTGGAGGACCTCCTCAAACTGCCGGGCGGAAAGTTGCTTCAACACCTTTCCCCGACCCACCGGGACCAAGAAGAACAGGCTCCAGAGCACCACCCCTTTCTCCGCCAAAAGAGGGGGAAGCGCCTGGATTTCCGGCCAGTTGTCCTGGGCCACGGTGGTGTTCACCTGGGTGGGAAGCCCTGCCTCCTTGGCCCAGTCCAGGGCCTCGAGGGTCCGGGCAAAGGTTCCCCTTTCTCCCCGGAAAGCGTCGTGGGTTTCAGGGGCCGCCCCGTCTAAGGAAAGGGCGAGCCGGTTAACCCCCGCCTCTTTAAGGCGGAAAACCATCTCCCGGGTTAGAAGCGGCGTAGCCGCAGGAGTGAGCCCCACCTTGAGCCCCTGCTCCTTTGCCTTTTCCAGCAGGAGAAAGAGGTCGCTTCGAGCCAGGGGATCACCCCCGGTAAGAAGCAGGAGGGGCTTAGGCCGGTAGGTGGCCACCTCCTCCAAAAGCCGTAGGCCCTCTTCCGTAGAAAGCTCATCAGGAAGGGGATGCGGCATGGCCGAGGCCCGGCAGTGCCGGCACGCCAGCATGCAGGCGTTCGTCACCTCCCAGGCGACGAGGTAAGGGTATTGGGCGAAATCGGGGCGTTCCACGTTTCTAGCCTTCGCTATAAGGCCCTCGCCGTCCATGACCCGGGTCATGTCTCTTCCTCCAGCCCCCTAGTAGATGTCGTAGGCGGTGTTGGACACGTTGAGCTTGCCCGTAGGGGTACCAGTCTCTCCCTGCCCCAAGCCTCACCGCACGCCATTCGCTGTGGGGGGGTTCCGCACGAAGAGGTCCCCGGAGGGGTCCTCCGGGGACCTTACCCGAGTCCTAGTGCGTGGGGGAGTGGGCCTTTTGCTCGGCGGGCGCGTACACCCGGATCACACCCTTCATGTAGGGGTGGATGCTGCAGATGTAGGTGTACTCCCCGGGCTGGGTAAAGGTGATGCGGTACCGCTCCCCGTGACCCAGCTTGGGGGTAACAAAAGGCTCGGGCCCTTGGACGTTGATGACCACGGCATCATGCCGTCCCGTGCGCTCTCCTTCCAAGAGGTCAAAGACGTCCTCGTTGACAAACTCCACTGTAGTTCCCACAGGGATTTCTAAGATTTTCGGGTAGAAGGAGTTGCCCACCATTTGTACCCGCACAGGTAAGGGCTCCAGGGCCTTCGCTCCCACGGCCACGGGTTGGGTCAAGGCGGGGTCCAGGGGCATGCGCACCGTGTGCTCGTGATCAGGGGTTCCCAGGCCGTAGGGGTCCAGTACCCGCTTCGCATCCGCAGGGATGGCGGTGAGGGCCTTCGGTCCCTCTGCCGGCACCGCGCGCACCCGCGGGGCATCCTTCTTTGCCCGCAAAATTCCCACGGCCCCCTTGATGGCGGTATTGAACACGTGGGTCACCAGGGTGTAGTCCCCCTCCACCGGAGGTACCCGCCACTCAATAACCCAGGAGTCCGAAGGGCCTGCCAACACGGTCTGGCTTCCTTTCATGACGTTGTCCGGGTTGCCTTGGTAGTAGATGTACTCCCAAACGCCCCCCACCACGTGGAAGGTGCTGGTGAGGCTGGGACCGGCGTTAAGGAAGTAAATGCGAATGTAGTCGCCCGGCCGCACGGGAATAGGCTCGTTGACGTAGCGGAAGTTGTACCCGTTAAAAACCACGTAGGTAGCCTTGCCATCAAAGAAGTCCCTTCCCGAAGCGTACCACTCGCTCTGGACGATGTAGAGCTTGAGGTCAGGTGGGCGCTTGAGCTCAGCCTCGAGGCGGTACTTCTTCTTCGGCTCCACCACGATCATGCCGTGCTGACCACCCATGGTATGGGCCATAATCCCGTGCCCACCCGGGGCGCAGTGGTACATGAAGACACCTGGGAAGTCAGCGGTGAAACGGAAGACCCGTTCCTCCCCGGGCTGGACGTTGCCCAGGAATTTGGAGGTCTGGGTGTTGGCGGCGTGGATGGAAAGCCCATGGGCTACGCTATCCACATTCTTCAGAACGATTTCCACCGTGTCGCCTTCCTCCACCACCAACATGGGCCCCGGGCTCATGCCGTTAAAGGAGAACCCCTTTACGTAAACCCCCTCGTCCACGGGGAATACACTGCTTTGCGCCGTCAGCTCAAAACGCTTGACCGCCGCTAGGGCAGGCACCCCCAGGGCCACCGCCGCCATCAGTAAGAACCTTGCGCCTTTCATCGCTCACCTCCGGCAGGTCCCAACTCGGACCTGTTCATCCGTGTTTTAGCATCTACCCCTAAGGACAGGTGTCCTTGTGACAGATGTCCCTATCGCCCCACATCCTGGGACAGGGCTACGTCTTGACCTAGCCCAAGGTCAAACCTCGCAGGGCGGGCATAGACTTAGAACCATGCGGCTCGTTTACCTTATACTCGGCCTACTCTTCGCCGGGTTTGGCTTTTTGGGGACCGTGCTTCCCGTCCTCCCCGCCACCCCCTTTTTTCTGGTGGCGGTATATCTTTTTTCCCGTAGCCACCCGGGCTTGGAACGTTGGCTTCTCTCCTTGCCCAGGATCGGCACTCTGCTCCAGAGCTACCGCGAAGGCCGCGGCATACCCCTCAACACCAAGCGCCTAGCTACCGGCATGGCCTTGGTAGCGGCGCTTTTCAGCACCCTTAGCCTCCCCCACCCTTGGATCCGGGCCCTCGTCTTCCTCCTCGTCGCCTATGGGGTCCATTTCCTTTGGTGGCGGGTCCCCACCCTAGCGCCGCAAGAAGGCCCAAAACACCAATAACTCCCACAGGGCCAAAAACCCGCCCAAAGGATCCCAGGCCGCCCGGCCTCCCCAGGCTAGGCCGTAGGGCGTGGGAAGGGGCAGGCCAAGGAGCCTCGAGGCCAGGTAGAACGCCGCAAGGCTTAAGGCCAAAAGCGCCGAAGAGGCCCGGAGCAAGGTTCCCAGACCACCCCTCAAAGCCTCCGGCAGTACCAAACTGAGGAAAAGAAGGGTATAGCCTAGACCCCCCTGAAGGATTAGCCCCCACAACAAAACGCTTTCGTAGAAAAAGGCTTCCGCCGCACCCCCATAAGCCCTTTGTCCTAGGCTTGCCAACAGGTCCCCGCAAAACCCCTTCCAGCCCAACCCTGCACCCAAACTCTGTAGGTGAGCCGGCAAGAGGGCCATCAGGGAAGGAAGCCACAAGGGCATAGACCAAGTTTAGGGGACCCCCCAGGGACTTTTGTACTTGACGCCCCCCCAGCTTTTCATAAAACTCGGATGTGTAGGTCGTAGTTAAAGGAGGTGGCACATGCCCGAAAAGGAACACTGGCTCTTAGACAACCCCTGGCTCCTCCTCGGCATCCACGTGGTCCTCTTTGTCGGCCTCTACCTCGTGTGGGGTTGGCTGGACATCAGCCGTATCCCTAGGCCTTAAGGAGGTTTCCATGGCCCTCTATCCTCCCAAGGACTGGCAAAACGAATCCGTTGCTCGCGAAGAGCGAATTTGGTTGACCCTGGCTGCCCTCTTCGCCATCGTTTTCCTATCCGCCTTCATGGGCATATGGCACCTCACGGGCCGCCAAACCACCCATGGCGAGGCATACCGGGTAGATCCCCAGGCTTATCGGCAAAAGGTCTTGGAGTTTACAGAATTGCATCGCGTGGGGGAGCTAAACGGAATCCCCGTAGTGGCTCCACCTCCTGGAGACATTTACCTCATGGCCCAAGCCTTCAGCTGGTACCCTGTCCTAAAGCTTAAAGAGGGGGAAACCTACAGGCTCCACGTAGGCTCTGTGGATTTCCCCCACGGCTTTAGCCTTTACCCCCACGAGTGGAGCCTCCAGCTTTACCCGGGATACGAGTGGGTATACACTTTTAAGCCCACCAAGGCCGGCGAATACACCCTCGTCTGCAACGACTATTGCGGTTTAGGACACCATACCATGCTAGGAAGAATCCTGGTGGAGAAGGAGCAGTCAAGGAGGTGAACCGTGGCCCTGCCTCTAGAACGCACGTGCCCTGCCACAGGGCTTAGGCTCTTTGGCGTTGCCGAAACCCTGGTCCGGTGGAACGCCGTAGCTGCTGTGGTCTTCCTGCTTTTGGGTTTTCTCTGGGTAATCCCCACCACCTTGAACCGGGTTCTTGGGCCAGAAGTGGTTTCCCCCAACCTGTACTATCAGGCTACCTTCCTGCACGGCTGGAACATGCTCATTTTCTGGATCCTCTTCTTTGAGGTGGCCCTCCTCTACTTTGCCGCTTCCGCCATTCTCAAAACGCCCTTGGCCCTGCCCCAGCTCGCGTGGGGAGGGTTCGGGCTCATGCTAGGCGGGGCGGTCCTCATCAACTACCTGGGCATGGCCCAGCCCCTTTCGTTCCTGCCCTTTACCCCCTATGTGCCCCTAAAGGCCCCCCCTCTTTTCTACCTAGCGGTCCTCCTCTTCGCCGTGGGTGCCATCTTGGCCGTCTGCGTTTTCTTCCTCACCCTCCACCGCGCCTGGAAAACAAAGGTCTACGGCCCCTCTATGCCCCTAGCCGCTTTCGGAGCACTCACCGCCGCCATCCTGGCCACCACCACCCTCCTCTCGGGAGCGATCGCTTTCATCCCCGCTTTTCTCTGGTCCTTAGGCCTCCTACCGAGCTTAGATCCCTTGTGGTGGCGGCACACCTACTGGGGTTTCGGCCACGGAGCCCAACAGGTCAACCTGGCCGCCATGGTCACCGCTTGGTACCTCCTGGCCCTCTTCACCGTGGGGGGCACAACTCCAAGCGAGAGGCTATCCCGCATTGCGTTTCTGCTTTACCTGCTAGGGATTAACCTGGGCTCGGCTCACCACCTCCTCACCGAACCGACGGGGGCGCTCTCTAGCGCCTGGACCTGGGTGAACACCGGCTACCTCATCCATGTGGCCGTTCTGGGAAGCTTGATTCATGCCTTTTCCGTGCCTGCAGCCATTGAACGCGGGTTGCGCATGAAGGGCTTTACCCAGGGGCTTTTCACCTGGCTCCTTCGCGCCCCTTGGGGGAATCCCGGTTTCTCCGCCCTTTTCCTTTCTGTAGTCCTCTTCGGCCTGCTGGGCGGCGTAAGCGGGGTAACCATGGGTTCCTACGACATGAACCTGAAGTGGCACAATACCCTGGCCGTGGTAGGCCACTTCAAGGGGACAGTGGTGGTGGGAACGAGTCTCGCTTTTATGGGGCTGACCTACTACCTCCTTCCGCTTCTTTTCCGCCGGAAAGTGGTTTTGCCGCGCCTGGCCGCCTGGCAACCTTGGCTCTTCGGCCTAGGGATGGCCTTGCTTTCCCTAGCGATGATGCGCCTTGGTGTGGTCTACGGCCTCCCCCGGCGGTTCGGAGATACTTTCCAGTTTGGGGGAAGCCCCTTTGGCTTCGCTTACCCCCCGGAGGCTTCTACCCTTCTTGCCGCCATGGGCATTGGCGGTGCGCTGTCCCTGGCAGGGGGGCTGCTCTTTGTCCTTCTGGTGGTGGGCTCGCTCTTTGGGGGCAAACGGCTAAGCGATGAGGAGATTCGCCTCACCTACGCCGTGCGCTCCGAGGAAGGCCCCGCCACCCCCAAAGGCGTTTACCTGCTCGCCCTGCTCTTTCTCGCCTTCTTCCTCCTGTACTATCTTTACAACCACTACTTCCTTTCCCAAGCGTGGCCCATCGGCATCCGGTAAAACCCTTCCCTCCCAGCCCCCGGGGGAATCCCGGGGGTTTACCATAGGGGCATGCCCGTGCGCAGCCTTCTTCGGCGGGAAGAGTCCTATGCCCTCCATGCCCTCCTCCTTTTGGCGGAGGAACCCGGCCTATCCGCAATGGAGATCGCCCAAAAACTCAAGGCTCCACCTGCCTTCATGGCCAAGGTGCTTTCCAAGCTGGCCAAGGCGGGGCTGGTGGAAAGCCGGATGGGACGTGCGGGAGGGGTATGGCTCAAAGGCACCCCTGAAGAGATTAGCCTCCTCAAGGTCATGGAGACCCTCTCTGGCCCCGTGGCCCTGGACCTCTGCGCCACCCTAAAACGCTGTCCCACCGAGGAGAGGCGGGGCGTCTGCTACCTCAAGCCCAACCTGGTGCGCATGAACCTAGAAATCCGGAAAGCCCTAGGGAGCCTCACCCTTAAGGACCTCCTTCCCGAAAAGGTTTGACCCAGGTCATGGCCCCGCCCACCCTTATCCCCCAGGCTAAGGGCATGGAAGGAATCGCCCTGACGACCCCGGTCAACGAGATCTTGCGGCGTTACCCGGAAGCGGTGCGGCTTCTGAGCGGGCTTGGCCTGGACACCTGCTGCGGCGGAGCTGAGCCCCTGGAGGAAGCGGCCAGGCAGGCAGGGCGGGACCCCATAGAGGTCCTGAACGCCTTAACAAACTTCCTGCAAAAGGAGGTGCGCCAATGAACCTGCGAGAAAAGGCCCGCTATGGGGCGGTGCGGGGTGTGGAACTTCTGGCCGACTACCCCGAGGTGCGACTGGTCCTCTTCAGCCTGCAAGGGGGCCAAGAGGTGCGGGGGAGGGGGGAGCCTCGAGTCCACCTCCTCTGCCTGGAAGGAGAGGGCACCCTCTTCGCTGGGGAACGGGAGGTCCTGGCCCGGCCAGGCACGCTCCTGGACGCCTCCCCAGGCGAGCCCCACGGGGCGCGGGCCGACCAGGGGCGTTTTTTGGTCCTCGGCATCATCACCCCCCACCCATGATCCCCGCAAGCCGCCTGGCCCTGACCAGCGCCCTCTTTTGGTTCCTGGTAGCCAACCTCCTCGGTGTTCTAATGGGGCTTGGCGCCCTACCCCTTACCTGGAAACCGGCCCATGCCCATACGCAACTTTTAGGCTTTGTGAGCCTCATGATCTACGGCGTGGCCTACCACGCCCTGCCCCGGTTTCGGGGCGTGGTCTTCCGACGGCCTGGGCTTGCTCTCTTTCAGGTGGGTCTCGCCAACCTAGGGCTTCTGGGCATGGCCTTGGGTTGGGGGTTGGCTTGGGGCCCAACCCTTTGGGGGGTCTTCGCCGGGGTTTCTGCTGTGGCCGGGCTTCTTTTCGCCTTGTTGATGCTGGAGGTGCTGTGGGGCTAAAGGACTTTTGCCCCTACGCCCTTCCCCTACCCTGGAGGCAAGGATGCGCGTGCAGAGCGTCCCTCTAAAGTCGGTGGCC
The DNA here is from genome assembly GCF_001880325.1 of Thermus brockianus. Taxonomy (NCBI): domain Bacteria; kingdom Thermotogati; phylum Deinococcota; class Deinococci; order Thermales; family Thermaceae; genus Thermus; species Thermus brockianus. The sequence continues at coordinate 417,321 of NZ_CP016312.1, forward strand.
CTGCCTGCGGAGCACGGGGGCTGGGGCTTCACCTTGGAGCCGGTTTTCTTGGGCCTTCTCCTTGCCCCGGGGCCCGCCACCCTGGGGATCTTCCTCCTCGGCCTTTTCGGCTTTTTGGCCCGGCACCCGCTGAAGCTCGCCTACCAGGACCTGCGGAAGGGAAAGCGCTACCCCCGCACGGACCTGGCCCTAAGGGTAGGCGCTTTTTACCTCCTCCTGGCCCTTTCGGGCCTCCTCCTCGCTGCCCTTACCGCCCAAGGGCCCTTCCTCCTGCCCCTCCTCTTGGCCCTCCCCCTTGCCGCCTACGTGGCCTACGCCGACGCCAAGAACCGGTCCCGGGAACTTTTCCCCGAGCTGGCGGCGGCCCTCTTCATGGCCGCCTTGGCCCCGGCAGGGGCGCTTGCGGGCGGCCTCGAGGCGGGGGTGGCCCTGGGAAGCTTCCTCGCCCTGGCCCTAAGGGACGTGGCCGCCCTCTACTACGCCCGGACCCAGGTGCTAAGGGCCCGGGGCGCCTCTCCCAAGCGCTACCCCGCCTTCCTGGCCCTTTCCCTTTCGACGGCCCTAGCTTTCCTCCTCGCCCAGGGTGGCCTTCTCCCCTACCCTGTCTTCTTTGGGCTTCTGGCCCTCGCCCTTTACGGAAGCTACGCCCTCCTCCGCCCCCCGGTGCCGGCCCGGGTCATCGGCTGGACCCAGATGGGGTTTGGCCTCCTTTTGGTCCTCCTCACCGCCTTCGGCTACACCCAGAGGGGGCTTCCCACCGCCCTTTTGGGGGTGCCAAGCCTCCACCGGCTTCTGGGGTGGGCCCTGGTGGGGCTCGCCTTCGCCCTGAGCCTTTGGCTTCTCTTCCGCAAGGAGGTGCCGCGGGCAGCCCGCTTCGCCCTGGGGCTTTACGACCTGAACGCCCTCTTGGGCCTCCTCTACCTGGCCTTGGGGGCGCCGCTATCCCCGCACCCCTTCCTGGCCCTCCTCGGGGTGGCGCTGGCCCACGCCCTGCTCCGCAGGCCCCACCCTTGGCCGGGGGTGGGGTTTTTCCTCCTGGGGCTTCTCCTCCTCGGGCACGGATAGTGGCCTTACGTACTCTGGCCCCTTGAAGCCTAGGGAAGCATGGGGGTATGCGCAAAGCGTGGGGCCTACTCGTCCTCCTGCCCCTGGCCCTGGCCCTCCTTTCCCTCTCCCTCCGCCTCCTCACACCCCCTCGCCCTTGGACTGAACCCATCCAGGCACCCCCCGAAACCCTCCAAACCCTCTACGCCGAGGCCCATCCCGCCGTTCTCCGCATAGAGGGCCCCGAGGGAAGCCGGGGCACGGGGTTCTTTTACGCCCGAGGCCTCGTCCTCACCGCCTACCACGTGGTGGCGGAAGGGGGGCCTTACACCCTGGTGCTCGCCAACGGCAGGCGGGCTTCGGCCCAGCTTTTGGGCTTCGCCGAACCCTTGGACCTAGCGGTGCTCTCCCCGGAAGGAGAAGCACCCAAGACCCTCCCCTTGGAAACGGAAAGGCGGCCCCGGGTGGGGGAGGCTGTGCTCCACATCGGTAACGGCCGCAACCAGTTCATCGCCCCCCGGTACGGGCGGGTGACCCGCCTCGAGGTGAGCCCCTCCCCGTTCCTCCCCCAAGGCCTCGTGGAAACCTCCCTCCCCCTCGCCCCGGGGGATTCGGGGGGGCCGGTGCTGGACGCAAGCGGGAAGGTCCTGGGGGTGGCGGTGGCCATCGGCCAGACGAAGGAGGGGTTCCGGAGCTTCTACACGCCCCTCCTGGGGCGGCAAGGGGTTCTCACCGCATTGGAACGGGGAGAAAGGCGCTACTGGCCTTACCTGGGCCTCAGGGGGCCTAGGGCCCTCACCCCGGACCTCGCCCAACAACTTGGGCTTACGCCGGGCGGGGTGCTGGTGGGCGAGGTGGTCCCGGGTGGGGCGGCCCACCGGGCGGGGCTCAGGGGGCTGGAGTCCGGCGGCGTGCCCGACGTAATCCTCGAGGTGGACGGCACCCCCGTGAACTCCTTTGAGGACCTCCTGCGGGAGGTGCGCAAGCGGGAGGTGGGGGAAAGGGTGCGCCTCACCGTGCGCCGAGGGGCCGAGGTCTTCCAGGTGGAAGCGGTCCTCGCCCCCTTCCCGGGGCGCTAACCCATCTGGTCCCGGTAAGCGGGCACACCCGGCATCCCCTCCGCCAGGAGGACCGCCCGGGCGATGGCCCGGGCCACGGCGTCGGCGGCGTAGGCCCCTAGGCGCAAAAGGCCCATGGGCCCAACTCCCCGCCCATCCCCCAAGGCCAGGGCAAAGACCACATCCCCGTCCAAGGGGGTGTGGGCGGGGCGGATGGCCCGGGAAAGGCCGTCCTGGGCCATGATGGCGAACCGTCTGGCCTCCGCCTTGGTGAGGGGAGCGTCCGTGGCCACCACGGCCAAGGTGGTGTTCTGGCCCAAAAGCGAGGGAAAGCGGTAGTCCTCGGGGAAACCCCGGTAGCGGGCAAGGTCGGGCAGAAGGGCCCGTTCCCCCTCGGCCAGGAAGGGCTCGGCGTAAAGCCTCCCCGTGGAAGGGTCAAAGGGGCGGCCTAGGCTGTTCACCGCCACCAGGGCCACCACCCTAAAGCCCTCCTCCAGGCGGTAGCCCGCAAGGCCCACCCCCCCCTTGACCCCGCCCGCCACCGCCCCCGTGCCCGCCCCTACGCTACCCTCCGCCACCTCCTCCCCTGCGGCCAAGGCGGCCCTGTAGCCCGCCTCGGGCGAGGGGAGCCGGAAGACCTTCCCCCGGCCGAGATCGTAGAGCACGGCGGCGGGGACGATGGGCACCACCCCGGCCGGGGTGGGGAAACCCCTGCCCCTTTCCCGGAGGTAGGCCATGACCCCCTCCGCCGCCCCCAAGCCAAAAGCGCTCCCCCCGGTGAGGAGGACGGCCTGTACCCTTTCCACGGTGTTCTCGGGGAGGAGGAGGTCCGTCTCCCGCGTGCCCGGGGCTGCCCCCCGCACGTCCGCCGCCGCCACCGCCCCCTCCTCCACCAGGACCGCGGTGCACCCGGTGCGGGCCTCGAGGTCGGTGAAGTGCCCCACCCTAACCCTAGGGAAAAGCGCCTCCTTGCCCCACAAGGCTTCCGCCATAGGGCCAGTATGGGGTAGGCTTAGGGGCAAGACAAGGAGGCGGTATGTGGGAGTACCTCATCCACGGCGAACCGTCGCCCAGGCTGCAAGCTTTTTTGGAAGGGGTGGGCAAGGCGCTGGAGGCCCAGGGTTTTCGCTTCAACCCAGAGGCGGAAGCCCCCAATCTGGTCCTGAACGCCATTACCCCGGAAAACCCGAGGCCCTACCGCCGCAAGGCCCAGGCCACCTTCGTGGCCTCCGTCCTGGAGCTCCCCGAGTACCCGGAAGACCCCTTGCGCCAGCTCTACCCTTACCTGGTCCGGGCCCTTTCCAACGTCCTCCTGGCCTACGTGCCGGGAAAAGGGGTGAAGTTCCTCACCCTGGAACTGGGGCACTACCAAGAACCCGAGGGGGAAGGCTTCTTTGAAAGGGTGGCGGCCCGCCTAAGGCCCATCGCCTGTAGCCGCCTGGTCATCAACAACCTCTTTGAGCAGGACCTCGAGCCCGAACTTTGGCACGGGGACGAGCTTACGGAGAGCATGTACCGGGCGGGGAAGAAGCTTAAGGAATGGGACCTCCTCCCCGCCCCCTTCCCCATTGAGGAGATCCTGCCCCCTGAGGACCTCCGCCACGTGAAGCGCCTCTACGGCATCGGGGGGCTTTCCTACGGCAACCTCTCCGTGCGCAAGGACGAAAGGCGCTTCTGGATGTCGGCCAGCGGGGTGGACAAGGCGAACCTTAGGGAGATCGGCCGGGACATCCTCATGGTGAAGGACTACGACCCCAAGCGGAACGCCATCCTCCTCTCCGTCCCCCCCCACGTGGAGCCCAGGCGGGTGAGCGTGGACGCCATAGAGCACTGGATGATCTACCGGGAACACCCCGGGGTAGGGGCCATCCTGCACGTGCACGCCTGGATGGAGGGGGTGCCCGCCACCTCCTTCAACTACCCCTGCGGCACCTACGAGCTGGCCCAGGCGGTGGCGGAGAAGGTGCGCCAAGCGCCCGACCCTACCCGGGCGGTGGTGGGACTTAAGAACCACGGGCTCACCATCACCGGGCGGAGCCTGGACGAGATTTTGGAGCGCATTGAGGGCAAGCTCATCCGCACCGTCCCCATGTCATGAAGGCCCTCCTCTATACCCCCTCCCTCCCCCGCTTCTTCGGGGCTAGGCTCCTGGGAAAGCGCTTCCCCAAGGGGCTCCTCCCCCTCGCCCTCACGGAAATCCCCCTGCCCGAACGGGAAGGCTTCGTGCGGGTACGGGTCCGGCTCAGCGGGGTCTGCGGCTCGGACCTCGCCCTCCTCTACGGCAAAAGCCCCCCCTCCATAAGCCCCTTCTTCTCCTTCCCCGCCGTCTTGGGCCACGAGATCCTGGGGGAGGTGGAGGGGAGCCTGGTGGCGGTGAACCCCCTTTTGGCCTGCGCCGACCGGGGGCTTTCCCCCTGCGCCCGGTGCCAGGCGGGGGAGGAGGGCCTATGCCAAAACGTGGCGGAGGGGGCCCTGGCCCCGGGGATGCTGGGCTACAACCGGGACCTGCCCGGGGGGTGGGGGGAGTGGGTCCTGGCCCGGCCCGAGCGGCTCCATCCCATCCCGGACGGGGTCCCGGAGGAAAGGGCCGTGCTCTCGGAGCCCTTGGCCGTGGTCCTAAGGGGCCTCAAGAAGCTCAGGCCCTGGCCCGGGGAGGTCCTCGTCCTCGGCATGGGCACCCTGGGCCTCCTCGCCGTGCGCCTCCTCCGGGCCTTGGGCTACGGGGGGAAGGTCTTGGCCGTGGCCAAGTACCCCCACCAGGCGGAAAGGGCGAGGGCCTTCGGGGCAGACGCAGTCTACAGAAGCGCCCGGGAGGCCCTCGAGGCGAGAAGCCGGCGCTACCGCTACCTCCTCTTCACGGGCCATAGGGGGGGGTACCAAGGGGTGGTAGAGGCCTCGGGAAGCGGCCGGGGCTTCCGGGAGGCCCTCACCTTGGCGGAGGAAGGGGGAAAGGTCCTCCTTTTGGGGGCGCCAGGGCTAGAGGCCGTGGATCTCTCCCCCTTCTGGTTCAAGGAGGTGGGCCTCGTGGGAAGCTACACCTACACCCGGGAGGAGTTCGCCGAGGCGGTGGCCCTCCTCCCCGAGCTTGGGGGCCTGGAGGCCTTCATCGGCGGGATCTATCCCCTTCCCGCCTGGAAGGAGGCCCTCTCCGCCCGGGGCAAGGCCCTCTTCCGGCCAAATGTGCCCTAGGCGGGGATGGCCCCAAGGGGCTAAGGCTATACTCCCGGCAAAGCGGAAGGAGGGGGCATGCCCTGGGAGGAGGAACCCTTTATAGAGGCGGGCGAAAAGCTTAGGCGGCTCCTCAAAGAGGTCAAGCGGGTCATCGTGGGCCAGGACCACCTCCTGGAGCGGATGCTTTTGGCCCTCTTGGCCCGGGGCCACCTCCTCATTGAGGGGGTGCCCGGCCTGGCCAAGACCCTGGCGGTGCGGACCCTGGCGGAGACCCTGGGGGGGAGCTTCAAGCGCATCCAGTTCACCCCGGACCTGGTGCCGGCGGACCTCCTCGGCACCCGCATCTATAACCCCAAGGAGGGGGAGTTCCGCACGGAGCTCGGGCCCATCTTCGCCCACCTCCTCCTGGCGGACGAGATCAATCGGGCCCCGGCCAAGGTGCAGTCGGCCCTCCTCGAGGCCATGCAGGAACGCCAGGTGACCTTAGGCAAGGAAACCTTCCCCCTGCCCAAGCCCTTCCTCGTCCTGGCCACGCAAAACCCCATTGAGAGCGAGGGCACCTACCCCCTCCCCGAGGCCCAGCTGGACCGCTTCCTTCTCAAGGTGGTGGTGGACTACCCCGCCTTCCACGAGGAGTTGGAGATCGTCCGCCGCATGACCACGGGGGAGGAGATCCGGGTGGAAAAGGTGCTCTCCCTGGAGGAGCTTCTGGAGCTCTCCCGCCTGGCCGACCGGGTCTACGTCCACCCCAAGGTGGCGGAGCACGCCGTGGCCCTGGTCCAGGCCACCCGGAACCTGGAAGGGGCGGGGCTAAAGGAGCTCAAACCCTACGTGGCCTACGGGGCAAGCCCCCGGGCCTCCTTGGCCCTGGTCCAGGGGGCCAAGGCCTTGGCCCTGGTGCGGGGCAGGGCCCACGCCCTCCCCGAGGACGTGCGCGACCTCTACCTGGACGCCCTCCGCCACCGCCTGGTCCTCTCCTACCAGGCCCTGGCGGAGGGCATCACGGCGGAGGCGGTGCTCAAGGCCATCCTCGCCCACTTCCCCGCCCCCTTCGTACCCCTGCATGACCCTTATGGAGACGCCCGAAGCACTCCTAGCCCGCCTGGAGCTTAAGGTGGTGCGTCCTCTGGATGGCCTCCTTTTTGGGGACTACCGGGGGGTGTTCTACGGCAAGAGCCTGGAGCTTGCCGAGATCGCCCCCTACCAGCCCGGGGACGAGGCGGAGCGGATTGACTGGCCCGCCACCGCCCGCACGGGGGAGGTCCACGTGCGCCGCTTCCGGGAGGAGAAGGAGCTCACCCTTTGGCTCTTCCTGGACGGGAGCCCCTCCATGCGCTTCGGCTCCAAGCGGCGGGAGAAGTACGCCCTGGCCCTGGAACTCGCCCTGAGCATGGCCTACATCGCCCTAAGGCACGGGAACCGGGTAGGGGCGGTCCTCCCCTCTGGCCTCCTGCCCCCCAGGGGCGGAAAATCCCAGGCCCTCCTCCTGGCCCAAGAGGCGCAAAAGGGAGGCCCTGCGAGGCCTCTCGCCGAGGGGCTTGACCTCCTTGGGCGGGTGGCCCGGCGGCGGAGCCTGGTCTTCGTCCTCTCGGACTTCCTGGACCCCTTTGCCGAGGCCCTCGCCCGCCTCGCCGCCCGGCACGATGTGGTGGCGGTCCTGGTGGAAGACCCCCTGGAGCGGGCCCTGCCCGAAGGGGGGGTTTGGCGCTTCCGCGACCCGGAAAGGGGTTTGGAGGTGGAGGTGAACGCCTTTGACCCCCGGGTGCGGGAGGCCTACCGGAAGCGGGCGGAGGCCCTAAGGGCGCACCGGATCCGGGAGATCGGGAAGGTGGGGGCGGACCTCCTTTTGGCCTCCACGGAGATGGACCTCCTCCCCCTCCTCCTCGGCTTTGTGGAAAGGAGGCGCAGGTGGCCTTCAAGAGCCCAGAAACCCTTCTCCTAGGGGCCTTCCTCCTGGGGGTGGCGGGCCTCGTCCTCTTCCTCCTTTGGGCAGGGGGTAGGAGGCGGCTGGAGGCGGCCCTGGACCCCCCCTTCGCCCCCAGGCCCAAGCCCATTCCCCTCCCCTACCTCCTCGCCCCCCTCCCTCTCCTCCTGGCGGCAGGCCGGCCCGAGGCCAGCCTCCCCTGGCGGGAAAACCTCACCCAAGCCGTGGTGGTGGTGGACACCAGCCACTCCATGGCCGCCGACGACGAGGACCCAAGCCGCCTGGAAAAGGCCAAGGCCCTGGTCCGGGCCTTCCTCAAGGGCCTGGACCCCTCGGTGAAGGTGGGCCTCGTGAGCTTTGGCCCCCAGGCCGTTTTGGTCCTTGCCCCCTCCACCGACCGCCAGACCTTCCTGGAAGCCCTCTCGGGCCTGAAGCCGGGGGGTGTAAGCCCCTTGGGCCAGGGGTTGGAACAGGCCAGGCGGGTCCTCCGCCCCGAGGGCCCCGAACGGGACCTCCCGGAGGCGAGGCCCCCCGCCGCCATCCTGCTCCTTTCCGACGGGGCGGCCAACGCCGGCAAAGACCCCTTGGAAGCGGCGGCAGCCCTTGGCCGCTCCCGGCTTCCCGTTTTCGTCCGGCCCCTGGGGGACCCCCGGGGGGCGGTGAGCCGCATCGGGGAGGGGCTTTACTTCGTGCCCACGGACCCCGGCACCCTCCTCCGCCTGGCCCAGGCCACGGGGGGCGGGGTGCTCCAGGAGGACTTCCGCCCCCTTTACCAAGCGCTTAAGCCCCACTACGTCTGGAAAACCCGCCCCCAGGAGCTCACCCAGGCCCTGGTGGTGGCGGGGTTTCTGCTCCTCGGGTTTGGGGCCTACGTGGCCCTGGCCCGGGAAGGGAGGTGGCCGTGAGCCTCCTCGCCCCGGAGGCTTTAAGCCTCCTTCTCCTCCTGGCCTTCCTCCTCCTAGGGCTTTGGCGGGGAAGGCCCAAGGCCAGCCTGCCCCACCCCCTGGCAGCCCTCCTCCAGGAGGCGGCCCGGGAGGCCAAGGGGCCTCTCCCCTGGCTTCCCACGGCCCTTTTCGCCCTAGGGCTTTTCCTCCTCGCCCTCGCCGCAAGCCGCCCCCTCTTGCCCCTCATAGGGCGGACGAGCGAGAACGTGGTGGTCCTGGTGGTGGACGTGAGCCGGAGCATGATGGCCACGGACCTGAAGCCGAACCGCCTCGAGGCCGCCAAGGAAGCGGCCCGCACCTTCCTCAATGAGGCCCCCAGGGGGCTCCGCATCGGCCTCGTGGCCTTTAGCGGCTACGCCCAGACCGTCCACCCCCCCACCCCGGACCGCAAGCGGCTATGGGACAGCCTGAATAGCCTGGAGTTCGGCCGCTCCACCGCCATCGGGGAAGGGATCATGGAGGCCCTAGCCCAGATCCGCCAGGCCGGGGGCAAAGGGGAGATCCTCCTCCTCACCGACGGGCGGAACCGCACGGGCATAGACCCCCTGGAGGCAGCCGCGGAAGCGGCCAGGATGGGCGTGAAGGTCCACGCCGTGGGCGTGGGGGTGCCGGGCTGGACCCCAGGGCCCGAGGACCCGGTCATGGGCTTCGGCTTCTTCCCTGGGGCCTACGAGGTGGACGAGGAGCTCCTTTGGGCCATCGCCGAGATGACGGGTGGGGAGCACCATCTCATCCGCTCGGAAGGGGAGCTTGCCTCCCTTTACCGCCGCCTCGCCCAAGGGGTGCGCCTGGAGGTGGCCAAGGAGGAGGCCACGGGCCTCTTCGCCCTCCTGGGCGGGGTCTTCGCCCTTCTGGGGGTGGGGCTAAGGCGCTACCTCTCCCCCGCTTAGGAGCCGCCAAAGGGGTTGGGCACGGGCTCCACCGGGAAGAGCTCCTGGGGCTCGCCGCCCGGGACGGGAAGCATGCGGAAAAACTGCCCGTTTAGGAAGAGGTAGACCTGGGGCTCGCAGGCCTCCTCCCCTTGGGCAGGCGGCAAGGCGAACTGCACGGGCGCCTCTCCAGGACGGGCCAGGAAGGCCACCCCCGCCCCCAGAAGCCCTCCCAGGGCCAAACCCCAAAGGAAGGGTTTCATAGCCCAAGCCTAGCAGCCCCGGCCTCGGAGGAAAAGGCGGGGGCTCCCTTTCCTTGGGGGCCAGGCCACCTTTTTTTCCAAAATCCCCCTTTAGGCTAAGGGTATGCGCTCCCTGGCCTTCCTCCTCCTTCTAGGCTTCCTCCGGGCGCAAGCCCTCGCCCCCGGGGATAAGGCCCCCCTCCTAGAAGCCCAGGACAGCTACGGCCGCCCCGTGGACCTCCGGGGAAGCCACGTGGTCCTCTGGTTCTACCCCAAGGCCAAAAGCCCCGAATGCACCGCCCAGGCCAAGCGCTATAGCGAGCTCTACGAGGAGTTCCGAAGCCTGGGCGTGCGGGTCTACGGCGTAAGCCACGATCCCGCCGGCGAGCAGTGCGATTTTATAGATAAACTTTCCCTAAAAGGCGGCATGCTCCCCGACCCCCAAGGCCGGCTCGCCCGGGCTTACGGGGTGCGGAGCCTTTTCGGCTTCTACAGCCGGGATACCTTCCTCCTGAACCCCGAAGGACGTGTGCAAAAGATCTGGTGGGGGGTGAACCCCTTTAAGGATGCGGACACCGTCTTGGCCTACCTGCGGGAGCGCCTGCGTTAAAGGCCATCTCATCCGCAAGCCCCAAGGCCCTGCGTAAGATGTAGGGCGTGTACGCCATCCGCCAGGGCTTAAGGCAGATCCTCCGCCACCCCACGGCCAGCCTCGCCACCTTCTTCACCGCTTTGGTTTCCTTCGCCCTCCTCTACTTTCTCGGGCTTCTCCTTTGGAACCTGGAGCGGGTGGTGGAAACCCTGGAAAGGGATTTGGAGGTGGCGGCCTTCCTCAAGCCCGAGGCCAACCTGGAGGCCATCCTCACCGAGATCCAGGCCTGGCCCGAGGTGGGGGAGGTGCGCCTCCAGACCAAGGAGGAGGCCCTGGCCCAGCTGGTCCTGGACTACCCCTACCTGGCGGAGGCCAAGGACCTGGTGGAAAACCCCCTCCCCGACACCCTGCGCCTGCGGCTCAAGGACCCCGAAGAGGTGCGCAAGGTGGCGGAGCGCCTGAAGAACCTCCCCGGCGTGGAGGAGGTGGAGTACGGGGGCGAGCTCACGGAGCGCCTGGTGCAGGTGCTTTCGGGAAGCCGCCTCGCCATGGGGGTTTTGGTGGGGCTTCTCCTCCTCAACACCTTCTTCAGCGTCATGGGGGCGATCCGGCTTTCGGTGGAAAGCCGCAAGGAGGCCCTTTCCATCATGCTCCTGGTGGGGGCCACCCGGCGGTTTATCCAGGGGCCTTTCGTGGTGGAGGGGCTTCTCCTCACCCTGGGGGCGGGGGCCTTGGCCCTGGTCCTGGGCGGGCTCCTCTACCGGGGCCTGGCCCAGGCGGTCCAGGGGCTTCTTCCCTTCGTGCCGGTCCTAGGCCCGGGGGACCTCCTGCGCACGGGGCTTGGGGTTTTGCTCCTGGCCGGGGTCCTGGGGGCGGGCGGGGCCTACATGGCGAGCCGGGCTTACCTGAAGGAGGTCTAGGGTGCGGCTTTGGCCCCTTCTCCTCTTGGCCCTCTCCCTCCTGGGCCTAGCCCAGGACCTCAAGGCCCAGGAGGAGGCGGTGCGCCGCCTCGAGGCCCAAACCGCCCGGGCCAGGGCCCTGGAAGAGGAAGCGGCAAGGCGCATCCAGACCCTCAACCGGGAGCTTAGCCGCCTCTCCCAACGGGTGAAGGGCCTCCTTGAGGAAAAGGCCCGCCTGGAAGGGGAAATCGCCCGCCTGGAGGGCGAGCGCGCCCGGCTACGCCAGGAGATCGGCAGGCTCAAGGAGGCGGTGCGGGAAACCGAAGGGCGCATCGCCAAGCTGGGGAAGGACCTGGAAAACCTCAAGGCCAGGCTCCAAGCCCTCATGGGAAGCCTTCACCGGGAAAAGGCTGGGCGCTACCTGCCCCTCCTCAGGGCCCAGTCCTTCGCCGACTTGGCGGTGAGGGCCCGCTGGGTGGGCTACCTCTCCCGGCAGGACGCCGCCTTGGTGCGCACGTTCCAGGCCACCTTGAAGGCCCTACGGGAGGAAAGGGAGCGGCTAAGCCTCCTCCTCGCCGACCTTTCCCAGAAGGAGAGGTCCCTGGCGCAAACCCAAGCCACCCTGGAGCGGGAAAGGCGGGGCCTCGAGGCCACCCTAGCCGCCCTCCAAAGGGAAGAGGAGGGGAAAAGGGCCCTCCTGCGGGACACCCTCCAGGAAAGGCAGCGCCTCCAGGCGGAGCTCGCCGCCCTCCAGGCCCGGGTCCTAGCGGAAAGGACGCGGCTTTTGGAACTAAGGCGGCAAGAAGAGGAGAGGAGGCGGCAAGAGGAGGCGCGAAGGAGGGAGGAGGCTGCCCGCCGCCAGGCCGCCCTGCGCCCCCAGGCGGTGGTGCCACCCCCACCCCTCCCCGCCCAGGTGGGCCGCCTGGCCTTCCCCGTGCCCGGAGGGCGGGTCCTGGTGCCCTACGGCCGGGAGGGCCCCTTCCAGGTCATCCAGGGGCCCGCCCCGGGAAGCCCGGTCCAGGCCGCCGCCGAGGGGTACGTGGCGGGCATCCTCTACCTCCCCAACCTGGGCTACACGGTAATGCTGGTGCACACGGAAACCCTCTCCACCGTCTACACCAACCTGCAAGAACCCCTGGTCCAGGAGGGGCAGAAGGTGGAACGGGGCCAGCTCCTCGGGTACACGGGGGGCGGCCTCCTCATCCGCCCCGAGGAGCTGGAGTTCCGCGTGGCGGTGCGGGTGGGAAGCGAGACCCGCTTCGTGGACCCCGCCGCCTATTACTAGCCTCGCCCCGGGGCTTCCCAGGGCGGGGCGGGTGGGCTTTCAGGCGGGCTCAATGAGCCCGTAGTTCCCGTCCTTGCGGCGGTAGATGACGTTGATCTCCTCGGTTTCGGCGTTGCGGAAGACGAAGAAGTCGTGCCCCAAGGCCTCCATCTGGAAGGCGGCCTCCTCGGGGGACATGGGCTTCATCTCAAAGCGCTTCACCCGCACGATCCTGGGGCCTTCCTCCTCCTCGGGCTTGCGCAGGGCCTCGAGGTCCCGCACCTCGGGAGGAGGAGGGCCCTGGTAGGAGTGGCGCTTACCGATGAAGCGCCGCTCCCTGAAGCGCTTGAGCTGGGTTTCCAAACGGTCCACCATCCGGTCAATGGCGGCGTAGAGGTCCGGGTCCTCCTCCTCCACCCGCACCAGCCCCCCGGGGAGGTCCACCTGCACCTCGGCCTTGGCCTTCCTTTCCACATGGGGGCTCGCCGCCAAGGAGAGGACCACCTTGGCCATGAGCTCCCCGTTCTGGTAGCGGTCCAGGCGGGAGAGCTTCCTTTCCACATACTCCCGGATGGCGTCGGTGATCTCCAGGTTGCGGCCGATGAGCTTGTAGACGTTCATGTGCCCTCCTTTCCGCCCCGGTCAGGGCTTTCCCTTACCCTTATGCTACCACCTTCCCCGGGACGCTCGTCCCGCACCACCTGGCCCGCCTTGAGGACCACCACCCGGGCGGGATAGGCCTCCAGAAGCTCGCGGCTATGGGTGGCCACCACCACCGTGGCCCCGCGGCTGTGGGCGGCCTTGAGGATGTCCAGGACCTGGAGGGCGTTTTCCAGGTCCAGGTTGCCTGTGGGCTCGTCCGCCAGGATCACGGGGGGATCCAGGAGGAGGGCGCGGGCGATGGCCACCCGCTGGGCCTCCCCCACGGAAAGCTCCTCGGGAAAGGCCCGCTTCTTGTGGGCAAGCCCTACCCGGCGAAGGGCGGTGGCGATGCGCTCAGGCCATTCCTTGCGGGGCACGCCCTGCACCTCCAGGACGAAGGCCAGGTTCTCCTCCACGGTTAGGTCGGAAAGGAGGCGGTGGTCCTGGAAGACCATGCCGATGCGCCGGCGGTGGAGGGCCACCTGGTCGCCCCGGAGGCTTTTCAGGTTCTGGCCGGCGAAGTAGACCGCTCCCTGGGTGGGAAGGAGCCGCCGCAAGATGAGGGAGAGGAGGGTGGACTTCCCCGCCCCCGAGTGCCCCACCACGTAGACGAACTCCCCTTTCTTCACCTCGAGGTTCACGTTGTAAAGCGCCTTGGTCCCCGTGCGGGGGTACTCCAGACCCACCCGGTGGAAGGCGATCATGCCCCCACTATACGGGAGGCGGGCCACGGTTGCTTCTCATGGAAGGGCGCTATAGTGGAGGCTAGGTGAGGGAGAAGATGAAAAAACGCGCGTGGTTCATCGCCGGGATCGGGGTGCTCCTCGCCCTGGTCTACGCCCAGCTTCCCAGGCCCCAGGCGGAAAGCCTCCTGCAAAACCCCAACGGCCAGGCCCTCCTGGAGGTTTACCAGCGGATTCAGCAGGACTACCTGGAAACCCTGCCCAAGGAGAGGCTCAACGCCCTCCTGGAAGGGGCCATCGGCGGCATGGTGGCCGCCCTAAAGGACCCCTTCACCAGCTACTCCCCGCCCCAGCGGGCAAGCCTGCGCCAGGAGGACCTTAGGGGCGAGTTCTACGGCATCGGGGCCACCCTAAGCCCCGCCAACCCCGACGGCACCGGGGCGAGGATTGAGGGGGTCATGAAGGGCCTTCCCGCCCAGCGGGCGGGGATGCGGGCGGGGGATGTGATCCTCGAGGTGGACGGGGAGGACGTGACCGGCCTGCCCTTGCAGGAGGTGGTGGCCCGCATCCGCGGCCGGGAGGGGACCAAGGTCACCATCAAGGTGCGCCGGGAAGGGGTGCCGGCCCCCTTGGTCTTTGAGCTCATCCGGGAGAAGGTGGAGATTATCTCGGTTTCCACCGGCAAAATCGGCGACGTGGGCTACATCGCCCTGGAAACCTTCGCCAACTTCAAGGTGGAGGACCAGCTCAAGAAGGCCGTTGAGGACCTGAAGGCCCAGGGGGTCAAGAAGCTCATCTTTGACCTAAGGGACAATGGGGGTGGCCTCCTGGACCAGGGGTGCGCCGTGGCGAGCGCCTTCCTGAAAGAGGGCCCCATCGTCTACACCCGCACCAAGAACCTCACCCGGGTTTGGTGCGAGGCCTCGGGAAGGCCCCTTTGGGATGGCCCCATGGTGGTCTTGGTGAACGGCAACTCCGCCAGCGCCAGCGAGATCGTGGCCGGGGCCCTCCAGGACTACGGGCGGGCCAAGGTCATCGGGGAGAAGACCTTCGGCAAGGGCGTGGGCCAGACCCCCTACACCCTGGCCAACGGCGGGGAGCTCACCCTGGTCACCTTTGAGTGGCTCACCCCCAAGCGCCGCGCCATCAACCAGGAGGGCCTAAAGCCCGACGTTGAGGTCAAGGACACCCGCTTCCCCACCCCCTTCTCCTTCCAAGGGGCCGGGGCCCCGCCGGGGGCGGAAGTGAGCGTCACCCTCAACGGGAAGACCGTGAAGGTGAAGGCGGACGCCGAGGGCAAGTTCACCTACGCCGAACCCCAGCGCCAGCGGCCTCTCCCCGAGGAGCGGGGCCAGGCGGTCTTGGACCCCGAAAACGACGCCATCCTCAAGCGGGCCCTGGAGGAGTTGAACCGGTAGCCCCTACGATTTGGGGCCGGGGCTAAAGCCCCGGCCCCCCTTCTACTTCACCACCGCCCCCGGGGGGATATCCCCCTCCACCGTGACCAAGGCGAGCTTCTCCCCCTCCTGGGCCGCCAGGATCATGCCCTGGCTTTCTATGCCCCGGAGCTTGGCGGGCTTGAGGTTCGCCACCAGCACCACCTTCTTGCCCACAAGCTCCTCGGGCCGGTACCACTGGGCGATGCCCGAAACCACGGTGCGCTCCTCCTTCCCCAGCGAAAGGCGGAGGACCAGGAGCTTGTCGGCGTTCGGGTGCTTCTCCGCCGCCACCACCTCCGCCACCCGGAGTTCCACCTTGGCGAAGTCCTCTATGGTGATCCTTTCCACGCTTTCCTCCTTCTTTGGGGGTCTGGCCTCTTTGGGGAAAAGGACCGGGGCCTCCTCGGGGAGGGGGAGGGGCGCTGCCAGGCCCCACGCCTCCGCCTCCTCGAGGCTCCCAGGCTCCTTAAGCCCCAGGGCCCGCCTAAGCTCCGCCATCTTCCCGGGCATGGCCGGGGTGAGGAGGATGGAGGCGATCCTTAGGCCCTCCACCACCCGGTAGAGCACCGCCTGGGCCGCCTCCTTGTCCGCCTTGTAGAGTTCCCAGGGCTTCTTCTCGTTGATGTAGCGGTTCAAGGCCTTCACGTAGGCCATGGCCTCCTCCAGGGCCACGTGGAACTTGAGCTCCCGCACAAGGCCCCGAAGCCTCCCGGCAAGCTCCGTACCGTAGGCGAGCTCCTCCCCCGCCACGGGCCTCGGGATGCGCCCTTCGGCGAAGCGGAAGAGCATGGCCCGGGTACGCTGGACCAGGTTGCCCAGGTCGTCCGCCAGATCCGCCTCGTACCGGACCCTTAAGGCTTCCTCGCTCACCGGGGTGTCCTGGCCGTAGGGGATCTCCCGCAGGAGGTAGTAGCGCAGGGCGTCCTTGCCGTAGCGCTCCGCCAGGGAGAAGGGGTCCACCACGTTCCCCAGGGTCTTGCTCATCTTGCGGCCGTCGGGCCCCAGCAAAAACCCCCCCACGTTCAGGTGGCGGTACATGGGGATACCCGCCGCCTTGAGCATGGTGGGCCAGAAGACGGCGTGGGGCTTCAGGATGTCCTTGCCGATGAGGTGCCAGGCGTGGGGCCAGAAGGTCTGGAAGCGCTCCCCATCGGGGTAGCCCAGGGCGGACACGTAGTTCAGGAGGGCGTCAAACCACACGTAGGTCACGTGGTCCTCGTCCCAGGGCAGGGGGATGCCCCAGGGGACCCGGGCCTTGGGCCGGGAGATGGAAAGGTCCCCGATGGGCTCGGAGAGCATGGACAAGACCTCGTTCCGGTAGCCCTCGGGACGGATGAGGTCGGGGTGGTCCTGGAGGTAGCCGATAAGCCACTCCCGGTACTTCTCCATGCGGAAGAAGTAGTTCCCCTCCTTCCTCCGCTCCACGGGGCGGCCGTGGATGGGGCAAAGCCCCTCCACGAGCTCCTTCTCCGTGTAAAACCGCTCGCAGGAAACGCAGTAAAGCCCCTCGTACTCCCCGTAGTAGATGTCCCCGGCCTCGTAGACCTTCTGCAGAACCTGCTGCACCACCCGCTTGTGCCGCTCCTCCGTGGTGCGGATGAAGTCATCGTAGGCGATGCCGAGAAGCTCCCAGGCCCTGCGGAAGCGCTCGGAAACCCGGTCCACGAAGGCCTTGGGGTCCTCCCCCGCCCGCTCCGCCGCCCGGAAGACGGTCTCCCCGTGCTCGTCCGTGCCGGTGAGGAAAAAGGTCCGGTAGCCGTCCAGGCGGTGCCAGCGGGCCAGGAAGTCCGCCACCACCGTGGTGTAGGCGTGGCCCAGGTGGGGCTCGGCGTTCACGTAGTAGATGGGGGTGGTGATGTAAAAGACCTTCTCCATGCGCCCTCCTCCAAGAAAAAACCGGGGCATGCGCCCCGGGCGGGATGGCCTCCCGCCCTAGCGCCGGGGCATGCCCTTCATGGGAAGGAGTTTACACCCTAGGGCAGAAGCTCTTCCACCCCCAAAGGCCCCGCCACCAGGGCGCGGGTGGCGAGGCCCAGGAAAAGCCCGGTTTCCACCACCCCGGGGATCTCCAAAAGCGCCCGGTGGAGGCCCAAGGGGTCCCCGATGGGCCCAAAGCGGCAGTCGGCGATGAGGTGGCCCCCATCGGTGAAGTAGAACTCGTCCCCGTCCATGCGGACTTCAGGCTCCCCTCCAAGCTCGGCGATGGCCCTTAGCGTAGCCCGGTAGCCGAAGGGGACGATCTCCACGGGGACGGGCCCCCGGCCCAGGACGGGCACCTTCTTGGTGTGGTCGGCGATGACGATGAACTCCTTGGCCGTGCGCTCCACAATCTTCTCCCGGAGAAGCGCCCCCCCCATGCCCTTGATGAGGAGGAGGCCCGGGGCGATCTCGTCCGCCCCGTCAATGGCCAGGTCCACCCCTTCGGGGGGAAGGTCCACCAGGGGGATTCCTTCCCTGCGGGCGAGCTCCTCCGTGGCCCGGGAGGTGGGCACCCCCACCACCCCCTTAAGCTCCCCTTCCCTCAGGCGGCGGGCGAGCTCCAAAACGGCGTAGCGGGCGGTGGAGCCGGTGCCCAGGCCCACCACCATCCCGTCCTGCACGTAGGCCACGGCGGCGTGGGCCGCCTCCTTCTTGTAGCTTTCCAGGGGGCGTTCCATCAGCTTCCCCTTAGGGCCTTCAGGGCCTCCGCCACCTCGAGGGCGTGCCCCTCGGGGGAAACCTTGCGCCACACCTTGGCGACCCTCCCCTCGGGGTCAATGAGGAAGGTCTGGCGCAAGACCCCTTCCACCTCCTTGCCGTAGAGGTTCTTCTTCCCCCAGGCCCCGTAAAGGGCAATAGCCTGGCGCTCGGGGTCGGCGAGGAGGGGAAAGTTGAGGCCGTACTTCTCGGCGAAGCGCTTGTGGCTTTCCACGTCGTCGGCGGAGACCCCGAGGACCACCGCCCCCAGGGCCTGCAGGCTTCCCATGTGGTCGCGGAAGCCGCAGGCCTCCTTGGTGCACCCCGGGGTGTCGTCCTTGGGGTAGAAGTAGAGGACCACCCACTGGCCGCGGTAATCGGAAAGGCGGTGGATGCGGCCCTCCTGGTCGGGAAGGGCGAAATCGGGGGCTAGGGTGCCTTCCATGGCGGGCATTATAGCTTGTAGCCGAAGCGGCGGAGGAGGTCCTTGCGCCAGGCCACCTCGGCCTCGTCCTCCACCCCGAGGGGCTTAAACCCGTCCATCACCCCCAGGATGGCCCGCTGCTCCCCTTCCTCCGCCACCACCACCTTGAGGGGGTTGGCGGTGGCGGCGAAGATGCGCACCACCTCGGGGCAGGCCTTCACCGCATGGAGGACGTTGATGGGGAAAAACCCCTCCCCCAGGACGATGAGGAAGGTGTGCCCCGCCGCCAGGTTCAGGAGGTTTTTCACCGCCAGCTCCACCAAGCCCTCGTTCGTGCCCGAACGGCGGATGAGGCGCTTGCCGCTCGCCTCGGAGAAGGCGAGGCCGAACTGGATGCCGGGCACGGCGGTCACCAAGGCCTCGTGCAGGTCCTCCACGGTCTTGATGAAGTGGGCCTGGCCCAGGATCACGTTCAGGTTGTCCGGCTTTTCAATGGGGATGAGCTTGAGCTCCATGGGGCCATTGTACCCGTGGGCCAGGCCCCCATGCCGGGGGGCTCTCCGGTGTAGCATAGGGGGCATGGACGTCCTGGAGAAGGCCGTGGCCGGGGAGAGGCTTTCGGAAAGGGAGGTCCTCGCCCTCTTTGACCTCCCCCTTCCCGAACTGGCCGCCGCCGCCCACGAGGTGCGGCTCAAGAAGACCGACCCCGAGGTGGTCACCTTCCTCATAGACCGCAACATCAACTACACCAACGTCTGCACCGTGGCCTGCGCCTTCTGCGCCTTCTACCGCACCAAACGCCAGAAGGACGCCTACACCCTAAGCTACGAGGAGATCGCCAGGAAGGTGGAGGAACTCTACCAGGTGGGGGGAAGGCGCATCCTCATGCAGGGCGGGGTGAACCCCGACCTCCCCCTGGAGTGGTACCTGGACCTCCTCCGCTACCTCAAGGAACGGTTCCCCGACCTCCGGATTGACGCCTTTAGCCCCGAGGAGATCCTGGGCCTGGAGCGCCTCACGGGCCTTAGGGCCGAGGCCATCCTGGAAAAGCTCAAAGCGGCGGGGCTGGACGGGATGCCGGGGGCGGGGGCGGAGATCCTGGTGGACGAGGTGCGGCACAAAGCGGCCCCCGCCCGCATCAAGACAGCGGACTGGTACCGCATCGTGGATGCCGCCCAGGCCCTGGGCCTCTACACCCTGGCCAGCATGGTGATCGGGTTTGGGGAAGGCACCAAGGAGCGCACCGCCCACCTCCTCGGCCTCCGCGCCCAGCAGGATCGGGCCCAGGAGCGCTACAAAAACGGCTTTGCCGCCTTCGCCCTTTGGACGTTACAGGTGGAACACACCCGCCTCAAGGGCAAGGCGCCCGGGGCCACGGCCCACGAGTACCTGAAGACCTTGAGCATCGCCCGGCTCGCCCTGGACAACTTCGCCCACTTCCAAGCCTCCTGGCCCACCCTGGGCTTCAAGGTGGCCCAGGCCGCCCTCTACTACGGGGCAGACGACTTCGGGAGCACCATGCTGGAGGAGAACGTGGTCTCGGCCGCTGGGGGGCACGGCCGCACCCACGCCACGGTGCGCCAGATCGTGCGCCACATCGTGGATGCGGGCTTTAGGCCGGCGGAGCGGGACCCCCTTTACCGCATCCTCCGCTACCCCGACCCCGAGGCCATCCTGAGGGAGCCCGAGCCCCTGGAGCTACCCCTGGCCTAGCCCGTGCGCTTGAGCTTTCCGGTGCGCTTGGCCCAGCGCTCCGCCAGACCGAACACCCAAAGGCCCAAGGGGATGAAGGCAACCCCCATGAGGAGGAGGACCACGAGCTCCGGGAGCACCGCCCCCAAGGGGGCCCCTACCAGGTGGCCGGGGGCGGAGTCCGGGTGCTGGATGCCCAGGAGCTTGCGGCTGGCCTCGAGGGCGTAGGTGGCGGGGGAGATGTAGGCCAAGGGCTGGAGCCAGGTGGGCAAGACGGAAACCGGGTAGTAGATGCCGGACACCAAGAGCAAGACCCCCTGGAGGATGTTGGTGGCCTGGGCCCCGTTTTCTGGGCTCATCACCGGCAGGATGGCGGCCATGAGCCCTAGGCCCATGAAGGCCAGGCTCCCCACCAAAAGCACCACCAACACCCCCCAAAGGTTGGCCCCGGCAAGGTCCAGATCCACGAAAAGTGCCAGACCCAACAGGATCACCCCGGTGCGCACCACGCTGTAGAAGGTGGCGAAGAGGCTCACCCCCAAAAGGTGGACCAGGCGGGACACCGGGGCCATGAAGGTGTACTCCAGGGTGCCCTCCCAACGCTCGTAGGCGATGGAGTTGGCGATCTCCTGGTACATGGCGGAAAGGTAGCTCCAAAGGAGCGCTCCTAAGATCAAAGTGAGGGTGAGGCGGAAATCCCCCTGGGCCACCCCGATGAGGGCGATGGTGGCGGCGTTGACGATGGTGTAAAAGGTGAAGACCACCACCCAGGAGAAGTAGCGCCGCGTCAGGTGGAAGTCGCGGAAGACAAAAGCCCACATGGGCAAGAGATACCTACGAAGCATCGGTTCCCTCCTCGAGGCCTTCCCCCGTCATTCGCAAGAAGGCTTCCTCCAGGTTCCCAGCCCCGGCCATGGCCTTAAGCTCCTCCACCGTCCCCTCCGCCACCAGCCTTCCCCGCACCAGGAAGCCCACCCGGTGGGCCAGGCGCTCCGCCTCGGCCATGTCGTGGGTGGTGAGGAGGAGGGTGGTGCCCTCCTCCCGCCTGAGTTCCTCCAGGAAACCCTGCACGTCCCGGCGGCTTCGCGGGTCTAGGCCCGTGGTGGGCTCGTCCAGGAGGAGGAGGGGCGGGCGGATGAGGAGGGCGCGGGCGATGGCCACCTTCTGTTGCATACCCCGGCTCATCTCCTCTAGGGGGTCGTCAAAGCGCCGGGTTTCCAAGCCAAGCCGCTCCAAGATGGCCATGGCCCGCCGCTCCGCCTCCTTGGGGGAGATGCCGTAAAGCTGGGCGGCGAAGAGGAGGTTTTCCCGGGGGGAGAGTTTCTTGTAAAAGGCGGCGTCCACGCTCACCCGGCCAATCCTTTCCCGCACCCGCCGTTCCCCCTCGGGCAAGGGATAGCCCAGGATGCGCACCCGACCGGCATCGGGCACGAGCAAGGTGGAAAGGATGCGGATCAAGGTGGACTTGCCGGAACCGTTGGGCCCCAAGAGGGCGTAGGTCTCCCCTTCCGCCACCCGGAAGGAAACCCCTTTCAGGGCCCACTCCTCCTGCCTACGGCCGAAGGTGGTCTTGCGGAATACCTTGGAAAGGTTTTCTACTTCAATGGCCCACACGCACGCCTCCTTAAGGGGTAACCCCTGAAACTAGCGCACCAGCGAAGGAGGCTAGCGGGAAACCCGGGTACCCTCCAAGGTACCAGGGCGGGCCCTCGGGCGCAAGTCTCAGACCGGCTCTTTCGGGTAGAGCCCCTCCCGAATCTCGGCCAGGAGGGAGCTTAGGGGCTCCCCCCTTTCCAAGGCCCGGATGAGGGCGCTCCCCACCACCACCCCGTCCGCCACCGCCGCCTGGGCGGCGGTGGCCCGGCTGGACACGCCAAAGCCCACGGCCACGGGCAAAGAGGTCTTGGCCTTGATGCGGCCCACCAGGTCCCGCACCTCCTCGGGCAGGCGCTCCCGCTCCCCCGTGACCCCGGTGACGGAAACGGCGTAGACGAAGCCCGTGGCGTAGCGGACCACGGTTTCTATCCTCCTTTCCGTGGAGGTGGGGGCGAGGAGGAAGACCGTTTCCAGACCGATTTCCTGGGCGAGGCGCACCAGGGCGGGGTCCTCGTCGGGGGGGAGGTCGGGCAGGATGAGCCCCGTGGCCCCCGCCTGCTGAAAGAGGCTAAAGAAGCGTTCCGGCCCCCAGGCCAGGATAGGGTTCAGGTAGGTCATGAGGAAGAGGGGCTTATCCGTGAGGGCCCGCACCTCCTTCACCAGCTCCAAGACCCCCTGGACGCTCATCCCCTTCCTCAGGGCCACCTCGCTGGCCCGCTGGATCACGGGGCCGTCCCCGAGGGGGTCAGAGTAGGGCAGGCCGATCTCCAAGAGGTCGGCCAGGGGGAGGACCTCCTTCACCGCCTCCAAAAAGCCCTCCCGGCTGGGAAAGCCGGCGGTGAGGTAGGGGATGAGGGCAGCCCGCCCCTCCCCCCTGGCCTTGGCGAAGGCCTCCTGCGTGGTCATAGCTCCCCTCCCAGGAGGCGCATGGCCTCGGTCACGTCCTTGTCCCCCCGGCCCGAGAGGTTGATGACCACCACCTGGTCCTTCCCCATCTCCGGCACCACCTTGGCGGCGTGGGCGATGGCGTGGGCGGACTCCAGGGCGGGGATGATGCCCTCGAGGCGGGCCAAGAGCTTAAAGCCCTCCAAGGCCTCCTCGTCGGTGACGCTGGCGTACTCGGCGATGCCCATATCGGCGTAGTAGCTATGCTCCGGCCCCACCCCCGGGTAGTCCAGGCCGGCGGAAACGGAGTGGGCCGGGGTGATCTGCCCGTCGTGGTCGTAGAGGAGGTACATGTAGCTCCCGTGCAAGACCCCCCGCTTCCCTGCCCCGATGCTGGCGGCGTGCCGCCCGCTGGCAAGGCCCTCCCCCGCGGCCTCCACCCCGATAAGGCGGGGCCTTTCCCCCTCGGGCAGGTAGGCGAAGGGGGCGAAAAGCCCGATGGCGTTGGACCCGCCCCCCACGGCGGCAATGAGGGCATCGGGGTAGCGGCCGAAGGCCTCCAGGCTTTGCCGCTTCACCTCCTCTCCGATGACGCTCTGGAAGTCCCGCACCATCATGGGGTAAGGGTGGGGGCCCACCACGGAACCCAGGATGTAAAAGGTGGTGCGCACGTGGGTGATCCAGTCCCGGATGGCCTCGTTGGTGGCGTCCTTGAGCGTGCGGCTTCCCGCCGCCACTGGGCGCACCTCGGCCCCGAGGAGCTTCATGCGGAAGACGTTTAGGGCCTGGCGCCGCACGTCCTCCTCCCCCATGTAGACCACGCACTCCATGCCAAAAAGGGCGGCCACCGTGGCCACGGAAACCCCGTGCTGCCCCGCCCCCGTTTCGGCGATGACCCGCCTTTTCCCCATGCGCCGGGCGAGGAGGGCCTGGCCCAGGGTGTTGTTGATCTTGTGGGCCCCCGTGTGCAGAAGGTCCTCCCGCTTCAGGTAAACCTGGGCCCCGCCCCAGTACGCCGAAAGCCGCTTGGCGTGGAAAAGGGGCGTGGGCCGGCCGGCGAAGGTCTTTAGGTAGTGCTCCAGTTCTTCCAGGAAAGCGGGGTCCTTTTTGGCCTGGAGGTAGGCGGCCTCCACCTCTTCCAGGGCGGGGATGAGGGTTTCGGGAACGTACCGCCCCCCATAGGGGCCAAACCGCCCCCGGGGGTCAGGCAGGGGAAAATCCGGCAAGCGTAGCATCTTCACTCTCCAAAAGGCGCCAAGCGCCCAAAGCCCATTTATCCTATCGCCTTAAACCGACAGGGAAAAGGCCAGGGCCTCGGTAGCGCCCGTGCTTCCTTTTGAAGGCGAAGGGGGTTCTTACCCGCATAGGCCTAGGGTAGAGGGTCTTGCCCCGCCCTGCAAGTAGACTGGGGAACATGGAAGGGGACGCCATCCCCGTGTTGGACAAAGGCTTCGTGCGCCTGGTGGACGTCATGGGGGACGACCGGGCCATCGTCCAGGCGGCCCGGGTTTCCTACGGGGAGGGGACCAGGACGGTGCGGGAGGACGCCGCCCTCATTGACTACCTCATGCGCCACCGGCACACGAGCCCCTTTGAGATGGTGGAGTTCAAGTTCCACGTCAAGGCCCCCCTTTTCGTGGTGCGCCAGTGGTTCCGCCACCGCACGGCGAGCGTCAACGAGATCTCCGGGCGCTACTCGGTCCTTAAGGACGAGTTCTACGAGCCAAACGCCTTCCGCCGCCAGGCCAAAAGGAACAAGCAGGGCTCGGAAGGGGAACTCGCCGACGAGGAGGCCCTGGCCCTCCTCCGGGAAGCGGAACGGGAAGCCTACCGGGTCTACGAGAAGCTCTTGGAAAAGGGGGTGGCCCGGGAGATGGCCCGCCTGGTCCTCCCCCTCAACCTCTACACGGAGTTCTACTGGAAGCAGGACCTCCACAACCTCTTCCACTTCCTCAAGCTCCGCCTAAGCCCCGACGCCCAGTGGGAGATCCGGGAGTACGCCAAGGCCATCGCCGAGATCGTCAAGGCCCATGTGCCCCTGGCCTGGGCCTCCTTTGAGGAGCACGTCCTCCACGGGGCGACCCTCTCCCGCACCGAGCTCAAGGCCCTGGAGGGGCTCCTGACCCCGGAGCTTTACGAGAAGGCCCTCGGGGCCTTGGGCCTTTCCGGTTCCCGGCTCAAGGAGGCTTTGGAAAAGATTTTCGGCCCTAAGGCTTAGCCAGAAGCGCCTCGGGGGCCTGGCCCGTGGTTTCAGCGATGAGCCGGAAAAGCTCTTCCTCGGTAAGGGTGGGTACCCCCAGGGCGCGGGCCTTTTCCAGCTTGCTCCCGGGGTTTTCCCCCACCACCACGTAACTGGTCTTGCGGCTCACCGAGTCCGTGACCTTGGCCCCGAGGCGCCGCAACAGGGCCTTCACCTCTTCCCGGGGACGGGAAAGCTCGCCGGTGATGACAAAGGTAAGCCCTTTCAGGGCCTCCCCGCCCCGTTCCTTGGCCTCCATCTCCACCCCCGCCTCCTTCAGGCGGCGCACCAGGTGGCGGAAGGCGGGGTCCTGGAGGGTTTCCCAAATCCCCCGGGCGGTGAGCTCCCCCACCTCCTCCACCTCCAAAAGCTCTTCCAGGGTGGCCTCGAGGAGGCGGTCCATGGTGCCGAAGCGGGCGGCCAGGTTGCGGGCCAAGACCTCCCCCACCCCGGGAAGCCCTAGGGCATAGAGGAGGCGCTCCAGGCCCCGGTGCTTGCTCTCCTCTATCTGGCGGAGGAGGTTCTCTGCGCTCTTCTCCCCCATGCGCTCTAAGCCCACCAGATCTTCCTTCCTGAGGCGGTAAAGGTCGGCCACGTCCTGGATAAGCCCCTTTTCCAAAAGCTTTTCAATGAGCTTTTCCCCCAGGCCCTGGATGTCCATGGCCTTGCGGGAGGCGTAGTGTCGGATGGCCTCAAAGCGCTTGGCGGGGCACAAGGGGTTGGGACAGCGGTGGACCTTGCCCTCCTTCACCAAACGGTGGCCGCACTCCGGGCAGCTTTCCGGCCAAAGGATGGGCCTTTCCGCCCCGGTCCGCTTCTCCTTGAGAACCCTCAGGACCTCGGGGATGACCCCTCCCGCCTTGTGGACCAGGACGTGGTCCCCGATGCGGATGTCCAACTCCTCTATGTAGCTCTCGTTGTGCAAGGTGACCCGGGAGACCTCACTCCCCTCAATAAAGACGGGTTCCAGGATGCCCACCGGGGTCACCCGCCCCGTGCGCCCCACCTGGAAGACCACCTCCAGAAGCCGCGTTTCCTTCTCCTCCGCCGGGAACTTGTAGGCGATGGCGTAGCGGGGGGCGCGGGCGGTGTAGCCCAGTTCCCGCCAAAGGGCGAGCTCGTCCAGTTTCACCACCACCCCGTCCGCCTCAAAGGGAAGGGCGCGCCTCTCCCTGAGCCAGTCCTGGTAGACCCGCTCCACCCCATCTGCGCCCACGGCCCGGGCGAAGCCGTGCTCCACGGGGAAGCCCTTCTCCTTAAGCCACAGGAGGAGGTCGTACTGGGTCTTTACGCCGCTTTCCTCCAAACCCAGCCCCAGGGCGTAAAAGGTGGCCCTCAGGCCCCGCTTGGCGGTGATGCGGGGGTCCTTCTGCCGCAAGGAGCCGGCGGCGGCGTTCCGGGGGTTCTTGAACACCTTCTCCCCCGCCTCCTCCAACTCCTCGTTGAGGCGAAGGAAGGCCTCTATGGGCATGTAGACCTCCCCCCGCACCTCCAGGCGCTCCGGCACCCCCTTAAGCCTTCGGGGAAGGGTGGGGATGGTGAGGAGGTTCTGCGTCACCTCCTCCCCTACCTCCCCATCCCCCCGGGTGGCGCCCCAGACCAAGACCCCCTCCTCGTAGTAGAGGTTCACGGAAAGCCCGTCCACCTTGTGCTCCACGGTGTACACAAAAGGCCCCTTGCGGCCTAAGGCGCGCTCTATCCGCTCCTCAAAGGCTTGCAGCTCCTCATGGTTGAAGGCGTTGTCCAGGGAGTACATGCGGCTTGGGTGGCGGACGGGGCGGAAGGTGGCCTCGAGGGGCCTCGCCCCCACCTGCTCCGTGGGGGAGTCGGGGCTTTTGAGCTCGGGAAAGCGCTCCTCCAGCTCCTTGAGTTCCCGAAGAAGCCGGTCGTACTCGGCGTCGGAAATCTCGGGGTCCGCTAGGACATAGTAGCGGTAGTTGTGGTAGCGGATGAGGTCCCGAAGCTCGTTGATCCGCCTCCTCGCTTCCTCCAAGGTCATGCCCTGAGTTTACCGCTGGGTATAATAGCCCCTGGCGAATAGCCGTAGGAGGTGAGCATGAAACGTGTACTGGCGCTTCTTGGGGTTCTGGCCCTGGGCCTAAGCCTGGCCCAGGTGCGGGTGGGCATCGCCTTTGACGCCGGCGGCAAGTTTGACCGCTCCTTCAACCAGTCCGCCTGGGAAGGGGCGCAGAAGGCGGCCAAGGACTTTGGGGTAAGGCTCTTTGACTTTGAGCCCGCCGACCCCTCCCAGGTGGGGCAGGGCATCCGCACCTTCGCCGAGGAGGGCTTTGACCTGGTGATCGGCGTGGGCTTCGCCAACGAGCCCGCCATCACCGCCACGGCCAGGGAGTTCCCCAGGGTGAGGTTCGCCGTGATTGACGCCGTGCCCGGGGAGGGGAAGCTGGCCAACGCCGTGGGGCTCGTGTTCCGCGAGCACGAGGGGAGCTTCCTGGTGGGCTACATCGCCGGCAAGCTGAGCCGCACCGGGGTGGTGGGCTTCATCGGCGGCATGGACATCCCCCTCATCCACAAGTTTGAGGCGGGCTTCCGCGCCGGGGCGGAGTACGCCTTCAAGGAGGACAAGATCCAGGGCAAGGTCCTGGTGGGCTACGTGGGGAACACCCCCGCCGCCTGGAACGACCCCGCCAAGGCCAAGGAGATCGCCGCCGCCCAGGTGCGCCAGGGCGCCGACATCATCTACGCCGCCGCCGGTGGGTCGGGGCTCGGGCTCATTGACTACGTGAAGCAGACCAAGTGCCTCAAGGAGGGCGGCAACGTCCGCTTCGTGCGCAAGGCGGACCCCTACGCCAAGGTGGCCAAGTACGCCGACTACACCCGGGCCTGTGGCACCGACGGCACCAAGGCCACGCCCCTCTTCTTCATCGGCGTGGACGCCAACCAGAACTACCTGGGCGACACGGACAACAACCCCGCCACCCTCAACCACGGCCTCACCTCCATGATGAAGCGGGTGGACGTGGCCACTTACGAGGTCATCAAGAGCGTGGTGCAGAAGAGCTTCAAGGGCGGGGTGCGGGAGTTCGGCTTGAGCAACAACGGGGTAGGTTACGCCCTGGACGAGTACAACAAGGCCCTGATTCCGGCGGGCGTGGTGAGCCGGTTGGAAGTGCTCAAGCAGCAGATCATCAAGGGCCAGCTCAAGGTGCCGGAAACCCGCTAAGGCGGGGGGACTTGCGAGCCGGGGCTTGCCCCCGGCTTTTTGTATACTCCTCCCGTGAAGAAGGCCCTGGTCCTTAAGGACATCACCAAGCGCTTCCCCCTGGTCCTCGCCAACGACCACATCTCCTTGGACCTGGAGTGGGGCGAGGTCCTGGCCCTGGTGGGGGAAAACGGGGCGGGAAAGTCCACCCTCATGAAGATCGTCTACGGCCTCCAGCCCCCGGACGAGGGGGAGATGTGGGTGGACGGCAGGCCCTACCGGCCGAGAAGCCCCCTGGACGCCATCGCCGCCGGCATCGGTATGGTGCACCAGCACTTCATGCTGGTGGAACCCTTTACGGTCTTGGAAAACCTGGTCCTGGGCCTGGAGCCCGGAAGCCCCCTTTACCTGGACCTCGAGGCCGCAAGGAAGCGCGCCCAACGCCTCATGGAGGAGCTCGGCTTCCAGGTTCCCCTGGACGAGCGCATTGAAAACCTTCCCGTGGGCCTGCAACAACGGGTGGAGATCCTCAAGGCCCTTTACCGTGAGGCCAAAATCCTCATCCTGGACGAGCCCACCGCCGTCCTCACCCCCCAGGAGGCGGAGGAGCTTTTCCGCTTCCTCAGGGCCTACGTGGCCCAGGGCAACGCCGCCATCTTCATCAGCCACAAGCTCAAGGAGGTGCTGGCCGTTTCCGACCGGGTCACGGTGATCCGGGACGGGAAGGTGGTGGGCACGGTGCGCACCCCGGAAACCTCCCTGGAGGCCCTCGCCCGGATGATGGTGGGGAGGGAGGTGGTCCTACGGGTGCAAAAGGGCCCGGCCAGGCCCGGCGAGGTGGTCTTAGAGCTGGAAAACTTCGCCGCCCCGCCCCGGCTCAAGGGGGTGAGCTTCCAGGTGCGGGCGGGGGAGATCGTGGGCATCGCCGGGGTAGAGGGGAACGGCCAGACCGAGCTGGTGGAAGCCCTAACCGGCCTCCGCCGCCACCAGGGGGTGGCCCGCTACCTGGGCAAGCCCCTTCCCACCCTGGCCCGGGCGGTGCGGGAACTGGGCATAAGCCACGTCCCCGAGGACCGGCATGCCCGGGGCCTCGTGTTGGACTTCTCCGTGCGGGAAAACGCCATCCTGGGCGACCAGCACAGGCCCCCCTTCCGGGGCTTTTTGGGCTTTCTGGACGGCGACGCGATGGAAGCCCACGCCCAGGCCCTGGTGGAGGGGTTTGACGTGCGGCCCCGGTCCACGGAGCTTTCCGCCAGGCGCTTCTCCGGGGGCAACCAGCAGAAGATCGTGGTGGGCAGGGAGCTTCTGAGGAAGCCCCGCCTCCTCATCGCCGCCCAGCCCACCCGGGGAGTGGACGTGGGGGCCATTGAGTTCATCCACCAACGCCTCGTGGAAGCCCGGGACCAGGGGATGGGGGTGCTTCTGGTTTCCGCCGACCTCTCCGAGGTGCTAAACCTCGCCGACCGCATCCTCGTCATGTACGAGGGGAGGATCGTGGGGGAGCTCTCCCCGGAGGAGGCCACGGAGGAGCGCCTTGGCCTCCTCATGGCGGGCATCCCCGCCTAGCTACTCCCGGAACTCCCCCGCCACCTGCCCCAGGACCACCACCTCGCCCTTCTCCAGGGCGTAGCGCACCCTTTCCCCCCGGACGAAGCCCTTCTCGTCCCGGCTTTCCACGTTCCCGAAGAGGTAGGCGAAGCCCTCCTTCTCCCGCACCAAGGCCCTGTCCGCTTTGGTGGTGCGCCCGCCTTGGACGAACTCCACCCCAAATAGCCAAAGGGCCTCCTCGTCCAGAAGGTAGCGGAGGCGTTCCGCCTTGCCCGAAAGGGGCTTTTCCCCCTCCCGCTTAACCTCTAGGGGGCCTTCCAAAAGGGCCTCGCCGGTATCGTTTTGGTAGCGAAGCCTCCTCCCCTTTACCCGGGTGGCGCCCTCCTCCACGTAGACCTCCCCGGGAACGGGGTTGGCCTCGAGGCGCCCCTCCTCCTCCAGGTACCGGGCGTTTCCCCCAGAAAGGGAAAGGGTCTCCTCGCTTCCCCGCTCCACCACGGCCAAGGGCCCCGAGGCCCGCACCGCTTCGCCCAGGCGCACCTCCACCCCCCTAGGGTCAAAGAGGACGAGGCGGAGGTACCTCTCCCCCTTCCCCTCCCCCGCCCGGCGCAGGCGAAGGAGGTGGGGAAGCCCCTCCCGGGTGAGGTCGGGGTTGTAGGCGGCCTCCACCCGGTCCCCCACCCGAAGCCCCTCCTCCACAGCGCTTCCCCCGTCGCGGAAAAAGGCCCGCCCCCCCACCGTCACCTGGGTCTCGCCCAACGCCTCCAACTCCCCCACCAGGAGGTCCCCGTAGTCGGCGTAGAAGAGGCTATCCTCCTCCCCGCTCACCCAGGCCACCACCTTCTTTTCCTTGCGGACGAGCTCCACCTCGGGGCGGAAGGCCTCCTGGGCCAGGGCGAGAAGGAGGGCCAGGGCGAGGCCCAGGAGGAAAGGGCGCATCACTTCTCCCCGAGCTTCTTAAACTCCTCGGTGGGCAGCCGGAAGGC
Organism: Thermus brockianus; assembly: GCF_001880325.1. NCBI lineage: Bacteria > Thermotogati > Deinococcota > Deinococci > Thermales > Thermaceae > Thermus > Thermus brockianus. The sequence continues at coordinate 447,298 of NZ_CP016312.1, forward strand.
CCGGCCGTAGACCCGCACCTGGTGGCGGTTCACGTTGTGGAGGAGGGTGCTTCCGGAAAGCTTGAAGCCCTCCTTCTTGTTCTCGCTCAACGCCGGCCTTCCCAAGACGATGGCCTCCCCCGTGGTGTCGTCGTAGTAGAGGCTATCCCCCACCGTGACCAGGTCCCCGTCCACCAGGCGCACCCCCCCCGTGGCGATGAGGCGCTTGGGGCCGGTGAGGCTCCGCACCTCCTTGGCCCGGATGACCAGGTCCCCGTCCCGGCGCTTGCGGGTGAGGACCACCTCCTTGGCGTCCGTGAAAACGGCGAGGCCCCTTTCCTCCTCGTAGTAGACGAAGCCCGCCCGCCCCTCCTGGTTGCCGCTTTTGAGGAGGGCGTTTTCGCTCGTGGAGGTGTCCGTGTCCACCTGGAAGGCCATGCGGCCCGCCTCCACCTCCACGGGGTCCTCCCCGGGCTTGGGCTCCTGGCGCATGCGGGCAGGCCCCAAGAGCTCCCCCTCCCCCGTCTTCTCCCGGTAGACCAAGACGGGCCCCCGGGCCTCCACCCGGCCCCGGCGCACCACCACGCCCCCTTCAAAGCGGGCCTCCCTTTCCCCTTCCGCCTCCTGCATGGTCTTGCCCTTGGGGGCGGTGAGGGTGGCCTTGGGGGCCTGGATGGTGAGGTCCTTAACCCGCCCCCTCACCTCCCCCTCAAAGGTCCAGGGACCATAGCGCAGGTCCCCCGAAAGCCTGCCCCCTTCCACCTGGATAACCCGCACATTGGAAGCCGCCAGCGCCAAACCGAGTAGGGCCAACACCCACGCTTTTTTCACGAGCTACCTCCTTCCACGGTGCAAGGACCAAAGCTTCCCCCGGCGGGGAAAGAGAACCGGGGGTTTTGCGCCTCGAGGCGCTCCAAGGCGAAGTCCGAGCGGAAAGCCTCCGCCTCGCCCCTTAGGTTTGGGGCCTCTATTCGCACCCAGGGGGCGAAGAAGCCCTCCTTCTGCCGGATGAGGACCTCCCCCTTGCCCGGGGCGGAAAGGGCCAGGCGGTAGCAACCCTTTAGGATCTCCACCTCGGCGTAGGGGGCGCGCAGGTTGTCCCCAGGCTCCACCACCACCTCGGGCGCCTTGAGCCTAAGGTCCAGACGCCCCTCCACGTACCGCTCCCCGAGAAGCCCCCCCCGGATGCGGAACACCCCCCCCTCCTCCACCATCTCCTCCGCCCGGAAGCGCCATTGCACCCCCTCCTCCTCGGGGAAGAGCCAAAACTCCACCCCCTGAAGGCGCACCCCCGGGACCGGGGGAGGCGCGGCAGGCCCGGGGCGCAGCCAAAGGAAGAGGAGAAGAGGGAGGAAAAGGGCGAGGGGGAGGAGGTACCGCGCCACGTCCCTTACCCTAAGGGAATACCCTTGAGAAAGATGACAGGGGCCTTCACCCCAGAACATCCCGCGGGTTTCCCCGCACCCTTAGGTTCACCCAGGTCTTGCGCAGGCGGAGCAGGGCTTTCAAAGGGCGGTAGAGGGGGGAAAGGGGCAGGGTGTAGGCGGGAAACTGCACCCTCTTCCCGCCAAATCCCTCCTTGAAGCGCCAAATCCCCTCGGCGTGGCTCCCTTCAGGGGTCCGGGGGACGCCCCACAGGTCGTAGATGCGGTAACCCTGGGCGATGCCGTGGCGGATGGCCATAAGGTGCATGCCCATGGGGGCCTTGGCCTCGGGGTGGTGGCGGCTACTTCCCCCGTAGAGGTAATCCACCTTTCCGGCAAATCCCACGAAAAGCCCCGCCGCCAAGGGCTCGCCCTCCTTGAGGGCCAAAGCGATGAAGGCTTCCCCCAAAGGCTGGTTCATCTCCCTTAGGACCGCCCGGTAGTACGCTTCCGAATGTTGCAAGAGCTTCGCCCGCCGGTTCGTTTCCTCAAAGAGGCGAAAGAACTCGGGGAAGGCCTCCTCCCCCGCCACGAGGAGTTCGGTGCGCTTCTGCGCCAGGCGGGCGTTGCGGCGGTGCATCTCCTTCATGCCCTTGAGGAGAGCCTCTTCCCCCTGGGTGAGGTCCAGCCAAAGGGAGTAGCCGGGCTGGATGGGTTCCTCCGGCAAAAGGCCGGCAAAGGCGGGGGGCGCCTCCTCCGCCGAAAGGCCCGCCTCCGGCTCCAGGACGAGGTGGGTGCCCCTCACCCCTTTGGCCAGGGCCCGGGCCACCTGGGGGAGGTCCACAAGGCGCCCTAGGGCCGGGCCCCTGGGGGCGTAGGCCAGATGCAGCCCACCGGGCAGGCGTTTTAGGAGGACCTGGGCCGCCCCCAAAAGCCTATCCCCCTCGTACACGGCAAAGCGCTTGGGCTCCCAGCCGGAAAGCCGCTTCACCTCCCCCCAGCCAAAGGACTGCAGGGCGCTCGTGATGGGGAGGCCCGAAACCAGCCGGTTCCAGGCCTCGGGTTCGTGAACCTCCGCTAGCTCGGCCATCCCTTAAGCGTAAAGGGTTTCCGCCAGCTCCTCCAAGAGGCCGTCCCCCTCCAAGGGGAGGCGCCCCGCCTTCAGGTACTCCTGGAGAAGCGGGGCAAAACGAGGGTCCCCTGCCCGGGCGGCCCGCTCCTTTAGGGAAACGAGGGGCCAGCCGTAGGCCAGGTGGCCCAGGATATCGTAAAGGTCGTACTCCCCCGGCACCAGACGGCGCAAAAGGGCCTCGGTCCAGCCCTTGGCCACCAGGTTGGCGAGGAGGGCGCGGCGGCTTTGCCCCTTGCGCCAAAGGAGGCGGAAGCGCTCCTCCTCCGGCAGGGCCTGCCGTAGCCTCTCCCCCACCTCCGCCAAGGTGCCCACCCGCTCGCCCCCGGGGAGGAGGTAGCCCTCCCGGGAGAGGAGGCTTTCCACCGCCTGCTTGAGCCGGCGTCCGCTGATGGGCTTTTCCAGGAAGAGGTCCGCCCCCAAGGCCCGGCTTGGGCCCTCCAGCTCCTTTCCCCCTCCGGTGAACATGATGACGGGCACCCGGCTCAAGCGGCGCACGGCCCGGATGCGGCCTAGAAGGGTAAGGCCGTCCATGTCCGGCATCATGATGTCCAAAAGGATGAGGTCAGGGGTTTCCCTCCGCAAAAACTCCAAGGCTTCCTTGGCTGAAACCGCCAGGACCACCTCGTGGCCCGAGCCGGAAAGGACCACCTCGAGGAGGTGGCGGATGCGGGGGTCATCGTCCACCACGAGAAGCCGCGCCACGAAGGCCATGCTACGCCAGCCCTTTTTCCCTTGTCCAGGGTGCTTGTACCATGGAAGGCATGAGGATTGCCTTCCAGGGCACCGAAGGGGCGTACAGCGAAGAGGCCCTCCTCAAAACCTTCCCCGGCGCCACCCCCGTGGGCTTCCCCACCTTTCATCAGGTCTTTGAGGCGGTGGAAACGGGGGAGGCGGAGCTGGGCGTGGTGCCCGTGGAAAACACCACCGCCGGCAGCATCAACCAAACCTACGACCTCCTCCTGGAAAGCGACCTCCACGTGGTGGGGGAGATCGTCCACCGGGTGGAGCACTGCCTCCTGGCCCCTAAGGGCACCGAGCTCAAAGACCTCCGGGCGGTGAAAAGCCACCCCCAGGCCCTAGCCCAGTGCGATGGCTTCCTGGCCCGGCTCCGCCTCACCCCCATCCCCGTGTATGACACCGCCGGGGCAGCGAGGGCCTTGGCGGAAAGCCCTGAACCCGGGGTGGGGGCCATCGCCTCGAGGCGGGCGGCGGAGCTCTATGGCCTCGCCATCCTGGCGGAGAACATTGAGGACTACCCCCACAACTACACCCGCTTCTTCGTCATCGGTCGCGAGGAGGCGCCGAGGGGAGAAGAACCCCACAAGACGAGCATCGTCTTCGCCGTGCGCCACCGCCCCGGAGGGCTTTTGGAGGCCTTGCAGGTCTTCGCCGAGGCCGGGGTGAACCTCACCAAACTGGAGTCCCGGCCCCGGCGGGACAAACCCTTTAGCTACCTCTTCTACCTGGACCTGGAAGGGCACCTGGAAGACCCCGGGCCCTCCCAGGCCCTTTTGGGCCTCCTGCGCCGGGCGGCCTTCCTAAAGGTCCTGGGCTCTTACCCCGCTTACAAAAACGGCACCTAGCCCGGGCGGACGTCCACCACCCTTTCCCCGGCGGCCTGCAGCCGCTTCGGCACTCCCTCCACATCCTCCCCCACCACCCGCATCACCAAGCGCTGGTAGCCCTGGAGGTGGGCGGCGGTGGCGATGGAAACGATGTTGGCTGGGGGCACCGCCTGGGCCATCTGGGCCAGGGCCCCGGGGACATCGGGGATGTCCACGGTGATGCGCAGCCCCCCCAGCTTAAGACCCAGCACCTCAATGAAGGCCCGGAGCACATCGGTCACGGTGATGATGCCCACCAACTTCGCACCCTCCATCACCGGAAGTCCCCCAATTTTCCGCTCCTCCATGATGAGGGCCGCCTTCTCCAAAGGCTCGTCCGCCCCCACTGTGACCACGGGCTTGGCCATCACCTCCTCCACGGTGAGCTTGGAGAGGAGGTAGTTCATCTCCCACACCGAGAGGGTGGTGGCCTTGGAGGGCATGGCGTCCTTGAGGTCCTTGTCGGTGACAAGGCCCACAAGCTTCCCCTCCTTCACCACGGGCAGGCGCCGGAAGCCCTTGTGCTTCAACAGGTTGATGGCCTCCAATACGGGGGTGTCGGGGCTTACGGTAAGGGGGTCCTTGGTCATCCAGTCGCGGACCAGCATCTTTAACCTCCTCTCATCCCCAGCTTACCCCAAGGACAAAGGAAAAATGTCCCCGCCTTGAAGGCGGGGATCATCGGGCATCCTCCTACCGCAGGCTAGCCCCGAGCACTACCCGGCTAAGGGAGTTGCCTCCCCCAAAGGGATAGAAGTACTCCCCGTCTAGGAAAACCCCCGTCCTGGGGTCTAGTAGCACCTCTACCCCAAGGGAAAGGTGAAGGCCAAGGTCGCTGCTCTGGGCAAACCACCCCGCAAGCCCCCCGCCAAAATAGGGCCTAATCCCCCGCAGGTCCCGGTCCACCTGGCCCAGATCGGGCTTGAAGAGGAGCTCGCCCCCTACCAGAAAGCTCGGCCCCCCAGGGAAGAGGTCGGCAAAGCCCCGGAAGGCCAGGTTCTGCTCCAAGGGGGCCTCGAGGCCAAACCCGAGCCCCGCCGGGGGCAAGGAAAGCCGGAAGGAAACCGCCCGTTGGGCAAAGGCCAAAGAACCTAACGCCAAGAGCAAAAGAAGCCCAATCGTCTTGCGCATGCCTATCACCTCCTAGGGCATCCTACCCCAGTAGCCCTCAAGGGGAAAGGAAGCCTTCTCTCACCCTGGCCTAACCCAAAGGGGATAGGCTTTGACCCATGAAACGGCTTCCCCTAGCGGCCCTTTTCCTGGCCCTCGGCGCCCTCGTTACCCCCATGCTGGCCCAGAACAGGAACGTGGCCACCCGCATCGGCTTCGTGGACGCCGATGCCCTGGTCCAGGCCCACCCCGACTACAAAAAGGTCCAGGACGTGCAGGCCCAGGCCAAAAAGGAGCTTTCCCCCTTAGAGGAAAAGCTCAAGCCCCTGGACCAGAAGATGCGTGCCGGGCAAGCCTCGGCCAAGGAGCGCCAGGACTACGACGCCCTCCTCAAGACCTACCAGGACACCCTTAAGAAATGGCAGGACCGGCAGAACCAGGTCCTCAAGCCCATCCTCGAGGACGTGGACGCCGCCATCGCCAAGGTGGCCAAGGCCCAGGGCTTCGCCGTGGTCATGAGCCGGCAGGTGGCGGCCCAGTCCGGCCTGGTGGTCTACGCCGACGAGGACACGGACCTCACCCAAGCAGTGATCCGGGAACTCAAGCGCTAGGGCAAACCCCCCTACCCCGCCTGGGCCTACTCCCAGGCGGGGTAAGCCTCTTTGGGCAAGCTCCAGCGCACCTCCTCTAAGGCCCCGTCAAAGCGGAGGATGGCGGCCAGGCGTTTTCGGGAATACACCCGGTAAGGCTCCTTGGGGATAAAGGCGGTGACGATGTCCACGTGCCGCGGCTTGGCGTACTCCAGGACCACGTGCAGGGGAAGGCGCAGGCGGGGCGGGAAGACCATGTAGCCCAAAACCAGCATCCGCTGGTCCTCGGGGTAGATGCAAAGCTCCCTGCCCCATTCCAGGGCCCTCAGGATGTCCAGCTCGGTGAACCCCTCCTGGAGCATGTGCTTGGCCACGTGGGGGCCCAAGCGGTAGCGCCCTTCCCGGAGGTGGGGGAGGAGGTCCTGAAGGCGGCGAAGCTTCCGCATGTCCACCCCCTTTCCCCCCAGTCTAGGGCCTATAGCCCAAAGGAGTGTGGCCCCTACCGGTAAGGCCCCAAGGCAGCGGGGTCCCGCACCGCCAGGAAGGCCCCGTAGACCCTTTCCGCCCCCGCCTGGAGCAAAGCCTCCTTGGCCCGGAGGAAGGTGGCCCCGCTGGTAAGGACATCGTCCACTAGAAGCCAAGCCCCCTCCACCCTGCCCTTGGGCACAAAGAGCCCTGGGGGGAGCTTGGCCCTTCCCCGCCCCCGGGTGGGCTGGCTCGGGGCGTAGCGCACCCGCACGAGGACCCGGCGGTAGGGGAGGTGGAGGCGGCGGGCGAGTTCCTTGGCCAAGAGCTCGGGGGGGTTATACCCCCTCCGGAGAAGCCGGGGCAGGAGGGTGGGCACCGCCGTCACCCCCGAAAGCGCCCAGCCCTGGGCCAGGACGCCTTCCGCCAAGGGGCGGGCCAAGAGGGGCGCAAGGCCGAAGCGGCGCCCATATTTGAGCGCCCGGACCAAACCCCCCACCCGGCCGTAGAGCCCCAGGTAGACGCTATCCCCTTGGGCCCAGGCCCGAAGCCCCTCCCGGCAAGCGGCGCAGAGGAAAGGCTCGTCCAGCCTGCCGCCGCACCCCGGGCAGGCGTGGCCCAAAAGCGCTTCAAGAAAGGCCCAGGGCATGGCGCAGGGCCTCGTCAAAGGGGGGGTAGAGCACCCCCTTTTCCGTGACGATGCCCGTGAGGTAGCGGTGGGGGGTCACGTCAAAGGCGGGGTGGTAGGCGGGGAAGCCCTCGGGGGCGAGGCGCACCCCTTTAAGCTCCAAGACCTCCTCCGGGGAACGCTCCTCAATGGGGATACCCTCCCCGCTTTCCAGCCTGGGGTCCACGGAGGAAAGGGGCAGGGCGGCGTAGAAGGGGATGCCGTGGTGGTGGGCCAACACCGCCAAGGTGTAGGTGCCGATCTTGTTGGCGAAGTCCCCGTTTAGGGCCATGCGGTCCACCCCCACGATGACGGCGTCCACCAGGCCCCGCTGCATGAGGAAGCCCGCCATGTTGTCGGCGACGAGGGTGGCGGGAACCCCCGCCTTCTTAAGCTCAAAGGCGGTGAGCCTGGCCCCTTGCAGGTAGGGCCTCGTCTCGTCCACCCAGACGTGGTTGACCCGGCCTTTGCGGTGGGCCTCGAGGATGGCCCCCAAGGCCGTGCCGTACCCCCCGGTGGCCAAGGGCCCCGTGTTGCAGTGGGTGAGGACCTGGCCCCTTAGGACCTTGGCCCCGTGGAGGCCAATGGCCCTCTCCGTCTCCTCCACCTCCCGCCAAAGGGCCTTGGCCTCCCTTAGGCTCCCCTCCAGGTCCCCCCAGTGGGGCCGCAGGCGGTCTAAGGCGTGGAAAAGGTTCACCGCCGTGGGGCGGCTTTGGCGGAGGAGGGCGTCCGCCTCCTTTGGGCTTTCCCCCCTCAGGTGGGCGAGGACCATGCCGAAGGCCGCCGAAACCCCGATGGCGGGCGCCCCCCGCACCACCATGGCCCGGATGGCCTCCGCCATCTCCCTCGCCGTGCGCACGGGCACCCAGACCTCCTCCAAGGGAAGCCGCCTCTGGTCCAAAAGCCAGAAGACCCCTTCTTCCTCGTCAAAGCGGAAAGGCAACAGGCGCTCCACGCCCTAAGCCTATAGGAGGCGGAGGACCTTGTCGTCCCCAGGGCGCACCCGGCCCCGGCCATCCCGATTGGAGGTGGTGACGTAAAGGGCCCCGTCGGGCCCCGCCTGCACCTCCCGCAGGCGCCCAAAGCCGGAAAGGACGGTCTCCACCCCCGCCACCCGCCAAGCCCCCTTGCCCCCGCTGAGGGTGAGGCGCAAAAGGGCCTCCCCCCGAAGCCCAGCCAAATAGAGCGCCCCCCGCCAAAAGGCCAGGTTCCCCGGGGGAAAGCCCTGGGGGAAGAAGTGGAGGGGGTCCTGGTAGCGGGCATCCCCCAGGCGGCCCACCCCCCTGGGCCAGCCGTAGTTGCCCCCGGGGAGGATGAGGTTCACCTCATCGTGGCCGAAGCCCTGCTCCCCACTGGGCCCGTGCTCGCTGGAAAAAAGCTCCCCCGTCTCCGGGTGCCAGGCAAGGCCCTGGGGGTTGCGGTGGCCTAGGCTATAGATTTCGGGCCGGGCCCCCCGCCTGCCCAAAAAGGGATTCCCCGGGGCGGGCTCGCCCTCCGGGGTGATCCGCAGGATCTTGCCCCCCAAGGAGGCCAGGTCCTGGGCCATCTCCCGCTCGTACACCTCCCCCGTGGTCACGTAGAGCATCCCATCGGGACCGAAGGCGATGCGCCCGCCCGAGTGAAGGCCGTGGGGGCGGGCGGGGATGCCGTCCAGGATGACCCGGTCCAAAACCCCCCTTTCCCCCTCGTGCCGAAGGCGCACCACCTGGTTGCGAAGCCCTCCCTCCTCCACCGTGCGGTAGGCGTAGACGTAAGGCACCTGGGGAAAGCGGGGATGGAGGGCCAGGCCCAAAAGCCCCGACTCCCCCCGGTGGTAGACGGGAAGCTCGGCGTAGAGGCCCACCCTGCCACCCCTAACCAGCCGGACCCGCCCCGGCCGCTCGGAAACCAGAAACCCCCCTCCGGGCAAGAAGGCCAAGGCCCAGGGAGCCTCCAACCCCTCCGCCACCACCTCCGCCCTAAGGCCCTGGGCCCGGGCCAAGGCCAAGGCGGAAAGGGCCTGGAGGAAACGCCTCCTCGTCATCCTCTTCCCCCCTTTCGGGAAGAGGCTACCCTAGGGAGGGCTAGGCCTTCGGGTCCAAGATTACCTTCACCCCTTGGCCTGAGGCCAAAAGTTGGAAGGCCTCCCGGTAACGGCTCAAGGGCAGCCGGTGGGTGATGAGGGGGGTGAGGTCCACCCGGCCCGAGTAGACCAAGGCGGTGCCCTGCATCCAGGTCTGCCAAAGTCGCCTGCCGGCGATGCCGTAGGCGGTGATCCCCCGCATGACCAGTTCCCCCGCCAGGTCAAAGCGGATGGGGTCCGAGGGGATGCCGAGGATCCTGGCCTCGCCCCCCGGGATGAGGGCCTTCAGGCCCTGGTGGATGGCGCTTTCGTTGCCGGAGAACTCCAAAAGAACCTCCACCCCGCTTCCCGTCACCTGCCGGACCACGGCCAGAAGGTCCTCCTCCAAGGGGTTGACGAGCCGGTCGGCGTAGGGCTTAGCGAAAGCCAGGCGGTAGGGGTTGGGGTCGGAGACCAAGATGGGCCCCGCCCCGCTCGCCCGGGCCACCATGGCCGCCATAAGGCCGATGGGGCCAGCCCCGGTGATGAGGACGCTCTTGCCCGATACCCCGCTCCCGGCGTACACCGTGTGCACGGCGTTGCCAAAAGGCTCCAGGATGGCGGCCACCTCAAAGGGGAGGTCCTTGGGGTTGACCCAGGCGTTTTCCGCCGGCACCACCACGTACTGGGCAAACCCCCCGTCCCGGTCCACCCCCAGGATCTCCGTGTTCAGGCAGACGTGGTAGTTGCCCGTGCGGCAGGCAGGGCAGACATGGCAGACGATGTGGCTTTCCACGCTCACGTGGTCCCCCACCTGGGGGCGCTTGACCCCGGGGCCCACCTTCTCCACCACCCCGCTGAACTCGTGCCCGGTGATGAGGGGGGGACGGACCCTCCCCTGGGCCCAGGCGTCCCATTTCCAGATGTGGAGGTCGGTACCGCAGATGCTCGCCGCCTCCACCCGCACCAGGATCTCCCCAGGCCCCGGCTCGGGCACGGGGCGTTCCACCAGGGTTAGGCCTTCTTCAGGGGCCAGCTTGGCCAAAGCGCGCATACCGGGGCCATGCTACCACCGGTAAAGGGCGCCGATGCTAAAGCGCACACTCTCCCCACTTTCCATCCCCAGGGAAAGGCCCAAGGCAGGTGTCAGCTCATACCCTAGCTGAAAGGTCAGCGTTTGGTAAGTCCCTTCACCCACCGGGAAACGAGAGCTCAAGGAAACGGCTAACCGGTCCTGCCGGTACTGGGCAAACACGCTTTGGGTCCCTCGCAGGTCCACTTCGTAGCCTAAAAACAAGTTGGGCATCACATATTTGCCCACCGAAAGGCGGGTGTCCTCTAACTGCCCACCCTGGAAAAGAGGCGTACGGATCTGAAACTGATCTAGGCCCAGAACCCGCGCAAGCTCCCGTTCCAGCTGACCCACCAGCAGGCTTTCCAAGGCGGCACTTAAAATAGCTTGCGGTAAGACATCCAAAACCTGGCCAAGATCCTTGGTGCCCAGGATTAAAAGCGAATAAGCCTCTACCTCGGGTAACTCAGGTTCTGTGGTTAACTTGGGCTCCAAGCGGAGCTTTATCCGGCCGTTCTCTCGGAAAAAGCTGCCCTCAGCTTTCAGGTGCAGGGTATAGCCGCGCGCCTCCCCAGTGGCCTGGAGAGTGAACTCGGGCAAAATACCTCGGCTAGGGGTAAAGCGTATCGCGCTACCCTCAGGTAGCACGTTGAAAAGCACGTCCCGCAGGCGGAAACTCCCCCTAAGGGGACGAGCCTCCCCTGAGAGGTACGGATCCTGGTAAGAGCCGCCCAAATAGAGCTCTCCGCCTACCTCACCTTGAACCAAGCTCTCCTGGATAAGGACCCCCTTCTCAGCGTAAAGGCGAATGTTTTCAAACACCAGGGGAAGAGGCTCTGCGGGAGCTGCTTCCTGTGGTTCTCTGCCTTGCTCAGCACCCGATGTGAAAGCTAGCCAAGCACGCAAAACCTCGGCGTTGGCCGTTAAGTGATAAGTTCCCCCTTCCTGGTACAAAAAGAAGCCCTTCACGTCCAAAAGACCTTCCTGCAAGTAGAGGCGAGGATAACTTAGATTCAATCGGCCATAGCCCGCAAGCCGCAAGGGGAAAAGGGTCCCCTGGGCTTCTAGTCCCCCCAGGCGAACCTCCACCAAGCCCGTGGGGTAGCGGAAGACCACCTCGGCCGGGGTGGCCTCTTTGAGGCCGGGAAGGGAAACCTCCCCCTTGGCGCTCACCCGGAAGTCTTCCAGCCGGCCCTCGAGGCCAAGCCGGGCCCGCCCGGGGAAGGGCGCCGTTAGGGTGAGTTCCCCCTCCGCCCTGGCCCCCCCGTTCAGGGAAAGGAGCCCTTCGGGGAGGTACCCCGCCACCGGGCCCAGGCGGAAGCGGAAGTCCTGGAACCCCACCTGGAAGCTATCCCCCTTGAGCCGCAAGGCCAGGCTCCCCGACCCCTCAGGGCGGTAGGGCTTCAGGGCGGGCACCACCTGCAACACCGGGGTGAAGACCGTGTCCTTGAGGCTCAAGTAAAGGTCGCTTCCCTCCGGGCTCCAATACCCCCCACCCTCCCAGACACCCCGGCCCGTCAGGCGGAGGTGGTCCACCTCCACCCGCCCCCGGCCGAGGCGGAAGGCCGCCTGGCCCCTAAGCTCATCCCCCCCGCCCCTAAAGACGAGGCTTTCCCCCACCAAAACCCCTTCCCCCCGCAAGGGGTCGGCGAGGGGCAGCTTGAGCCGCACCGCCCCCGTCCAGTAGGCCTCCCCCTCCAACGGCCCCGCCACCGCGGCGAGGAGGAGGTGGAGGGGGAAGCCCCGGGGGCTTGCCCGAAGGTCCAGCCTCCCGCCCTCCAGGGCCACCTGGAAGGGGGTTTCCCCGAGGCGCCCTTCCCCAGCGAAGCCCGCCCCCTGGAGGCGCCCCTGGAGGCTTAGGGGAAGGGATCTGTCCGCCACCCTTACCTCCCCGGAAACCGCCCCTTCCGCCCTCCCCCCTTTCAGGACGAGGCTTCCCGAAACCCGCCCCTGGAGGTACGGGGCATAGCGGCCCAAGAAGTCCTCCAAGGCGGTTTCCTTCAGGGTGAGGTCCAAGGCCAAGGGCAGGAGGCTCCCTTGGGCCTCCACCCGGCCTACGCCCCCCACCAACACCCCTTCTACCCCGTACCCCTCCCCGTACACCCGGCCCTGGAAGCGGCTCTCCAAGGGGGGAAGGGGGAGGTCCACCCTAAGCTCCCCTCCAGGTGGGTAGGCGAGCTCCCCTTGGAGGTAGGGCCCCTTGGCCCAAAGCCGGGCGGTAAGGAGCTTCCCCTCAAGCCGCACCTCCTCCTCCCCCGCCCGGTAGGCCAGGCGGTAGGCCCCGTCCAGCCCCACCTCCCCCTCCAGGCGCCCCGCCCCCGCCGCCCACCAGGCCCATGCGGGGTGCTCCCCTTCCACGGCCACCTTCTCCCCTTCCCCCCTAAGCCGCAAGGCGAAGCCCCGGAGGTCCAGGCCCAGGCTCCCCGCCACCCGTCCCCCCTGGTAGACCAAAGCCCCTTCCCCTTCCGGGCTCGTGAGGGTGAGGGCGAGGGCCCTGAGGTCAAGCCGCCCCTCCAAAGGAAGGCCGAGCCCCGGCACCCGGTAGGCGAGCCGGACCCCTTCCCCTTCCCCCCTGGCCTCGAGGCCGCCCGGGAGGAGCCCTTCCCAGAAGGTCCCCTCCCCCGAGGCCTCCCGGGCGGCGAGGTCCACGCTAAGCCCGCCCAGGAGCAGCCTCGGCCAGGCGAAGGCCACCTCCTCCCCCAAGACCTCCCCCCGGAGCCGGGGAAGCCCCTCCCCTTCCAGGGCAAGCCTCCCCTCCCGGAAGACCACCTCCCCCCGCCAGGCCCCGTCCCAGGCCACCTCCCCCTCCAGGTCCCCCTTGAGGCCAAGGCGGAGGCCCCCTTCCCCATAGACCCCTTCCGCCTCCGCCTCCCGGCCAAAGGCGGCGAGGCGGAGGCTTAGGGCCACCCGCCGCCAGGGGCCCTTCACCTCCCCCAAAAGGCGCAAGGGCCCAAGGGCGAAGTCCGAAAGGGCAAGGACCAGCCCCTCCGGCCCCACCTCCCCCCTCACCCCTGCCCCGGAAAGGGCCACCCTAAAGCCCGAAAGCCCCTCCAGGCCCAGGCCCACCTCCCCGTAGGCGTACCGCCCCGAAAGCCACTTCCCGGGGTAGACCCCCTCGGCCCAGAGCTCCCCAAGCCCCCGGGGCAGAGGCCCCCCGTAGCGGTAGGCCAGGCGGAAGGGGAAGAGGTCTAGCCTCCCCCTTAGGGGGAGGCCCTCCCCCAGGAGGTCAAAGCCCCCCTCCCGCCCCAGGAAGCGCACCCCGCCGTAGGGGCTTTCCACCCTCCCCTCCCCGGACCAGGCCCCCAGGTAGCCCTCCGCCGCCCGGTAGCGGTAGGCCCCCTGGAAGGCGAGCCCCCGGTAGGCCAGGTCCAGGGCGAAGGCGGCCTCGAGGCCCGGGCAGGCCCCCAAGGGCCCGGGCAGGCAGAAGGTGCCCTCCCCCTTCCCCGCCAAAGCCCCTTCACCCCAAAGGGCAAACCGCCCCGCCCCCAGGTCCGCCTCGGCCAAAAGGGCCCCGTCGGCAAGAGGGTAGCGGACCCGGACAAGCCCCGAAAGCCCCTTCCCGTACCGGGCCTCCCCCGAAACCCTGGGCCCCTGGAAGCGGAGGGAAAGCCCCTCCGCCCCATACGTCCCCCCAAAGCCCTCCCCGTAGGCCTCCCCCTGGAACTCCGCCCGCAGGGGGGAAAGCCAGGCCCGCCCCGCCACCGTCCCCTCGGGCCTTTCCAGGCGGAAGGCCACCGGGCCCTGCCAAGGGCCCTCCCCTTGGGCTTCAAGCCGGGCGGGGAGGCCAAAGGGGGTGAGGTCCAGGTCGGCCCATAGGGAAAGCCTCTCCCCCTCCAAGCGAAGCCTTAGGCCCGGGGCTTCCGACGCCAAGCGAAGCCCCGCCAGGGAAAACCCCTCATGGGCGAAGCGGAAGGGAAGGCTTTCCCCCTCGCCCACCAGGGCCCCCTCCCCTTCCAGCCTGGGCCCAAGGAGCGTGCCCCCAAGCCGGGCCTCGGCCCCAAGGCGCCCCCGCCCCACCTCTAGGGCGTAGCGGAGAGCCCCGTCCACCGCTAGCCCCCGCACCTCCCCCTCCGCCCTAAGGCTTCCGGGAAGCCCCTCCCCCTGGAGGCGGAAGCGCAAGGGGCCCTCCCCTTCCGCCCAAAGGGCGAGGCCCCGCCCCTCGGCCCGAAGCCAACCCCTATACCCCTCCTTCCCATAGCCCAGGTCCGCCTCCAGGGCGAAGCCCGCCACCTCCCCCTTCCCCTTGGCCGAAAGGCGCCACCCATCCCCGTAAACCGCCTCCAGGGCCAAGGGGGCTTGCCAGCGGACCTCCACCCTACCCCCTTCCCCCGAAAGCCCTAGGGGGCCTTCCTGGACCAGGTACTGGCGGCTTGTTAGCCACCCCTCCCCCCGGTAGCGGGCGCCCTCCCAGGTGAGGGCAAGCTCCCCTTGGGCAAAGGAAGAGGCGTGGCGCAAAACCCCTTCCCCCCTAAGCGCCAAGAGGTCCAGGGTGGCCTCTAAGGCCGTCTCCCCCAAGGCCTCCCCTTCGTAAACCCCCCGCACCCTCAAGGCCCCAAAGGGCCCGGAAAGGCTTAGGGAAAGGCCCGGGTAGCGGAAGGAAGCCTCCACCCCTTTTTGGTCCAGCCGCCCCCCGCCCCCAAGGGCCCCAAGCCCCCTCAACGCCCCCCCCTCGGGCCGCCAGGCGAGGCCCACCTCCCGCTCGGGAAGCCAAAGGCGTACCTCCCCCCCGCGGTAGTCCAGGGCCAGGAGTTCCCCCCCGTAGGAAAGCGCCGCCTCCGCCTCCCCCCTCCCGTCCAAGCCCACCTCCCCCTCCGCCCGCCCGCTCAGGGCCACCCCCAAGGCCTCCGCCAAGGGGGCCACCTCCTCCAGGCGGAAGCGCACCCTTTCCCCCTCCAGGGCCACCTCCCCCCCGGCATAGCGGAGGGTGAGGGCGAGGGCCTTCCCGTACCCCCCCTGGAAGGCGAAGGGAAGCCCCGCAAGCCGGCCTTCCCCTTCCCAGGCTAAGGAAACCCCCTCCCCCCGGAAGCGCCCCGCCACCTCCCCCTCCCGGCCCAGGGCCCGGAAGGGGAGGGCGAAGCTTCCCCGGTAGGTAAGCCCCTCCCCCTCGAGGCGCACGGGGCCCTCCAGGGCGTAGCGCACCAAGCCCTCCCGCCACACCCGGCCCCGGAAGGGCAAGGGGTCCAGGTAGGGCAGCCGGGCCTCCCCCAGCACCTCCAAGGCCAAGGCCGCCCAGGGACCCTCCCCCGAGGCCTCCCCCAGGACCTCCACCCCGCCCTGGCGGTAGTGGGCCCTCAGGGCGAGGCGGTAGCCTTCGGGGGAAACCTCTCCCTCCCCCTCCAGGTGGGGCCCGAGGAGGCGCACCCGGGCCCGGAGCATCTCCTCCCCTTGGATAAGGGCCTCCCCGTAAGGGCTTTCCAGGCGGAGCCTTCCCCCCCGGCTTCCCCAGGTCCCCGTGGCCCTTAGGGGAAGCCCCCATGGGGAGAGGTCCAGCCCCTCCGCCTGGAGGAGCAAGCGGAGCCCCTCCTCGTACCCCCCAAGGACCCGAAGCCCGGGCGCCCCGCCCCCAAGCCTAAAGGCCGCCCCCCGCCCCACCACGCCCAGGACAAGCCCCCCCTTGGGGAAGGAGGCCTCCCCCCGGTAGGCCAAAGCCAGGAGGTCCACCCTCCCCTCAAGCCTCCCCGCCCCCAGGAAGGGCACCTCCCCCTGGCCCTGGAGGCGGAGCCCTTTCCAAGGACCTTCCCCCGCCACCTCCCCGTAGGGGGTGGTGAGGCGTACCCTGCCCCCCTCCAGGTCCCCCCGGGCCCAAAGCCGCCCCTCCACCCCCCGGTAGCGGAAGGGGAGGTCCAGGCGGAAGGGGTACCGGCCCCGAAGCCCCACCTCCCCCACCCCCGGCACCCGGAGGGCCTCCCGGTCCAGGGTGAAGGCGAGGGGCGGAAGGCGGAGCCCCTCGGGGATGGGGGGAAGGAGCCTGCCCGCGAGGCGCAGGGTGGGGTAGACCTCCCCTTCCCCTTCCACATAGCCCCTTAGGCTCAGGGAAAGCCGCTTTCCCTCCCCAAGGAGCCTCCCCTCCACCCCGTAGGCCCG
The DNA here is from genome assembly GCF_001880325.1 of Thermus brockianus. NCBI lineage: Bacteria > Thermotogati > Deinococcota > Deinococci > Thermales > Thermaceae > Thermus > Thermus brockianus. The sequence continues at coordinate 463,406 of NZ_CP016312.1, forward strand.
CACCTCGGCATAGCCCCTATAGCCCCCCTCGTAGGCCAGGTCCGCCCGCAAGGCCAAGGGCCCCAAAGCCGCCTCCCCCTTCAGGCTCAGGGCCTCCTTGTAAGCCAAGGTGAGGTCCCCGGCCCTTAGCCTTAGGCCGGGACCGGGGTCGTAGGCCCCGGAAAAGGGCACCTCCCCGAGGGGTGTCCGGACCCTTCCGGAAAGCTCCGCCCCCAAGCCCCTGAGGGAAGCGGCGGCCTCCAGGTAGCGCCCCTCGGCCCGAAGCCGCCCGGAGAGGGCCCCTTCCCGGTAGAGGGCATCCCCCCAGAGCCGCACCTCGTCCAGGGCCCGCACGGGAAGGCCCCTTAGGCGCAAGGAGAAAACCCCACCCCGGTACGCCCCCTCCCCGTAGGGGCTAAAGAAGCGGAAGCCCGAGGCCTCCTGCGCCACCGCCACGGGGAAGGCGGCGTAGGGGGAGGCGTAGCGGAGGGTGGCGGAAAGCCTGCCCCGCTGGAGGCGGCCTTCCCCCTCCAGGTCCCCCACCGCCAGGGGAGTGGGGGTGAGGCGGAGGGCGAGGTCGTCCCACGTCCCCGAAAGGGCCAAGGGGCCAAGCCGCCCGGAAACCCTCGCCCCCTCCCCCCGCACCTCCCCCGAGAGGTCCAAGGGGGCGAAAAGGGGAAGGGCCACCCCTGGGCTTCGCACCCCCACCCGGTAGCGGCCCCCTTCCAGGGCGAAGGCCACCTCCGCCTTCCCCTCCAAAGGCCTCGGCCAGGCCGCAACCCCGCCGCCCCGCAGCCGCCCCCCCTCCCCCGCCAGGCGGAGCCGGCTTCCTAAGGTATCGGCGAAGGTGGCCCGGTATGCGCTTCCCTCTAGGGCGAAGCCCAGGCGGTAGGTGCGGTCCAAAAGCCGCCCCTCCGCCTCCGCCTCCAGGGAGAAGACCCGGTCAAAGCCAAGCCGCCCCCAATGGCGGAAAGGCTCCCCCAAGAACCGCCCTTCCCCCTGGAAGCCGCCCTTGAGCTTCAGCTCCGCCCAGCCCTCCCCCGCCAGGGCCAGCCTCCCCTCCCCCTCCACGGGCAGGGATAGGCCAAAGTGGCGCGCCAGGGCGGGAAGCTGGGGCCTCCCCTCCAGCCGGAAGCGGTAGCGCTCCCCCTTGAGGTCCACCTCCGCCACCGCCTCTAGGGGGCCCTCGAGGCCCACCCCCTTTAGGTGCGCCTCCACCCGGTCCTCCCGAAGGCGAATGGGGCCCTCCACCCGGGTGAGGGCAAAGCCCACGAGCTCCACCACCCCGCCCGCCACCTCGGCCTCCCCCGCCATGCCCCCGGGGCCAAGCCGGAAAACCCCCGAAAGCCTCCCCCCCTTAAGCCCCGGGTAGAAGAAGGAAAGCCCGGAAACCTCGCCCCCAAAGCGCACCTCCCAGGCGGAAAGGTCGGGCGCAAGCCCCCTCGCCTCTCCCTGGAAGCTCCCCCCGGGAAGCCTCACCAGGAAGCGGTAGGGGTTTTCCCCGGCGAGGGTGAGGCGCAAGGGGGGGAGGAAAAGCCTCTTCCCTTGGGGAAGTTCCACCTCGGTATCCTCCAGGACCAGGCTCCGGAAGACCACCTTGAGGGCGGGCGGTGGCCCCGGCTTCTCGGGGATGAGGGCCTCCCAGGTGGGCTTTAGGCGGGCCCCCTGGAGGCGGAGGCTTAGGGGAAGCTCCCGGCGCCAAAGCCCCAGGAGGTCGTAGCGGAGGCCCACCGCCTCCGCCTCCAGGGAAAGCCCCTCCCCCTTAAGCCGCACCCCCCGCAGCCTAAGGCCCAGGAGGAGGTGCCCCCGCACCTCCCCCACCTCCCCCTGGAAGCCCGCCAGGACCAAGCCCCGCTCCACCGCCCCCTTGAGGAGGGGGGGCCAGGCGAGGAGGCCCAAGAGGCCAAGGAACCCCAGGAGAAGGAAGAGAAGCCCCCGCCGCATCTCCCTAAGCATAGGGAAGGGAGATGAAAGCGGCATGGCATGCCCCGTAAAATGCCCTCATGCCGCGCCTGGTGGCCTTGGTGAAGGGAAGGGTGCAAGGGGTGGGGTACAGGGCCTTCGCCCAGAAGAAGGCCCTGGAACTGGGCCTTTCCGGCTATGCGGAAAACCTACCGGACGGCCGCGTGGAGGTGGTGGCGGAAGGCCCCGAGGAGGCGCTTCAGGCCTTCCTCCACCACCTCAAGCAAGGCCCCCGCCTCGCCCGGGTGGACGAGGTGGAGGTGCAGTGGGCCGAGGCGACCGGGCTAAAGGGGTTTTACGTGTACTGAGCCCAGGCCTGGGGCCTGGCCCCGGCCTGAAGGAGCGCCTCGGCCAAGGCCGCCTTGAGTTCGGGAAGCCCCGTGCCCTTCAGGGCGGAAACCGGCACCCCCCCAAGCCGCTCCTTTAGGTAGTAGAGGTCGTAAGGGGCCGCCCGGTCCGCCTTGGCAAGGGCGAGAACGCGCGGGGCCTCCACCCCAAGCTCCCCGAGGAGGGCCTCCACCACCCGGTACCGCTCCAAAGCCCCCTCCTCGGAAGCGTCCAGGACGTGGACCAAGAGGTCCGCCTCCCGCACCTCCTCGAGGGTGGCCCGGAAGGCCGTGAGGAGCTCCTCCGGCATCTTCCGGATGAAGCCCACGGTGTCCGTGAAGAGCACCTCCCCCACCCCGGGCAAAAAGCCCCGGCGGGTCAGGGGGCGGAGGGTGGCGAAGAGCTTGTCCTCCCCCGGCTCCCCGCCCCGGGCCAGGGCCTGGAGGAGGGTGGTCTTCCCGGCGTTGGTGTAGCCCACCACGGCGATGAGGGGCACCCCCCGGCGCTTCCTTTGCCTCCTTGCCTCCTCCCGCCTTTTGGCGTACTCCTCCAGCTTGCGGCTCAGGTGGGCGATTCGCTCCTGGAGGCGCCTCCGGTCCACCTCCAGCTTGGTCTCCCCCGGGCCCCGGGTGCCGATCCCACCCCCAAGCCGGCTCAACTCCTTCCCCTTCCCCACCAGGCGGGGCAGGAGGTACTTTAGCTGGGCTAGCTCCACCTGGGCCTGGGCCTCGGGGGTCTTGGCGTGGAGGGCGAAGATGTCCAGGATGAGCTGGGTGCGGTCCAGGACCTTAAGCCCCGTGGCCCTTTCTATCTCCCGGGCCTGGGCGGGGGAAAGCTCCAGGCCGAAGATGAGGGTGGAGGCGTTTTCGTGGTAGGCCAGGCTTTTGAGCTCCTCCAGCTTGCCAAGCCCCACCAGATAGCGCGGGTCCAGGGCCTTGCGGTAAACCAGGACCTTCTTCACCGGCACGCCCCCGGCGGTGCGGGTGAGCTCGGCAAGCTCCTTTAGGCCCGCCTCCGCCTCGGGGCCTTCCCCCAGGTCCACCCCCACCAGGATGGCCCGCTCCCCACTCCCGTCCTGAAGCTCCCGCACCCGGGCCTGGCGGGCGAGCTCCTCCTCCAGGGCCTCCACCTCCTTGCGGTGATCCAAATCCAGGTACTGGAAGTAAGGCCTAGGGGGAAAGATGCGCCAGTCCTCCTCCAGCGCCTTGGGCGGGGAGAGGAAGGCCAGGTGAAGCGTGGTGGGCCTTCCCTCCTCCACCTCCAAGGCGGCGATGCTATCCAGCCGGTTTAGGAAGAGCACGGAAAGGTCGGGCCGGGAAAGCCCCCCGGGGGAGAGGTGGGTGTGGAGGAGGCGGAAGCCGGAAAGCCTGCGCTCCGCCCTCGCCCCCTCGGGGATGGGAAGCTCCTTGGCGTCCCCCACCCCCACCCGCACCACCCGGCCCTCCCGGTCCAGAAGGAGGCTTAGGGGGCGGCCCACCTCGGCCGAAAGGAGGGCCAGGGCCTGGGCCAGCTCAGGGGTAACAACCCGCTCCGGGGGTACCCGGCGGCGGTACAGGTTGGAAAGCTTTTTAAGCTCACTCTTCTTGAGCCCTTCCGTCCTACCGAAGATCTTCTCCAATGCCCCTTTAGTATAGCAAAACGTGGCCCTTCGGGCGTAGAGTAGGGCCCGTGCGCTGGCTTTGGCTCGCCCCTTTCCTCCTTCCCGCCCTAGCCCAAGGGGACTACGCCTGGATCGTGGTCCTGGGGGCGGCCCAGTACGGGGGCAGGCCCTCCCCCGCCTTGGAGCGCCGCCTCGAGGCCGCCCTCTCCCTCTACCAAAAGGGCCTCGCCCCCCGGATCGCCGTGGCCGGGGGCAGGGCCCCGGGGGACCGGTGGAGCGAAGGGGAGGTGGGCTGCCGCTACCTGAAGGCCAGGGGGGTGCCCGAGAAAGCCCTCCTCTGCGAGACGCAAAGCCAAAACACCTACGAGAACCTCCTCTTCCTGAGGCCCCACCTCACGGGCCCCGTCCTCCTGGTCACCGACGCCCCCCACCTTCCCCGGGCGCTCTTCCTGGCCCGGCTTCTGGGTATAAGGGCCCAGGGCCACCCCGTGCCCGGCCCCTACCCCTTGGGTTATTGGGCGCGGGAAGCCCTCTACCGCCTCTGGCTTTACCTGGGCCTAAGGCCCCTTCCCCGGAGGCTTAAGCCTCTTCCAAGCGCCGCAAGGATTCCAGATACCCTTCCAAAAGCCCCTTGAACTGGGCGAGGAAAAGCGCCTTCTCCTGCTTGACCCGCTCCACCTCGGCCCGGATGCGCTTAAGCTCCTCCGCCGCCTCCCTCAGCACCTGCTCCTTGGCCGCATGGGCTTCCTTCTTGATAAGCTCGGCCTCCCGTTCCGCCTGGGCCTTGAGCTCGCGGGCGATCTTCTCCGCCGCCACCACCGCCCGCTTCAGCTCCCCTTCCGCCTCCTTGAGCCGGGCAGCCTCCTCCTCCAGGGCGCGCACCCGCTCCCTTAGGGCCTCGTTCTCCTGAACGAGGGCCTCCATCACCTCCGCCACCCGGGCGAGGTAGCCCCGCACCGCCTCCTTCTGGTAGCCGCGAAGCCCCGTGGGGAACTCCTGGTAGCGCACGTCCAAAGGGGTTAGGTCCATGCCTCCTCAGTCTACAAAAAGGGCCCGCCCAATCCGCACCAGGGTAGCCCCCTCCTCCACCGCCCAGACGTAATCGTCCGACATGCCCATGGAGCGCTCGGGAAGGCCAAAGCGGTCGGCAAGTTGGGAAAGCTTCCTGAAGAGAGGGCGCACCACCCCCTCAGGGCCTACAGGGGGCACGGTCATGAGGCCCAGGACCTCCAGGTGCTCCAGCTCCCGCACCCGGGCGAGGAGCTCGGGCAGCTCCTCCTCCAAAACCCCGTGCTTCTGCGGCTCCCGGCCCAGGTTCACCTCCACCAAGACCCTAAGCCGCTTTCCCGCCTTGGCCCCCACCCCCTCCAGAGCCTCCGCCAGGCGAAAGGAGTCCAGGGAGTGGATGAGGGCGAAGCGGGGGGCGAACTTGGCCTTGTTGCGCTGCAGGTGGCCGATGAGGTGCCACTCCGCCCGGAGAACCTCCATCTTCTTCAGGGCCTCCTGCACCCGGCTCTCCCCCAAGGGGAAGTCCCCGTAGCGGAGGACCTTCTCCCGGATCTCCTCCGGGGTGCGCCCCTTGGTCACCGCCACCAGGCGCACCTCGCCAGGGTCCCGCCCCGCCCTCCGGCAGGCGGCGGCGATCCGCTCCAGGACCTCGGGAAGCCCCATTTAGAGCGCCGCCAGGATACCCCGCACGTAGCGGCGGAAAACGGGCCCCGTCTCCGCCGCCACCTTCAAGACCTCCTCCTCCGTGGCGTGGTGCTCCCGCTCGGGCACGGCCATGTCCGTGATGGTGGAAAGCCCGAGCACCCTCGCCCCCAGGTGCCTTAGGGCGATGACCTCGGGCACGGTGGACATGCCGATGGCGTCCGCCCCGAGCTCCCGGAGCATGCGAAGCTCCGCCCGGCTGGCGAAGCTCGGCCCCATGAACCAGGCGTAGACCCCCTCAAAGAGGTGGAGGTCCTGCGCGCGGGCCACCCGGCGGGCCAGGTCCACCAGCCCGGGGTCGTAGGCCTCAAACATCACGGGGAAACGGGGGCCCAGGCGCTCGTCGTTGGGGCCCCTCAAGGGGTTTGCCCCGGCGAAGTTGATGTAGTCCAGGTGGAGCATGATCCCCCCGGCGCGGAAGCGGGGGTTCAGCCCCCCAGCGGCGGAGGTGAGGAGGAAGGTCTTCGCCCCGAGGAAAAAGCCCACCCGCACGGGGAAGACCACCTCCTCGGCGCTATACCCCTCGTAGTAGTGGACCCGGCCTTGGTAGACCAGGACCCGCTTGCCCTCGAGGTGCCCCAGAACAAGCCGCCCGGCGTGCCCGGGGGCGGTGGAGCGGGGGAAGTGGGGGATTTCCCCGTAAGGGATCTCCGCCACCTTCTCCACCTCCTCCGCCAAGGGCCCAAGCCCCGAACCCAACACCACCCCCACCTCGGGGGTGAAGTTCGTCTTGGAACGAATGTACGCCACCGCCTCTTGGATCTTCTCGTAGACGCCCATCCCCGCCATTCTACTCTCACCGCCCCTTCACCGGCTTCCGGTATGCTTTCCGCCATGAAGCGCCTCCTTACCCTAGCCTTCCTAGGCTTTCTCGCCCTGGCTGCTCCCCTAAAGGACGTGGTGGTGGAGGGGGGAGACCCCGTCCTCCAGGCCCTGGCCCGGGCCGCCCTGCCCTTTGGCGTGGGGGACGAGCCCGGGGACCTGGAGGAGGCCAGGAAGGCCATCCTGGCCACGGGCTACTTCCGGGACGTGACGGTGCGCCTCGAGGGGGACGTCCTCAAGGTCACCCTCACCCCCTACCCCCCCATCGCCGAGGTCCGGGTGGAGGGGAAGGCCTTCCCCCAAGAAAACCTCCTCCGCTTCCTAGAGGAGAACTTCGCCATCGGCAAGGAGGCCATCTACAACCCCCTGAGGGCCCAGGAGGCGGCCCAGGCCCTGGCGGGGGCCTACCGGCAAAACGGCTTCCCCTTCACCCCCAAGGTGACGGTGGAAACCAAGGAGCAGGGGGGCGGTATCCTCCTCACCTTCCGGGTGGAGGAAAGCCCCGAGGTGAAGGAGGTGCGCCTGGAAGGGGTTTCCCTCCTTTCCCAAACCGAACTCCTCAAGCTCCTGGAACCCTTGAAGGGCCCCTTTGACTTCGCCAAGTACCAGGAGGCCCTCGGGGGCATCGCCGGGCGCTACGAGCGGGCGGGCTACCGCTTTAGCGGCCCTGACCTCCAGGAAAGCCGCCTGGAAAACGGGGTCCTAAGTGTCCGGGTGCGCGAGCTCAAGGTGATCCGGGTGGAAGGGGAAGGCCTGGACCTCTCGGCTTTCCCCCTAAAGCCCGGGGACTACCTGAACTATAACGCCCTCCTGGAAGGGGTGCAGGCCCTTTCCAAGGGGCTTTCCCGGGTGGTGAACTTCAACCTGGTGCCCGAGGGGGACGGGGTCGTCGTAGCCCTCCAAGTGGGGCCCGAAGGGGGGGTGATCCAACGGGTGGAAATTCGGGGAAACACTGCCTTCCCCACGGAAACCCTCCTCGGCCTCCTCCGCCTCAAGCCCGGGGAGGTCTACACCCCCGCCCTGGCCCAGGAGGACGCAAGGCGCCTCGCCGGCTTCTACCAGGAAAGGGGCTACGAGGTGGCGGACGTGCGCTACCGCTTCCAGGAGGGTAGCTTCCAGCTGGAGGTGGTGGAGCTCAAGATCGGGGGCTACCGCCTGGAGTGGCAGGAAGGCCACCGCACCCAGGAGGAGGTGATCCTGCGGGAACTCCCCAAGCCGGGAAGCCTCTTCTCCGTCCAAGCCCTCCGCCAAGGCATCGCCCGCCTCCTGGCCACCGGGCTCCTCGCCGAGCCCCCCGCCGTGCGCCTCTCGCCCGGGGATAAGGAGGACGAGATCACCGTGGTCCTTGGCCTCAAGGAAGCCCGCACCGGGCTCTTTCAACCCGCTATCGGCTGGAGCTCCTTGGAGGGGTGGTCGGGAAGCCTTACCTTCAAGGAGATCAACCTCTTCGGCCTAGCCCACCAGGCAGCGGTGGAGCTATCCTGGATACAGAACGACGCCCGGGACAACCTTTCCTTCTCGGCCAGTTACACCATCCCCTGGCTTTACCTGGATGTAGCGGACTTAAAGGAGGTGCGCACCTCCCTCTCCTTCAGCGGTTATTCCATCCCCGTGGGCAACAACATCCTCTACGACGGCAGCACGGACACGGGATGGCAGTATACGGAAAGACGGAGTGGCTTCGGCCTGAGCGTTTCACGACCTTTCTCTAAAGATTTACCCAACTTACGGTTTTCTTTGGGAGTTGCCGCCCAAAGGCTTAGATACGGCCTGGAAATTTACGACGGTAGCGCCCCCTGCAACCCCTCCGCCGGCCCTTCGGACCCCGCCTACTGCGACGGAACCGGGTACAAGGACGTGAACCTCGCCCAAAGTCTCCTGCCCACACCTGCCTGGAACCTTCGCCTAGACACTGGCCTCTCCTACATCCAGGTGGACAACCCCCGCTTCCGTACCCAAGGGTACGAGCTAAGCCTCACCTCAGGTATCGGCCTCGCCTTCCCGGACACGGGAGGCCGGCAAGCCTATGTTCCTCTCGTGACTACGGGGAAGACCTATTTCCCCCTCTCGGAAGACCGGCGCCATGCCCTTGCTTTCCGCATCTCGGCTGGTACCTTCCTCGGATCCCCTCCCCAGAGCGAGCGCTTCTACCTTTCAGGCGGCGGAGCTGAGGCTTTCCTCCTTAGGGGCTATGACGAGCGCAAATATAGCGGCCTCTCCTTCGCAACGGGCTCGGTGGAGTACCGCTACGACTTCAACCTTTCGCCCCAAGGAGGGACAAACCTTTACGGCATCGTGTTTGCCGACACAGGCCTTACCGATAACACCCAGGGCCTAAAGTGGGGGGTAGGGATCGGCCTGCAACTGGACTTGGATGTCTTGGGCGTTCTCCTCCCCTCCTTGCGGCTGGACTACGCCTTCAGCCCGGAGAAGCCCACGGGCATCCTGCACTTCCGCATCGGGCCCATGTTCTAGGCCTGGCATACTGGTCTTAACGCCCATGAAGGCCTACCTGGGTCTTTACACGGCGCGGCTGGAAACCCCCGCCCGGAGCCTCAAGGAGAAGCGGGCCCTCATCAAGCCGGCCCTGGAGCGGCTTAAGGCCCGCTTCCCCGTCTCCGCCGCCCGGCTCTACGGCCTGGACGCCTGGGGGTTTGAGGTGGTGGGCTTTAGCGTGCTGGGCAACGACCCCGCCTGGGTGGAGGAAACCCTAAGGGAGGCCGCCCGCTTCCTGGCGCAAAGCGGGGGCTTCCAGGTGGCGCTGGAGGAGTTCCGCCTCGAGGCCTTTGAGCTGGACGGCCTCCTCTAGACGAGCTCCAGGGCGAAGGCCACCGACCCCCCGGTGCCGTGGCAGATGGCGGCGAGGCCCCTTTCCTCCCCCTTTACCCTGAGGGCGTTCAGGAGGGTGACCAGGATCCTGGCCCCGCTCGCCCCGATGGGGTGGCCCAAGGCCACCGCCCCCCCGAAGACGTTAAGCCGTTCGTAGGGCACCTTGAGGAGGCGGCTGAAGAGGACGTTGTTCAGGGCGAAGGCCTCGTTGTTCTCAAAGAGGCCAAAGTCCTCCACCCGCATCCCCAACCGGTCCAGAAGCCGCTTGGCCGCGGGGATAGGGGCCTCGGGGAAGCGCCAGGGCTCCCCGGCGGCCCACGCCCCCCCCAGGACCTTGGCGATGGGCTTAAGGCCGTGGGCCTTCACCGCCTCCTCCGAGGCGAGGAGGACCGCCGCCGCCCCGTCGGAGATCTGGCTGCTGTTGCCGGCGGTGAGGACCCCGTCCTTGCGGAAGGCGGGCTTTAGGGCCGCCAAGGACTCCAGGGTGGTCTCGGGCCGGATGCCCTCGTCCTTGTCCACCACCACCGTCCCCTTCTTCCCCGGAAGCTCCATGGGGGCGATTTCCCAGGCGAAAAAGCCCTTCTCCGTGGCCTCGGCGGCCCGCTTGTGGGAGAGGTAGGCGGCCTCGTCCATCTCCGCCCGGCCCACCCCGTAGTCCTGGGCCAGGCGCTCCGCCTGCTCCCCCATGGCCTCCCCGGTGAAGGGATCGGAAAGCCCGTCCCTAAGGAGGATGTCCTGGAGGCTTTCCGGCGCGCCCAGGAGGAACTTGTACCCCCACCTGGCCCGGTGGGAGAGGTAAAACCCCGCCTGGCTCATGGACTCCATCCCCCCCGCCAGGACCAGGTGGGCTTCCCCGGTGCGGATAAACTGCACCGCGTTCAGCGCCGCCATCATCCCCGAGGCGCAGACCATGTCCACCTGGTAGCCGTCCACCTCCTTGGGGATGCCCGCCTTGAGGGCCGCCTGGCGGGGTAGGAGTTGCCCGTGCCCCGCCCTTAAGACGTTCCCGAAGACGTAAAGGTCCAGGTCCTTCCCCTCCACCCCGGCCCGCTCCAAGGCCGCCTTCATGGCGTGGGCCCCGAGCTCCGCCGGGCTTAGGTCCTTGAGCGCCCCCCCGAACTTGCCGATGGGGGTGCGGGCGGCGGAAACGAGGTAAACCGGCTTCATGGGCCCATCATACCTCCCCCCTTTGGGGGATGCGAAAACCCCACCCCAAGCCCCACCCTAAAAGGCATGATGAGGGTTAGAGGCATCGCCACACCCGTTACCCTGGTGGTGCTCATGGTGGTGTTCGTGAGCCTCCTGGCGGCCACGAGCTACATGGCCTTGGGCGCCCTCAAGGGAAGCGCCACGGAGCGCGGGGCATACCAGGCCTTCCTGGTGGCGGAAAGCGCCCTGGACGCCTTTCCCCTCCTGGCCAAGTCCGCCGGGTGCGGCGGCGCCGCCCCCGCCTCGTACAGCCTCCCCACCGGGGGAAGCGCCGCCAGCGCCACCTACGTCTACACCAGCGGCGTCACGGAGGTAAACGGCCAGAAGAGGCTTCCCGCCTCGGGGGGGACCCTCGAGGTCCAGGCGGTGGCGGAGTGGGGCGGGGCCAAGGCCCGGGTGGCCAAGCGCTTCCAGGTGGGGTGCGGCATCGCCGGGGCCGTGCCCGCGGCCTTGACCTCGAGGCCCAGGGTGGAAGTTAGTGGCAATGCCCAGGTCATCGGCCAGGACTTCACGAACGCCACCGGCCTCCTCGAGGTGAGCCTCACGGGCACCACCTCCCTTGTCCTGCAAAGCGTGTTGACCCAGCAGGGCACCTTCACCCTTCCGGTGCAGGACGCAAGCCTCATCCCCGTGGGGGGCTACGTGCAGATCAGCACGGGCGGCACCCCCCAAGACCTACCGCGTGGAAGGCAAGAGCGGGAACACCCTCACCCTAAAGCCCCTCTTCACCCCTAGCCTGACCGATGTTATCCCCGCATCCGCCCCAGTCCAGCTCGTGCAGTACGGGGTAAAGTCCTACACAAGCCCCAACACGCTCTACCTCGCCGACGCCCGGGGACTTGTGGTGGGTCAGGCGGTTCGGGTAGGGAGTGCCCAAGCTACGGTCACCAGCGTGGACCCGGCCACCGGGCAGGTCACCGTGAAGGACTGGTCCGGCACACCCCCCACCAGCATCCCTGAGGGCACCCCCCTGGTGGCCCAAGTGGTGGGCGCGGCCAGCAACCTTAGCATTGATACCAGCGGTCAAGGACAAGTACTGTATGGTTCCTTGCCCAATAGCCCTCTGGTTCCCAGCGATCCCAACGAGCTCTTTCTGCGCGTCTTCGGCATGACGAAGGCGGATTTTTTAAGCCTCTACCCCCCCACGAGCGCCAGCAACTTTAGCGGCACCCTCAGCAACTGGGAACTCAAGGTGGTCCAGGGGCCCCTGAACCTCACGGGCAGCTCCCGGCTCTGCGGCCAAGGGATCCTGGTGGTCATCGGCAACCTCACGGTAAACGGCTCCTGCGATAGCGGCTTCCAAGGGCTCATCTACGTGGCCGGCGACTACGACCAGCAAGGCAACGCCGTCCTCACCGGAAGCGTGGTGGTGGAGGGCGTGGCGAACCTTCAGGCCTGCAACGGTAACGAGTGCTGGACCCAGATCGCTGGCACCGACCAAGGCAACGGGAAAGGCAGCGGGAAAGGCAGCGGGCAAGACGGCGGGAAAATCACCTACGATCCCCTGGTCATGCAGAGGCTCCGCATGGCCACGCAGGGAGCGGTGGTCATCCGGGCACTTGCGGGAAGCTGGAGGCGCCTGTGAGGCGTGGGTTTAGCCTGCTGGAACTCCTGGTGGTCATCGCCATCCTGGGGGTCCTCTTGGCCCTGGTCCCGCCCAGTTACCTGCGCTGGCGGGCCCAAGCCCAGGTGGAGGAAGCAGCCCGCTCCCTGGCCTGGACCCTGCAGCAAGCCCGGGCCGAGGCCAAGCGCACCAACACCGCCCAAACGGTGAGCATCACCGCCAACGGCTGGACGTACAGGGGAAGCACCGTTACCTTGCAGAACATCCAGATCAGCTCCAACTACACGGGCTTTCCCCCGCTTAGCGTCACCTTCAATCCCCCCTACGGCACCACGGACGCGCCCTTGAAGAAGCTCACCCTCACCCACCAGCGCTTTAGCGACCTACAGCGCTCCGTTCACGTGGTGGGCGTCATCGGAAAGGTGATCGTGCGATGAAAAAAGGCTTCTCCCTTCTGGAAATCCTGGTGGCCCTGGCCATCTTCGGCCTCCTAAGCGGCCTGGTGCTTTCCTCCCTGCTCGGGCTATTCCGCATCAACCGGAGCGGCAACCTCGAGGCCCGGGCGGTGGTGGTGGCCAAGGACTTCCTGGAGCGGGCCGTGAAGGAGGGCACCTACGCCAACAACACCTTGACCCTGCCCAAACCGAGCCAAACGGGCGGCTTCACCTGGCAGGTGGCGGCGGCGGGAAGGCCAAACGTTAACCAAAGCCTCTCCTTCCAAACCTGCGCCGCCACCACCAGCGCCTACACCTGTAACGTTTCCTGCTCGGGAAGCGCCTGCGCGCTGGTGGCCGTGCGGCTTACCCTAACGGCGGGGGGCAAAAGCTACGTTTTCTACCGGGAGTGGGCGCCATGAGAAAGGGTTTCACCCTCTTGGAAATCCTGGTGGCCTTGGCCGTTTTGGGGATCTTCACCGCCCTTCTTCTCGCCTTCACCCAAGGCACCCTTGCCAGCAACCGCACCGCCCGCCTCCAGGCCCAGCTTCTGGAGGAGCTAAAAGACGCCGCCGGGTACGTGGCGGATAACCTCCAAGGGGCCCAAACCCTCCTAGCTTCCGCCACCCTAAACGGCAATACCTGCGCCCCGCCCGGTTGCCTGGCGGCCCTGGTGCCCGAGGCCTCTGGGGGAAGTTGCGCCCTCCGCGCCTACAAGCTGGAGGCCCGAAGCGCCATCCCCGACGACTACAAAGCCAAAGACCCCTGGGCCGACGCCAACACCCGGATGCTCCGGGAGTACCGCCTAAGCGGGCTCTCCTGCGCCGCCACCGCCTACAGCAACGCCCAGCCCTACGTGGTCCTGGACCTGGTGGACAACGACCCCACCCTCCCCTTCTTCCAGCTTTCTCCAAGCCCCCTCTCCGTCACCCTGAATATCCGCCTGAAGGCCAAGGACGGAAGCCGCGTCATCTACGTCCCCTCCTCCACCCAGACCTACACCCTCCGGGTCTACCCCCGGAACGCCCCCTAGGTTTTCACACCGCTTTCACACCCTTGGGTCATCTTAAGGGTGTCCCCCCAAAAGGGGGGGGTTGACAAGGCGAAAGGGCCCCGCCAAGAATAGGGCCTGAAAGGGGGTGAGACAAGGGTTAAGAGGAAGGAAAAAAGGTTAGAAGGGTACATGGGTTGAAAGGGCTTTTCGGCAACAGGCACTCATGGCCGCGCGATACATGAAGGCGCGGAAACCCTGAAGGAGGAAGAAGCATGCGGAACGCGAAAGGTTTCACCCTGATTGAGCTCCTGATCGTCATCGCCATCATCGCCATCCTGGCTGCGGTGCTGATCCCCAACGTCCTGAACGCTCGTAGGCGGGCTATTGAAACCTCCGCGCAGGCTTACGCCCGCTCCGTGGCCACCTGGATTGCCGCTGCGGACACGGCTGGTGCCAACCTGTCCGGCCTAACCAGCTGCACTGACCAGAATTTGCAGAACGAAGGCGCACCCGCCTCCTTGCCGAACGGGGTGCAGAGCTGCGAAATCAACTACTCCAACGGCCGCTACACGGTCACGGTCACCACCGTCACGAACAAGACCTTCACCGCAGTTTATTAACTAGACCTCTAGCAGTTAGGGGGTCCGGGCCTGCACGGACCCCTTTTCTTTAATCAGGAGCAAGATGGAACGAAGAGGTCAGCAAACACTCCTTTGGTTCTTTTTCTGGCTCATTGCCCTGTACCCCTGGGTCATTCTGCCCCCACAAGCAGGGTTGCCCGGAAAGGAAGGTTTATGGATAACACCCAAGCTCCTTCTTTTAATCGGCTTGGTATCCCTTACGACTCCCCTTTGGTTAAGCCTGTCTTCCCACAAGATCCCAAAAACACTGGTTTTATTCCAAATTATTTGGATCCTGGCCGCATGCCTTCTTGCCCTCCCCCACTACGACGAAGCCACAGACATCTGGCTAGGCCCCGAGAACCGCACGGACGGGCTCATATACCAGGTAAGCGTACTACTCCTTGCCCTTGCCCTATTCCGGTTGGAAACTCACCTACTTCAAAACATACTCCTTCCCCTCCTTATCCTGTCCGGAACCTACCAAGCCATCTTATGGCTCTGGCAAAGGAGCGGCCTTGATCCGATAAACTCAATCATTCCCTACGCTATGGAGGGTCCCCCAGGAACCATAGGAAACCCGGGTATGGCCGCTGGCTTGGCCCTGCCGCTCATACCCTTGGCCCTGGTGCTCTGGATGAAGGACAAGCGTCACTCCTGGCTTGCCGCCGCCTTTATCCTAGCCCTGGGCTTAGGCTCCCTTTCAAATAGGAGTAGCCTCCTGGCACTCGCCGTGGGGTTAGGGTTCCTGGTCCTAATAGCAAAGGATAGACGCCTAACCCTCATATCGGCGACGCTTCTCGCAACGAGCTTTGCCAGCCATGCCTACTGGCCCCGCATAGCAGCCCCAGCGAAGGATCTTACAAACACCAATACCCTAGCCACCCGCATTCAGTTGTGGAACTTAGGCCTTTCGGTCCTGTTCAAAGACCCTAAAACATTCGTTTTCGGTTTAGGACCCCGTGGTTTGCAACAAGCGACCGCTACTGAGCTTATACCCCTTAGCAAACAGCTTACCCTTTTCCACTTGGAGTACGGATGGCCACCGCAAGATAGGCTCAAAACTGCGAAGCCGCTTTGGGCACCGGCAGATCCCGTGACGTCCAGGACATACCTCCTGGAGTACGACACCCGCGGCCTGCCCGCGTACGAGAAAAAATACGGCGAAACCCTCGTTGCACTCCAGAAGCTTGCGAATGTGGACCGAGCCCACAATGCATGGTTAGACAAAGCACTGGCTTTTGGCGTGCCTTTAGCTATGGTGTGGCTGCTTTTTTTTCTTACCCCTATACCCAAGCTGCTACTAGGTGCCCCTGACCCCCTAAAGATGGGACTGGCCGTAAGCCTCGCAACTCTCTTTGTCTATTACCTGACGTGGTTCGCAGTCCCGCAAACAGAGCCCTGGCACTATACTTTGGCCGTCCTTGCATGGAAGATAGCCGAAAAATAGGGTCTTGCAAACGAGTTCAGGGAAAACACCAACCTATGGCAGGAGATCGCCTGCCTGCGGCAGGAGATGAAGACCAAAATCAACACCGCCCTCCATCGCCTGATGCTCTACTTCACCACCTTGGCCGCCGCTTTGGCACTCCCCACCCTCTTCGCCCGCTAGGCCTTAGGGGCTAAAGCCGATATAGTCCATGAAGTCAGGAAGGATCTCCTCGGCGAAGAGGCGCAAAAAGGCCGTAACCGCCCCCAGGCTCACCCCGCCCGTGAGGTCCAGGTCCGACTCCACCCAAAGGTCCCCCTCTTCGTCCACGTAGGCGCGGCTAAAGCGGTGCTCCCGGTTCCAAGCGTTCACGAGGTCAAGGGAAGGGGTCTCCTCTAAGGAAAACCCAGCGCTTAGGCTCAGGACCCCGCACCGCTCCTCTTGGCAAAAGTCCAGGTAGAGCCAGACCTTCTTAAGCCCCGCCATCTCCAGGCGGTACTCCCCTGGGCTTTGGCGCTCGTGAGGGATTTCCGCCCCCTTCAGCACCGTTTCCAGCTCCTTTTCCGTGAGGCCCTTCACCACCCCCTGGCCCAAGGCCAGGCCCAACCCCAATAACACCCAAGCCATTCTGCGCACGGCAAACCCCTTTCCGCCTTAAGGCCCCTCCATACTACACGATGCCCCGCTCCCGCAAAAAGCGGCCTTCCCGGAAGCGCTGAGGGCGGAAGGGGCTTAGGTCCAAGCTCTTCGCCTTTCCATAGACCACCTCCTCCGCCATGAGCCGGCCCACCATGGCCGCCTGCTGCACCCCGTGGCCGGAAAACCCCGCCGCCACCAGAAGCCCCTCCTCCAGGGGGCCCAGGATGGGGTTGGCGTCCGGGGTCATCTCGTAGTAGCCGAACCAGCTGGCCTTCCGGTCCAACGCCAGGCCCTCCAGGAAGGGGAAGCGGAAAAGGCCCGCCTCCAAGGTTGGTCCAAGCCAGGCCCAGTCTACCCCCTCCCGGAAGCCCGGGGGCTCGTCCGGGTTGGAGCGGCCTAGGAGAAGCCTTTCCCCTTCCGGCCGGAAGTAAAAGCCCGTGGCCAGGTCCACCGTGAGGGGGTAGGTGGGGGCGTGCCCTAAGGGCGCGGTGGCGTAGACCATCCGCCGCGCGGGGTGGACGGGAAGGTCCACCCCGAGCCGCCTCCCCACCTCCCCCGTCCAAGCCCCGGTGCAGAGGAGCAGGTAGGGGGCCTCGTACCGCCCCAAGGGGGTCTCCACCCGCCACACCCCCCCTTCCCGTCTGGCGGAAAGGAACGCCTCCCCGAAGCGCACCTCCGCCCCAAGCCGCCGGGCCTCCCGCAGGAAAAAGCCCGTGGCCCCGTGGGGGTCAATGACCCCGTCCATGGGCCCGAAGGTGGCGAAGGCCAGGCCCTCCTCCCGGAAGGGCACGAAGCCCCTCGCCTCCGCCAGGCTCAGCCGCCGCACGGGCACCCCAAGGGCCTGCTGCGTCTTTAAGGCCCCTTCCTGGGCTTCCTTCAGGGCCTCCGGTACCAGGAAGAGGTAGCCGATGGGGCGGTAGCGGGCCTCCGCCATTTCCCGGTACTCCAGGATGGAGTGGTAGGAGAGGAGGACGTTCAAGGGCTCGGAGAACTGCACCCTAACCCCGCCCGCGCTCTTCCCCGTGGACCCCTGGGCGAAGGTGGCCTCCTTCTCCAGGACCAAGACCCTTAGCCCCGCCTCGGCCAGCCTGTAGGCGCAGGCCGCCCCCACGATCCCCGCCCCCACCACGATGGCCTCGGGCATAGGAAGAGTCTAGGACACTTTTCCCCTGGGCTAGCGGTATGCTAGGGCCCGGAGGTAGCCATGGGCTACAAGCACATTCGGATCCCGGAAGACGGCGAGCGGATCACCATCCAAAACGGCACGCTCCAGGTGCCGGACCGGCCCATCATCGGCTTTATTGAAGGGGACGGCACCGGACCCGACATCTGGAGAGCGGCCAAGCCCGTCCTGGACGCCGCTGTGGCCAAGGCCTACGGGGGCAGGCGCCAGATCGCCTGGGCCGAAATCTACGCCGGGGAGAAGGCCAACCAGGTCTACGGGGAACCCATCTGGCTTCCCGAGGAAACCCTGGAGTTCATCCGGGAGTACCTGGTGGCCATCAAGGGGCCCCTGACCACCCCGGTGGGGGGCGGGATCCGCTCCATCAACGTGGCCTTAAGGCAGGAGCTGGACCTCTACGCCTGCGTGCGCCCCGTGCGCTGGTTCCAAGGGGTGCCGAGCCCGGTGAAGCACCCGGAGCTCGTGAACATGGTCATCTTCCGGGAGAACACCGAGGACATCTACGCTGGGATTGAGTGGCCGGCGGGGAGCGAGGAGGTGAAGAAGGTCCTGGACTTCCTAAAGCGGGAGTTCCCCAAGGCCTACGCCAAGATCCGCTTCCCGGACACCTCGGGCATCGGCCTCAAGCCCGTGTCCAAGGAGGGGACGGAACGCCTGGTGGCGGCGGCCATTGACTACGCCATCAAGGAGGACCTGCCCAGCGTCACCCTGGTGCACAAGGGCAACATCATGAAGTACACGGAAGGGGCCTTCCGGGAGTGGGGCTACGCCCTGGCCCGGGAGCGGTACGGGGCGGTGCCCCTGGAGGGCGGCCCGTGGCACGTGCTCAAAAACCCCAGGACGGGCCGGGAGATCGTCATCAAGGACATGATCGCCGACAACTTCCTGCAGCAGATCCTCCTGAGGCCGGATGAGTACTCGGTAATCGCCACGCTCAACCTCAACGGGGACTACATCTCCGACGCCCTGGCGGCCCAAGTGGGCGGGATCGGCATCGCCCCTGGGGCCAACATCAACTACCAGACGGGACACGCCGTGTTTGAGGCCACCCACGGCACCGCCCCCAAGTACGCCAATCAGGACAAGGTGAACCCCAGTAGCGTCATCCTCTCGGGGGAGATGATGCTCCGCTACCTGGGCTGGAACGAGGCGGCGGACCTGATCCTCGCCGCCATGGAGCGCACCATCGCCAAGGGGCTCGTGACCTACGACTTCCACCGCCTCCTGGTGGCGGAGGGCAAGCCCGCCACCTTGCTCAAGACGAGCGAGTTCGGGCGGGCCCTCATTGAGCACATGTAGCTAGACCAGGGCAAACCGGGCCTCCAGGCCCGCCAGGTCCGCCTCCAGGAAGCGGAGGCGGGCCTCGGCGTTTGGGGGAAGGGGCTTGGGCAAGGCCACCTGGGCGGAAAGGCCGAGCTCGGGGAGGAGAAAAACCCCCTGCCCGCCCCGCCTTTCCACCAAAACCCCCACCCCTTCGTACCCTTTCTCCTTGAGGTACAGGAGGGTCCAGTGGAGCTTGCTCTTGCGCTCCGCCTCCCGCACCAGGTCGGCCACCGCCTCCGCCGCCCCCACCCGCTCCAGGAGTTCCGCTTGGGAAAGGGGCCTCTCCCCCTTGAGCCAGGCCCTGAGCTGCTGGTGGGCCACCAGGTCCAGGTAGCGCCTCAAGGGGCTCGTCACCTGGGCGTAGAGGGGAAGGCCCAGGCCCTTGTGGGGGGCGGGGGTGGCCTTGAGCTGGGCCCGCTTCAGGGCCTTCCGCTGCTCCCACATGGCGGCGAGGCCCTCCCCTTCCACCCTGCGGCTTGGGGCCTCCTGGGTGGCGTAGGGGAAGGAAAGCCCTTCCCTGAAGGCCAGGTGGGCGGCGGCGTAGCCGGCGAGGAGCATGGCCTCCCGAACCCAGATGCGGCTCTCGTGGGGGAGGAGGGGGGTGATGCGCACCCTCTCCCCCTCCACCCGGACCTTCACCTCGGGGAGGGAGATCTCCAAGGCCCCTTGGGCGAGGCGCCGCCTGCGGAAGGCCTCCGCCACCTCCCGCAAAGGGGCAAGCTCGGGCCGGCCCACGGCTTCGGCGTAGGTGAGCCGTTCCACCCGCACCCAGCTCGGGAAAATCCGCTCCTCCAGGAGCTCTCCTTCCTCGGAAACCCAAAGCTCAAAGGTGAGGGCCGGGGAAAGGGGCTTTAGCCCAAGCCCCAAAAGGGCCGTGGCCTCCGGGGGAAGCATGGGCACGGTGCCCTCGGGGAGGTAAAGGTTCGCCCCCCGGCGCAGGGCCTCCTGGTCCAAGGGGCTTCCCGGGGCCACCAGGGCGGCCACGTCCGCCACGTGGACCAAAAGGTGGAAGCCCCCTTCCACCCGCTCGGCGTAAAGGGCGTCGTCGGGGTCCTGGCTCCCCTCGTCGTCTATGGCGTAGGCGGGGAGGTGGGTGAGGTCCTCCCGCGCCTCCTCCGGCAAAGGCGGAAGGGAAAGGCGGGGGGCCTCCAGGGGAAGGCCAAGGCGCCTCGGGTGGGGGTTTTCCCGCCGCCAAAGGCCAAGCCGCAGGAGGAGGCCGTGGGCGGCCTCGGGGGTTTCGGGAAGGCCAAGGGCCTTAAGCACCGGGCTTTCCCGCCGCTCCCCCCAGGCCACCGCCTCCACCTCGGCGAGGAGGGGGCGGTCCTCCGGGGCGGGGCTTCCCGCCCTGATCCTCGCCACACCCTCCTGGAAGGCCCTTCCCCGCGCCTCCTTCTCCCGCTGGGCCCGGAGCCAAGCGGCGAGCTCCTCCGCCGTGCGGGCCCTCACCCTTTCCCCTTCCAGGACGAAGCGCTCTCCCCGCTGCGCCAGGAGGTAGGCCCCGTAGGCCGCCTCCGGGGTGTAGGCCCCGTAGACGAGCTCGGCGAGCTCCTTCAGGCTCACCACCTCCCCCTGGAGGAGCTCCCAGGCCGCCTCCTCCTCCCCTTCCGGCACCCGTAGCGCCAGGCTCGCCGGGCCCGGGTGGAGGAGGAGGACGTCCTTGTGGCGCACCCTAAGCCTCTCCCCCGTGGCCAGGGTGAGCTCCAGCCGGTCGCCCTTTTCCTCGGCCAAGGCGGGCTTGCCTTTGTAGATGACGAGGGCCGCCACGCTCCCCAGGATACCGAGCGGTCCCTCTAGGGTATAGTAGGCCCCGTGGAATGGGACCTTTCCGACCTCTATAGCGGCCCCGAGGACCCGGGGATCCCGAAGGACCTCGAGGCCGCCCTCGCCCTGGCAGAAGGGCTAGACCCCGAGGACCTCTTTTCCCCGGAAAAAGCCCTAGACCTTTTCCGCCGGTACGAGGAGGCCCTGGAGAAGGCCTACAAGCCCCTCAACTTCGCCAGCCTCTACTTTGCCACCCGCACCCAGGACCCCACGGCCAAGGCCCTTTTGGACCGGGTGCGGAACCGCTTCACCGAGGTGCGCAACCGCCTCGTGCCCCTGGAGGTGGCCTTGAGGCGGCTTCCGGAGGAGGCCTTTAAGGCCCTCCTGGACCACCCAGGCCTGGCCGATCTCCGCCACTTCCTCCTGAGGCAGCGGGCCTACGCCCCCTTTACCCTTTCGGAAAGGGAGGAGGAGCTTTTGAACCTGAAGGCCCTGGTGGGCAGGAGCGCCTGGAGCCAGTTCTACACGGAGTACACGGGCCGCTTCCGCTTCCAGGTGGGGGGGAAGGAGCTCACGGAGATGGAGGTGCGCGCCCTCCGCCGCGACCCCGACCCCGGGGTGCGGCGGGAGGCCCACGGGGCGCTTTACGGGAAACTTCTCGCCGAAGCCCCCACCCTGAGCGCCGTCTTCAACGCGGTCTATCTGGACTACCTCCAGGAGCTAAGGCTCAGGGGCTACCGCCACCCCCTGGAGCCCGTGGCCCTAAGGGACGAGGTGGAGGTAAGGGACATAGAGGCCCTCCTCGCCGCCACCGAGGCCCACTACCCCCTGGTGGAGGCCTACTACCGCTTCAAGGCCAAGCGGCTCGGCCAGGAGAAGACGCCAAGCCCAGACCTCCTCGCCCCCCTAGGGGAGAAGCCCAAGGTGCCCTTTGAGGAGGCGAAGGCCTTGGTCCTCGAGGCCTTCCGCCGCTTCTCCCCCGAGATGGAGGCCATCGCCCGGGAGTTCTTTGACAGGCGCTGGATAGATGTCTACCCCAGGCCCGGCAAGCGGGGCGGGGCCTTCTGCTCCGGGGGGCTCCCCTCCACCCACCCCTACGTCCTCCTCAACCACACGGACGACCTGGACAGCGCCCACACCCTGGCCCACGAGCTCGGGCACGGGGTGCACTTCTACCTGGCGCGCCGGCAACGCCTCCTCAACTTCGGGGCCTCCACCCCTCTGGCGGAAACGGCCAGCGTGTTCGCCGAAATCCTCCTGGACGACCTCCTCATGGAAAGGCTCTCCGGGGAGGAAAGGACCCTCCTCCTGGCCGAGCGGGTGGAGGACGCCATCAACACCCTCTTCCGCCAGGTGATGTACACCTTCTTTGAACGGAAAAGCCTGGAGGCCAGGAAGGAGGGCGCCCTCTCCCCCGAGGCCTTCCACGAGCTTTGGCAGCGGGAGCAGGAGAGGCTTTACGGCGACGCCGTGGCCTGGACGGAGCTGGACCAAGCGGCCTGGGCGGGCATCCCCCACTTCGTCCACTACCGGTTCTACACCTACAGCTACGCCCTCGGGTACCTGGTGGTCCTCGCCCTTTACGGCCGCTACCTGGAGGAGGGGAAGGCCTTCGTGCCCAAGTACCTGGAGGTCCTCAGCGCCGGGGAAAGCCAAGGCCCTAAGGAAATCCTCAGGCAAGCCGGGGTGGAGCTCGCCTCGGAGGACTTCTTCCGCTACGGCTTCGGGGTCCTGGAGGCTTGGCTAAAGGCCCTTTCTTAGGCGAGAATAAGGGGATGGACCTCGTCTACCGGCCCGAGCGCTACCCCTTTCTCACCCGGGACCTCCCCGGGGTGGGTGGGGTCATCCGGGTGGAGCCGAAGGACTTCCAGGTGGAGGAGGTGCCCGCCTACCTGCCCCAAGGGGAAGGGGAGCACCTCTACCTCCTCTTGGAAAAGGAAGGCCGCACCACCCGGGAGGTCCTGGAGTTCCTGCGGGACGCGGTGGGGGTGCCGGAGAAGGAGATCGGGGTGGCGGGGCTTAAAGACAAGCACGCCCGCACCCGGCAGTGGTTTTCCATTCCCCGCAAGTACGAGGACGCCCTGTGCCTCCTGGAAAACCTCCAGGGGGTAAGGCTCCTCGCCGCCGACCTCCACACCAACAAGCTCCGCACGGGCCACCTCAAGGGAAACCGCTTCCGGATCCTCATCCGGGGGGCGCGGGACCGGGAAAGGGCCGAGGCCATCCTGCGCCGCCTGGAGGAAAAGGGGGTCCCCAACTACTACGGGCCCCAGCGCTTCGGCCTTGGCGGGCTCAACCCGGTGAGGGGGTACGAGCTAGTGAAGAAGGGCAAGGGGCGGGGAAGCCCCTGGCTCAAGCGCTTCCTCATCGGCAGCCTGCAAAGCCTCCTCTTCAACGAGTGGGTGGCCCTCAGGATGGAGCGGGGGCTTTACGACCGGGTCGTCCCCGGGGACTGGGCCAAGAAGCACGCCACGGGGGGGAGTTCTTGGTGGAAAGGCCGGAGGAGGCGGAAAGGGCCCTGAGGTTGGAAATCAGCGCCACGGGGCCCCTTTTCGGCAAAAAGTACCCGGAGGCCCAAGGGGCGGCGCGGGCCCTGGAGGACGAGATCCTAGCCCGCTTTGACCTAAGGCGGGAAGACTTCCGGGCCCGCCGGGGGGCCCGGCGGCCCATCCGGGTACCCCTCACGGAGTGGCACCTCGAGGAAAGCCCAGAGGGCCTTTGGCTCGCCTTCTTCCTCCCCAAGGGGAGCTACGCCACGAGCCTCCTCCGGGAGGTGATGAAGGTGGAGGTGGACGCCCCCGAAGAGAACGAGGGGGAGGAAGAAACCCCTCCCCCTCGGGACCTTTCCGCCTAGAAGCGGTAGCCGAGCTTCATCTGGGCGGCTAAAACCCCGCCGGCAAGCCCCACATCCCCGCCCAGGAAGAGGGGAGCCCCCAGGGCCGCCTTCAGGTCGTACTCGGCGTGGGCGCGGAAGTAGAACTTGGCATCGCTAAACCCAGGGACGACCACCCCCAGGCCCACGCCGGCCCTAAGCCCCTCCGCCACGGGGTAGAGGTAGCGGAAGAGGAAGGCCCCGTTCCAGGCGCCGCTCACCGTATACGCCACGTCCAAAGCGGGCCGGACCTCCCCCACCGGGGGCTGGAAGAGGAGGCAGTGCCAGGAAAGCTCCGCCCCAAAGCCCTGGGTGCCGCCCAACACGGCCAGGGAGGGCTTCAGGTTCTCCACGGAGAACTGGGCCGAGGCCAGCCCCAAGGCCACTATCAAACAGTCAAGCCCATCAAACCTCAAAGGCCTTTGCCAAGGCTGCTGGCAGGTTACCCCCAGGGAGCACCCGGTAGCCCCGCTCCCGCAGCACCCTTCCCACCGCCTCCCCCAGGCCCCGGGTGAGAATGGGGGGCGAGCCCAGGTTGAGCATGACCAGGAAGCCCACCACGTACTCGGCGAGCTCCTCCGGGGCCATGGGAGGGCCCCCCGTGCGCCCGTGGCCCGGGAGGTCCAGGAGGTAGAAGGTATACCCCTCGGGGAGGTCCTCGGGCCAGCGGGAAGCCTCCTCGGCGAGGAGGAGGACGGGCGGGCCCTGCCCCACCCGCTCAAAGACCAGGTGGAGCCCGTAGAGGTGGAGGTAGCCCCTCCGCCTCATAGGGCAAGCCCCCCGGGAAGCCGGAAGCTTTCCCCCAGGAGGAAGTCCGCCACCAAGGAGCGCACCTCCTCCCAAGCCTCCCAGGGGACGAAGTGGCCCGCCCCCTCTAGGGTGAAGCGCAAGGCCTCCCCCTTGGCGAAGTCCGCCGCCTCTTGGCCATGGTGGGGCGGGGTGAAGGCGTCCAGGGCGCCTTGGACCACCAGGACCCGGGCCTTTGTGCCCCTAAGCCAGCGCCGCTCGTCCCCAAGGCCCTCTACCTGCTCCAGCCAGAGCCGCACCTTCTCCTCGTCAAGCCCCTCCCGCCAGGCCTGGAAGACCTCCTCGCTTTCCGCCGCCAGGGGGCCAAAGAAGAGGGCCCGCCCGATGGTGGCAAACCCCTCCACCCCACCCCTTTCCAAGCCGAAGCGGAGGGCCCTTAGCTTGGCGGTGAGGAGGGCGTCCCGCCGGAGGATGGGGGAAAGGAGGACCAGGCTTTTCGCCTCCTCCCGGAAAGCCGCCCGCAAGGCCTCGAGGGCCCCCTCCCCGAAGGCCACCAGGTGGAGCCCCTCCTCCGCCGGAAGCCTCAGGAAGTCCAGCCCCGCCGGGGGGGAAAGGAGGCCGGGAAAGAGCCGCACCTCGCCCACGCCCCCTTTATACTCCAGGCCATGGAGCTTCCCGCCTTCCTGCAAAGGGAAACCCTGGACCAGACCCTCGGGGTGCGCTACCTGAAGCTCACCCCCGAGGAGGTGGTGGCGGAGCTGGAGGTATCCCCCAGGGTCCACCAGCCCTTCGGCTTCCTCCACGGCGGGGCCACGGTGGCCCTGGCGGAAAGCGTGGCCAGCGTGGGGGGGTTCCTCCACTGCCCCCCGGGGCACGCCGCCTTCGGCCTGGAGATCAACTGCAACCACATCCGCAAGAAGCAAGGGGGGGTCATCCGGGCCGTGGGCCGGCCCCTGCACGTGGGCCGCACCACCCAGGTCTGGGAGGTGAAGGTCTACGATGAGGCGGAACGCCTCATCGCCGCAAGCCGTTGCACCCTGGCGGTGGTGCCCCTAAAGCCAGGAAGTTAGCCAGGAAAGCCAGTTCCCGCCCAAAAAGCCCGCATCCCCTAGGGCCCGGAGGTCCCGGTGGCGCTCCAGGCCGAGGGGGGTGGCCTCGAGGCCAAACCCCCCGTCCCAGTCCGTGCCGAGGCCCACGCCCTTGGGCCCGAGGAGGCTTTCCGCATGGGCCTTGTGGCGGAGGAAGGCTTCCAAGGGAAGCCTCGCCATCCCCCGCCGCCAGCCGGGGTCCAGGAAGGCGTTGTAGGGCACGAGGCCCAAGACCCCGCCCCGCTCCCCCAAGGCCCTAAGGAGGGCGTCGGAGAGGTGCCGGGGGCTTGGGGAGAGGGCGCGGCAGTTGGCGTGGGTGGCGCAGACCGGCCCCCCATAGGCCCCAAGGGCCTCCCAGGCCGCCTCCTCCGCCAGGTGGGAGAGGTCTAGGGCCACCCCAAGCCGCTCCATCTCCCTGAGGAGGGCCTTCCCCTTTTCCGTGAGGGGCCCCTCCTCGGCGTTCCCCCCGGCGTAGGGGTTTCCCGTGGCCCAGGTGAGGGAAAGGAGCCTCAAGCCCCGCTCCCGAAGGGAAAGGAGGTCCTCCGGGGATTCCAGGGCGTGGGCGCCCTCCAGGAGGAGGATAAGCCCCAGGACGCCGTCTTCCGGGTAGCGGGCAAGGTGAAGGGCGAGATCCTTCCCCTCCCGTAGGAGGCGCACCAGGCCCCTTGCCTCCCAGGCCTCGTAGAGGGCGAGCTGGGCGTAGACCTCCTCCAGCCAGTCCTCCCTTCCCCCTTCCCGGGGGTCGGCGAAGAGGGTGGCGAAGGCCACCGCCACCCCCGCCTCCTTCAGGCTCGGCAGGGTCACCAAGGGGGTGTCGGGGTGGGGGTCCACCGCCCGAAGGGCCTCCAGGGGCAGGGTGAGGTCCCGGCCTAGGGCGCAGGCGTTATAGGCCAGGTCCAGGTGGGCGTCCACCATGACGGGCACCATAAGGGCACTCTACAATGGGGCTTGTGCGGCTTGAGGACCTTCCCCCCCTTCCCGAAGCCCCCGGGGTCTACCTCTGGAAGCGGGGGGAGGAGGTGCTCTATGTGGGCAAGGCCAAGAGCTTAAGGGCCCGGGTCAGGAGCTACTTCCACGCCGAGGGCAAGGCCCGGCGCATCGCCCAGGAGGCCACGGGGCTAGATTTCATCGCCACCCGGGACGAGGTGGAGGCCCTTCTCCTCGAGGCCAACCTCATCAAGGCCCACCGCCCCCCCTACAACGTCCTCCTCAAGGACGACAAACACTACCCCTTCCTCAAGCTCACCCGCGAGCCCTTCCCCACCCTGCTGGTGGTGCGGCGGGTGGAGGAGGACGGGGCCAAGTACTATGGCCCCTTCCCCGAGGCCGGCGCCCTAAGGCGCATCAAGACCCTCATTGACCGCCTCTTCCCCTTGCGCAAGAACTCGGGCTACCCCATGCGCCGGAGGCGCTACCCCTGCCTGAACCACAGCATGGGCCGCTGCCTCGCCCCTTGCGTGGGCAAGGCGGACCCCGAGGCCTACCGGGAGGTGGTGCGCCAGGTGGAGGCGGTTTTGGAGGGGAAGGTGGACTGGCTTTTGGCCCGCCTCGAGGCCCAGATGCGGGAGGCCGCCCGAAGGCTGGAGTTTGAGCGGGCGGCGGAGATCCGGGACCAGATGGAGGCCCTAAAGGCCTTCTTCGCCACGAGCCAGCAGGCCTTTGACCCGGAGCTTGGGGACTTGGACTTCCTGGGCCTGGCCCGGGCCGGGGCCTTGGCGGTGGTGCAGCTTTTCCAGGTGCGAAGCGGGCGGATCCTGGGCCGCATCAGCCGGGTGGTGGAGAAGGAGGAGGCCACGGACGAGGAGATCCTTTGGGCCTTCCTCCGGGACCACTACCTCGAGGCCTCCCCCCTCCCTCCCCTGGTCCTCCTCCCCTTTCCCCTGGAGGACCTCTCTGGGCTGGAGGCCCTCCTCCGCCGCCGCGCGGGGCGAAGGGTGGAGGTCCGGGTGCCCCAACGGGGAGAAAAGGCGAGGCTACTGGAGTTCGCCGAGAAGAATGCCCGCCTCACCCTGGAAACCGAGCTCAAGGCCCGGGAGCGCCGGGGGGACCACCCCGCCCTCAAGGCCCTCCAGGACCTCCTCGCCCTTTCCACCCGCCCCTTCCGCATGGAGGCCTACGACATAAGCCACCTCCAGGGCCAGGCCCGGGTCTTCTCCCTGGCGGTCTTTGAGGGGGGAAGGCCCAAGCGCCAGGAGTACCGCCGCATGCGCCTAAGGGCGGGGAACGACGACTACCAGGCCATGGAGGAAGGCGTCTACCGCCGCTACACGGGAAGCCTCAAGGAGATGCCCCTTCCCGACCTCCTCCTCATTGACGGGGGCTTGGGCCAGGTGCGGGCGGCGCAACGGGGGCTGGAGCGGGCCGGGCTTAGGATCCCCCTGGTGGGCCTGGCCAAGAAGGAAGAGGTCCTCGTCACCCCGGAAGGGCGGGAGATCCGCCTTCCCCTCACCCACCCCGCCCTAAGGCTCCTCATCCACCTGCGGGACGAGGCGCACCAAAACGGCCTCAAGCAGCACCAAAAGGACCGAAGCCGGGAGCTTTTCCGGGTGCTGGAGGGAATCCCCGGGATCGGGGAGGCCCGGCGGCGCCTCCTTTTGGAGCGCTACGGGGGCCTCAAGGCCCTCAAGGAAGCCCCCCTGGAGGAGCTCGCCCGCCTGCCGGGGATGAACCGCAAGGCGGCGGAGGCCCTCAAGGCCGCCTTAGGGGAGTTGCAGGCGGACGTGGAGCAAAAACAAACCACCTCCGCGTGAGAGCGGGCATTCCGCCCTATATCCTTTGGCCCCCGACCCCTATAACAGGGGCACCCCTCCTATTCTTGGGCCCCTCAACGCCACAGAGGCCCAATCCGGAGAGGCGTTTAAGGAATTTGTAAGGGGGCGGGTGCTACTGGTAAGGGTGAGCCTTCGGGCTCAGCGGAGGTGACAGGGTATGCAAAGGAAATTCTGGCTGAAGTGGCTTTGGAGCCTGCTGCTGGTTGGGTTGCTGACCATGCTCGCAGCATGCCAGCAAGGTGCGGGAGGCGGCAACGGTGCGGCCTTGGGTGATCCGGACTTTAGCCTGGTCCTCAGCAAAGCTCGGGTGGAGTTGCCGTTTGGCACAGGGCAGGAAGAAGTGTTGGTCCAGGTGGTGGCCAAGAATGGGTTTAACGGAGCCGTTTCTTTGAGCTTGGAGGGAGTGCCTCAAGGCCTAGAGGTAGCTTTTAATGCTAATAGCGTCACTCCCCAGTCAACCCAGGTGGTAACCGGCATAGGAGCCACCACCTTGGTACTGGGAAGGGGCTCTGCTCCGTCAGGGGAATATACCGTCAAGGTGGTTGGAGTAAGCGGTGCCCTGCGCCGGGAAGCCACCCTGCACCTAAGCATCCCCTCCTCCCTGGTGCCGAACCGCGTCTACGACTTCTCCCAGGGCATTCCCAGCGACTGGACAGTCCTGGACCACACCGGCAATGGCGGTTGGACCACGGTAGACGAGTGCAACCGAAATAGCGATTATGGTCCCCTGGACCCGATTGTGCCGCCTTTCGCCATTATTGACTCAGACTGCCTCGGTGAGGTAGATGTGGACACCGAACTCCGCACGCCACCCTTGAACCTCTCCGGCTACGCCACCGTGAGGCTCAAGTTTGACCACTACTTCTACTTCAACGAAAACGAAATTGGCGACGTGGATGTCAGCACCGATGGGGGCAATACCTGGATAAACGTGGCCCGCTTTCAAGGAGAAGATGTGGGTCCGGAAACGCACACGGTAGACATTTCCAACATCGCCGCGGGGCAGCCCAACGTCATCATTCGCTTCCGCTACTACGATGCCAACTATGACTGGTTCTGGATCGTGGACAACATCCTCATAGAGGCCCAATAGCGTCCGCAACCGCATAGGAGGGAGGGTGACCCCCTCCTTTCTTTGCTTTAGCCTCGAACTACCCTTCCGGGGCATATTCCCCCCGAAACGGCATGAAGCCCTTATGATGAGGCCCTGATGGTGCGCCGCGCCCTGGAAGAGGCCATACACGAAGCCCTGAAGGAGATGGGCCTGGAGCTAAAGCCCAAGGTGGCCCGGGCCCCCAAGGACAAACCCGGGGACTACGGGGTTCCCCTCTTCGCCCTGGCCAAGGAGCTCAAGAAACCCCCCCAGGCCATCGCCCAGGAGCTAAAGGAACGCCTAAAGCTTCCCCCCTTTGTGGAGGAGGCCGTCCCCGTGGGGGGGTACCTGAACTTCCGCCTGCGCACGGAAGCCCTCCTCCTCGAGGCCCTAAAGGAGAAGAAGCCCTTCCCCAAGCGGGAAGGCCTGGTGCTCATTGAGCACACCTCGGTGAACCCCAACAAGGAGCTCCACGTGGGCCACCTGCGGAACATCGCCCTGGGGGACGCCCTGGCCCGCATCCTGGCCTACGCCGGGCGGGAGGTCCTGGTCCTCAACTACATTGACGACACCGGCCGCCAGGCGGCGGAAACCCTCTTCGCCCTGAGGCACTACGGCCTCACCTGGGATGGGAAGGAGAAGTACGATCACTTCGCTGGCAGGGCCTACGTGCGCCTCCACCAGGACCCGGATTACGAAAGGCTCCAGCTGGGGATTGAGGAGGTCCTCCACGCCCTGGAACGGGGGGAGCTCAGGGAGGAGGTGAACCGCATCCTTTTGGCCCAGCTCGCCACCATGCACGCCCTGAACGCCCACTATGACCTTTTGGTCTGGGAGTCGGACATCGTGCGGGCGGGGCTTTTGGGGAAGGCTTTGGCCCTTTTGCAGCAAAGCCCTTACGTCTTCCGCCCGCAGGAGGGCAAGTACGCCGGGGCCCTGGTCATGGACGCTAGCCCCTTCATCCCGGGGCTGGAGGACCCCCACTTCGTCCTGGTGCGCTCCGGGGGCGCCGCCACCTACTACGCCAAGGACATCGCCTTCCAGTTCTGGAAGATGGGGCTTTTGGAGGGCCTCCGCTTCCGCCCCTACGAGAACCCCTTCTACCCCGGCCTAAGGACGAGCGCCCCCGAGGGGGAGGCCTACACCCCCAGGGCCCGGGAAACCATCAACGTCATAGACGTGCGCCAAAGCCACCCCCAGGCCCTGGTACGGGCCGCCTTGGCCCTGGTGGGCCACCCCGAGCTCGCCCAAGGGGCCT
Source organism: Thermus brockianus (assembly GCF_001880325.1). Taxonomy (NCBI): domain Bacteria; kingdom Thermotogati; phylum Deinococcota; class Deinococci; order Thermales; family Thermaceae; genus Thermus; species Thermus brockianus. The sequence goes on from NZ_CP016312.1 coordinate 493,620, forward strand.
TCCACCTGGCCTACGAGACGGTGCTCCTCGAGGGCAAGCAGATGTCGGGAAGGAAGGGCGTGGCGGTGAGCGTGGACGAGGTGCTGGAGGAGGCGAAGCGCAGGGCCTTGGCCATCGTGGAGGAGAAGAACCCCGAGCACCCCGCCAAGGAGGAGGCGGCAGCGATGGTGGCCCTCGGGGCCATCCGCTTCGCCATGGTGAAGACGGAGCCCAAAAAGCAGATTGACTTCCGCTACAGCGAAGCCCTCTCCTTTGACGGGGACACGGGGCCTTACATCCAGTACGCCCACGCCCGGGCCCACAGCATCCTGCGCAAGGCCGGGATGTGGGGCGAGCCGGACCTCACCCAAGCCACCCCCTACGAAAGGGCCCTGGCCCTAAGCCTTTTGGACTTTGAGGAGGCGGTCTTGGAGGCGGCGGAGGAAAAGACCCCCCACGTCCTCGCCCAGTACCTCCTGGACCTCTCGGCGGCCTGGAACGCCTACTACAACGCCAAGGAAGGGGGCCAGCCCGCCACCCCCGTCCTCACCGCCCCCGAGGGCCTGCGGGAGCTACGGCTTGGCCTGGTGCAGCGCCTTCAGGAAACCCTTGAGGCGGGCCTCGGCCTCCTCGGCATCCCCGCCCCCGAGGTAATGTAAGGCCATGCGCCTCGCCCTCCTGGCCCTCCTCCTCCTCTTCGCCTTGGGGCAGCGCCTCACCTCCCCCGAGGAGGTGGCGCGCAGCCAGGTGATCAAGAAGGCCCTGCCCGCGGTGGTGCGCATCCAGGGCACCCCCACCGCCCCCGGGGAAGACCAGGTGGTGGGCACGGGCTTCTTCGTGAGCCCTTTCCGGGTGGTGACCAACTACCACGTGGTGCGGGACCTGGCCGACCTCACCGTGCGCTTAACAGACGGGCGCACCTTTCCCGCCGAAACCTTCGCCGTGGATCCGGGGATTGACCTGGCCCTCCTCACGGTGAAGGGGGTCCAGGCCCCGGGGATCCTCGCCTTCAGCAAGGCCCCGGCGGCCAGCCTCCCCTTGGGGATGGGGCTGGTGCTGGTGGGCTTCCCCTACGGCCAGGGGCCCTTGGCCTCCTACGGCATCCTGGCCGGGTTGGGCCCCCTGGAGGTCCCCACCCCCGACCCCAGCATCGGGGCCGAGGTGGGGGAGTACCTCTTCACCGACGCCCCCCTCACCGTGGGGAACTCGGGAAGCCCCCTTTTGAACCTGCAGGGGGAGGTGGTGGGGGTGGTGGCGGACGTGGTGGGGGGGCCCTCCGGGGTGGGGGGGATTGGGGTGGCCATCCCGGCGGAGCTCGCCGCCCAGAGCGTCCAGGACCTGGAGCGCTTCGGCATCCCCCAGCGGGGGTGGCTTGGGGCCAGCCTGGTGAGCCTGGAGGAGCTTCCCCCGGTCCTCCTCCGGGCCGTGGGCCTCACCACCACCCAAGGGGCCATGGTGGACCGGGTGGAGCCGGGTAGCCCCGCCGCCCGGGCGGGGCTTAGGGGGGCGCAGCGGGACGCCCAGGGGCGGCTTGTGGCCCTGGGGGACGTGATCCTGGCGGTGAACGGCAAGGCGGTGAAGGACAAGGCGGAGGTGGTGCGGCTCATCGCCCGCTACCGCCCGGGGGACCGGGTGCGCCTCACCCTGTGGCGGGAAGGGCGGCGCCTCGAGGCCACCCTGACCCTGGTGGCCCGGCCCAGGAGGTGAGGCGTGTACGTGGCCATTGAAGGCCCCATCGGCGTGGGCAAGACCACCCTGGCCCGGCTCCTGGCCGAGGCCCTGGGGGCGGAGCCCCTTCTGGAGGTGGTGGAGGAAAACCCCTTCTTGCCCCTCTTCTACCAAGACCCCAAGCGCTACGCCTTCAAGGCGCAGGCCTTCTTCCTCCTCTCCCGCTACCGGCAGCTTTCCCGCTTAAAGGAAAGGCCCCTCTTCGGCGGGGTGGTGGCGGACTACCTCTTTGACAAGGACGCCCTCTTCGCCAGCCTCACCCTGGAGGGCGCCGAGTGGGACCTCTACCTGGAGCTTTACCGGGAGCTTTCCCCGAGGCTTCCCGCTCCCGACCTCACCCTTTACCTAAGGGCCCCGGTCCCCGTGCTCCTTGAGCGCATCCGGAAGCGGGGAAGGCCCTTTGAGGCCGGGATAGACCCCGCCTACCTGGAAGCCCTTTCCGAGGCCTACGAGCGCCACTTCGCCCGCTATCCCCATCCCCTCTTGGTCCTCGAGGCAGACCAACTGGACTATTCCCAGGAAGGCCCCGACCGGGAGCGGGTGGTGGCCCTGGTGAAGGCCCACCTTTCCCTTGGGGTATAGCATGTACGTGGCCATCGCCGGCAACATCGGAAGCGGCAAGAGCTCCCTCACCGCCCTCCTCGCCGAAACCTTCGGGCTCAAGCCCGTGTACGAGGCGGTGAGCGAAAACCCCTACCTGGAGGACTTCTACCGGGACATGGGGGCCTACGCCTTCCCCTCCCAGGTCTTCTTCCTGGCCAGGCGGGTGCGGCAACACCTCCTGGAGGTGAACGGAAGCCCCCGCGTGGTCCAGGACCGCACCCTCTACGAGGACGCCTTCGTCTTCGCGCAGAACCTCTACCTTGAAGGCCACCTCTCCGAGCGGGACTGGCGGACCTACCTGGAGCTTTTCCACGGCGTGGCCCCCGCCCTGCGCAAGCCCGACCTCCTCATCTACCTCCGGGCAAGCCTCCCCACCTTAAGGAGGCGCATCGCCAAGCGGGGCCGCCCCTATGAGCGGGGCATCCCCGACGGCTACCTCCTCGCCCTCAACCGCCTTTACGAGGAGCTCGTGGCCTCTTGGGAACTCTCCCCGGTCCACGTGGTGGACGGGGACCAGGTGGACTTCGTGGAGGATGAGGGGGCCAAGGAGGCCCTCCTCAGCGCCCTAAGCCCCCTCTTGCGGCCATGACCCTGAAGGAGCTCTTCGCCCCCTTTGGCCTCGAGGCCCCGCCCCAGGAGGTGCGGGGCATCACCCTGGACTCCAGGCGGGTGGCCCCCGGCTTCGTCTTCGTGGCCGTCCCCGGGGTGCCCCTCCCCCACCGCAAGCCCCTGGACGGGCACGCCTTCATCCCCGAGGCCCTGGCCCGGGGGGCCATCGCCGTGGTGGGGGAAAAGGACCTATCCCTGCCCGTGCCCTACCTCCGGGTGAAAGACGCCCGCCTGGCCATAGCCCTCCTCGCCCGGCGCTTTTACCGCGAGCCCGACGCCCTCCTCGCCCTCTTCGGCGTCACCGGCTCCAAGGGCAAGAGCACCACGGCAAGCCTCCTCCACCACCTCCTCCAGGCGGGAGGGGTGAAGGCGGCGCTCCTCTCCACCGTGGGCCTGAGGCTGGGGAGGAAGCAAGGCCCCCCTTGGGCCACTTCACCACCCCCGAGGCCCCCGAGGTCTACGCCTTCCTCCGGGAGGCGGCGGACCGGGGGCTAAAGGCGGCGGTGCTGGAGGTTTCCAGCCACGCCCTGGCGCTCAAACGGGTGGAGGGGCTTGCCTACCGGGTGGGGCTTTTCGTGAGCTTCTACCCCGACGACCACCTGGACCTCCACGGCACGGCGGAAAACTACTTCCGGGCCAAGGCCCTTTTGGTGGAGCGCTCGGAGGTGGCGGTGCTCCACACGAGCCTCCCCCACCTGGAAGCCCTAAGGAAGCGGCCCCACCTCCTGGTGGGCCCCGGGGGGAGGTGTGGGCGGAAGGCGTAAGGGAGGAGGCAGAGGGGCTTCGCTTTCGCCTCCAAAGCCCCTGGGGCCAGGGCGAGGCCTTCCTGCCCCTCCTGGGGCCCTACAACGTGGACAACGCCCTCATGGCCCTGGCGGCGGCCCTCCACTTTGGGATTTCCCTGGAAGAGGCCCTAGCGGGCCTTGCCACCTTCCCCGGGGTGCCGGGAAGGATGGAGGTGGTGCAGAAGGCCCCCTTCCGGGTGGTGATAGACTTCGCCCACACGGGGAAAAGCCTGGAAGAGGCCCTCAAGACCCTAAGGCGCACCACCCGGGGAAGGCTTCTCCTCGTGGTGGGGGCGGCGGGGGAGCGGGACCCGCAGAGGCGGGAGGACATCGGCCGGGTGGCGGCCCGCCTCGCCGACCTCACCTTCTTCACCGAGGAGGACCACCGCACGGAGCCCCTGGAGGCGATCCTTAGCGCCCTGGCGGAGGCGGCCCGGCGGGAAGGGGGGAGGTTCCGGATCGTGCCGGACCGCCGGGAGGCCATTCTCCAAGCGGTCCTCGAGGCCCAGGAGGGGGACACCGTCCTCCTCGCCGGCAAGGGGCACGAGAACAGCTTAGAAAGGGGCCAAGAAGCCCTCCCCTGGAACGAGCGGGAGGTGGCGGAGGAAGCCCTCAGGATGCGGGGGCTTTAGCGGGCAGGGGGGGCGTGAGGGCCTGAAGCCAGCGGGCGAAGGCGGAAAGGCCCCGCTGGTACATGGCCTCCCGCTTTTCCCGCTTCCCCATCCGCCCCTCCACGGGGGGCACCAGGCCCCAGTTGGCGTACATGGGCTGGAAGCCCTCGGGGTTGGCCGTGGCCAGGTAGCGGACCAGACCCCCCAAGAGGCTTTCCTCGGGCGGGGCCACGGGGGAAAGGCCTAGGGCCCGCCTTGCGGCGTTGAGCCCCGCCAGAAAACCGGTGGCGGCGCTTTCCAAGTACCCCTCCACCCCGGCGAGGACCCCAGCGGCGAAGAGGCCCTCCGCCCCCTGGAACTCCAGGGTCTCCCGGAGGAGCCTCGGGGCGTTGAGGTAGGTGTTCCGGTGCATCACCCCGTAGCGCACGATCTCGGCGTTTTCCAGGCCGGGGATCATCTGGATGAGGCGCTTTTGCTCCGGCCACTTGAGCCCCGTCTGGAAGCCCACCAGGCTCCAAAGCCGCCCCGCCTTGTCCTCCTGGCGGAGCTGCACCACGGCGAAAGGCTCCTTCCCCGTGCGGGGGTCCTTGAGCCCCACGGGCTTCAGGGGGCCAAAGAGAAGGGTCTGGTACCCCCTTTGGGCCAGCTCCTCCACCGGCACGCAGGCCTCAAAGAACTGCAGGTTCTCCCACTCGTGGGGCACGTGCCGCTCCGCGGCCACCAAGGCCTCGTAAAAGCGGCGGTACTCCTCCTCCGTCATGGGGCAATTCAGGTAGTCAGCGCTTTGGCCGTAGCGCCCGGCGCGGAAGCACTTGCTGAGGTCAACGCTCTCGTAGAGCACCACGGGGCTTGCGGCGTCGTAGTAGGAGAGGAAGTGGTCCCCGAAACGGCGCTTCAGGGCCTCGGCCAGGGGCTCGGCGGTGAGGGGCCCCGTGGCCAAGACGGTGAGGCCTTCCGGGATCTCCCTCACCTCCTCCCGCACCAGTTCCAGCAGGGGGTGGCGGGAAAGCCTTTCCGTGATGAAGTGGCCAAACTCCTCCCGGTCCACGGCCAAGGCCCCCCGGCGGGGACCCGGGCCCTTTCCGCCGCCTCCATGACGAGGCTTCCCGCAAGGCGCATCTCCGCCTGCAAAAGCCCCTTGGCGTTGGCCATGCCCTCCCCGCCCAGGGAGTTGGAGCAGACGAGTTCGGCCAGAAGCCCCGTGGCGTGGGCCGGGGTCATGCGCTTCGGGCGCATCTCGTAAAGCCGCACGGGGATGCCCAGGCGCAAAAGGGTCCAGGCGGCCTCGCTTCCCGCAAGGCCCCCGCCCACCACGTTCACCCGTTCCATCCTTTAGATGCTACCACCCAAGCGGGGAAGGGAAAAGTGGCCTATACTGGCCCCGATGAGCCTCGCCAAACGCATCGTCCCCTGCCTGGACGTCCACGCCGGCCGGGTGGTCAAGGGGGTGAACTTCGTGAACCTGAGGGACGCCGGGGACCCCGTAGCGGCGGCCCAGGCCTACGACCAGGCGGGAGCGGACGAGCTCGTCTTTTTGGACATCTCCGCCACCCACGAGGAGAGGGCCATCCTCCTGGACGTGGTGGCCCAGGTGGCGGAAAGGGTCTTCATCCCCCTCACCGTGGGCGGGGGGGTGCGCTCCTTGGAGGATGCCCGGAGGCTCCTCCACGCCGGGGCGGACAAGGTGAGCGTGAACTCCGCCGCCGTGAAAAGGCCCGAGCTCATCCAGGAGCTCGCCGACCACTTCGGCGCCCAGGCGGTGGTCCTGGCCATTGACGCCCGCTGGCGGGGGGATTTCCCCGAGGTCTACATCGCGGGGGGAAGGGTGCCCACGGGCCTCCACGCCGTGGAGTGGGCGGTGCGGGGGGCAGAGCTTGGGGCCGGGGAGATCCTCCTCACCAGCATGGACCGGGACGGGACCAAGGAGGGGTACGACCTAAGGCTCACCCGCCAGGTGGCCGAGGCGGTGAACGTGCCCGTGATTGCGAGCGGCGGCGCGGGGCATATGGCGCACTTCCTCGATGCCTTCCAGGCGGGGGCGGAGGCCGCCTTGGCCGCCAGCGTCTTCCACTTCGGCGAGATCCAAATCCCCGAGCTCAAACGCTTCCTGGCGGAAAAGGGCGTGCGGGTGCGGCTAGACTAGGGGCATGGACCTGGAGGTGCGCTTTGACGAGCGGGGCCTCGTCCCGGTGGTGGTGCAGGACGCCCGCACGGGGGAGGTCCTCACCCTGGCCTACGCCAACCGGGAAGCCCTGGAGGAAACCCTAAGGACGCGGCGGAGCACCTTCTATAGCCGAAGCCGCCAGGCCCTCTGGCGCAAGGGGGAGACCTCGGGGCATTTCCAGGAGGTGGTGGAGGTCCTCCTAGACTGCGACGGGGACGCCGTGGTCTACAAGGTCCTCCCCAAGGGCCCCGCCTGCCACACGGGGGAAAGGAGTTGCTTCCACCGCCCCCTCCTCCAGGAGAAAGCCACCCCTAGCCTCGGGGAGGTGCTGGAACGGGTCTACGCCACCATAGGAGAAAGGCTAAGGACCCTCCCCGAAGGGAGCTACGTGGCGAAGCTTCACCGGGCGGGCCTGGACCGCATCCTGAAGAAGATTGGCGAGGAAGCGGGGGAGGTGATCCTGGCCGCCAAAAACCACGACAAGGCCGAACTCCGCCACGAGGCGGCGGACCTCCTTTTCCACCTCCTCCTCACCCTGGCGGAGGAGGGGGTGGGGTTAGAGGACCTGGCCGAAACCCTCTGGGAGCGGCACAAACCCCGGGAATAGGCCCCTGGGCCCTTATGATGGAACCATGGAAATTGAGCGCAGGCTCGTCCTGGAAGTGGTGCGGGTGACGGAACAGGCGGCCTTGGCGGCGAGCCGTTTCGCCGGCAAGGGGGACAAGGAGGCGGTGGACGAGGCGGGCACCGAGGCCATGCGCCGGGTCTTAAACGAGCTCCCCATCCGGGGCACCGTGGTCATCGGTGAGGGGGAGATGGACGAGGCCCCCATGCTCTACATCGGGGAGGTCCTGGGGCAGGGGGGCCTGGAGGTGGACATCGCCGTGGACCCCGTGGAGGGCACCACCACCGCCGCCAAGGGCCTGCCCAACGCCGTGACCGTCATCGCCTTAAGCGAAAAGGGCGGGCTTTTCCACGCCCCGGACATGTACATGGAAAAGCTCATCGTCCCCCCGCCCGCCGCCGGGCTCGTGGACCTCACCTGGCCCGTCTCCGCCAACCTGAAGGCCTTGGCCCTGGCCCTGCAACGCTCGGTGGAGGACCTGGTCATCGTGGTCCTGGACCGGCCCCGGCACGAAAGGCTCATCCGGGAGATCCGGGAAGCGGGGGCCCGGGTCAAGCTCATCTCCGACGGGGACGTGATCGCCGCCCTGGCCGCCGCCATACGGGGAACCGGGGTCCACGCCGTCATGGGCATCGGCGGGGCCCCGGAAGGGGTCTTGGCCGCCGCCGCCCTCAAGTGCCTGGGCGGGGAGATCCAGGCCCGCTTCGTGCCGCAAAACGAGGAGGAGCGGGCGCGGCTTAGGGCCATGGGCGGGGACGAGAACCGGGTCTACCGCACGGAGGACCTAGCCCCGGGCAAGGAGATCGTCTTCGCCGCCACGGGCATCACGGACGGGGACATCCTGGAGGGGGTGCGCTTCTTCGGCGGGGGGGCCAGGACCCACTCCATCGTCATGGGCCACGCTACCCGGGTGGTGCGCTTTATAGACTCCATCCACCTCTTTGAAACCGGGGCCCGGGTCACCATACGGGTGTGACGACTCCCCGCTCTTCAGAGCGGGGCTTCTCAGTTCAGAACGCGAGGGCATCCCTCCCCGAAGGCCCCGTCCAGGCCTTCGCCAGGATGTTCCGCGCAGCGGCCACATGGCCACATCCCGGTGCAGGGAAGTCCCACAAGCGGGACAGGTGAACTCCCTGACCCACAAGGGTCGCCTCTCCCTGTGGCCGCACACCGGGCAGTCCTGGCTGGTGTACTTAGGGTCTACCGTTATCACTCGCCTACCAGCCTCCTCCGCTTTGTAGGCAAGGATCCGCAAAAACTGAGCCCAACCAGCGTCATGTACGCCCTTAGCCACGTGGCTACGGCTCAGACCTAGGATGTTCAGGTCTTCGTGGACGATGGTTCCATAGCGGTTCACCAACCCCCGGGCCACCTTGTGGTGAAAATCCAGCCGTTGCCGGGCTACCTTCCGGTGAAGCCGGGCAAGCTCCTCTTTTGCCTTGTCGTACCGGTTGCTACCCCGTTTCTTACGGGAAAGCTCCCTCTGCTTCCTAGCTAGTTTGTTTTGAGCCTTTTGATAATACCTGGGGGCTTCTATCTTCTCCCCCTCCGAGGTGATGAGAAAGTGAGGGTTGGTCCCCAGGTCAATGCCCACCGCCTCGCCAGAAGGGGAAAGGGGTTTGGGCTCCACCTCGCAGATAAGTATCAGGTACCATGCATCCCCTTCCCGCTTGACCGTGGCGGTCTTGAGTTGCCCCTCTAAGGGTCGGTGAAGCTTCACCTTTACCGAACCAACGCCGTGGATGAGCACCCGCTTCCCCCCTCCTGGAGTTTGACCCCGGTGGCGTAGGCTTGGGGGAAGGTGAAGGAGTCGTAGCGTCCCTTTCCCTTGAACCGGGGATAACCGGCTTTTCCCCCTTTGGCCCTAACCCGACGGAAGAAGCCTTGAAAAGCCCGGTCTACCCTTTGGAGAACGTCTTGCAGGACCTGGGAGTGGACCCTTTGGTACTCGGGCAGGTCAGCCCGTATCTCGGGGAGCCATCGCTTTTGCTCGTGGAGGGAGAGGCTTTTCTTCGCCTTCTTGTAGGCCTCCCTCCTCTCCTGAAGGGCGGCGTTGTAGAGCTGGCGGCAGAGTTCCAGGGTGCGTTCTAGGTCTTTTTGTTGGGGCTTGGTGGGATAGAGGCGGTATTTGAAGGCTCTACGCGCCACCTGTCTACCATGACAGGGCATCTGGCGCCCACGATGCTCTGTCTGCCTCCAGAGGGCGGGGGGGAGGCCATGTATCCCAGGGGCGGAAAGTCCGGGGGATTATGGCTCCTCCACGCCCACTCTCTTCTGTAAAATGGCCCCATGGACCTCTTTCCCATCCTCCAGGAACTCCACCAACCCGGCGGCAAAATCCTCCTCGTGGTCCTAGACGGCGTGGGGGGGCTTCCCTTAGAGCCAGGAGGCCCCACGGAGCTGGAGGCGGCCCAAACCCCTAACCTAGACCGCCTGGCCGCGGAGAGCGCCCTAGGCCTCCTCACCCCCGTCCACCCGGGCCTTGCCCCCGGCTCGGGCCCTGGGCACCTGGCCCTCTTCGGCTACGACCCCTTCCGCTACGTGGTGGGCCGAGGGGCCTTGAGCGCCTTGGGGCTGGGGGCGGACTTCCGGGAAGGGGACGTGGCCCTAAGGGGCAACTTCGCCACCTTGGATGCGGAAGGGAAGGTGGTGGACCGCCGGGCAGGGAGGCCCTCCACCGAGGAAAACCAACGGGTGATCGCCAAGCTCAAGGAGGCCATCCCCCGGATAGAGGACGTGGAGATCCACTTCTACACGGAAAGCGAGCACCGCTTCTTGGTGATCCTAAGGGGCGAGGGCCTGGGGGACGGGGTGACGGACACCGACCCGCAGAAGGCGGGCCTTCCCCCCTTGGAGGCTAGGCCCCTGGACGAGGCCTCCCGGAAGACCGCCCACATCCTTAACCTCCTCGCCGAGCGCATCCGGGCGGTCCTTAGGGACGAACCCCGCCTCAACGGGGCCCTCTTCCGGGGGGCCTCCCAAAAGCCCCGGTTCCCCAGCTTCCAGGAGGTCTACAGCTTAAGGGCAGCGGCCGTGGCCAGCTACCCCATGTACAAGGGCCTCGCCGCCTTGGTGGGGATGGAGGTCCTCCCCGTGGAAGGGGAAGGGGACGCCCACGAGGGGAAGCTCAAGGCCCTGCGGGAGAACTGGGATCGGTACGAGTTCTTCTACCTCCACTTCAAGAAGACGGACGCCAAGGGGGAGGACGGGGACTTCCTTGGCAAGGTGCGGGAGATTGAGCGCTTTGACGCCTTCCTGCCCGAGCTCCTCGCCCTAAAGCCCGAGGTCCTCGCCCTCACCGGGGACCACTCCACCCCTGCGGCCTTGAAGGCCCACTCCTGGCACCCCGTGCCCCTCCTCCTCAAGGCCCCTTACCTGCGGCGGGACGAGGCGGGGCGCTTCACGGAGGCCGAGGCCCTCAAGGGAAGCCTCGGGCACCTGCGGGGGGTGGAGCTCATGCCCCTCCTCCTCGCCCACGCCGGAAGGCTTTTAAAGTACGGGGCCTAGAGGTACCCCGCCCGCCTAAGCTCCTCCTGGACCGCCTCGAGGACGAGCTCGTAAGCCCGGTCCAGGTCCACCCCCTTCAGCGTGGCCCCGGCGGCGGGCACGTGCCCGCCGCCCCCGAGCTTCAGGGCGATATTCTGGGCGGAAACCCCGCCCCGGGAGCGGATGGACACCTTCACCCCCTCCTCCCGCCTGCGCAGGAAGACGGAGACCACGCTCCCCTCCACGTAGCGGATAAGGCCCACGAAGTCGTCGGAGTCCTCCTCCTCCCGCTTGGCCTCCTCGGGCAGGTGGGCGGTGACGAGAAGCCCCCCGAAGTGGAAGGCCACGGTGGAGAGCACCTGGCCCATGAGGCGGAAGTAGGAGGGGGGGCGGAACTGGAGGCGGTCGGTGAGCTCGGCGAGCCTCACCCCGTAGCCCACGAGCTCCGCCGCCACCCGAAGCACCTCGGGGGTGGTGTTGGCGAAGCGGAAGTTGCCGGTATCCGTGAGGATGCCGGTGAGCACGGGGGTAGCGATCTCCTCCGTCCAGGCCACCCCCAGGAGGTCAATGAGGTCCTTGACCATCTGGGCCGTGGCCGCCTTGGAGGGGTCCACCACGTGGAGGTGGCCGAAGCGGGGATTGGTGCCGTGGTGGTCAATGTTGATGACGAAGCCCTCCACCGGCACCCCCACCACCCTCGAGGGCTCGGCGCTGTCCAAGGCCACCAGGGTGGCCCCAGGGGGAAGCTTCTCCACGGGGTCGGAGTACTCTTCCTCCTTGGGGAGGAAGCGGAGGAAGCGGGGAGGCTCGGCCACCCAGCGGGCGTCCTTGCCCAAAGCCTTGAGCGCCCGGTAAAGGCCCAAGGAGCTCCCGATGGCGTCCCCATCGGGGTCCACGTGGGTGGCGATGTAGATGGGGCCCTCCACCGCCTTGAGCACCTCGGCCACGAGCCGCATCTTTTCCCAGTACTTGGGGTCAGGGGCGTTCCCGTCCACGAAGCCCATCCTACAGGTTCCACCCCCCCGCCACCTCCAGGACCTGCCCCGTGAGGTAGGGCTCCCGGACGAAGAAGAGCACCGCCCGGGCCACCTCCTCCAGGAGGGCGAGCCGCCCCATGGGGATTTCCTGAAGGGGTTTGGAGACGGAGTTCTCCGCCACCCCGGGGGCCACCACGTTGGCGGTGATCCCCGCCTGGGCGAAGCGCTTGGCGATGGCCTTGGTGTAGAGGACCACCCCCATCTTGGCGATGGCGTAGGGGGTGATGTGGGGCCTGGCGATGGGGTTGGTGGCCCCGGCGTAGCCCAGGTTCACGATGCGCCCGTAGCCCTGGGCCACCATGAGGGGGAGGACCCTTTGGGTGAGGAGGAAGGTGGCGGTGAGGTTGGTGTCCATAATCCAGCGCCACTCCTCGAGGCGCACCTCCTCAATGGGCTTGTAGAGGTAGTCCCCCACGTTGTTCACCAGAACGCCAATCCCCCCCAGGTGGTAGCGCACCTCCTCCACCAGGCCCGCCACCTCCTCCTCCCGGGTGAGGTCCGCCCGCACCTTGATGGCCTTCACGCCCAGGGCCTCCGCCTCTTGCCTCGTGGCCTCCGCCAGGCCCTCGGAGGTGCGGTAGTGCACGGCCACGTTAAACCCCTCCTTGGCCAAGGCCAGGAGGATGGCCCGCCCAATCCCCTTGGCGCTTCCCGTGACCAGGGCTACCCGCATGGCCCCTCCAGGTATTTTTCCAAAAGCCTCCGGGTGAAGGTGTTGAGGGGGTAGGCGAGGGCCGCCTCGGGGCTCAGCCAGGCCCATTCCAGGATCTCCTCGCCCGGCCGCACCTCCCCCTCCCCCTGAGCAACATAGTTGAAGAGGAGCATGTGGGTAGGCTTATGGAACTCCGGGCTAAAGAGGGCTTCCTGCACGAAGAGGAAGCGGACCGCCTTGAGGGCTAGCCCCACCTCCTCCAGAATCTCCCGCCTTAAGGCCTCCTCCAGCCGCTCCCCCCAGGCCACCTTTCCCCCCGGCACCCCCCATAGCCCCCGCCACTTGGCGGTGCGCACCAGGAGCACCTTGTCCCCTTGCACCACTAAGGCCCCCACCGTGGGGATGGGATACTGCGGGCGATCCTCCATACGTACCCAAGGCCAAGATACAGGGCCTGGAGGAGGACAAAGGTGAGGTACGCTGCAGGCTGGTGGAAGAGGAGGAAGACCCCGAGGAAAAAGAGCTGCGTGCTAAGCCCTAGGTTCACCACCCCTGCCAAGGCCCACTCGTCAAAGAAGCGCAAGGGGTCCAGGCCCAAGCGCCTCTGCAGGGAAACCTCCAGGGCCCGGATGGCGCGGTCCTGGGGGAGGAAGAGGAGGGCGTACACGCCCTTTAGGAGGCGGAGGATAGGGGTTTCCGGGCCCTCGGGCTCCTTGGGGAGGGGAAGCCCCCGCACCTCCCGGTAAAGCCTTTCCAGGTTGAAGTCAAAAGACTGGACCAGGGTGAAGACGAAAAAGGCAACGACGGCTCGCTCCACCTCCCCCGTGTGCAGGGCCAGGGCGAGAAAGAGGGCGAGGTTGCCCAGGAAGTCCATCTCCGTGTCCAAATAGCGGCCCAAAGCGCTCACCTCCCCCCTAAGCCGGGCGAGCTGCCCGTCGGCGTTGTCCAGGACGGTCTTGAGCTGGAGGAGGAGGGCGGCATAGAGGTCCTCGCCCCGGTGGAGGAGCCAGGCGGCCAGGAGGACGAGGCCCGTGTGGAGGAGGACCAGGTGGTGGGGGCGCACGGGGGTGGGGAGGAGGAGGCGGACCAGGAGGTGGGCCAAGGGGCGGAAGAGGAGGGCGTTTAGGAACTCCTGTACCGGCCTTTCCTTCGCCCCCGGCACCATGGCTAGTCCTTAAGGCGCTCCAAGACCCAGGCCACCACCTCGTCCAGGGTCATGCCGCTGGTGTCCAGCACCAGGGCGTCCGGGGCGGGGGCGCTTTGCGCCTTGTCCTTCTCGTCCCGCTCCAAGAGGTCCTTGAGCACCGCCTCGTAGGTCTCGGGCCGCTCCTTGGCCCGCCGTCTCGCCCTAACCTCGGGGCTTGCCGTGAGGTAGAACTTGTGGGGGGCGTGGGGAAAAACGGCGGTGCCCATGTCCCGCCCTTCGGCCACGAAGGGCGGGGGCACCTCCCGAAGCCTCGCATTCACCCAGGCCCTCACCCCCGGGTGGCGGGCCACCTCCGAGACCACCCGGTCCACCTCGAGGGTGTGGAGGAAGGGCGTGAGGTCCTCCCCGTCCGCCAAAACCCGGTTTTCCCGCCCCGGGACGAGACGCACCCTATGGGCCTGGAGAAGCCGAAGGAGCCCCTCCTCGTCCCTAGGGTCCACCCCGGCCCTCAGGGCCAAAAGGGCCGCCCCCCGGTAGAGGAGGCCGCTACTCAGGTAAGGCACCCCCAACGCCTCCGCCACCCGCTTGGCCACGGAACTCTTTCCGGAGGCGGAAGGCCCGTCTAGGGTCACGATCCCCCGCATAGCCCAAGGAGGTCCCGGAAGAAACCGGGGTAGGAGATTTCCGCCCACTCGGGCTCGTGGACCCGCACACCCACGGGGAGGCCCGCCACGGCGAAGGCCATGGCGATGCGGTGGTCGTGGAAGGGCTCCACCTCCCCCCTCCGCACCCCGCCCCCCCGGATGCGGAGCCAGTCCGGGCCCTCCTCCACCTCTACCCCCAAGGCCCGCAGGTTGTGGGTGATGGCCCGCACCCGGTCCGACTCCTTCACCCTGAGCTCGGAAAGGTTGGGAATAAAGGTCTCCCCCTCCGCCCAGGCGGCGGCGGCGGCCAGGATGGGCACCTCGTCCACCATAAGGGGAATGAGGCCAGGGTCCACGGAAACCCCCTTGAGGGGGCTATACCGGGCCCGCACGTAGCCCACGGGCTCGCCGTCTTCGCCCTCCAGGACCCGCCATTCCAGGTCGGCCCCCATGGCCAGGAGAACCTGCAAAAGCCCCGTGCGGGTGGGGTTCAGGCCCACCCCCTCCACCACCACCTCCGAGCCCGGGACGATGAGGGCCGCCACCAGGAAGAAGGCGGCAGAGGAGAAATCCCCCGGGACCAGGAGGTCCTTGGCGGGGAAAGGGGAGGCTTTCTCGGTCCGGATCCGGTTCCCTTCCACCCGAAGGGGCAGGCCAAAATGGCGGAAGAGCCTTTCCGTGTGGTCCCGGGTGGGGACGGGCTCCTCCACCTCGGTGACCCCCTCGGCGAAGAGGCCCGCCAGGAGGAGAGCGCTTTTCACCTGGGCGCTGGGCACGGGTAGGGTGTAGCGGATGCCCCGCAGAGGAGCCCCCCGCACCCCCAAGGGGGCCCTTTTCCCCCCCTCCCGCCCGTCCACCTGGGCCCCCATGGCCCGCAAAGGCTCCACCACCCGGCCCATGGGGCGGCGGCGGAGGGAGCTATCCCCGGTCAGGACGGCAAAGACCCCCTCCTGCCCCGCCAGGATGCCCAGGATGAGGCGCATGAGGGTGCCGGCGTTTCCGCAGTCCAGGACGTCCTCGGGCTCCTTTAGGCGAAGGCCTTGGCCCCGCACGCGGAAGTGCGGGCCTTCCTCCTCTATCCCCGCCCCCAAGGCCCTTAGGACCCGGGCGGTGGAAAGGGTGTCCCCGGCCTTCAAGGGGTAAAAAAGCCTCCCCTCCCCTTCCGCCAGGGCGAGGAGCATGAGGCCCCGGTGGGTCACGGACTTGTCCCCGGGCACCCGCAAAACCCCCCGCAAGGGGCCGCAGGGCGCGAGGTCCAGGTGGGTGCGGTCCATGCCCCCTAGTCTTGGGCGGGAAGGGGCCTTCGGTCAAGGCTTGGAAGAAAAGGGGGGCTTTTCTAGAATAGGGGACAAGCATGGCCCTGGCCTGGCAAAGCCCGGTGTACCTAGAAAGGGCCCGCCTTTTGGACCAGCTCCCCGAGGCGGTGGGCTTTGCCGTCCTCCTCCAGGCCCCGGCGGGGTTTGGCAAAAGCGTCTTGGCCGGGCAGCTTTCCGCAAGGCTTGGGATGCGCACCCTCTGGGGAAGCGCCCTCCTCGGGGAGCCCCGGGCCCTCTTGGCGAAGGGCCTGGGCCTGCCCGAGGAGGCCCCCTGGGGGGTCATCCTGGAGGCCCTAAAGGCCGAGCCCACCTTGGTGGTCCTCGAGGACCTCACCGGGGAGGAGGCCCTCTCCCCCCTTCTCCGCACCCTCCCCTGCCTCCTGGTCCTGGCGAGCCGCAAGGCCCTCCCCTACCCCGAGCTCCCCAAGCTCCTGGCCGAGGGGAGGCTTCTCCGCTTGGGGCCGGAGGATCTGGCCTTCACCCTGGAGGAGGCCAAGGCCCTCTTTGGGGGCCGCGGACCCTGGGAGGAGGCCCACCGGGCCACGGGGGGGTGGCCCCTGCCCCTTTTCCTCTCCGCCCTCACGGGAAAGCCCCCGGAGGCCCAAGCCCTCCTCCAGGGCCTCCGGGAAAGCTTAAGCGAAGGGGAGTTCCGGGAAGGGCTTCTCATGGCCGCCCTCCCCTTCCTCCCCCAAGCCCACGCCACCCCCGAGACGGAAAGCCTCTTCCAAAAGGGGCTTTTGCGCCTCACCCCCGAGGGGTTCCGCCTGCACGGCCTCATGAAGGAGATGGCCCTGCGAAGCCTCCTCCCCGAGGTGAGAGAGGCGGTGCGGGGGGCGGAGGGTAGGCTTCCCCCGGAGCTTCTGGCGGAGGCCTACTCCGCCAGCGGCCTCACGGAGGACCTCCTCGCCCTCCTGGAAAAGCCCATCCAGATAAGTATCCCGGCGGAACGCCTCCTCGCCTGGGAAGGGCTTTTGCGAAAAGGAGGGCCGAGGGCTAGGCTACGCCTCGGGGAGGCCCTCCTGCAGTGCGGCCGGAAGGAGGGGTTTCCCCTTTTGGAGGCGCTCGTGGAAGCCGAGGACCCCAGGGTCGCCCTCACCGCCCTGGGCCACCTGGCCTACTACCTGGCCGAGCCCCTTCTCGGGAAGGACCTCCCCCGGGCACGGGCCTATCTGGAAAGGGGCCTCGCCCTTCTGGAAAGGGTGCCCGGGGAGCTTGCGGGGCGCTTCCTGAACGATGCGGCCCGCGTGCCCTACGAGGAGGGAAGGCCCGAGGAGGCCCTGGGGCTTTTGGAAGAGGCCCTAAGGCGCCTTCCCCCGGAAAGCCCTTACCGCATCGCCCCCCTTAGCAACCTGGCCTTCCTGCGCTTTGAGCTCCAAGGGGACCTCCTGGGGCGCTTCGCCGCCCTGGAGGAGGCCTTGGAAAAGCTCCAGTACACCCACGCCAACCGCCCCGGCCATCTCCGGGACCTGGGGCGGCTTTACCTCCTCCTAGGGGAAAGGGAAAGGGCCAAGGGCTACCTCCGCCAAGCGGCGGAGGCCCCAGGAAACCCCTTGGCGGCCCTCGAGGCCCAGATGCTCCTCGCCCACCTGGAAGGGGATGGGGAAACCCTAGCCCGCCTGGTGGCACAGGCGGAGCTATGGGAAAACCCCTACCTAGTGGCCCGGGGAAGGGCTTTCCAGGCCGAACTAACGGGGGATGCCAGCCTGGTGGAGGGCCAGGAGGGCTTCCTCCCCCGCCTCACCCTGGCCCTCCTGAAGGGGGAAGCCCGCCTCCTCCCCCCCTACCCCGAGGAGCGGGAAGAAAGGCTTTACTGGCACGCCGCCCGCTACCGCCTTTTGGGGGAGGAAAAAGACCTGGAAGCCCTCCTCACCCTCACCAACGCGGGAAAGCGCATCCTTCCCGGCCTCATCCCCCTGCACCTCCTCCCCCGGTCCAGGCCTGAACTCAGCGTGGCCTACCCCCTGGCGGAGGTCCTCCGCTCGGGGTGGAAGGAGGCCATCCTCCTCCGCCACGCCGAGATTCCCCCCGTGCGGGTGGAGGTCCTGGGAAGGTTCCGCATAGAAGGCCCCTTGGGGCCGGTGGAGCTCAAGGGCAAGGCCAAGGAGGTTTTCGCCCTCCTCCTCCTCGGGCTTCCCCGGGAGGAGGTGGCCTTTGCCCTCTGGCCTGACCTTTCCGAGGAGGCCGCCCTGAACAACCTCTACGTGTGGCTTGCCCGGCTTCGTAAGGCCCTGGAGCCCTGGGGGGTGCCCACCTACCTCCAGGAGGAGGGCCTCGCCCGGGTGGAAGCGGACCTCCTCGCCTTGGAAAGGGCGCTGGAAACGGAAGGGGCTGAGGCGGCCCTGCGCCTCTACCAAGAACCCCTCTTCCCCGGCCTGGACCACCCCCTCTTGGACCGGAAGCGGGAAGAGGTGTTCCATCGGGTGCGGGCCCTTTTCCTCCAAAGGGGCGAGCCCCCTTACCTGGAGCGCCTCCTGGAGCTGGACCCCTTGGACGAGGAGGCCCTTATCCCCCTGGTGGAAGCCTGCCTCCGAAGGGGGCAGAAGGCCCGGGCCCTAAGGTTTTTGGAGGGCTACCGCAAACGGCTATGGGAGGAGCTTGGCGAAAGGCCATCCCCCCGCCTTCAGGCCCTCCTCAGCCGCCTTTCGGGCTAGCCCCGAGGAGAAGCCCTTTTCCCTCCAAAGTAGCCTCCTCCCCCGCCTCCAGGAGGAAGGTGGCGGGGGGCTTCAGGACCTCTCCCTCAAGCCTCGCCTCCCCCTCCAAGAGGGTGAGGACCAGGGGGGCCTCCGCCCCCAAGGCGAGCCGCCCCGCCAAGGGGTAGCGGAAGAGGTCAAAAAAGGGCGTGGAAAGAAGCTTCTCCCCCCCTTCCACGGGTTCGGGCTGCACCTCCGGCAGGGGAAGGGGCTCCAAGCGGGCCACGGCCAGGGCCTTCTCCAGGTGGAGTTCCCGGGGGCGGCCGTAATCGTAAAGCCGGTAGGTCAGGTCCGAGGGGGTCTGGACCTCGTAGACCCGCACCCCGGGCCCCAGGGCGTGGACCAGGCCGGCGGGGAGGTAGACCACCTGCCCCGGCCTCACCGGCAACCGGTTCAGGACCTCGTCCAGGGTACCCTCCTTAGCCCTTGCCACCACCTCCTCCGGGGTCACGGGGCGGCGGAAGCCGTAGACGATCTCCCCCGGAGCGAGCACGTACCAGGCCTCGTACTTGCCGGGCTTCCCCTCCACCTGGAGGGCGTAGGCGTGGGGGGGGTGCACCTGGACGGAAAGCCAGTCCCTGGGGTCCAAAAGCTTCACCAAAAGGGGGGCTTGGCAAAGCCAGACCTCGCCGATGCCGGGACCAAAGCCCAAGGCGCTTCCCCCCCAGATGCGGGCCACGGGTTTGGGCGGGCAAGGCCGCATGGGGGTTAGCATAAGGGGTATGCGCGACCTGGACCGCGAGGAAACCTATCTGGTGGACCGCCAGGGGCTCGCCCTGGAGCTTAGGGACCTGGTGGGCTCCGGGCCCGTGCCCCAGGAGGCCTACCCCGCCCCCTTCGCCGCCCTCGCCTACGGGGAAGGCCACTTCGCCGCCAAAGCCCTGGGCCTGCCCGACTGGACGGAAACGGGCACCCTTTTCCTCTTGGAAGGCGGCTACGACCTAGGGGAGGCCTCGGCCATGGGCCTTTTGGCGGAGTCGGGGCGGGTTAGGGTGGTGCGGGTGGGGTTCCGCCCGGGGGTGGACGTCTACCTCCCCCCAAGCCCCTTGAGCCCCTACCGCTACCTGCGCTTCCTCCTCCTCGCCATGGGGGAGGAGAAGGCCTTAAAGGAGGTGGACGAGGCCCTCTTGGCGGAAAGGCGCCGCCTCACCCCCGAGGTGCCCCTGGAGGAAAACCCCGCCAAGTTCCTGGCCTATACCCTCTTGGAAAGGCTTCCCCTCTTCTATAGCCCCTTCTTCCGCCCCCTGGAGGAGGCGGCGCAAAGCCTCTTCGCCCGCATCGGGAAAAGCCTCTCTCTAACCCCGCCCTTTAGCGCCCTGGAGTTCTTCCTT
Source organism: Thermus brockianus (assembly GCF_001880325.1). Classification (NCBI taxonomy): domain Bacteria; kingdom Thermotogati; phylum Deinococcota; class Deinococci; order Thermales; family Thermaceae; genus Thermus; species Thermus brockianus. Next base: position 513,027 of record NZ_CP016312.1, read on the forward strand.
ACCGGCCTCGAGGCCCGCCACGAGCAGGGAGACCCCTTAGCGGCGGTCCTCCTGGGGGGCGGGGAAGCGGCAAGCCTGGCCAAGGAGATCCTGGAAACCCGGGTGGACGCCATCGCCGAGGTGCCCCTCCCCGAGGGAAGCCGCCTGGCCCAGGCCATGGCCCTCTGGTACCGCCTGGCCTGGACCGCCTACTACCTCGCCCTCCTCTACGGCACCGACCCCTCGGACCAGGAGGTCCTGGAAAGGCTTCGGGAGATCACCTGATGGAGGTGCCGCCTTTCCCCAGGCCGGAGAGCCCAAAGGCGGCCCTGGCCCTGCAACGGGCCCTCGCTAAACGGGTGGTCCTCTCCGGAAGCCTGGAGGGCAAGAGGCTCCTCGCCGCCTTGGACGCCTCCCACAAACGGGGCAAGCCCCTGGTGGCCGTGGCCCTCCTCTATCACCTGGAAAAAGGGCCCCTTTTCGTGGGCCAGGCCCGGGTCCCAGAAGAAGCGCTATTCCCCTACGTGCCCGGCCTCCTCTCCTTCCGTGAGGCCCCCGCTTACCTGGAGGCCCTAAAAACCCTCCCCGAGGCCCCCGAGGTCCTCCTGGTGGATGGGCAGGGGATCGCCCACCCCCGGGGCCTGGGCATCGCCAGCCACCTGGGGGTCCACCTGGACCTGCCTAGCGTGGGCGTGGCCAAAAGCCTCCTCTTTGGTCGCCCGGAGGGCCCCCTTCCCCAGGAAGCGGGAAGCGCCGTGCGCCTCCTCGCCCCCGATGGCCGCCCCTTGGGCTACGCCTACCGGAGCCGCACCGGGGTAAAGCCCCTTTACGTCTCCCCAGGCCACCGCGTGGGCCTGGAAGAGGCTTTGGCCTTCGTGCGCCGCCTGCCCACCCGCTTCCGCCTGCCCGAGCCTTTGCGGCTTGCCCACATAGAGGCGGGCCGGGCCCTGGCCGCCTTAGACTAAGGCCCTGTGGAAGCCTCTAAGCCCAACCCCGTTTACCGAGCCACCTGGTACCTCGCCCGCTTCCTGCTCCACCTTCTTTTCGGCTTTCGGGTGGAAGGTGCCGAAAACGTGCCAGAGGAGGGCCCCGTGATCCTGGCCTCCAACCACCTCTCCATCCTGGACCCCATCGCCATCGGGGCCGGGGTGCGGCGGCCCGTGAGCTTCCTGGCCCGGGCCGATGTCTTCCGGCTCCCCTTCCTTTCCTGGCTTCTTCCACGGCTTTACGCCATCCCCGTGGAACGGGGGCAAAGCGACCTCTCCGCCATCAAAAGCGCCCTCCGCGCCCTAGGGAGGGGCATGGCCTTTGGCATCTTCCCCGAAGGAACCCGAAGCCGCACGGGCAAGCTCCAGCCCTTCAAGACCGGGGTAGCGGCCATCGCCCTGAGAACTGGAAGCCCCGTGGTGCCCGTGGCGGTCATCGGCACGGACCGGGCCTGGCCTGTGGGGCGGAAGCTCTTTCGCCTGCGCCGGCCCATCCGGGTGGTTTACGGCAAGCCCATTCCCGTTCCAAGGGCCGAGCGGATTTCCCACCGGGAGCTAGAAAACCTCACCCGGGAGATAGAGGCTAGGGTACGGGAACTTCTCCCCCCCGAGTACCGCTAGAGCCAATGCTTTCGTTATCACACATTGCTATACATAGCGATAGAAATAGGTCAGGCTATTGCGCAAAAGCTTTGAGGCGTGATATAGTCCCTGCGGAAGGGAAAAGAGGAAGGAGGTGAAGAATGGCGGCAAAGAAAACGGTGACCAAAGCGGATCTGGTGGACCAGGTGGCCTCGGCCACGGGCCTCAAGAAAAAGGACGTAAAGGCGGCGGTGGATGCCTTCTTGACCAAGGTGGAAGAGGCGCTCTCCGCCGGCAACAAGGTGCAGCTCACCGGCTTCGGCACCTTTGAGGTGCGCAAGCGGAAGGCCCGCACCGGCGTGAAGCCCGGCACCAAGGAAAAGATCAAGATCCCCGCCACCCAGTACCCTGCCTTCAAGCCAGGGAAGGCCCTTAAGGAGAAGGTCAAGAAGTAAGTATTCCCTTCCCCCAGGGGGCTTTAGCCCCCTGGGTTTATCCTTTACGCCCCGCCCAGGGCTCCGCCCGGCTTGATCTTGGGTACCACCCTGGGCGTTTCCTTCTCCTCCCGTTCCTGGGGCTTTTCCTCCTCCAGGGGCAGGCCCTCCACCACCTTCTGGAATTCCTCGGCGGTGAGGGTTTCCCGCTCCAAGAGGGTTTCCGCCACCCGCTCCAAGACCTCCCGCTTCTCCTCCAGAAGGCGCTTCACCCGCTGGTACTCCTCCTCTATCAGGCGGCGCACCGCCTCGTCAATGCGCTTGGCGGTCTCCTCGGAGTACTGGCGGACATCGTACCCCCCCAGGTAGGTATCCTCCCGCACGGCGTAGGCCACGGGCCCGAACTCGGGGTGCATGCCCCATTCCGTGATCATGCGCCGGGCCAACTCCGTGGCCTGGCGGAAGTCGTTCTCCGCCCCGGTGGTCACGTCCTCAAAGACGAGTTCCTCCGCCGCCCGCCCCGCCAGGGCCACGGCGATCTGGTCCAGAAGCCGCTTCCTGGACCAATGGAGCATGTCCTCCCGCCTGGGCATCATGAAGCCCAAGGCCCGCCCCCGGGGGACGATGGTCACCTTGTGCACCCCATCGGCGTGCTCCAGGAAGTGGGCGGCCAGGGCATGCCCCGCCTCGTGGTAGGCGGTGATCCGCCGGTCCCGGGGCGTGAGGACCAGGCTCTTCTTGGCCGGGCCCATCATCACCCGGTCCGCCGCCTCCTCGAGGTCCTTCATGGTGATCTTCTTCCGCCCTTCCCGGGCGGCCAGGAGGGCCGCCTCGTTCAAGAGGTTCTCCAAATCCGCCCCCACGAAGCCGGGGGTGCGCTTGGCCAAAAGGGCCAGGTCCACGTCCTCCGCCAAGGGCTTACCCCGGGCGTGGATGCGCAGGATCTGTTCCCGCCCCCGCACGTCCGGGGCGTCAATGGCCACCTGCCGGTCAAAGCGGCCCGGGCGCAGAAGGGCGGGGTCCAGGACGTCCGGGCGGTTGGTGGCCGCCATGACGATGATGGTGGAGTCCTTCTCAAAGCCGTCCATCTCCACCAGGAGCTGGTTTAGGGTCTGTTCCCGCTCGTCGTTGCCCCCGCCCACCCCGGCTCCCCGCCGCCGGCCCACGGCGTCTATCTCGTCAATGAAGACGATGCAGGGGGCGTGGCGCTTGGCCGTTTCAAAGAGGTCCCGCACCCGGGCCGCCCCCACCCCCACGAACATCTCCACGAAGTCGGACCCGGAAGCGGTGATAAAGGGCACCTTGGCCTCGCCCGCCACCGCCCGGGCGATGTGGGTCTTCCCCACCCCGGGCGGCCCCACCAGGAGGACCCCTTTGGGGATGCGGGCCCCCATCTCGTGGAAGCGGCCCGGGTTTTTCAGGAACTCCACGATCTCCTTGAGCTCCTCCTTGGCCTCCTCCGCCCCGGCCACGTCCTTGAAGGTCACCTTGGGGGCCTCGGTGAGCACCTTGGCCCGGCTTTTGGTGAAGCTAAAGGCGGAATCGGAAGGCCCCGCCCTTCCCGTGCGGGAGAAGTAGAAGAGCGCCCCGATGAGAAGGCCCACCAAAAGGAGGGGCCAGAGGAAGCCCAAGGGGCTTTGCCCTTGGGGGGGTTCCACCCGCACGCTCACCCCCCGCTTGGTCCAAGCCTCCAAAGTGGCGTTGTCGGGAGGGCTTGCGGCGTAGGTGGTGAAGGTGGACCCGTCCACCAGGGTGCCCTGGATGCGGGTGTCGCCCGCCCGCACCACCACCTCCTTGACCCGGCCCGCCTGGAGGTCCTCGAGGAAGGTGGTGTAGTTCACCGCCCCCCCCGAACTGGTGGTGCCCGCCAAGCTAAACGCCCAAGCCAGAAGGAGCAAGCCCAGGACGAAAACCAGGAAATTCAAAGGAAGCCGGGACATGTCTTCTCCTAGGGTACACGCAAGGCCCGGCCTCAGGGTAGCCCGCGGCACTATGACATAACCTTGCTCAACTCTCTTGACTGAAAAATGCGGAGGCCTTATGCTTGAGGCTGAGAGGTGAGCTATGGCTAAGGCAGTGGGCATTGACCTCGGCACCACCAACAGCGTCATCGCCGTGATGGAAGGCGGCAAGCCCGTGGTGCTGGAAAACGCCGAAGGCGAACGGGTAACCCCCAGCGTGGTGGCCTTCCGGGACGGGGAAACCTTGGTGGGCCGCATGGCCAAGCGCCAGGCGGTCCTGAACCCCGAGGGGACGATCTTTGAGATCAAGCGCTTCATCGGCCGCCGCTGGGAGGAGGTGCAGGAGGAGGCCAAGCGGGTCCCCTACAAGGTGGTCCCGGGGCCCGATGGCGGCGTGCGGGTGGAGGTGAAGGGCAAGCTCTACACCCCCGAGGAGATCAGCGCCATGATCCTCCGCAAGCTGGTGGAGGACGCCTCCAAGAAGCTTGGGGAGAGGATCACCAAGGCGGTGATCACCGTGCCCGCCTACTTCAACAACGCCCAGCGGGAGGCCACGGCCAACGCCGGGCGCATCGCTGGGCTCGAGGTCCTGCGCATCATCAACGAGCCCACCGCCGCCGCCCTGGCCTACGGCCTGGACAAGAAGGGCAACGAAACGGTCCTCGTCTTTGACCTGGGGGGCGGCACCTTTGACGTCACCATCCTGGAGATCGGCGAGGGCGTCTTTGAGGTGAAGGCCACCTCCGGGGACACCCACCTGGGCGGGAGCGACATGGACCACGCCATCGTCAACTGGGTGGCGGAGGAGTTCAAGAAGGAGTACGGGGTGGACCTGCGGGCGGACCGCCAGGCCTTGCAGCGCCTCATTGAGGCGGCGGAAAAGGCCAAGATAGAGCTTTCCAGCATGACGGAAACCACCCTCAGCCTCCCCTTCATCGCCCTGGACCCCGCCAGCAAAACCCCGCTGCACCTGGAGAAGAAGCTCACCCGGGCTAAGTTTGAGGAGCTCATTGAACCCCTCCTGAAGCGCCTCCGGGGCCCCGTGGAGCAAGCCCTGAAGGACGCCGGCCTTTCCCCCAACCAGATTGACGAGGTGATCCTGGTGGGCGGGGCCACCCGGGTGCCCGCGGTGCAGCGGGTGGTGAAGGAGCTCTTGGGCAAGGAACCCAACCGCTCCGTGAACCCCGACGAGGTGGTGGCCATGGGGGCCGCCATCCAGGCGGGCGTGCTCATGGGCGAGGTGCGGGACGTGGTCCTCCTGGACGTCACCCCCCTCTCCTTGGGCGTGGAGACCAAGGGCGGGGTGATGACCGTCCTCATCCCCCGGAACACCACCATCCCCACCCGCAAGTGCGAGATCTTCACCACGGCGGAGCACAACCAGACCGCCGTGGAGATCCACGTCCTCCAGGGCGAGCGCCCCATGGCGGCCGACAACAAGAGCCTAGGCCGTTTCCGCCTGGAGGGCATCCCCCCCATGCCCGCCGGGGTGCCGCAGATTGAGGTCTGCTTTGACATTGACGCCAACGGCATCCTCCACGTGACCGCCAGGGAGAAGTCCACGGGCAAGGAGGCCTCCATCACCATCCAGAACACCACCACCCTCTCCGAAGAGGAGATCCAGCGCATGATTGAGGAGGCTAAGCGCCACGCCGAGGAGGACCGGCGGCGCAAGGAGCACGCCGAGCTCAAGAACACCCTGGACTCCGCCCGCATCCAGGCGGAACGGGTCCTTTCCGAGAAGCAAGGCACCCCCGAGGCCAAGGCCCGCCTCGAGGCGGCCATCCAAAAGGCCAAGGAACTGGTGGAGCGGGACGCTCCCGACCCCGAGCTCAAGGCGGCCACCGAGGAGCTCTTGAAGGCGGTGGAGGCCTACGAGAAGGGGGCCACGGCGGCAAGCGGCAAGGGCCCGGACGACGTGATTGACGCCGATTACAAGCCGGCCGAATAAGGGGAAAGCCGCTAGGCCCCGCCCCGTATGGGCGGGGCCCCCTACCCCGGGAGGCATAATGGAAGAGCGGAAGGAAAATACTCTAGAGCAAGACCTCCAGGCGATGGAGAAGGAGGCGGAAGCTTTGGAAAGCCGCCTCCAAGCGGCGGAGGAGGAGCTTAAGCGCTTCAAGGACCAGTACCTCCGCCTCCTCGCCGACTTTGACAATTACCGCAAGCGCACGGAGGAGGAGCTTAGGCTTCGGGAGCGGGAAGGGGTTTTGAAGGCGGTACGGGCGCTCCTCCCCATCCTGGACGATCTGGAAAGGGCTCTGGAGTTCGCCGAGGCCAGGCCGGAAAGCATCCTCCAAGGGGTGAAGGCCGTGCGGGAAGGCTTCTTCCGTATCCTGGCCGGGCTTGGCGTGGAGGAAGTACCTGGGGAAGGCGAGCGCTTTGACCCCCGGTACCACGAGGCCATTGGCCTCCTGCCCGGGGAGCCGGGCAAGGTAGCCCGGGTCTTCCAGCGGGGCTTCCGCCTAGGGGAGGCCCTGGTACGCCCGGCCCGGGTGGCGGTGGGGGAGGAGAAAAGCCCGGAGGAAGAGGGCCTGGAGTAAGCCATGAAGGACTACTACGCCATTTTGGGCGTCCCCAGAAACGCCACGCAGGAGGAGATCAAAAGGGCCTACAAGCGCCTGGCCCGACAGTACCACCCCGACGTCAACAAAAGCCCCGAGGCGGAGGAGAAGTTCAAGGAGATCAACGAGGCCTACGCCGTCCTGTCCGACCCCGAAAAGCGCAAGCTTTACGATACCTACGGCACCACCCAAGCCCCCCCACCCCCACCTCCTGGCGGATACGATTTCTCGGGCTTTGACGTGGAGGACTTCTCCGATTTCTTCCAAGAACTCTTCGGTGGGGGGCTCTTCGGCCGTAGGGGCCGCAGGCGGGGCCGGGACGTGCGGGCCGAGCTTCCCCTGACCTTGGAAGAGGCCTTTCACGGCGGGGAGAGGGTCTTGGAGGTGGGTGGGCGCCGGGTTTCCGTGCGCATCCCCCCCGGGGTGCAGGACGGGGCCGTGCTCCGGGTCCCGGGGATGGGCGGCCCTGGAGAGCCTCCGGGGGACCTCCTGCTTCACGTGCGCCTTCTTCCCCACCCCCACTTCCGCCTCGAGGGCCAAGACCTCTACGCCACCCTGGACGTGCCCGCCCCCATCGCCGTGGTGGGGGGTAAGGTGCGGGCCCAGACCCTGGAAGGCCCCGTGGAGGTCACCATCCCCCCAAGGACCCAGGCGGGCCGGAAGCTACGGCTAAGGGGCAAGGGCTTCCCGGGCCCTTCGGGCCGGGGGGACCTCTACCTGGAGGTGCGCCTCACCATTCCCGAGCGCCTTACCCCAGAGGAAGAAGCTCTTTGGAAAAAGCTAGCGGAGGCGTACTATGCTCGTGCGTAGCGGGTGGCTTTCCCTGGACGCCTTGGCCGAGTACGGCCTTGCCCTAAGCGCCGTGCAGGCCTACGTGGAGATCGGCTTCGTGGAGCCTTTGGTGGTGGGGGACACCTGGTACTTCCGCCAAGAGGACCTTCTGCGCATGGCCAAGGCCGAGCGCATCCGCAAGGACCTCGGGGCCAACCTCATCGGGGCCGCCTTGGTGGTGGAGATTCTGGAAAAGCGGTAAGCCCGCCGGGACATCCTTACCTCCCCTTCCCTGTTAAACTCCTTATAAGGCGCTCCCTTCCTCCCAATGCTCTGGCGTCCAGCTTGCCTTCTCGCTAATGCGGCCTATTGTCTCAATTAAGTTGACATCTTCAATATCAAGTGATATGCTTGGATTAGCAGGAGGTAAGGGGCATGAACCTGGAACGCTGGACGCAAGCTGCCCGCGAAGCCCTGGCCCAGGCGCAGGTCCTGGCCCGGGAGATGAAACACCAGGCCATTGACCTGCCCCACCTTTGGGTGGTTCTCCTCAAAGACCCCAAGGGCCTGGCTTGGCGCCTCCTGGAACGGGCGGGGGCCGACCCCAAGGCCCTCAAAGAGCTCCAGGAAAGGGAGCTCGCCCGGCTACCCAAGGTGGAAGGGGCGGAAGGAGGGCAGTACCTCACGAGCCGCCTCTCCGGCGCCTTCAACCGGGCCGAGGCCCTGATGGCGGAGCTCAAGGACCGCTTCGTGGCCCTGGACACCCTGGTCCTGGCCTTGGGCGAGGCCACCCCCGGGCTTCCGGGCCTAGAGCCCCTGAAAAAAGCCTTACAAGAACTCAGAGGAGGTAAGACCGTGCAGACGGAACATGCGGAAAGCACCTACAACGCCCTGGAACAGTACGGCATTGACTTAACCCAAATGGCCGCCGAGGGGAAGCTGGACCCCGTGATCGGCCGGGACGAGGAGATCCGGCGGGTCATCCAGATCCTCCTTCGGCGGACCAAAAACAACCCCGTCCTCATCGGCGAGCCCGGCGTGGGGAAGACCGCCATCGTGGAGGGGTTAGCCCAGCGCATCGTCAAGGGGGACGTGCCCGAAGGCCTCAAGGGCAAGCGCCTCATCTCCTTGCAGATGGGCTCCCTCCTGGCGGGGGCCAAGTACCGGGGCGAGTTTGAGGAGCGCCTGAAGGCGGTGATCCAGGAGGTGGTGCAGTCCCAAGGGGAGATCATCCTCTTCATTGACGAGCTCCACACCGTGGTGGGGGCGGGCAAGGCGGAGGGCGCCGTGGACGCCGGGAACATGCTCAAACCCGCCTTGGCCCGGGGAGAGCTCAGGCTCATTGGGGCCACCACCCTGGACGAGTACCGGGAGATTGAGAAGGACCCCGCCCTGGAGCGGCGCTTCCAACCCGTTTACGTGGACGAGCCCAGCGTGGAAGACACCATCTCCATCCTCCGGGGCATCAAGGAGAAGTACGAGGTGCACCACGGGGTGCGCATCTCCGACCCCGCCATCGTGGCGGCGGCGGTCCTCTCCCACCGCTACATCACGGAAAGGCGCCTCCCGGACAAGGCCATTGACCTCATTGACGAGGCGGCGGCAAGGCTCCGCATGGCCTTGGAAAGCGCCCCTGAGGAGATAGACGCCCTGGAGCGGAAAAAGCTCCAGTTGGAGATAGAAAGAGAGGCCCTGAAAAAGGAGAAGGACCCCGACTCCCTGGAGCGCCTCAAGGCCATTGAGGCGGAGATCGCCGAGCTCACCAAGGAGATAGAAAAGCTCCGGGCGGAGTGGGAGGCGGAGCGGGAAATCCTGAAGAAGCTCCGCGAAGCGCAGCAGCGCCTGGACGAGGTGCGGCGGCAGATAGAGCTTGCGGAAAGGCAGTACGACCTGAACCGGGCGGCAGAGCTCCGCTACGGGGAGTTGCCCCGCCTCGAGGCCGAGGTGGAGGCACTTTCCGAGAAGCTCCGGGGCGCCAGGTTCGTGCGCTTGGAGGTGACGGAGGAGGACATCGCCGAGATCGTCTCCCGGTGGACCGGCATCCCCGTGGCCAAGCTCTTGGAGGGCGAGCGGGAAAAACTCCTCCGGCTTGAGGAGGAGCTCCACAAGCGGGTGGTGGGGCAGGAGGAGGCCATAAGGGCCGTGGCCGACGCCATCCGCCGCGCCCGGGCCGGCCTCAAGGACCCCAACCGCCCCATCGGGAGCTTCCTCTTCCTGGGCCCCACGGGGGTGGGCAAGACGGAGCTCGCCAAGACCCTGGCCGCCACCCTCTTTGACACCGAGGAAGCCATGGTGCGCATAGACATGACGGAGTACATGGAAAAGCACGCCGTAAGCCGCCTCATCGGGGCCCCGCCGGGGTACGTGGGCTACGAGGAGGGGGGCCAGCTCACCGAGGCAGTGCGGCGCAGGCCCTACACCGTCATCCTCTTTGACGAGATTGAGAAGGCCCACCCCGACGTCTTCAACATCCTCCTGCAAATCCTGGACGATGGCCGCCTCACGGACAGCCACGGGCGCACCGTGGACTTCCGCAACACGGTCATCATCCTCACCTCCAACCTGGGCAGCCCCCTTATCCTCGAGGGCATCCAGAAGGGCCTGCCCTACGAGAGGATCCGGGAAGAGGTCTTCGGGGTCTTGCAGAAGCACTTCCGCCCCGAGTTCCTGAACCGCCTGGACGAGATCGTGGTCTTCCGGCCCCTTTCGCAAGAGCAAATCCGGGCCATCGTGGAGATCCAGCTGGGGAACCTCAGGGCCCGGCTTGCGGAGAAGCGCATCACCCTGGAGCTCACCGAGGCGGCCAAGGACTTCTTGGCCCAAAGGGGTTACGACCCCGTCTTCGGCGCCAGGCCCCTGAAGCGCGTGATCCAGCGGGAGCTGGAAACCCCCTTGGCCAAGAAGATCCTGGCGGGAGAGGTGAAGGAGGGGGACCGGGTGGTGGTGGACGCCGCGCCCGAGGGCCTGGTGTTCCACACTGCCACCCGGGTAGAGGCTTAAAGGAGGGAAGGCATGGACGTGTTGGAGGTTTTGCGGCGGGCTTACCAGGACGAGCTCCTGGACGCCCTAAGGGCCGAGCGGGCGGCGGAAGGCGTCCCTTACCCCCACATCCGGGCCCTCCTCCAGGAGGTGGCCTCCCGGGAGCGGGCCCACGCCGAAGCCCTGGCCGAAGCCCTGAGGAAGCGGGGGGCCTCCCTGCCCCCCGCCCCCAAGGCCGGGGAGGAGGGTTGGGAAGCCATGCTCCGCCTCCTCTCCGAGGAGGGGTTTGACCGGGCCTACTACCTGGAGAGCACCTTCCCCGACCCCGAGCTGGAAACCCTCTTCACCCGTCTCGGCCAGGAGGAAAGACTCAACCAAGAAGCGGTCCGGAAAGCGGTGGCGCTTATCGGAGGTACCCTATGATCAGCAAGGAAGAGGTCAAACGACTACGCGAGGCCATCGGCAAGGCGGAAGGTCCCGTGCTCTCCCTGTACCTGGACGTGAACCCGGCCAAGCCGGAAAACGCCTCCAGGGCCTACGCCCTGAGGGCCAAGGACGCCATGAAGGCCCTTAAAGTCCCCGAGGACCTGGCGGAGAAGGTGCTGGAAGTCCTAAAGAACCAGGTCCTGGAAGCCAAGACCGCCGTCTTCTTCGCCGGGGAAGACCTCTTTGAGGTCCTTCTCCTGCAAGTGGAACTCCCCCTGGTGAGTGCGGTCAAGGCGCACTTCCAGGAGGAAAAGGAAAGCCGCCTCCTCACCGACGGGGCCTTGGCCCACTACGGCCCTCCCTTCCTCCTCCCCTTGGTCTACGCCCTGGACGAGTACGAGCGCTACGGGGTGGTCTACGTGGACCAGGAACGCTGGCGGGTCTTTGAGGTCTTCCTGGGAGAAATTGAGGAGGTCCAGGACGCCTTCCTGGCCCTGGACACCGAGGCCTGGCGCCGCCTCAGCCTGGACGCCCCGGGCCGCCGCTTCAACCTAGGGGGCATCGCCCGGGGTGGGGCCGGGCAGGACCTTTTCGCCAAGCGCCTGGAGGCCTGGGAGGAGCGGTTTTACAAGGCCCTGGCCCATGAGCTGGAAAAGCTCGTGGAGGCCAGGGGCTTCACCCGCCTCCTCCTCATGGGCCCCGAGGAGCACACCAAGCTTTTCTTGGGCTACCTGCCCAGGCGGCTGAAGGAGAAGGTGGCGGGCCTCCTCCCCTCCCTTCCCCACCCCGGGGCCACCCCCGGCCAGGTCCTCAAGCGCCTGGAGCCGGAACTTTCCGCCATTGAACGGGCCAAGGAGGTGGAACTCCTCAAGAGCCTAGAAGAAGCCTATCCCAAGGCGGTCTTTGGCCCCGAGGTGCTAGAGAGGGTCCAGGAGGGGCGGGTGGAGCTCTGGGTCCTACCCTGGACCCTGGACCAGGGGGTCTACGCCTGCGATGGCCTTTACTTCGCCGAGGAGGCCAAGGCCCTGGCCTTCTGCGGGCACTCAGAGAGCAAGCCCTTGGCCGTGGTGCTGCCCGAGCTCGCCACAGGCTACGCTACCAAGCTGGAGTTCGTGCGTGGCGAGGCCGAGCAAAGGCTTCTAGAGCGTGGCGGTATGGCTGCGCTCTTGAGGTGGTAAGGAGGTGATGGGAAATGATCCGGTTTGATCCCTTTAGGGAACTGGAGGAGCTGCAGGAAAGGTTGGCGCGGGCCTTCGTTCCCCCGGCCCAGCAGGGCCCCAGGGTCTACGCCCCGCCGGTGGACGTGATGGAGGACGGGGAGGGCCTCCACCTCCTCGTCTACCTCCCCGGGGTGGACCCCGGGCGGGTGGAGGTGGTGGCGGAAGAGGGCGTCCTCTCCGTGAAGGCGGAGCGGCCCTTGGAAAAGCAAGAGGGCGTGGCGTACCACCGGCTGGAGGGCCCCTACGGCACCTTCGCCCGGAGCTTCAATGTGCCCAGCACCTACGATCTCTCCCGGGTGCAGGCCCGGTTCCGCCACGGGGTCCTGCACCTCCTCGTGCCCAAAGCGGAGGCCACCAAGCCCAAGAAGATCCAGGTCCAGGTGGAGTAGGGAGGTGAGGTATGCGGCGCACGGTAAGGTACATCCTGGCCACCTCTAACCCCATGGGCGACCTCGAGGCCCTGGAGAAGTTCGTCAAGGTGGCCCCGGACACGGGGGCGGACGCCATCGCCGTCATCGGCAACCTCATGCCCAAGACGGCCAAAAGCCGCGACTACGCCGCCTTCTTCCGCATCCTGTCCGAGGCGCACCTCCCCACCGCCTACATCCCGGGCCCGGAGGATGCCCCCATCTGGGAATACCTGCGGGAGGCGGCCAACATTGAGCTCGTACGCCCGGAAATGCGGAGCGTCCACGAAACCTTCACCTTCTGGAAGGGCCCCTACCTGGTGGCGGGGGTGGGCGGGACCATCACCGAGGATGGGGAGCCCGAGGAGCACGAGGCCTTGCGCTACCCCGCCTGGGTGGCGGAGTACCACCTGAAGGCCCTTTGGGAGCTTAAGGACTACCCCCGCATCTTCCTCTTCCACACCGCCCCCTACCACAAGGGCTTGGGCGAGGCGGGCTCCCACGAGGTGGCCCACCTCATCAAGACCCATAACCCCCTCCTCGTCATCGTGGCCGGTAGGGGCCAGAAGCACGAGATGCTGGGGGCAAGCTGGGTGGTAGTCCCCGGAGACCTCTCCGAAGGGGAGTACAGCCTCCTAGACCTCCGCGCCCGCAAGCTGGAAACGGGCAACGTGCGCTAATGGACAAGGTGGTGGTCTGCCCCAACTGCGGCGCCAAGAACCGGCTCAGGACGCCCCCGCCCGGCCAGGTGCCCGTCTGCGGGGCCTGCAAAGCCCCCCTGCCCTGGATCGTGGAGGCGGACGAGAAAAGCTTCCAGGAAGAGGTGGCGGGGGCGCCCTTGGTGCTGGTGGACTTCTGGGCGCCCTGGTGCGGGCCCTGCCGGATGGTGGCCCCGGTGTTGGAAGCCCTGGCCCAGGAGTACGCGGGCAAGCTCAAGGTGGTAAAGGTCAACACGGACGAGAACCCGGGGCTTGCCGCCCGCTATGGGGTGATGAGCATCCCCACCCTGGTCCTCTTCCAGCGGGGCCACCCGGTGGCCACCTGGGTGGGGGCAAGCCCGAAGCGGGTTTTGGAGGAGCGCCTTAGGCCCTACGTGGCCTGAAGGAGGTGGAAGATGTTGGAGAAGCTTTGGCCCTTCGGCAGAAATCGGGTGCGCAAAGCCTTTGAAGAGGCCCTGGAAAGGGCCTTTGGGGAAGCCGAGGTCCTAGAACCCCTCTCCGAGCTGGAGGAGCACGAGGACCACTACCTCCTCCGGGTGGAAGTGCCTGGGCTCGGCCCGGAGAACCTGGAGGTGCGCCTGGAAGGGGATCAGCTGGTGGTGGAGGGCGAAAAGCGGGAGGAAAAGCGCACCAAGCACCTTTCGGAAATCGTCTACGGGAAGATTTACCGCGCCTACCTCCTGCCCAAGGACGCCAAGAAAGAGGGCCTTGAAGCCCACCTGCGCAAAGGGGTCCTGGAGGTAAGGATTCCGCGGGAAAAGCGCCCCGCCGAACCCCCGGTGAGGATCCCGGTGAAGGAGGCCTAAAGGGGGCCCCGCCCCGGTAGCGGGGCCCTCAAGTATCAAGCATCTTGACAATGAGATACTCAATTCTTTAGCATTGCAGATGGGGGGATAGGTATGCTGATGAAGGTAGCAGAGTTTGAGAGGCTTTTCCGCCTGGCCGCAGGCTTAGACGTGGACAAAAACGACCTCAAGCGGCTTTCCGACTTCCTCAGGAACAAGCTCTACGACCTCCTGGTGGTGGCCGAGCGGAACGCTAGGTACAACGGACGGGACATCGTCCTCGAGCCCGACCTGCCCGTGACCAAGGGCCTCCAGGAAACCCTTAAAGAGTTCCGCCAAATGGACACCCAGCTGGAGCTTAAGCCTGTCCTAGACGCCTTGTCCGCCTTGCCGCCTTTGGACCTGGCGGTTTCGGAGGACGTGCAGAACCTCCTCCCCGAGCTCGCCGGGGCCTTGGTGGTGGCCTACGCCCGGGTGCTCAAGGAGCTGGACCCGGCCCTCAAGAACCCCCAAACCTCCCATCACGAAAGGGCCGAACGGGTCTTCAACCTCCTTCTCTAACATGAGCCAAGACGCCCTCCTCGCCCTTTACCGGAGGGCCACCCGCCTGGTCTTCAACCTGGTGGTGGTGGCCCTCTTGGTGGGCCTTTTTGTGGGGGTAGGGCGCACCTTCCTGGAACTCGGCCTCACCCTGAGCGAGCCCACGGTGCGCTTGGGCCTGAAGGAACTCGTTACCAACGTCCTAAGCCTTATTATCGTTCTGGAGCTGGTCCGGGTTTTTGTGGAATATTTTGAGTTTGAGCGGGTGCGCCTCGAGGTCCTCCTGGAAATCGGCGTGGCCCTAGCCCTACGGGAACTCCTTCTCCTGCTGTTTGCGGAGAAGGTGGGGGGCTAGACCTCTTCTTCTGGAGCCTAGGGATCCTCGCCCTGGTGGCGGGGCGCACCCTGGCTGTGCGGTTTCCCCCAAGGAGGGCAGAATGAAGGTAGAGGAAGTGGTTTTGCCCGGCGTGGGCCGGAAGTTTACCATCACCGTGGGGAGTGGGGACCGGCTCGTCATCGTGGTCCACCACTCGGGCAAGCGGGAACTCCAGTACTTTGAGGCGGGAGAGGAGGACGAGCCCCAGGCCACCCTGGACCTCACCGACGAGGAGGCCCGGGAGGTTGGGGCTATCCTGGCCGGGGTTCTTTTCCACCCCGAGGCGGTGGGGGACACCCAGAGCAAGCTGGGGGCCAAGGTCATTGAGTGGATCAAGGTCCTCCCCGGCTCGAGGCTTGCGGGCCGCACGGTAGGGGAGCTTCCCTTGCCTCCCGGGGCCCACCTCCTGGCCGTGGACCGGCCCGGGGCCCCTCTAATCCCCAACCCGGGCCCTGAAGTGGTGTTGGAGGTGGGGGACACCCTGGTGGTGGCGGGAAGCCGCGAGGCGGTGGAAGCCCTGAAGAGGAGCCTCTGATGCACCCCTCGGTGGAGGCCTTCGCCCTAGCCGCAGGGCTTCTGGCCCTGGGGGCAGCCCTGGTGCACCGCTTCGGCTTCCCTCCCCTTCCCGTTTACCTCCTCACGGGGCTTGCGGTAGGGGAAGGGCTTCCCGTGGAGGAGCTAGAACCCCTGCCTTCCTTGGGGCTTTTGCTCCTCCTCTTCTCCGTGGGCCTAGAGTTTGGCCCAGACCGCCTAAAGGAGCTTTCCGGCAAGGCCACCCGGGCTGGGCTGTACGATGCCTTGGCCCTGCCCCTGGGCTTCCTCCTGGGCCTCCTCGCCGGGCTTGACCTGCGGGGGGCTGCCCTTTTGGCGGGGGTCCTCTACGTAAGCTCCAGCGCCGTCATCGTCAAGCTCATCATTGACCTGCGCCGGGCCGCCAACCCGGAAAGCGAGGTGGTCCTGGGGGTCTTGGTGCTGGAGGACCTGGTGGTGGCCCTCCTCCTCGCCCTCTTGGGCGGGCACGGGGCGGGAGGCTTCCTGGGCGGGATCGCCCTGGCCGCCCTCTACCTCCTATTCGCCCGTTACTTGGGCCCGAGGCTTGTCCGGTTTATGGAAGGGCTTTCCGATGAGCTCGTCCTCCTCCTGGGCGCCGCCTTCACTGCCGGTACCGCCCTCCTCTTCCACGCCGTGGGAGCTTCCGAGGGCGTGGGGGCCTTCCTCTCCGGGGTGATCGCCGCCGGACTCGGCCTGAGGGCACGGCTTGAGCACCTCTTTGGCCCCGTGCGGGACCTAGGGGTGGCCCTTTTCTTCCTGGTGGTGGGAGCCGAGGCCCTAAAGCTCCTCAAGGGCCTGAGCCCCTTGGCGGTGGGGCTCGTGGTCCTGGGCCTTTTCCTCAAGCTCCCCCTTAACCACCTGGGCGGGGGCCAGGCCGGGCTTGGCCGCAAGCGGCGGCTCTATAGCGCCCTCTACCTGGTGCCCCGGGGCGAGTTCAACCTGGTCCTGGGAAGCCTGGCCTTGGCCCAGGGGTACCCTTTGGTGGCCCAGGTGGCGGTGCTTTTGGTCCTCCTCTCCATCCCCTTGGGGGCCCTTCTCATCCGCTACGCCCCCGAGCTGGGCGAGCGCCTTTACCCTAGGGCCCCAAGGCCTAGGCGGGTGGGGTCCTCGAGGGCCTAAGGGCTTCGCCCACCGGCTACGTCGTAGTAGACTCCATCCTGGAGGTAAGTATGGACATCTTTTTCCAGCTCTTCTGGCTCTTTTTCATCCTTTCCGCCCTCTCTCCCTACTTCCAGCAGCAGATGCTTTTGGGGGCTAGGGCCCGCAAAATCGCCGAGCTGGAGAGGAAGCGGGGTAGCCGGGTCATCACCCTCATCCACCGCCAGGAGGCGGTGAGCTTCCTGGGCATTCCCATAAGCCGCTTCATCAACATTGACGATTCCGAGCAGGTCCTCCGGGCCATCCGCCTCACGGACAAGAACATGCCCATTGACCTCATCCTCCACACCCCAGGAGGCCTGGTCCTGGCGGCGGAGCAGATCGCCGAGGCCCTTTTACGCCACCCGGCCAAGGTGACCGTCTTCGTGCCCCACTACGCCATGTCGGGGGGCACCCTCATCGCTTTGGCCGCCGACGAGATCGTCATGGATGAAAACGCGGTGCTGGGCCCCGTGGACCCCCAGCTGGGCCAGTACCCGGCGGCGAGCATCCTCAAGGTCCTAGAGAAGAAGCCCATCTCGGAGGTTGACGACCAGACCCTCATCCTGGCGGACGTGGCGGAAAAGGCCCTCAAGCAGGTGAAGGCCACGGTGAAGAACCTCCTCCTCAAGCACATGCCCGAGGAGAAGGCGGAGGAGGTGGCCCACATCCTCTCCCAAGGCACCTGGACCCACGACTACCCCATTGACGTGGCCCAGGCCAGGGCCTTGGGGCTCAACGTCTCCACGGACATGCCCCTGGAGGTCTACGAGCTCATGGACCTCTACCCCCAAGCCCAGGGCGGCAAGCCCAGCGTCCAGTACGTGCCCCTCCCCTACCGCCAGGAGCCCAAAGTCGGGAGGCCCTAAGCTTGTTCCCCCTTTACGACCTGAACCACGCCCGCAGACCCGCCCTGGTGGTCAAGGGCCTGGTCCTGGCCAACGCCCTGGCCTTCCTTTGGCAGCTCTCCGTGGGCTTAGAGGAGAGCGCCTACGCCCTAGGCTTCATCCCCGCCCGCTTCTTCGCCGACCCCGTGGGGGAAGGGTACCGCCTCCTCACCAGCATGTTCCTCCATGGGAGCTTTTTTCACATAATTTCCAATATGTGGTTCCTCTGGGTCTTCGGGGACAACGTGGAGGACCGTATGGGCCACGGGCGCTTCCTCCTCTTCTACCTCCTGGGCGGGGTGGCCGCCGCCCTGGCCCAGGGGCTTTTCACCCCCTTCTCCCCCGTTCCCATGATCGGGGCGAGCGGGGCCGTTTCGGCGGTGCTCGGGGCTTACTACGTGCTCTTCCCCAGGGCCTACGTGGTTTCCCTGGTCTTCTTCCTCTTTCCCCTTTTCGTCACCTTCCCCGCGGGGATTTACCTGGGATACTGGGCCTTTCTCCAGCTCCTCCAAGGGCTTTTGGGCCTCCCCGGGGTCGCCTGGTGGGCCCACCTGGGGGGCTTCCTTTACGGGGTCTTCCTGGCCCCCCGCTTGGCCCGGCGGTGGCGGCGCTGGTAAACTCGGGCCCATGAAGGTAGCCGAGCTCATGACCCCAAGCCCGGATACCCTCGGGCCCGAGGCCACCCTCGAGGAGGCCGCCCGGCGCATCCTAGAAAAGCGCTACGGGAGCCTACCGGTGGTGGACCGGGAGGGACACCTCCTGGGGCTTCTCCAGGTGGAGGAACTCCTACCCCGGCCCGAAAACATCCCCTTCTCCGACGTGGAGGCGTTGCAGCTCTTTGGGGAGTGGGTGGACGAAGGCTTCCTGGAAGAGATCTACCGCCGCTACCAAAAAACCCCGGTAAAGGCGGTCATGCGCACGGACATCCCCCGGGTTCACCCAGAGGACCCCGCCGGCAAGGCCCTAGAGGTCCTCCTCTCCACCGAGGTACGCCACCTCCCCGTGGTGGACCGGGAGAACAAGGTGGTGGGCATCCTCACCCGGAGCGACTTCCTCAAGCTTTTCCTCAGGAGGGGCTGATGCACGGGGCAGGGCACCTTCTGGAAGTCTTCTACCTCCTCCTGGCCGCCCAGGTCATGGCCTTCCTCTTTCGGCGGCTCAACCAGCCCGTGGTCATCGGGGAGGTGCTGGCGGGCGTATTGGTGGGCCCCTCCCTCTTGGGCCTGGTGCACGAGGGGGAGATCCTGGAGTTCTTGGCCGAGCTTGGGGCCATCTTCCTCCTCTTCATGGTGGGCCTGGAAACCCGGCTACGGGATATCCTCGCCGTGGGCAAGGAAGCCTTCCTGGTGGCCGTCTTGGGCGTGGCCTTTCCCTTTGTGGGGGGCTACCTTTTCGGGCTCCAAATCGGCTTCGCCACCCTCCCCTCCCTCTTCCTGGGCACCGCCTTGGTGGCCACCAGCGTGGGCATCACCGCCCGCGTGCTCCAGGAGCTTGGGGTGCTCTCCCGCCCCTACGCCCGCATCATCCTGGGGGCAGCGGTGATCGACGATGTCTTGGGCCTCATCGTCTTAGCGGTGGTGAACGGGGTGGCCCGGACCGGGCAGGTGGAGACAGGGGCTATCCTGGAACTCATCCTCCTCTCCATCCTCTTCGTGGGGGCAGCCGTCCTCCTCTCCACCCTCTTCGTCCGGCTTCCCCTGGAGCGCCTGCCGGTGGGAAGCCCCCTGGGCTTCGCCCTGGCCCTCGGGGTAGGCATGGCTGCCCTGGCCGCCACCATTGGCCTGGCCCCCATCGTGGGGGCCTTCCTGGGGGGGATGCTCCTTTCCGAGCTTCGGGAGAAGTACCGCCTGGAGGAGCCCATCTTCGCCGTGGAAAGCTTCCTCGCCCCCATCTTCTTCGCCATGGTGGGGGTGCGGTTGGAGCTTTCCGCCCTCTTTTCCCCCGCCGTTTTGGTGGCGGGAAGCGTGGTCACGGTCATCGCCATCCTGGGCAAGGTCCTGGGGGGGTTCCTGGGAGCCCTCACCCAGGGGGTGCGGAGCGCCCTCACCGTGGGGGTAGGCATGGCCCCCCGGGGGGAGGTGGGCCTCATCGTGGCCGCCTTGGGCTTGGCGGCGGGGGCGGTGAACGAGGAGGAGTACGCCATCGTCCTCTTCATGGTGGTCTTCACCACCCTCTTCGCCCCCTTCGCCCTGAAGCCCCTGATCGCTTGGACCGAGCGGGGGCTTCGCCAGGCTAAGGAATAGCCTGGTAGGCGGCATAGGCGGAAAGGACCTTGCTCACGTACTCCCGGGGCTCGTCCCGTTCCTGGAAGCGGAGGAAAGCCCAAAGGCTTCCCTCCCGGGCGATGCCCCGGGAGGTGTAGCCGATACCCCCGTTGTAGGCGGTGACGGCGCAGGCGAGCCGCTCCACCCCCTCTAGCCCCAAGGCCTGGCAACGTTCCATAAGCCAGCGCAGGTAGCGGGCGGCGTAGCGGATGGCGCTTTCCGGGTCAAAGGGGTCGGCGGGGGGTTCCCCAAGCATCCGGGCCACGTCGGCCCAGGTGCTCCTTAAAAACTGGGCCAGGCCCAAGGCCCCCGTGGGGCTCACCGCCCGGGGGTCAAAGCGGCTTTCCACGTGGAGGAGGGCGAAAAGAAGGTTCGGGTCCAGGCCCTCCCCCTGGGCGTAGCCCTCCACCCAGGCCCGGTACGCCCGGGGGTAGGCCAAGGCGGTGGGCCAGGCGGCGCGGATTCCCTCCCGGTACATCCCCAGGCGGTAGAAGAGGGGGACGAGCCCGGGCCAGGCCTCGGGCCGTCGCCAAAGGAGGTAGCGCGCCTCCCCCCGGGCCCAGGCCTCCTGGCCCCCCTGAAGGAGGGCCTCCACCCGCAAGGCCTCCGCCAGGGGGGGCGAAGGGGGTGGAGAAGGGGGCGGGCCTGGGCGCTTGCCCAGTAGGAGCCCCAAGCCCCCTTGCAGAAGGGCCAAGGCCGTCTCCTGTGCCCCTATTTCGCCCAGCGTTCCCGCAAGGAAATGGGCCCGCAAGGCGGCGTCGTCGGCGTAAGGGCTTTCCGTGCGGGCAAGCTCTAGGTAGAGGGGAAGGGCTTCTCCTTTGCGCCCAAGCCGTTCCAGGAGGGCCGTGGCCCGCCAAAGGCCCTCGGGGGTGCTTTCCCGATAAAGGGCCAAGGCCTCCTCCACCCGGCCCATCTCCTCCAGAACCCTTCCCTGGGCGTAGCGGGCCTCGGGATGGGGGTAACGGGCAAAGGCCTCCAAGGCCTCCTCCCGCCGCCCAAGACGCCAAAGGGCGTAGCCCAGACCCAAAAACCCCCGGGGCTCCGCCTCCGCCCAAGCCCGGTAATGGGGCAATGCCTCCCGGTATCGGCCCAAGCGATAAAGGGCCTGGGCCCAAAGGTCCCGCCTCGTCCCGGGAGGGAGAACCTCCAGGAGGGCCTCGTAAGCCCGGCCCCGGAAAAGGGCTTCCCAAAGCCTCTCCCCCTCCCCAAGGCGCAAAAGGGCCGCCACCGCCTCATCCTCGGGCAGAAGCCTCTCCCAAGCGGAAAAGGCCCTGGGGTCCTGGGCGGCCTCCAGAAGAGGCGCCGCCACCCGCCAGGCGGCCTTGGCCTCCCAGCCCGGCTCAAAGGCCCTCGCCCCCTCCAAAAAGAGGGCGTAGCGCCAAGCGAACTCCGCCCGCTCCGCCAAGGGCACCGCTTCCTCCCCCACCAGGCGCCAACCGGCCAGCATCCGGGCATACCCTTCCCCCGCTAGGGCCACCTGCCGGAGCTCGGCCACGCCCCCCCGCGCCAAGAGGGCGTAGTCCGGGGGAAGCCCCTGGGCCCGGCAGGCGCCGAGGAGGAACAGGAGGATAAGCCAGCGCACACCCCTACCCTACCCCGCCCCCCTGAGAGGCGGAAAAGAGGCAATCCTTCCCCCAAGGAAAGCCCCCTGGCATCCTGCGGGGGGTTGGGCGTAGCCTGGTAAGGCTTATGGGCCAGTTGCCGGGTTATCCCGAAGGGCGTATTCCACCCCATAGCCTCGAGGCCGAACAGAGCGTCCTCGGGGCCATCCTCCTGGACTCGGACGTCCTGGACGAACTGGAAGGCCTTCTCCCCTCTCCCGAGGCCTTCTACACCGAGGCCCACCGCAAGATCTACACCGCCATGCAGGCCCTAAGGGGACAGGGGAAGCCCGTGGACCTGGTCACCTTGGCCGAGGAGCTCTCCCGCCGGAACGAGCTGGAGGGGGTGGGGGGGCTAAGCTACCTGGTCCAGCTTTCCGAGGCCACCCCCACCGCCGCCTACGCCGAGCACTACGCCCGCATCGTGGCGGAGAAGTGGACCTTGCGCAAGCTCATCCAGGCGGCGGGGGAGGCCATGCGCCTGGCCTACGAGGAGGCGGGGAGCCTGGACGAGATTTTGGACACCGCCGGGAAGAAGATCCTCGAGGTGGCCCTCACCCAGACGGACACCGAGGCCCGGGCCATGCGGGAGCTCGTCCACGAAACCTTTGAGCACATTGAGGCCCTCTTCCAGAACAAGGGGGAGGTGGCGGGGGTGCGTACGGGCTTCAAGGAGCTCGACCAGCTCATCGGCACCCTCTCCCCGGGCTCCCTAAACATCATCGCCGCCCGCCCCGCCATGGGCAAAACCGCCTTCGCCCTCACCATCGCCCAACACGCCGCCCTGAAGGAGGGGGTAGGGGTGGGCATCTACTCCCTGGAGATGCCCGCCGCCCAGCTCACCCTGCGCATGATGTGCTCCGAGGCCCGCATTGACATGAACCGGGTGCGCCTCGGGCAGCTTTCCGACCGGGATTTTTCCCGCCTGGTGGACGTGGCGGGCCGCCTTTCCGAAGCCCCCATCTACATTGACGACACCCCCGACCTGACCCTTATGGAACTCCGCGCCCGCGCCCGGCGGCTCAAGAGCCAGCACGGGGTGGGCCTGCTCATCATTGACTATCTGCAGCTCATGTCCGGGCCCGGGGGCGGCAAACAGGGGGAAAACCGCCAGCAGGAAATCGCCGCCATCTCCCGCGGGCTCAAGGCCCTGGCCCGGGAGCTCAACGTGCCCGTGATCGCCCTAAGCCAGCTTTCCCGGGCGGTGGAGGCCAGGCCCAACAAGCGCCCCATGCTCTCGGACCTCAGGGAGTCGGGCTCCATTGAGCAGGACGCCGACCTGGTGATGTTCATCTACCGGGACGAGTACTACAACCCCCACTCGGAGAAGGCGGGGGTGGCGGAGATCATCGTGGGCAAGCAGCGAAACGGCCCCACGGGCACGGTGGAGCTCCAGTTCCACGCCCAGCACGTCCGCTTCAACGACCTGGCCAAGGAGCCCTAGGAGAGCAGGGCCGCCGCCCCTTGGGACAAGGCCTCCTTGAGGTCCCGGTAGCCCAGGGAAAGCCCCAGGGAGAGGGCCTCGAGGTAGCTCTCCTCAATCAGCCCAATCTCTATGGCAATGATCTTCTCAAAGGCCTCCACGGCGCTAAAAACCTCGGGACCCCTAAGGGCGGTGCGCAGGTGCTCCAGGGAAAGCTCCTGCACGATGCCCATGGCAGGGATCATGGCCCTTGGGCCAATCCCCAGCCGGGCGTGGACCAGGCCGATGCGCCGACGCCTTTCCGCATAGGCCCCGTCATACACCCCCGAGAAGAGGTCGCCATACCAGCGGGCGAAGGTGCCGTAAAGCCTTTCCACCCTCCCCGGCACGGCATGGAGGATCTCCGAAAGCTCGGGGTCCCGCCCCAGGTAATCGTAAAAGGCCAAGGCCACCTCGGGGGCGATGGGGGTCATCACCCGGCCCAGCTCGGCGAGGAGCCGGGCGTGGGCCTCGGTAAAGCCGGTGCGGCGTTTCAGGAGGTCCAAGAGCGCCCCAGGATGCACGGGACAAATGTACCTCTTTGGAGACCCCCCTGTCCATAAGGCGAGGCCCCCGGGGTTCCGGGGGCCTGGCCTTCTAGGCTTGCGAGGCCCGCTACTCCGTGCTCACCCCTTGCTCCACCTGCTGGCTCACGGGCTCCACCATCCGGAAGTGGGTCGCCGGGTCTTCCAAGAGCTTCGCCAACCGGTTCGCCTTCTCCTCCCGCTTGGCCTCCCGAAGGACGGCGATGTAGGCGGAAAGGAGTTCCCGTACGTCCTCCACCCCCCGAGCGTCCAAGGGCTTCACCGCCACCTTGGCCCCCTTGGCCAGCCGGCGCTTCATGGCCTCCTCGGTGAGGCCCATTTCCGGCCAGTGGCGCAGGTAAACCCTTCCCCCCGTCATCCCCGAGCAGATCCAAGGCCCAGGGTCCCCCAGGACCAAGGCCCGGCCCCGGGTCATGTACTCAAAGGCGAAGCCCTTGGCCTGCGCCCGGGCGGCCAGGTTGCCGAGGTCGTCCCTGAGGGGGCGCTCGGGCTCCCCGCCCAGGATCACGTCCGCACCGGAAAGCCGGATGCAGAAGCGGCTATCCGCCACCCCCTCCACGATGAGGAGGCCGCCGATGGCCCCGTAGGCAAAGCTCTTGCCCACGGAACCGTCCACGTAGGCCCCGTAGGGGTTGCGCCCTTTCAGAACGGCCACGGTGCCGCCGAAGGCGCTCTTGGCCACCCCGTCTTGGGCCCCGCCCTCCACCACCACCTTCATCCCGTCCACGTTGAAGGCGGCAAGGCCGTTCCCGGCGATGCTCCCGGCGTCAAAGCGGAGCTCCACCTCCGCCTCAAAGCCCTTGCCGTAAAGCCGCCTGCGGGCGATCTCCCCGGCCAAATGGGCGCCCAAGGCCCGGTCCGTGGAGTCCACCGGCCCCTCCTGGAACAAAAGCCGCCTCCCCCCTTCCGCGTAGGCCCCCATGACCACCTCGGTGATGGTGCGGGTAAGCTGGTTCAGAGGCTTCCGGAGCACGTGGGCCGAGGTGTCCTTGAGCCACTCGGGCTCCTCCACGGGGGCGAAGAAGTAACTTAAGTCCAACTCCTCCAGGTGGTCCCGCTGGTAGAGGAGGTCCGAGCGCCCCCGAAGCTCCCTTAGGGAACGGGCCCCCAAGGCCGCCACCAACTCCCTAAGGGCCTCGCCCATGGCCCCGAAGAAGCGGGTAAGGTGCTCCACCGCCCGCTCCAGGTCCTGGGGCACGAAGCGCTTGAGGCCGTGGGCCAAGGCCTCCTCCACCGTTTCTATCTGCGTGGTGATGCCCACGTGGCAGGTGTCCAGCTGGCAGCCGCGGCAGATGGTGCAGCCGATGGCCACCATGGCCATGGTGGCCATGCCCACCCTATCCGCCCCCAAGAGGACCATCCGGAGCACGTCGTAAGCGGTCTTGAGCCCCCCGTCGGCCCAGATCTCCACCTTGTCCCGCAAGCCCGCCCGCACCAGGGCCCGGTGGGCCCGGCGCACCCCCAGTTCCACGGGAAGCCCGGCGTACTTGAGGGCGTGGAGCCTTGCTGCCCCCGTGCCCCCCTCAAAGCCGGAAAGGGTGATGACATCCGCCCCCGCCTTGGCGATGCCCACGGCGATGGTGCCGATGCCGGGAATCACGGGCACCTTTACGGAAACCAGGGCCTTGGGGTTCACCGTCTTGAGTTCCTCTATGAGCTGGGCCAGGTCCTCAATGGAGTAGAGGTCGTGGTTGTTGGAGGGGCTGATGAGGTCCACCCCGGGCACGGCGTTGCGGGCGGCCGCCACCTTGGGGGAGACCTTCTTGCCGGGCAGGTGGCCGCCCTCCCCGGGCTTGGCCCCCTGGCCGATCTTGATCTCAATGACGCTGGCGGAGTTCAGCATGTAGGCGTGGACGCCGAAGCGGCCCGAGGCCACCTGCTGCCCCCGCCAGTGGGTGTACTTGCCGAGCATATCGGGGATCTCCCCACCCTCCCCGTTGATGCAGAGCATGTTGAGGCGCTTGGCCGCCTCCACGTAAGCGCGGAAGGAGGCCTCCCCCTGGGAGCCGAAGCTCATGGCGCTGATGAGGAAGGGCAGGGAATGCCCCCCCACGGAGAGGTCCACCTCCTCCGGGGCCACGTCGCTCCTTTCGGGGAAGCGCACCTCCAAGAGCTGCCGGGCGGCCACGGGGCTTTCCCGCTCCAAGGAGTGCACCTTTTCCTGGAAGTGGCTGTAGGGGGCCTGGCCCGAGGCCACCTCCTGGGCGGCCTTGTAAATCCTCGGGTTAAAGCGGAAGTCCTTGGCGGGCAGGACCTTTTCCGCCCGCAGGAAGCCCTCCCGCTCCAAAAGGGTGCGCTCCAATTCCAAAAAGCCGTAGCCTGCGGCTTCCGAGCCCAGGAAGTTCCGGGTGCCAAAATACTCCGCCAGCTCGGGCTTAAGCCCGATGGAGCTGAAGATCCTCCCATACCCCCGGAGCTCGTGGATGCCCATGGTGGAGATGACCTTCTCCAGGCCCTTGCGAAGGGCCTCGAGGGCGTTCGCCACCCCCTTGCGCCCCTCCAAGGCCCTGGCCTTTTCCTCCAAAAGCCAGGGCGCCACCGCCTCCGCCCCCAGGCCCAGGAGGAAGGCCACGTCGTGCAGGTTGCGCACACCCCCGGAGTGGACGAGGAGGGAGGTACGCCGCCTTAAGGCGATCCCCTCGGCGTCCCGCTTGAGGAGGGCCCGGTTCACCGCCGCCACCGCCAAGCCGATGTCAATCCACACGCCTCCCTGGAAGGCCTCCCGGTCGGAGAGGATGAGGACCTCGGCCCCCTCCTCCACCGCCTTTACCGCTTCCTCTTCCAGGCGCTTGAGCCCAGCGAGAAGCCCCTCCTCCACGGTGAACTGGGGCACCAGGGTGCGGGTCTTAAAGCGGGCGCGCACCTCGGCCAGGGTGAGGGTGCCAAAGGCCTCCGCCAGACCGGGGTCGGACTCCAGGACGATGGGGAGGAGGAGCTCCACCACCTCCCCCCCACCCCTTCCATCGGGCAAGGGGCGGCGGCCTAAGAGGGTGCGGGTGGAGAAGTGCTCAATCTCCCGCTCCCGGTCAATGGCGGGGTTGGTCACCACCGCCACGGTTTCCTTGAAGAACTCCGAGAGGTTGGGCTTCTCCGGGTTTAGGGCAGCCAAGGGGCCATCGTAGCCCAGGGAGCCGATGGGCTCGTTGCCCGTCTTGGCCAGGGCCTCCAGGTAGGCCCCGTCCCAGCGGTCCCAGCCGAAGGCCCTTTCCAGGCCCAAGGGAGGCGGGGCGGGCTTTTCCTCCACCTCCACCCCGCTTCCCCCCGCCACCGGGGGCGGCGCCTGGCGGATGGGCCCTTGCAGGTGAACCCGGTACCCCTGCACCGGGGTGCGGGCCAGGGTCCTCTCCAAGACCTGGCGCTGGTGGCGGTCAAAGGGCAGGACCTTGGGCCCTTCCGGGGTCAGGCGGAGGTAGACCTTCTCCCCCGGGGCCAGGGGCTTGGGCTCGGTGACGAACTCCTCGGCGTTGAAGACCCCCCGCTCCGAGGAGAAGACGATCTCGTAGGGGGTTTCAAACTGCCAAAGGGGCCTTAGGCCCATGGCGTCGGTGGCGAAGACCGCCTCGTCCCGGTGGCGGCTCACGATGGCGGCGGGCCCCTGGGCCAAGGGACCGAAGCGTTGCCTTAGGGCCAGGTAGAGGTCCTGGAGATCCTCCGGCAGGGCCTTGACCTCGCCCAGAACCGGGGGGAAGACCAGGTCCATGGCCTCGGGCAGGGAGAGGCCGTAGCGGTAGATGAGCCCCTCCAGCATGCGGTTCAGGTCCTGGGAGTCCGAGCCCCCGGTGCGGGGGATGCCCAGGTAGTCCATCTCCCGCCTCAGGCGCTCAATGGTGTTGATTTCGCCGTTGTGGCCCAGGAGGCCAAAGGGCTGCACCTGTTCAAAGGTGGAAAGGGTGTTGGTGGAGTAGCGGTTGTGCCCCAGGGCGATGGTGCTCTTGAACTCGGGGCGGGAAAGCTCGGGGTAGTAGCGCTTCAAAAGCTCCGCCGCCCCCCGCACCTTGTAGACCACGCTGTGGGTGGAAAGGGAAACCACGTGCACGGGGAAGAGGGCCTCGAGGCGAAGCCCTAGCTCCCAAAGAGGCCCGTCCCCATCCGGGCTAAGCCCCGCCACCTGGAGGAAGATGGGCTCGGTGCGCCGCCCCACGGGGCCCAAGACCCCGCTCACCACCTCCCCCCGGCGGAAGTGCACGGGGCGCACGCCAAGCCGTTGCCCCTCCCGCCTGAGGAGGGCGAAAAACTCCTCCACCCGGGCCTCTTCCCCCTTGGGCAGGAAGAAGTGGCCCACGAAGAAGCGGGGGTTGAAGGCCAGCTCGGGCTCTAGCCCCGCCTCCTCCAGGAAGCGGGCCCAAAGCTCCCGGGGGATGTCGGTTTGGATTCCCGTGCCATCCCCTTCTCCTCGGATGGCCCCCGCCCGGTGGGCCATGCGGTAGAGGCTCTCCAAGGTCCGCCGCACGATGCGGTGGGAGGGCTTGCCGCTCTTCTCCGCCATGGCGATGATGCCACAGGCGTCCTGGCCTAAGGGGATATCCGGGTAAGCTTCCTTCCAGGTCATCTTCGGCTCCTTCGTTTAGGCTGGGGAAACGGTGTAGGCAAAGATATGCACGTTGTTCCCCGGATTATACACGCCCCGAGGGTATGGGTCAAGAACCTCGGGAAAAGAAGCACTAAACCCCCGGCACCCGGTGGAAGGCGTTGAGGAAAAGGGGAAGCTCCCTTTGCCGCTCCTCCTGCTCCCTCAGGGCCTCCTCAAAGGCCCTGGGGTCCATGAGGAGGGCGGGCAGGCGGAGCCAACCCAGGTAATAGGCCCCCGCCTGGCCCGGGTAGCAAAGCCTCCCCTGCTCCTCGGGGTACAGGAGGGCCTCAAAGGCCAAGGGGCTTTCCAGGTAGGGGGCATCCCCAAGCCAGCGCAAGGCCTCCTTGAGGCGCAAGGGGTTGCTCCAGAAGCCAAAGCGGAGCCTCTGGTCCAGGTGCTCTAGCGCCCAAAGCCTTCCCGAGGCGGCAAGCTCCAGGCGCTTCAAGCGCAGCCTGGCATATTGGGAAAGGCCAAGCACCTCCCGGGAAAGGCCCCGGGCGATGAGGAGCCTCGAGGCCATCACGTAGTCCTGGTACTCCCGGTAAGGGTCCATGGCCCCAGGATGCCACGCAGGCCGGGGTAGGATGGTGCCATGGACCGCGAGGCCTGGGTCATGCGGGCGGTGGAGGCGTTGCGCTTCGCCACCTTCAAGGACATCCAGCGCTATCTGGACGAGGAGGGGGAGCCCTTCTCCAAAAAGGAACTGGAGGACACCCTAAAGGCCCTCGTGGCCAAGGGCCTTTTGGAGGAAAAAGAGGGCACCTACCGGCTGGCCCGCAAAAAGGGTAGCGCCGAGGCGCTCAAGAAGCTCTTCGGCGACTAGCGGGAGTAGTTGGGGGCCTCCTTGACGACCACCACGTCGTGGGGGTGGCTCTCAATGAGGCCGGCCATGGTCATGCGCACGAAACGGGCCTTTTTGCGGAAGGTTTCTATGTCCGGGGCCCCCACGTAGCCCATGGCACTCCTAAGCCCCCCCACGATCTGGTAAAGCACGTCCGCCACGGGCCCCTTGTAGGGCACCATGCCCTCAATCCCCTCGGGAACGAGCTTTTTGGCCTCCGTTTCCCCTCCCTTACCGGGGTCTTGGAAGTAGCGGTCGGCAGACCCTTGGCGCATGGCCCCCAAGGAGCCCATGCCCCGGTAGAGCTTGTAGCGCCGGCCGTCCTTGAGCACCTCCTCCCCCGGGGCCTCGTCGGTGCCCGCCAGCATGCTCCCCAGCATCACCGTGTGGGCCCCGGCGGCGATGGCCTTGGCCACATCCCCGGTGTACTTGATGCCGCCATCGGCGATGACGGGGACGTCCAAGCCCTCCACCCCGGCCACCGCCTCGAGGATGGCGGAGATCTGGGGCACCCCCACCCCCGTCACCACCCGGGTGGTGCAGATGGAACCGGGGCCGATGCCCACCTTCACCGCATCCGCCCCCCGCTCGGCCAAGGCCCGGGCCCCCTCCCGCGTGGCCACGTTCCCGGCGACCACCTCCACCTTGTCCCCGAAGGTCTCTTTCAGATAAACAAGGGCTTCCAGAATCCCCTTGGAGTGCCCGTGGGCCGAGTCCAGGACCAAGACGTCCACCCCCGCCTCCACCAGGGCCTGGGCCCTTTCGGGCAGGTCCTTGCTCGCCCCCACCGCCGCCCCCACCAGAAGCCGGCCCAGGGCGTCCTTGGCGGCGTTGGGGTACTGCTTGCGCTTGACGATATCCTTGAGGGTGAGAAGCCCCCTGAGCCTTCCCGACTCGTCCACCAGGGGAAGCTTCTCCACCTTGTGCTTGCGCAAGATCTCCTCCGCCTCCTCCAAGGTGGTGCCGGGGGGAGCGGTGATGAGGCGCTCCAAGGGGGTCATGACCTCGGTGACGGGGCGCTTGAGGTCCCGCTCAAAGCGGAGGTCGCGGTTGGTCACCAGGCCCAAGAGCTTCCCGTAAAGGTCCACCACGGGAAGCCCCCCGATGCGGTACTCCCGCATGAGGCGTTCAGCGTCCTCGAGGGTGGCGGTGGGGGGCAGGGTCACGGGGTCTTGGATCATGCCCGCCTCGGAGCGCTTCACCTTGCGCACCATGGCCGCCTGGACCTCTATGGAAAGGTTCTTATGGATGACCCCAAGTCCCCCCTCCCGGGCCATGGCGATGGCCATCTCCGCCTCCGTCACCGTGTCCATGGCGGCGGAGAGGATGGGGATGTTCAGGGTGAGCCTTTTGGTGAGCCGGGTCTTGACGGAAACCTCCTTGGGCAGGACCTCGGAGTAATCCGGCAAGAGGAGGACGTCGTCAAAGGTAAGCCCTTCGTAGAGGATCTTCCCCCCGTACATGTTCCCTAGGGTATACCCTGCCCCCCCTCTGGGTCCAGGGGAAAAAACCGCCTCCCCACCCAGGGGGTGGGGAGGGTGGTTTGGTGGGCGGCGTAGGACTTGAACCTACGACCTCTCGCGTGTGAGGCGAGCGCTCTTCCGCTGAGCTAGCCGCCCTCAGCCTTTTGAAGGGTAGCACGGCCCAGGGAAACCTGTCAAGCAAAGGGCTTGACCGTGCCCTGACACGGCCCGGGCTAGACTGAAGGCGTGGCCACGGTGCTCCTGGTGGAGGACGAGCGGGCGGTGCGGCTTGGGGTCCGCCTCGCCCTGGAGCGGGCCGGGCACCGGGTGCTGGAGGCGGAAAACGCCCGGGAAGCCTGGCCCCTCCTCAAGGAAGCGGAGGCCGTGATCCTGGACTGGATGCTCCCGGACGAGCCGGGAATAAAGCTCCTGGAAAGGATGCGCCAAGGCGCCTTCGCCGAGCTTCCCGTCCTCCTCCTCACCGCCCGCTCGGAGGTGCGGGACCGGGTGGAGGGCCTGAGCCAGGGGGCGGACGATTACCTGGTGAAGCCCTTCGCCACGGAAGAACTTTTGGCCCGCCTCGAGGCCCTCCTGCGCCGCGCCGGCAAGCGCAAGGTCCTCCGCCGCGGGCCCCTCCTCCTGGACCTGGAAAGGATGGAGGCGAGCCTCGAGGGCAAGCCCCTCCCCCTCACCCGGCGGGAGTTCGCCCTTTTGGCCTTCTTGGCCCAGCATCCGGGCCGGGTCTACACCCGGGAGGAACTTTTAGAAGCCGTGTGGGGACCCGAGTACTGGGGAACGCCTAGAACCGTGGACCAGCACATCCTGCAGCTACGGGAAAAGCTGGGCGAAGACCCCAAAACCCCCCGCTTTTTGGAAACGGTACGGGGGCTTGGGTACCGCTTCAAGGAGGTGGGGTGAAGGAGCTAGAGGCCGCTTGGGAGGAGGCCTTGGAGGGGCTTGTCCTGCACCGGGAAAGGCAGGTGGTCTACCTCAACCCCAAGGCGGAGGAGCTTTTGCAGGTGCGCCGGGAAAAGGTGGTGGGCCGCCCCCTCCTCCTCACCCTACGGGACCACCGCCTGGAGGCCTTGGCCCTCCACGGGGGGGAAAGGCGCCTGGAGGTGCGGGGCCGCCTCCTTTGGGTCAAGGCCCTTCCGGGAAGGCTCTACCTCCTAGACGAAACGGAGCTAAAGGGGCGGCTAGAGGCCCTCGAGGAGGCCACCCTCACCCTGGCCCACGAGCTCAGGACCCCCCTGGCGGGGATGGGCCCCCTCCTGGAGGCCCTCACGCCCAGAACCAAGCAGGAGAAGGAGGTCCTGGACCTCCTTAAGGGGGAGGTGGCCCGCCTCGCCCGCCTGGCCCAAAGCCTCTCCTTCACCCAACCCGGGCCCAGGCGCACCTTCCCCCTGGAGGAGCTTTGGCCCCGTCTGGAAAGGCTGCTGCACGAGCGGCTCCGGGGAAGACGGGTGGAGGTCCACCTCCCCCACACCGCCCGCACCGACCCCGACGCCCTCTTCCAGATCCTCCTAAACCTCCTGGACAACGCCCTCAAATACGGCCAAGACCCCATCCGCCTCCGTTCCCGCCTAGGGGAAGACCACCTCCACCTGGAGGTGCGGGATGCCGGCCCCCCCCTCCCCGACTACGAGACCCTCTTCCTCCCGGGGCGCCGGGGGTTCCAGGGGGGCCTGGGGCAGGGGCTTGGCCTATACCTGGTGCGCCGCCTGGCCCGGAGCCTGGGAGGAGAGGCCTATGCTGGACGGGAGGGGGAAGAGAACGTTTTCGGCGTCCGCCTTCCCCTAGACTGAGGCGAGGAGGAACCCATGCGGGAAGCCCTAGACCAAGCGCTCAACCAGCTTCTGGAGGAAACCCTAAGGATGCTTTCCCTGGTGCGGGAGATGACCCAGGAGGCCACCGAGGCCCTCGTCCAGCAGGACGCCGCCCGGGCCCAAGCGGTTATCGCCAAGGACAAGGAGGTGGACGCTTTAGAGCTCAAGATTGAGAACCAGGCCATCGCCGTCATCGCCCGCCACCAGCCCGTGGCCACGGACCTCAGGCTCATCTTCACCATCATCAAGGCGCTCACCGACCTGGAGAGGGCGGGGGACTACGCCATGCACGTGGCGGAAGACGCCCTTCTCCTGAGCAAAGAACCTCCCTTGAAGCGCTACGTGACCCTGCCGGAGATGGGCAGGCGCCTTTTGGAGATGATGGACACCTTGGGCCAAAGCGTGGCCGAGCGGGACACCGCCTTGGCCCGCAAGGTCCTGGAACTGGACGACCAGGTGGACGGGCTTTACGAGGAGGTAACCCGGGAGCTCATCACCTACATGATGGAAGACCCCAGGACCATCACCAAGGCCCTCACCCTCATGCGGGTGGCCCGCAGCTATGAGCGGCTTGGGGACCATTTGGAAAACGTGGCGGAGCGGGTCATCTACTGGCTCACGGGGGAAATCTACAAGGCCCCGGAGGACGCTTACTGACATGGCCGGCGCCCAAGACCCAGAGGCGGTGCTGGCGGCCATCGCCCTTTGGCCCGAGCCCGACCGCTCCTTGGCCCTCCGCCTCCACGCCCTCGTCCAGGAAGCGGCCCCCCACCTCACCCTGCGGCTTTGGTACGGCATGCCGGCCTACGCCCTTAAGGGCAAGGTGGTTTGCTTCTTCCAGCCCGCCCACCGTTTTAAAACCCGCTACGCCACCTTGGGTTTCACCGACCAGGCTCGGTTGGACCAGGGGAGGATGTGGCCGGTGGCCTTCGCCCTAAAGGACCTGGGCCTCGAGGAGGAGGCCCAGGTCCAAGCCCTTCTGCGCCGGGCCGTGGGCTAGTCCGCTTCCACCTCCTCCGCCGCCTGGCGGCGGCCCGCTTTCCATTCCAGCCCCGCCCAGATAAAGTCCAAGAGGTCCCCGTCCAGGACGTTTTGCGGGTCAAAGCGCATGAGGCCGGTGCGGTGGTCCTTCACGTACTGCTTGTCCAGGACGTAGCTACGGATCTGGCTTCCCCACTCAATGGGCCGCACCTCCCCCTTGAGCTTGCGAAGCTCCTCCTGCTTCTTCTTCCACTCCAGCTCAAAAAGCCGGGAGCGGAGGACCTTCATGGCCAGTTCCTTGTTCTTGATCTGGCTCCGGGTGGCCTGGCAGGTGACGGTGATGCCCGTGGGCAGGTGAACGATGCGCACCGCCGAGTCCGTGGTGTTCACCCCTTGGCCCCCGTGGCCTTGGGAGCGGAACACGTCAATGCGCAGGTCCTCGGGGCGGATCACCACCTCCACGGTATCGTCCACCTCCGGCATCACCTCCACCCCGGCGAAGGAGGTGTGGCGGCGGCCCGAGGCGTCAAAGGGGGAGGGGCGCACCAGGCGGTGGACCCCCGCCTCGGGGGAAAGGAGGCCGTAGGCGTTCTCCCCCTTGATGAGGAGCTGGGCGTAGTCAATCCCCGCCTCCGGCCCCGGGGTGAGGTCCACCACCTCCACCTGGAAGCCCTGGCGCTCGGCGAAGCGGGTGTACATCCTTAGGAGCATCTCCGCCCAGTCGCAGGCTTCCGTGCCCCCCGCCCCGGGCTGGATAGTGAGGATGGCGTTCTTCTCGGCGTGGGGGAAGGCGAGGAGGGTTTCGTGGTAGAGGTCCTCTAGCTTTCCGGCCGCCTCCTCCAGCTCGGGCCTTAGGGCCTCCCGCTCCTCGGCGGGAAGCTCCTCCCAAAGCTCCAGGAGGCCCTGGAGGTCGCTTTCCAGCTGGCGGAAGGTGTCCACCACCCGCCGGTGGCGGGCTGCTTCCTGGCTTATCCGGCGGGCCTCCTCCGGGTTCTGCCAGAGGGTGGGGTCCTCGAGGCGCTGGTTTAGCTCTTTGAGCCGGGCTTCCTTTCCGGGGATGTCAAAGATACCCCCGGAGGCTCTCTAGGCGTTTGGCGAGAAGGTCCAGGTCCATACCGCTTTCAGTATACCGCAAAACCCCCTCTTGATAATACCTCGCGCAACATTTATTATAAGTAAACCGGAGGTGGTAGCATGGAGCTCGGGGAACTCGTTCAAAGGCTTCGTCAAGACTACCCCAAGGGGCTTTCCGGGGAGCGGGACGCCCTGGTGACCCTCTTGGTCCAGCGGGGCTACCCCCACGCCGAGGCGGTGCGCCTGGCCCAGGCCCTCGAGGCCCAGGGCTACGCCCACTTCCTCCCCGGGGCCAAAAGCCGCTGGTTCTTCACGGAAAAACCCTTAGACCTCCAGGCCCTGATGCGGGCTTTGGACCAGGAGTACCGGGAGTTCGTGGGCGAAGGGGACGAGGAGGAAGAAGCCCTCGCCTTCCTCACCGCCCAGCTGGAAGGGGACCGGGCAGTGGCCCGGGAGGTGCTGGAGGCCCTCCGCCTGGCGGGCTACGTGGAAACCGCCTACAGTCCCGAGCTGGAAAGGAACCGGCTTTTCTTCCGGTTCCCCGAAGCCTTAAGGCTTTGGGGCTAGTCTGCCGCCTGGGCCAAGACCATCTCCGCCGTGCTCACCCGGGCTCCCAGGGCCTTGAGGCGCTCCTCCAGGTGCTCGTACCCCCGCTCCAGGAAGTAGACCCCCTCAATCTCCGTGGTCCCTTCCGCGCTCAAGGCCGCCACCACCAAGGCCCCGCCAGCGCGGATGTCCAGGGCCTTCACCTGGGCCCCGTGGAGGCGCCGGCCGTGGACCAAAAGCGTCCGGTCCCGGAGGTAGAGCTCCGCCCCCATGCGGGCCAGCTCCCCCACGTGGGTGAAGCGGTCGGGATAAACCCGGTCGCTCACGGCGCTTTGCCCGGGCACCGTGGCCAGGTAGGCGGTCACAATGGGCTGCAGGTCCGTGGGGAAACCGGGGTACTCCCGGGCCTCCACGGAAAAAGGCGCGGGCTCGGGGGTGGCCGCGAAACGGATCCAGTCGGGCCCCACCACCAGGCGGTGCCCCGCCTGGTGGAGCTTGTCCAAAAGGGCGTCCAGGTGGTCGGGCCGCACCTCCCGCAGGGTAATGGACCCCCGGGTGGCCGCCGCCGCCAGGAGGTAAGTGCCCGCCTCTATGCGGTCCGGGATGATGCGGTAGCGCCCCCCCCTTAGGCGGCTTGCCCCTTTCACATGCACAATGGCGCTCCCCAGGCCCCGAACCTCCACCCCCAGCATGGAGAGGAAGCGGCCGAGGTCCTCCACCTCCGGTTCCATGGCCGCCTGGACCAAGGTGGCCTCGCCCCCCAAGGCCACGGCCAGCATGGCCTGCTCCGTTCCCCCCACCGTGGGCAGGTCAAAGACCACCCGCCCCGAAAGGGGGCGCAGGCGCCGGGCGTAGAAGGTCCCTTCCTCCTCCACCACCTCGGCCCCCAAGGCCCGGAGGGCCTTCACGTGCTGGTCCACGGGGCGGGCGCCGAAAGCGCACCCCCCGGGCAGGGAGATCCTGCCCTCCCCTACCCGGGCCAAGAGGGCACCCCAGACGATGAAGCTCGCCCGCATCTGCCCCACCAGCTCGTAAGGGGCGTGGGTGTTGCGGATCTCGGGGGTGTGGAGGTGCAGGGTACGCCCTTCCCACTGGTAATGGGTCCCCAGGTGGGCGAGAAGCTCCAGCATCACCTCCACGTCCCGAAGCCTGGGCACCTCCACCAGGGTGATGGGTTCCGGGGTGAGGAGGCTTGCCGCCAGAATGGGCAAGGCGGCGTTTTTAGCCGGGTAGACCCGAAGCTCCCCGGACAGGGGAGATCCCCCTTCAATCCGCAGAATCCGCCTCCCCGTGTCCGTGAGCATCATACTCACCTTACTCAAGATGAGGATATACAGGGGCATGTGCATTGTCAAGGCGATGCGGTTTTTGCTACACTACCCGCCAAGGAGCGGTATGCCCAAGAAGGAGAAGAAGCGGCTACAGGTGGTCATCTCCGAGGAACAGGACGCCCTCTTGACCCGGGCGGCCTACGCCCTCTCCAGCCCCGAGCGCCTGGTTTCCAAGTCGGAGGTGGTGCGCCTGGCCATCGCCAAAATCGTCCAGGAACTGGAGCAAGGGAAGGAGGAGCTGGCCGAACTCCTGAAACGCCTGGAACCCGAGGAAGAAACCTCCTAAAATGACCCGGATGCTCCTGGCCGGGCGGTACCGCCTCGAGGCCCCCCTGGGTTCCGGGGGTATGGCCGAGGTTTGGCAAGCCCTGGACGAGCGCTTGGGGCGCCGGGTGGCGGTCAAGCTCCTCCACCCCCGCGCCTTGCCTCCCGAGCGGGAGCGGTTTCTCCTGGAGGTACGGGCCCTTTCCCGCCTCTTCCACCCCGGCATCGTCCAAGTGTTGGACCTGGGGGAGGAGGAGGGGCGGCCCTACTTCGTCATGGAGCTGGTGGAAGGGGGCACCTTTGACCGGCTGGGCCCCTTTGAGGAGGGGCCGGAAGGGGATCGCATCCTCCTGGCGGCCGCCCAGGTCATGGAGGCCCTGGCCCACCTCCACGCCCAGGGCATCCTCCACCGGGACCTCACCCCCAAAAACATCCTCCTCACCAAGGAGGGCTACCCCAAGGTGATGGACTTCGGCCTCGCCTACCTCCTCCAGGAAAGCCGCCATCTGACCCGCACGGGCTATACCCTGGGCACCCCCACCTACATGGCCCCGGAACAGGCCAAAGGCCTCCCCCTCACCCCCAAGGCCGACCTCTACAGCCTAGGGGCCGTCCTCTACCGCACCCTCACGGGCCGCCCCCCCTTTGAGGGGGAGAACGACCAGGCGGTGCTCTACCAGCACGTGTACGAGGAGCCCAAGCCCCCGGAGGCCCTTAACCCCGCCATCCCCAAAGGGGTGGGACAGGCGGTCCTGGGCCTTTTGGCCAAACACCCCGAGGAGCGCCCCGCCCACCCCGACCTCTTCCACAGCGCCCTGAGGGAGTTCCAGGCCTTGCGCCTAGCCACTCCCCGGGCGGGCGCCAGCCGCTCCGGCCACTACCCCTTGGCCCCCGACCCCCGGCGGCTGGCCCTCAAGGGGAAGCTGGACCTAGGGGGGGAGGCCGCCTGGCCCGGGGAGATGGTCCATGCCGGGGGCAGGGTTTACCTGGGGGTAGGGCGGGGCCTGGTGGAGGTGGACCTCCTCACGGGAGAGGTGCGCCGGGAAGCCCTCCCCGAGGAGGTCACCGCCCCCCCGGTGGTGCGGGGCGGGGTCTATGTGGGCAGCTGGGACGGGAAGGTGCGGCGCTTCCGCGGCCGCCACCTGGAGTGGTTCATGGAAACGGGGGCGGAGGTGACCGCCGCCCCTTTGGCCTTGGGCGAGCGGGTCTATGTGGCGAGCCGCGACGGCACCCTGTACGCCTTCCACAAGGACGCCCCCCTTTTCCGCTTCCGGGCCGGGGGGCACCTTTCCGCAAGCCCCACCTTCTACCGGGGGCTTCTCTTCGTGGGCTCGGAGGACGGGTGGCTTTACGCCCTAGACCCGGAAACGGGCGCCCTCCGCTACAAGGTGCGCACGGGCCCCATCCACGCTCCGGTGGCGGCGGGGCGGGGCCTCCTTTTCATCCCCACCTGGGAAGGGGAGGTGTACGCCTTTGACCCCCTGAGCCGGGAAACCCTCTGGAACGCGGCGGTGGAAGGCGAGATCTGGGGAGGCCTCGCCCTGGATGGGGAGCGGGTTTACGTGGCCGCCTGGGATGGGGTCCTCCGGGCCTTGGACGCCGCCACGGGGGAGGAGGTGTGGAGCCTCGAGGTGGGCAAGGTGACGGCGGGGCTTTCCTACGCCTCGGGGCACGTCTTCGTGGCCACGGAGGAGGACCGCTTCCTGGCGGTGGACCGGCGGGGCCAGGTGGTCTTTGAGGCCACGGGGCTTGGTGCGGTGCAGGTGCCTCCCCTCCCCTTGCCGGGAGAGGTCCTGGTGGCAAGCCTCTCGGGCAAGCTCTACCGCTTCGCCGTAGGATAGGGGCATGAAGGCCATCCAGACCGACAGAGCCCCTCAGGCCATCGGTCCCTACAGCCAGGCGGTGCGGGCTTTGGGCTTCGTCTTCGTTTCCGGCCAGATCCCCCTCACCCCCGAGGGCACCCTGGTGGAAGGGGACATCCGCGCGCAGACCGAGCGGGTGATGGAAAACCTCAAGGCCATCCTCGAGGCGGCGGGCTCGGGGCTTGACCGGGTGGTCCAAACCACCTGTTTCTTGGCCGATATGGAGGACTTTCCCGGCTTCAACGAGGTCTACGCCCGCTACTTCGCCCCTCCCTACCCCGCCCGGGCCACGGTGGCGGTCAAAGCCCTGCCCCGGGGGGTACGGGTGGAGGTGGCCTGCGTGGCCCTGGCGGAATGATGCGTCCCTGCAAAAAAGCGTAGAATAGCGCCATGGCGCACGAAGCCCACCTGGAGGATCTGGAAGGCCGCTTTCGCGCGGGAGACGTGCGGGCTTTGGCCCGGGCCCTCACCCTGGTGGAGGCGGGACACCCCCTGGGCCAGGCCCTCCTCAAACGGGTGCGGGGCCAAGGGAGGGCCAAGGTGGTGGGCATCACGGGAAGCCCGGGGGCGGGGAAGAGCACCCTCACCGACCGCCTCATCCTCGAGGCCCGCAAGCGGGGCGAGAAGGTGGGGGTGCTGGCCGTAGACCCCAGCAGCCCTTTTACCGGCGGGGCCATCCTGGGGGACCGGATCCGCATGATGCGCCACCACCAAGACCCTGGGGTCTACATCCGCTCCCTGGCCTCCCGGGGCGCCCTAGGAGGGCTCGCCGGGGCCACGGTGGCCGCCTTGGCCCTCCTGGAGGCCTTCGGTTTTGACCGCATCTTCGTGGAAACCGTGGGGGTGGGCCAGAGCGAGGTGGACATCGCCCGGGTGGCGGACACCACCCTCCTCGTCCTCACCCCAGCGGCGGGGGATGCGGTACAGGCCTTCAAGGCGGGGGTCATGGAGATCGCCGACCTCTTTGCCGTGAACAAGTTTGACCTTCCGGGCGGGGAGCGGCTCATCCAGGAGCTCAAAAGCGCCCTGGAACTCTCGCCCCCAAGGCCCGGGGGCTGGCGCCCCCCCATCTACCCCACGGTGGCGGCCACGGGGGAGGGGGTGGAGGAGCTCTTTGAGGGCCTCGAGGCCCACCACCGCCACCTCCTGGAGCATGGCCTCCTGGAAGGCCACCGCCTGGAGCGGGCCCGGTTTGAGGTGGAAAGCGTCCTCCAAGAATGGGGCCGGCGCCGCACGCAAAGCGCCGGGGAACTGGTCCGGCGCGTGGCCCAAGGCGAGCTCTCCCCCGAGGAGGCCGCCCTCGCCCTCCTGGACCCCAGCGCCAAGCCGGCCTAGCCCCTAGGGTAGCGCAACAGGGCCTTGCGCAGCATCTCCCGCTCGTTGGGGTAGGAAAGCCGGTTCAAGGCCTCGGCCACCGGCAAGAAGTAGGCAGCCTCCACCTCGGAAAGCTGGGGCCGAGGCTCCCCACCCCGGTAGGCCATGAGGAAGTAGTGCACTTCCTTGCTCACCGTTACCGGGACGTCCCCATCCTTCACCGTGAAGTAGTAACGCACCTTTCCCAGGGGGGAGAGCACCGCCGCCTCCACCCTGGTTTCCTCCCGTACCTCCCGCACCGCGGTCTCCGGGTAGCGTTCCCCCGGCTCCACCTGGCCCTTGGGCAAGGTGACCACCTTTCCTCCTTTTAGGGACACCACCAGGACCTCGGGAGGATCCCCCCGGAGGACCACCCCCCAGCGGAAACCACCCGCTTCCTGGCTGTCCGCATCTGCCGCTTCCTGCGCAAGGCCCCGCTCCTCAGCAACAAAAAAGGGCGCCCGAAGGCGCCCCCAAGGATCCGAAAAGGGGAAAGCAGAGGCCCTATGCTCCTTAGAAAGGAGGTGATCCAGCCGCACCTTCCGGTACAGCTACCTTGTTACGACTTCGCCCCAGTCACGGGCCCTACCCTCGGCGCCTGCCCTAAGGCTCCCGGCGACTTCGGGTAGAACCCGCTCCCATGGCGTGACGGGCGGTGTGTACAAGGCCCGGGAACGTATTCACCGCGGCATGGCTGATCCGCGATTACTAGCGATTCCGGCTTCATGGGGTCGGGTTGCAGACCCCAATCCGAACTACGCCCACCTTTCCGCGATTCGCTCCCTGTCGCCAGGTCGCCTCGCTCTGTAGTGGGCATTGTAGCACGTGTGTCGCCCAGGCCGTAAGGGCCATGATGACCAGACGTCGTCCCCGCCTTCCTCCTGCTTTCGCAGGCAGTCCCGTTAGAGTGCCCGGCTTAACCCGCTGGCAACTAACGGCAGGGGTTGCGCTCGTTGCGGGACTTAACCCAACATCTCACGACACGAGCTGACGACGGCCATGCAGCACCTGTGCTAGGGCTCCCCTCGCGGGGCACCCCACCCTTTCAGGCAGGTTCCCTAGCATGTCAAGGCCTGGTAAGGTTCTTCGCGTTGCTTCGAATTAAACCACATGCTCCACCGCTTGTGCGGGCCCCCGTCAATTCCTTTGAGTTTCAGCCTTGCGGCCGTACTCCCCAGGCGGCGCGCTTAACGCGTTGGCTTCGGCCCCCAGAAAACCCAGAGACCTAGCGCGCATCGTTTAGGGCGTGGACTACCCGGGTATCTAATCCGGTTTGCTCCCCACGCTTTCGCGCCTCAGCGTCACGAACGAGCCAGGTGGCTGCCTTCGCTATCGGCGTTCCTCCCGGTATCTGCGCATTTCACCGCTACTCCGGGAATTCCACCACCCCTCCCGCCGTCTAGCCTGAGCGTATCCCACGCTCCC
Organism: Thermus brockianus; assembly: GCF_001880325.1. Taxonomy (NCBI): domain Bacteria; kingdom Thermotogati; phylum Deinococcota; class Deinococci; order Thermales; family Thermaceae; genus Thermus; species Thermus brockianus. Next base: position 553,740 of record NZ_CP016312.1, read on the forward strand.
CCACGGTTGAGCCGTGGTCTTTCACATGGGACGCCCCAAGCCGCCTACACGCCCTTTACGCCCAGTAAATCCGGGTAACGCTCGCGCCCTCCGTATTACCGCGGCTGCTGGCACGGAGTTGGCCGGCGCTATTACCTGGGTACCGTCATCCCCCTCATCGGGGCTTTCGTCCCCAGTTCAGGAGTTTACACCCCGAAGGGCTTCCTCCTCCAAGCGGCGTCGCTCCGTCAGGCTTGCGCCCATTGCGGAAGATTCCTAACTGCTGCCTCCCGTAGGAGTGGGGCCCGTGTCTCAGTGCCCCTGTGGCCGGCCATCCTCTCAGACCGGCTACCCGTCGTCGCCTTGGTGGGCCTTTACCCCACCAACTAGCTGATGGGACGCGGGCCCATCCGGAAGCGGACTCTCGCCCTTTAATCATGCCCCACAGGACATGACCACATGCGGGATTAGCCCGAGTTTCCCCGGGTTGTCCCACACTTCCGGGTAGGTCACCCACGCGTTACTCACCCGTCCGCCGCTGACCACGGAGTAAAACCCCATGGCCCGCCCGACTTGCATGTCTTAGGCACGCCGCCAGCGTTCACCCTGAGCCAGGATCAAACTCTCCAAAGAAAAACGCCACTAGGGCGTTGGTTGCGTGTTTGCTTGGACCTCTGCTCTCCCCTTTTCAAGATCCCCCTGCTTGGGCTTTCGCCCGCGCAGCAAAAGCTATGCTATCAACCTTCCCCCTTCTTGTCAACACCCCCTAGGCGGCGGATCTCCTCAATGAAGCGCTCCACGGAGTCAAACTCCCGGCAGACGGAGGCGAAGCGGATGTAGGCCACGTGGTCCAACTCGCGCAGGAAAGCCATGGCCTTAAGGCCGATTTCCTCCGAGGAAATCTCTGGGCCCGCCACCTGGTCCTCAAAGGTGTAGGCGAAACGCCGCAAGGCCTCCTGGTCCACGGGGCGCTTCTCGCAGGCCAAGAGGAGGCCCCGGAGGAGCTTGTCCGGGTTGAAGGGTTCCTTACGCCCATCCCGCTTCACCACCATCAGGGGCTCTAGCTGCGTGCGCTCGTAGGTGGTGAAACGGCGGCCGCAACCGGGGCACTCCCGGCGGCGGCGGATGGCCGCCCCCTCGTCGGAGGGGCGGGAGTCCACCACCCGCGTGTCGGGATGGCCGCAGTAGGGGCATTTCATGGGACTTCCCGCAGGAGCTCGTACACCTCAGGGGAGGTGGGGGGCTCGGGGAGCTGCACCTCCAGCACCACCCCCCGGATGCCCTCGGACACCATGGACCCAAGGCCCAAGGCGGCCCGCACCAAGGCCTGGTCGTAGGCCTCCCCCACGGGGTCGCGGGAGGGCACCACCCCGTTCACCCGCACCCCGGGGAAGGTGCGGCTGGCCCCCTCAATGAGCCCCTCCACCGCCTTGCGCACGGAAAGGGTGTGGGGCTCCATGCGGGCGGAAGGGGGCAGGACCAAGGTGACAAACCCCCCACCCGCCAGGTGCCGGAGGCCGTGTTGCAGGACGTAGAGGCTACTCTTCACGTCCTGGCTCATGAGGTCGTACCACTCCCCTTCCAAAAGCTCCACGAAGGGGGTCTTGCTCTCGGCGGTGGTCACGTGGACGATGCCGTCCAAAAGGCCGAAGAGCTCCTCCACCTTCTCAAAGGTGTTGGTCACGTCCAAGACCACGCTCATATCCCCCCGGATGGGGATGGCCGTGGCCCCCAAGGCCTCCACCTCGGAGGCCACGGAGGTGGCCAGCTCCACGTCCGGGTCCACGGCGATGACCGTGGCCCCGTTCCGCCCGTAGCCGTGGGCGATGGCCCGCCCGAAGCCCCGGCCGGCCCCGGTCACCATGACGATCCGCCCCTCGAGGCCCAACAGGTCCCGTGACATCAGGCCCATTGTAAGGGAAAATGAAGGCATGGCCCGAATCCGCGTGGCCCAAGGGGACATCACCGAGTTCCAGGGGGACGCGATCGTCAACGCCGCCAACAACTACCTGAAGCTGGGGGCAGGGGTGGCGGGGGCCATCCTGCGCAAAGGGGGCCCCTCCATCCAGGAGGAGTGCGACCGCATCGGCAAAATCCGCGTGGGGGAGGCGGCGGTCACGGGGGCGGGGAACCTCCCCGTCCGCTACGTGATCCACGCCGCCGTCTTGGGAGACGAGCCGGCGAGCCTGGAAACGGTGCGCCAGGCTACCCAAAGCGCCCTAGCCAAGGCGGTGGAGCTCGGCCTAAAGACCGTGGCCTTTCCCCTTTTGGGCACCGGGGTGGGGGGGCTTCCCGTGGCGGAGGTGGCGCGGGTGATGCTGGAGGAGATCAAGAAGGCCCCGGACACCCTCGAGGTCACCCTCTACGGCTACCGGGAAGAGGACGCCGAGGCCATCCGCCGGGCCCTCTAGAGGGGTTTGCGGAAGCAGACGATGCGCTCCACCTCTTCGTAGCCCAGGTGGCGGTGGGCCTCCTGGCCGAGGAGGTTCGCGAGCGCCGCATCCGAGGCCATCTCCCGACACCCCTTGGCCCTGGCCCAGGCCTCGGCCGCCTCCACCAAGGCCCGCCCCACCCCCCGGCGCCTCCAGGAGGGCAGCACATACCACCCCTCCAAATACCCCACGGGCCGGGTTTCGCATCCTTCGGCGTAGGGGCGGAGGGAAACCTCCACGAAACCCACCAAGCGCCCTTCGGCTTCCGCCACGAAAGCCATCGCTTGGGGATCCCGCAGGAGGGCTTCCACCTCCTCCGCCTCGTCCCCGCCCTCGGGCCAAAGCTGGACCCGCAAGGCCAGGTAGTCCGCCAGCTCCTCCCGCCTTAGGGGCCGGATCCTCACGGCGCCCGCTCCTCTTCTTGGCCAGGGGAGGCCTTGGGGAAGTACCCCTCGGCCAAGGCTTTCAGGTCCTCCCCGTCCACCTTGCCGTCCCCGTTTTGGTCCCCCTTAAGGCCCTCGCCCTCCTTGCCCAGGTTCTGCGCCACCTCCCAAAGGGCGGCGAAGGGCTTGCCCCGGGGCAAGGGCTGGCCTAGGGGCTTTCCTTCCTTGTCATAGAGGACCACCTTGGGGGAAAGCCTGGGGGCGAGGGGCTTCGCAGGGGTGAGGAGGAGGCGGAAGGCCTCCTGGTCCTTGAGGGGCTTGGCGAAGGCCATGTCCAGGCGCAGGAGGCTAGAGGCGGGGTCAAAGTCCAGGAGGTAGGCGGGGCTTAGGGCCTTAAGGCTTTCCAGGGCGGGGGTGAGGTCCTTCAGGGGAAGCTCCAGCTGGAAGCCCACCGCCTCCCTTACCTCCACCCGCCCAAGGAGGAGGAAGGGGGCCTCCACCTGGGCCTGGGGAGCCACCAGGGTAAGCCTAGGCAGGGGCGGGTCGGAAACGGTGAGGGTGAGCTTCTGGGCCCGGCTGTTCTTGGCCCCGTCCTCCACGGTGAGGATGAGGGAGAACTGGCCCTTTTCCTTGGGCACCCCGCTAAGCCGCCCCCCTTGGAAGACGAGGCCCTGGGGGAGCCTACCCTCCAGGCTGAAGCTGTAGGGCCTCACCCCCCCTTCGGCGCTGAAGGCGGCGCTATAGGGCTCGCCCAAGTAGGCGGGGGGAAGGGTGGTGGCGGTGAGGCGGAGGGCCTCGAGGCCCGTCCCGCCCGGGTCCTGGGTGCCGCAGGCGGCCAGGAGGAGGAGAAGGGGCCAGGCCTTGCGCATAGGAAAAGCCTAACCGCTATAGTTGAAGGCATGATTAAGCCGGACTGGTGGATCCGGGAGATGGCCAAAAAGGGGATGATAGAGCCCTTTGAGGAGAGGCTCGTGCGGGAAGGGGTCATCAGCTACGGCCTTTCCTCCTTCGGCTACGACCTAAGGGCCGCCCCGGAATGGAAGATCTTCACCAACGTTTTCTCCACCGTGGTGGACCCCAAGAACTTTGACGCGCGGAGCTTCGTGGAGTACGAGGGCGAAGAGGTCATCATCCCCCCCAACTCCTTCGCCCTCACCCGGAGCATAGAGTACATCCGCATGCCGGAAAACGTGATCGCCATTGCCTTGGGCAAGAGCACCTACGCCCGGTGCGGCATCGTGGCCAACGTGACCCCCTTGGAACCGGGCTGGGAAGGCCACGTGACCCTGGAGATCTCCAACACCACCCCCCTCCCCGCCAAGGTCTACGCCGGGGAGGGCATCGTGCAAATCCTCTTCCTGGAAGGCCCTAGGCCCGAAACCACTTACAAGGACCGCAAGGGCAAGTACCAGGGGCAAAGGGGCATTACCCTGCCCCGGGTGTAGGCTATGGGGGTGCGCGTCCTCCTCCTTCTCCTCGTCCTCCTTAGCGCCTGCAAGGGTGAGAGCATGAAGCCCCTTCCCTACCTTTCGGAAAAGCCCGTGCGCTCCTTCAAGGCCCCTGAGCCGGTGCTAAAGCCCGGCAAGGACTACTACGCCCGCCTCAGGACCACCCAAGGGGATATCCTCTTGGACCTTCTGGAGAAGGAAACGCCCAACACGGTGAACTCCTTCGTCTTCCTGGCCCTTCACCGCTACTTTGACGGGGTGGTCTGGCACCGGGTCATCCCCGGCTTCGTGGCCCAGACGGGGGACCCCACGGGCACGGGCCGGGGTGGGCCCGGCTACACCTTTGGCCTGGAGATCGTCCCGGGCCTGGCCTTTGACCGGGAGGGCCTGGTGGGCATGGCCCGCACCCAGGACCCCAACTCCAACGGGAGCCAGTTCTTCATCACCCTGGCCCCCACCCCCCACCTCACGGGGCAGTACACCCTCTTCGCCAAGGTGGTGGAGGGGATGGAGGTGGTGCGCCGCCTGGCCCCCACGGAGGGCCCCGGGGCCAGGGCGACCCCGGACCGCATCCTCAGCGTGGAAATCCTCGTGAAGGAATGATCCCCGAAGGCACCCGCTTCCTCCTCCCCCCCGAGGCCCGGCTCAAGGCCGAGCTCCAAAGGCGGCTCCAGAAGCTCTTCTGGCAGCACGGCTACGAGCCCGTGGAGCTTCCCGCCCTCGAGGCCTTTGACCCTAGCCATCCCCTGGCGGAAAGGGCCTTCAAGCTGGTGGACAAGACGGGGGAGGTGCTCGCCCTAAGGAGCGAGTTCACCACCCTTCTCGCTAAGCTCCTAAGGCCCCACCTGAAGGAAGGGGCCCACCGCTTCCAGTACGCCGGGGCCCTTTGGCTACGGGAAGGGGATGCGGAGCTTGGGCGGCTTCGCGAGTACACCCAGGTGGGGCTAGAGCTCATCGGGGTCACGGGGCCCAAGGCGGACGCGGAGGTCCTCCACCTGGCCTTTGCCGCCCTCGAGGCCCTGGGCCTAGACGGGGTGGTGGAGGTGGGCCTGCCGAGCCTGGTGGGGGAGGTGCTCAAGGCCTCGGGCCTGCCGGAAGGGGCTAGAAGGGCGGCGCAGGCCGCCATCCACCGCAAAAACCTCCCCGAGCTTTCCGCCCTCCTCGCCCGCCACCCGGTGCCGGAAGGGGTGAAGAAGGCCCTCCTCGCCCTCCCTGACCTCTACGGGGAACCAGAGGTCCTAAAGGAGGCCAAGGCCCTGCCCCTCCCCCCAAGGCGCAGAAGGCCCTGGCCGACCTGGAGAGGACCCTGAAGCTTCTGGAAAGGCCCGTCCTCCTGGACCTGGGTATGGCCCGGCGGTACGAGTACTACTCGGGCATCTTCTTCCGGGCCTACACCCCGGGCTTCGGCCTGCCCCTCCTGGGGGGTGGGCGGTACGATGGGGCCCTTCTGCCCCAAGCGGCGGGCTTCGCCTTGGGGGTGGAACGGGCCCTGGAGGCCCTAAAGCTTCCCCAGGCGGAGGAACCCCCTGAGGTCTTGGCCCTGGACCTGAAGGCCCTCCGCCACTTCGCCCGGGAAAGGCGGGTGGAGCTTTACCACGGGGAAGACCCCGTGGCCTACGCCAAGGCCAAAGGCATCCCCTACCTGGCGGAAGGGGAGCGCATCTGGGAGGTGGTGTGAAGCGCTACGCCCTCACCGTGGCCCTGCCCAAGGGAAGGATGTTCCAGGAGGCCTACGAGGCCCTCCGGCGGGCGGGCCTTCCCCTTCCCCCCATCCAGGACCCCCGGGCCCTCCTCCACGGGGAGGAAGGGGGCGTGGCCCTTCTGGAGCTCCGCAACAAGGACGTGCCGGTCTACGTGGACCTGGGCATCGCCGAGATCGGGGTGGTGGGGAAGGATGTCCTCCTGGACTCGGGGCGGGACCTCTACGAGCCCGTGGACCTGGGCTTTGGCGCCTGCCGGCTCTCCCTCATAAGGCGCCCGGGGGACACCTCCCCCATCCGCCGCATCGCCACCAAGTACCCCAACTTCACCGCCCGCTTCCTCAAGGAACGGGGCTGGGTGGCGGACGTGGTGGAGCTTTCCGGCAACATTGAGCTCGCCGCGGTCACGGGCCTGGCGGACGCCGTGGTGGACGTGGTGCAGACCGGGGCCACCTTGAGGGCGGCGGGGCTTGTGGAGGTGGAGGTCCTCGCCCACTCCACCGCCCGGCTCGTGGTGAACCGGCAGGCCCTCAAGCTCAAGCGCTCCCTCCTCAAGCCCCTCATCGCTAAGCTGAGAAACCGTGACCGAGACCCGTAGAAAGCGCATAGAAGAGGTGCTCAAGCGAAGGCAGCCCGACCTCACGGTGCTCCTGGAGAACGTGCACAAACCCCACAACCTCTCCGCCATCCTCCGCTCCTGCGACGCCGTGGGGGTCCTCGAGGCCCACGCCGTGAACCCCACGGGGGGCGTGCCCACCTTCAACGAGACCAGCGGGGGAAGCCACAAGTGGGTCTACCTGCGGGTCCACCCGGACACCCCTTCCGCCTTCCGCTTCCTCCGGGAAAGGGGCTTCCGCATCTACGCCACCGCCCTCCGGGAGGACGCCCAGGACTTCCGCGAGGTGGACTACACCAAGCCCACCGCCATCCTCCTCGGGGCGGAGAAGTGGGGGGTTTCCGAGGAGGCCTTGGCCCTGGCGGATGGGGCCATCAAGATCCCCATGTTTGGGATGGTGCAGAGCCTCAACGTGAGCGTGGCGGCGGCGGTCATCCTCTTTGAGGCCCAACGGCAACGCCTAAAGGCGGGGCTCTACGAAAGGCCCCGCCTGGACCCCGAGCTCTACGCGAGGGTGCTGGCGGACTGGCTTAGGAAGTGACGTAGGTGAGCCAGCCCTCGTACTCGGGCCGCCTGCCCGTCACCACCTCCAAATAGACCTCCCGCAGGCGCAAGGCGATGGGCCCCGCGGTGCCTTGCCCGATGGGGCGCCAGTCAATCATGGACACGGGGGTCACCTCGGCGGCGGTGCCCGTCATGAAGACCTCGTCCGCCATGTAGAGCTGGTCGCGGGTGGCCCGCACCACCTGGACCTCGTAGCCTAGGTCCTGGGCGAGGCGGATCACGGTGTCCCGGGTGATGCCCTCGAGGTTCACCGAGTGCTCCAGGGCGTAGATGACCCCGTCCCGCACGAAGAAGAGGTTCTCCCCGCTCCCCTCGGCCACGTAGCCCTCCTCGTCCAGAAGGAGGGCCTCATCGGCCCCTGCGGCCACCGCCTCCATCTTGGCCAGGGCGGAGTTCACGTAGTTCCCCCCACCTTGGCCTTGCCCGGCATCACGTTAGCGGGGAAGCGGGCCCAGGAGCTGGTGATGAGCTTGGCGCCCTTGCGCACCGCCTCCTCTCCCAGGTAAGCCCCCCACTCCCAGGCGGCCACCATGACCTCCGCCGGATTGTTGGGCAGGGGGTTTACCCCTAAGGCCTTCGCCCCCATCCAGGCCAGGGGACGGATGTAGCAGCTTTTGTAGCCGTTTCGCCGCACCACCTCCTTTATGGCCTCCTCTAGCTCCTCGGGAGCGAAGGGGATTTCCATGCGCAGCACCTTGGCGGAGTTGTAAAAGCGCCGCACGTGTTCCTTCAAGCGGAAGATGGCGGGGCCTTTGGGGGTTTCGTAGGCCCGGATGCCCTCAAACACGCTGGTCCCGTAGTGCAGGGCATGGCTTAAGACGCTGGTCTTGGCCTCCTCCTGGGGCACCAGCGCCCCGTTCATCCAGATAAGCCCCGCTTTGATGTGCACATCCCCGCCTTTGGCCTCAGGCTTGGTCATGGCGAACCTCCGCCCCCATCATAACGCCATCTTCCCCGTGGGAAAAAAGGCGTAGGGCGTCGAAGACCTCCCGGGCCTCCTGCGCCAAAGCCTGGGCCACCGAGGCCTTGAGGCTCCCTTCCCGGTGGATGAGGTAAACGGTGCGCCCGGCCCCAGGGGGTAGGAGGGGCCTTAGGTGGGCCCGCTTCCCGGGAGGGAGGGTCCAAAGGGCCACCTCTGGCAGGAGGGTGAGCCCTCCCACCTCCTCCACCAGGCGCATGAGGGTTTCCAGGTCTCCGCTTTGGAACTCCACGGCCCGCCTCCTAAGGCTTGGCCGGCAAACGGAAAGGACCTGGTCGCGGAAGCAGTGCCCCTCCGAGAGCACCCACGTGTCCTCCAGCGGGATCTCCAAGGGGTGAAGGGCCGTCTTGGCATAGAGAGGGTGGCGTGGGGAAATGTAGGCCAGGAAAGCCTCGGTGAAGAGGGGGTAGGCCTTAAGGCCGGGCACCTTCTCCTCCGTGCCCACCAGGCCCGCATCCAGTTGGCCTTCCTCTAGGCCCCTAAGGATACCCGGGGTAAGCTCCTCCCGCACCGCCACCTCGATGGCCGGATACTTTTCCGTAATCCGCGGGAGCAGGCGGGGAAGGAGGTAGGGGGCCAGGGTGGGGATGACCCCGATGCGAAAAGACCCTTGGAATACCCCTTCCTCCCCCCGGGCCAAGGCCTTCAGGCGCTCCACCTCCTCCAACACCCGCCGCGCCTGGGCCACCACCGCCTGCCCCACCTCCGTGGGCCTGCCCTTCTTACGGTCAAAAAGCCGCACGCCCAAAGCCTCTTCCAGCTTCCGGATCTGAACGCTCAGGGCGGGTTGGGTGAGGTACACGCGCTCCGCCGCCCGGGTAAAGCTCCCCTCCTCGGCCAAGACCACGAGGTAGCGCAGCTGGGCTAAGGTGATGTTCATAATGCTATTTTATGGGCAGAAACAACGCAATCTATTGGACTTATAAATCCCCCTTGCCTAAGGTGGAAAGTGCCGGGCGGGAAAGCCCGCCCAGGCAAAGGAGGTAGGTATGTTCCTGAGAATAGACCGGTTGCAGATTGAGTTGCCCATGCCCAAGGAGCAGGACCCCAACGCCGCCGCCGCGGTGCAGGCCCTTCTGGGCGGTCGCTTCGGGGAGATGTCTACCCTGATGAACTACATGTACCAGTCCTTCAACTTCCGGGGGAAGAAGGCGCTTAAGCCCTACTACGACCTCATCGCCAACATCGCCACGGAGGAGCTTGGGCACATTGAGCTCGTTTCCGCCACCATCAACAGCCTCCTGGCCAAAAACCCCGGAAAGGACCTGGAGGAAGGGGTAGACCCCGTGAGCGCCCCCTTGGGCTTCGCCAAGGACGCCCGCAACGCCGCCCACTTCATCGCCGGGGGGGCCAACACCCTGGTGATGGGGGCCATGGGAGAGCACTGGCACGGGGAGTACGTCTTCACCAGCGGCAACCTCATCCTGGACCTTCTCCACAACTTTTTCCTGGAGGTGGCGGCCCGCACCCACAAGCTCCGGGTCTACGAGATGACGGATAACCCCGTGGCCCGGGAGATGATCGGCTACCTCCTGGTGCGGGGTGGGGTCCACGCCGCCGCCTACGGCAAGGCCCTGGAAACCCTTACCGGGGTGGAGATGACCAAGATGCTCCCCATCCCCCGGATTGACAACAGCAAGATCCCCGAGGCCAAGAAGTACATGGACCTGGGCTTCCACCGCAACCTCTACCGCTTTAGCCCCTCCGATTACCAGGACCTGGGCCTTATCTGGAATGGGGCTTCCCCCGAGGACGGGAGCGAGGTGGTGGTGGACGGCCCCCCCACGGGCGGCCCCGTGTTTGACGCCGGCCACGACGCCGCCGAGTTCGCCCCCGAGTTCCACCCCGCCGAGCTCTACGAGATCGCCAAGAAGCTCTACGAGAAGGCCAAGTAGCCGCCTTCGCTAGCCTGGCCCGTAGCGCCCTCCGGGAAGGGCCCGGGCCAGGCCCTTGATCTCCAGGAGGGCGAGAAGGGAAAGCACCCTTTCCGGGGGCAATCCCGCGGCCTGGGCCAGGTCCTCCGGCAGCGCTTCCCCCTGGGAAAGGAGGGCGTAAAGGGCGGCCTCCTCCGGGGAAAGCTCCGGAGGGGCCTTGGGCTTAGGGGAAAACCCTAGGTAGGAAAGGACGTCCCCGGCCTCGAGGACGGGGTACGCCCCGTCCTGGATGAGGCGGTTTGCCCCCAAGGAGGCGGGGTCCGTGGGCCGGCCCGGCACCGCCAGGACCTCCTTTCCCAGTTCCAGGGCGTGCTTGGCCGTGATGAGGGCCCCGGAGTCCAGGGGAGCCTCCACCACCAACACCGCCCGGGCAAGCCCAGCGATGAGCCGGTTCCGCCTGGGGAAGAACTCGGGCTTAGGCCCTGTCCCCAAGGGAAACTCGGAAACCAGGTCCATGCGCCCCGCCAAGGGGCGGTGTTCGGGCGGATAGACCCGGTCCAGGGCGCTCCCCAAAACGCCCAGGGTCCGCCCGCCCCCTTCCAAAGCCCCCAGGTGGGCCTCCCGGTCTATGCCCCGGGCCAGGCCCGAAACCACCCAAAGCCCCGCCTCCGCCAGCTCCCGGGCAAGCCTCCGGGCGAAGCCCAGGGCCCAGGGGGAGGCCTTGCGGGTACCCACGACGGCCACCGCCCGCTCCTCCGGAGGCAACGCTCCCCGAAGGTACAGGTGGGTGGGGGGCTGGGGAAGCCTCCTTAAGCTTTCAGGAAAATCCTCCTCCCAAAGGCCGAGGATGCGTATCCCCAAACTCTCCGCCCGTCTTCTTTCCCCTTCCGCGCGCCTTTCCGCTTCCGGGTAAAGGCTTACCACCTCGGGAAAGCGCTCCCGGAGAAAGGCCAAAGGCTCTTCCTGGGTAAGGGCCTCCAGAAGTCGCTTGGGGCCAATCCCGGGGAGGAAGGCCAAGGCCAAGGGGTCCACGGCCTGGAGTATACTGAATAGCCTGGAAGGTCCGGCTTCTGGCCCCTTGGCCAAATCCAGGAAGCCGGGATCACCTAAACCATGAGCGAAAAGACGTATTCCGGTTTCATCGCCCTCGTGGGCAAGCCCAACGTGGGCAAGTCCACCCTGCTCAACAACCTCCTGGGGGTCAAGGTGGCCCCCATCAGCCCCAAACCCCAGACCACGAGGAAACGCCTCAGGGGGATCCTCACCGAGGGGAACCGCCAGATCGTCTTCGTGGACACCCCGGGCCTGCACCAGCCCATGGACGCCCTGGGGGAATTCATGGACCAGGAGGTCTACGAGGCCTTGGCGGACGTGAACGCCGTGGTCTGGGTGGTGGACCTGCGCCACCCCCCCACCCCGGAGGACGAGCTGGTGGCCAAGGCGCTCAAGCCCCTGGTGGGCAAGGTCCCCATCCTCCTCGTGGGAAACAAGCTGGACGCCGCCAAGTACCCCGAGGAGGCCCTTAAGGCCTACCACGCCCTTCTGCCCGAGGCCGAACCCCGGATGCTCTCCGCCTTGGACGAGAAGCAGGTGGCGGGGCTTAAAGCCGAACTCTTGGCCCTTTTGCCCGAGGGTCCCTTCTTCTACCCCGAGGACTTCGCCAAAAGCGACCAGGACTTCGGGGAATGGGTGGCGGAGATCATCCGGGAAGAGGCCATGAAGCGGCTTTGGCACGAGGTACCCTACGCCATCGCCGTGAAGACCGAGGAGGTGGCGGAGCGGGAAAACGGGGTTTTGTACATCAAAGCCCTCCTCTACGTGGAACGCCCCTCGCAAAAGGGCATCGTCATCGGGGAGGGGGGGCGGAAGCTCAAGGAAATCGGCCAGGCGGCCAGGAAGCAGCTGGAGGTCTTCCTGAACCGGAAGGTGTACCTGGACCTCGAGGTCAAGGTCTACCCCGACTGGCGCAAGGACCCCGAGGCCCTACGGGAACTCGGCTACCGCTCCTCCATAGGGTGAGCCCGGGGGTTTTCCCTTGGGCACGGGAAGGGTAGCATAACCCTATGCCCTGGCTCCTTCCCCGCGAAATCGCCCCCCTGCACCAGAAGGCCCTGGACCGCTACTTGGGAAGCCTCACGGAAAAGCTTTCCGACCCCGGCGTGGACCGGAACGCCCTGGTGCGGGAGGAGCTTGCCCGCCTCCTCTATGGCCGGCCCTACCCCGAGCTCCTGGAAGTGAACCCCTTGGCGGCCATGGCCTTGGACCCCGAGGGCATCACCTTTGAGGCGGAGTACTACGCCGCCACCGACCTGGAGAAGTTCCGAAAGGTGAAGCCCCTCCTCTGGTTCTGGAAGGTCCTGGACCTCACCCCCATCGGCCAGTCCGTCCATTCCGGGGTGGCCCTACGGCGGGCCTTGGCCCCCTTCATCTTCAAGCGGGTGGGGAAAAACCCCAAGTTCTTCCAGAACGTGGAGTTCTCCGTGGGCTACAACCTGGAGCTAGGGGACGACGTGGTGGTCCACCGCTACGTCTTCTTGGACGATATCGGGGGGATTAAGATCGGCGACCGGACCTCCCTTTCCGATTACGTCAACGTCTACAGCCACACCCACCACGTCCTGGCCTCCCCCGACGTGACCCTGAAGGAAACCCTCATCGGCAGCGGGGTGCGCATCACCTACCACGCCACCATCCTGGCCGGGGTGCGCATCGGAGACGACGCCATGGTGGGCACGGGGGCCGTGGTTACCCGGGACATCCCCCCCCACGCCATCGCCTTGGGCATCCCCGCCCGCCCCGTGCGCTACAAGGTGCGCCACGACTGCCCCTACTGCCGCAAGGGGGAGCCCCACCCCTCGGACCTCGTCCCGAGGCTTCCCGACCGCAAGGGCAACCCCGACTACCCCGACTTCCTCCCCCCCGGCTTCGGCACCCGGGAGGCCTAGATGTGGACCAAGGAGGAACTGGACCGCTACCACCGGCAGATGATCCTGCCCCAGGTGGGGCCGGAAGGGCAGGCCCGGCTTAGGGAGGCCTCCGTGGCCGTGGTGGGGGCCGGGGGCCTAGGCGTGCCCGTCCTCCAGTACCTGGTGGCGGCGGGCGTGGGCCGGGTGGGGATTGTGGAGATGGACCGGGTGGAGCTTTCCAACCTCCACCGCCAGGTGCTCTACGCCACGGAGGACGTGGGCAAGCCCAAGGCCCTGGCGGCCAAGGAGCGCCTCCAGGCCCTAAACCCTCTGGTCCGGATTGACGCCTACCCCGTCCGCCTCACCTCGGAAAACGCCCTGGAAATCCTCAAGGACTACCAGGTCCTGGTGGACGCTTCCGACAACTTCCCCACCCGCTACCTGGTGAACGACGCCGCCGTTCTCCTCAACAAGCCCCTGGTCTTCGGGGCCATCTACCAGTTTGACGGACAGGTGGCGGTCTTCCACCACCCCACGGAGGAAGGGACCATGGGGCCTTGTTACCGGTGCCTCTTCCCCAAACCCCCGCCACCCGGCTCCGTCCCCTCCTGCGCCGAGGCCGGGGTCTTCGGCGTGCTTCCGGGCGTGGTGGGGGCCCTGATGGGGGCGGAGGTCCTCAAGGTCCTCTTGGGCCTGGGTAAGCCCTTGGCGGGCCACCTCCTCCTCTACGATGCCCTGGAGGCCAGCTTCCGCAAGCTCAAGGTGCGCCGCAACCCCACCTGCCCCGTGTGCGGGGATAACCCCACGCAACGGGAACTCATAGACTACGAAGCCTTTTGTGGCCTGTAAAAGGGGCCTGGGGCCTTACGCCCCAAGCCCCCCAAGGACCTTAGCGCTCCTCCAAGGGGATATAGGGCCTGTCCAACTCCCCGATGTACTTGGCGTCGGGGCGGAGGAGGCGGTTGTCCAGCTCCTTGTACTCCAGGATGTGCCCCACCCAGCCGGCGATGCGGGCCACGGCAAAGATGGGGGTGAAGAACTCCAGACCAAAGCCTAGGTCGGAGTAGACCACCCCGGAGTAGAAGTCCACGTTGGGGTAGATGCCCCGGGGGTTGAGCACCTTCCCCGCTTCCTCTTCCACGATCTTGAGGATCTGGTACTCCTGGGAGTGGCCGTGCTTTTCCGCCACCAAACGGGCCAGGCGCTCCAAGACCCCGGCCCGCGGGTCAAAGGCCTTGTAGACCCGGTGGCCCATGCCCATGATGCGCTCCTTCTTGGCGAGCTTTTCCCGCACCCAATCCCGGGCCCTTTCCGGGGTACCGATCTCCCGGATCATCTTCATCACCGCCTCGTTGGCCCCGCCGTGCCTGGGGCCCTTGAGGGAGGCCACGGCGGCGGTGATGGCGGAGTAGAGGTCGGTTTCCGTGGAAAAGGCGGCGATGGCGGTGAAGGTGCTGGCGTTAAAGCCGTGCTCCGCATGCAGGATCAGGGCAGCGTCCATGAGCCTTTCCTGCTCCGGGGAAGGCTCCACCCCGTTCGCCATGTAGAGGAAGTTGGCGGCGTGGGAAAGGTCCTCCCGCGGGGGGATGGGGGCTTTCCCTTCCTTAAGCCGCTTGTTGGCGGCCACGATGGTGGCGAACTTGGCGATGAGGTCCAGGCCCTTTTGGTAGAGGGCTTCCTTGGAGATGTCGTTCTCTGCGGGATCCAGCATGCCCAGCTCGGAGACGGCGGTGCGCAGGAAGCTCATAGGGTGGGCCGAAACGGGATAGCGCCGGAAGGACTCCAGGAGATGCTCCGGCAGGGCGCGGCGGGAAGCCAAATCCCTTTTGAAGGCTTGTAGCTCTTCTCGCTTGGGTAGTCTGCCGTGGAGGAGGAGGAAGGTGGTTTCCTCAAACGTGCTCTTTTCGGCAAGCTCCTGGATGGGGATGCCGTAGTAGTAGAGCTTTCCCGCCTCCCCGTCAATGAAGCACATCCGGCTTTCCGTGAACAGCACACCTTCTAGACCCCGTGCCACTTCCATACTAGCCTCCTTTTACGCACCCCAAGGGTGCTTCGCCTCCCATCATACCCCCTCAGAGGGCATCCTCTTGCAGGATGAGCGTCTTGAGGTAGAGGCTTTCCGGCACGTGGAGGCTCCAGGGGTGGTCCTGGGGCTGGTAGGTGACGGTGTGCACCCGCAAGCGCACCCCCCGGTCTGCGGCAGCCCGACGGGCCACCTCCAGAAGGTCCTCCACCTTGAGGTAGTAGCTGCAGGCGGAAAGCCAGAGGTACCCCCCTGGGGCGAGGAGCCTCAGGGCCTCCCGCGCGAGGTCCACCAGGTGGCGCTTCATGGCGGGAAGCTCCTCCGGGCGCTTCACCAGGGTGGGCGGGTCCAGGAGGACATGGTGGAACGGGCCCTCCAGCGCCTTTAGCACCTCCAGGGCCTCGCCTTGGCGGATATCCACCCGAAGCCCCGCCCGCAGGGCCGCCCGGTCCAGGACAGAAAGAGCCGCCAGGTCCTTGTCCACCGCCAGGGCGTAGGCCCCTTTCCGCGCGGCCCGGAGGGCGAAGCCCCCCACGTAGCTAAACACGTCCAGAACCCGCTCCCCGGGCCGGACCAGGGCCTCAAAGAGGCGGCGGTTTTCCCGCTGGTCCAGGTAAAACCCGGTCTTCTGGGCCAGGGCCAAGGGGATGGGGAAAAGGAGACCGTCCTCCTCCACCTCCAAGACCTCCGGTACCTCCCCATGGACCACCCCCACCCGCTCGGGCAAACCCTCTTGCCGCCTCGCCTCCACGTCGCTCCGCTCGTAGACGCCCTTGGGCGAGGTGGCCTCGAGGAGAGCGGGCAACCACACCCCCCGCAAGGCCTCCATGCCCCGGGAACGCACCTGGAGGACCAATACCTCCCCAAAGCGGTCCACCACGAGCCCAGGAAGCCCGTCCGCTTCCCCATGGACCAGGCGGTAGAACACCCCAAGCCCTTCCCGCTTCCGCAAAGCCCTCTGGAAGCGGCCGATGAAAAAGCGGCGGTCCAAGGGCCCAGGGTCAAAGCGGAAGGCTCGGAAAGGCACCTTGGAGCGGGGATCGTAGTAGCCCACCGCCAGGAAACCCCCATCCGCCGCCACCGCTTCCGCTACCCCCGCCTCGGGAGGAGCCTCCTGGATCTCGTCCCGGTAGAGGTTGGGGTAGAAGTTCCTCAGTTTCCGCTCCTTGCCTGGCCGGACCACCACCCGCAACACGGCCTAAGGATACCCTGAAGGGCTAGGCATTCGAGCCGCGCCCGAGGGGGCGCGTAAACCCCTGGCGAAGCCAGCCTTCCCAACCCCCGTGCCAAGACCCCCCAAAGGCTTTCCCCCTAAGCCCAGGACAACGGGAACACACAGCCTTCCCCATTGCTTTTTTGAAAAGGGAATGTTGAACTAGGGTTATGAACCAGAAGCGCTGGCTAGCCCTCCTCCTCTTCCTAGGGGTTGTGGCCCTGGTGGTGGTGGGCCTCGGCCGCCTGGGCTTCCGGGAGGCGGGAAGGACGTGGCGGGAATCTACCCTATACGGCACAGGGGAAAAGGTCCTCCTCCTGGAGCTAAAGGGAAGCATCCCCACAGGCAAGGCCCTGGAGGACCTCCTCTCCCAGGTGCGCCAGGCCCGGGAGGACGAAAGCGTACGGGCCGTGGTGCTCCTGGTGGACAGCCCCGGAGGCGGGGTCACGGAAACCGAGGCCATCCACCGGAGCCTGAAGGCCCTGGCGGAGGCCAAGCCCCTCGTGGCGGCTTTGGGCAGCGTGGCGGCAAGCGGCGGCTATTACGCCGCCACCGCCGCCCAGGAAATCTTCAGCCCACCCACGGCCCTCACGGGCTCCATCGGGGTCATCTCCGTCATCCCCGAGGTGAGCGGCCTTCTGGAAAAGCTAGGGCTTAGGGTGGAGGTCTTAAAGGAGGGTGCCCTGAAGGACATGGCCTCCGGGCTCAAGCCCCTCACGCCGGAGGAAAAGGCCGTGCTAAAGGCCTACATGCGGGAGGCCTACGAGCTTTTCGTCCGCAGGGTGGCCGAGGGAAGGAACCTTCCCTTGGAAAGGGTGAGGGCTTTGGCCGATGGCCGCATCTACTCGGGCCAGCAAGCGGTGGCCCTGGGCCTCGTGGACCGGGAAGGCTACCTGGAGGACGCTGCCCAAAGGGCAGCGGAGCTCGCTGGCCTTAGCACCTTCCGGCTCGTGCGGTACGAGAAGCCCAAGAGCCTCCTCCAGGAGCTTATCGGCGAGGAAAACCCCCTTGGCCTGGGGGAAGCGGAAGCCCTCCTCGGCCTCCTCTCGCAAAGCCGCTTCCGCCTGGAGTACCGCTACTTGGGAGGTGGGCTATGGTAGTGGCGAGCCCCTGGCGGCGGCTTGTGGCTTCCTTGCTGGACAGCCTGGTCCTCGTGCCCCTCTCCCTCCTCCTCATGGCCCTAGCGGGGGTAAACCCCTTGGGCCCCACCACCCTGGCCCAGGACCTCCTCTTCCAATGGCTACCCGGTTGGGCCTACTACGTGGCCTTCACCGCCCTTTACGGGGCCACCCCCGGGAAGATGCTCTTGGGGATCAAAGTGGTGCGGCTGGACGGGAAACCGGTGGACTGGCTCACCGCCTTCATGCGGGAGGTGGTGGGCAAAACCCTTTCCACCCTGCCCCTTCTCCTCGGCTACCTCTGGGCCTTCTTCCACCCCAAGCGCCAAGCCTGGCACGACCTCATCGCCGACACCTTGGTGGTGCGGGTGGAAAACCCAAACCCCGGGCCCTAGGGCCCGGGGTCTCCGTGGTGGGCGATGGTGGACTTGAACCACCGACCTCACGCTTATCAGGCGTGCGCTCTGACCAGCTGAGCTAATCGCCCCCGCACGCAACGTCTAGCTTAGCCAGGAATACCCAGCGCGTCAAGACCTTCCGGCTTTGGGGATTGACGGGGCTAGGCCACCTCCTGTAAGCTACAGTTTGTGCTCTTTGGTCGGGCCAAGGGAGCACGGTAAGAGCCAGCCACCGCAAGGGGCACTCCCCTTGCGGAAGAACCCTGTTAGCTTACCTCGGGCGGCCCGCTTACCCCTTTGAGGTGACGCATGGAGATTAAGCGGTTCGGTCGCATCCGAGAGGTCATTCTCCTTCCTCCCCTTACGGAAATCCAAGTGGCTTCCTACCAAAAGGCCCTCCAGGCCGACGTGCCCCCGGAAAAGCGGGAGAACGTGGGCATCCAGGCGGCCTTCAAGGAGACCTTCCCCATTGAGGAGGGCGACAAGGGCAAGGGCGGCCTGGTCCTGGACTTTTTGGAGTACCGCATCGGCGAACCGCCTTTCCCACCCGATGAGTGCCGGCAGAAGGACCTTACCTACCAGGCCCCCCTTTACGCCCGGCTCCAGCTCATCCATAAGGACACGGGGCTGATCAAGGAGGACGAGGTCTTCTTGGGCCACATCCCCCTGATGACCGAGGACGGCTCCTTCATCATCAACGGGGCCGACCGGGTCATCGTCTCCCAGATCCACCGCTCCCCTGGGGTTTACTTCACCCCGGACCCGGCCCGCTTAGGGCGGTACATCGCCAGCATCATCCCCCTGCCCAAGCGGGGGCCTTGGATTGACCTGGAGCTGGAGCAGAACGGCACCGTCTCCATGAAGGTCAACAAGCGCAAGTTCCCCCTGGTCCTGCTCCTCCGGGTCCTGGGGTACGATGCCGAAACCCTAAACCGGGAGCTTGGGGCCTACGGGGACCTGGTGCAGGGGCTTCTGGACGAGGCGGTGCTCTCCATGCGCCCCGAGGAAGCCCTGGTGCGCCTCTTCACCCTGCTCCGCCCTGGGGACCCGCCCAAGAAGGACAAGGCCTTGGCCTACCTCTACGGCCTGCTGGCCGACCCCCGGCGCTACGACCTGGGGGAGGCGGGCCGCTACAAGGCGGAGGAGAAGCTTGGCATCCGCCTTTCGGGCCGCACCCTGGCCCGCTTTGAGGACGGGGAGTTCAAGGATGAGGTCTTCCTGCCCACCCTCCGCTACCTCTTCGCCCTCACCGCCGGGGTGCCGGGCCACGAGGTGGACGACATTGACCACCTGGGCAACCGGCGCATCCGCACCGTGGGGGAGCTCATGGCCGACCAGTTCCGGGTGGGCCTAAGCCGCCTGGCCCGTGGGGTGCGGGAGCGCATGGTCATGGGTGGGGACACCTTGACCCCGGCCAAGCTCGTGAACAACCGGCCCCTCGAGGCTGCCATCCGAGAGTTCTTTAGCCGCAGCCAGCTTTCCCAGTTCAAGGACGAAACCAACCCCCTCTCCTCCTTGCGCCACAAGCGGAGGATCTCCGCCTTGGGCCCTGGCGGCCTCACCCGGGAGCGGGCGGGCTTTGACGTGCGCGACGTCCACCGCACCCATTACGGCCGCATCTGCCCGGTGGAGACCCCGGAAGGGGCCAACATCGGCCTCATCACCTCCTTGGCCGCCTACGCCCGGGTGGATGCCCTCGGGTTTATCCGCACCCCCTACCGCCGGGTGGTGAACGGGGTGGTGACGGACGAGGTGGTCTACATGACCGCCACGGAGGAGGACCGCTACACCATCGCCCAGGCCAACACCCCCGTGGAGGGAGGCCGCATCGCCACGGACCGGGTGGTGGCGAGAAGGCGGGGGGAGCCCGTCATCGTGAGCCCGGAGGAGGTGGAGTTCATGGACGTCTCCCCCAAGCAGGTCTTCTCCGTGAACACCAACCTCATCCCCTTCCTGGAGCACGACGACGCCAACCGGGCCCTGATGGGTTCCAACATGCAGACCCAGGCGGTGCCCCTTATCCGCGCCCAGGCCCCCGTGGTGATGACGGGCCTCGAGGAGCGGGTGGTGCGGGACTCCTTGGCCGCCCTGTACGCCGAGGAGGACGGCGAGGTGGTGGCGGTGGATGGGCGCCGCATCGCCGTGCGCTACGCCGACGGGCGCCTGGTGGAACACCCCTTACGCCGCTACGTGCGCTCCAACCAGGGCACCGCCCTGGACCAACGCCCCCGGGTGGTGGTGGGGCAAAGGGTGAAGAAGGGGGACCTCCTGGCGGACGGCCCCGCCTCGGAAGGGGGCTTTTTGGCCCTGGGGCAGAACGTCCTGGTAGCCATCATGCCCTTTGACGGCTACAACTTTGAGGACGCCATCGTCATCAGCGAGGAGCTCCTGAAGCGGGACTTCTACACCTCCATCCACATTGAGCGCTACGAGATAGAGGCCCGGGACACCAAGCTTGGCCCCGAGCGCATCACCCGGGACATCCCGCACCTCTCCGAGGCCGCCTTGCGCGACCTGGACGAGGAGGGCGTGGTGCGCATCGGCGCCGAGGTAAAACCCGGGGACATCCTGGTGGGCCGGACCAGCTTCAAAGGCGAGCAGGAACCCTCGCCCGAGGAACGCCTCCTCCGCTCCATCTTCGGCGAGAAGGCTCGGGACGTGAAGGACACCTCCTTGCGGGTGCCCCCTGGGGAAGGGGGCATCGTGGTGGGCACCCTGCGCCTTAGGCGGGGGGACCCAGGGGTGGAGCTTAAGCCTGGGGTGCGGGAGGTGGTGCGGGTCTTTGTGGCGCAAAAGCGCAAGCTCCAGGTGGGGGATAAGCTCGCCAACCGCCACGGGAACAAGGGCGTGGTGGCCAAGATCCTGCCCGTAGAGGACATGCCCCACCTTCCGGACGGCACCCCGGTGGACGTGATTCTGAACCCCTTGGGCGTGCCCAGCCGGATGAACCTGGGGCAGATCCTGGAAACCCACCTGGGCTTGGCCGGGTACTTCCTGGGCCAGCGCTACATCTCCCCGGTGTTTGACGGGGCCACGGAGCCCGAGATCAAGGCCCTCTTGGCCGAGGCCTTTGACCTGTATTTCGGCAAGCGGAAGGCGGAGGGCTTCGGCGTGGACAAGCGGGAACAGGAGGTCCTGGCCCGGGCGGCGAAGCTCGGCCTGGTGAGCCCGGACAAGACCCCAGAGGAGCAGCTCAAGGAGCTCTTCACGCAGGGCAAAGTGGTCCTCTACGATGGCCGCTCCGGAGAGCCCATTGAGGGGCCCATCGTGGTGGGGCAGATGTTCATCATGAAGCTCTACCACATGGTGGAGGACAAGATGCACGCCCGTTCCACCGGCCCCTACTCCCTCATCACCCAGCAACCCTTGGGGGGCAAGGCCCAGTTCGGTGGCCAGCGCTTCGGCGAAATGGAGGTGTGGGCCCTCGAGGCCTACGGGGCCGCCCACACCCTGCAGGAGATGCTCACCCTCAAGTCCGACGACATAGAAGGCCGCAACGCCGCGTACGAGGCCATCATCAAGGGCGAGGACGTGCCCGAGCCCAGCGTGCCCGAGTCCTTCCGCGTCTTGGTGAAGGAGCTCCAAGCCCTGGCCCTGGACGTGCAGACCCTGGACGAAAAGGACAATCCCGTGGACATCTTTGAGGGGCTGGCATCCAAGCGCTAACTGGAGGAAAGATGAAAAAGGAAGTTCGCAAGGTCCGCATCGCCCTGGCCTCCCCGGAGAAGATCCGTTCCTGGAGCTACGGGGAGGTGGAGAAGCCGGAAACCATCAACTACCGCACGCTAAAGCCCGAGCGGGACGGGCTCTTTGACGAGCGCATCTTCGGCCCCATCAAGGACTACGAGTGCGCCTGCGGCAAGTACAAGCGCCAGCGCTTTGAGGGCAAGGTCTGCGAGCGCTGCGGCGTGGAGGTGACCAAGAGCATCGTGCGCCGCTACCGCATGGGGCACATTGAGCTCGCCACCCCCGCCGCCCACATCTGGTTCGTCAAGGACGTACCCTCCAAGATCGGCACCCTTTTGGACCTCTCCGCCACCGAGCTGGAGCAGGTGCTCTACTTCAGCAAGTACATCGTCCTGGACCCTAAAGGGGCCATCCTGAACGGCATCCCCGTGGAGAAGCGCCAGCTCCTCAGCGACGAGGAGTACCGGGAGCTCCGCTACGGCAAGCAGGAAACCTACCCCTTGCCCACGGGGACGGACGCCCTGGTGAAGGACGGGGAGGAGGTGGTAAAGGGCCAGGAGCTCGCCCCCGGGGTGGTGAGCCGCATGGACGGGGTGGCCCTTTACCGCTTCCCCCGCCGGGTGGTGGTGGACTACCTGAAGAGGGAACGGGCCTCCGTGCGCCTGCCCCTCGCCGCCTGGGTGGAGAAGGAGGCCTATAAGCCCGGGGAGATCCTGGCGGAGCTTGCCGAGCCCTACCTCCTGCGGGCCGAGGAGGAAGGGGTGGTGGAGCTTAAGGAACTTCAGGAAGGCTACCTCCTCACCCTCCTGCAAAACGAGGAGCCCGTGGCCCGCTACCTCCTCCCCGTGGGGCTTGTACCCCAGGTGGTGCAGGGGGAGATCGTGGAGGCGGGGCAGCCCCTGGCGGAAGGCAAGGGCCTTTTGCGCCTACCCCGGCACATGCACGCCAAGGTGGTGGGGGCGGAGGAGGAAGGGGACCAGGTCTACCTCACCCTCTCCTTGGAATGGACCGAGCCCAAGGAGTACCGGGTGGCCCCCCACATGAACGTGGTGGTGCCCGAGGGCGCCAAGGTGGAGCCGGGGGACAAGATCGTGGCCGCCATTGACCCCGAGGAAGAGGTCATCGCCGAGGCCGAGGGCGTGGTCCACCTGCACGAGCCCGCCAGCATCGTGGTGATGAAGGCCAAGGTCTACCCCTTTGAGGACGACGTGGAGGTCTCCACCGGGGACCGGGTGGCCCCCGGGGACGTGCTGGCGGACGGGGGCAAGGTCAAGAGCGAGATCTACGGCCGGGTGGAGGTGGACCTGGTCCGCAACGTGGTGCGGGTGGTGGAGTCCTACGACATTGACGCCCGCATGGGGGCCGAGGCCATCCAGGCCCTCCTCAAGGAGCTGGACCTGGAGAAGCTGGAAAAGGAGCTTTTGGAGGAGATGAAGCACCCCTCCCGGGCCCGGCGGGCCAAGGCCCGGAAGCGCCTCGAGGTGGTGCGGGCCTTCCTGGACTCCGGCAACCGGCCGGAGTGGATGATCCTCGAGGCCGTCCCCGTCCTGCCCCCGGACCTCCGCCCCATGGTCCAGGTGGACGGGGGCCGCTTCGCCACCAGCGACCTCAACGACCTCTACCGTCGCCTCATCAACCGCAACAACCGCCTGAAGAAGCTCCTCGCCCAAGGGGCCCCGGAGATCATCATCCGCAACGAGAAGCGCATGCTCCAGGAGGCGGTGGACGCCGTGATCGATAACGGCCGCCGCGGGGCCCCCGTGACCAACCCCGGCTCCGACCGCCCCTTGCGGAGCCTCACCGACGTCCTCTCGGGCAAGCAGGGCCGCTTCCGGCAGAACCTCTTGGGCAAACGGGTGGACTACTCGGGCCGCTCGGTGATCGTGGTGGGTCCCCAGCTCAAGCTCCACCAGTGCGGCCTGCCCAAGCGCATGGCCCTGGAGCTCTTCAAGCCCTTCCTCCTCAAGAAGATGGAGGAAAAGGGTATCGCTCCCAACGTCAAGGCGGCCAGGCGCATGCTGGAGCGGCAGCGGGACATCAAGGACGAGGTGTGGGACGCCCTGGAGGAGGTGATCCACGGGAAGGTGGTCCTCCTGAACCGGGCCCCCACCCTGCACCGCCTGGGCATCCAGGCCTTCCAGCCCGTCTTGGTGGAGGGGCAGTCCATCCAGCTCCACCCCCTGGTCTGCGAAGCCTTCAACGCCGACTTTGACGGGGACCAGATGGCGGTGCACGTGCCGCTTTCCTCCTTCGCCCAGGCGGAGGCCCGGATCCAGATGCTCTCCGCCCACAACCTCCTCTCCCCCGCCTCCGGCGAACCCCTGGCCAAGCCCAGCCGGGACATCATCCTGGGGCTTTACTACATCACCCAGGTGCGGCGGGAGAAGAAGGGGGCAGGCCTCGAGTTCGCCACCCCCGAGGAGGCCCTTGCCGCCTACGAGCGGGGCGAGGTGGCCCTGAACGCCCCCATCAAGGTGGCGGGCAAGGAGACCACCGTGGGCCGGCTCAAGTTCGTCTTCGCCAACCCCGACGAGGCCCTTTTGGCCGTGGCCCACGGGCTCCTGGACCTCCAGGACGTGGTCACGGTGCGCTACCTGGGCAAGCGGCTGGAGACGAGCCCGGGCCGCATTCTCTTCGCCCGCATCGTGGGGGAGGCGGTGGGGGACGAGAAGGTAGCCCAGGAACTCCTGCAGATGGACGTCCCCCAGGAAAAGAACTCCCTCAAGGACCTGGTCTACCAGTCCTTCCTGCGCCTGGGCATTGAGAAAACGGCCCGGCTTCTGGACGCCCTCAAGTACTACGGCTTCACCCTTTCCACCACGAGCGGCATCACCATCGGCATTGACGACGCCGTGATCCCGGCGGAAAAGCAGAAGTACTTGGAGGAGGCCGACCGCAAGCTCCGCCAGATTGAACAGGCCTACGAGATGGGCTTCCTCACGGACCGGGAACGGTACGACCAGGTGATCCAGCTCTGGACGGAGACCACGGAGAAGATCACCCAGGCGGTCTTCAAAAACTTTGAGGAGAACTACCCCTTCAACCCCCTTTACGTGATGGCCCAGTCCGGGGCCCGGGGTAACCCGCAGCAGATCCGCCAGCTTTGCGGCATGCGGGGCCTCATGCAAAAGCCCTCGGGCGAAACCTTTGAGGTGCCGGTGCGCTCCTCCTTCCGCGAGGGCCTCACGGTTTTGGAGTACTTCATCTCCAGCCACGGGGCGCGTAAGGGTGGGGCGGACACCGCCTTGAGGACCGCCGACTCCGGTTACCTCACGCGGAAGCTGGTGGACGTGGCCCACGAGATCGTGGTGCGGGAGGCGGACTGCGGCACCACCAACTACATCTCCGTCCCCCTCTTCCAGCCCGACGAGGTGACCCGTTCCCTGCGCCTAAGGAAGCGCTCGGACATTGAGGCGGGGCTTTACGGCCGGGTTTTGGCCCGGGAGGTGGAGGTGCAGGGGGTGCGGCTGGAGGAGGGCCGCTACCTCTCCTTGGAGGACGTGAACCTCCTCATCAAGGGGGCAGAGGCCGGGGAGATCAAGGAGGTGCCGGTGCGGAGCCCCCTCACCTGCCAGACCCGCTACGGGGTCTGCCAGAAGTGCTACGGCTACGACCTCTCCATGGCCCGGCCCGTGTCCATCGGCGAGGCGGTGGGCGTGGTGGCGGCGGAGTCCATCGGGGAGCCGGGCACCCAGCTCACCATGCGCACCTTCCACACGGGCGGTGTGGCCACGGGCACGGACATCACCCAGGGTCTACCCCGGGTCATTGAGCTCTTTGAGGCCCGCAGGCCCAAGGCCAAGGCCGTCATCTCCGAGATTGACGGGGTGGTGCGCATTGAGGAAACCGAGGACAAGCTTTCCGTCTTCGTGGAGTCGGAAGGCTTCGCCAAGGAGTACAAGCTCCCCAAGGACGCCCGCTTGGTGGTGAAGGACGGGGACTACGTGGAGGCGGGCCAACCCCTCACCCGCGGGGCCATTGATCCCCACCAGCTCCTCGAGGCCAAAGGTCCCGAGGCGGTGGAGCGCTACCTGGTGGACGAGATCCAGAAGGTCTACCGGGCCCAGGGCGTGAAGCTCCACGACAAGCACATTGAGATCGTGGTGCGGCAGATGCTCAAGTACGTGGAGGTGACCGACCCCGGGGATAGCCGCCTCCTGGAGGGCCAGGTCCTGGAGAAGTGGGACGTGGAGGCCCTGAACGAAAGGCTCATCGCCGAGGGCAAGACCCCGGTGGCCTGGAAGCCCCTCCTCATGGGGGTGACCAAGAGCGCCCTCTCCACCAAGAGCTGGCTTTCCGCCGCCAGCTTCCAGAACACCACCCACGTCCTCACCGAGGCGGCCATCGCCGGGAAGAAGGACGAGCTCATCGGCCTCAAGGAGAACGTCATCCTGGGCCGCCTGATCCCCGCCGGCACCGGTTCGGACTTCGTGCGCTTCACCCAGGTGGTGGACCAGAAGACCCTGAAGGCCCTGGAGGAGGCCCGCAAAGAAGCGGTGGAGGCCACCAAGGAGGCCCCCGTCCGCCGGGCACCCAGGCGGGAGCAACCGGGCAAGCAAGCTTAAGGGCGGGCTTATGGGGCGGCGGGGCTTCCCCGCCGCCTTTTCCCGCATAATGGGGCCATGCTGGCTAGGCTCTACACCGCCTTCCGCCAGGTGGGGGAGGACCTTTTCGCCCAGCGCCTCATCTCCGCCACCGCCGGCAACTTTTCCGCCCGCACTAAGGAGGGCTTTCTCATCACCAAAAGCGGGGTACAGAAGGCGCGGCTCACCCCGGAGGACCTCCTGGAGGTGCCCCTGGAGGGCCCCTTCCCCCCGGGGGCCAGCGTGGAGAGCATCATCCACCGGGAGGTCTACCGGCGCACGGACGCCATGGCCCTGGCCCACGCCCACCCTCGGGTGGCGGTGGCCCTTTCCCTGAGCTTGGAAAAACTTGTGCCCCTGGACCTCGAGGGCCAGATCTACCTCAAAGAGGTCCCCGTCCTCTCCCCCAAGACCACCTCCGCCACGGAAGAGGCGGCCCTGGCGGTGGCGGAGGCCCTGCGGCACCACCCCGTCTGCCTCCTCAGAGGGCATGGGGCCTTCGCCAAAGGGACGAAGGAAAAGCCGGAGGAGGCCCTTCTGGAGGCCTATAGCCTCCTCACCACCCTGGAGGAGAGCGCCGAGGTCCTCCTCTACCACCGGCTTTGGGGAAAGGGATGAGGGTGCTTTTCGTGGAGGGCAAGGATCGGAAGGCCTTGGAGGCCCTGGCCCACAAGCTTCCCCACCCCTGCTGGCTCCTCGCGGGGGAAGGGGTCTTCCTCCTGGAGGTCTTCGGGGCCTCGGAGGAGGCCAGGGCCCTGGCGGAAGGCCTCCCGGGGGTTCGGGTCTGGGCCTTTACCCTGGAGGATGGGGTAGTCTATAGGGGATGCGGGAAGAAATCGGCTACATCCCCGTAGGGGAGGCGGAGCTTTACGTGGAGGACGTGGGGGATCCCCACGCCCCCGCCCTTCTGGTCCTCCACGGGGGGCCCGGGGGCAACGCCTACGTCCTCCGGGAAGGGCTCCAGGACTACCTGGAGGGCTTCCGCGTGGTCTACTTTGACCAGCGGGGCTCGGGGCGGAGCCTGGAGCTTCCCCAAGACCCCAGGCTTTTCACCGTGGACGCCTTGGTGGAGGACACCCTGGCCCTGGCCGAGGCCCTGGGGATAGAGCGGTTTGGCCTCCTGGCCCACGGCTTCGGGGCGGTGGTGGCCCTGGAGATCCTCCGCCGCTACCCCGAGGCGGAAGGGGCCGTGCTCCTCGGGCCTTGGGTGAGCTTTCCCTGGCTTGCCGCCCGCCTGGCGGAGGCAGCGGGCCTGACCCCAGGGGAAGACCCCGAGGAAAACCTCAAGGCCGCCTTGGCTAAGGCCGAGCCCAAGCTCCTCTTTGACCGGCTCATGTTCCCAAGCCCAAGGGGGCGCCTGGAGTACGAGTGGCTGGCGGAGGGCTCGGGGATCCTAGGCCCCGACACCCCGGCCCTGGCCTTCCTGCAAAACGGGCTTTGGCGCCTGGACTACACCCCCTACCTCACCCCCTCCTCCAAGGCCTTGGCGGTGGTGGTGGGGGAGCGGGACGGCACCAGCTACCCCTACGCCGAGGAGGTGGCGGAGCGCCTTCGGGCACCCATCCGCGTGGTGCCGGAGGCCGGGCACTACCCCTGGATTGACGCCCCCGAGGCCTTCGGCGAGGCCTTCCGCAGCGCCCTCACCCAGGTCCTCACCCCCCAAGGGTGGTAGACTGAGGGCGTCACCGGGGGTGCCCCAAAAGGGGCTGAGAGATACCCTTGGAACCTGATCCGGGTAATGCCGGCGTAGGGAAGGTGACGGGCCCCTCCCGGTGACAAGGAGGGGTTTTATGCGGAAAGCCTTGGCGCTCCTTTTCCTTTTGGCCTTCGGCCTGGCCCAAGAGGTCACGCTCCTCACCCACCAAAGCTTCTCCCTGGACAAGGGCCTCATCGCCCAGTTTGAGCGGGAAACGGGCCTCAAGCTCCGCATCCTCAAGGCGGGGGATGCCGGGGAGACCCTGAACCGGGCCATCCTCACCAAGAACGCCCCCATCGCCGACGTGCTCTACGGCTTTGACAACACCTTCCTTTCCCGGGCGTTGGAGGCGGACATCCTCCTCCCCTACCGGAGCCCGGCGATCCAAAGCCTCAAGGCCACCCTGCTCCTGGACCCCACCTTCCGGGCCCTCCCCGTGGACTACGGTTGGGTAAGCCTGAACTACGATAAGGCCTACTTCCAGAATAGGCCCCTGCCCAAGGCGCCCGAGGACCTGGCGCGGCCCGAGTACGCCCGGCTCCTCGTCGTGCAAAACCCCGCCACCAGCTCCCCCGGCCTCGCCTTCCTCATGGCCACCGTGGCCCGTTTCGGCGAGGACGGCTACCTGGACTTCTGGGCCAGGCTTAGGGACGGCGGGGTGCGGGTGGCCAAGGGCTGGAGCGAGGCCTACTACACCCACTTCACCCTGTACAAGGGGGATAGGCCCCTCGTGGTCTCCTACACCACCAGCCCCGCCGCCGAGGTCTACTACTCCGAGGGCAAGTACCAAGAGCCCCCCACGGGGAACCTCTTCCCCGAGCTTGCCTTCTTCCAGGTGGAGTTCGTGGGCATCCTAAAGGGCACCAAGAACCTGGAAGGGGCGAGGAGGCTCGTGGACTGGCTCCTCTCCCGCCCCGTGCAGGAGAACATCCCCACGGAGATGTGGATGTACCCCGCCCGCCGGGACGCCAAGCTCCCCGAGGTCTTCCGCTTCGCCCCGGAACCCTTGGGAAGCGTCCGGCTTGACCCCAAGCGCATGGCGGAGAACCGGGAGCGCTGGATTGAGGAGTGGACCAAGGTGGTCCTCCAGGGGCAAAGCCCGGAGGCGGTGCGCCGGGGGCGGCGCTAGGGGATGGCGCGGCTCGCCGGGGGGTTGGTCCTCCTTTTCCTCGGCTTCGCCCTCTTCTACCCCCTCTTCCGGATCCTCCTTTTGGGCCTAGGGGAAGGGTTCTGGAGCGCCTGGACCAACCCCTACTACTGGGAACGCTACCGCTTTAGCCTGGGGTACGGCCTGACCTCGGCCCTCCTCACCCTTACCCTCGCCCTTCCCTTGGCCTTCCTCTTCCGGCGGCGATTTCCCCTAAGGGCCTTTTACCTTTCCCTTTCCACCCTGCCCTTCGTCCTCCCTACCCCGGTGGTGGCCCTGGGGTTTTTGGCCCTTCTGGGCCCCCGGGGGGTCTTGGGGGTGGACCTTTACGGCACCTTCGCCCTCCTCCTCCTGGCGGCCGTCTTCTACAACCTGGGGCTCGCCCTAAGGGTCCTCCTCCCGGTGGCCTTGGGCCTCGAGGGGCCCCTGGCGGCGGCGAGGACCCTGGGGGCTACCCCGTTCCGCGCCTTCCTGCGGGTGGGGCTTCCCCTCCTCCTCCCCGCCCTGGGGGGAGCGGGGCTTCTCGTCTTCCTCTACACCTTCTCCGCCTTCGGGGTACCCCTCCTCCTGGGGGGGCCTAGGTACGCTACCCTGGAGGTGGAGGTCTACACCCTCCTCGCCCACCGCCTGGCCTTCCCCGAGGCGGCCGCCCTCATGGCCTGGCAGCTTTTTACCCTGGCCATGGCGGTTTTCCTCTACCTGCGCCTCCGGGCCTACCCCCTTCCCCCAGGCCCCCTCCTCCCCACCGCCTCCTGGGCCTACCCGGTGGGGCTTGGGGTCTTTTTCCTCCTCCTCTACGCCCCCCTTTTCGCCCTTTTCCTCCGGGCAAGCCCCCAGGCCTTCCTCTCCGCCTGGACCTCGGAGGACTTCACCCCCCTTTCCCTAGCCCTGGCCAACACCTTGCGCTTTAGCCTCCTCACCCTCCTCCTGGCCTTGCCCCTAGGGGTGGCCTACGGGGTGGCGGCGAGGCGGAGCGGGCTTTTGGACCTCCTGGGCCTCCTTCCCCTCATGGTGAGCCCGGTGGCGGTGGGGCTTGGCTACCTGGTGGCCTACCCTGGCCTTCGGGGCTCTTTCGCCCTCCTCCTCACCGCCTACGCCCTCCTCGCCTACCCCCTCCTCGCCCGCGCCCTTCTCCCGGCCCTAAAGAGCCTCCCCCCAAGCCTCCTGGAGGCGGCGAGGACCCTGGGGGCTACCCCGTTCCGCGCCCTCCTACGGGTGGAGCTCCCCCTTCTCCGCCCCGCCCTGGCCTCCGGGGTGGCCCTGGCCCTGGCCGCCATCCTGGGGGAGTTCGGGGCCAGCCTGGTGCTCTGGCGGCCCGAATGGACCACCCTCACCCTCGCCATCTACGAGCGCCTGGGCCGGCCTGGGGAAGGGCCTTTTCGGGAAGCCCTCGCCCTAGCGGCCTTCCTCGCCCTCCTCTCCGGGCTCCTCTTCTACCTCCTGGACCGGGGGCGGGGCAGGGTGGGCTAGGAGGCCCCCTCCAGGAACTCCCGCACCACCCCAAGGAAGCGCCTTCCGTCCAGAAGGAGGGCCAAAAGGGCCCAGAGCAAGGCCATGCGGAAGGCCTCGGGGGCGAGGAAGGCGGCGAAATAGAAGGGGGCGAAGGTGGCGGGCACCTGGAGGAGCATGGAGAGGCTCTTGCTGGGGTAGCGGAGGAGGAGGGTGAGGGCCACGACCATCCAGGCGAGGCCAGGGCCCACGGGCACTAGGCCCGCCCCCACCAGGTAGGCGAAGCCCGCCCAGGCGAGGCCGGCGTCCAGGGGATAGTCCCAGGGGGCGAGGGGGGAGGGCCGCCTCGAGGCCCGGGCCAGCATGCCGTCCAGAACGTCCAGGGTCCAGCCCAGGAGGAGGAGGTGCACCACCTTCGCCAAGGCTTCCGGCCCCTCCCCCACCTCTCCCAGGAGGAGAAGGACCACCCCGCCCCGGCCCAGGGTGCACAGGTCGGCGAGGAGGCGCAGGCTAGCCTTCCCCATAGACCAAGGCCCCAAGCCCCTCCACCGCCCCCTGGCGCAAGGAGAGGTGGGCCAAGGGGGTCAAGGGGGTGGGCTCGGGGTTCACCTCCACCAGGTAAGCCCCGGCGGCGAAGGCGATGCGCCCCAAGGAGGCGGCGGGCTCCACCTCGGCGCTGGTGCCCACCACCAGGGCCACGTCCGCCTCGGCGAAGGCGCTCTCCGCCCTCTCCCAGGCCCCTTCGGGCAAGAACTCCCCAAACCAGACCACATCGGGCCGGGCCCGGTGGCCGCAAGCCGGGCAGAAGGGCGGGGGCGTGAAGGCCTCGGGAAGGGGGAAGCGCACCCCGCAGGCCTCGCACCGGGCCCGGAGGAGGTTGCCGTGGAGCTCCACCAGGTTCTGGCTCCCCGCCCAGGCATGGAGGCCGTCCACGTTCTGCGTCACCAGGAGGAAGCTTCCCCCCCGGGCGAGCACCCTCCTTTCCAGCTCCACCAGGGCGTGGTGGGCGGGGTTGGGCTTGGCCTCCCGCACCTTGGCGATGCGCCAGGCGTACCAGGCCCAGACCTTCTCCGGGTCCCGGGCATAGGCCTCGGGGGTGGCGTACTCCAAGGGGTTAAAGTTCCGCCAAAGCCCCTCGGCGTCCCGGAAGGTGGGGATGCCCGAGGGCTTGGAGATGCCGGCCCCCGTGAGGACCGCCACCCGTTTGGCCTCCTCAAGCCGCTTGCGCGCCTCGGCAAGCCCTGCCATCCTCACCCCATCCTAGCGCGGTAGGCTAAAGGGGATGCGGCTTTTCACCCCCGAGGCCATGCGGGAAGCGGACGGAAAGGCGGCGGCCATGGGCTACCCCACCCTCCTCCTCATGGAGTGGGCGGGGATGAAGGCGGCCCGCGTTTACCGGAGGCTTTTCGGTAAGGCCCCCGCGGTGGTCCTCGCCGGCAAGGGGAATAACGGCGGGGACGGCCTGGCCCTGGCCCGGCACCTCCTCCTTGGGGGGGTGCCCGTGCGGGTCTACGCCGCCAGCGGGCAAGGGGGGGATGCCCTCCAAATGCGCCAGGCCCTGGAGGCCCTAGGCCTTCCCCTCCTCCCCCTGGAGGAGGCCTCCTGGCGGGAAGGAGAGGTGTTGGTGGACGCCCTTTTCGGCACCGGGCTCAAGGGACCCCTGGAGGGGTTTTACGCCGGGCTCGTGGACCGGGTGAACGCCTCGTGCCTCCCCGTCCTCGCCCTGGACCTCCCCTCGGGCCTTCCCTTCTCCCCCCACGTGCGGGCCACGGCCACCCTCGCCTTCGCCGCCCTGAAAACCCCCCACCTCCTCTACCGGGAGGCCTGCGGCAAGCTCTTCCTGGCCGAGATCGGCCTGCCCCAAGCCCTCCTGGAGCGGGAAGACCTCCCCGAGGTGGCAACCCCCCAGGCCCTAAGGCCCCTCCTCCCCAAGCGCCCCCTCACCGCCCACAAGGGGAGCGTGGGCCGGGTGGGGGTGCTCGGGGGCTACCGCGGGGATGGTCTCCGCTACGCCGGGGCTCCCCTCCTCGCCGCCCTGGGCGCCTACCGCATGGGGGCGGGGCTCGTGCACCTCGTCCTCCCGGAGGGAACGCCCCTGGAACCCCTGGAGGCCGTCTTCCACCCCGTGCCCGCCCCTGCTCTCCCCCCCGTGAAGGTGGAGGCCCTGGCGGTGGGCATGGGCGGGGGACCCTGGGGGAAGGCCTGGGCCCTGGAAGCCCTCAAGGCGGGCCTCCCCACGGTCTTGGACGCCGACGCCCTGCACCTCGAGGTGGTGGCCCTCTACCGCCAGGCCGGCGTGAAGGCGGTCCTCACCCCCCACGCTGGGGAGGCGGGAAGGCTGCTTGGCGCCCCCCCAGAGGCGGTGGCCCAGGACCCCTTGGCCGCCGCCCGGGCCCTGGCGGAGGCCACGGGCCTCACCGTGGTCCTCAAGGGAAACCCCACGGTGGTGGCGGAGGGAGGCCGGCTTTCCGTGAACCCCACGGGCAACCCCGCCCTGGCCACCGGGGGCACGGGGGACGTCCTGGCGGGGGCCATCGCCGCCCTCCTGGCCGCAGGGCTTCCCCCCTTTGACGCCGCAAGGCTCGCCGTCTACCTCCACGGCCTTGCCGGGGACCTCCTGGCGGAGGAAAGGGGGGTGGGCCTCCTGGCCCGGGAGGTGGCGGAGGCCCTGCCCCGGGCGCGGCGGGCCTTGGAAAAGGGCCTAGGCCTCCCCTTCGCCCTGGTATAGTCTTGGGCGAGGGCTTCGCCATGGCACCCCGCCTCTACGTCCCCGCCACCCTGGCCAACCTGGGCTCGGGCTTTGACGCCCTGGGCGCGGCCTTGGACCTCTACCTGGAGGTGGAGGCCACGCCGGCCCGGGAGGACGCCTTTCTCTACGAAGGGGAGGGCAAGGTGGAGGGGACGGACAACCTCATCCACCAAGGCTACCGGGCGGGGATGGCGGCTTTGGGCCTGAAGGCGGAGCCCCTCTTCATCCGCGCCTTCAACCCCATCCCCTTGGCCCGGGGTATGGGGAGCTCCTCCGCCGCCCTGGTGGCGGGGGTGGCCTTGGCGGACTGGGTTTCCGGGGGGCGGCTGGGCCGGGATGGGGTCTTCCGGGTAGCGGCCCGACTGGAGGGCCACCCGGACAACGTGGCCCCCGCGGTCTACGGGGGATTTGTGGCCGCCCTTAGCGAACCCCCCCTGGCCATCCCCCTGCCGAGGCCTGAAGGGGTGCGCTTCGTCCTCGCCGTGCCTCCCTACGCGGTGCCCACCCCCTTGGCCCGGGCGGCCCTACCGGAAAGGGTGCCCTTGGCCGATGCCGTCTACAACCTGGCCCGAAGCGCCCTTTGGCCCGCTGCCCTATGCTCCGGGCGCCTCGAGGCCCTAAAGGAGGCCTGCCGGGACCGCCTCCACCAACCCCACCGGGCCCACCTCATGCCCGGGGTCCTGGAGGCCCTGGAAGGGGCCCTGGAGGCGGGAGCCTTGGCCGCCTTCGTGGGCGGGGCTGGCCCCACCGTGGCCGCCTTGGTGCGCCAAGGGGAGGAGGAAAGGGTAGCCCAGGCCCTGGAGGCCTACCGCGGCCAGGGCCAGACCTTGGTCCTGAACCTAGGGGAGGGATACTTTTGGAAGGGAACCTGAACACCATCCCTCTTACGGAGCTTCTAGAGCTCATCCACGGCCACCGCCGCTCGGGGGTTTTGGCGGTGCAGGTGGGCCCCTTGCCCCTCTCCTTGCGCTTTTCCGCCGGGGAGGTGGTGGGGGCGGCCATCCTGGACTGGGAGGGCCTCGAGGCCCTCTTCACCTTCCCCCTCCACCCCAAGGAAGGCCCCTTCCGCTTCCAGCCCAGCCCCCCTTCCCAAGAACCCCCTCTCCTCCCCTTCGCCGCCCTGCTGGGGGAGTGGGCCCGGGTCAACGACGAGTGGGATCGCTTCCGCACCCTGGTGGACTCCCCGAGCCGCGTCCTGGAGGCCATCCGCCCCAAACCGCCCCTAGAGGTCTTCCAGGGGGGGAAAAGCGTCCGGGCCGCCGCCAAGGCCTGGGGCGTACCCCTCCTCATCGCCATGGAGCGGGCCTACATGGGGGTCAGGGAAGGGGACCTCTACCCCTTGCGCCGCTACGCCTGGTACGCCCTGCGCATCCGCTACCAGGGCCGGAAGGGCAAGACGCTGGAGGAGTACGGCCAGCTCCAGGCCCTCCTGGACGGCACCCGCAACCTGGGCGAGGTCATCGCCAGCGGGGTGCCCGTGGGCCTGGTGCGCCGTTACCTGGTCCAGGCCCTAAGCACCGGGGAGGTCGCACCCCCGGGGCGGGGCTGGCTCTTAAGGGACCTCACCTGGGAGATGGAAAAGGAAGGGGAAGCCTAGGCGCGCCTAGGCTTCCAACCCCCTTCGGTTACTTCTTCTTGCGGGGGCGGTACTTGCCGTAGGAGCCCCGCCAGATCTTGCCCCTGCGGGTGCGACGGTCGCCCTTGCCCATGCCTTCCCTCCTTAGGCGCTAGCCCCTTGGGCGGAAAGGAGCTGGTGCACCTTGCGCATCAGCCGGGACTTCCTGCGGGCGGCGGCGTTCTTGTGCAGGGTAGACCCCTTGGCCGCCTTGTCAATGAGGCTCTCGGCCTTGCGCAGGATCTTGATGGCCTCCTCCGCCTTGCCCTCCTGGGCCAACTGGACGGCCTTCTTGCTCAGGGTCTTGATGGCCGACTTCTTGGCCTTGTTGCGAAGCCGGCGCTTCAAGGACTGCCGGTGCCGCTTTAAAGCGGAAAGGTTCCTCTTGGGCTTCTTCTGCGCCATCGTTCTCCCCTTATGCCCCCTCGGGGCAGACCAGGCCTAAGTGTAGCACACCCCCGCCTTATGGGGCAAACTTGGTGGCCACCCAGTCGTAGCGCACCTGGCCCTTGGCGTCCTGAAGGCGGAAGCGGAGGAAGTACTCCCCGGGGGACACGGGAAAGCGCACCTCCTCTTGGAAGCGCCCGGCGTACGCGCGCCCCCCCACCACCCTTTCCCCCTGCACCAGGGCCACCTCCAGCCTCCCCTCCTGGAGGCTTCCCGCCACCTTCACCTTCACCGCATCGTAAAGCCCCGTGACCCGCAAGGGGTAGCGGGCCTCCCCGGTGTACTTCCAGTAGAAGACGGGCAAGAAAGGGGGATAGCCCACGGCGAGGCCGTACCGCTCGGCGTACCAGTAAAGGCCCAAGGCCGCCAAGGCCAGAAGGAGCAGGCTCCGCATTGTCCTAAGTATACTTGGGCACATGGCAGGCACGGGCCAGATTCCGCCAGAGGAAGCCTTCGCCCTCCTCAAGCGGGGGGCGGAGGAGATCATCCCCGAGGAGGAGCTTCTCTCCAAGCTCCGAGAAGGAAGACCCCTCACGGTGAAGCTGGGGGCGGACCCCACGAGGCCCGACCTCCACCTGGGACATGCGGTGGTCCTGAGGAAGATGCGCCAGTTCCAGGAGCTTGGGCACAAGGTGGTCCTCATCATCGGGGACTTCACCGGGATGATCGGGGACCCCTCGGGCCGGAGCAAGACCCGACCGCCCCTCACCCTCGAGGAAACCCGGGAAAACGCCAAGACCTACGTGGAGCAGGCCGGGAAAATCCTAAGGCAGGAGCCCGAGCTCTTTGCGCTCCGCTACAACTCCGAGTGGCTGGAACACCTCTCCTTCAAGGAGGTGGTGCGCCTCACCTCCCTCATGACCGTGGCCCAGATGCTGGAAAGGGAGGATTTCAAAAAGCGCTACGAGGCGGGCGTCCCCATCTCCCTGCACGAGTTCCTCTACCCCTTCGCCCAAGCCTACGATTCCGTGGCCATAAGGGCCGACGTGGAGATGGGGGGAACGGACCAGAAGTTCAACCTCCTGGTGGGGCGGGAGGTGCAACGGGCCTACGGGCAAGACCCCCAGGTCTGCTTCCTCATGCCCCTTCTGGTGGGCCTGGACGGGCGGGAAAAGATGAGCAAGAGCCTGGACAACTACATCGGGGTGGCCGAGCCCCCCGAGGTGATGTTCAAAAAGCTCATGCGGGTCCCCGACCCCCTGCTCCCGAGCTACTTCCGCCTCCTCACGGACCTTACGGAGGAGGAAATAGAAACCCTCCTCCAGGCGGGGCCGGTACCCGCCCACCGGGTCTTGGCCCGCCTCCTCACCGCCGCTTACGCCAGGCCCAGGATCCCCGCCCGCCTGGACCGGGCCTTCTACGAGAGCCTGGGCTATGACTGGAAGGCCTTGGGAAGGGACAAGGAGGCAGGCCCCGAGGAGCTGCGGCAGGCGGAGGCCCGGTACGACGAGGTGGCCAAAGGAGGGATCCCCGAGGACATCCCCGAGGTGGCCATTCCCCCCTCCGAGCTCAAGGAGGGGCGGATCTGGGTGGCGCGGCTTTTCACCCTGGCGGGCCTCACCCCCTCCAACGCCGAGGCCAGAAGGCTTATCCAGAACCGGGGCCTGCGGATGGACGGGGAGGTCATCGCCGACCCCAACCTGGAGGTGGAACTCTCCCGCCCCCGGGTGCTCCAAAGGGGCCGGGATCGGTTCGTGCGGGTACGCCTAAAGGAGGGTTAAAGGGCCTCGAGGGCCTCGGAAAACTCCGCTTCCAGGTCTTCCGGGTCTTCAAGCCCCACGGAAAGGCGCAAAAACCCCTCGTGCAGGCCCAAAGCCTCCCGTTCCTCCTCGGAAAGGAAGCGGTGGGAGGAGGTGGCCGGGTGGGAAAGGGTGGTCTCCACGCCCCCCAAGGAAAGGACAAGCCGCACCCGCTTTAGGCTCCGGAGGAAGCGGTTCACCGCCGCCCGCTCTGGGGGAAGCTCAAAGGAGAGCATGGCGCCATAGCCCCGCTCCAAAACCCGGTTGGCCACGGGATGATCCGGGTGGTGGGCAAGGCCCGGGTAGTGCACGGCCCGCACCTTGGGGTGGGCTTGCAGGAAACGGGCCAAGCGCCACGCCGTGGCCGAGGCCCGCTCCAGGCGCACCGCCAAGGTCTTCACCCCCTCCACCCCCAGCCAGCACGCCCAAGGATTGGGCACCAAGCCGGCCCGCACCGCCACCCGGCGCAGGGGCTCCACCACGTCCCGAGCCCCCACCACCCCGCCCAGGAGCACCTGGTGGTGGCCGGAGAGGAACTTGGTGAGGCTTTCCACCACCAGGTGGGCCCCCTGTTTTAGGGGCTGGGCATGATAGGGGGTAGCGAAGGTGTTGTCCACTACCAAAAGAGCCCCCCGGTCACGGGCCAAAGCGGCCAGGGCAGGTAGGTCGGCCACCCGCAGCCTGGGGTTGGAAAGGGTCTCCACCAAAAGCAGGCTTCCTGGGGTAAGGCTGGCCTCCACCTGGGCTAGGTCCGTGGCCTCCACCCCCACCACCTCCACCCCAAAGCGGGCGAAATCCTTAAGGAGGCCCCAGGTGGTGCCGTAGAGGTCCCGGGAGGCCACCACCCGGCCCCCGGGGTTGACATAAGCCAGGAAAAGGGCGGTGAAGGCGGCCATGCCGCTCGCCGTGGCCAAGGCCGCCTCGCCCTCGTGCAAGGCGGCCAGGAGGCGTTCCAACGCTTGGTGGTTGGGGGTGCCCGAACGGGCGTAAATGGCCCCGGGAAGCCGGCCCTCGTAGACCGCATCCACCTCGTCCAGATCGCGGAAGCACCAGGCCGCCGACTGGTAGATGGGGAGAAGCGCGGGCGCATTCGCCGGGGTTTCGGCCTGCGCCCCGTGCACCGCCCGGGTGCTTAGGTCCATGGCGCCACTATACGCCCTCCATGGGCCTCAGGGGCACCTCGTGGCCCGTGGCGTAAAGGGTGCCCGCCTCCGCCTCGAGGCGCAGCCGGGGCAGGGGGAACCGGGGTGGACCGTACACCGCCTTTCCGCCCAGCAAGGGGTCAAAGGCGCCAAAGTGGCAGGGGCAACCCAGAAAAGGCCTCTCGTAGCGGAAGTTGTAGAGGATGGAGGCGGCCTCGGGGTCGGGGACGTAGTTCAGGGTGCACCCCTGGTGGGTGCAGATACGGCTAAAGGCGATGTAGTGCTCCCCCTCTAGGGAAAGCCCCCCAGGGGCGGGCTCGGGAAGCCTTAGGAGGAAGGACTTAAGCTCCCCTAGGGGCAGGGGATAGGCAAAGGGCTTCGCCTGCCATACCTCTAGCTCCCCCAGGCGGGCCACCGCCACCTTGGGACCATCGTTCCAAGTGGGCTCCCCTACCTCCGGCCGGGGCCGGAAACGAAGGTTATAGGTGCGCAGGCCGAACCAGGCGAAAAAACCCCCGGCCACGGCCACGGGCACGTAGAAGAAGAGGTCCCTCCGCCTCATAGACCCTGGAGGTAGGCCAAAAGCGCCGCAAGCTCCCCCTCGGAGAGGGGCACGGGGGGCATCTGGCCCCTTCCCTTGAGCACGATCTCCCGCACCGCCTCCGGCGCCTTCAGGATGGGGTTTCCCTTAAGCCTCGGCCCCACACCCCCTTCCCCTTCCGCCCCGTGGCAAAGGGCACAGCGGGCCAGGTAGACGCTTTGCCCATCCTTGCCCCCTTGGGCCTGGGCCCGGGCCATGGCGATGAGGCCTTCCACCCTTTCCTTGGCCTCGCCCCCCACCTCCAGGTAGCGCTCCCAAGCGGCGATGGCCCGGTCCATCTCCCCCTTTTGGAAGTAGAGGTTGCCCAGGAAAAGCCAGCCCTCTGCGGCCTTGGGATCGGCGTGCTGGGCGATTTCCAGGAACATCTGGGCTTCCTCTAGCCTTCCCCCCATGAAGAGGAGGATGCCCACCCGCCGCACGGCCTCCACGTTCCTGGGGTCTTTCTTCAGCACCTCCAGGTAGGCCTCCGCCGCCTGGTCAAAGGCCTGAAGCGCATAGGCCCTCCGGCCCCAGGCAAGGAGGTCCTCCACCGCCCCCGTCCTCCTCGCCTTGTCCGCCAAGGCCTTGAGCTCCCGAGCCTCGGCCCGCTGCGTCACCGTGGTCTCCCCGGGCAGGCGGGGAAGGGTGTAGCGCCAAAGGCCCACCCCTAGGAGGACCACCACCCCCAAGGCCAGGGCCACGGGCAAGGGGTTGAGGGGGCGCTTCTCCGGCGGGCGGTAGCCCTCCAGGGCCTTTTCCAAGGCCACCATGCGGGCGAGGGCCAGCTTTTTCTCCTCGCCCTCGAGGGCCTCCACCTCGGCCCGCAAAACCTCCAGCTCCCTAAGAAGCTCCTCCCGCCTGGGCGGCTCGGGAAAGGGCTCCTTTGGGCCCAGGAGGGGCCTGAGGGCCAGGGCGAGCCCCAGGAGGAAAAGGATGAGGAAAAGGAGGGTGGCGGTCATGCCGGGGGCTCCTTCAGGCGGCGCTCCGCCTCCTCCAGAAGGTCCTGGGGTACCCTCTTGGGGCGGAAGTAGGCGAAAAGGCCCAAGCCCAAGAGGAGAAGGGCCAAGCCGGGCAACACCCACGCCCAAAGGGTCACCCCCCGCCTAGGGGGCTCGTACAGGATCCACTCCCCGTACCGGTCCACGAAGAAGGCCTTGATCTCCTCCTCCGTCTTGCCCTCCTGAAGCATCTCGGCGATGAGGCGCCGCATCTCCACCGCCACCCCCGAGTTGCTCTCGGCGGCGCTCTCCCCTTGGCACACGGGGCAGCGGAGCTCCCGGGCGATGCGGAAGACCTCCGGGGAAAGGTCAGGGGGAGGCCCCGCTTGACCCAGGGCGGGCACAAGCAAAAGGGCGAGGAGAACCCACCTCACGGCAACACCTCCTTTAGGTACTTCTCCAAGGTGGCCTGGTCTATGGCCC
Organism: Thermus brockianus; assembly: GCF_001880325.1. Taxonomy (NCBI): domain Bacteria; kingdom Thermotogati; phylum Deinococcota; class Deinococci; order Thermales; family Thermaceae; genus Thermus; species Thermus brockianus. The sequence goes on from NZ_CP016312.1 coordinate 593,628, forward strand.
CGGCGTGGCGGGCCAGGACCCGCCCCTCCCGGTCTATGAAGAAGGTTTCCGGCACCCCGTACATCCCGTAGTCCACCCCCACCCGGCCCCGGGGGTCAAAGACCTGGGGGAAAGTGAGGCCAAACTGGGCGATGAACCGGAGGGCCTCCGGCTCCTTGTCCTGGGTGTTCACCCCAAGGAAAAGCACCCGGCCCCGATGGGCGCGCCAAGCGGCCTCCAGCACCGGGGCCTCCTCGTAGCAGGCAGGGTAACACCAGCTGGCCCAGAAGTTGAGGACGATGGGCTGCTGGCCCAGGTGGTCCGCAAGGCGGAACGCCTCCCCCCACTCCGCCCGGTAAGGGGGTAGGACGGGCAGGGTGAAGTCGGGGGCGGGACGCCGCTCCTTGGCCAGAACCGAGGGGAGCTCCTTGGGGTTCCGCTGCATGCCCCAGAGGAATAACCCCCCCAAGGCCAATACGAGAAGCACCCAAAGCCAGGCCCTCATGCCGGGCTCACCCCCCGGGCCTCCTCCCTACGGGAAACCGGCCAAAGGATGTACAGGGTCCCCAAGGCCATGAGCCCTCCCGCCACCCACATCCAGAAGACCAGGGGCGTGACGATGAGGCGCAAGGAGGCCCACTCCCCCTTCTCCCGGTCAAAGTCCATGAGGAGGAAGTAGTAGTCGTTCCCCGGGGTGTACACCACCTTGGGGGCCGGCAAGGGAGCGTTCATCTGGGGGTAGAAGTGGAGCCTAGGCCTCACCTCGCCAAAGCGGTTCGTCTGGACCAGGGCCTCCACGGCGAAGCGCCGCCCCTCGTCCAAGGCCCGCACACCCTGGAAGGTGAGCCTTAGGCCCGCCACCTCCCAGCTCTGCCCCCGGTAAAGGGTCTTTTCGCTTTCCAGGCGGTAGGTCTGGCTGAAGGCGATGGCAAGGCCCATGAGGGCCACGGCGAAGTGGACCACGAGGCTTCCCACCCGCCTTTGGTTCTCCAAAAAGCCCCAGGGGGAAAGCCCCGCCGCAACCCGCGCCAAGACCCCTTCCCGCACCAGGAGGAGGATGGCGGCCACGTTGTAGAGGAAAAGCCCCACCGCCAGGGAAGCCCCCACGGTATACCCCCACAGAAGGCCTCCCAGGGTACCCAGGAGGAGAACCCCAAGGAGCAGGTAGAGGTTGCGGAAAACCTCCGCCCTGGGCCTGCGCCAAGGGAGCAAGGGCCCTACCCCCATAAGGAGCAGGATCCCGGCCCCGATGGGGGCGGAAAGCTGGTTGAAGAAGGGGGCCCCCACGCTCACCTTGGCCCCGGCAAAAGCCTCCACCAAAAGGGGGTAGAAGGTGCCCAGGACCACCACCAAGGCCCAGCCCGCAAAGAAGAAGGCCCCAAGGAGCAAGGCGCCCTCCCGGGAAAAGGGGTGGAAGAAGACGACGTCCCGCACCTCCCGGGAAACCCGGGAAAGGAGCCCTAGGCCCAGGGAGGTGGCGAGGAGGAAGAAGCCCAAGAAGGCCGGGCCCACGGGCCCCTCGGCGAAGGCATGCACGGACTGGATCACACCGCTACGGGTGAGGAAGGTGCCGAGGACCGTGGCGGCAAAGGCCAGGGTAATGAAGGCGAAGTTCCAGGCCTTGAAAGCCCCCCGGGTCTTCTGCACGAGGGCGGTGTGGAGAAAGGCCGTGGCGAGAAGCCAAGGGACGAAGCTGGCGTTCTCCACCGGGTCCCAAGCCCAGTACCCGCCCCAGCCCAGGACCTCGTAGCTCCACCACATCCCCGCCACCTTGCCCGCGGTGAGGAAGCCCCAGGCCACCAGGGTCCACCACCGCGTCTCCTCCACCCAGGTCTGGTAGCGGCGGGTGGCCATGGCGGCGATGGCGTAGGCGAAGGGAACGCTCAGGCCCACGAAGCCCAGGTACATGAGCACGGGGTGGACGGCCATCATCCAGTGGTTCTGCAGGAGGGGGTTGGGGCCTACCCCGTCCTGGGGAGGGTTGGGGAGGGTGGCGAAGGGGCTTGCGATGGTGGCCATGACCCCAAAAAAGAAGGCCTGGACGCCGAAGAGCACGGCGAGGACCAAGGAGGCCCGCCAGGGGTCCAGGCCCCGGCGGCTCGCCAAAAGGGTGTAAAGGGTTTGCAAGAGCCCCCAGAGGAGGATGCTTCCCTCCAGGGCCGCCCAAGGGGTGACCAGGGTGACCCAAAGGGGATCCTGGAGGGAGTGGTTCCGGGCCACGTAGGCCAAGGAGAAGTCGTGGGTGAGAAGCGCCCACTCCAGGGCCAAAAAGGCGGCCAAGGCGGCGAGGAAGGCGGGGAGGACCAGGCGCCTCGCCCCTTGCAGGAAACGGCCATCCCCCTGCCCGTAGGCGAGGAGGGCGAGGGCCAGGCCCAGGAGGCTAAAGGCCAGGGCCAGGCTCACGCCCAGGTGGCCCAAAAGGGCAGGGGTCATTTGGCCTCCTCAATCAGCTTGCGCACCTCCTCCGGGGTCCAGCCCGCCTTGGGGGCCTGGTAGGTCTCCGAGTGCTTCACCAGGAGGTTGGTGCCCTGGAAAACCCCGTCTTGGAAGCGCCCCTCCACCACCACCCCCTGCCCCTCCTTGAACATCCCCGGGGGGGTGCCCTTGTGGAGGACGGGGACCTCCGCCACCCCATCCGTGAGGACGAAGCGGAGCTCCAGCCGGTCCTTGTCGTACTGCACCGTGCCCTGCTTCACCAGGCCCCCCAGGCGCACGGGGCGGTTTTGGTAGCGGGCCTGGTCCTGGAGGTACTCCGAAGGGGTGAGGAAATAGACCAGGTTCTGCCCCAGGCCCCCAAAGATGAGGTAGCCCAAGGCCCCCAGGATGACGGCAAGGCCTAGGAGATACTTGGCCCTCATCGGACCCTCCTATAGCGCCAGAAGAGGTAGGCCAGGTAGCCGAAGACCGTGAGGTAGGTGAGGGCGTAGACCCAGGTGACGAAGACCTCGTTCACGCCTCCTCCTTCCTGGCCTCGAGGGCCGCCACCAAAGCCCTAAAGCGCACGAAGCCCAGGTAGAGCAGGGTGAAGACGAGGAGGTTGAAGAGGAGGGCCTGGAGCATGGCGGGGTCCATGTGGATCTTGCCCGTGGTGAGGTCAATGGACTGGGTCTGGTGCAGGCTCCGCCACCACTTCACCGACATGTAGCTGATGGGCACGTTGATGAAGCCCAAAACCCCCACCGCCGCCGCCGCCTTGGCCCGAAGCTCCGGGTCCTCTATGGCCCCCCTAAGGAGGAAGTAGCCCACGTACACGGCGAAAAGGATGGCGGTGGTGGTGAGCCTGGGCTCCCAGGTCCAGTACACCCCCCAGGTGGGGCGGGCCCAGAGCATCCCCGTCACCAAGGCCAGGCCCATGAAGACGAGGCCGATTTCGGCGCTGGCCATGGCCACCCGGTCGTACCGGGGGTCCTGGCGAAAGAGGTAAAGGAGGGAGTAGAGGAAGGTGACGAAAAAGGCCAGGTAGCCAAGCCAAGCCCCCGGCACGTGCAGGTACATGATCCGGGCCAGATAGCCTTGGTTCACGTCCGGCGGGGCGGAAAGGGCCAGGTAGAACCCCACCGGCAAAAGGAGAACCCCTAGGCCCAAGAAGGCCCAGGTGAGGGCATCCGGTCGTTCAGGGTGTGCCGCTTTAAGCATCGCTTGCCTCCACGCACCTAAGCATAGCCGGCCCCCCGGTGAAAAATCTGTGGCCGTCTACCCTTCCATAACCAAGGGGAAAAGCAACGCCCCCGCCGTGAGGTAGACCAGGTCAAAGACCAGGAGGAGTTGCCACCAGGAAGCCACCTCCGCCACGGGAAACCCCTCCAAGAGCCCCACCGTGGCCCTCACCCCCGCCAGGACCACGGGTACCACCAAGGAAAAGAGGAGGAGGGGCAAAAGCACCTCCCTTCCCCTTAGCCGGGCGAGGAGCCCGGCGTAAAAGGTGGCCACGCTGGCGTAGCCAAGCCCCCCCAGGGCCAGGGTGAGGAAGAGGGTAAGGGCCTTTTCCAGGGGCAGATAGAAAAGGCCCGCTGCCAGGAAAAGGGCCAGGGCGGAAAGGGGCAAGAGGAGGAGCATCTGGAAAAGGAGCTTCCCAAAGTAAACCCACTCCTTGCCCCCGGGGGTGAGGAGGAGGTCGTCCAAGGTGGCGTCCTCCACCTCCAGGGCGAAGGCCCGGGTGGAAAGGAGGGTGGCGAGGAAGGCCAAGGCCACCCACAAGACCCCCGGGGCGGCCCGGCGCAACGCCCCCTCCTCCGGGCCCAGGGCCAGGGCCATGACGAAGAGCATCACCGCCAAGAAGGTGAGGGCGGAAAGCACCCCCGCCCGGTCCCGCACCTCAAGGCGCAGGTCCCGGAGGGCAAGGAGCCAGACCCGCCCCACCCCCAAGCCCCCCTTTCCCGGGCGCCCTCGCGTTTCCGCCCTCACGCCGCCCCCAGCCAAAGGACCCGGTCCGCCGCCTCCTCCGCCAGGGCCCGGTCGTGGGTGGCGAGGACCACCCCGCCTCCCTTCCGCCCCTTGCCCAAGGCCTTTAGAAGGAGTTCCCGTCCCTCTGTGTCCAGGGCGGTTTCCGGCTCGTCCAAAAGCCAAAGGTCTGGGGAGAGAAGCTCCAGGCGGGCGAGGGCCAGGCGCTTTTTCATGCCGCTGGAAAAGGCGGCAAGGGGCAGGTCCTCGGGAAGGCCGTACCGGGCCAAGGCCCCTTGCCAGTCCCCTTCCCGGCCGTGGAAGGCCAGGTCGTAAAGGAGGTGCTCCCGGGCGGTGAGGTGGCGGTGGAAGGCGGGGGGGTTGGGGAGGAAAAGCGCCCGCCCCTCCCGCACCACCCGGCCCCGGGTGGGCTTCAAGAGCCCCGCCATGAGCTTCAGGAGGGTGGTCTTGCCCGAGCCGTTGGGCCCGAGAAGGGCCACCACCTCCCCCCGGGCCAGGGTAAAGGTGAGGTCCTTCAGGACCCAGTCCCGGCCAAAGCGCTTGGAAACGGCCTCGAGGCGCAACATGCTCCCCTTCAGTTTAGGGGTATCCCCGGGGGACAAGCGTCCCTAGAGGTACTTCTGCAGCCACTCCGGCGTGATCCGCAGGAAAAAGGTGTTCAGGGCGGAATACGTCCCGGTGAAGAGGAGCACCCCCACCAGCACCAGCACCACCCCGGCGAAAACCTCCACGTAGTGGGAAAGCCGCCCCGCCCGCCTAAGCCACCCCTTGAGCCGTTCGGCGAAGAGGGCCACCAACAAGAAGGGCACGGCAAGGCCCAGGATGTAGGCGAGGAGGAACCCCACCCCACCCCCCACGGCGGTGAGGGTGAGGATGGCCCCCAGGATGGGGCCGATGCAGGGGGTCCAGCCCAGGGCCAGGGTGGCCCCGAGGAGGAAGGCCCCCAAGGGACGGCCCGTCTCCCCTTCGTAGCGGAGGGGAACCCCCCACTTGGGTCTCAGGCCCAGCATGTAAAGCCCGAAGAGGACCAGGACCACCCCCCCTATGCGGGCCAGGGTCTGGCGGTGCTCAAAGAGGAGCCCCCCAAGGAGGGTAAAGGGAAGCCCCAGGAGAAAAAACACCGCCCCAAAGCCCAAAACGAAGAAGAGGGCGTTGAAAAGGGGGCGCCCCCTTTCCCCCCCCAGGTAAAAGAGGTAGGTGGGCACCAGGGGAAGCACGCACGGGGAGAGGAAGGAGAGCACCCCCGCCAAAAAGGCTGCGCCTAGGGAAAGGGTCATGCCTCCATCCTAGGGCAGGGTGAGCCAGGGGAAGCGGCGCTTGGTCTCCGGGTCCACGTCCAAAAGCTCCCGGGCCGGCATGCGCACCTGGGGCAGGGTCTTCTGGTTGATGGGCTCGTCCGCCTCAATGATGCCGTTCATGTAGAGGAGGAAGGCCACCAGGTGGTAGACCTCCTCGTCCGTGAGGGTTCCCGGGGCCCCGAAGGGCATGGCCCGGCGGATGTAGTCGTAAAGGGTGGTGGCGTAGGGCCAGTAGTTGCCGATGGCGTACTCCACGGGCTCCGTGTCCGGGGTGATGGGGAAGGGCTCGGCCACCAGGCGGTTAAAGGGGTAGCCCTCCCCCCTGGCCCCGTGGCAAGAGGCGCACTTCTCGGCGTAGATGCGCTCCCCCTCCGCCACCTTTCCCTCCCCCGGGGGAAGCCCCCGGCCATCGGGCAGGACCACGGGCCTCAGGTCGTACTGGGCGGCGAGCTCCTCGGAAATGGGGGTGCCGAGGCCGTAGCGCGCCCCCAGCGCCAAACCCAAAAGAGCCACCACGAAGAAGACCTTCTTAGCCATCAAACACCTCCCCGTCGCACCCACCCACGGGGCCCACGGCCCGCACGCCCAGGGGCCTATCCCCGTTGACCACCCGGCCATCGGGCAGGATACGCCAGGCCTGGATGGCGTTGTAGTGGTAGCGGTTGTTCTTGCCCCAACGCCGGAAGAACTCCTCCCGGGTGGGCTGGGTGTTGCCCTTCTCGTCCCAGGCCCGGCTCCAAAGCACCACCTCCTCGCCCCGCCACTGCCAAGGCATCTTGAAGCGGACGAAGGCGTAGCGCTCCACGGGGGCCTCGAGGGTGGCCTGCCGCCAGGTCCTGCCCTCGTCCAAGGAGATCTCCACCTTGGTGATGCGGCCAAAACCGCTCCAGGCGAGGCCCCTAATCTCGTGGAAGCCCGGCTTGATCACCTGCCCCCCCGAGGGGTAGGTGACGATGGACTGGGGCTCCATCACCCAGGTGAAGGCGAGGACCTTGCCGTCCGCCATGACGTCCGTGTACTCGCTGGTTTCGTCCTTGGCCATGGCGGGCTGGTCCGTGACCAGGATACGCCTCAGCCACTTCACCTGGATGCTCCCCTCCCAGCCCGGCACCACCAGGCGCACGGGATAACCCTGCTCGGGGCGCAAGGCCTCCCCGTTTTGCGCATAGGCCACCAGGACGTCCTCCATGGCCTTCTCCAGGGGCAGGGAGCGGGTGTACATGGCGGCGTCCATGCCCTCGGGGATAAGCCACCTGGCCCCCGGCTTCACCCCCGCCTCCTTGAGGAGGAGGGCCAGGGGTACCCCGGTCCAGCTGGCGTTGGAGGCGAGGCCCCGGCTCCGGGTAGCGGTGAGGTTGGGGTCTGGGGGTTCCCGGTAGCCGTTTTGCCCGTTGCCGGCGCACTCAATGAAGTAGGTGCGGGTCACGGAGGGAAAGCGCTTGAGGTCCTCCAAGGTGAAGACCAGGGGCCTTTCCACCATCCCGTGGATCACCAGGCGGTAGCTTTTGGGGTCCACCTGGGGCACCCCGGCGTGGTGGCGCTCAAAGTGGAGGCCGTTGGGGGTGATGACCCCCTCCAGCCGCTCCAAGGGGGCGAAATCCGCCCCCGAGTGGCGGGTGCGCAGGTTGGGGGAGATGTAGCGCACCACCCCTTCCTCAAAAGGGCTTCGGCTCCCGTACTCGGAAAGGGGAGCCCCCAGGGTCTTGGTAGGGGCGAAGGTCTCCTCGTCCCAAGGGGGTGTCTGGGCCCTGGCCTTGAGGAAGCCGAAGAGGCTTCCTGCCCCCAACAGCCGGAAAAACTTCCTTCGGTCCATATACCCTCCCATCGTATCGTTCAGGCGCAAGAAAAACCCGCCCCCCTAGGGGGGCGGGAACGAAGGCTTCAGGCGGGGCCGAACATGTCGTTCCAAATCCCCGTGGCCCAGCCAAAGGCCGCTTGGCCGTTGGCCTGGGAGCGCTGGTTGTCCACGGCGCTTTGGGCCCGGATCTGCCTGGCCGCCTCGTCCCAAGAGTAGTTGGCGGAGACCCAGATGGCCTCCTCGGAGTCCACGAAGGAGTAGCAGATGTTCTGGGGAAGCTCGGGGGGGATTTCCGCCAGGGGCTTGCCCCGAAGCCTTTCCGCCAGGTGCCGGGCCACGATGGTGCCGGAGACGTAGGCCACCATGCCGCTTTTGGGGTAAGGGGTGTTGCCGGTGATGTCCCCCACCAGGTAGATGCGGTCGTCCTGCTCGGAGAGGAAGTAGGGGATGCGCACGTTGGCCCAGCGCTCCCCAAGCCCCGCCACCCGGACAAGCTCCCCCGCCTTCATGGGGGGGATGATGTTGGCAAGGGTAAAGGGCACCTCGCCCAGCTCTGTAAGCACCCGTTTCTTCTCGTAGTCCAGGCCCGTGATGCGGGTGTTGGGCACATACTCCAGGTAGTCCTTGTAGAGCTCGTTGTAGGCGGCGAGGAAGCCCGGGGCCTTGGAAACGGGCTGGGGATTGGCGTCCAGGACGATGAGCTTGCCCTTCACCCCCTTGCTCTTAAGCCGCCAGGCCAGCATGGCCGCCCGCTCGTAGGGGCCCGGGGGGCAGCGGTAGGGAGGGGTGGGAATGTACATGACGAGCTCGCCCCCCGTCTCGTCAAACTGGTCCAGCATGCGCCTTAGGGCGATGTGCTCAAAGGGCTTAAAGCCCACGGGCAGGAGGTGCTTGGCCTCGGCGTAGCCGGGGATGGCCTCGTACATGTAGTCAATGCCGGGGGCAAGCACCAGGAAGTCGTAGGCCAAGTAACCGCCCGTGGTCCGCACCAGGCGGCGGTCGCGGTTGATGTCCAAGACCTTCTCCTGGACAAAGATCACCCCGTCCTTGACCACATTGGTGTAGTCAAAGACGAGCCACTCCAAGGGCTTGACCCCCGCCAGGAAGAGGTTGGACATGGGGCAGGACATGAAGATGGGCTTCTGCTCCACCAGGACCACCTCCACGTCCACCCCCGACTGGGCGAGCTTCCGCGCCACCGTGGTCCCGCCCCAGCCGCCCCCGATGACCACCACCCGGGGCTTGCGGGTCCGGGGGAGCAGGGTAGCGGGGCGGGCGTAGAACTCCTGGGCGAAGGCCTTGCCCCCTAAAGCCCCGGCCGCCGCCAGGGCAGCCCCCGTCTTCAGAAGATCCCTCCGGTTCACCTTTCCCATAGCTCCCTCCTCTATTGGCCAGGGCGGTAGGGCTCCCCGCCCACGGCTTCCAGGATGCCCGTCATCACCTGCCTGGCCTCTTGGAGCATTGTAACCGCTGGCGAGCCCATGACCCCGGGCATGATGGTCATGAGCATGGGCTCAATGGCCCCCACCAGCACATCAGGGCCCATCTGCATGGCGAAGAAGCGGCAAGGGGCGGCGAAACCGCCGGCGGGCTGGGTGAGGAACATGATCCGGGCCCACTCGCTCTTGCAGGGCATGATCACGGTCACCGGGCCTACCTTCACGTTGGGCAAGAGGTTGAGGCCGGCGGAGGTGAGTTCGGTCTCCACCATGAGGACCACGTCCTCCACCTTGGCCCCCCGCACCCGGTAAAGGAGGGCGGGCATCATGCCGCTACCGGGGTCCGGCATCATGGCCGGCGAGACCTTGCGCACCAGGCCGAGCCGGCCCAAGGCCGCCTCGAGGCGCCAGGTGAGCCGTTCCACCTGGCCCCCGTAGACCCCGAGCATGCTGAATAGGAGCCTTCCGTCAAAGGTGCCCACCAGGTACTTATCCCCTTCCCCGATGATGTAGACCGTGGGGGGCAGGACGATGGCCGCCATGGGGTTCTTGCTCACCGCCTCCAGGCTCCCCTGCTCCGGCTTCAGAACCACCAGGCGGTAGTCCGGGAAGCCCGGGCCCGTGACCTGGCGCACCTGCTCCCCCAGGTTCAAGACCCGGTCGGGCTCCAGGCCCACCCCCTTCAGGGCCTCCAGCACCCGGGCTTCCACGCTTTCCAAGCTGCCCTGAACCTGCACCACCAAGGACTGGGCCAAGGAGAGGCCCAACGCCACCACCAGTGCCAATACCTTTTTCATGTTCCTCCCTCCACTTCCAGGCCGGCGTCCAGCCAGCCCTTGAACCCGTGGGCGATATTCTTAGCGTTTTTGTAGCCAAGAGCTTGCAAAAAGGCCGCCACCACCGCAGAAACGCTCCCCGAGTTGCAGTAAACGAGGATGAGGGCCTCCTTGTCCTTGGGGAGCTCCGCCAAGCGGTCCGGCACCTCGCCGGCGTAGATGTGCACGGAGCCCGGGATATACCCCCTTTTCCGCTCCTCCGCCGTGCGCACGTCCAGGATGAAGGGCTCAAAGAGGAGGAGGTCCTTGGCCTCGGTGGGGTAGACCAGGTAGCTCGCCGGGGGCACGCCTTTCAGAAAGGCCCCAAAGGCCCTCACCCAGTCCTCCCCTTCCCCCCGGGCCTGGAGGAGGAAAAGGGGCAAAAGGGCAAAGAGGTGGCGGCGGCGCATGGCTAGCGGGTGAAGAAGGGCAACTCCTCAAAGGAGTGCCCGGCTTTGGTAGCCTCGGCCAGCATGTACAGGGTAAGGGCAATGTAGGGCTCGGAGTAGAACTCGGGGGCGGGAATGGCGATGGACTCGTAGCAGAAGGCGATGCGGTCCTCCATGGTGTAGAGCTTGTCCGCCTCAAAGCGGTAGGCGGGCCACTCGTTCCCTAGGCCCTCCTTGGGGCTCCGCACCGGGGAAAGCCGCACCCGCCGCCCGGCGTACTGGTCGTGGCAGACGGCGCAGCTCATGTCCCGGGCCCCCGCCCGCTGGTACCAGAGCTCCCGCCCCAGGTTGTACATGGCAAGCTCCACCGGGTGCTTGGGAACCACCTGAATCTTGGCCTTGGAGGAGAAGGAAGCGATGTAGGCGGTAATGGCCTTCACCTCGTCCCGCTTAATCTCTTCGGGTTTAAAGCCCTGCACCCGTTGCATGCAGGTGTAGACCCGGGTTTCCAGGTCCTCCACCCGCTTGGTGTCCGGGAAGTACTTGGGCAAGATGGCGTAAACCCCTTCCAAGACCCCAGGGCCTTTGCCGAAGTCGCAGGCCTCGAGGGTCTTGCCGCTTGGGCCTTTACGGAAGAAGAGCTCCTTGCCCTCCTCCACGAAAAGCTCCCCCGGCAGGACCCCGAAGGTTTCCAGGTACATCTGCCGCTGGCGCATGGCCTCCTCAAAGGGGTCCAGGGGCTTCTGCCCTTGGGTGTAGGCCCAAAACCCTCCAAGGACGCCCAAGGCCGCAAGACCCAGAAGGAGAAGTCGTTTCCTCCGCACGGCTCACCTCCGGTTGATGGGGGACTCGGGGTCCAAGAGGAAGGCCACCAGATCGGCGGTTTCCTCCGGGGTGAAAAGCCCATGGACCCCGCCCCGGTACATGAGGGAGCAGGGGACGAAGGCCCAGGCGTTGTAGATCTTCTCGTAGGTGTAGCGCACCACCGCCTCTGCGGTGCCCCGCTGGCCGTAGCCCGTGAGGCTTGGCCCCATGGTGCCGTGGGCCACCTCGTTGGGGTCCCCGGCGTGGCAGGCGTAGCAGTTGCCCCGCCTGGGATCGGTGAAGACCTTCTCCCCGTTTTTCCAATCCCCCATGAGCTTCCCGTTGGCCGGGTACTTAATCAGGGCCTTCTGCTCCGCCAAAAACTGCGGGATGAGGTCCGGGGGAAGCTTGTCCCGGTACTGGGAGCAAAGGGCCTGGGCCTTGTCCTGGGAAAGCATGACCTGGGCGAACTCATGCCCTCCCGAGTGTAGGGCGGCCTCGAGGCGGGCTCGGAAAGGACCCGCCTGGGCAAGGACGAGGCCGAGAAGGATAAGCCCTAGCGCCGCAATGCCTATTCGCTTCATCCCATCACCTCCGGTATCCGGTAGTTACGGCCCAACACCTTCACGTTGGGCTCGGGCACCACCCTGACCCGCCCAACCCCCTTCAGGTACTCCTCCAGTACGGCATAGATGGGCCTGGGCTCGTGGCCCGGCTTGGCCTCCCCAAGCCGCTGGAGCCTACCCCCATAGGCCGCCACCAGATAACGGCGGTCCGGCTCCAAAGCCTTACCCCCCACGGACACCTCCCGCACCCGCTTGCCCGTGGGGGCGTCGGGGTCCAGGACGTAGGAAAGGCCAAAGGTCCGGCTCACATCCCCCCCTTGCTGGTAGAAGGGGTCAGGGGTAAAGACGTTGCTGGCGATGTCCTCCAAAACGCTCTGGATTTGCGCCCCCCGCAAGTAGAAGAGGTAAAGCTCGGGATAGGTGAAGCCGGTGTAGGCGTAAAGGTGGTCCCGGGTAATGGCCTGTCCCGGGAGCAACGTGGTGCCCCAGCGCACCGCCGGGCTAAAGACCACCTCCACCTCCGGATAAAGGGCCCTTACCGCCTGACCCACCAGCTGGTCCCAGGTGGAGTACAGGGTATCCCGCTTGTAAAGGAGGGTTTCCGTAACGGCTAAGGGCGCAAAGAGGTGCTCCCGGTGCGGGGCTACCTTTTCCCTAAGCCACGCCTCCACGTCCTCCGCCTTGGGCAGGTGGTCCGCCAAAACGGGCAGGACCCGCACCCGGAGGTTGGCGAGGCCGCCTTTCCTCAGCTTTAGGTCCAACCGCATCAGGGCTTTGCCGGCGGCGCTTCCCGCCACGATCCAGGTCTTGCCCACCCGCCAGGGCAAAGGGGTCAGGTCGTGGGTATGGCCGGAAAGGATCAGGTCAATGCCCCGGATGCGCTCCGCCAAGGCGGCGTCCAGCTGCATGCCTTGGTGGGAGAGGAGGACCACGGCGTCCGCCCCCTCGGCCCGGGCGGCGTCCACCGCCTCCTGCAGGCGCTTCTCGTCCAGGGCAAAGGAAAGCCCCTCGGTCAAGCTTTCCGGGTGGGATACCTTCACGTACGGGTAGGCCGCCCCCACCACGGCCAAGGTGTAGCGGCCTGCGGGATGGAGCCGGTAGGCGGGGAAAAGGGGGTCGCCGAAGAGTTCGTCCACCACGTTATAGGCCAGGTGCTCCCCGCGGAATTGCCCCAAAAGGGCCTCCACCCGCTCCCGCCCCAAGGTCCACTCCCAGTGGGAGGTCATGTGGTCTACCCCCGTGAGGTTCTGCCACTCCACCAGGGCTTCCCCTTGGGTGAGAAGGGAAAGGCCGGAGTTGGTCCAGGTATCCCCCCCGTCCAGGACCAGGACCTTGGCCCCTTCCGCCTCCGCCCGGGCCTTTTGGTCGCGGATGAGGGCGGTGAGGGCGGAAAACCCCCCTATAGGGCCGAAGGCGCGGGCAAGGGCCACAAAGTCCAGGTGGGAGAGCAGGTACGCAAGGGGCGTTCCCCTCCCCACCCCGTAGTAGCGGAGAATGGCCTCCCCCGTGAGGTAACCGGGCCGCCCCATCAAGGCCTTGGGGGCGATGAGATTAGGGGGCTCCATGAAGTAGTGAGGAAAGGCTTGGGCGTGGAGGTCGGAGAAGTAAAGGAGGGTGGCCTCCCCATAGGGGGGAAGCTCGTAGAGGCGGGCCGGGTTTTCCAATACCTGGGCGAGGGCCTTGGGCCCCAAGCCCGCAAGGGTGGAGAGGAGAAAAAGGACGTCCCTACGGTTCATCTAGACCCCACCGCCGGCTTGGTGTTGAACTCGGATTCCGGGTCCAAAAGGTAGGCCACCACGTCAGCGATCTCCTCGGGGCTAAGAAGGCCTTGGGCGCCGAAGCGGTACATCACCGTGCAGGGGAAGTAGGCCCACGCGTTGTAAATCACCTCATACGTGTAGCGCTGTACCGCTTCCGATTGGCCCCTCTTAAGCCCATACTTCTCCAAGCTGGGCCCCACGTCCCCCCAAGGTGTACCGGGGATCCGAAGTGGCAGGAGAAGCAGTTGGCCTTTTGCAGGTTGTTGAAGATGGCCCCGCCCTTCTTCCAGTCCCCCATTAGCCTCCCGTTCTGCGGGTACTTGATGAGGGCCCGCTGCTCCTCCAGGAACTGGGGTAGGAGGTCGGCAGGTAGGCGGTTTCGGTGGAGGGAACAAAGGGCCTGGTCCGGGCGCTGGTTTTGGAAGACCCCCGCGTAGGCCTTACCCCCGCTTTGAATGAGCTGAAGCTCCTTCTCGCTAAAGTAGCGCTGGGCCAAGCCCCAAGCTACCAAGGAAAGAACCGAGAGGACCAAAATAGCCTTCTTCATGCTCCCTCCTCACCGCACAAAAGCGGGCCACTCCTCCACCACCGCCCCGTTGTTGTGATAGGCCAGGAAGAGCTCCAAGGCGAGGATGGGCAAAGAGTAGAGGTCCGGCTGGGGGTGGGCGATGTTGCCGTAGCAGGCCCGGATGCGGTCCTGCATGGTCCAGGTCTGGTCGTTGGAGTAGCGGTACGCAGGCCAGTGGGTCCAAGACTGATCCTTGCCCAGCACGTCGGCGTAGGGCAGGACGCCAGCCCGCTTGCCCACGTAGGTCACGTGGCAGGTGGCGCAGCCCACATCCCTGGCCCCGGTGCGGGCGTAGAAGAGCTTCTCCCCGAGGGCATAAAGCTCCTTCTCCTGGGGGAAGAGGAGGCGGACGTTAATCCTATGGCCTGTGGACTTGCTGGCGATGTAAAAGGCCACCGCCACCACCTCGGACCGCTTCACCGCTTCCCTTGGGAATCCCTGCACCTTGGTCATGCAGGTGAGGATGCGGTGATCCAGGTCCTCCACCCGGCCCGTGTCCAGGAAATAGCGGGGAAGCCGGGCTGCTGCCCCTTCCAAGACCCCTTTTCCCAGGCCGAAATCGCATTCGGCCATGGTCTTGCCGCTAGGGCCTTTCCGGTGGAAAAGCTCCTCACCCTGCTGGACCACGAGCTCCGTGGGCAGGATGCCTGCGGTCTGGAGGAGGAGCTCCTTTTGCCTTTTGGCCTCCTCCCGGGGGTCTACCTCTTGGGCCAAGCCAAGGAGCAAAAGAAGGGCCGCACCTACCACCCACCACGCCTTGGGCCGCATATATCCACCTCCATAAAGGCGCCCGGGAATCCGGGCGCCTTGCCTTAGGCCAGCTCCAGCTTGACCTGAGCCTCCCCCGTGTCGCCGCTGGTGTCCTTAAGCTTCACCGTGAAGGTCCCCGGCTTTTCCGCCTTGAACTTGAAGCCGTAAAGGGGGTTGGCGCTGGTGGAGGGGCCAGGCCGGGCCTCCGCCACCTTTTCCCCTTCAAAGTAGACCTCCACCAGGTTGATGTAATTGGCGGGGATGAGGTTACCCTGGGCATCCCGGCGGGTGCCAGGTTCGTTGGGATGCTGGGCTACCGCCTGGAGCCGGAACTCCTCTCCCGCCTTGGGCTTGGCCGGGGTCAGGCGAACGATGGTGCGGATGGGCATCTTCTACCTCCTTTCCTTAACCGCAGCCCCCCACGGTAACGCGGGTGCTGGCCGAGGCCAGAAGCAACTTGCCGTCGGCGGTCTCCACCACGGCCCGGACAGCGGTGGTCTCCGCCAGGCGGACCCGGGTGGCGTAGTAGGGAAGGGCCTTCATGGGCATGAAGGTCACCAACCGGGGCGTGGGGTTCTTGTCGGCGAAGAGGTGGATGGCCTTGACCTGATTGGAGGGCAGGCTCACCTCCACCTCGGCGGGCACGTTGGCCCCGCTTTCGGCGATGGCGGGCATGGTGAGCTTCACCAGGTTGGAGGGGGTGAGGTCCTTGAAGCCCTTGCCCAAGGCCTCCTGTAAGGCCTTCTCCAGGTTGGCCAGGTCCTCCCCTTCCAGCCCTTGGGCCATGGCCGGTAGCCCCGCCACGGCGAGGGCGGAAAGGGCCACACCGGTTGCCTTCAAAAAAGCTCGCCTATTCACACACACCTCCCTTGGCGCACATCTGGCGCAACTCCATGAGGAACTGCGCCCGGGGCCGGCTGCCAAAAAACCGGCCCACCTCTTCCCACGCCCCCTTCCTGGGGACGAGGAAGACAAAGGTGGGGGTGCCCGGCACGCGGAAGCGCCGGGCCAGGTCCTGCCCCTCCGGGGTTTCCGTGCCCACGGAGGCCACCACGAAGCGCTCCTCCAAAAGGCGGCTTACCCCAGGATCGGAGAGGACAAAGGTGTTCATCTGGTCGCAGTAGGGGCAGTGGGGGCTATGGAAGTACACCATGAGGACCCGGGTGTGCTCCTGGGCCAGGACCTGGGCCTCACGGAAGGGATACCAGCGGCCAAAATCCGGCGCGGCCAAGGCCAGGCCCATCAGCAGCGTCAGCCAAAGTACCCGGTACGCGTACATACTTTACACCGCCTCGGTACACCCAAGGACATTTGTACCTTACCAGGTTTACCAGCTAAAAATCAAGGGGTAGTTACACACGCTAGAGCAATCCTTCACATTATACCCCGTGTAATAGTGCATATAAGAAGTGGAAACGCATACCCCTCTCCCGTAAAGCGCCTTGGGCGCAGAGCTTAAGGTTTCCTAAAGGCATCCCCCTTGACGGGCTTGAAGGGACAAACTACCCTATACCCCGGAGGGTAAAGATGAAGCGGACCCTTATCGCTCTCCTCCTTCTCGGCGGCCTGGCCTTGGCCCAGGCGGACGGCGCTAAGCTTTACGCCCAGTGCGCAGGTTGCCACCAAGCCAATGGCCAAGGCCTGCCCGGGGCCTTCCCGCCCCTTGCCGGCCACGTGGCGGAGATCCTCGCCAAACAGGGGGGGCGGGAGTACCTGATCAAGGTCCTCCTTTGGGGCCTCCAGGGGCAGATTGAGGTCAAGGGGATGAAGTACAACGGGGCTATGCCCGGCTTCAATGGGCTCAAGGACGAGGAGATCGCCGCCCTTCTCAACCACATCGCCACCGCCTGGGGGGATGACAAGAAGGTCCAGGGCTTCAAGCCCTTCACCGCCGCCGAGGTTAAGGCCTTGCGGGACAAGAAACTCACCTCCCAACAGGTGCTGGAGGAGCGGAAGAAGCTGGGGCTCAAGTAAGGAGCCTGGGTGGGCCCGGGGCCTAAAGGCCCTGGGCCTTGCTTTAATGGAGGGGTGCTTGCCCTCGCTTTGGCAAAGGGCTTTCCCGGGTTTCGCCTGGAGGTGAGCCTGGAGGTAAGGGAAGGGGAGGTTCTGGCCCTCCTAGGCCCCTCGGGAAGCGGCAAGAGCACCTTGCTCCGCCTGGTGGCCGGGCTCCTCACCCCGGACCGGGGCTACGTGCGCCTAGGCCCCCTGGACCTCACCCCTCTGCCCCCCGAGAGGCGGGGGGTGGGTTTCCTCTTCCAGGACTACGCCCTTTTCCCCCACCTCACCGTGGCGGAGAACATCGCCTTTCCCTTGGTGGAGGCCCGCTGGCCCCGGGAGAAGCGGGAAGGGCGGGTGCTGGAACTCCTTCGCCGCATGGAGCTCACCCCCCATGCCGGGAAGCGCCCCGAGGCCCTTTCCGGTGGGGAAAAGCAGCGGGTGGCCTTAGCCCGAGCCCTGGCGGCAAGGCCCCGGCTTCTCCTCCTGGACGAGGCCTTGGGGGCCTTGGACTTAAGGCTCAGGGAAGAACTCCTTTTCTTCCTGCGGAAAACCCTACGGGAGGAAAAGATCACCACCCTCCTCGTGACCCACGACCAGAAGGAGGCCTTCCTCCTCGCCCACCGGGTCGCCCTTCTACGGGAGGGCCGGCTTGTGCAGGTGGGCCGGCCCGAGGAGGTGTACGCCCGGCCCAAGGAT
This sequence comes from Thermus brockianus, assembly GCF_001880325.1. Lineage (NCBI taxonomy): Bacteria > Thermotogati > Deinococcota > Deinococci > Thermales > Thermaceae > Thermus > Thermus brockianus. The sequence goes on from NZ_CP016312.1 coordinate 610,889, forward strand.
GCCTGGACCGCCCGCTTCCTGGGGCATAAAAACCTCCTTGGCCCCGAGGAAAGCGCCCGCCTGGGCCTACCCCCTAAGGTCCACCTCCTCCCTCCTAGGGCCCTCTCCTTGGGTGGAGCGTGGCGGGGCGTGGTGGCGGAAAGGCTCTTCTACGGGGGGCGGGTGGGGCTATGGGTGCGGCTGGAAGGGCTACGGCTTTACCTCGAGGCCCCCGAAGGCCCGGAAGAGGGCGAGGCGGTGGGGCTCCACCTGGACCTCGCACAGGCGGTAGCCTTGGAGGGATGAGGCGCTTCGCCCTCTTCCTGGGAGGCCCCCTTCTGGTTAGCGAGGCCCTGCGGGAAAGGCTCAAGGGTTTCCGCTTCCTGGCGGCGGACTCGGGGGGAAGGCACGCCCTGGCCTTGGGGTTCACCCCGGAGGTTTGGCTTGGGGACTTTGACTCAAGCCCCCCTTGGCTCCAGGAGGCCCTCGCCGCCCCCAAGGAGGTGTTGCCCCGGGAAAAGGACCTCACGGACGGGGAAGCCCTCCTGCGGAAGGCCCTAGCCCTGGGGGCGGAGGAGGTGCTCCTGCTTGGGGGGATCGGGGGGAGGCTGGACCACACCCTGGCGCACCTGGCCCTGGCCTTCGCCCTGGCGGAAAGGGGGGTGAGGGTGGCCCTCACGGACGGGCTCACCTGGGCCTACCCCCTCCTTCCCGGGGAACACGCCTTCCCCTTGGGGGCGGGTACCCCCTTTAGCCTCGTCCCCTTCCTCGAGGCCACCCTGGCCCTGGAAGGGGCCCGCTTTAACCTTCCCCCAACCCCCTTGGCGGCCACCGCCCGCACCTTGGAGAACGAGGCCCTGGGGGAGGTGCGGGTGGTGGTGCTGGCGGGGCGGGCGGTGCTCTACGTCTATTGACAGGGGAAAAAGGGGGGGCTACACTAGCTTTTGGCGTTTGGGCCGCTAGCTCAACCGGTAGAGCAACCGACTCTTAATCGGTGGGTTACAGGTTCGAGTCCTGTGCGGCCCACCAGAAGACCCCCGGGGAAACCCGGGGGGTTTCTTATCATGGGCCCATGGACCATCCCAAGACCCCCTTAGACCTCCTGTCCCTGGACCTCCCGGAGGGGGAACCCTGGGGCTACGCCCTGGCCCAGGCTCTCCTCAAGGCCCCTTGGGCCTTCCGCGCCCTAAGGCCCACCCCGGGGCTTTTGGACCTCATCCGACTGGACCTGGAGGCCCTCTACCTGGAACTGGAGCGTCTGCGGCAGGAATACCCTTTGGGAAACCTAGGGGAGCGCCCACCCCACCCGGCGGAGGAGGGGGCGCTTCGGGCCCTTCTCGCCCGCGACCCCCTCGCCCTGGTGGAGGTCCTAAGGGCCCACGGGCCTTGGCCTTTCGCCCTCTACCGCGCCTTCCGCTTTGACGGGGAGGTGCACCCCCTTCCCTCCCCCCGCCTCCCCCGGGAGGATGAGCTCGTGGGCTACGAGGCCCAGCGCCAGGCCCTGGAGGAAAACGCCCGGCGCTTCCTCTCGGGCAGGCCCGCCCTCCACACCCTCCTCTACGGGGCGCGGGGCACGGGGAAAAGCACCGCCGCCAAGGGGCTTTTGCGCTTGGAAGGGGCCCGGATGGTGGAGGTGGAGCCCCGGGCGCTTTCCCGGCTAGAAACCCTTCTGGAAACCCTCGCCCTCCTCCCCCACCGCTTCTTCCTCTTCCTGGACGATCTCTCCCTGGACCCCGACGGCGAGGCCTTCCACCACCTAAAGGCCCTGTTGGAGGGGAGCCTGGAGGGCCCTCCGGAAAACGTCCTCCTCGTCGCCACCTCCAACCGCCGCCACCTGGTAAGGCGCTTAGGGGAAAACCCCTTGCCCGGGGAGGCCCCCGAGGCCTGGGACGCCCTTCAGGACACCCTGGCCCTTTCCGAGCGCTTTGGCCTCGTCCTCACCTTCCCGCCCTTTGACAAGGCCCTTTACCTCAAGGCGGTGGCCCACCACCTGGGCCGGCCCCTCAGGGGGCAGGAAGAGGAGGAGGCCCTCCGCTTCGCCCTGCAAAAGGGGTTTTCCGGCCGGGTGGCCCGGCAGGCGGCAAGCCTCCTCCGCTAGCCGTGGCGCAGGGCCGCCTCCACGAAGCCGGCGAAGGGAGGGGAAGGGCGCATGGGGCGGCTTTTGAACTCGGGGTGGCTCTGGAGGGCCACGAAGAAGGGGTGGTCCCTGAGCTCAATGGCCTCCACCAGCCCCGCCCCCCGGCCCCGCATCCCCGGGGTGATGGCGGAGATGACGAGCCCGGCCCGCTCCAGCTGGTCCACGTAAAGGGGGTTCACCTCGTAGCGGTGGCGGTGGCGCTCCATGGCCTCCTCCTTGCCGTAGAGGCGGCGGAGGAGGGTGCCTTCCCGGATGCGCATGGGCCAGTCGCCGAGGCGCATGGTCCCCCCTAGGCCCTCCACCTCCAGCTGCTCCGGCATGAGGTCAATCACGGGGTGGGGGGTGTAGGGGTCAAACTCCGTGGAGTTGGCCCCCTTAAGCCCCGCCACATGGCGGGCGAACTCAATCACGGCGATCTGGAGGCCCAAGCAGATGCCCAGGTAGGGGATTTTCCGCTCCCGGGCGTACTGGGCCGCCCGCACCTTGCCCTCAATCCCCCGCACGCCAAAACCTCCGGGCACCAGGATGCCGGAAACGTCGGCGAAGGCCTCGTCCAGGTCCCCGGCCTCCAGGGCCTCGGCGTCCACCCACTTCACCTCCACCCGGGCCCGGTTCTTGATGCCCGCGTGCTTCAGGGCCTCGAGGAGGGAAAGGTAGGCGTCGGGCATCTTCACGTACTTGCCGGCGATGGCGATGCGCACCGTGCGCTCGGGATGCTTCAAGACCCTCACCGCCTCCTGCCAGAAGGAGAGGTTGGGGAAGACGGGCTCAAGCCCCAAGGCCTTCTCCACCGCCCGGCCCAGGCCCTGCTCCTCCAGAAGGAGGGGTACCTCGTAGAGGTGCTCCACGTTGGGGCTGGAGAAGACGTGCCCGGGACGGACGTTGGTGAAGAGGGCCACCTTTTTCCTCACCTCCTCAGGCACGGGCTTCACCGAGCGCAAGACGATGGCGTCGGGCTGGATGCCCACTCCCCTTAGGGTGGCCACGGAGTGCTGCGTGGGCTTGGTCTTGAACTCCTCGCTGGTTTCCAGGTAGGGGACCAGGGTGAGGTGGATGTAGAAGGTGTTCTCCTCCCCTTCGTCAAAGCGGAACTGGCGGATGGCCTCCAGAAAGGGGAGGCTTTCAATATCCCCCACCGTGCCCCCCACCTCCACCACCACCACCTCCGCCCTCTGCTCCTCCGCCACCTTGCGGATGCGGTCCTTGATCTCGTCGGTGATGTGGGGGATGACCTGGACCGTCTGGGAGAGGTACTCGCCCCGGCGCTCCTTCTGGATCACGGACAGGTAGACCTGGCCCGTGGTGAGGTTGTTCCCCCGGGAGAGGTCCATGTCCAAAAAGCGCTCGTAGTGGCCGATGTCCAGGTCGGTTTCGGCCCCGTCGGCGGTGACGAAAACCTCCCCGTGCTCGTAGGGACGCATGGTGCCCGCATCCACGTTCACGTAGGGGTCAATCTTGATGGCCGTGACCCGGTACCCCCGGGCCCGGAAAAGGGCCCCCAGGGAGGAGGTTAGGATCCCCTTCCCCAGGCTAGACACCACGCCCCCGGTGACGAATACGTACTTCCTGGGCCTTTTTGGGCTATCGGAAACCCCGTTCACGGGACTTTAGCCTACCACATCTGGCGGAAGGGCTTGGTTTGTGGTAGAGTCTTCTTTGGCGTTCTTGCGGGGTCCCCCGATCCCCCGGCAAGAACTTTCAGGAGGGCCCTGGTCATGCAGACGTACGTGCCGAAGGAGATTGAGCCCCGTTGGGTTCTGATTGACGCCGAGGGCAAGACCCTGGGGCGGCTCGCCACCCAGATCGCCACCCTCCTTAGGGGCAAGCACCGCCCCGACTGGACCCCCAACGTGGCCATGGGGGACTTCGTGGTGGTGGTCAACGCCGACAAGATCCGCCTCACGGGGAAGAAGCTCAAGCAGAAGATCTACACCCGCTATAGCGGCTACCAGGGGGGCCTTAAGGAGATCCCGGCGGAAAAGATGCTCGCCACCCACCCCGAGCGGGTGCTGGAGCATGCGGTGAAGGGCATGCTCCCCAAGGGTCCCTTGGGCCGGAAGCTCTTCAAGCGGCTTAAGGTCTACGCCGGGCCCACCCACCCCCACCAGGCGCAGAAGCCCGTGAAGCTGGAGGTCCAGTGATGGAGCAGTATTACGGCACCGGTAGGCGTAAAGAGGCGGTGGCCCGGGTATTCCTAAGGCCCGGAAGCGGCAAGGTCACCGTGAACGGCCAAGACTTCCAGGACTACTTCCAGGGCATCGTGCGGGCGGTGGCCGCCCTGGAGCCCCTTAGGGTGGTGGACGCCTTGGGCCGCTTTGACGCCTACATCACCGTGACGGGCGGGGGCAAGAGCGGCCAGATTGACGCCATCAAGCTGGGGGTGGCCCGGGCCCTGTTGCGCTACAACCCCGACTACCGCGCCAAGCTCAAGCCCTTGGGCTTCCTCACCCGTGACCCCCGCATGGTGGAAAGGAAGAAGTACGGCAAGCACAAAGCCCGCCGGGCGCCCCAGTACTCCAAGCGCTAGGCGTTTCCCCCTTGGCCCCCCGGGCTCACCCCGGGGGGTCTTCCTTTAGGGCCTTCCGAAGGTCCTCTTGGGAAAAAGCGTGGACTTCGCCGTGCCGCAGGTAGACGAGCCGGGCCTCCGCCTCCACCCCGAGGGCCCTTCGCACCGCCTCGGCGTAGAGGGCGAGCTGGAAGCGGTACTCCTCGGGGCGCATCTTCTGGTCGGTCTTGTAGTCGTCCAAGAACCACTTATCCCCCACCCGGTAAAGGCGGTCCAGAACCCCGTACCAGACGGTGCCCTCCAGGGGAAGGACCAGGGGGAGTTCGGGGTGGTCCTCGGCCCGGTCCGCAAGGGCAGGCAGGGCCCCGCCCAAAAGGGCGTGGTAGCGGGAAAGGAGGCCCTTCACCTCGGCGAGGAGGGCCTCCCTTTCCTCCTCGGCAAAGGGAAAGACCACCTCCTGGAGGAGGAGGGCTTCCATGACGGCCCTGTCCCTGGGGTCCAGGTTGCGGGCGATGGCGTAGTGGACCAGGGTGCCCAGGGCCCGGGCGTGCTCCGGCATGGCCTCCCCCTCCAAGGCTTCCGCCAGGGGCTTCGGCTCTTCCTTGCGCAGGGCGCTCGGGGAGTAGACCCGGGGCAAGGGGCTTGGGGCGAGGCGCCAGCCGGCGTAGGGGGCAGGTTTGGGGTTCTCCTCCACCCTCTTCAAAGGCGCCTTGGGGATGGGGCCCAGGACGTGGCGGTGCACTAAGGGGTCTTCCCCATCGGGTCCTAGGCCCAGGGCTAAGAGGGCCTCCGCCCAGGGCCCGGGGCGCCCGGAGAGGCTTCCCGTGAGGAGGAGGACGTCCCTGGCCCGGGAAAGGGCCACGTAGAGGAGGCGCCGGGCCTCTTCCCTTTGGGCCTGCCTAAGGGCTTTGGCCAAGGGCAGATAGCCTGGGGTACCCCTCAGGGCCACCTCTCCCCCCTCCCCCACCAGGAGGGGTTCCTGGTCCGGGGGCTCCCCCCGGGCCAGGTCAAAGACCGCCACCACCGGCCACTCCAGGCCCTTAGCGGCGTGGACGGTGAGGAGCTGCACGCCCTCGCCCCCCTCGGGGAGTTCCCCGGCCTCGGGGTCCTGGGCCCGCACCTTAAGCCACTCCAGGAGGGCCTCGAGGTCCGGGAAGCGCTCGCGGGCGGCTAGGAGGAGAAGGGCGTCCAGGTTGGCCCGGGCCCGGGGAGGAAGCCTCTTTAAGAAACCCTCCTCCTGGGCCAAAGTCCTTAGGGCCTCCAAAGGCCTCCTATTCGCCAAACCCTTAAGCCAATCCAGGCGCACCCTGGCCTCCTCGGGCAGGCGGGGCAAGGGGTCTTCCTCCTCCAAGGCCTCCTCCACCTCCCCCAGGTCCAGGCCCATAAAAGGCCCCCGCAGGAAGGCGAGGAGGGAAAGGTGCTCCTCGGGGGTAGGGGGGCCATCCAGGAGGGAAAGCCTCAGGGCGTGGTAGAGGTCCCGCACCTCGGGCCGGGTGAAAAAGCTCTGCCCCCGCCGCAGGACATAGGGCACCCCCTGCGCCCGGAAGGCCCTTTCCAGAAAGGGAAGGCTCGCGCGGCTTCGCACCAAGACGGCCATCTCCCCGAAGCCCACCCCTTCCCCGTGGAGCGCTTTAAGCCTCTCCGCCAAGAGGTGCGCCTCAAAGGCCCGCTTGGCCTCCAAGGAGCCCTCCCCCACCACCCAGTGCACCTCCACCCGGCCCTCCTCCGCCCTACGGGGCTCCAGGGAAGCTCGCTCTTCCTTCGGGAATAGATCCAGGAAGCGGTTGAGGAAGGCGGCCACCGCCTTGGCATGGCGATAGCTTTCCCGAAGCTCACACCTCTCCGCCCGGGATAGGGCCTGGCGGAAAACCTCCACCCGGGCGTTGCGGAAGAGGTAGATGGACTGCTTGGGGTCCCCCACCGCCACCACCCTGGCCCCCGCCTCCTCCAGGGCCTGGAAAAAGCGGGCCTGCACGGGGTTCACGTCCTGGTACTCGTCCACAAAGAGGTGGGGAAAGCGCCCCACCAGGCGGGAAAGGGCCAGGGGGTTTTCCACGAGGCGGAGGGCCAGGGCCTCGAGGTCGCCCGGGCCTAAGGCTTCCAAGAGCCGCTTGCGGTAGCCCGAAAGGGCCTCCCCGTAAAGGGTGACGAGGAAGCGGTTCTCCTCTCCAGCGGGGGAAAACGCCTCCGCCAAGGAGCGTTTCTGGTATAGCTTCTGTAGGAGCTCCTCCCAATCCGAGGGAAGGCCCTTGAGGTAAAGGAGGCTTCGCACCTCCTCCAAGAAGATGCCCTCCGCCAGAAACTCGTCCAAAACGGCGAAGTCGGGGTCTAGGGAAAGGAGGGGCGCGGTGTGGCGCAAGGCCTCGGCCATGAAGCCGTGGATGGTGGTGAAGACCGCCCCATGGGCCTCCCGTTTCGCCTCCCCGTCCCCCAGGGCAGCCACCGCCTCCAAGATGCGCTCCCTTAGCTCCTCTGCCGCCTTGCGGGTGAAGGTGATGGCGGCCATGCGCCTTAGGGGCACCCCCTCCCTAAGCCTCGCCAAAAGCTCCTGCACCAAGGCGTGGGTCTTTCCCGTACCCGCCGAGGCCACGTAGAGCTTCATAGCGCCTCCTTGCGGCAGACATCGCCCAGGGAGCAGGTATAGCAGTGAGGGCCTGGCCTTGGGGGGAAAACCCCCGCTTCCCAACCCCGCAGGGCCTCCTCCAAGTGTGGGTGGATCTCCTTCGCGGCGGGCACGGACTGGTCCCTGCGGTAAGGGGTTTGCCGTTGGAGCCTAGGGGCCTCAAGCCAGGTCCAGGTCCAGAGGTAAACCCTGTCCACGTCTTCCCGTTGCAAGAGGGCCTCCAAGGCCATCCATTCTGTCCAGCGGCTCTTAGGGTCCAGGTCGGGGCTTTTCCCCTGGGGCAGGAGGCGGTAGAGGTGCAGGGTCTTCCCCTCCCGCCGCACCCCATCCAGCCGAAGGGCATAGCGCTTGCCCCGCCAAGGCCTCCAAAACGCCATTCCCTCCAGGTGGTCCTGGTGCGCCCTAAGCCAAGGGCCCACCTCGGGGTCTTCCTTTAGGCGCGCAAGCTCCTTGGGCAGAAGGTGCCAGCCCGCGCCTTCCTCCCTATCCCAAAGCCCAAAGCGCTCCGCATAGGCGCGGAAGGGGCACTCCTGGTAGCGGCGGAGGACCTCGAGGTGGGGCGGCGGGGCCTGGCTCCGGGGCGAAGGGGGGGTGAAGGGCTCCCAGGGGAGGGCCTCCAAAAGGCTTGCCGGGGGCAAGGGCTCGGGCCTTTCCCCCTTTTCCAAGGGCGCATAGGGCCCCGAGGGCCCCGCCTCCGGATAAAGGAGGAAGACCTCCTCCCCCCGGCTTGCCATCTCCTCTTGGAACAGGGGGTCTAGCCCCCGAAGCCGCCGGGGAAGCCTCTGGAGAAGGCCTCTCTCCCGCAACTCCTCCAGGAGGAAGTAGTCCTCCCTCTCCCCCAGGGTGTACCGCCCGGCGAGCCACTCCAGGACGTAAACCCGCCGGGCCCTCACCCCCGTGGCCCGCAAGGGGGGAAGGAGGGGGAGGCCCTGCTCCGGCTCGGGCGGCAGGGTCTCGTCCAGAAGGAGGCTCCGCCACCAGGGAAGGGGGTTTATCCGGTCCACCCGCAAGGCCAGGCGGAGCCGGGCGAGGAAGGGCTCCTTGGCGGAAACCCCAAGCCGCTCCAGGACCGCCTCCCCCCAGGCCAAGGGGTCCCCCCCTGGAACCCTTAGGGCGCAGAAGGCCTGCCACTCCTCCAATAGGCCTTCCCGCTCCGCCAGGGCCCTCAAGGCCTCCTCCCCCGCCAGGCCCAGGCGGAGGGCCTTCCGCCCCAAGTGGGAAAACCCCAAGGCCAAGAGGTCCCTTCCCGTGGGAAAGGGGTTGAGGAGGGCGAGGACCCTTTCCCCCTCCTCCGTGTCCGCCAAGGCCCGCTCCCTGCCGTCCACCAGGGGAAGGCCGTACTCTTCCTTGAGGACGAGGAGCCCGGGGATGCGCCCTTCCGGGGCCACCACCAGGATCTCCTCCGGGCTAAGCCCCTCCCCGCCCAGCTCCTTGGGGGCGAGGGCCCGCTTCAGGGCCCGGAGGAGGTAGCGGCTTTCCTCCACGGGGTTGGCGAGGGCGTAAACCCGGCGCCGGATGGGCCTTGGCGAAAGCTCCTTTATAGGCTCAAGCCCCTCGGGGAGGAGCTCCAGGGTGAGGAGGACGGGGACCTCCTGCGCCAGGCGGCGGAGGAAGCGGAGGTCCAAGGGGCCGATTTCCCGGAAGCCGTCCACCACCACCAGGCCCGGCCTCGGGAAAAGCCTTAGGGGCACCTTCCCGGCCAGGTGGCGGAAGTCGTCGTAGTCCAGGGCCTTTCCCTTAAGCCGCTCGTAGAGGAAGTAAACCCGCCTTAGCCGCCCCGCCTCCCCCTCCTTGGGCAGGGCAAAGGGGGGTAGGCCAAAGCGCTTGAGCTCGGCGATGGCCCGGGCGAAGAGGCGGGCCTCCCCCGGGGCCACCTGGGGCCCGAAAAGCGTGCGCAAGGCCTCCCCCACCAGGGCCACCCGCCCCGCCCCGGGCAGAAGGGGGCGAAGCCTTCCCGCCTCCGCCACCACCCGGTAGTAAAGGGCTTGGAAGGAGAGGAACTCCAAGCCCAAAAAAGCCCCCCTCTGCGCCAGGAGGCGGTAGAGGTAGGGGCGCTGGTGGGGAAGCCCCACCCACCAGACCCGTTCCCGCCGCCCCAGGGCTTTTAAGGCCTCTTCCAGGGCCCAGGTGGTCTTCCCCGAAGCCGGCGGCCCCACCACGGGATAGAGGCCCGGCTTCATAGGGCCTTAGTTTACTCAAGGGGAAAAGCCTTCCAAGGGCAACGGGGAAAAATCCTTTGCCAGGCGCAAAACCCCCACCACCCGCCCCCGGTAGAGGATGAAACAGCGGTACTCCTTCTCCCCCACCGCCACGAAGCGGGCCAGGGTGAGTTCGCGCAGGAAGGGCAGGGGCCGCTTGCCCAAGGGGCGGCCTCGAGGGGGTCCGGCGTGGGGCATGGGCCTTCCCCCCTCGAGGGCCACAAGGAGAAGGGGGCGCTCCCGGCCCAGCAGGACCAGGACCACCCCATCCTCCCGGTAGAGCGCCTGCACCTCCAGGGTCCGCACCACCTCCACGCAACGGGCAAGGGCCCGCTCCTCCCCTCCTTGGGCCCAGGCCAGGCCCAAAAGGAGGAGAAGGGCGAGCCCCCGCATCTAGAAGCCCCTTTCCGCCGAAACGAGGGCCAAAGCCGCCCGGGCCAGGAGAAAAGCCCTACCCGGCTCCTTCTCCAGCCTGCCCTTGGCCTCCGCCACCAGGTCCCTCACCAAGGGGTCCTGGGCGCGGTAGTAGGCGAGCTCCTTCTCCGCCCGGTCCACGGCAAGCCTGGCCCGCTCCGCCACCCGGGAGGCCATCTCCCTTCCCTTCCAGCCCCCATCCCTAGGGCCGTAGCCGTGGCGGAAGCCCATGCGGGGGGCAGGGCGGGCGGGCGCCTTCACCTGAGGCTCCCCCTGGGCCGCCCGGTAGAGGAGGAGGGCCGCCTGGGCCTCCCGGGCCGCCTTGAAGTAGGCCTTGGCCTCAAAGGCCTTCTCCGCCCTGGTCTTCACCGCCTTGGCCCAGTCCAGAAGCTTGGCCTCCCCCTGGGCGGTCTGGGCCACGGCCTGCAGCCGGGCCAAGGCCGAGGCCGCCAGGGCCGCCTGGCGGTACTCCGTCCCTTGGGCCAAGGAAAGGCCCACCACCAAAAGGAACACACCGAAAAGCGCTTTGCGCATCCCCATCACCTCCCACCCCCAACCTAGCCCCCTTGGCCAAAGCCCGCAGCGGGGGAAACCTTAAGCCAAGCCAAAGGCAGGTAAAGCCCCACCGCCGCCCCACCCCGGTTTTCCGCCCGGGCCTTTCCCCCGTGGGCCCGAGCCACCGCCGCCACCAGGGCAAGCCCGAGCCCCGTTCCCCGCCCCCCGTGGACAAAAGGCTCCAGGACCCGGGGGAGGAGGTTTTCGGGAAAGCCGGGGCCGCTGTCCACGAGCCAAAGCCAAACCCCCTCGCCCTCCTTGAGGATTTCCGCCCGCACCGGAGGTTTCCCGTGGCGGCGGGCGTTTTCCAAGACGTTCTCCACCGCCAGGGCCAGAAGCTCGGGATCGGCCAGGACCCGGGCCTCCCCCTCCACCGCCACCCCCCTTTCCCTGAGGAAGGCCCCCAGGTCCAGGGGAAGGGAGCGCAGGGGGGTGGCCTCCAGTTGGGAAAGCCTAAGGAGGCCCGAGAGGAGGCCCTCGAGGCGCCCCACCTCCCGCAAGGCCCCCTCCAGGGCCCTGGGCTCGCCCTTGCGGGCCAGGACCTCCAGGTACCCCTTTAGGGCGGCCAAGGGGTTCCGGAGCTCGTGGGAGGCGTGGCGGGCGAAGCGGCGGGCCTGGGCCTCCTTCTCGGAGAGCTCCTCAAGAAGCCCCCGCACCCGGGCGAGGAGTCCGTTGAGCGCCTCCACCACGGGCCTAAGCTCCGCCACCTGGGGGGGCGGAAGGGGCGAAAGGTCCTGGGGGGCGCGGCCCTGAAGGACCTGGGCGAGTTCCTTCAGGGGCCTCAAGGCCCAGGAAAACCCCAGGGCGGCCAAGGCGAACACCCCAAGGAGCACCCCACCCCCCCAGGTGGCGTAGAGGAGGAGAAGGCGACGCCCAAGCCCCGCCACCCCCTCCAAGGGCACCGCCAGGCCAAACCCCCCGCCCTCCCGGGGCAGGGCCACGTAAAGCACCCCCCGCCACACCCCCTGGTAGGCCCGCCCCTCGGCGAGGGCCTGGAGGAGGGCGGGGGGCAGGGCGAAGGGGGCGAGCTCCGTGGTCTTGACCGCCTCCCCCACCACGAACCCGGTGCCGCCCCCATAGACCTGGCTCAGGCGGAAGAGCTCCGCCAATAGGGCCTCCTCGTCCCGAGGGCCTTCCTCCTTGAGGAGGAAAAGCCGGGAGAAGAGGGCCCGCCGCAGATCCTCCGTGGCCGCCCGCTCCGCCTCCCGGGCCGAGAGGAGGGCGAGGGGAAAGGCGAGGAGCAAAAGCGCCAGGAAAAGGAGGGCGAAAAGCCTCGCCCTAAGGGAGGGAAAGGCGGTACCCATAGCCGCGGAGGGTCTGGATGGGATTAGGCTCCCCCAAAGCCTTGCGCAGGGCGGAGAGGTGGACCTCCAGGGTGGCGGGCTCCACCACCTCGCCCCAGACCTTAAGCATCAGGGCCTCCTTGGAGAGCACCTCCTCGGGGTTCTCCAGGAAGGCCTTGAGGAGGAGGAAGGCCTTGGGGGAAAGGGGAAGCCGCCTTTCGCCCCGGTAGGCCTCCATGCGCTTCGGGTAGAGGCGGAGGTCCTTGTAAGCGAGGACCTCCTCGGACCTTCGGGCCCGCCGCCCGAGGGCCTCGAGGCGGGCCAGAAGCTCCTGGAGGCTATAGGGCTTCACCAGGTAATCGTCCGCCCCCTCCCTCAAGCCCTTCACCCGCCACTCCACCGCATCCAAGGCGGTGAGCATGAGCACGGGCACCTCCGAGCGGGCGCGGATGGCCCTTAAGAGGGAAAACCCATCCCCTTCCGGCAGGAGCACGTCCAGGACCACCGCTTCCGCCCAAGGCAGGAGGGCCAAGGCCTCCTCGGGGCTTTCCGTGGCCCTCACCTCGTGCCCCTCCAGGGAAAGCCCCAGGGTGAGGGCCTCCCGCACCCCAGGGTCGTCTTCCACCACGAGGACCCTCATGCCGGGTTCCGCCATACCCCCAAGGCCCGCACGGGGGCGTAGACCTCCAAGGGCGGGAGGGCCTCCCCCGTCTTCAGGTCCAGGCGGTGGAGGCGGCTTGACCCCCTGCGGGCGGCGTAGAGGATGCCCTCCCAGGGCAGAAGCTCCACCAGGCTCCGGGCGTCCTCCCCTTCCAGGAGAGGCAGGGCCCAGGAGGCGAGGAGCGTTCCGGAGAAATCCACCACCCGCACCTTGGCCGCCTCCACGTCGTAGAGGTAAAGCCTATGGCCGTCCGCCCCCACGCCCCCAAGGAGCCTGAGCTCCTCGCTTTCCTTAGAGCGGCGGAAGGCGTAGCGGGAGAGGTAGCGCCCGTCCAGGCTTAGGCGTTGCACCTGGCGGTTGCCGTAGTCCAAGACGAAGAGGAACCCCCCCGCCGCCACCAGGGCCTTGGGGTCTTGGAAGGTGCCGCGCCCCGGCCCCTGCCCGCCGAAGCGCCCCTGGTACCGCCCTTCCAGGTCCAGGCGGCTGATGGTGGCGGTCTCGGCGTCCAGGACGTAAAGGGCCCCGTCCGCCACCGCCAAGGAGGCGGGGAAGAGGAACTCCCCGGGCTTCATCCCATAAGGCCCCGCGGAAAGGAGAAGCTCCCCTTCCGGGGAGAAGCGGTGGAGGAGCTTGGCCCCGTGCTCAAAGACGGAAACCCAAATCCCCCCTTGGGGGTCGGCGGCCACGGAAAGGGGCGGGGCGGAGAAGTGGCCCGGGGCGGAACCGATGCCGGAGATGAGCCGAGAGGCGGTGCCCTTCGGGTCCAAAAGGCGCACGCTTCCCTTCTTGGCCTCCACCCCAAGGAGGAGGTAGAAGGGGTGCGGCAGGCCCTTCTCCTCCTCCCAGGGCCCCTCGAGGCCCCGGATCACCTCGTCCAGGCTAGGCCGTTTGGCGGGGTCCTTCTCCAGCATCTTGAGGACCAGGTCCGAAAGGGCCTGTGGGATTTCGGGCCTGAGCTGCTTGGGCGGGGTGGGCACCTGGAAGATCTGCTGGTGGATCACCGTCTCGTACCCGCCCGTGAAGGGGGGCTGGCCCGTGAGGGCCTCGTAGAGCACGATGCCCAGGGAGTAAATGTCCGAGCGGTGGTCCAGCTTCTGCCCCTTGGCCTGTTCCGGGCTCATGTAGACGGGGGTGCCGATGCGGGCCCCCGTGATGGTGAGCCGGGTTAGGACCTTCCCGGCGGCGATGCCGAAGTCCATGAGGCGCACGCCCCTTGGGTCCACCCCATCTCCCCTTAGGGCCCCCTTGAGGATCATGATGTTCCCCGGCTTGATGTCCCGGTGGACGATGCCTTGGGCGTGGATGTGCTTGAGGGCGTCCGCCACCCGGGCCAGGATGGCCGTGGCCTGCCCGAGGTTTATGCGCCTTTCCTCAATGAGCTTGTCCAGGCCCTCCCCTTCCAAAAACTCCATGGCGATGAAGTGCACCCCGTCCACCTGGCCGTGGTCGTAGACCTTGACGATGTTGGGATGGTCCAGCTTGGCCAAGACCTCCGCCTCCCGGTGGAAGCGGCGCACGAAGCGGGGATCGCCCACAAAACGCTCCTGGGGCACCTTTAGGGCCACCAGGCGGCCCGCCTTTCTGTCCTTGGCCTTGTAGACCGTGGCCATGCCCCCCACGCCCACCTTCTCCAGGATCTCGTAGCGTTGGGCAAGGGCCTGGGTTTCCTCCGTGGTCTTGGGCCCCTCCCGCTTGGCCGCCTTGGCCGGGCGGCGGGCGGGCCTCCGCCTCGCTCCCAGGTAGACCCGGGGGGCCGCCCAGGCGCCCAGGGCCAGGAGGAGCCAGGGAAGGACCCCCTCCGTCCGAGCCCCCGTAGCCACGCCCGCCCCGGAAAGGAGGGCGAGGAGGAAAAGGAGGGGCCACGGGGAAAGCCGCACCGCCAACAGGACGGTGAGGAGTACCAGGAGAACGGCCAAAAGCCCCTGCATCACTCCACCCGTAGGGCCACGGCGGTGACGTTATCGTCCCCGCCCCGGCGAAGCGCCTCGGCCAAGAGGGCCTCGAGGCTCCTTTGCAAATCCTTGCCCAAAGTCCACTCCTCCTCAGGCACCAGCCCATAAAGCCCGTCCGTGGCCAGCAAAATCCCTTCCCCGGGGGCCAGGCGCACGGGGATCACGTCAAAGCGGGCCTCGGGCAAACCTAGGGCGCGGGTGAGGACGTGGCGGTAGGGGTGGCGCTCGGCCTCCGTGGGCGTAAGCACCCCTTCCCGAAGCCTCTCCGCCACCCAGGAGTGGTCCTCCGTGAGGCGCTTAAGCCCCCCTAGCCCCAGGAGGTAGGCCCGGGAGTCGCCGATGTGCCCCACCACCCCCTCCTTGAGCCAGTCGGCGTAGAGGAAGGCGGTGAGGGTGGTGCCCATTCCCTTCCTTCCCGGCTTTTCCGCCTCCTTCTCCACCCGTTTTTGGGCCAGGGTAAAGGCCTTCTCCATGACCTTGGAAAGCCCCACCGCCGGCCGGCCCGTGGAGAGGTGCTCGGCGTAGGCCCGCACCGCCTCGGACAGGGCCTCAATGGCCACCTTGCTCGCCCACTCCCCGGCCTCCAGCCCCCCCATCCCGTCCGCCACCGCCAAGAGCAGGAGGTTGCCTTGGGGTACCTCCAGCCTAAGGACCCGGTGGAAGTCCTCGTTGTTCTGGCGGCGGCCCACGTGGGAAACGGCGGCCACGCTAAACCGGGGAGCCAGGCGCATCGGTCTCATTGTATAGGATGGAAACGTGGAGCACCTGGCCGACCTGGTGGACCTCTACGAGTACCGGGTGGAGGACCTGGTGGCGGGCCGCACCCCCAAGGGGGGCAAGAAGGCCCTCTTGGCCCTCCGCGCCTTCCTGGCCCAGACCCGCCTCCCCGGCCCCCTAGCCAAGCGCTTCCGCCAGGCAGACGCCCGATTCCGGGCCCTAAGGCAGCGCCTCGAGCCTCCCCCACCCCCTCCCGAACTCCCCACCCTGGTCCCGGAAGAGCCCGAAGCCCTTTCCCCCCCCGACACCGCCCCCGCCCAAAAGGCCCTGGCCCAAAAGGTGTGGCGGCTATGGGCGGAACGGGAAGCCAAGGCCCGGGCCAAGGACCTCCTCTCGGGCAGGCGGGAGGAGCTCAGGCTCATCCACGCCTTCTTGCAAAACTACCTGGACTACCGGGAAAAGGAGGGTTTCAAACGGGACTTCAACCTCTCCCGCTTCACCCCCACCCACCCCATCCCTTCCCTCTCGGAAAGCCTCCTGGACCTGGAGGACCCCAAGGTGGCGGAGGCCCTTCTCCTGGAGTTTTTGGACACCACCCTCCGCATCCCCGAGGACCTCCCCTTGCCCCCCGAGGAGACGAAGGCCTACGTCCGGCGCTTCCTGAACCGCATCCTGGAGTGGGAAGAGGCCTACGGCCTTCCCCCCAAGCGGGACCTCCTCGCCCTACGGCGGGCCCTGGAGGAGGCCCGGCGCCTGGGCGCTCATCCCCAGGAGATCGCCCAGCTGGAGGAGCGCCTAAAAAAGGAGGCCCAGGAGGAAAGGCGGCGGGAACTCCTTTTGGAGGAGGAAAAGCGCCGCTTCCAGGTGGCCTCCGAAAAGGTCCTCGCCCTCCTCAACCTGCTCCCTACCCCCCAAGGGGAAACCCCCTGGCCCAAGGTGCCCGAGCCCGGGGGCGGGGAGGAAAGCCTCCGCACCCTTCCCCTTGCCCCAGGCCGGGTCCCCTTGGGGCCCCTGGTCCTTACCCTAAGCCAGGTGGAGGGCGTCTGGCACCTCGGCCTAGGGGGAGAGGACCACGTCCTGGAAGAGACCTTGGTGATCCCTTGGGAGGACCTCGAGGTCTGGGCGGTGCGGGAAGGCAACCTCCTGCACCTCCGCTTGGAAGCGCGAAGCGGCCTTAGGCTCTACGAGCTTTTAGCCGAAGGCCGCCTCCTCGCCCTCCTCCTGTCCCCTAAGGAGGACTACGCCTACCTGCGCCTCCTCCGGGCCCTCTCCGCCAAGCTTAAAGGGGAGTTCCAACCCCAGGGCTTCGGGAAAGAGCTTGCGGAAAAGTTCCGCCAAGCCCCCGAGGAAAACCTACAAGACTTCGCCCGCAAGCTTTTAGAGCTAACCCTAAGGCGCTTGGGCCCCACCGACCCTTACCCCCCCCTCGCCCAGGTGGGCGAGGCCTTGGCATTGCCCCGGGAGGCCCAAACCCTGGCGGAAGCGCTAAAGGAGTACCTGGGCCGCCGCCCCCCCACCCGAGAGACCCTGGGCGGGGAGGTCCACCTGGTCTCCTTAACCCCCGAACCCTTGAGCCTAAAGGTGGGGCAAAGCGTCCTCTCCCTCCGCCTGCGGGAAGACGCCCTTTACGTGGGCCAGGCGGGGGAGGTCCCCCGAAGGCTCAAGGACCTTCTGGTCTACCGCCTGCCGGAGGACGTTCTGGTGCTGGCCCGGGAAGGCAGGCGCCTGGCCTACTTGGTGGCGCCTAACCCCTAAGGGCCCCACTTCCCTGGTATAATCCCCGGGAAGGGGGTTTTATGAAAGTCCTCCGGCACAAAGCCTTTGCCCGGCTCATCCTGGCCTATCTGGTCTCCCAAGCGGGAAGCAAGATTCACCGGGTGGCCCTTCTCGTCCTCATCTACCTCCTCACGGAAAACGCCCTGTGGGTTTCCTTGACCCTAGGGGTGCAACTCCTCGGCACCGTGGTCTTCTCCCCCCTCCTTTCCGCCTGGGCCGACACCCAAGACCGCAAGCGCCTCCTCGTCGGGTCCGACCTCCTGAGGGCCCCCCTGGTGGCCCTCATCCCCCTTCTCGGGGCCAAAAGCCTGCCCTTTTTGCTCCTTCTGGTCTTCCTCATAGAGCTCCTCCGCGACCTCCACGACCCCATCCAAAACGCCGTGGTCCCCGACCTGGTGCCCCAGGAGGAGGTGGACGAGGCCAATAGCCTCATCCTCCTCGCAGACCGCCTTTCCGAGGTTCTCTTCGTGGGGGCGGCCGGGGTCTTGGTGGCGGCGGTGGGGCCCGCCTACGCCTTTTACCTGGACGCCGCCACCTACTTGGCCTCGGGGTTCCTCCTCCTCGGGCTTCCCCCTTTGCGGCCGGAAAGGGTGTCCAAGGCGGGCTTCTTCGCCCGGGTGAAGGAGGGGCTAGGCCACCTCTGGCAAACCCCTCCCATCCGCCGGGCCGTGGGCACCCTCTTCGCCGCCGCCGCCTTCGGCTCGGTGGAAACCGCCCTCGGGGTGGTGCTGGCCCTCAAGTGGCTAAAGGTGGGCTCTGCGGGCTTTGGCTTCATGGAGGCGGCCATGGCCCTGGGGGCCATCCTGGGGGGGCTTGCCCTGCCCAGGCTCCTCCATAGGGTGCCTCGGGAAAGGCTTTTCCTCCTCGCCCTTCTCCTCTTCGGCCTCTTTGAGGCCTCCGTGGGGCTTTTCCCCGTCTTCGCCTGGGTCTTGGTGGCCTTCTTCGTGGGAGGGTTCCTCAACATGGCCTTCATCGTCCCCGCCCGCTCCATCCTGCAACTCAACACCCCGCAGGAGATGCGGGGGCGGATCTTCGCCGCCTTCGGCGCCGTGATGAACGCCGCCGTCCTCCTGGGCACCATGCTGGGCGGGGCCCTGGAAGGCCCCATAGGCGCCCCCACCGTCTTCCTCCTGGCCGGGCTCGGCGTCTCCCTCGCCGCCGCCTACACCCTCCTCACCGGGGGCATCCCCGCCCCCCAGGACACGCGCAAGACCCTAGAGGCGTAGGCTTAGGGGCGTGAAGCGGGTGGCGCTTTTCACCGACGGGGCCTCCTTGGGCAACCCGGGGCCCGGGGGGTGGGCAGCCCTCCTCCGTTATGGGCGCCGGGAAAGGCTCCTTTCGGGAGGGGAGCCCTGCACCACCAACAACCGCATGGAGCTTAAGGCGGCGGTGGAGGGCCTTTTGGCGCTCAAGGAGCCCTGCGAGGTGGACCTCTACACGGATAGCCAGTACCTAGAGCGCGCCTTCGCCCAAGGCTGGCTGGAAAGGTGGCAAAAAAACGGCTGGCGGAGGGCGGAAGGGGGCCCGGTGAAAAACCAGGACCTCTGGCAGGCCCTCCTGAAGGCGATGGCCCCCCACCGGGTGCGCTTCCACTGGGTGAAGGGCCACGCCGGCCACCCGGAAAACGAGCGGGTGGACCGGGAGGCCCGGCGCCGGGCGGAGGAGGAAAGGCAAAAGGGCCTCCCCTGCCCCCCGCCACAGGAGGGCACGCTTTTTTCCTCCTAGGCGAAAAAGCGTTATACTCAGGCCATGCTGGAAACCGCCCTCCGCCCCGAGGACCGGGAAAACCCCACCTTCAAGGCCAACAAGGACGCCTGGGTGGCCCTGGTGCGGGACTTTAGGGAAAGCCTGGAGAAGGTGCGTCAAGGCGGGGGCCCAAGGGCCATGGAGCGGCAGCACCAAAAGGGCCGCCTCACCGCCCGGGAGCGCATCCAAAGGCTCATAGACCCGGGCACGGAGTTCTACGAGCTCATGGCCTTCGCCGGCTACGGCATGTACGAGGAATGGGGCGGGGCGCCGGCGGGCGGGGTCATCACCGGCCTCGGCCGCATCGGGGGCCGGGACTGGATGATCATCGCCAACGACGCCACGGTGAAGGCGGGGGCCTTCTTCCCCATCACCGCCAAGAAGGTGATCCGGGCCCAGACCATCGCCCTGGAAAACCGCATCCCCACGGTCTACTTGGTGGACTCCGCCGGGGTCTTCCTGCCCCTCCAGGACGAGGTCTTCCCCGACCAGGACGATTTCGGCCGCATCTTTTACCTAAACGCCCGGATGTCCGCCTTAGGCATCCCGCAGATCAGCGCCATCATGGGCAACTGCGTGGCCGGGGGAGCCTACCTCCCGGTGATGACCGACGTCCTCATCATGACGGAGGGGAGCGGCCTCTACCTGGCGGGCCCCGCCCTGGTGAAGGCGGCCATCGGGCAGGAGGTTTCCTCGGAGGAGCTTGGGGGAGCGAGGATGCACGCGGAGGTCTCGGGCACCGTGGACTTCTACGAGCCCACGGACGAGGCCGCCTTGGAACGCATCCGGGAGCTCGCCGCCCTCTACCCGCCCCCCCGGCTCGCCCCCTGGGCCGAGGGGCGGAAGGAGCCCAAGGAGCCCCTCTACCCCATAGAGGACCTCTACGGCCTCATCTCCCCCGACGGCTCCAGGCCCTACGACCTCCGGGAGGTCATCGCCCGGATCGTGGACGGCTCGGAGTTTTTGGAGTACAAGGCGTCCTATGGGGAAACCCTGGTCACGGGTTTCGCCCGCATCGGCGGTTTCCCCGTGGGGATTGTGGGGAACCAGCGCCTCATCTTGAAGAAGAAGGGGCGGATTGAGGTGGGCGGGGTCATCTACCCCGAGGCGGCGGACAAGGCGGCGCGGTTTATCCTCGAGGTCAACCAGATGGGCATCCCCCTCCTCTTCCTCCAGGACGTGGCGGGCTTCATGGTGGGCAAGGAGGCGGAGCAGGCGGGGATCATCCGCCGGGGCGCCAAGCTCGTCAACGCCGTCTCCAACTCCGTGGTGCCCAAGATCACCCTAATCCTCGGGGGCTCTTTCGGGGCGGGAAACTACGCCCTGGCGGGGAAGGCCTACGCCCCCCGCTTCCTCTTCGCCTGGCCCAGCGCCAAGTACGCCGTGATGGGCGGGGCCCAGGCGGCCAAGACCCTTTTGGAACTGGAGGTGGAAAAGCTCAAGCGCCAAGGCCAAGAACCCTCGGATGAGGAGCTCAAAGCGCTTTACGAGCGCATCAAGGGGCGCTACGAGGAGACCCTAGACCCCCGGTACGCCGCCGCCCGGCTTTGGGTGGACGGGATCCTCTTCCCCCACGAGACGCGGAAGTGGCTCATCAAGGCCCTCGAGGCCTGCGCCCTGAACCCGGAAAGGGAGCCCTTGAGGGTCGGGGTCTTCCAGGTATGAGGCGGCCATGGAGAGGGCGCGCTGGGTGGAATGCCCAAGGGATGCCTGGCAGGGCTTTTCCCGCTTCATCCCCACCGAGGAGAAGGTGGCCTTCCTGAAGAAGCTTTTGGAGGCGGGCTTCTCCCACCTGGACCTCACCAGCTTCGTCTCCCCCAAGTGGGTGCCCCAGATGCAAGACGCCGAGGCGGTGCTTCGGGCGCTCCCTCCCCCCGAGGGGCGCACCTACCTGGCCATCGTGGCCAACGAGAAAGGCCTGGAAAGGGCCCTAGGGGCGGAAAACCTCACCCACGTGGGCTACCCCTTCTCCCTCTCGGAAACCTTCCAGCGCACGAACACGAACCGCTCCATCGCCGAGTCCTGGCCCCTGGTGGCGGAAATGGTTAGGCAGGTGGAGGGCAGGCTTGGCCTGGTGGTCTACCTCTCCATGGCCTTCGGCAACCCCTATGGGGACCCCTGGAGCGTGGAGGGGGTCCTCGAGGCCATCGCCCGGCTCCGGGACCTGGGCGTAAAGGAGATCGCCCTGGCGGACACCTACGGGGTGGCGGACGCCGAGCGGGTCTTCGCCGTGCTGAGCCGGGCCGTGGAGCGCTTTGGCCCCGAAGGGCTTGGGGCCCACCTCCACGCCCGGCCCGAGGGGGTTTTGGCCAAGGTGGAGGCGGTGTTGCGGGCGGGCGTCTTCTGGCTGGAAGGGGCCCTGGCGGGGGTAGGGGGGTGCCCCTTCGCTGGGGACGAGCTCGTGGGCAACCTGCCCACGGAAAGGGTCCTGCCCTTCCTGGAAGAAAAGGGCTTGGCCACGGGGGTAGACCTAAGCCGCCTCCCTCTCCTGGCGGAGGAGGCGGCCAGGCTTAGGCTCCTTTACGCCTGAAAGACCAAAACCACCTTGCCCCGCCCGTGGCCCGAGTCCATACGGGCATGGGCCCTGCGCAGGTTCTCCAGGCTAAAGGGCAGGACCTCGGCCAAAAGGGGCTTGGCCTGGCCTCGCTCAAAAAGGGGACGCATCTCCTCCAACCGCCTGCGCTCCCGGGTGAGGAAAACCCCGTAGAGGGTTTGGTTTTTGGTGTACAGGCCAGCAAGGTTCCCTTGGGGGGGGAGGATGGTGGCGATGCGGCCAAACGGGCGCACCACAGGAATAACCCGCTCCACCAGGTTTTCCCCCGCCGTCTCAAAGGCAGCGTCCACACCGAAGCCTTCCGTAGCCCGCAACACCTCCTCCTGCCAAGGGCCCCGGTAGTCCAGGGCAAGGTCCGCCCCGAGTTCCTTCAGCACAGGAAGGTTTTCCTGGCCTGCCGTGGCGATAACGAAGGCCCCAGCCGCCTTGGCAAACTGCACTGCAAAGGAGCCCACGCCCCCTGCACCACCCATGACGAGCACCGCTTCCCCAGGACGGACCGCCAAACGGCGCACCACCGCCTCCCAAGCCGTCCCTCCGGCCAAGGGAATGGCCGCGGCCTCAGCAAAGGAGAGGTTCCTGGGCTTCCTCGCCACAAGGCTAGCCGGCACCCGGGTGAACTCCGCATACGTTCCATGGGGGTTGCCGAAAATCTCCGGGGTGTAGTAAACCTCATCCCCCTCTTGGAGGTCCTTCACTCCAGGGCCCACCTTGGCCACCACCCCCGCGGCATCGTAACCCAGCACGAAAGGGGGCTCCACCCCAGCCCAACGCCCTGCGGCCCGGATTTTGGCATCCACCGGGTTAACAGCCACGGCGAGGTTCCTCACCAGGACCTCCCCGGGTCCCGGCTCGGGCACAGGGAGGTCCCTCTCCTCCAACCTGTCCAAGCCACCAAAGCCCGTGAGCACCACGGCACGCATAGGCCACCTCCAGGCATCACCCTAATCGGGAATCTGGCCCCTTTTTTGTGAAGAAGGTTGCTAAGCCGCTTTCTGGAGGTAGATACCTGGGTCGGCAGGGTTCGCAATGGCCACCACCCGCTTGACGAGCTCCTCGGGAGGCAGGTCCAACAGGGCCGTCATCTCCCCCGGGGAGACCACGGCCTCGTAGAACCTCCTCGCCCCTCCCTTCAGGAGGAGGGCCACAAGCTCCGCCAAGGCCTCCTTCCCCCCGGGGAAGGCGGGGCCGAAGGCGTCGGGGGTGAGGAGGTCCTTCCTCCCCCCGTGGATGAGGAGGGCGTAGCGGGCCTGGTCCCTTCGGTCCTGCCAGTCGGTGATGAGGTAGACCTTGGCCTCGGGGAGGCGAACCCCCCGTAGGGCCTCCTCCAGGGCTTTTAGGGTAAGCTTGGGCGCCGCGCGCAGACCAACCCGTTCCATGCCCCCATCTTACGCCCAAGCCCAGGGGGCAAACGCCCTAGAGGAGCTTCCGGGCGTAGATGACCTGGCCGGCGTGGTGCTGGGCGTGCTCCACCAGGTGGTGGAGGACGTGGGCCCTGGGGGCCCGCACCCCCAGGTGGCCCACGGCGACCTCCTCGGCCAAGGCCTCCTCCTTCACCCCCTTGAGGCCGGCAAGGAGCCCCTCCCAGGCCTCCCGGAAACGGGCCACCACCGCCTCCTTGGGCTCCGCCTCCCCCTGGAGCTCCCACTCCCGGCCCCGCTTGGCCCATTCGGGGAGGGGAAGGCCCAGGGCGTAGGCGCCCAGGCGCAAGGAACTTCCGGTGATGTGGCGCACCAGGCCGCCGATGGGGTTGGCCCCCTCCTTGGGCCGCCACCAGAAGGCCTCTTCGGATAGGTCAAAGGCCCACTTCTCCAGGTGGAGGGCGACCTCCTCCAAACCCCTAATCCAGGCGGACACAGCCGGGGAAACCCCGGGCACCAAAGGCTCCAAAAAGGGTGCGGGCATGGTCCCAGTTTACCCGGCTAGACTGAGGGCGATGGAGCTTTTCGCCCTCTTGGGGCTCCTCCTCTTGGCCTACCTCCTATGGCCCAGGCGGCCCGCCCGCTGCCCCAGGTGCGGCCTGCCTCGAGGCCTGGCGGAGGAGGTGCGCCGGTATAGGCGCTTCTGCCCCCACGTGGCCTTCCGCGCCTGCCCCTTTGACCCCCGGAAGGGGACCTACCGCTTGCGGCGATGACCCCTGAGGAAGCCTGGCGCGCCCTGGACCTGGACCTCGCCGACTACCTGGCGAAAAAGGGCCAGAAGCCCTCCTGCCGGGCGGGGTGCTTCGCCTGTTGCTTCGGGCTCGTCACCCTTTCCCGCCTCGAGGGGGAAGCCCTCCTCCCCCACCTCACGGGGGCGCAACGGGGCCGGATCCTGCAGGAGGGCCCGGGGCGCCTCGCCCTCCTCTCCCAGGGAAAAGACGAGGCGGACTTCCCAAGCCGCTTCTTCCGAAGCCGCACCCCCTGCCCCTTCCTGGAGGAAGGGCTTTGCGGGGTCTATCCCTATAGGCCCCTTGCCTGCCGGGGCCTCCTCACCGCGGGCGACCCCGCCCTCTGCGCCCCCGAAGCCATAGCCCCCAAGGGGCATTTCCTGCCCGTCCCCTGGCGCATGGCCCACCGCAAAATGGAGGCCCTTTGGGAGGAGGAGGAAAGGCGCTACGGCTTCGTGGTGATCGGGGAGATGGTAAGCCTCCTTTACCTCCTCCTCCAAGGCCTACCCCCATGCCGCCAAGAGGCGGAAGCCCTTTTGGCGGCCTGGGGCGTCCTGGGGGGGCGGTGGGGGTTTCAGCTCATTCCCCTTTAGCCCACCTCAGTACACTTGCTCCCGCTGCCCATAACTGAAAACCGCCACCCCCGTCACCTGGTCCTGCCCCGTGGTGGGGAAGAAAGGTGGGGCCACCCCTTGCAGGAAGCGGCGGTCATAGGTGAAGGACCGGCCGTATCCTGTGGAGTTCTGCCCAGTTTGGCCGTTGAAAGTCCCAAAAGCCCCGTAGTACTTCTCAATGATGCCCCCAATCAGGTAAACGCTACCCTTTTCCGGGATGTTGTTGTAGTTCTCCACCGTCACCACGCCGCCAGCACTCATCAGGGAGCCGTGGATGTGCAAATCCCTGGGCGCATTTTCGTCTATGACCACATCGCCATCTTGGCTGTAGACACCCAACACATTCCTGACGTTGAGGTTATCGCAGGTGGCTGGGGTTACCGTACCATCCGGGTTCCGGGTGGGCACCCCGGAACACGGGGGCGTTTCGTATTTAAGATCCCCGGTGATCTGGATGGTGTCCGTGGCCGCCACGGTGATCTGGGCAAACTCGGCAAGGGCAGGGCCTGCGGTATTGGGATCGTTGGCGTTGGTTCGCGGGGGTCCTTGGAGCCCTCGGATTTCCCTATCGCTAAAGATAACCCCGTTGAAGTAAACGTCGCTTCCGTTGCGCTGCACGGCCTGCCACGAGGTGGTGGTGCCCTGGGTAACCTCCTGGTAAAGCTTCCGGTCCTCCCCGTAGCGGTACTTCTCCGTCTTGGTCTGGCTGCAGTTGTTGTTTTGGCAGTAGGTTACGGTAATGTACTGGTACTTGGTCACCCCCACGGGGAGGGAAAGGCTGCAGGGCACCTCGAGGCCCGTGGTCTCATTCACACACACCCGCCTAAGCTCCAAGCGGGTAACGGTGCGTTGGAAGTACAGGCCTGCGCTTTGCGCTGCACTCCTTTGATCTTGGTTGTTCTGGGGCAGAGGGATAAAGGAAGCGTTCCAGTCCACCCCCGCGGCGAACTGGGGAGCATGGGTACCATATGTGTTCCTGTAGGAAGGAGCGTTAGCCGAAGGTTGCATGTTGCTGGCGAGCACAAGGTTGCCTCCGTTAACGCCATAGAAATAAGCCCCGGGCCTGGTTTGACCACTACAGCTGGTATTCCCCAGTCTCGTACACCCTGCGCTCGTCACCTCCCCCCCAAACCAAGGTTGCCGGTAAAAACGGAAATGGCTATTGGTGTGCACAGGCCCGTCAAAGAGGGTTCGGTCCGTAAACCAAACATCCGTCCCATTGGGAAGGGTATGGATATGGGTAAAGAGCGCCCACCTGGAAAAGCTGGCCCGCCCCACCACAAAGCGGTACTCTCCCTGAAGGACAATGTTGCGGCGGTAAGGCCCAAAACCTGCCTCAGCCACCATGACGAAGGGAAGGGCATACGTCTGGGAGGCCCCGCTTGTGGCCGTCCGCGGGGCTCCTTCTACAAAACGGCCGTTGGGAAGGCGTGTGTTGGGCGGAAGGTTTTGCCCACACGCCGTTGCGGTGAAATGAACCCTAAGTGTCACCGTGGCGTTTAGGCCGGAAGGGGAAAGGTTCCGCAGCGTCCCCCCTGGGCAGAGGTAGCTATCCACTTGGGCTTGAAGCTGCGAAGCCACCCCCGCCAGTGCCTGGGCTACAGCCACGGGATCGGGCTGGGAGCCCGTTTGACAGTTGCTACTTCCCCCATAGGCCCAACAGTCCGTGGTGCTGGCGGTACCCCGCACAATGGCACTCAGGCGGTCCCGAGCCGTGGTGCTCAAGAACGTGCCCCCCGTGTTCGCCGCACCGCGGGCCAACATCAGGGTCTGGACGATGGCTTGGTCCTGACCACTATGGCGGATCTCGCCCAAGGTGCGCAGGAAAAGCAGGGTTCCTATGCCTGAAACCACGAGAACCGTGGCCAGAGCGATGACCAAAGCAATGCCCCTTTGCTGCATACTCCCTCCCCCTATCGGCAAGGCACGATGCGCCGCACCTGGTACTGGGTGTTGGAGGAAAGCTCTACCTGGCTCGTGTACACCCGGTCCACAGAGCGGCCGCGGGAAAACACCTCAGCACCCAACACCAAGGACAGGCGCCTTAAGGTGTACGTTTTGTTGTTTTGCGTAACTTGGAACGGCGGTGTACCCGTAGGGTTGGCATAGCTGTAGCCTCCGGGGTTCACCAGAACATCCCCCTGTCCTGCCTCGTAAACATAGCGGATCGCAAAGCGGCTTAGGCTAAAGGCCACGGGGATCTCACCCCCGGAACCATCCCGATAGACAAGCTCCTTGGTGTTGGGGTTGTATCTAAACCCGAGGGTGCGTACCCGGAAAAGAAGCGTGTTGGGCGTATAGTCAATGGTGTTGCCGCAACCAGCATGGACTACGTGCCAACGGTTAGGCTGTCCACCCACGGCGTTCACCCGGGTGACCGGAAGGATAACGCCATCCCCATTGGCGTTAACCATAAGGACATAGTCCCCGGCCGAGATCCCTATGTCAGAAGCCTGGCTTGCCAAAACCAGTATCTTGGCCTCGGCAGCCTGCTTGAAGCTACTGTTGCTCCCACTATCATGGGGTAGGACCGGATACCCTGCTCCCCCATCAATGAGGGCAAAGGAGATACTCCCTTCACCAGAGGGATAGGGGGTGGAGGCCAGACCGCCAAAGACTGCGCTGCGCAGGTCCTGGGTAAACACCTCAACGATCCGCCTAAGCTTGGCTTGGGCACTTGCTGCGGCGTCCACATCCGAACGAAAGCCCATGAACTGGACCATCCCGCCGTAAGCGATGGCCATCACCGTGGCCAGGATGGCCAGGGCAACGAGTAGTTCCAAAAGCGTGAAGCCTGTTCTCTTCCACATGGCTTCCTCCCGTCAGTTGATGCCCTCCAAAGGAGGGGGCGCGGAACCGGAGCCCGAAGGTGGCGCGGAGAAGGTGCGGGCTTCCGTGCAGTGTTCCTGTCCGGCCTGGCGCCAACACACCTGGATACGGTACTCGTTCACGCTTACCCCGAGGTTGTTCGCCCAACTGGGGCTTCCCGCATTGCGGATCTCCGCTCGGTAGAGGTCTGGGTTGGCGAAACGGGCTTCCTGGGGAAGGTCGGGGAAGTTTTGTCGAAGCTCCCCATACCCGTACACGATAGACGTGGAACCAGAGAGGAGGAAGGAATCCCCTCCCACAATCCTCCGGCCCAGATAGTTGAGGATTTGCACCGCCTGGGTACGGGCACCGGAAACGGAGGTTTGCCTCAGGCTAGATACCAGGACGGCGTTAAAGGCCAACAAGACCAAGGCCAAGATGGAAAGAGCGATAAGCACTTCCAACAAGGTGAGTCCCTGAGCGCTTCTTCTCATGGCACCCTCTTCGCCTCCCCGATAAGAGAGATGGTGTACGTATACGTCTTCCCGTTGACCGTGGCGGTAAACGTGAGGGGTTGGGTAAGGGGTTGCCCTTGGGGATCCTGCACCTTACCCGGGGGGGTGAACCGGACGATGGACCCATTCCCCAGGGACAGGACTACCCCCTGAGGTATGTCCCAAGTGCGCAACACCGTAGAACCCTGCTTCAACTCCAATCGGCTCCCGTTGCGCTCTAGGGTAAGGTTCACCCCTCGGCTTGCTGCCTCAGTAGCCCCCTGCCAGAAGACGTTCTGGAGCGTGCTAAGGAAAGCTGCATGCTCCTGGCCTAAAAGGGTCCTTCGCCCATTTAAGGCTCCCATGGCCAAAACCACCGCTAAAACGGCAAGGAGCACGAGTAGCTCCACCAAACTGAGTCCTCTAGCGCGCACCCCTACCTCCCTCCACGCATCTTAGGTCCAGAGGTGCCAGGGCCGTATCCCCCAAATGGGGGATAGAAAAAGGCGGCCAAAGGCCGCCTTTGGCGGAGGGGGCGGGATTCGAACCCGCGAGGCCCCTTGGGGGGCCTACCGGTTTTCGAGACCGGCCCGTTCAACCGCTCCGGCACCCCTCCCTGAGCCGGGCGAAGAAATCCCTTAAGAGCTTAGCACATTCCCCTTCCCGCACACCACCCAAGACCTTCCCCCGAAGGCCAAACCGGGTGAGGGCCCCCTCCTTCAGGTTCTCCGCCCCGTAGACCACCTCCACCCCCGCCTGGTTGAGGGCATGCTGGCACATAAGGCAGGGCTCGAGGGTCACGTACATCCGCCCCCCCCGGGCCTCCTTGCCCGCTTGCCGGAGGAGGAGCATCTCGGCGTGGGCCGTGGGGTCCCCCTCCGCCTCCACCCGGTTGTGGGCCCGGTAAAGCCTCTCCCCCACCACCAGGACCGCCCCTACAGGCACCTCCCCCTGGGCCAGGGCCTCCTTGGCCTCCGCCAGGGCCAGGCCCATTTGGCGCTCCTCCTCCCCCAGGGGGTAGAGGCCCAGGACCTCCACCACCCGCTTCCCCTCCGCCCGCACGGGCCAAAGGCCCTTGAGCTCCTTGGGCACCCCCTTTTCCGCCAGGAAGTCCCGTAGGCGCTTCCTCCCGTAGGGCATCTCCAGGTAGTCCCCGGGCTCGGGGGGGCGGAAGCCCGGGGGCAGGGGAAGCTTGGGCGAAGGGGGGATGAGGAAAAGCGTCCCCCCTTTGCGGCGGGCGAGGAAGCCCTCCGGCAGGGTGGCGGGCTTACCCGTCAAGGCCCCTTCCAAGAGGGCGATGAGCCGGGCCTCCGGGCGGAGGGAGAGGCCTTCTAGCACCTGGCGGAGCACCCGGCGGCGCAGGGCAGGGGGAGCGTGGAGCAGGGGGGCTACCCGGTAGGCGGGGACGAAAAAGCGGGGGTCGGGGAGGAGACGGGCTTTGGCCTCCTTTTCCAGCGTGGCGTCCTCCGCCTCCTGGGCCCGGGCGAAGCGGTCCAGGGCCTCCCGGGCCCGGGGAAAGCGCTCCAGAAGAAGGGGGAAAACCCTAAGGCGCAGGTAGTTCCGGTCCCAGCTGGGGTCTTGGTTGGTGGGGTCCTCCCGCCAGACCTCCCCCAAGGACCTCAGGTAGTCCCGGAGGGCCTCCCGGGGGAAGGGAAGGAGGGGCCGCACCACCAGGCCCTCCTTTTCCCGGATGCCAAGCCCCCGGGCCGTGCCCTGGAGGAGCTTGAGGAGGACGGTCTCCGCCTGGTCGTCCAGGGTGTGGGCGGTGAGGATGGCCTTGGCCCCCACCTTCTTGGCCACCCGGTGGAGGAAGGTGTAGCGCACCTCCCGGGCCAAAGCCTCCAGGTTCTCCCCCCGCTCCTGAGCGATCCTTCCCACCTCCACCCGCTCGGCGAAGAAGGGAAAGCCAAGCCTTTCCGCTAGGGCGTGGACGAAGGCCAGGTCCTCGGCGCTATCAGGCCTCAAGGCGTGGTCCAGGTGGGCCACCACCCCCTTCCGCCCCAGGCGGTGGACCAGGTGGGCGAGGGCCACGGAGTCCCCGCCCCCAGAGACCGCCAGGACCAAGGGGTCTTCCGGGGCCAGGGCCTTTAGGCGTTCAAGGAAGAGGGCCTCGAGGGGAAGGAGCCACAAGCCTCGCCACCTCCGCCTTTAACGCAGGTAGGCAGCACCTGCCCCGGGGGTTGCGCAGGTCGCAGGCGCACCGCTTGGCCCGCACCCCCGCTTCCACCTCCGCCACCGGGTCCCGCCCGGCCAGGAGGGCTTCCCGGATGGCCTCCCGGGTCCAGTCAAAGCAGTAGCACACCAGGGAAGCCCCCTTCTCGTACACGGGAAAGCGCACCTCCTCCCGGGTGTACACCCCGTCCGCCCCGAAGTAGACCACCGGGCAGGCCGGGTCCTGGCAGAGGTAGTGCCCCACGCCCGGGTCCAGACGGGCCAAAGCCCTTCCCGTGAGGAAGTTCTTCACCGCCCTAAGGGGCACGGGAAGCCCCTCTTGAGCGTTTTGCGGGCAGCGCATACCCCCACTATACGGGGTATCCTGAGGCCATGCGCCTCCGTTTTCGGGAAAACGGGCCCCTGGTCCTGGACCTGCCCGAGGGAACCCCCTTCCGCTTCAACGGGGAGGAAAGAAGGCTAGAAAGGGCCAAGCTCGCCCTTTGCCGCTGCGGCCACTCCGCGAACAAGCCCTTCTGCGACGGCACCCACAAGGCGGTGGGCTTCCAGGCGGAAGCCGGGGAGCTGGAGGTTCAAGAGGTTCAGTAGAGGAACTCCCGGATATCGTACCGACTCGCCCTGAGGCCCAGGCGCCGGACGGCCTCCGCCCAGGCCCTAAGCTCCCCCTCCACGTCGGGAAGGGGCTCCAAGCCCAAGGCGGCGTAGGGGGTACCGGGATTTTCCTGGAATGGAGAGAGGTAAACGATATCCTCCCGGTCCAGGGGAAGCTCGGCGAGGAGGGCGAGGCTTTCCCGGAAATGGGCCTCGGCGAAGGGCTTCCCCCCCGCCCCCACCATGAGGATCACCCCCACGCCCAGGCCCGCCCGCTTCAGGGCCCCCACCAAGGCCAAGGCCTCCCGGGGGTGGCCCGGCTTCCGGAGGAGGGCGAGGAGGGGGGCGTGGCCCGTTTCCAGGCCCAGGTAGACCCGCCGCAGGCCCAGGGCGCGAAGCCGCCTCCACCAGGAGGCGGGCCTCCTGAGGCCGGTGAAGAGGTCCAAAAAGCCCAGGACGGGCTCCCCGGGAAAGGCCTCCCCCACCGCCTCCAGGAGGGGGAGGAGGGGTTCGGCCAGGGCCAGGGCGTTGCCGTCCGCCAGGAAGACCCCCCGGCGCAAAAGCCGCCCCCGGCCCAAAAGGGCCAGCACCCGCTCCACGTGCTCCCGGAAGGCCTCAGGGCTACGCTTTTGGAAGGGGCGGTCCTGGTAAAAGGAGCAAAAAGCGCAACGGTTCCAGCTACACCCCGTGGTGGCCTGGAGGACCACGCTGAGGTAGGCGTCCGGGGGCAGGATGGAGACCGGCCAGGCGTAGGCCCGGCGGTAGGGGGTGGGGTCCAGGAGCCCCTCGGGGGTCCAGGCCAGGACCTCGGCCCGGCGCCCGGGGTCTTGGAGGTGGGCCGCCGCCAGCTCCAGGACCTCCCGGTAGACGACTAGGGCCTCCTCCTCGGCCAGGCGTCTCCGCCTCCTCTCCCCATCCCGGAAGCGCAGGTGGAGGCTTCCGTCCAGGGCGCGCTTGAAGGTAAGGCCCTGGCGGAAGTAGTGGTAGGGCCGGCCCTCCCGGTCAAAGGAGACCACCCTGTCCCCCAGGGCGAGGAGGGTGGCCTCGGGGCGCAGGAGCTCCACGCCCTCAGGTTACCCTGGGGGCTTAAGCCCTGGCAGGAGGCCTTTAGAATAGGCCCTGTGGCGCTTCCGGCCCTGAAGGGCCTCCTCTCCCCCCAAGCCCTGGCCCGCCTCACCCCCTGGGCGGCTTTGAGGCCCGGGTCTACACCGACGGGGAGCGGGTCTACAAGGTCTACCAGGCCCCCGAGGCCCACCTGGCGGCCCTCGAGGCCCGCCGCATGGCCCGGGCGGGCCTCGGAAGCTTCGTCCTGGGGGTGGCGGAGGTGGAGGGCCAAGGGGTCCTCATCACCCGCCGCTTTCCCGGCAGGCCCTTCTCCCCCGAGGCCTTCACCCCCAGGACCCTGGCTGCCCTCTCCCACCTCTTCCTCACCCTCCACCGCCTGCCCGAGCCCGGGTACGTGGGGCGGGAAGAGCTCCTGGCCCGGCTGGAGCGCTTCGCGGAAAGCCTCTTTGACCTGCCCGAGGCCCTGGCCCTCATCAGGGCCCTCAAGCGGGAGGTGGACCTGGCCGCCGGGGCCGAGCGGCGCTTCTGCCACCGGGACGCCTGGGCGGGCAACCTCCTGGTGAAGGAAGGAGGCCAGGAGGGCCCGGAGGTGATGCTGGTGGACTGGGTCCGCTCGGGAGGGGACGACCCGGCCCGGGACCTGGCCCTCCTGAAGACGGGGAGCCTGGACCTCCTGGGGGAAGCCCCGGCCCGGGAGGCCCTCTTCCGCTTAGCCCGCCTCTACCCCCTGGAGGTGCGGGCGCGCCTGGCCTTCTACGTCCCCCTCACCTACCTCCATGACCTCCACTGGTTCCGCACCAAGCACCCGGAGGGCTTCCAGGAGGCCCTTCGGGAAAAGCTCCCCCGGGCGGAAAGCTTCCTCAGGGACTGCCTTCCCCGAAGGGGGCAGGCATGTTAGGCTCTGGAGGATGAGGATCACCCTGGTGGACCACCCCTTGGTCCAGCACAAGCTGGCCCACCTGCGGGACAAGCGCACCGGCCCCAAGGACTTCCGGGAGCTCGCCGAGGAGCTTTCCCTCCTCATGGCCTACGAGGCCATGCGGGACCTGGAGCTCACCGAGGCCACCGTGGAAACCCCCGTGGCTAGCGCCCGGGTCAAGGTCCTCTCCGGCAAGAAGCTCGCCCTGGTGGCCATCCTCCGGGCGGGGCTCGTCATGGTGGAGGGCATCCTCAAGCTCGTGCCCCACGCCCGGGTGGGGCACATTGGGCTCTACCGCGACCCCGAGTCCCTCAAGCCCGTGCAGTACTACGCCAAGCTCCCCCCGGACATCGCCGAGCGCCGGGTCTTCCTCCTGGACCCCATGCTGGCCACCGGGGGAAGCGCCAGCCATGCCCTTTCCCTGTTGAAGGAACGGGGGGCCAGCGGCATCAAGCTCATGTGCATCATCGCCGCCCCCGAGGGGCTGGAGCGCATCGCCAAGGACCACCCCGACACCGAGGTGGTGGTGGCGGCCATTGACGAGCGCCTCAACGACCACGGCTACATCGTCCCGGGCCTGGGGGACGCCGGGGACCGCATCTACGGGACGAAATGACCGAGCTCCTCCGCCGCATCGGCATCGCCGAGCCCTCGGGCACGGGCTGGCTCACCGTGGTCTTCGCCTTCCTGCTGGCCCTCTTCTTCACCTGGCGCTTCATCCCCCAGGTGCGCCGCTTTGCCCTCAAGGTGGGCTGGGCCGACCAGCCCAACGAAAGGCGGCTCAACCGCGAGCCCCTGCCCAACGCCGGGGGGCTGGCCGTCTACGCCGGCGTGGTCCTGGCCCTGGTGGCCGCGGCCTTCCTAAGGCCCATCCTGGTGGAACAGGTCCTCATCCAGGTGCTGGCCATCCTCCTCGGGGGGGCCTGGCTGGTCCTGGTGGGCTTCATTGACGACCAGTTCGGCCTGCCGCCCCTCTTCCGCCTCTTCGTGCAGACCCTGGCCGCCCTCCTCCTCATGGCCGTGGGGGTGCGTTTTGAGGCCGCCTTCGGCACCCCCCTGGACCCGGCCCTGGGCCTCTTCCTCACCTGGCTCTGGGTGGTGGGCATCACCAACGCCCTGAACCTCATGGACGGCCTGGATGGCCTGGCAGGGGGCATTGCCTTCATCAGCGCCATGAGCCTCCTCTTCGTGAGCGCCCAGTTCCCCTACTGGGCCGCGGGCACCCTGGTCCTGGCCGCCCTGGGGGGGGCGGCCCTGGGGTTTTTGCGGCACAACCTGCATCCCAGCCGCATCATCCTGGGGGATGCCGGGGCCTACTTCCTGGGCTACACCCTGGCGGCCACCGCCCTTTTGGGCAACCTCAAGCTCACCACCTTCCTGGGCCTCCTGCCCCCGGCCCTCTTCCTCCTCCTGCCCATCCTGGACACCACCCAGGTGGTGGTGCGCCGCCTCCTCAAGGGGCAAAACCCCCTGGCCACCCCCGGAAAGGACCACCTCCACCACCGCCTCCTGGCCCGGGGGCTCTCCCAGCGGCGGGTGGCCTTCGTCCTCTGGGGGGTGGCCCTCCTTTTCAACCTGCTGGCCATGGTCTACCTGGGAATGCCTAAAGAAGCCATCCTGGCAAGCCTTCTGGCCACCGTGGCCGGCCTGAGCTGGGTGACCTACCGCCGGCTACGCGCCCTTTGGAGGGGGGAATGAAGCGGGTCGTCCTGGCCTTCGGTACCCGGCCCGAGGCCACCAAGATGGCCCCGGTCTACCTGGCCCTCAAGGACCTACCCCACCTCAAGCCCCTGGTCCTCCTCACCGGCCAGCACCGGGAGCAGCTTAGACAGGCCCTTTCCCTTTTCGGCATCCAGGAGGACCGCAATCTGGATGTAATGCAAGAACGCCAGGCCCTCCCCGACCTGGCCGCCCGCATCCTGCCCCAGGCGGCCCGGGCCCTGGAGGAGATGCGGGCGGACTACGTGCTGGTCCACGGGGACACCCTCACCACCTTCGCCGTGGCCTGGGCCGCCTTCCTGGTGGGCCTGCCCGTGGGCCACGTGGAGGCGGGCCTGAGGAGCGGCAACCTCAAGGAGCCCTTCCCCGAGGAGGCCAACCGCCGCCTCACCGATGTGCTCACCGACCTGGACTTCGCCCCCACCCCCCTGGCCAAGGCCAACCTCCTCAGGGAGGGCAAAGGGGAGGAGGGCATCCTGGTCACGGGGCAGACGGGGGTGGACGCCGTGCTCCTGGCCGCCCGCCTAGGCCGCCTCCCCCAGGGGCTCCCCCCGGGGCCCTACGTGACCGTCACCATGCACCGGCGGGAGAACTGGCCCCTTCTTCCAGAGCTGGCCCGGGCCCTCAAACGGGTGGCCGAGGCCTTCCCCGAGCTCACCTTCGTCTACCCCGTGCACCTGAACCCCGTGGTGCGGGAGGCGGTCTTCCCCGTGCTGAAGGGGGTGAGGAACTTCGTCCTCCTGGACCCCCTGGAGTACGGCCCCATGGCCGCCCTCATGCGGGAAAGCCTCCTCCTGGTCACCGACTCCGGGGGGCTACAGGAGGAGGGGGCCGCCCTGGGGGTGCCGGTGGTGGTGTTGCGCAACGTGACCGAAAGGCCTGAGGGGCTGGAGGCGGGCATCCTCAAGCTGGCGGGCACCGAGCCCGAAGGGGTCTACCGCACGGTGAAGGGCCTCCTGGAAGACCCCCAGGCCCTGGCCCGCATGCGGGCCGCCCCCAACCCCTACGGGGACGGCAAGGCCGGGCAAAGGGTGGCCCAGGGGGTGGCCTGGCGGCTCGGCCTTGGGCCTAGGCCGGCGGACTGGCGCCCTTAGGCCAGGGCCGGAGCTGGTAAAGGCCCACCAGGAACACCCCCCCGCCCAAGGCTAAGGCGGCCAGCCGCCCCCCCAGAAGCTCAAAGAGAAGCCCCGTGAGGTAGGCCCCCAGGGGGCCGGTGCCCAGCATGACCAGGCTGTAGACCGCCATGACCCGGCCCCTAAGGCGGTCGGGCACGGAGAGCTGCACCAGGGTATTGGCGTTGATGAGGACGGAGATCATGCCAAACCCCCCCAGGGCGAGGAAGAGGGGCACCCAGGAGGCCTGGGGCAGGAAAAGCCCCAGGTGGGCCAGGGCCAGGGCGAAGACCCCCAGGAGAAGGCGGCCTGGCCTGGGCCTTCCCGTGAAGGCCATGACCAAGGCGGCCCCCAAGGCCCCCACCCCCACGCTGGAGACCAGGAAGCCGTAGCCCGTAGCGGAAAGCCCCAGGACCAGGCGGGCGTAGGCGGGCACCAGGGTCTGGAAGTTCATGCCCAGGAGGCTGGCAAAGAGCACAAGCCCCACCACCCTTCGCACCAGGGGGTTTTCCAGGACAAAGCGCACCCCCTCCAGGGCCTCCCGGAGGAAGCGGCCGTCCCCCTCCCCGGCCGCGGGGCCCGGGGGTACGCCCCGGAGGACCAAAAGGAGGGGGAGAAAGGACAGGGCGTTGGCCAGATAGGCCATGCCCACGCCAAAACCTGCGATGAGGAGACCGGCCAAGGCTGGTCCTAAGAGGCGGCTTAGATTGAAGCCGAAGGAGTTGAGGGCGATGGCCCCCGGGTAGCGTTCCCGGCCCGCCAACTCCACGGTGAAGCTCTGGCGTACGGGCAGGTCCATGGCGTTCAGGGCCCCGTAGAGGAAGGCGAAGAGGAGCACGTGGCCGTAGCGCACCCAGCCGGTGAGGATGAGAAGGGCCATGAGGAAGGCCAGAAGCATCATGCCCCCCTGGGTGAGGAGGAGGAGGTGGCGCTTGGGGTAGCGGTCCGCCAGGACCCCGGCGGGGAGGGAGAAGAGCAAGGAGGGCAAAAACTGCAGGGCCACCACCAGGCCGAGCCGTTCCGCACTTCCCGTGAGGAGGAGGACCAGCCAACCCTGGGCCGCCGCCTGCATCCAGGTGCCCATCTGGGAGGTGAAGAGGGCCAACCAGTAGGTGCGGTAGCGGGTGTCCCGGAGAAGGGCGAGGGCCAGCACCCCCCTATCCTACCCCTGACTGACCGGTCATTATCAAGCCGAGGCCCTGGGGAAGGGGCCTATACTGAGGCATGTTCGGCCGTGGGTTTCCCCTTTTCCGCCTCCTGGGGATCCCCATCCACCTGGACCCCTCCTTCCTCCTGGTCCTCCCCCTGCTGGCCTTCCTCATCGGTAGCAACCTGCCCCTTTACCTGGAGCTCTTCGGCCTACCCCAGGACCCTGGGCTTCTGATGGGTCCTTGGCCCTTCCTCCTGGGCCTTCTGGCCGCCTTGGGGCTTTTCCTCTCCGTGCTCCTGCACGAGCTAGGGCACGCCCTGACCGCCCGGCGCTACGGGGTGGAGACCCGGCGCATCACCCTATGGCTTCTGGGGGGCATGGCCCAGATGGAACGGCTCCCCAAGGAGCCCCGGAGGGAACTGGCCGTGGCCCTGGCAGGGCCTCTGGTGAGCTTCGCCCTGGCCCTCCTCTTCCGCCTGGGCCGGGTGGAGGCGGGGGCCTTGGGCTTCCTCACCCACTACCTGGCCCTGGTGAACCTCATGCTGGGCCTTTTCAACCTCCTCCCCGCCCTGCCCCTGGACGGGGGTCGGGTCTACCGGGCCCTCCTGGCCCTGCGCAAGCCCTACCTGCAGGCCACCCGCCAGGCGGCCGCCCTAAGCCAGGCGGTGGCCCTGGCCCTGGGGCTCTTTGGCCTGGTGGTCTTCAACCCCTTCCTGATCCTCATCGCCTTCTTCGTGTACATGGCCTCGAGGGCCGAGGCTGAGTCCACCCTCCTGGCCCAGGCCCTGGAAGGCCTCAAGGTGCGTGACCTGATGACCCAAGACCCCCTCACCGTTCCCCCCGAGCTGAGCGTCCGGGAGGTACTGGGGCTGGCGCTAGCCCACCGGGTCTCGGGCTTCCCCGTGGTGGAGGGGGAAAGGGTTTTGGGAGTGGTGGGGCTGGAAGGGCTGGACGGGGCCGACCCCCAAGCCCCCGTGGGCCGCTACCTCCAACCCCCCCTGGTCCTCTCCCCCGAGGAGGAAGCCCTTACCGCCTTGGAGCGGATGGCGGAAAGAAACTACACCCGGGCCCTGGTGGTGGAAGGGGGGCGCCTCCTGGGCATCCTCAGCAAGACGGATCTCCTGAGGGCCTTCCAGGTAAGGCTTCTCGGCCTCTCCCGGCCTTGACAGACCTACGGGGGTGGGGTAGGTTAGGGGCGCAAAAGTATACGGGAGGTGGCCATGAAGAAAGCCTTTATACTCATCGGTCTTGCGCTTCTGGGCCTGGCCCTGGCCCAGAAGCCCAGGGTGGTCATCGGCACCGGGAGCACCGGCGGCGTCTTCTTCTACTACGGCACCGCCATGGCCGACATCCTCAACAAGGCCGGGGTGGTGGAGGCCCAGCCGGTGCAGACCGGGGGGTCTTACGACAACCTGCAACTCCTGCGCGACCGCACGGGGGGCGGCACCTACTACTGCGCCCTCACCACCACGGACTCCGCCTACGTGGCCTATACCGGGGAGGAGCCCCGCTTCAAGGATCGGCCCGCCAAGGCCCAGCGGGTCCTCTTCTACATGTACCCCTCCTTCATCCACATCGTGACCACGGAGAAGGCGGGCATCAAGGTGGTGCAGGACCTGAAGGGCAAGCGGGTCTCCACTGGCCAGCCCGGTTCCAGCACGGAGAACCTGGCCCTTCTGGTCCTCCAGGGGGCAGGGGTGAAGGTGGAGAGCTTCGCCAAGCGGGAGCGCCTGCCCGTGGCCGAGGGGGCCAAGGCCCTGGCCGAAGGCACCCTGGACGCCTTCTTCTGGGTGGGGGGCGTGCCCACCAGCTCCATCGTGGAGCTCTCCCAGACCCTGGCCCGCAAGGGGGACCGGGTGTACCTCGTCCCCGTGGACCCCAAGAGCACCACCGCCCAGGTGGTCATGAAGCGCTTCCCCGGGCTGGTGGACACCTACACCGTGCCCAAGAGCGTCTACAACACCCGCACGGATGTGCCGGGTCTGGCCACGGGCAACGTGGTGGTCTGCCCCGAAAGCCTCCCCGCCGAGGCCGGCTACGCCATGGTCAAGGCGGTCTTTGAGAACCTGGACACCCTGCGCACCGCCGTGGCCGCGGCCAAGGACACCAGCCTCGAGGCCACCGCCAAGCTCTACGGCAAGCTCCCCATCCCCTTCCACCCGGGGGCCGAGCGCTACCTGAAGGAGAAGGGCCTCATCAAGTAGTCCCAAGCCGCGCCCGGGTGCCCTGGGCCTCCCCAGGCCCCGGGCGTTTTCGGAGGCAAGGATGGAACTGGAACGCCCCACAACCCCTGAAACCCCCTTGGCCCGGCTCACCCGCTGGGTGCTGATCCTGGGGGCCCTCTACAGCCTCTACCTGGTCCTCCACCCCTTCACCCCCCTGGCCAGGGCGGAGATCCCCATCCTGGACATCGTCCAGCTACAGCGGAGCACCCACGTGCTCTTCCTCCTCTTAGGAGGGTACCTGGTCTCCTTCTACCTGCCCAGGAAGCGCACCCTGGGCGCCTGGATCTACGCGCTTTTCACCCTGGTCCCCCTCTACAACTTCCTCTTCCCCAGCGTGCCCGGGGTCAGCCTCCCCTGGGAGGCCAAGGCGGTGGGCCTCCTCTACTGGGGGGTGGCGGTCCTGCCGGCCCTTCTGCCCGGCCTGAAGCGCCCCGCCGACCTCCTGGCGGTCCTCCTGGCCCTCTTCCCTACCCTGTACCAGCTCCGCTACTTTGAGGAGCTGGTCTACCGGGCGGTGCTGCCCCAGCCCTGGGACATGGCCATGTCCTTCGGCCTCATCATGCTGGTCCTGGGGCTGGTGTACCGGCTTCTGGGCCCGGTGATGCCGGTCCTGGTCCTCTTCTTCTTCAGCTACAACCTCTACGCTAACCTCTTCCCCGGGGCCTTCAAGGGAAGCCCCCAGGGGATTGACCTCCTCCTGGGCAAGACCTTCAACGAGACGGAGGCCGGCATCTACGGCCTCATCACCGGGGTTTCCGCCAAGTACCTGGTCTACTTCACCCTGCTTTCCGGGATGATCGGGGCCCTAGGCCTGGGCAGGGTGGTGGCCAACTACGCCCTGGCCCTGGTGGGCAAACACCCCGCCACCCCGGGCCGGGTCACCGGGGTGGCCAGCGTCTTCATGGGCATGTTCTCGGGCAGCGGGGCCGCGGACACCCAGTTCGTGGCCGCCCTCACCAAGCCCCTCTACGAGCGGGCAGGGTACGAGCGTCTCATCGCCGCCGGCCTGGTGGCCACCGCCGGCACCATCGCCCTCATCACCCCCCCGGTCCTGGGCTCCATCGCCTTCATCATGGTGGAGATCCTCCAGATCCCCCTCCTGAAGGTGATCGTCATGACCATCGGCCCCGCCCTCCTCTACCTCACCACCGTCCTGGCCTTCAACGAGTTCTACGCCCGGAAGGCAGGGCTGAAGGCCGTGGCCCCGGAGCTGGGCATGAGCCGGAGGCGCTACCTCCTGCGCTACGGCTTCATCTTCCTCCCCATCCTCCTCATCGTGGCCATGCTCTACCTGGGGTACGAGGTGCGCACGGCCGCCAGCCTGGCCCTGGTCCTCTTCATCGTCCTCACCTACCTGGACCCCACCTTAAGGCCTAGGGGGGTTGGGCCGGTCCTCGAGGGGCTGGCCGAGGGCTTCCGCACCCTCCTGCCCATCGGCACAGCGGTGACCGCCGCCAACCTCATCTTCGCCATGATGGTCATCTCCGGCCTGCCCTCCAAGTTCAGCCAGCTCCTGCAGCAGGTCTCCGGGGAGAGCCTCCTCCTGGCCACCCTCATCACCGCCGTCTTCAGCCTGGTCCTGGGGATGGGAGTGCCGCCCACGGCCACCTACGTGCTCACCTCGGCCCTCACCGCCCCGGCCATCATCGCCTTGGCCAAGGAAAACGGCATCCCCGAGTCCGCCGCCATCTTCGCCACCCACATGTTCCTCTTCTACTACGCGGTCCTGGCGGACGTGACCCCGCCGGTAGCCCTTTCCGCCTACGCCGCCAGCAGCGTCTTCGGCACCAACCCCCTCCAGACCGGGGTGTACGCCGCCCGGGTGGCCCTGTCCAAGTACCTGGTGGGCTTCTTCTTCCTCCTCTCCTACTCGGGTACCGCCTTGCTCATCGTCCCCGTCCTGGAGAACTCCCCGCCGGCCGAGGCCTGGGCGATGATCCTGGAGCGCTTCCTCTCCGTGGCCGCGGGCATCATCTACCTCTCGGCCTCCGGGGCCGGGTACACCCGCAGGCCCCTAAGGCGCTGGGAGGCCTGGACCCTGGGCCTTCTGGCGGTGATGCTCTTTGTCCCCTACGGTCCCCTGAACCTCCTGGCTTTCCTCCTCGGCCTCCCCTTCTTCTTCAAGGGCTTGACGCCGGCGGGAAAGGGGGCTTAGGGTAGGAGCGAAAGGAGAAAGGCTATGAGAGGCGTGTTGCTTGCCCTTTTGGCCCTGTTGGGTATGGCTGCGGCCCAGAAGCCCCGGGTGGTCATCGCCACCGGGGGGGTGGGAGGGGTGTACTTCTACTACGGCACCACCCTGGCCGAGGTCTGGAACAAGGCCGGGGTGGCCGAGGCCCAGGCCATCCAGACCGCGGCCTCCATCGACAACCTCCTCCTCCTGGAAACCCGCACCGGCGGCGGGACCTTCTACTGCGGCACCGTGCTCCCCGACTCCGCCTACCTGGCCTTCACCGGGCAACACGAGCGCTTCCGGGAAAGGCCTGCCAAGAGCGCCCGCATCCTCTTCGCCATGTACCCCAACTTCCTGCACATCGTGGCCCGGGAGGGGTCGGGAATCCGGGTGGTGCAGGACCTGAAGGGCAAGCGGGTCTCCACCGGGGCCCCGGGCTCGGGCACCGAGGTGGAGGCCCTCCTGGTGCTCCAGGCGGCGGGGCTTTCCCCCAAGGACTTCGCCAAGCAGGAGCGCCTGGGGGCCCAG
Organism: Thermus brockianus; assembly: GCF_001880325.1. Taxonomy (NCBI): domain Bacteria; kingdom Thermotogati; phylum Deinococcota; class Deinococci; order Thermales; family Thermaceae; genus Thermus; species Thermus brockianus. The sequence goes on from NZ_CP016312.1 coordinate 651,706, forward strand.
GAGAGCGCCAACGCCCTGGCGGAGGGCAACATTGACGCCTTCTTCTGGTCCGGGGGGCTACCCACCGGGGCCATCACCGAGCTCTCCGCCGCCCTGGCCCGGAAGGGGCAACGCATCTACCTGGTGCCCCTGGACCCCAAGAGCACCGTGGTCCAGACCTTCCAGCGGCGCTTCCCCGGCCTGGCCGGGCCCGGGGTAATCCCCAAGGCCACCTACGGGGCCCGCACCGACACCCCCACCCTGGCCTTCTGGAACCTCTTCGTCTGCCCCGAGAGCCTGCCCGCTGAGGCCGCCTACGCCCTCACCAAGGCCACCTTTGAAAACCTGGCCACCCTGCGCCAGGCGGTGGCCGCCGCCCGGGACACCAGCCTGGAAAATGCGGTGCGCTTCGTGGGGGGCACCATCCCCTACCACGAGGGGGCCTTGCGCTACTTCCGCGAGGTGGGGGCGCTCCGCTAGGGCCAGCCGCCCTTGAGCCCAGGACGCGGCAAGCCAGCAGACGGGCCTCCGGCCCAAGGAAGCCCACCCGCCAGGGGGGTGGGTGGGCTCCTCCTGGTCTTGGGGCTTGGCCTCCTCCTCGCCCTGGTGCGGGTGGTGGAGGTGGAGGAAGAAGGGAAGAAGACCTACCTCCTCCTCACCCCCTGGGACAGCGGGCGGGTGGAGTTTATGAACTCGGTAACGGGGAGGCCGGTCCTCCTGGAGTTCCGCCTCGTTCGCGGGTTCCAGGGCTTCAAGGCCTACACCGACCCGGAGACGGAGGCCTACTACACGGGCGGGGAGTACGCCTGGAACCAGGCCCTGGCTCAGGAAAGGCGGCGGGAGCTCCGCTACTGCTCCCAGGTGGGGCTGGCCCTACGGCTGGGCGGCACCTGGTTCCCGGTGGAAGGGGGGTGCCTCAGGGTCCGCCTCCTGTGGCCCCCCTAGCGGAGGACCTGGGGGACCACCTTCAGGGTGAGGGTGCGGCCCTGGCGCCAGACCTCGAGGACCACCGCCTCATTGGGCTTCTTGGCGTAGAGGACCTGGCGTAGCTGGGCGATGGAGGTGAGGGCCACCCCATCCGCCTTGAGGAGCACATCCCCGTCCACCCCCACCTGGAGGGTCTCCCCGCTGGCCAGCTGGACGTAGGCGAAGCGGGTGGGGGGGCGGAGGCCAGCCCGCTCGGCGGGGCTATTTCGCTCCACCTCCTGCACCATGAGGCCGCTTGCGGGCAGGTTGTACTGCTGGCGTAGCCTCTCCGGGTACACGGAGAGGGGGATGAGGGCAACCCCAAGCCGGGGCCGGGAGCGGATGATGGCCTCAGCGGTGAGGGTCTTGCCCGCCCTAAGCTCCGGCAGGTACTGCTTCACCAGGTTGATGGGCAGGGCGAAGCCCACCCCGGCGAACTGGGCCGCCCCCATCTGGCCCGTGGGGGTGAAGATGGCGGTGTTGATGCCGATCACCTCCCCCCGGGAGTTGAGGAGGGGCCCACCGGAGTTGCCAGGGTTGATGGCGGCATCCGTCTGGATCACCTGGGGCACCAGGCCGGAGTCATCCCCGATGGCCCCGGGGTTCTCGCGGATGGCGGAGACAATCCCCTGAGTCACGGTGAACTCCAGGCCAAAGGGGTTACCCATGGCGATGGCCTTCTGCCCCACGCGGATGCGGTCCGAGTCCCCTAGGACCAGAGGCACCAGCTTCTCCCGAGGGGCGTCCACCCGCAGGAGGGCTAGGTCCAGGGGCGGGGCTGCCCCCACCAGGCGGGCGGTGTACTCCTTAGGGTCGTTGTGGAACTTCACCGTGATGCGGCTTGCCCCCTCCACCACGTGGTAGTTGGTGAGGATGTAGCCCTCCTTGTCAATGACGAACCCTGAGCCCGTGCCCTCCTGGGGAGGCAGGAAGGGGGCAAAGAACTCAAACCCCGGGGGAAGCTGCACGTTCTGGGGGCGGGCCACCACCCCTACGTACACCACTCCGTCCCCGTAGCGCTCCACGATTTCCACGGTGTTGCGCTCGTACTCCAGAAGCCCGGCCTCGGCAGGGGCCGCCTGGGAAGCCTGGGGACGCTGGGTCTGCCCGTTCCCAAGCCCCCACCAGAGCACCGCCCCGGCCATGAGGGAGAGCACCAGAAAACCCACGAAAGAACGCCCGAGGTTCATGCGCCACCTCCTGGCCTTACCCTAAGCCCCGGGGGTTAGGGGGCGATTAGACGAAGACCACGGTCTTGTTGCCGTGGACGATCACCCGGTCCTCCAGGTGCCAGCGCACCGCCCGGGCCAGGACCGTGCGTTCCAACTCCTGGCCGATCCGCCGCAGGTCCTCCACGGAGTGGCGGTGGGAGACCCGGGCCACGTCCTGCTCAATGATGGGGCCGGCGTCCAGCTCCTCGGTCACGTAGTGGGCCGTGGCCCCGATGAGCTTCACCCCCCGCTCGTGGGCCTGGCGGTAGGGATTGGCCCCGGCGAAGGCGGGGAGGAAGGAGTGGTGGATGTTGAGGATGCGCATGGGGTAGCGGGCCACGAAGGCCGGGGAGAGGATCTGCATGTAGCGGGCCAGGATCACCACCTCCACCCCCGCGGCCTCGAGGAGGTCAAGGATGCGCTCCTCGGCCTCCTCCTTGCGTCCCGGCTCCACGGGTACGTGGTGGTAGGTCACCCCGAAGCGCTCCACCTCCTCCCGGTGGTGGGGGTGGTTGGAGACCACCAGGCGCAGGTCCATGGGCAACTCTCCCACCCGATAGCGCCAAAGGAGTTCCAGCAGGGCATGGGCCGGCCGGGAGACCAGGATGGCCGCCCGCTTGGGCTCCGAGGCGTAGGCCAGGCGCCAGGCCATGGCGAAGCGCTCGGCCACCACCTCCTGGAAGGCCCGCTCCAGGGCGGGGCGGGAGAGGTCCAGGTGCGGGGTGGTGAAGGCCACCCGCATGAAGAAGGTCCCCCCTTCGGGATCGGTGGAGTGCTGCTGCAAATCCGTGATGTTGGCCCCATGGGCGTAGAGGAAGCCCGAGACCGCGGCCACGATGCCGGGGCGGTCCGGGCAGGTGATGAGGAGCCGCGCCTCGTCCATGGGGGCTACTATATACCCATGGCATGGCGCACCACGGACCTTTCCGATGCCCATCCTGAGGCAGAGGCCCTACCCATGGTCTTCCGGGACTTCGGCGGCAAAACCCACTTTTTCGGCCGGGTCCGGACCCTAAAGGTCTTTGAGGACAACGCCCTGGTGCGAAGGGTGCTGGAGGAGGGAGGCCAGGGCCAGGTCCTCTTCGTGGACGGGGGAGGTTCCCTGCGCACCGCCCTTTTGGGAGGGAACCTGGCCCGGCTGGCCTGGGAGCGGGGCTGGGCGGGCGTGGTGGTCCACGGGGCGGTGCGGGATGCGGTGGAGCTGAAGGAGGTGCCCATCGGCGTCCGCGCCCTGGCCGCCACCCCCAAAAAAAGCGCCAAGGAGGGGAAGGGGGAGGTGGATGTGCCCCTCAGCCTCCTTGGGGTGAGGGTTCTTCCGGGGAGCTTTCTCGTGGCCGATGAGGACGGGATTCTCCTCCTGCCCGGGCCCCCGAGCGGCGGCCAAAGCGGCGGATGAGGTCCTCCTCCCTAAGGGCCAGGAGCACCGGCCGGCCGTGGGGGCAGACCCAAGGGGTCTCGCAGGCCAGGAGGGCGTCCAGAAGGGCCTGGCCCTCGGCCCGGCCCAGGGGGTGACCGGCCTTCAGGGCGGGCAGGCAGCTCAGGCGGGCCAGGAGGTCCTTGAGGCTCCTCCCCTCCCCCCTTAGGGCCTCGCGGAAGACCTCGGGCAGGAGCAGGGGGTAGGGGTGGAGAAAGGGGGGGGCGGCCAGGAGCCGCACCCGCCCCGGGCCGAAGGGCTCGTAGGCGAAGAGGGGGGCTGGGTGCCCCTCCTCTAAGAGGGCTTCCTCCTCGGGGGCGAGCTCCACCAGGACCGGGCGGGGCAGGGGGCGTAGCCCCTCTTCCCCAAGCCTCCGCTGGAACTCCTCAAAGATCACCCGCTCGTGGGCCGCGTGCTGGTCCACCACGTAGAGGGTGTCCCCCGCCTCGGCCAGGAGGTAGCTCTCCCGGAACTGGCCCAGGTAGCGTAGCCGGGGGAGGCCCGAGGGCGTGGGGGGCAGGAGGGGCAGGAGGGGCTTGGGCTCCGGCAGGGCCCGGGCCAGGCTGTGGCGCTGGAAGGTCTCCCGCAGGGCCTCCTCCAGGAAGGCCTCTACCCCTTCCGCCACGGCCACCTCCTCCTTGCGGGCGTCCAGGCGCAGGCGGAAGGCCTCTGGGGGAAGGGTAAGGTTGACCACCCCGAGGGGGAAGTGCCCCTCGGGGAGAAGCTCGCGGTAGGCCCGGCGCAGGGCCCTAAGGAGCCCCTCGGGCCAGGCCACGGGGCGGCCATTCACCGCCAGGAAGAGGAGGTCGGGCCGGGTGCGGGAGGCCTGGGGGCCGGAAAGGAGGCCTAGTAGGTGCATCTCCCCTTGGTGGGCCTCGAGGGGAATAAGCCTCTGGGCCAGGACCCGGCCAAAGGCCAGCCGGGCCGCTTCCTTGAGGCCCGAACCCGGGAAAAGGAGCCGGGCCTCCCCCTCCACGAAGAGGGCCAGGGAGAGGTGGGGGTGGTGGAGGAGGTAGCGCCTGAGGAGCTCCTGCACCCCCCGGGCCTCCCGCGCCGGGTCCCGCCCCTCTCCCCGGAAGAGGCCCAGGACCTCCACCCGGGTGCCCGGGGGGGCTGGCACCTCCTGGAGGGCCACCTCCTCCCTCGAGGCCAGGAGGAGCCCGCCCCCCACCTGCCCCCGGGGGCGGGAGCGGAGGCGCAGGTGGGCCGCCTGCCTAAGGGCATAAAGGGCCTGGCCGCGGAAGCCCAGGGTGGCGATGCGCTCAGGGGTCTCCAGCTTGCTGGTGGCGTAGGGCTCCACGGCCAGGGGAAGCTCGGCCAGGGGGATGCCCGCTCCGTCGTCCTCCACCACCAGCCGCTCCAGGCCCCCACCCCAAAGCTCCACCCGCACCCTCTTGGCCCCCGCGTCCAGGGCGTTTTCCAAAAGCTCCCGCACCGCGTCCTTTACGGAAAGGAGCACCTCCCCCCGGGCCAGAAGGCCCCGGAGGGACTCGGGCAGGGGCCGGATCATGGAGCCCCCACCCGGGCCAGCGGGGAAGCAGGCCCGCGGCGCGGCCAGACCCTCACCCCTTCATGGTACCCAAGGGGGTCCCCAGGACCAAGGCCCTGAGCTCGTGGAGGAGGCGGAGGGCCTCCAGAGGGGTGAGGCGGTCGGGGTCCAAGGCCAGGAGCCTCTGCAAAACCGCCTCCCCCGGCCCCTCTCGCCGGGCGGCCATGGCCCTGAGGAGGTGCTGGGCCCGCTCCACCACCTCCTTGGGCAGGCCGGCCATCCGGGCCACCTCCACCCCGTAGCTCTTGGAGGCAGGGCCCGGCAGGACCTGGTGGTAGAAGGTAAGCCCCCCCTCCTCCTCCTTGGCGGCCACGTGCAGGTTCCTAAGCCGGGGTAGGGGCAAGGCGGTGAGCTCAAAGTAGTGGGTGGCAAAAAGGGCGTAGCAACCCCGCTCGTGCAGGGCCTCAGCCACGGCGGTGGCGATGGCCACCCCATCCAGGCTGGAGGTGCCCCGCCCCACCTCGTCCAGGAGGACCAGGCTCCGCTCCGTGGCCTCCTTGAGGATGAGGGCCACCTCCTCCATCTCCACCATGAAGGTGCTCCGCCCCCCGGCCAGGTCGTCGGAGGCGCCGATGCGGGTGAGGATGCGGTCAAAAAGGGGAAGCTCCGCCTCCTCCGCGGGAACGAAGCTCCCCATCTGGGCCAGCAGGGCGATGAGGGCGGTCTGGCGCAAAAAGGTGCTCTTCCCCGCCATGTTGGGCCCCGTGACCAGGATGAGCTCCCCGGCCATCTCCAGGTCGTTGGGGACGAAGACCGTGCGGCGTTCCACCACCGGGTGGCGCCCGGCGCGGATGCGAAGGCGCTCTCCGAAGCGGGGCCTGGTGTACCCGTGGCGCACGGCCACCTCGGCCAAGGCGGCGAAGACGTCCAGCTCGGCCAGCACCCGGGCCGCCTCCCTGAGGGCCTCGGCCTCCTTCTTGGCCTTCTCCCGCACCTCCAGGAAGACCTCCTCCTCCCGGCGGCGGATCTGGGCCTCGAGGCGGTAGAGCTCCCGTTCCCGCTCCTTGATCTCCGGCAGGGTGTAGCGCTGCCGGTCCTTGAGGGTCTGCACCGCCTTGTACTCCGGGGGGACCCGGTCGTAATAGGGCCGGGTCACCTCCAGGTGGTAGCCGAAGACGGCGTTGTAGCCCACCTTCAGGGTGGGGATGCCGGTGCGCTCCCGCTCCCTTTCCTCCAGGGCCAGGAAGTAGGCCACCCCCTCCCGGTGGGCCTGGCGCAGGGCGTCCAGGTGGGGGTCGTACCCCTCCCGGATGAGCCCCCCCTCGGAGAGCTTCAGGGGGGGGTCGTCCACCAGGGCAGCCCGGAGCTCCGCCAGGAGGAAGGAGAGCTCGGGAAGCCCCACCTCCTCCCCCAGGAGGGCCTTGAGCTCGGGCAGGATCTCCAGGCTGCGGCGCAGGGCAGCCAAATCCCTAGGCCCCGCCCGCCCCAGCTCCAGCCGGGTGGCGAGCCGCTCCAGGTCGGCCAGGCGGAAGAGGAGGCGCCGCACCCCTTCCCGAAGGGTGCCCTCCCGCACGAAGGCCTCCACCCGGTCAAGCCGGGCCTCCAGGGGCCCCCGGTCCAGGAGGGGATGGCGGAGCCAGGCCTGCAGGAGCCTGCGGCCCGGGGCGGTGCGGGTCTCGTCCAGGACGCCGAAGAGGGTGTCCTGCCCCCGCAGGGGTTCAAAGACCTCCAAAGCCCGCAGGGTGGCCTCGGGCAGGCGCATGAAGGCCCCGGGGTCGTAGAAGCGGAAAGGCCTGGGGACAAAACTTCCCCCCTGCGTCCGGGCGGCATAGCGGAGAAGCGCCCCCTGGGCCCGGCGCAAGGCCAGGGGGCCTTCCCCTTCCGGGTCAAAGGGGGCCTCGGAGAGCATCACCGGGAAGCGCTTGCGGAACTCCTCCAGGAAGGCCTCGTTCTCCCGCAGCTCGGGGGCCAGGAGGACCTCGGCGGGCCGGTGGCGGAAAAGCTCGTCGTAAAGAGCACTCTTGCTCTGCAAGAGCGTTCCCTTGAACTCCCCGGTGGACACATCCAGGAAGGCCACGCCAAAGCCGTCCCCCGTGGCCACCGCCGCCAGGTAGTTGGCCTCCTTGGGGAGAAGGGTCTCCTGGACCAGGGTGCCCGGGGTGAGGAGCTGGGTCACCTCCCGGCGCACCAGGCCCTCGGCCTCCTCCGCCGGCTCCACCTGGTCGGCCACCGCCAGGCGGAAGCCCATCTTGAGGAGGCGCTCCGCGTAGCCGTCAAAGGCCCGGATGGGGATGCCCGCCATGGGGGTGGTGAAGTCCTTGCTGGACTTGTGGGTGAGGGCCAGGCCCAGGGCGCGGGCCAGGCGCTCGGCGTCCTCGCCAAAGCACTCGTAGAAGTCCCCCACCTGGAAGAGGAGGAGGTACTCGGGGTAGCGGTCCCGGAGCTCCACGTACTGCTGCAGGAGGGGAGGGAGGGGACCCGGGCCTTCGCCCTTGAGCATGTCCTCCATGATACGCCTCCCCATACCCCCCTGTAGACTCCTTGACCTTTCCCTTAGCTATGGGCTTCAGGAGGGCAAACCCTCACTTGACAGGGGTAAGGTGTGCCGCCTAGATTGGGGGCAACCGGAAAGCGGGGACAAAAGTCCCCCCGGCTCGCACGGGAGGCAAGGTATGGAAAAGGTGAACCGGCGCACCACCTTGAAGCTCATGGGCCTGGGCGCGGCGGTGCTGGCCGCGGGGGGACGAGGGCTGGCCCAGCAGGCCCCCACGGCGGACCAGCTGGTAAAGGGCAAAAACGCCAAGCTGATCGTGCTCTCCCAACGCCCCATCGTCCTGGAGACCCCCTACGACCTCCTGGCCGCCAACCCCGAGCGCACCCCCAAAGAGCTCCTCTACATCCGCAACAACGTGGACCTGCCCGGGTACAACACCGTGGAGGGGGCGAACCTGGAGGGCTGGAAGATCCAGGTGGGGGGCCTGGTGGACAAGCCCTTTACCTTTGAGGCCAAGGAGCTCCTGACCCTCCCCCAGCACGAGGTCACCATGGTCCTGCAGTGCTCGGGGAACGGGCGCACCCTCTACCAGCCCCGCCCTTCGGGCAACCCCTGGAAGCGGGGTGGGGTGGGCAACGTCACCTTCCGCGGCGTGCGCCTCAAGGACCTCCTGGCCGCCAAGGGGGTGAAGCTGGGGGAGAAGGCCTTGCACATCACCGCCCACGCCAGCCGCCAGGGGAACGCCCCCGAGTTCGTGCGCTCCGTGCCCATCCACGCCCTGGAAAACGCCCTGCTAGCCCTCTCCATGAACGGGGAGCCCCTGCCCGCGGTGCACGGGGGGCCGGTGCGGCTGGTCTTCCCCGGGTACTTCGGGGTGAACAACGTGAAGTGGGTGGAGAAGATTGAGTTCACCGAGGGGGAGAACACCACCGCCGAGCAGATGCCCCGCTACCGGGTGCCCACCATCCCCAACACCAGCCTCCCCTTCCTCCCCCAGGAGCCGGGCAAGACCTACCCCTACAACTTCGCCAACTCCCGCTCCAACTGGCTGGTAACCCTCAACAGCTTCATCTTCGCCCCCCTCGAGGGCCAGACCGTCCGGGGCCCCTACGTGCGGGTGGAGGGGGTGGCCTTCAACGACGGCATCGCCCCCATCGTGAGCGTGGAGGTGTCCACCAACGGCGGCCGCACCTGGCACCAGGCCGAACTGGAGCGCAAGGAGAAGACCTTCGGCTGGGTGCGCTGGCGGGCCACGGTCTACCTGCGGCCCGGGGCCCACGAGGTCATGGCCCGGGCCTGGGACGCCTTGGGCCGTAGCCAGCCCCTGGACGGCAACATCGCCTGGAACGAGCGGGGCTACGAGTACAGCGGCGTGATGCGGGTGAACTTCACCGTGGCCTGAGGCTTGCGGTTGCCCCCGGGGGTTTCCCCGGGGGCTTTGTGGGCCGCCCCATGGCGGCCCCAAGAAGAGGGAGGTAGTCTTTACCCATGAGGAAAACCCTGGTTCTTTTGGGCGCCTTGGCCCTGGGGCTTGGCGGGTACTGGGCCTTGAGCCAGTACACCCTCCCCGAGGGCCCGGGCAAGGAGCTGGTCCTGGCCAAGTGCCAGGCCTGCCACGACATCGGCTTCGTGGCCCGGGAGCGGCTCTCCCGGGAGCGCTGGGACGCCATCATGACCGAGATGGTCTCCCGCGGCCTCCAGGTCACCCCCGAGGAACGGGGGGCCATCCTGGACTACCTGGCCCTCTACCTGGGCACCCAGCCGCCGCCCGCCCCGGCCCCGGTGGCGGCCGCCCCCGCCTCCAAGACGGGGGCCCAGGTCTACGCCAACTGCCTGGGCTGCCACGGCCCCCAGGGCGAGGGCAACCCCCCCATCTTCCCGCCCTTGAAGGGCCACACGGAAAAGCTCCTAAAGGCCCAGGGAGGCCGGGACTACCTCCTCCTGGCCGTGCTCTATGGGGTCCAGGGAACCCTGAAGATTGAGGGGCAGGAGTATAGCGGCATCATGCCGGGGTTTGCCTGGCTCTCCGACGAGGACCTGGCCCTGGTGCTGAACCACCTGGCCGCCTGGGGCGCCCCCCAGGGCTTCAAGGCCTACGCCCCCGAGGAGGTCAAGGCCGCCCGGGCCAAACCCCTCACCCCCGAGGAGGTCCTCAAGCTCCGCCAGGGGCTCAAGCTGCCATGACGGGCCGGGTGGTCTCCCTGCACCTGGGCACCACCCCGGGGCTTCCCAAGCCCCCGGTGGAGGCCCTGGAGCTGGTGGCCGGGTTTGGCGCCAGGGGGGACCGGCACGCGGGCAAGGACCCCGACCGGGCGGTTTTGGTGGCGGGGCTTTCCGCCTACGAGAAGGCCCTTGGCGCCGGGATTACCCTGCCCTATGGCGCCCTGGGGGAAAACCTCCTCCTGGACCTGGACCCCCACGGGCTACCCCCAAAGGCCCGGCTCCAGGTGGGGGAGGCCCTTCTGGAGCTGGCCCAGGTCTGCACCGTGTGCCAGAGCCTCTCCCAGTTTGACCTCCGCCTGCCCAAGCTCCTCTTTGGCGGCCGTGGGCTCTATGCCCGGGTGCTGGTGGGGGGCTTGGTGCGGGTGGGAGACCCGGTGCAGGTTCTGACCCCTGCAGGATAAGGGGACGGAAAGACCCCCCGGGGCTGGCCCCGGGGGGTCTGGCCTTGGGGCCTAAGCCCCCACCAGGCCCCCGTAGGCCCAGTAAGCGGGCTTTTCCCCACGGGGCTCGTTCAGCACCTCAATCCGCCCCTCCAGCCCTGCCTCCACCACCCTGAGCTCCCGGAGGTAGTCCATGAAGCTTTCGGCGTCGCTGAAGCCGGTGTCCACCCTATAGCCCTGGGCCTCCTTGAGCACGGTGAAGCCATCGCCCCCGGCGGCGATGAAGTTGTTGACCACCACCCGGTAGGTGGCCTCGAGGTCCAGGGGACGGAAGCCCTGGGGCGTCTTCACCTCCACCCGCACCACCCGGTCCCCCGCCGGCCGGGAAAGGTCAAAGGCGTAGCGCAGGCCGGCCACCTGGAGGAAGCGGCCCGCGGTCTGCTCCCACTGGGAGACCCCGTTCTCCAGGGCGGCCTTGATCTCCTTACCCTTCAGGTCCATGACCACCAGGGTGTTGCCGAAAGGCAGGACCTCGTAGACCTTACCCACGGTGATGGGCCCCTTGGGGATGGAGGCGCGGATGCCCCCGCCGTTTTGCAGGGCAATCTGCACCCCGGCGTTTTTGGTCTTCCAGAGCATGCCGTCGGCGATCAGGTTGCCCAGGTTGCTCTCCCGCCGCCGCACGATGGCCCGCTCGCCCACCAGGTCCACCCGGGCCTCGGCGATCACCTGGCCCATGAGGGCCATCACCGGCTGGGCGTAGGCCATGAGGGCCTCCTTGGCGAAGAAGTCCTCGGGGGCCACCTGGGGGATCATGAGGAAGGGCTCCCCCTTGTAGGCCACCACCTCCCCCTTGGGGCCGAAGGTGACCTCGAGGACCCCCACCACCTTGCCCCACTCCCAGGCCTGCACCACCAGGACGTCCTTGCCCTCGGGGTTCTTCACCACCGTGGGGTAGGGACCCGCCGGGGTGAGCTCCCGGTGGGGGAAGCTTCCCAGGAGGGTGTGGGAGTGGCCGCCCACGATCACCTGGGCCCCCACCAGCCGCCGGGCCAGCTTCAGGTCCTCCCCGTAGCCCAGGTGGGAGAGGACCACGATCTTGTTCACCCCCTGCTTAAGCAGCTCAAAGACCGCCTTCTGGGCGCTTTCGTAGGGGTCCAGGAAGTCCACCGTGGGCCCGGGGTTGGCAATCTCCCGGGTGTCCGGGGTGGTGAGGCCGATCACCCCCACCTTCTCCCCCCCCACGCTCAGGACGGCATAGGGGGCGATCAGCCCCTTGAGCCTTGGCTCCCGCTCCACCCCCACGTTGGCGGAGACCACCTTGAACTTGGTCCCCCGCAAAAACTCGGCCAGGGGGCCAGGGCCCAGGTCAAACTCGTGGTTGCCCAGGGCCATCACCCGGTAGAGCATGCGGTGCATGAAGTAGCGGTCGGCCAGCCCCCGGTACTGGTTGAAGTACAGGGTGCCCTGGAAGACGTCCCCCGCGTCCAGGAGGAGGAGGTTGCGCCGCTGGGCCCGGAGGCGGTCCAGGAAGGCCACCCGCTGGGCCACACCCCCCACCTTGACCCGCTGCCCGGAGAGGGTGAGCTCCATGGGCTCCAGGTGAGCGTGGGTGTCGTTGGTGTGCACCAGGGTCAGGGTGAAGGCCCCCTGGGCCCGCCCCAGGCCAAGCCCCAAAGCCCCCAGGGCCGCTCCCGCTTTCAATAGGTTGCGCCGTTTTACCATAAGCCCCTCCACCGACCAGTCTATTCGCCCCTGGGTCAGGAAAGGGTCAAGAGGGACCCGGCCGGGCGTCCGGGATTTTTGGCACGCCCGTTCAGCAAAGACTTGACATCATGCAGATTTATGCCGTACACTCTGCACAACCTGCCCGGGTTGTTGGCGAAAAACCCTGGGCAAGGCGGCAAAGGAGGCGGAAGATGGGGTACACCAAGGCAGAGATCCTCAAGGCGCTGAAAGAGGAAAAGGTCACTTTCCTGCGGTTGCAGATCACCGACATCCTCGGGGTGGTGAAGAACGTGGAGGTGCCGGCCTCCCAGTTTGAGAAGGCCCTGGACGGGGAGATCATGTTTGACGGCTCCTCCATTGAGGGCTTCACCCGCATTGAGGAGTCGGACATGCTCCTCAAGCCCGACTACAACACCTTCGTCATCCTGCCCGACCTGGTGGAGGACCCCACGCGGGGGCGGGTGGCCCGGCTCATCTGCGACGTCACCTACCCCGATGGCCGTCCCTTTGAGGGGGACCCCCGGTACGTGCTGAAGCGCCAGGTGGAGCGCCTGCAGAAGCTGGGGTTTGACAACATGTACGCCGGCCCCGAGCCCGAGTTCTTCCTCTTCCTGCGCACCCCCGAGGGCCTGCCCACGGTGGAGACCCACGACAAGGCGGGCTACTTTGACCTGGCCCCGGTGGACAAGGGGGAGGAGGCCCGGCGGGACATGGTGAACGCCCTGGTGGCCATGGGCTTTGAGATTGAGGCCTCCCACCACGAGGTGGCCCCCGGGCAGCACGAGATTGACTTCAAGTACGCCGATGCCCTCACCACCGCGGACAACATCGCCACCTTCAAGTGGGTGGTGAAGCGGGTGGCCCTGAACCATGGCCTCCACGCCACCTTCCTGCCCAAGCCCATCCGCGGCATCAACGGCAGCGGCATGCACACCCACCTCTCCCTCTTCAAGGACGGGCAGAACGCCTTCTTTGACCCCAACGCCGAGTACCAGCTCTCCAAGACCGCCCTCCACTTCATCGCCGGGCTCCTGGAGCATGCCGAGGGCATGGTGGCCATCACCAACCCCCTGGTGAACTCCTACAAGCGCCTCACCCCGGGGTACGAGGCCCCCACCAACATCGCCTGGTCCGCCTCCAACCGCTCCGCCATGATCCGCATCCCCGCCCGCCGGGGGGTGGGCACCCGGGCGGAGCTCAGGATGCCCGACCCCTCCTCCAACCCCTACCTGGCCCTGGCGGTCATGGCCGCCGCCGCCATTGACGGCATTGAGCGGAAGCTCCTGCCGCCCCCGCCCATCCAGCGCAACATCTACCAGATGAGCGTGCGCGACCGCCGCAAGCACAAGATCCGCGAGCTCCCCGGTACCCTGCGGGAGGCCCTCGAGGCCCTGAGGAAGGACCCTGTGATCCGCGAAGCCCTGGGGGAGCATGTCTACACCCACTTCCTCCAGGCCAAGCAGATGGAGTGGGACGACTACCGGGTCACGGTCCACCAGTGGGAGCTGGACCAGTACCTGGCCACGTACTAGACCCCTTGCCCCCCACCCGGCCCCCGTACCGGGTGGGGGTTTCTGCATGCCTGACCCGTGGGTCAGGCATAAACTTTCCGTGGGGGCATTGACAAAGCCCGCTACCCCCCCGTAGAATAGGGCCGCAACGCGAACGCGTGCCTTTCAAGGAGGTGCCTATGAGGAAAATCGGGCTTCTGGTAGCAGGTGTAGCCGCCTTGGGCATGGCGTTGGGCCAGGCCAACGTCATCAAGATCGCCACCCAGTCCCCCCTCTCTGGCCCCCAGGCCGCCCTGGGGGAGCAGATCAAGCTGGGGGCGGAGCTGGCGGTGGAGGAGGCCAAGGCCAAGTTCAAGGCCCTGGGCTTTGACCTGGTCCTGGTACCCTACGACGACCAGGCCAACCCCGACGTGGGCGTGGCCAATGCCAACCGCATCATCAACGACCCCGACATCCTGGGCGTGGTGGGCCACCTGAACTCCGGCGTGGCCATCCCCTCCAGCGAGGTCTACGCCCGGGTGGGCCTGGTCATGGTCTCCCCGGCCAACACCAACCCCCGGGTCACCGACCGCCGGCTTCCCAACGTGAACCGCATCTGCGGGCGGGATGACGTGCAGGGGCCGGTGGGGGCGGAGTACGCCTTCAACAACCTGAAGGTGAAGAACGTCTTCGTCATCCACGACAAGACCGCCTACGGCCAGGGGCTGGCCGAGGAGTTCAGGAAGCGCCTCGAGGCCCTGGGCGGCAAAGCGGTGGCCTTCGTGGGCACTGAGGAGCAGTCCAATTTCGTGCCCATCATCAACCAGATCCGCGGCGCCCGTCCCACCCCTGAGCTCATCTACTTCGGGGGCATCTACAGCCAGATTGGGCCCTTCCTGAAGCAGCTCCGGGAGCGGGGCCTCAAGACCCGGCTCATGGGCGGCGACGGCCTGGACTCCAGCGAGTTCCTGCGCCTGGCGGGTGCGCAAAACGCTGCCGGCACCTACTACACCACCGTGGCCGGCCCCGTCTCCGCCTTCCCCAAGGCCAAGGCGGTGGCGGAGCGCTTCAAGCAGAAGTTCGGCAAGGACATGGAGGGCTTCGGCATCTACGCCTACGACTCCGCCAACGTGATCCTCACCGCCCTCGAGGCCGCCATCAAGGCCGCCGGGGGCAAGAAGCCCACCCGGGAGCAGGTGGCCCAGGAGGTGCGCAAGGTCAAGATGGAGGGCCTCACCGGGGCCATTGAGTTTGACGACAAGGGCGACAACAAGAAGGCCAAGTACTTCGTCATGCAGGTGGCCAGCACCGGCAACTGGGCCGACAACAAGCTGATCCGCACCATTGAGATGGCGGCCCCCGGCGCCAGGTAAACTCTGCCCAAGCCTCAAGGGGGTGGCCTCGAGGCCACCCCCTTGGCCCGGAGAAAGGAGGCGTTTTGCTAGAACAGATTCTGGCTCTACTCCCCCAGGTCATCTTTGACGGCTTTGTGCTGGGGTTCGTCTACGCCATGGTGGCTCTGGGATACACCATGGTGTACGGCGTACTGGAGCTCATAAACTTTGCCCACTCCGAGATCTTCATGATCGGAGCCGTGGTGGGGGTGGAGGTCTTCCGCTACCTGGCCCCCCACGTGGGGAATGGCTTCCTCCTGCTCCTTTTGGCCCTCCTCCTGGGCGGGGCCATCGCCGGGCTCACCGCCATCCTGGTGGAGCGTTTCGCCTACCGCCCCCTGCGCAAGCGGGGCACCACCAACCGCCTGGTGCCCCTCATCACCGCCATCGGGGTCTCCTTCATCCTGCAGGACCTGGTGCGGCTCATTGAGGGGCTCTGGCACAACGAGTTCTTCCTGCGCATGCGCACGGTGGAGGACCTGGAGGGCTCGGTGAGCCTCTTCGGGGGGGCCATCTTCGCCCAGACCAAATCCTTCGTCCTCATGGGGGTCTCCATCCTCATGCTCCTGGGCCTCACCTACCTGGTGAACCGCACCAAGCTGGGGGTGGCCATCCGCGCCGTGGCCCAGGACCTCTCCACTGCCAGCCTCATGGGCATTGACCCCGACCGCATCATCTCCCGCACCTTCCTCATCGGGGGCTCCTTGGGCGGGGTGGCGGGGGTGCTCTTTGCCCTGCAGTACACCACCATCACCCCCTACGTGGGCTTCCTGCCCGGCCTCAAGGCCTTCACCGCCGCGGTCCTGGGGGGCATCGGCAACATTCCCGGGGCCATGCTGGGCGGGCTGGTGCTGGGCCAGCTGGAAAACTTCTTCGGCACCTACCTGCCCATCCTCACAAACGGCAACTTCGGCACCGAGTACAAGGACGTGGTGGCCTTCCTCATCCTGATCCTCATCCTCCTCCTGCGGCCCCAAGGCCTCCTGGGACAGGTGGTCAAGGAGAAGGTATGAGCGCCCTTTCCCTCCTCCTCAGCCTGGCCTACCTGGGCCTGGCCTTCCTGGCCCCTGGGGCCCTAGCCAACCTGTTCGGCCTGGGGGCCCTGGCGGCGGCGGCCTTTTTGCGCCTCTCCCCCAACCTCAGGACCCTGAACCTGGCCCTCCTCACCCTGGCCTTCACCGTGGGCCTGGTGCGCTCAGGGAACACCCTGGGCCTCATCGGCCTGGTGGGCATCCTGGTGGCCCTCACCACCCTGCCCCGGGTCCCCACCTGGATCCGAGCGGCCCTGGGCCTGGCCATCCTCCTCATCAGCGTGCCCCTGGCGGGCTTCGCCAACACCTTCGTCTTTGAGCTGGGCATCCAGATCGGCATCTACGCGGCCATGGCCCTGGGGCTCAACGTGGTGGTGGGCATGGCGGGGCTTCTGGACCTGGGCTATGCCGCCTTCTTCGCCGTGGGGGCCTACACCTGGGCCATCTTCGGCTCCGAGCAGGCAAGAAACTTCCTGGCGGGGAACTTCCCTTTGCCCGGGGAGTACATGTACCTCTTCATGCTCATCGCCATCGTCACCACCGCCCTCACCGGCCTCCTCATCGGCCTGCCCGCCCTAAGGCTCCGGGGGGACTACCTGGCCATCGTCACCCTGGGCCTGGGGGAGGTGGTGCGCATCCTGGCCAACAACCTGGACCACCCCATCAACTTCACCAACGGCCCCCAGGGCATCACCCCCATCCAGCGCCCGCCCATTGACTGGTTCCGCGAGCTGATGGCCGCCATGGGGGTGCGCCTGGACCAGACCACGGACTACCAGCTCTTCTTCTACCTCCTGGTCCTCCTCATGATCGGTCTGGTGGTGCTGGTGAACGTGAACCTGGCCAACTCCCGCTTCGGCCGGGCCTGGGTGGCCATCCGCGAGGACGAGATCGCCGCCCGTTCCATGGGCATCCCCCTCCTGCCCACCAAGCTCCTGGCCTTCATGACCGGGGCGGCCTTTTCCGGGGTCATGGGGGTGATCTTCGCCGCCCAGCGCACCTTCGTCTCCCCCGAGTCCTTCACCCTTTTGGCCTCCATCACCATCCTGGGCATGGTGATCCTGGGCGGGATGGGGTCCATCCCCGGGGCCATCCTGGGGGCGGCCGCCCTCACCATCCTCAACCTGGACGTGCTCAAGACCTTCAGCGAGTTCGTGCGCACCAGCCTGCCCCAGATCCCGAGCCAGGTGGACCCCGCCAAGTACGAGCGCCTGGTCTTCGGCCTTATCCTGGTGCTGATGATGATCTTCCGCCCGGAGGGGCTCATCCCCGAGAAGCGGCACAAGGCGGAGATGGAGGAAGCATGAAGGCCCTCGAGGTCGCCCACGCCACCAAACGCTTCGGCGGCCTGGTGGCCGTCAACGACGTGAGCCTCACCGTGAACCAGGGGGAGATCTTCTCCGTCATCGGCCCCAACGGGGCGGGCAAGACCACCTTCTTCAACCTCCTCACCGGCATCTACGCCCCCGACGAGGGGAAGATTCTCCTCTTCGGCAAGGACATCACCGGCTTCCCCCCCGACCGGGTGGCCAAGGAAGGGGTGGGGCGCACCTTCCAGAACATCCGCCTCTTCGGGGCCATGACCGTGCTGGAAAACCTCCTGGTGGGCATGCACATCCACATCCGCGTGCCCTACTTCCACGCGGTCTTCCGCACCCCCCTGGCGCGGCGGGAGGAGAAGCGGGCCGAAGAGGAGGCCAAGCGCCTCCTGGAATACGTGGGTCTCCTCCACCGCAAGGACGAGCTGGCCAAAAACCTCCCCTACGGGGAACAGCGCAAGCTGGAGATCGCCCGGGCCCTGGCCCTAAAGCCCCGGCTTCTCCTCCTGGACGAGCCCGCCGCCGGCATGAACCCCAAGGAGACCGAGGAGCTCCAGCACTTCATCGGGCGGCTACGGGAGGAGCTTGGCATCACCATCGTGCTCATTGAGCACGACATGCGCCTGGTGATGCGCATCTCCGACCGCATCGCCGTCTTGGAGTACGGCTCCAAGATCGCCGAGGGCACCCCGGAGGAGGTGCGGCAGAACCCCCGGGTCATCGAGGCCTACCTGGGCAAGGGGGCGGCAGGAGGTGCGGCATGAGCCTCCTGGAACTCCGGGGCGTCCACACCTACTACGGCCACATCCACGCCCTGAAGGGGGTCTCCCTGAAGGTGGAGGAAGGGGAGATCGTCACCCTGATTGGCTCCAACGGGGCGGGCAAGAGCACCACCTTGCGCACCATCAGCGGCCTGGTGAAGCCGCGGCAGGGGGAGGTGCTCTTCCAGGGCCGGCCCATCCACCGCCTCCCTGCCCACCAGATCGTGGCCCTGGGGGTGGGGCACGTGCCCGAGGGGCGGCGGATCTTCCCCCGGCTCACCGTGGAGGAGAACCTGGAGATCGGGGCCTACCTGGAGACGGACCGCAAGGTGGTTCAGGAGCGGAAGGACCAGGTCTTCGCCCTCTTCCCCCGGCTCTACGAGCGGCGGGGCCAGAAGGGAGGCACCCTCTCCGGCGGGGAGCAACAGATGCTGGCCATCGGCCGGGCCCTCATGCAAAACCCCCGGATCCTCCTCATGGACGAGCCTTCCATGGGCCTGGCCCCGGTGCTGGTGGACTTCATCTTTGAAACCATCCAGAAGCTGAACCAGGAGGGCAAGACCATCCTCTTGGTGGAGCAAAACGCCCGGCTGGCCCTGCAGATCGCCCACCGGGGCTACGTGCTGGCCACGGGGGAGATCACCCTCTTTGGGCCTGCCCGGGAGCTGGCGCAAAACCCCGAGGTGCAGAAGGCCTACCTGGGGGAAGGCTGAGCCCATACCCCGGCTTGCGCCCCCGGAAGGGGGCGCATTATACTTGGCCTGAATTACAAGGGTGGTCCCCAGAAAGGAGCGAGTATGAGAAAGCTGTTCCTGGCCCTCGGTTTACTGGCCCTGGCGGGTGCCTGGGCCCAGCAACGCCTGGTGGTGGCCCAAGGCACCGACCCCATCACCCTGGACGCCCCCCTGGCCCAGGACTCCCCTTCGGCCACAGTGGTAACCCACATCAGCGAAACCCTCTTTGAACTCACCCCCGAGGGGCGGATCGTCCCCCTCCTGGCCGAGGGGCATAGCTTTTCCGACGGGGGCAAGACCCTCACCATCCGCCTCAAGCGGGGCATCACCTTCCACGACGGCACCCCCTTCAACGCCGAGGCGGTGAAGTTCAACCTGGAGCGCTTCGTCTCCCGGGAGCTGGCCAGCCCCTTCGCCTTCCTGCTCTCCGAGCTGGAGCGGGTGGAGGTGGTGGACAGCCACACGGTGCGGCTACGCCTCAAGAACCCCTTTGCCCCGGTGCTGGCCCACCTGACCCACAGCTCCACTGCCATGCAGAGCCCCACGGCCATCCAGCGCTTCGGGGCCCAGTACCGGGACAACCCCGTGGGCACCGGTCCCTACCGCTTCCAGGCCTGGCAGAAAGGGCAGTTCGTGGACCTGGTGCGCAATGAGAACTACTGGGGCGAAAAACCCGCCATCCCCCAGGTGCGCTTCATCCCCGTACCCGAGGGGACCACGCGGGTGGCCCTGGTGGAGACGGGACAGGCCCACGTGGCGGTGCGCATCCCGCCCCAGGACATCCCCCGGCTCCAGGCCAACCGGGCCATTGAGGTGGTGCGCACCCCCAGCCTGCGCACCATCTACATCTACTTCAACACCCAGCGCCCCCCCTTCAACGACGTGCGGGTGCGGCAGGCCCTGAACCACGCGGTGAACCGGGAGGAGATCCTGCAGTTCGTCCTGGGAGGGATTGGCCGTATCTCCGATGCCCCCATCGCCCCCAGCATCTTTGGCTATGCCAGCATCGGCCGCTACGAGTACAACCCCCAGCGGGCCCAGGAGCTGTTGCGCCAGGCAGGGGTGAGCACCCCCCTGCGCATCACCCTGCACTGCCCCACGGGCCGCTACTTCCAGGACATCCAGGTGTGTGAGGCCATCCAGGGCCAGCTGCGGCGGGTAGGGGTGGAGGCCACCATCCAGACCATGGAATGGGGGGCCTACCTGCAGGAGACCCAGCGGCCCCTGAAGGAAAACCGGATCCAGATGGCCATGCTGGGCTGGGGCACGGTGACGGGGGATGCGGACTACGGCCTCTACCCCCTCTTCCACTCCAGCCAGTGGGCCCCGGGCTTTAACCGGGCCTTCTACAAGAACGCCGAGGTGGACAAGCTGCTGGCCCAGGCCCGCATCTCCACCCTGCCCCAGGGCAGACAGCAGCTCTACCGCGAGGCCATGACCCGCATCTTCCGGGATGCCCCTTGGCTCTTCCTCCACTCCGAGGTGCAGGTGACCGCCATCCGCCAGGAGGTCCAGGGCTTCATCGTCCACCCCACGGAGCGCTACCTGGCCTACAAGGCCCGCTTCCGCTAGGAGGCCCCATTGCCCCTACCCCGTGGGGGGGTACCCCCCACGGGGTAAGGTGCGGAGGAACATGTTCACCTACGCTCTTCGCCGCCTGCTGATCGCCGTGCCCACCCTGTTCGGGGTGGTGCTCCTGGTCTTCCTCATGGTGCGCCTGGCCCCGGGGGACCCGGCGGTGCTCCTGGCGGGGGAGTTCGCCACGCCGGAGACCCTCGAGGCCATCCGGGCCCGCTACGGCCTGGACAAGTCCCTCCCCGAGCAGTTTGCCATCTATCTGGGAGCCCTCCTACAGGGCGACCTGGGCGAGTCGGCCCGGAGCCGCCGCCCCGTGCTCCTGGAGCTAAGGACCTACTTCCCCAACACCGTGGAGCTGGCCAGCGCCGCCATCCTGGTGGCCCTCCTCTCGGGCATCCCCCTGGGCATCCTGGCCGCCCTGCGCCCGGGAAGCGGGCTGGACCTTTTCGTGATGGTCCTGGCCCTCCTGGGGGTCTCCATGCCCGTCTTCTGGTTTGGGCTTTTGGCCATCCTCATCTTCTCCGTGGAGCTGGGCTGGTTCCCCGTGGCCGGCAAGGGCACCCTGGCCCACCTGGTCCTGCCCGCCATCACCCTGGGGGTGAACGCCACCGCCCTCCTGGCCCGCATGACCCGGGGCACCCTCCTGGAGGTGCTCTCCCAGGACTACATCCGCACCGCCCGGGCCAAGGGCCTGGCGGAGCGGGTGGTCATCTTCAAGCATGCCCTCAGAAACGCCCTCATCCCCGTGGTCACGGTGGCGGGCCTGGAGTTCGGTAGCCTCCTGGCAGGGGCAGTCATCACCGAGACCATCTTCGCCTGGCCGGGCATCGGCCAGCTCCTGGTGGGCTCCATCCTGGCCAGGGACTACCCCGTGGTCCAAGGGGCCGTGCTCCTGGTGGCCGTCAGCTTCATCCTGGTCAACCTGCTGGTGGACCTCCTCTACGCCTGGATTGACCCGAGGGTGCGCTATGACTAGACCCCTGCGCCGCTTCCTGAGAAACCGCCTGGCCCAGGCGGGCCTGGTCCTGCTGGGGCTCTACCTCCTCGGGGGCGTGCTCGCCCCCCTCCTCGCCCCCTACTCCCCCTACACCCAGGACCTGCGGGCGGCCTACGTGCCCCCCCTGGCCGGGGTGAGCCTGCGGGGACCAGAGGGGCAGATAGGCCTCTTCGTGAGCCCGGTCTTCCGGCATCCCCTGGAGGGGGTCCAGGTCCGCTGGGAGGAGAAGTACCCCGTGCGGCTTTGGGTGCGGGGGGAGGAGTGGCGCTGGTTTGGCCTTACGGGCAACCTCCACCTCTTCGGGGTGGAGGGCCCGGTGCGCCTCTACCTCCTGGGCACGGACGAGCAGGGCCGGGACCTCTTCTCCCGCATCCTCTACGGCATCCCCGTCTCCCTCACCATCGGGCTGGTGGCCGTGGGCATCGGGCTTCTCCTGGGAGCCCCTCTGGGAGCCCTCTCCGCCTACTTCGGGGGGCGGATAGATCTCCTGGTCCAGCGCCTGGTGGACGTGATGCTGGCCTTTCCCGGCATCCTCTTGGCCATCGTCCTGGTGGCCATCCTGGGCACGGGGCTGGGGAATGCCATGATCGCCGTGGGCATCGCCGCCATCCCCATCTACGCCCGGCTGGTGCGGGGCGTGGTCCTCTCCCTGAAGGCCCTGGACTACGTGGAGGCCGCCCGTGCCCTGGGAGCAAGCCACGCCCGCATCCTCCTCCGCCACCTCCTCCCCAACGCCCTGGGGCCCATCCTGATCCAAACCAGCCTGCAGATGGCCATCGCCATCCTCTTCGCCGCCGGCCTGGGCTTCCTGGGCCTGGGGGCCAGACCCCCGGAGCCCGAGTGGGGGCTGATGCTGGCCCGGGGACGGGAGTACCTGGCGGTGGCCCCGCACGTGGCCACGTTCCCGGGGCTGGCCATCGTGGGCTTGGTCCTGGCCTTCAACCTCCTGGGCGACGCCCTGCGGGACGCCCTGGACCCCAGGAGCCGCTAGCCCGCCCTCCTACCCCCGGCCAAGGCTTAAAAAAGGCTCAACACCCCCATCCCCTAGAGGGGTATCATGGAACCATGAGAAAAGCCCTGTACGCCACCCTCCTCCTGGTGCCCCTCCTCTCCGCCTGCGAGGTGCTGGAAGGCTCGGGCTACCGGGTGGCCGAGGCCCAGCTCCTCTTCCCCGAGGCCACGGAGCGCTGGACCTACTTCTACGGGGAGCCCCGGGAGGTGAAGCTGGGGCCCAAGGTCCTGCGGCTGGAAAAGGGCACCGGGGAGAACCTCTGGGCCGTCCCCGGGGCCCTTTGGGTGGAGGGAAGCCCGGTCCTCAGGGAGGTGGGGCCCGCCCTGAGGCCGGCGGCCGAGGCGGTGAGGGGGTTCTCGGGGAACCTGGTGGAGGTGCGAACCCAGGCCAACCTGCGGGCCACCTGGCTCTATGACGGCGTGGGCTGGGTCCGCCTCACGGCCGCCATGCGGGAAGGGGAAAAGCGGGCCCTGGTGCAGCCCGCCAACTACCTGACCCCGGACCTCTACGCCTTTACCGGCCCCGAGACCCAGGTCCTCCTGCGGGAAATCCTGGCCCGGCGGGGCGGGCGGCAGGTGGTGGTCTTTGAGCTCAGCGAGCCCGTCCTCAGGCCCCTCACCCTAGACCCCACCCCCGACGGCTACCGGGTGGGCGCCCTCCTGGTCCAGTACGGGCTTAGAGTGGAGCTGGTGACCCCGCCCACGCCTCCCTACCAGATCCTGGACCGCGGCGCCAACGCCGCTTATCAGGAGACCGAGCCCCGGGCCTTCCTGGCCAACAACCCCACCCGCTTCGCCGAGGTCTGGAACCTGGCGGTGGGCAACCGCATCCCCCGTCCCCCTGCCCCCAGCGTGGACTTCCGCACCCGGAGCGTGGCCGCCTTCTTCTGGGGCCTGAAGCCCACGGGGGGGTACGCCATGGAGGTGGTGGGGGTCACCTACGGCGGGGAGGTGGCGCGGGTGATCCTGAACCTGCAAAGCCCCAGGCCAGGGGCCATCGTCACCCAGGCCCTCACCAGCCCCTACGTGATCCTGGAGCTGGAGCGGGTGCGGCGGGTGGTCTTCGCCGACCCCGCGGGCAAGGTGCTGGCGGAGGCTAGGGAGTAAGGCGGCCCCGCAGGGCCCCCACCAGGTACAAGGACCCCGTGGCCAAGATAGGAAGCCCATCCTTCCTGGCGGCCTCCACCGCGTCCAGGAGGGCTTCCCAGGGCTCCTCAAAGAAGGGCTTCCCCAGCTCGGGGCCCAAAGCGCCCTCCCCAGCCCGGGTGTAGCGGACGCTTCGGGCCTGGGGCAGGAGGTGGGCCAGCACCCCCGGACGTCCTTCCGGGGAAAGGCCCCAAAGACCAGGTGGTAGGCGGGGAGCTCCTGGGCTAAGGCCGCCGCCGCAGGGGGGTTGTGGGCCCCGTCCAGGTAGACCTCCACCCCTTCCAGCAAGAAGCGCTCCAAGCGCCCAGGGTGGCGGGCCTCCCTGAGCCCCCGGGCGATGACCTCTTCCGCAAAGCCCAGAAGGCGCAGGGCGGCCGCCGCCAGGCGGGCGTTTTCCTCCTGGAAGCGGCCCTTAAGCCCGGGAGGCACCGGGAGGGCAAAGAGGGAGTCTTCGGGGTCCAGGGGATAAAGGGGTGCCCCCCTGGCCTCGGCCACCTGCCGGGCCACCTCGAGGCCCACCCCCCTGGCCCCGGTGACCACCGGCACCCCGGGGCGAAAGGCCCCGGCCTTGTCCTGGGCCACCGCCTGGAGGCTTCCCCCCAGGGCCTCCAGGTGGTCCTCCCCCACGTTGGTGAGCACGGTGAGGGTCACGTGGGCCAGGGCGTTGGTGGCGTCCTTCTCCCCTCCCACCCCCGCCTCCACCGCGGCCAGGGCCACCCCTGCCTTCCGGAAGTGGTGGAAGGCCAAGGCGGTGGCCAGGTCAAAGAAGCCGGGGGGCTCGGGCCAGGCCTCCTCCCGGGCCCAGGCGGCGAAGGCCACCACCTCCTCCTCGGGGATGAGGCCCAGGTGGGTGCGGATGCGCTCGCGAAAGTCCTGGAGGTGGGGGCTGGTGTAGGCGCCAAAGGGGACGCCTGCCGCCCGGAAGGCCGCTTCCAGGTAGGCCACCACGCTCCCCTTGCCGTTGGTGCCCAGGACGTGCACCGCCCGGAAGGCCCCTTCGGGGTGGCCCAGGCGCTCCAGCAAGGCGCGCACCCGCCCCGTGCCCCGCTCCCCCTGGCGGCGCCGGGCGTAGAGCCATTCCAAGGCCTCCCGGTAGGTCATGGCTCCGCGTACTGCAGGCGGTAGAGGGTGGCGTAGTACCCTCCCCGCTCCAGGAGGGCCTCGTGCGTCCCCTCCTCCACCAGCCGCCCCTTGCGGAAGACCAGGATGCGGTCCACCCGGCGGATGGTGGAGAGCCGGTGGGCGATGATCAGGGAGGTGCGTCCCTCCATGGCCTTGTAGAGGGCCTCCTGCAGGCGCTTTTCCGTTTCGGAGTCCACGTTGGCCGTGGCCTCGTCCAGGATGAGGAGGATGTCGGGGCTGGCCAGCAGGGCCCGCACCAGGGCCAGGAGCTGCTTCTCCCCCGTGGAAAGCCCCGCCCCCCGCTCCCCCACCCGGGTGTGGTAGCCCTGGGGCAGGCGGAGGATGGCCTCGTGCACGCCCAGGAAGCGGGCCACCTCCACCACCCGCTCCTCGGGGATGCTCTCGTCAAAGAGGCGCAGGTTGTCCAGGATGGTGCCGGAGAAGAGGAAGGGGTCCTGGAGCACGATGCCCACGTGCCGCCTGAGCTCCTCCTGGCGGTAGTTGCGCACGTCCTCCCCGTCTATGCGCACCTCGCCCCGCTGGGGGTCGTAAAAGCGGGCGATAAGGCTCACCACGCTGGTCTTCCCCGCCCCCGTGGCCCCCACCAGGGCCACCTTCTCCCCGGGGGCGATGCGGAAGGAAACCCCCCGCAGGACCCAGTCCTTCTCCGTGGGCTCCACCCCCTTGGGGGTGTAGGCCAGCCACACGTCCTTGAAGACCACCTCCCCCCGGAAGCGTTGGACGGGCTTGGGGGAGGTGGGGTCCTTGAGCTCCTCCTCGGCGTCCAGCACGCCGAAGATGCGCTCGGCGCTGGCCATGGCCCCCTGGAAGAGGTTGAACTTGTCGGAGAGGTCCTGCAGGGGCTGGAAGAGCTGGCGGGTGTAGTCCACGAAGGCCACCAGAAGCCCCAAGGAGGCCACCCCCCGCACCACCTCTCCCCCGCCGTAGAAGAGGAGGCCCGCCACGGCCAGGTCCCCCAGAAAGCCCACCACGGGGAAGAAGAGGGCGAACCAGCGCACGATCTCCACCCAGGCGCGCAGGAGGTCCTGGGCCAGCCGGTCAAAGCGGGCCTCCCGGTCCTTCTCCCGGACGAAAAGCTGGATGGTCTCCACCCCGGAAAGGTTCTCCTGCAGGGCGGCGTTCACCCGGGCAAGCCTCAGGCGCATCTCCCGGTAGGCCAGGCGCATCCCGTTGCGCACCCAGGCGGTGACCCAAAGGAGCACGGGCACCACCAGGAGGACCACCAGGGTGAGCTTGGGGCTTAGGGCGAACATGAAGGCCAGGAGGCCAAAGAGGGTGAAGAGGTCGGCGATGACCCCCACCAGCCCCCCGGTGATGAACTGGTTGATGGCGTCCACATCGGAGGTGACCCGGGTCATGAGGCGGCCCACGGGGTTTTTGTCGTAGAAGCCCGGGTGGAGGCGCATGAGCTTGGCGAAGAGGGCACTCCTTAGGTCAAAGAGCACCCGCTGCCCCACCCACTGGATGAGGTAGGTCTGGCCGTAGGTGGCGGCAAAGTTGAGCCCCCGCACCAGCAAAAAGCCCAGGCTCACCCAGAGGAGGAGGGAAAAGCGTTCCTCCAGGGGCTTGGCCTCCTTGGGCACCAGGGCCCCGTCAATGGCCCACTTGAAGAAGAGGGGGGTGGCGGCCGCGGTCAGGGTGGTGAGGAGGAGGAAGAGGAGGGCCAGGCCCACCTGCAGGCGGTAGGGCTTCACGTACTGCAGGATGCGGGCGAAGAGCACCCGGTCAAAGGCCTTGCTGTAGGCGTCCTCGTGGGTCATCCCTCCACCTCGCTTTCCATGCGCTGGATGCGGTCCAGCTCGGCGTAGAGGCCGCCCGCCTCCAGGAGGCTCTCATGGGTGCCCTCCTCCACGATCCTCCCCCCTCCAGGACGATGATCCAGTCCGCATGGCGCAGGGTGGCGGTGCGGTGGGAGATGAGGAAGGTGGTCTGGCGGCCCAGCACCGTCTTCAGGCCCTGGAGAATCCTGGCCTCGGTCTCGGTGTCCACCGCGCTTAGGGCATCGTCCAGGATGAGGACCTTGGGGCGCTTGGCCAGGGCCCGGGCCAGGGCCACCCGCTGCCTTTGCCCCCCGGAAAGGGTCACCCCCCTTTCCCCCAGGACGGTCTCGTAGCCCTTGGGGAAGGCCAGGATTTCCTCGTGGACCCCGGCCAGCTGGGCGGCCCAGGCCACCCGCTCGGGGTCTTGGGCCTCGAGGCCAAAGGCCATGTTCTCCATCAGGGTCTCGCTGAAGAGGAAGGGCTCCTGGGGGGCCATCCCCACGGCCCGGCGCAGGACGGCCAGGGGAATCCGCTTCACC
Source organism: Thermus brockianus (assembly GCF_001880325.1). NCBI lineage: Bacteria > Thermotogati > Deinococcota > Deinococci > Thermales > Thermaceae > Thermus > Thermus brockianus. The sequence goes on from NZ_CP016312.1 coordinate 678,493, forward strand.
TCGTACCCCCCCACGTAGACCCGCCCCTCCGTGGGGTCCAGAAGCCGGGGCACCAGGGCGGCCAGGAGGCTCTTCCCCGCCCCGGTGCGCCCAGTGATGCCCAGGGTCATGCCCTCGGGCACGGTGAGGGTGATGTCCTTGAGGAGCCAGCGCCCCCCCAGCTGGAGGCCCACCCCCTCAAAGCGCACCTCCCCGGAAAGGTCCTCCAGGCGGAGGGGCAGGGGGTCTTCATCGCGGATGGCGGGCTCCTGGTCCAAAAGCTCCAAAAGGCGCCTCAGGCTGGTGAGGCCCCGCTGGTACATGGCCATCACCCAGCCCAGGCCCAGGATGGGCCAGGTGAGCTGGGCCAGGTAGGCGTTGAACTGCACCAGCTCCCCCACGGAAAGCTCCCCCCGCACCACCATCCCCCCGCCGGCCCAGAGGACGGTGAGGAAGGCAAAGCCCATGAGGAAGCCCAGAAGGGCCTGCATGGGGCCTTCCACCTTGACCAGGGCCAGGCTCTTGGCCATGTAGGCCCGGTTGAGGTCCTGGAAGCGGGTGAGCATCCGCCCCTCCAGGGCGTACCCCTTCACCACCCGGATGCCGCTGAAGGCCTCCTGGGCCAGGGTGCTGATGGCGTCAAAGGCCTCCTGGGCCTCGCGGTAGCGGCGGTCTATCAGCCGGAGGAGGTAGAACATGACCCCGGCGATGGCCGGGAGGATCAGGGTGAGGTAGAAGGCCAGGCGGGCATCCACGGCGTACATGGAGGCGAAGGCCAGGAGGACCAGGAAGGAAAGCCGGCTTCCCATCATGATGCCCGGCCCCACCATCTCCCGCACCGCGGAGAGGTCGGTGTTCAGGCGGTTCATCAGGTCCCCCACCCGGGTCTTCTGGTGGAAGGAGCGGTCCAGGCGGAGGAGGTGGTGGAAGAGGTCCCTGCGCAGGTCATACTCCACCTGCCGGCTGGCCACCACCGCCAGGCGGCGCATGAAGTAGGAGAGGAGGGCACTTACCCCAGCGGAGAGGAGGAGGAACAGGGCATAGCGCCCATAGGGACCCCCGTGCCCGATGGCGTCCACCGCCAGGCGCAGAAAGTAGGGACCGAGGACGAAGAAGAAGATGGAAAGAAGCCCAAGCCCTACCCCCAAGGCGTAGCGGAAGCGGTAGGGGTACAGGTAGGGCAAAAGGCGGCGCAAGGGGGGAACTGACCGACCGGTCATGCCCTTGAGTCTACCGCAAAACCCCCTCCCCTTTGGGGGGTGGAGCCCCTATAGGGCCGCCATCTCCGCCCTGAGGGCCTTTAGGCTTTCCGTCCAGTCCTCCCCCAGGGTGAGGAGGCGGTGGGGCTTGGTCAGCCGCCGGGCCGCCCGCCGCAGGAGGCCCGGGATGGGGGGACAGGCGTAGGAAACCACCAGGAGGAGGCCTTTCACCCGGCCCAGGCGGTGGAGGTAGTGGACCATGCCCACAAGCTCCTTGTCCGTGGGTAGATCCATGGGGAGGAGCTTATCCCCCTCTTCCCGAAGCTTTTCCGGGGGCAGGTCGGGGAAGAAGGGAAGGAGGTCCACCTTGCGCAGGGCCTCCTCCACCGTCTCCCGGAAGGCCTCGTCCTCCAGGAGGTAGGGCTGGGCCACCACCCCCACGCTCCCCGGGGGAGACTTGAAGGGAGGAGGGGGCTTAAGGAGGCTTTTGACCCGGTCCAGGGCCCGGCCCACCAGCATGGGGTTTTGCGTGAGGATCTGCCCCACCTCCCCGGCCCGCCCCAAGACCCTATCCGAAAGCTCCGCCGGCACCTTGAGCACCGGGGGAAGCCCGGGGAAGTAGCGGAGGAGGGCGGCCTCCAGGTCCAAAAGCCAAGGGCACTGCCCCCCGCCCTTCTCCGACTCCACCCCAGCCTGGAGGTCGGGGAGGAGGAGGTAGTCCACCTTGCCCTTCAGGGCCTCCACCTGGGCGAGAAGCCCCTGGACCGGGAGGCAGTAGGGCTGGCGGAGGTCGGGGGCCGCCTCGGCCCGCACCACCTCCACGCCCAACGCCTCCAAGTACGCCTCCCAGAAGCCCAGGTACCGCCGGGAGAGGAAGCCTTTGAGGACGCCCACGCGCATACGCCCTATCCTACGCCAAGGCGCTCAAGAAAGGCGAGAAGCACCGTGCGGCCCTCCCAGAGGCTTTGGGGGAGGACCCACTCTTCCTGCGTGTGCGCCCCTCCTCCCCGGTAAACGCCCAGGGCCAGGGCGGGGATACCCCGTTCAATGGCGGCGCTGGCATCGGTGGAGCCAGGCTGGAAAAGGGGCTTTTCCCCAACGGCGGCCAAGGCCGCCTCCGCCGCCTGGAGAAGCCCAGAAGTGGCCGTGGTTCCCGCAGGCCTACGGCCGAGCTCCTCCCAAGAAAGCGCCACCCGGTGGCGCCTGGCCACGTCCGCCACCAGGTCCAAGGCCTTTTCCACCCGGTCTTCCAGGAGAAGGGGGTCGGGGGAGCGCACCTCCAAAAGAGCCTCGGCTTCCTCGGGGATGGCGTTCACCGCCTCGCCCCCTTTAAGGCCGCTTACGTTCAGGCTGGCCTCGAGGCCCGCCACCAAAGGGGGAAGCCCCGCCAAGGCCTCCGCCAGGGCGAAGACCGGGTTAGGGTTTCCCCGGTCCCCCCAGGCGTGGCCCCCGGGGCCGCGCAGCCGAAGCCGCAGGCGCACCGAGCCCAGGGCGCGGTCCACCACCCCGGGCAAATAGCCGTCCACCGCCACCACCACCTGGGGCCTCAAGGCCTCCACCAGGGCACGGGCCCCCTTGAGGTTCCCAAGCCCCTCCTCCCCCACGGTGAAGCCCCGCACCACCCCGGGCAAGGGGGTAGGGAGAGGAGGACGGCCACGCCCGCCGAGTTGTCCCCCACCCCAGGGCCATAAAGCCGCTCCCCCACCCGTTTGGGGGAAACCGGGGTCAAAACGGTGTCCAGGTGGGCGAGAAGGAGGACCCTCCCCTCCCCCGCCCACACGTTCCCCACCCCGTCCCGCTGCGCCCCGGGGAGGTGGCGGGCCACATAGGCCCCCCGCGCCTCCTCCCCCACCAAGGGGGCAAGCTCCAAGAGGTGGCGCACCGGGTCCACTACTCTTCGGGCTCGGGCTGGGCGAGCCCCTCGCGGATGGCGTAAAGGGCCGCCTGGGTGCGGTTGTTCAGGTGGAGCTTCTGGAAGATCTCGGAAAGGCGGTTGCGCACCGTTTTCTCGGAAAGGCCGAGCTCGGCGGCGATCTCCAGGTTGGTGTAGCCCTGGGCCACCAGCTTGAGGATCTGCACCTCCCGCTCGGAAAGCTCGGCGTGCAAGGGGGCCTGGGCCTCCTTTTTGGCCCGGAAGTCCTGGATGATACGCCCGGCAAGCTCCGCATCCAAAAGCACCTCGCCGGCGTGCACCCGGCGGATGGCCTCAATGAGCTCCTGCGCGTCCGTGTCCTTTAGCAGGTAGCCCCGGGCCCCCGCCTTCACCGCCTCAAACACGTAGGCGTCCTGGCGGTACATGGTGAGGATGATGACCTTGGCCTCGGGCCACTCCTTGAGGATGGCCTGGGTGGCCTGGACCCCATCCAGGCCCGGCATCTGGATGTCCATGAGGATCACGTCCGGCTTGGCCTCGAGGGCATGCCGCATGGCCTCCCAGCCATCCTTGGCCTCCCCCACCACCCGGAAGTCCCCCTCCGCCTCCAAGAGGCTCTTGAGCCCTTGGCGGAAGAGGGCGTGGTCGTCCGCTAGCAGTACCCGGATCACCCCTTCATCTTATCCCGGGCCTTCTGCTAGGGTAAGGGGATGCAGGCACGGATAGAAAAGCTCGTCCCGGGAGGGTACGGCCTCGCCCGCACGGAGGAAGGGGCCATCCTGGTCAAGGGGGCCCTGCCGGGGGAGGTGGTGCGGGGGGTACCCGTGCGGCGAAAGGGAACCCTCTTTCTGGAAGAGGTGGAAATCCTAGAGCCCCACCCCCAGCGTTACCCCCATCCCCTTCCCCCCTCCGCCGACCTCCCCCTGGCCTACGAGGCCCAGCTCCCCCTCAAGGAGGCCCTGGTAGGGGACGCCTTGGCGCGCATCGCCAAGCTGGAAGCCTCCCTCCTGCCCATCCGCCCTTCGCCCAGGCCCTTGGGCTACCGCACCGCCGCCCAGTACGCCCGCTACCCCTTGGGGGGCCTCGCCTACCGCCTTCCCGAAAGCCACGCCCTCTACCCCTTGGAGGAGGACCCCCTCCTGGCCGAGCCCTTGGCCTCCGCCTTCGCCCTCTTAAAGACCTGGCCCCTTCCCGTGGAGGAGGTGGCCCTTAGGGGTAGCCTCTTGGAGGGGAGGGTGCTCCTAGGCCTCATCGGGGGGAGCCTCGAGGCCCTAAAGCGCCCCGCCAAGGCCCTGGTGAAGGAGGGCTTCGCCGGGGTGGTCTGGGCAGAACCTTCCGCCAAGGGGCGCTTTCGCGGCCGGGTCACGCCCCTCCACGGGGAGAGAACCCTTCTAGAGCGCTTTGGCCCCCTCACCGCCACGGTGAGCGTGGAAAGCTTCAGCCAGGTGAACCCCTTGGCGGCCGGGGAACTCTTCGCCGAAGCCGCCGGGCTCGCCTCAGGGGGGGAAAGGGCCTTGGAGCTCTACGCCGGAAGCGGCCTCCTCTCCCTCCTCCTCGCCCCCCGCTACCGGGAGGTGGTGGCGGTGGAGGTGAGCAAAGAAGCGGTGCGCCGGGGCGAGGCGGACCGGAGGCGGCTTGGGGTGGAAAACCTCCGCTTCCACCGGGGGGATGTCCGGGAAGCCCTTCGGTTTGGGCGGTTTGACCTGGTGGCGGTGGACCCACCCCGGGCCGGGCTCGCCCCGGAGGTGCGGGCCTACCTCCTGGAAAGCCGGCCCCAAGAGATCCTCTACATCGCCTGCGACCCCGCCACCTGGGCCCGGGACGTGGGGGAGTTGGTGCGGGGGGGATACCGCCTGGCCTTCGTGCGGCCCTACGATTTCTTCCCCTTCACCCACCACGTGGAGGTCCTCTCCCTCCTCCGGCTAGGGTAGGGGAAGCCCCCGGAAAAAGGGGGCCGGGTCCACGGGCACCCCTTGGAGGCGCACCTCCAGGTGCAGGTGAGGCCCGGTGGAAAGCCCCGTGCTCCCGAGGAGCCCCAAAACCTCCCCCGCCCGCACCCTTGCCCCTTCCCGCACCCTTCGTTCCGACAAGTGCCAATACCCGGTGCAAAGCCCCATCCCGTGGGCCAGGACCACGGCCTCGCCCCGCACCCGAAGCCTCTGGGAGAGCACCACCACCCCCTCCGCCACCGCCCGCACCGGGGTGCCCAAAGGAGCGGCGAGGTCCAGGCCCTCGTGGTAGGAAGCGAAGCGGTTCCCGTAACGCCGCCGGGTGCCGAAGGGGCTCGTGACCCTGGCCCCTTCCACGGGGGCAAGAAACGCCTTGGCAAGAAGGGGCCCTTCCTTGGGGCAGGCGGCCACCACCCGCTTTCGCTCCGCCTTCGCCTCCGGGTCCTGGAGGAGGGCCTCGAGGCTTGGGCTCAAGGCCAGGGCCTCCTGGCCATACTGCCCCGGGGCGACCAGCAGGGTTAGGGAAACCGCTTCCCCCTCCAGGAGGAGGCGTAGCGGGTACTCCCCTGGGGCCACCAAAGCCCCCACCGCCAGGAGCCCCCAAAGCCCCCGGGAGCCGGGCACCAAGGGATAGCGTACCCCGAGGAACTCCGCCTCGCCCGAGGTGTAGCCCTCCACCCGAAGGCCGAAGGCCCGCCCCTGCACCGGGGGCCAGAAAAGGACCTTGCCCCGGGGAAGGGCCCTTTCCTCCGGCCCCACCCACAGGACCTGCCCCACCCGGAGGCGGTTGGGGTCGGCGAGGCCATTGAGGCGGGCCAGGGCTTCCACCGTGGTGCCGTAGCGCTTGGCGATGCCATAGAGCGTCTCCCCCGGGGCCACGGTGTGGGTCTTGGCCCAGGCGGCGAGAAGGAGGAAGGCGAGGGAAAAAAGGCGGGGCATGGCCTTATGCTAGGGGGAAAGGAGCCCCTATGGTGCTGATCCTAAACGGCCCCAACCTGAACCTATTGGGAACGCGGGAGCCTGAGGTCTACGGCCGCACCACCCTGGAGGAGCTGGAGGCCCTTTGTGAGGCCTGGGGCGCGGAGCTTGGCCTCGGGGTGGCCTTCCGCCAGAGCAACTACGAGGGGCAGCTCATTGAGTGGGTACAGCAAGCCCACCGGGAAGGGTTTTTGGCCATCGTCCTCAACCCCGGGGCCCTCACCCACTACTCCTACGCCCTCCTGGACGCCATCCGGGCCCAGCCCCTCCCCGTGGTGGAGGTCCACCTGACGAACCTCCACGCCCGGGAGGCTTTTCGCCAGCACTCCGTGACCGCCGGGGCCTGCCGGGGGATCATCTCCGGCTTTGGCCCCCTCTCCTACAAGCTCGCCCTCACCTACCTGGCGGAGGTTCTGGAGGTGGGCTAGCGAAGCCCCGCTAGGCGGTAGCCCAAGTACACCAGCAAAAGCCCTAGGAAAAGGCTTAGGCCCACGTAGGCCAAGGCCCGGGCCACCTCCCCGTCCTGCAGGAGGGTTAAGGTCTCGTAGCTGAAGGTGGAGAAGGTGGTGAACCCCCCGAGGACCCCCACCGCCAGGAAAAGCCGCGCCTCAGGGGAAAGGGCCCCCTCTAGGGAAAGCCGAAGCACCGCCCCGATGAGGAAGCTCCCCAGGGCGTTCACGAAAAGGGTGCTGTAGGGAAAACCCGGGCCCAAGAGCCCTTGGACGTAGGCCCCAAGCCCGTAGCGCAAGGCCGAGCCCAAGGCCCCGCCCAAGGCCACCAGGAGGTAGCGCTCCACGCAAAAAGTATATTGGGGCCATGAGGCCCAAGACCTTCTCCCCCATCCTCACCGCCAAGGGGGTGCGGCTCGCCGTCGCCGTGGGCCGCTTCAACGAGCGGGTGACCAAGCTCCTCTTGGAGGGGGCCCTCGAGGCCTACGCCCGGCTCGGGGGCGATCCGGCCGAGGTCCTGGTGGCCTGGGTGCCCGGCTCCTTTGAGCTTCCCCTGGTGGCTAAGCGCCTGGCCCAGCGCCCCGATGTGGACGCCGTGGTGGCCTTAGGGGCCGTGGTGCGGGGGGAGACCCCCCACTTTGAGTACGTGGCGGCCCAGGCGGCAAGCGGCCTCATGCAGGCCATGCTCCAGACGGAAAAGCCCATCGTTTTCGGCGTCCTCACCACCAACACCCCCGAGGAGGCCCAAGAGCGCGCCGGGGGTAAGGCCGGGAACAAGGGCGCCGAGGCGGTCTTCACCGCCATTGAAATGGTGCGCCTCCTAGAGGTTATTTCCCGGTGAAAAGGGCCCGGGCGTAGCGGAGGTGAAGGTAAAGGAAGCAGCCCAGGCAAAAGCCAAAGGCCAGGTTGATGAAGGCCAAGAGGGCCACCAAAAGGGCCAAGGCGTAGCCCACCCCCTCTAGCCCCAAGAGGAGAAAAAGGGAGGCCAAGCCCAGGAAGACCGCCCCCAGGGTGCGGGCGAACCGGTGGGGCCTGGGGTCCTCCTCCGCCAGCCTTGGGGGCACCCGCAGGAGGCGCTTTAGGGCCACCATCAGGTCGTAGGGGGTGTGCTGGCTCGCCATGAGGAGGAAAAGAGCGTACACGAGCCAGGGGAGGTCCATCAGGGCCGCCAGGGGCAGAAGGAGGACCAAGAGGGCCTGGTTGAAACGGAGCTGGTTCTGGTCCGTCTTCATAGGGGCTACTATACACCTTAGCCCGTGAAGCTTAGGGGTAAAGGGCACATTCCCCATGGCAGAATGGTCCCGTGGTTCCCCTCCTCACCACCCCCTTGCCCACACCCCACGGCTTCACCACCCGGCTCGGCGGGGTTTCGGAAGGCCCCTTCCATAGCCTCAACCTCTCCCCCGCCACCGGGGACGACCCGGAGAAGGTGGCGGAGAACCAGCGCCGGGTCCTCAGCGCCTTCGGCCACCCCCCGGTGGCGGCGCTTAAGCAGGTGCACGGCACCGCCCTCCACCTCGTGGAGGGCCCTGGGGTTTGGGAAGGGGATGGCCTCCTCACCACCGCCCCGGGCCTCCTCCTCCGGGTAGGGGTGGCGGACTGCTACCCCCTCCTCCTCTACCACCCCCAAGGGGCGGTGGCCGCCCTGCACGCCGGCTGGCGGGGCGTGGTGGGGGGGATTTTGCCCAAGGCCCTCGCCCTCCTGGAAGCCCTGGGGCTGGACCCCAAGGAGGCCCACCTGGCCATAGGCCCCGGCATCGGGGGGTGCTGCTACCAGGTGGGGGAGGAGGTGGCGGAGGCCTTCCAAGGGGCCGGCCTTCCCACCTTCCGCAAGGACGAAAGCGCCCCCGGCAAGTACCTTTTGGACCTGGAAAGGGCCATCCTCCTCCAGGCGGAAAGGGCGGGGATTTCCCCAAAACGCACCTACCGGGTGGGGCTTTGCACCGCCTGTTCACAGGCCCTCTTCTCCCACCGCCGCGACCGGGGGAGGACGGGAAGGATGTGGGGGCTTGTGATGCTTCCCCATTAAGGCGATGTTCACTTAGGGCGTGGCACAATAAGGCCATGCTTTTCCCCCGGGAGGTCCTCCCTTCCCTCCTCCACCTCACCCCCGCTTGGCTTGAGGCACGGGGGCTTAAGGGGGTTATCCTAGACCTGGACAACACCCTCTTGCCCTACGGGGAAGAGGTGCTCCCCAGCGAGTACGCCGCTTGGCTTTCCGCTCTGAAGGAAGCGGTGCCCATCTACCTCCTCTCCAACGCCCTGCCCGAGCGCTTCGCCCGGGTGCAAAGGCGGCTTGGCCTTCCCGGCCACGCCCCCGCCCTGAAACCCTGGCTGGGCTTTCACAAGGCCCTTAGGGCCCTAGGCCTTCCCGCCCGGGAGGTGGCGGTGGTGGGGGACCAGGTCTTCACCGACATCCTGGGGGGGAACCTGGTGGGGGCCTACACCGTCCTGGTGCCCCCCTTGCGGGAAAAGGAATTCTTTTACACGCGTTTCATACGGATGCTGGAGACTCCATTTAGGAAACCTTGGGGAGGGAGTCCATGAGCGTGCTGACCATTGGCGACAAGCGGCTTGGGGCCATCCTTTTGGACGCCGGGCTCCTCACGGACGAGGAACTCCAGCTGGCCCTGGAGAAGCACCGGGAGGTGGGGGGAAGCCTGGCGGAGGTCATCGTGGAATCGGGCCTCCTCTCGGAAAGGCGCATCGCCCAGGCCATTGAGGACCACTTCGGCATCCCCCTGGTGGAACTCCACCAGCTGGAAATCCCCCCGAAGGTGAAGGCCCTATTACCGGCGGAGAAGGCCAAGGAGCTGGGCGCCATCCCCTTTGCCCTGGACGAGGAGGCGGGGGTGGTGCGGGTGGCCTTCGTGAACCCCTTGGACACCTTGGCCCTCGAGGAGGTGGAAGACCTCACGGGCCTGGTGGTGGAGCCCTACCAAACCACCAAGAGCGCCTTCCAGTACGCCCTGGCCAAGAACTACCCTGAGCTCGGCCTACCCCTTCCGCCCCCACCCACGGGGCCAAGCCAAGGGGAACTCCGCCTAGGGGAGTTCCTTCTGGAAAAGGGCCTCATTGACCGGGAAACCTTGGAAGAGGCCTTGGTGGAACAGGAGCGGACGGGGGACCTCTTAGGCCAGATCCTGGTGCGAAAGGGGCTTTCCGAGGAGGTCCTCTATCGGACCCTGGCCGAGCAAAAGGGGCTAGAATTCCTGCCCTCCACCGAGGGGCTAACCCCCGACCCCGCCGCCACCGCCCTCCTCCTGCGCTCGGATGCCCTGCGCTATAGCGCCGTTCCCGTGGCCATCCGCGAGGGCAAAGTGGAGGTGGTCCTGGCCGACCCCCGGCACAAGCAGGCGGTGGAGGAGCTTCTGGGCCGCCCGGCCCGTTTCTACCTCACCCTGTCCAAGGCCTGGGAAGCCCTCTTCCACCAGGCCTACCCAGAGAAGGGCCGTATAGGAGAGGTCTTGGTTCAGGAAGGCCGCCTGAGCCGGGAACACCTGCGGGAAGCCTTGGAGGTGCAAAAGCGCCTCCCCAAAGCGAAGCCCTTGGGGGAGATCCTGGTGGAGCTTGGCCTGGCCCGCCCCGAGGACGTGGAGGAGGCCCTCAAGAAGCAACGCCAAGGGGGAGGCCGCCTGGAAGACACCTTGGTCCAGTCGGGCAAGCTCAAGCCCGAGGCCCTGGCCCAGGCGGTGGCCCACCAGCTGGGCTACCCCTATATTGACCCCCAGGAAAATCCTCCAGACCCCGGCGCCGCCCTCCTCCTCCCCGAGGACCTAGCCCGGCGCTACGGCGTCTTCCCCCACCACCTGGAGGGGAAAACCTTGGTCCTTCTCATGAAGGACCCCCGGAACATCCTGGCCCTGGACGACGTGCGCCTGGCCTTGAAGCGGAAGGGCCTGGGGTACGAGGTGACCCCCGCCGTGGCCACCGAGGCGGCCATCGTCAAGCTCATTGAGCGCTTCTACGGCAAGGAGGAGCTGGGCGAGCTGGCCAAGGAGCTCTCCAAGGGGTACCAGGCGGAGGAAGAAGCCCTCACCACGGAGCTGGACGAAAGCGCCGCCCAGCGCTTCGTCAAGCAGGTGATCCGGGAGGCCTACCTTCAGGACGCCTCCGACATTCACATAGAACCCCGCCAGTCGGACGTCCTGGTGCGCCTACGCATTGACGGTACCCTGCGCCAATACACCACCTTGTCTAAAGGGGCCTTGGGCCCGGTGATCAGCGTCATCAAGATCATGGGCGGGCTCAACATCGCGGAAAAGCGCCTCCCCCAGGACGGCCGCGTCCGCTACCGGGAAGGGGCCATTGACGCGGACCTCAGGCTTTCCACCCTCCCCACGGTCTACGGGGAAAAGGCGGTGATGCGCCTTTTGAAGAAGGCGGCGGACATCCCCGAGATAGAGGGGCTGGGCTTCGCCCCCGGGGTCTTTGAGCGCTTCCAGGAAGTGATCTCCAAGCCCTACGGCATCTTCCTCATCACCGGCCCCACGGGAAGCGGCAAGAGCTTCACCACCTTCTCCATCCTGAAGCGCATCGCCACCCCCGACAAGAACACCCAGACCATTGAAGACCCCGTGGAGTACGAGATCCCCGGCATCAACCAGACCCAGGTGAACCCCCAAGCCGGGCTCACCTTCGCCCGGGCCTTGCGCGCCTTCCTGCGCCAGGACCCGGACATCATCATGGTGGGGGAGATCCGCGACCCGGAGACCGCCAAGATCGCCACGGAGGCGGCCCTCACCGGCCACCTGGTCATCGCTACCCTGCACACCAACGACGCCGCCCAGGCCATCACCCGCTTGGACGAAATGGGGGTGGAGCTTTTCAACATCTCCGCCGCCCTCATCGGCGTCCTTTCCCAGCGCTTGGTGCGCAGGATCTGCGAGCACTGCAAGGTGGAGGTGAAGCCCGACCCCGAGGTCCTCCGCCGGCTCGGTATCCCCGAGGAGGAGATGCAAGGAGCAAAGCTCTACAAGGGCACGGGGTGCGAGCGCTGCGGGGGCACGGGGTACAAGGGCCGCTACGCCATCCACGAGCTGTTGGTGGTGGACGACGAGATCCGGCACGCCATCGTGGCGGGCAAGTCGGCCACGGAAATCAAGGAGATCGCCCGCAAGAAGGGCATGAAGACCTTGCGGGAAGACGGCGTCTACAAGGCCCTCCAGGGGATTACCACCCTCGAGGAGGTCCTGGCGCGTACCATTGAGTGAAGGAGGCAGTCATGCCCAAGAATCCGGATATCGTGGACCTTCTGACCCTGGCCGTGGAACGGGGGGCGAGCGACCTGGTCATCACCGTAGGGCTTCCCCCCATGATCAAGGTGGACGGGGAGTTCCACCCCACGGAGTACGAGCCCCTAAGCCCCCAGGACACCCGGCGCCTCATGTACGCCCTGATGGACGAGAAGCAACAGCGCATCTTTGAGGAGGAGAAGGAGCTGGACTTCTCCTTTAGCCTCCCCGGCAAAGGGCGCTACCGGGTGAACGTCTTCCTCCAGCGGGGAAGCGTGGGCGGGGTCCTCCGGGTGGTGCCCGCCGTCATCAAGAGCTTTGAGGAGCTGGGCCTGCCCAAGAACATCGCCGAGATCGCCATGGCCCCAAGGGGCCTGGTCCTCGTGACGGGCCCCACGGGAAGCGGTAAGAGCACCACCTTGGCCTCCATGATCGACTACATCAACGAGCGCAAGCCGGTGCACATCGTCACCATTGAGGACCCCATAGAGTTTTTCCACCGCCACAAGAAGGCCATCATCAACCAGCGGGAGATCGGCGCCGACACCCACGGCTTCCACAAGGCCCTACGGAGCGTCCTGCGCCAGGCCCCGGACGTGATCCTGGTGGGGGAGATGCGGGACTACGAAACCATCGCCGCCGCCATCACCGCCGCCGAAACCGGCCACCTGGTCATGGGCACCCTGCATACCAACTCCGCCCCGGAAACCATTGACCGCATCATCGACGTCTTCCCGGAAAACCAGCAGGAGCAGGTGCGGGTGCAGCTTTCCAACAACCTGGTGGCCGTGCTCACCCAGCAACTCCTCCCCAAGGCCTTTGGCGGGGGGCGGGTCCTGGCCTACGAGCTCATGATCGCCACCCCAGCGGTGCGGGCCCTCATCCGCGAGGGCAAGAGCCACCAACTGAGGAGCGTGATCCAAACGGGGGGCCAGTACGGCATGATCACCATGGACGCCTGCCTGGCCGACCTCTACAAGCGCAAGCTCATCACCTACGAGCTAGGCCTCGCCCGGGCCGTGGACCCCAAGGAGTTCATGCGCCTCGCTGGGGTGCAGGAAGGGGCGAAGCGCTAACGGGTAAACTTTAGGGCATGTACGAAGCCGTCATCGGCCTCGAGGTCCACCTCCACCTGAAAACCCGGACCAAGGCCTTTTGCGGCTGCCAAGCCGACTACTTTGGGGCCGAGCCCAACACCCACGTCTGCCCCATCTGCCTAGGCCTTCCCGGGACCCTGCCCGTCCCCAACCGGAAAGCGGTGGAGTTCGGCCTGCGCCTCGCCCTGGCCCTGGGAAGCCGGGTGCCGGAGAAGCTCCTCTTCCACCGCAAGAACTACTTCTACCCCGACCTGCCCAAGAACTACCAGATCAGCCAGTACAACCTGCCCTTGGGGGAAGGGGGGGCCTTGCCTTTGGGAGGGCGAAAGGTGCGCATCAAACGCCTCCACCTGGAGGAGGACGCCGGGAAAAGCCTCCACCTGGAGGGCCGCACCCTCCTAGACCTGAACCGGGCGGGAAGCCCCCTCCTTGAGCTCGTCACCGAGCCCGACCTCACCACCCCCGAGGAGGCCCGGCTCTTCCTCCAGCGCATCCAGGCCCTGGTCCAGACCCTGGGCATCTCCGAGGCGAGCCCCGAGGAGGGAAAGCTACGGGCCGACGTGAACGTCTCCGTGCGCCGGGCAGGGGAGCCCTTGGGCACCAAGGTGGAGATCAAAAACCTGAACTCCTTTAAAAGCGTCCAGCGGGCCCTGGAGTACGAGATCCGCCGGCAAACGGAAATCCTTAGGCGGGGGGAAAAGGTCAAGCAGGCCACCCTGGGCTTTGAGGAGGGTAGCGGCAAGACCTACCCCATGCGCACCAAGGAGGAGGAGGCGGACTACCGCTACTTCCCCGAGCCCGACATCCCTCCCATCCCCATCCCTCGCCCTTGGGTAGAGGAGATCCGGGCCAACCTTCCCGAGCTCCCTTGGGAAAAGGAAGCCCGCTACCGCTCCCTGGGCATCAAGGAAAAGGACGCCGAGGTCCTGGCCTACACCCCCTCCCTCGCCCGCTTCCTGGACCGGGCCCTGGCCCTAGGGGAAGCCTCCCCCCAGGCCCTTGCCAACTGGCTTTTGGCCGACGTGGCGGGCCTCCTTAACGAACAGGGCCTCACCCTGGAGGAAACCCGCCTCACCCCCGAAGGCCTTTCCCGCCTGGTGGCCCTTTTCGAACGGGGAGAGATCACGAGCCGGGTGGCCAAGGCGCTCCTTCCCGAGGTCCTGGAAGGCCAAGACCCCGAGGCCCTGGTGCGGGAACGGGGGCTAAGGGTGGTGGCGGACGAGGCCGCCCTAAAGGGGGTGGTGGCCGAGGTGATCGCCGCCATGCCCGAGGCGGCGGAAAGTGTGCGCCAAGGCAAGCTCAAGGCCTTGGACGCCCTGGTGGGCCAGGTGATGCGGAGGACCAAGGGCCAGGCCCGGCCCGACCTGGTGCGCCGCCTCCTCCAGGAGGCCCTTGGGGTAGGATAGGGCCGATGCGCTACGAGGAGGCCGGGGTCCACATAGAGGCCAAGGCCGAGGCCCTCAGGCGGGCCAAGGCCGCCATCGCCGCCACCTACACGGAGGAAGTCCTTAGAGGCCTAGGGGCCTTTGGCGGGCTCTTTGACGCCAGGGCCCTAAAGGGGATGGAGCACCCCGTCCTGGTGGCCACCACAGACGGGGTGGGCACCAAGACCCTCCTCGCCCTCGAGGCCGGGGACGTTTCGGGACTCGGCTTTGACCTAGTCAACCACTCGGTGAACGACCTCCTCTGCCAGGGGGCTAGGCCCCTCTTCTTCCTGGACTACCTGGCGGCAAGCCGCCTGGAAGAGCCCATCCTCGCCGCCCTCCTCACCTCCTTGGCCGAGGCCTGCCGGACCCTTTCCATCCCCCTTTTGGGCGGGGAGACGGCGGAGATGCCCGGGGTCTACCGGGAAGGGGCCTGGGACGTGGCGGGCACCCTGGTGGGGGTGGTGGAGCGCTCGGAGATCCTGGGCCCCGAGCGGGTGCGGGAAGGGGACGTCCTCCTCGCCCTCCCCTCCTCCGGCCCCCACACCAACGGCTACTCCCTCATCCGCAAGGTGGTGGCCGGGCAGGACCTCCTCGTCCCCGTGCCGGAGCTGGGGGAAAGCCTCAAGGAGGCCCTCCTCCGCCCCCACCGGGCCTACCTAAAGGAGTTCTTGCGCCTCAAGGAAGGAGGGGTGGAGATCCACGCCATCGCCCACATCACGGGCGGCGGGCTTCCGGAAAACCTCCCCCGGGCCCTTCCCGAAGGCCTGGGCGCCGAAATCCAAAGGGGCAGTTGGCCCATTCCCCCCATCTTTCCCTACCTGCAACGCTTAGGGCAAATCCCCGAGGAGGAGATGTACCGGGTCTTCAACATGGGCCTCGGGCTCATCCTCATCCTCCCCGAAGGCGAAGCGGAAAAGGCCTTGGCCCTGGTGGAGGGCTACCGGGTGGGCCGGGTGGTCCCTGGGAACGGAGTGCGCCTCCTATGAAGGAGCTTTGGCTCATCCGCCACGGCGAAACGGAATGGAACGTAAAGAAGCGCTTCCAAGGCCATTTGGACGTCCCCCTCTCCCCCGTGGGCATCGGCCAGGCCTTCCGCCTGGCCCAGCGCCTGGCCCGAAGCCGCCTCGCCTTTGACAGCCTCTTCTCCTCCGATCTGCGCCGGGCCAAGGAAACCGCCGAGCCCTTGGCGTCGGTCCTGGGCCTTCCCCTAAGGACCACCCCCCTCCTTCGGGAGATTGACGTGGGGGAGCTCGCCGGCCTGGGCCGGGAGGAGGCCGAGGCCCGTTTCCCCGAGTTCGTGCGAAAGGCCCAGGAAGACCCCTGGCACACCCCCCGCCCTGGAGGAGAGAGCATGGCGGACCTCGCCCAGCGCCTCCTCACCTTCTGGGAAAGCCTTCCCCCAGGCCGCCACCTCTTGGTGACGCATGGGGGCGTGATCCGGGCGGCCCTCAAACTGGCCTTGGACCTGGAAGGCCACGCCTGGCGCCGGGTGCACATCCCCAACACCTCCATCACCCGCATCCAGTTACCCAACCGGGAAGTGCTCGGCGTATCCGACGTGGCCCACCTGGAAACCTGGGCCGACTGGCTTTCCGACGAGAGCGTGCAATAAAAAAACCCGGGCCATAGGCCCGGGCAAAGGTTGGAGCGGGAGACGGGACTTGAACCCGCGACCCCGACCTTGGCAAGGTCGTGCTCTACCGACTGAGCTACTCCCGCAAAGGGAAAATCCCCCGCACCGACCTACTCTCCCAGGACCCTGCGGTCCCAGTACCATCGGCGCTGGCGCGTTTCACTTCCGTGTTCGGAATGGGAACGGGTGGTTCCACGCCGCTATGGGCACGGGGGATTCTCGTGTTTTGCTTTTCAAAATCCCTGCGCCCGCCTTGGCGACGGGGGAGGAAAGCTGGGGTGGACTCATCAGGGCAAAGAGGGTCAAGACCTCGGACGATTGGGACCGGTCAGCTCAACGCCTCACGGCGCTTACACCTCCGGCCCATCCACCGGGTAGTCTTCCCGGGTCCTTACCGGCTTCACACCGTGGGAGGCCTCATCTTGGGGCGGGTTTCCCGCTTAGATGCTTTCAGCGGTTATCCCTCCCGCACATGGCTACCCAGCTTATGCCCCTGGAGGGACAGCTGGAAAACCAGAGGTGCGTCCCTTCCGGTCCTCTCGTACTAGGAAGAGCCCCCCTCAAGCCTCCTGCGCCCGTGGCGGATAGAGACCGAACTGTCTCACGACGTTCTGAACCCAGCTCGCGTGCCGCTTTAATGGGCGAACAGCCCAACCCTTGGGACCTTCTTCAGCCCCAGGATGCGACGAGCCGACATCGAGGTGCCAAACCTCCCCGCCGCTGTGGACGCTCGGGGGAGATCAGCCTGTTATCCCCGGGGTAACTTTTATCCGTTGATCGATGGCCCTTCCACACGGGACCACCGGTTCACTAGGCCCGGCTTTCGCCCCTGCTCGGCTTGCAGGCCTCACAGTCAGGCTCCCTTCTACCCTTGCGCTCTCCGGCGGATTTCCGTCCCGCCTGAGGGAACCTTTGGGCGCCTCCGTTACCCTTTAGGAGGCGACCGCCCCAGTCAAACTGCCCGCCAAGCGCTGTCCCCACTCCCGTGGGTTAGGCCCCCAGCCGCACCAGGGTGGTATTTCACCGGCGCCTCCACCGCCCCCGAAAGGGCGGCTTCACAGGCTCCCACCTATCCTACGCAGGCGCGACCAAGAGCCAACACCAGGCTGCAGTAAAGCTCCACGGGGTCTTTTCGTCCTGCCACGGGTAGGCCGCATCTTCACGGCCAGTTCAATTTCACCGGGTCCCTCGCCGAGACAGCGCTCCGGTCGTTACGCTTTTCGTGCAGGTCGGAACTTACCCGACAAGGAATTTCGCTACCTTAGGACCGTTATAGTTACGGCCGCCGTTCACCGGGGCTTCGGTTCAGGGCTTGCACCCCTCCCCTTGACCTTCCGGCACCGGGCAAGCGTCGCTCCCTATACCTCCTCTTACGAGTTCGCAGAGAGCTGTGTTTTTGGTAAACAGTCGCCAGAGCCTATTCACTGCGGCTCCCCTCGCGGGGAGCACCCCTTCTCCCGAAGTTACGGGGCTAACTTGCAGAGTTCCTTGGCGAGGGTTCTCCCGCGCGCCTTAGTGCTCTCGCACCCGCCCACCTGTGTCGGTTTGCGGTACGGGTTCCCGTGGGTTGTGCTTAGAGGCTTTTCTCGGCTCCCTGGCTTCGGAGGGTTGTCACCCTCACGGGCTTCCCCACCACGCAGAGCTCTTGGGAGGCGGATTTGCCTACCTCCCACCCTGCGCTTCTGGCCGGGCTCGTCCATGGCTCCGGTCCCCCTAGCCTAGAGCGTCCCCCCATCGCACCCACGGGAAGGGCCGGAATATTAACCGGCTGCCCTTCGGCTACGCCTCTCGGCCTCACCTTAGGTCCCGCCTAACCCTACGCTGACGACCATTGCGTAGGAACCCTTGGGCTTACGGCGACAGGGATTCTCACCCTGTTTATCGTTACTCATGCCGGCATTCGCACTTCCCTTACCTCCAGCCGCCCTCGCG
The DNA here is from genome assembly GCF_001880325.1 of Thermus brockianus. Lineage (NCBI taxonomy): Bacteria > Thermotogati > Deinococcota > Deinococci > Thermales > Thermaceae > Thermus > Thermus brockianus. The sequence continues at coordinate 696,243 of NZ_CP016312.1, forward strand.
GGTCGGCCTTCATCGGCATCGGGAACGCTCCCCTACCGCCTAGGGCATACACCCTAGACCCGCAGCTTCGGCGCTGGGCTTAAGCCCCGATCATTTTCGGCGCAGCGTCACTCGACCAGTGAGCTATTACGCACTCTTTAAAGGATGGCTGCTTCTAAGCCAACCTCCTGGCTGTCTTCGCGACGCCACATCCTTTCCCACTTAGCCCAGACTTCGGGACCTTAGCTGGCGGTCTCGGTTGTTCCCGCGCTTGGACACGGACGTTATCGCTCGTGCCCTCACTCCCAGGCTCCACCTGGGACCCTTCGGAGTTTGACAGGGTTTGGTAGGCTGGTAGGCCCCCTAGCCCTATCAGTGCTCTACAGGCCCCAGTCAGCACCTGAGGCTGACCCTAAAGTCATTTCGGGGAGAACCAGCTATCTCCGGGTTCGGTTAGCTTTTCACTCCTAACCCCAGCTCATCCGAGGGGTTTGCATCCCCCACCGGTTCGGGCCTCCACTGGGTTTCACCCCAGCTTCACCCTGGCCAGGGCTAGCTCACCCGGTTTCGGGTCCACGGCCGCGGACTAAACGCCCTGTTCGGACTCGGTTTCCCTACGCCTCCGCCTCAACGGCTTAAGCTCGCCCACGACCGTGAGTCGCCGGCTCATGCTTCAATAGGCACGCCGCAACCCTCAACGGGCCGCGACTGCTTGTAAGCCCACGGTTTCAGGCTCTATTTCACTCCCCTCCCGGGGTTCTTTTCACCTTTCCCTCACGGTACTGGTCCACTATCGGTCACCCGGAGTACTTAGCCTTAGGCGGTGGTCCGCCCAGATTCCCCCATGGCTCCACGAACCACAGGGTACTCGGGTACCCTCACCTATCCCCTCACCTTTCGCCTACAGGGCTTTCACCTTCTCTGGCGCTGCTTCCCAACAGCTTCGGCTAGGCTAGGGATTCGGTATCCGAGGGCCCCACTACCCCGCCCGGACAAGCCAGACGGTTTAGGCTAGTCCCCTTTCGCTCGCCGCTACTCAGGGAGTCGCTTTCGCTTTCCTCTCCTCTGGGTACTGAGATGTTTCAGTTCCCCAGGTTCCCCCCGCCAAACGGCGGTGACCCGTGTTCCCACGGGCCGGGTTCCCCCATTCGGACATCCAGGGATCTACGCCCGCTACCGGCTCCCCCTGGCTTATCGCAGGTAGCCACGTCCTTCATCGGCTCGGGTGCCAAGGCATCCACCGTGGGCCCTTAGCATCTTGACCCTCAAAGGCCACGCTCCCGCATGGCCTCACATCCTCAACCATCCACCCCAGCTTTCAAGATCCCCCGCCGCCTACCAGGCAGCGCAAAGAAAAGACTACCAAGACCCCTGGAACGTGTCAAGTACCCCCACCCCCTGGGCCCCAAAAACCCGGGGTAGCGGGACAGGAGCCCAAGCCGGTAGCCTTTAGGCATGGTGCCCCGCTACCAGACCCCGGAGATGGCGGCCCTTTGGTCCGAGGAAAACCGCTACCGCATGTGGGCCCTGGTGGAGGCTTACGCCCTCGAGGCCTGGGAGGCCCTGGGCCAGGTGCCCCGGGGCCTTGCGGCGAGGCTTCTCCAAACCCTGGAGGAAAAACCCCTCACCGAAGCCTTCGCCCAAAGGGTGGCGGAGATAGAGGAAACCACCCGCCACGACCTGGTGGCCTTCACCCGGGCCCTGGTGGAGTGGACCGGGGACGAGGAGGTGGGGCGCTACCTCCACCTGGGCCTCACCAGCTCGGACATCGTGGACACGGCGCAAAACGCCCTTTTGGTACGGGCTTTGGACCTCATCCTGGAGGCGCTTAAGGGGGTGCAGGAGGCCCTCAAGGCCCTCGCCCTCCGCTACAAGCACACCCCCGCCATCGCCCGCACCCACGGGGTCCACGCCGAGCCCACGAGCTTCGGCCTCCGCTTCCTCTCCTTCTACGCCGCCTTCCTTAGGGACGAGGAACGGCTTCAAAGGGCCAGGGAAACCATGGGCGTGGCCATGCTCTCGGGTTCCGTGGGCAACTACGCCCACGTCCCCCCCGAGGTGGAGGCCCACGTGGCCAAGCGCCTTGGCCTCAAGGTGGAGCCCATCTCCACCCAGGTGGTGCCCCGGGACCGGCATGCGGAGGTCCTCGCCGCCCTGGCCATCCTGGGGGGCAACCTGGAGCGGGTGGCGGTGGAGCTAAGGCACCTCCAGCGCACGGAGGTCCTCGAGGCCCAAGAGCCCTTCCGCGAGGGCCAGACGGGAAGCTCCTCCATGCCCCACAAGAAAAACCCCGTAGGCCTGGAAAACCTCACGGGAATGGCCCGGCTCCTTAGGGGCTATTTGCACCCCGCCCTGGAGAACATCGCCCTCTGGCACGAGCGGGACATCTCCCACTCCTCAGTGGAAAGGGTCATCCTCCCCGACGCCACCACCGCCCTCCACTACGCCTTAAGGCGGCTTAAGGGCATCCTGGAGGGGCTCAAGGTCTTTGAGGGAAACCTCCAGCGGAACCTGGACCTCACCCGGGGCCTCGTCTATTCCCAGCAGGTGCTAAACGCCCTCATCGCCGAAGGCCTGCCCCGGGAAAGGGCCTACGCCCTGGTGCAACGGAACGCCTTGAGGAGTTGGGAAGAAGGGAAAAGCTTCCTAGAGCTTTTGGAAGCCGACCCGGAAAACCCCCTCAAGGGGGAAAGGCTAAGGGCGCTTTTTGACCCCAGGGCCTTCCTCCGCCACGTGGACGCCATCTACGCCCGCTTTGGGCTTTAGAATGGGGGAAAGGGCCTTTGGGCCATAAGGAGGGGCATGGAGAAGCTTTACGAGGGCAAGGCCAAGGTCCTCTACCCGGAAGGGGAGGACACCCTAAGGGTCTATTTCAAGGACGAGGCCACCGCCTTCAACGCGCAAAAGCGGGGGATAATCCCCGGTAAAGGGGTGGTGAACAACAAGGTTTCCGCCGCCCTCTTCCGCCTCCTAGAAGAACGGGGCGTCAAGACCCACTTCGTGGAGGAGCTCTCGGAGCGGGAGATGCGGGTGAAGCGGGTGAGGATCCTCCCCTTGGAGGTGATCCTCCGCTACAAGGCGGCGGGGAGCTTCGCCAAGCGCTACGGGCTAAAGGAGGGCACGCCCCTCAAGGCTCCCTTGGTGGAGTTCTCCCTCAAGAACGACGCCCTGGGGGACCCCTTGATCTGCGAGGACGCCGTCCTCGCCCTAGGGCTCGCCACGCCCGAGGCCCTAGAGGCGGTGAAGGCCACCACCTTGCGGGTGGGGGAGATCCTGAAGGCGTTCTTCGCGGAAAGGGGCCTGGAACTGGTGGACTTCAAGCTGGAGTTCGGGGAAAGGGAGGGGGAAATCCTCCTCGCCGACGAGATCAGCCCCGACACCATGCGCCTTTGGGACATGGCCACGGGGGAGCCCATGGACAAGGACCGCTTCCGCAAGGACCTGGGGGGCGTGGAGGCGGCGTACCAGGAGGTCCTGAGGCGGGTTTTGGGAGGGTAGATGCCAAGGTACCAGGCCACGCTCCTCATAGAGCTCAAAGACGGCATCCTGGACCCGCAGGGCCGGGCGGTGGAGGGGGTCTTAAAGGACCTCGGCCACCCGGTGGAGTCCGTGCGGGTGGGGAAGGTTTTGGAAATCGTCTTCTCGGCGGAAAACCTCCTCCAGGCCGAGGAGAAGGCCAAGCTCCTCGGAAGCCTCCTCGCCAACCCGGTGATGGAGGTCTACGCCCTCGAGGCCCTAAAAGAGCTATGAGGTGGGCCATCGTCCGCTTCCCCGGCTCCAACTGCGACGAGGACGCCCGTTTCGCCCTGGAGAAGGCGGGCATACAGGCGGCCTTCGTCTGGCACACGGAAAGGGACCTCAAGGGCTTTGATGGGGTCTTCCTCCCCGGGGGCTTTAGCTACGGGGACTACCTGAGGGCGGGGGCCCTGGCCGCCAAGAGCCCGGTGATGGAGGCGGTGCGCCGCTTCGCCGCGGAAGGGCGGTACGTGATCGGCGTCTGCAACGGCTTCCAAATCCTCACCGAGGCGGGCATCCTCCCCGGGGCCCTCCTGGCCAACCTCAACCTCCACTTCACCTGCAAGGAGGTGGGGGTGCGGGTGGAAAGGAACGATCTCCCCTTCACCCGCCGCTACGCCCAAGGGCAGGTGCTCCGCCTGCCCATCGCCCACGCCGAGGGGCGCTACTACGCCGACCCCGAGACCCTAAGGAGGCTAGAGGAAGAGGGGCGGGTGGTCTTCCGCTACGCCCCTTTAGCCGGGGAAAGGGACTATAACCCCAACGGGAGCCTGAACGACATCGCCGGCATCGTGAACGAGCGGGGCAACGTCCTCGGCATGATGCCCCATCCCGAGCGGGCCGTGGACCCCATGCTGGGAGGGGAGGACGGGCTTCCCCTCTTCCTGGGGCTTTTAGCGGTTTAGAAGGAGGTTAAGCCATGAAACCCAAGGCCATCACCTTTGACTTCTGGGGCACCCTCTTCACCGAGGGGGAGGCGTTTTTGGAAAAGGTCATGCCCGCCCGGTACGAGATCCTCCTGGACGCCCTTTCCGAGGCGGGGCACCCGGCGGAGGAAAGCGAGGTGCGGGAGGCCTACCGGCAGGCGGCCTTGGCCTTTGAGGAGGCCTGGAAGGCGGGGGAGCACATGTCCGTGTACGACCGGGTGGCCCGCATCTTCGCCCTCCTCGGGGCCCCCCACGACCCCGGGCTCATCGCCCTCACCGCAAGGAGGCTGGAGGAAACCTCCCTCCTCGCCGACCTCAAGCCCCTGCCCGGGGTGGAGGTCCTAAAGGCCCTGGCGGGGAAGTACCCCTTGGCCATCGTTTCCGATACGGGCGTGACCCCGGGCCGCCTCTTAAGGGAGCACCTCCGGCGGCAAGGCCTGGACGTCTTCCAGGCCTATAGCTTCTCCGACGAAACGGGGTTTGTGAAGCCCAAGCCCGAGGCCTTCCAGGTGGCCCTCGAGGCCCTGGGCATCCCCCCCGAGGAGGCCCTCCACGTCGGGGACCTGCCCCACACGGACATCAAGGGAGCCTTCGGCGCCGGCTACCCCTGGGCGGTGCAGTACGTGGGCCTAAGGGAGGTGAACGGGGAGGTGAAGCCCACGGCCAAGGTGAAGGACCACCGCGAGCTCCTCCCCCTCCTGGAGTGATGGAAGCCTTAGCCAAGGAAATCGGCATCCCGGAGGGGGAGTACCGGGAGATGGTTAGGCGGCTTGGGCGGGAGCCCAACCGGGTGGAGCTCCTCCTTTTCAAGGTGATGTGGAGCGAGCACTGCGCCTACAAGAACTCCCGCCCCCTCCTCAAGGAACTGCCCAAGGAAGGGGAGGCGGTCCTGCAGGGCCCCGGGGAAAACGCCGGCGTGGTGCGCCTGGGGGAAGGCTGGGCGGTGGCCTTCAAGATCGAAAGCCACAACCACCCTTCCGCCGTGGAGCCTTTCCAAGGGGCGGCCACCGGGGTGGGGGGAATCCTCCGGGACATCATGAGCATGGGGGCCCGGCCCATCGCCCTCCTGGACTCCCTGCGCTTTGGCCCCCCGGAGGGCCGGAGCCGTTACCTCTTCAAGGGGGTGGTCTCCGGCATCGCCTTCTACGGGAACGCCATCGGGGTCCCCACCGTGGGCGGGGACCTCTACTTCCACGAGGGCTACCGGGAAAACCCCCTGGTGAACGCCATGTGCCTGGGGCTCCTAAGGGAGGAAAACCTCAAGCGAAGCCGGGCCTCCTTGGGCCGGCCCATCTACTACGCCGGGGCCAAGACGGGGCGGGACGGCATCGGGGGTGCGGCCTTCGCCAGCCGGGAGCTTCGGGAGGAGAAGGAGGAGGACCGCCCGGCGGTGCAGGTGGGGGACCCCTTCCTGGGAAAACTCCTTATGGAGGCCACCCTCGAGGCCATAGAGAAGGACCTGGTGGAAGGGGTCCAGGACATGGGGGCGGCGGGCCTCACCTCTAGCCTGGCCGAGCTCGCCCACAAGTCCGGCCTCGGGGTGGAGCTGGACCTGGACCGGGTCCCCACCCGGGAGGCGGGCATGGCCCCCGAGGAGCTCCTCCTTTCCGAAAGCCAGGAGCGCATGGTCCTGGTGCCCAAGGAGGGGAAGGAGGCGGAGCTGGAGGAAGTCTTCCGCAGGTGGGGCCTGGACTGCGTGGCCGTGGCCCGGACCATCCCGGAGAGGGTCTTCCGGGTCCTCTATAGGGGAGAGGTGGTGGCGGAGGTGCCCACGGAGGCCCTGGCGGAAGCCCCCACCTACGTGCGCCTGGCCCAAGAAGACCCCGAGGTGCAACGCCTACGGGAAACCCCCCCTCCCCCCCTCGAGGCGGACCCCAAGGAGGTCCTGGCAAGGCTCCTCGCCTCCCCCAACCTGGCGAGCCGGGGAGCGGTCTACGAGCGCTACGACCACCAGGTGGGCACCCGCACCGCCTTGGTGCCGGGAAAGGGGGACGCCGCCATCCTCTGGATCAAGGGCACGAACCTGGGCATCGCCGCCAAGGTGGACCAGAACCCCCGGTATAGCCGCCTCCACCCCCGCCTTGGGGCCATGCACGCCCTGGCCGAGGCCTGCCGGAACGTCTCCGTGGTGGGGGCGAAGCCCCTCGCCTACACGGACGGCCTCAACCTGGGAAGCCCGGAAACCCCTGAGGGCTATTACGAGCTCAAGGAAACCCTTGAGGGGCTGAAGGAGGCGAGCGCCGCCCTGGGCGTGCCCGTGGTGAGCGGCAACGTTTCCCTCTACAACGAGGCGGGCGGCAAGCGCATCCCCCCCACGGCCATGGTGGGGGTGGTGGGGGTCCTGGACCTCGGGCGCCGGGCGGAGATGGGCTTTAGGCGGCCCGGGGAGGTGGTGGTCCTCCTGGGGGAGGAACGGGGAACCCTTGGGGCGAGCGAGGTCCTCTACCTCCTCACGGGCCTCGAGGTGGGCCACCCCCCTGCCCTGGACCTGGGGCGGGAGAAGGCCGTGCAGGAGGCCATCCGGGAGCTCATCGCCCTGGGCCTCACGGACACCGCCCACGACCTGGCGGAAGGGGGGCTCCTCGTGGCCCTGGCGGAGATGGCCTTCCCCTACGGCCTTGGGGCCACGGTGGAGGTGCGGGAAGAAGGCCTCGAGGCCCTCTTCGGCGAGGCGCCTAGCCGCATCCTCTTCACCGTGGCCAAGGACCGCCTGAAGGAGGCCACGGCCCGCCTGGAGACCCAAGGCCTTCCCTACCGCATCCTGGGGGAGACGGGGGGGAAGACCCTCACGGTCCTCACCCCCAAGGGGGTGCTAGAGTGGGAGGTGGCCGAGCTTAAGGCCATCTGGCAACGCCCCTTGCGGGAGGTCCTGGATGGATAAGCCACAGGAGGAGTGCGGCGTCCTAGGCCTTTGGAGCCAAGCGCCTTTGGACGTGGCGGGGCTTTTGCACCTGGGGCTCCTCGCCCTGCAGCATAGAGGCCAGGAGGCCGCCGGCATCGCCGTCACGGACGGGAAGGAGTTCCTGGTGGAAAAGGACCTGGGCCTCGTCCACCAGGTCTTCACCGAGGAGCGCCTGGGGAGGCTCCGCCTACCCGGGGCCCGGATGGGCCTCGCCCACACCCGCTACTCCACCACGGGGTCCAACCTCCGCTTCAACGCCCAACCCCTCACCGCCCGCACCGCCCACGGGGTCCTGGCCATCGCCCACAACGGCAACTTCGTGAACGCCAAGCCCCTCCGCGACCGCCTCCTCCAGGAGGGGGCTACCTTCCAGAGCACCTCGGACACCGAGGTCATGCTCCTCCTCTTAGCCCGGCTTCCCCACCTCTCCCTCCCCGAGGCGGCCCTCGAGGCCATGCGGCGCTTGGAAGGGGGGTACTCCATCCTCCTCATGGACCGCAAAACCCTCCTCGCCCTACGGGACCCCCACGGGGTGCGGCCCCTCGCCATCGGCAAGGCCCCGTGGGGCTACGCCTTCGCCTCCGAGCCCCCGGCCCTTGCCCTCCTCGGGGCGGAGTACCTGCGGGACGTGCGGCCCGGGGAGGTGGTCTGGGTGGAGGAGGGGGAGCTCCAAAGCCTCCAAGCCCTTCCCCCAAACCCCACCCCATGCGCCTTTGAGTGGATCTACTTCGCCCGGCCCGATAGCCTCCTGGACGGCACCGAGGCTTACGCCGCCCGGGTGAGGATGGGCGAGGAGCTCTTCCGGGAAGCCCCGGCGGAGGCGGACATGGTGGTGCCTGTCCCCGACTCGGGGATTGGCGCCGCCATCGGCTACGCCCGGGCAAGCGGCCTCCCCCTGGAGTACGGCCTCTACAAAAACCCTTACGCCGGGCGCACCTTCATCCAGCCCACCCAGGAGCTGCGCGACCTGAAGACCCGGCTGAAGCTCTCCCCCACCTCGGCGGTGCGGGGCAAACGGGTGGTCCTCATTGACGACTCCATCGTACGGGGGACCACCAGCCGCCACATCGTGGCCCTCCTCAAGGAAGCGGGGGCCAAGGAGGTCCACTTCCGCGTCTCCAGCCCCCCCATCCGCTTCCCCTGCTACTACGGCATAGACACGGCGGCCCGCAAGGAGCTCATCGCCGCCCAGAAGAGCCTGGAGGAGATACGGGCCTACATCGGGGCCGACTCCCTCGCCTTCCTTTCCGAGGAGGGGGTCAAGCGGGCCATCGGGGGGCCCGTCTGCCTCGCCTGCTTTAACGGCCGCTACCCAGCGGGCGTCCCCGAGGAAGGGGAAAAGCTCGCCTTGGAACTCCTCTAGCGCCGCCTCAGGAAGAAGCCCAGGAGGAAGCCCAACACCAAGCCCACCAGCAAAAAGGCAAAGGCGAAGGCCCCCGTGGAGGCCAGGTGCCAGCCGAAAAACCAGTAGCTGCACACGGCGTACCGCTCCACCTGCACCCGCACCAGCTCGGGCAGGTCGCGGCTTGTGGTGAAGTTGATGAGGAGAATGGTGAGGAGCAAAACGGCCAGGGCCAGGAGGACCCCCCACTTCACGATGGTGAAGGCATTCCCTTTCATGGCCTTAGCTTAGCAGGGAGGGAGGGCCTATAATCGCCCTATGGTGGGCACCAGCGTCCGCGACGAGGCCATCTTCCAGCTCATCGCCCTAGAGGAAAAGAGGCAGCGGGAGGGCCTAGAGCTCATCGCCAGCGAGAACTTCGTCTCCAAGCAGGTGCGGGAGGCGGTGGGAAGCGTCCTCACCAACAAGTACGCCGAGGGCTACCCCGGGGCCCGGTACTACGGGGGGTGCGAGGTCATTGACCAGGTGGAGTCCCTGGCCATAGAGCGGGCCAAGGCCCTCTTCGGGGCAGCCTGGGCCAACGTCCAGCCCCACTCCGGCTCCCAGGCCAACATGGCGGTCTACATGGCCTTAATGGAGCCGGGGGATACCCTTTTGGGCATGGACCTGGCGGCCGGGGGGCACCTGACCCACGGGGCCAAGGTCAACTTCTCCGGGAAACTCTACAGGGTGGTTTCCTACGGGGTGCGGCCCGACACCGAGCGCATAGACCTGGACGAGGTGCGCCGCCTGGCCCGGGAACACCGCCCCAAGGTGATCGTGGCCGGGGCCAGCGCCTACCCTCGCCTCTGGGACTTCCAGGCCTTCCGGGAGATCGCCGACGAAGTGGGGGCCTACCTGGTGGTGGACATGGCCCACTTCGCCGGGCTGGTGGCGGCGGGGCTCCACCCCAACCCCGTCCCCTACGCCCACGTGGTGACCAGCACCACCCACAAGACCCTGCGGGGCCCTCGAGGGGGCCTGATCCTCTCCCACGACCCCGAGCTGGGCAAAAAGATTGACAAGCTCATCTTCCCCGGCATCCAGGGGGGGCCCCTGGAGCACGTCATCGCCGGCAAGGCGGTGGCCTTCTTTGAGGCCATGCAGCCCGAGTTCAAGGAGTATAGCCGCCGGGTGGTGGAAAACGCCCAGCGCCTGGCGGCGGAGCTTGCAGCGAGGGGCTACCGCATCGTCACCGGGGGCACGGACAACCACCTCTTCCTGGTGGACCTCCGCCCCAAGGGCCTCACGGGCAAAGAAGCGGAGGAGCGCCTGGACGCCGTGGGCATCACCGTGAACAAGAACGCCATTCCCTTTGACCCCAAGCCCCCCCGCATCACCTCGGGGATCCGCGTGGGCACCCCCGCCATCACCACCCGGGGCTTCACCCCGGAGGAGATGCCCCTAGTGGCGGAGCTCATGGACCGGGCCCTCACGGAAGGCCCCTCCGAGGCCTTGAGGGAGGCGGTGCGGGCCCTGGCCCTCGCCCACCCCATGCCCTGATGCTGGACCTTCTGGTGGTGGTCGCCCACCCCGACGACGAGAGCTTCGGGACCGGGGGGGCGCTCCTTCTGGCCAAGGAGGCGGGGCTTCGGACGGGGATCCTCACCCTCACCCGGGGGGAGGCGGGGAGGACCCTGGGCCTCTGCCCCCCGGAGGCCCTTCCCGAGGTGCGCACGGAAGAGCTCTCCCGGGCGGCGGCAATCCTCCGGGTGGACTTCCTCGAGGTCCTCTCCTTCCCCAACGGCTTGCCCCAGGAGGCGGAAGAAGGAGAGCGGGGCAAGGCCCAGGGGGAAGGCCTCTTGGACCACCCCGAGGCGGAGGATGCCATCCGGAAGCGCCTCCAGGCCCTAAGGCCCCGCTTCGTGGTCACCTTCCCCCCGGACGGCATCAACGGCCACCCCGACCACGTGGCAGCAAGCCGCTACGTCCAAGGGGCGGCCCGGGGCCTCGCCCGGGTGGTCTACATGGTGCGCCCGGAAGGGCCCTACCCCCCAACCCACCGCCTGCGCCTCCCCGAGTGGGCCCTGAGGGAAAAGCTCAGGGCCATCGCCCAGCACAGGACCCAGGCCCTGTCCGTCCTCGCCTTCCTGGAACGCCACCCGGAAAGACTCTGGACGGAAACCTTCCACGTGGTGGGGGAGGCGGGCCTGGTGGAGGGGCCATGGTGGTGAGGCTTCTGGACCACACCGCCGACATCGGCTTTGAGGTAGAGGCGGAAAGCCTCGAGGGCCTCTTCCAGGCCGCCCTCAAGGGGCTCCTTGCGGTGATGTTCCAAAACCCCCCGGATGGGGGAAAGAGGAGGCGGCGCCTCTCCCTTTGGGCGGAGGACCTGGACACCCTCCTGGTGCGCTACCTGAACGAGCTCCTCTACCTCATCCAGACCAAGGGTTTCGTGCCCGGAAGGGCCCAGGTGCGGATCGCCCCGGAAGAAGGGGGGTTCCGCCTCCAGGCAAGCCTCCAAGGGGAGCCCTTCCAGGAGGCCTTCGGCTTCCAGGGCGAGGTGAAAAGCGCCACCTTCCACGGCCTCCAGGTGGCCCAGGAAGGGGGAAGGTGGCGGGCCCGGGTGATCCTAGACGTGTAGGGCGGCCAAGGCCTCCCGCACCCGCGTAAGAAGCCCCGCCCCGACCAGGGCCCGGGCCCGGAGGAGAGCGTTTTTCACCGCCAGGGCGTCCGCCGAGCCGTGGCCGATGAAGACCGCCCCCTCCACCCCGAGAAGGGGCATGGCCCCGTACTGGGAAGGGTCCACCCGCGCCTTCACCCGGCGCAAGGCGCCCCGGGCCAGGAAGGCCCCGAGCCTCGCCCAAGGGCTTGCGGCGAAGGCCTCCTTAATCCAGGTGAAGAGGACCTTGGCCTCCCCTTCCGCCAGCTTCAGGGCCACGTTGCCCGTGAAGCCGTCCGTGACCACCACCTCCGCCGTACCCAAGAAGATGTCCCGCCCCTCCACGTTGCCGAAAAAGCGGGGGCCCAAGGCCTCCCTCAAAAGGGGATAGGTCTCCTGGGTGAGGGCGTTTCCCTTCCCCTCCTCTTCCCCGATGGAAAGGAGGCCCACCCGGGGGCTTGGCACGCCGCTCGCCTCGGCGTAGGCCAGGCCCATGGCGGCGAACTGCACCAGGAAGGGGGGGCGGCAGTCGGCGTTGGCCCCGCCGTCCAGGAGGAAGGTGCGCCCCTTTAGGCTTGGGAACTCCACCAAAAGGGCCGGCCGCTCCACCCCTTTCACCCTTCCCAGGACGAAAAGGGCCGCCGCCATGGTGGCCCCGGTGTGGCCCATGGAGACCACGGCGTCCACCTCCCCCCGCTTGAGGAGCTCCAGGGCCACCCAGATGGAGCTTTCCCGGCGCTTGCGCACCTCGGTGGCGTGCTCCTCCATGCGGATCCAGTCCGGGGCGTGATGGACGGGAAGCCGGCCGCCCAGGCGGGCAAGCTCCTCCCGAAGCCGGTGCTCCTCCCCCACCAGAAGGACCTCCACCCCCTCCTGGGCCGCCAAGAGGGCCCCTTGGACCGTGACCCCCGGGGCCCGGTCCCCCCCCATGGCGTCCAGGGCAATCCTCATGCCTGGGGCAGGTGCTTCTCTATCTTGGCCTGGAAGTTGCGCTTGGGTTGCGCCCCCACCAGGACCTCCACGGGCTGGCCGTTCTTGAAGAGGATCACCGTGGGGATGCTCATCACCCGGAAGCGCATGGCCGTCTTGGGGTTCTCGTCCACGTCCAGCTTGGCCACCACCAGCTTGCCCTCGTAGTCCTGGGCGAGCTCTTCCAGGATGGGGGCGATCATGCGGCAAGGGGCACACCACTCCGCCCAGAAGTCCACGAGAACCAAGGGGTGACCGCCTAAGAGCTCGTCAAAGTTCTGGTCGGTGACCTCGAGGGGCTTCGCCATACCCCCCTACTCTACGGCAAACCCCCGGAGGGATAAACCCCCCGGGGTCCCTTTCGGGCGCTAGCGCTTTTTGCGGCCGCCCTTCTTGCCCTTCCCGCCGCCGAACCCCCCGGTGCCCCGGAGGAAGCTCTTGAGCTTGTTCTCAAACTCCGGGGACTGCTTGGGGAGCCGCCGGGGCCGGGGGGGCGGCGCCCCCTCGGGGGCCGGGGTCAGGTCCTTGATGGAAAGGTCCAGCCGCCCCTTGGCGTCCCGGCCCTTCACCATCACCTGCACGATATCCCCCTCGTTGAGGAAGTCCCGGACGTTCTTCACGAACTCGTGGGCGATCTGGGAGATGTGCACGAGCCCCTGCTCCCCACCCGGGAGCTCCACAAAGGCGCCAAAATCCGTTACCCGCACCACGCGGCCTTCCACGATGCTTCCCGCTTCTAGCTCCACTTTCCTTCTCCTCGCGCGGTCTTGCCCGCGATGCCCCCACTATAGCACAAGGAGCGAAACCCCGGAGGCGTCAAGGGCCGCCAAGAGCTCGGCGAAGCGCACCCCCAAGGTGGGGTGCCGTCCCTCGGGGAGGAGGTCCACCAGGGGCACCAAGACGAAGGCCCGCTCGTGGAGGCGCGGGTGGGGCACCTGAAGCCCTTCTTCCTCCAGGACCAGGTCCCCATAGAGGAGGAGGTCCAGGTCAATGGTCCTCGGACCCCAGCGTTCCTTGCGCTCCCGGCCCAGGGCCTTTTCCACCTCCAGGAGGGCCTGGAGGAGCTCCCTTGGGCCGAGGCCCGTGTCCAGCTCCGCCACCAGGTTCAGGTAGAAGGGTTGCGGGGGGCCCACGGGCGCCGTCTCGTACACGGGGGAGAGGCGGCAAAGGCGGGTCTTGGGCAAGCGGGAAAGGCGGGACAGGGCGGCCAGGAGGTAGCCCGCCCGGTCCCCCAGGTTGGAACCCAGGCCCACGTAGGCCAGCACCCCTAAAGTCTATCCCGTTGACACCGGGGAAAAGCCCCCCTACCCTGGAAGGGAGATGGCCGCCCGGCGCAAACCCTAGCACGGCCTGGGAAGCCTGGCTTCCCGGGCCCGTCCCGGGGGCTTTTCTTTATGGGGGTGCACATGGTACGGGAAGACTGGCAAACGCTTCTTGAGGCAGAGCTCACCCTGGACACCGGGGTCTACACCAAGCACCACCTCCTCCTGGTCCGGGGCCAAGGGGCCAGGGTGTGGGACGCCGAGGGCAACGCGTACATAGACTGCGTGGGCGGCTACGGGGTGGCCAACCTAGGCCACAGCAACCCCGAGGTGGTGGAGGCGGTGAAGCGGCAGGCGGAAACCCTCATGAGCATGCCCCAGACCCTCCCCACCCCCATGCGGGGGAGTTCTACCGCACCCTGGTTTCCCTGCTCCCCCCTGAGCTCAACCGGGTCTTCCCGGTGAACTCCGGCACCGAGGCCAACGAGGCGGCCCTCAAGTTCGCCCGGGCCCACACGGGGCGGAAGAAGTTCGTGGCCGCCATGCGGGGCTTCTCCGGCAGGACCATGGGCAGCCTCTCCGTCACCTGGGAGCCCAAGTACCGGGAGCCCTTCCTGCCCTTGGTGGAGCCCGTGGCCTTCATCCCCTATAACGACGTGGAGGCCCTTAAGCGCGCGGTGGACGAGGAGACGGCCGCGGTCATCCTCGAGCCCGTCCAGGGGGAAGGTGGGGTGCGCCCCGCCACCCGGGAGTTCCTCCAGGCGGCGCGGGAGATCACCCAGGAAAAGGGTGCCCTCCTCATCCTGGACGAGATCCAGACCGGCATGGGCCGCACGGGGAAGCGCTTTGCCTTTGAGCACTACGGGATCGTGCCCGACATCCTCACCCTGGCCAAGGCCATCGGGGGCGGGGTGCCCTTGGGCGTGGCGGTGATGCGGGAGGAGGTGGCGAAGAGCATGCCCAAGGGGGGCCACGGCACCACCTTCGGCGGCAATCCCCTGGCCATGGCCGCCGGGGTGGCGGCCCTGCGCTACCTGGAACGCACGCGGCTTTGGGAGCGGGCGGCGGAGCTTGGCCCCTGGTTTATGGAAAAGCTTCGGGAAATTCCCTCCCCCAAGATCCGGGAGGTGCGGGGCCTGGGCCTCATGGTGGGCCTGGAGCTCAAGGAGAAGGTGGCCCCCTACATTGAACGCCTGGAGAAGGAGCACCGCATCCTCACCCTCCAGGCGGGGCCCACGGTGATCCGCTTCCTGCCGCCCCTCGTCATTGAGAAGGAGGACCTGGAAAGGGTGGTGGAGGCGGTCAAGGCGGTGCTCCTGGCATGATGGCCTTGGACCCCGTGGAGTTCCTCAAGGGGGCCCTGGAGATCCCCTCCCCCTCCGGCCAGGAGCGCCTGGTGGCGGAATACCTGGCGGAGGGGATGGAAAGGCTCGGGCTCAAGGGCTTCGTGGACGAGGCGGACAACGCCCGGGGCCAGGTAGGGGAAGGCCCCCTCCAGGTGGTCCTCCTGGGGCACATTGACACCGTACCCGGGGTGGTACCCGTGCGGCTAGAGGGAAACAGGCTTTTCGGCCGCGGGGCGGTGGACGCCAAGGGGCCCTTCGTGGCCATGATCTTCGCCGCAGCAGGGCTTTCCGAGGAGGCAAGAAGGCGCCTCACCGTCCACCTGGTGGGGGCCACGGAGGAGGAGGCGCCAAGCTCCAAGGGCGCCCGCTTCGTGGCCCCGCGCCTCAAGCCGGACTACGTGGTTATCGGGGAGCCCTCGGGGTGGGAGGGCATCACCCTGGGGTACAAGGGGAGGCTCTTGGTGAAGGCCAGGCGGGAAAAGGACAACTTCCACTCGGCCCACCACGAGCCCAACGCCGCCGAGGAGCTCATCAGCTACTTCGTGGCCATCAAGGCCTGGGCCGAGGCCATGAACGTGGGCCAGCGCCCCTTTGACCAGGTGCAGTACACCCTGCGGGACTTCAAGATCCAGCCCGCCGAGCTCAAGCAGGTGGCGGAGATGTTCTTTGACCTGCGCCTGCCCCCGAGGCTTCCCCCGGAGGAGGCCATCCGCCACCTCACGGCCTACGCCCCCCCCACCATTGAGCTGGAGTTCTTCGGGCGGGAGGTGCCCTACCTGGGCCCCAAGGACACCCCCCTGACCCGGGCCTTGCGCCAGGGCATCCGCAAGGCCGGGGGGAAGCCCGTCTTCAAGCTGAAAACGGGCACCAGCGACATGAACGTCCTGGCGCCCCATTGGCAGGTGCCCATGGTGGCCTACGGCCCTGGGGATTCCACCCTGGACCACACCCCTTACGAGCACGTGGAGGTCCCGGAGTTCCTAAAGGGCATTGAGGTCTTGCGGGAGGCCCTCGAGGCCCTGGCCACACCCCCCAAGCTCCCCTAGGCGCCTAGGCTAAACTGGGTTCGTGGTTCCCTATGGGCTTGGGCTCCTAGCCCTGCTCCTATTCCTCGGTCTATTTCCCCCCACCGCTCCCTGGAGCGAACGCTTCCTTACCCCCTTGGTGGCCCTTGGGGCGGGTGGGTATCTCCTTTGGCGGCGCGCCTTCCCCTGGGGGCTTGGCCTCCTCTTTTGGGGGTTAGGGGACCTGGGCTGGACCCTGGGCGACCTTTTCGCAAGGGAGCGCTCCCTTGGGGCCTTGGCCTTTGAGTTCCCCTATATCTTCGGTTATGGGGCCTTCACCTGGGCCATCCTGCAGGTGCCGGGCCACCCCCCCAGGCTTACCCTTCTCCTTCTTCCCGTGGGCGCCTTTGGCCTCGCCACCCTTTGGCAAGGGGACCTGGGCGTGGACCGGCTTTACACCGCCTGGGACACCGGGCTTCTTCTCCTCCTCCTACCCCGGCTAGAACCCATTTTCCAAAAACGTTTCCTGGGTAGCAGGGCCCTTTGGGGTGTGGGCTTCCTCCTGGTCTTTATGGCCGATCTGACCTACACCTACCTGGAAGCCCAAGGCGGCTACCCCACGGGCCACCCGGTCCACCTCCTCTGGCCCCTAGGCTATTTGCTCCTGGCCTTGGGGGTGGCGGCGGAAAACCAGGGAAGCACCTCCTTCAGCACCCAGGTCGTGGCCCTTGGAGGGGTTTTCCTCCTGCCCGCCACCCTGCTAGCCGAACCCACGCCCTGGCCCATCCGCATCCTTTCCCTCTACGCCGGGCTTATGGGTGCTTTGGGCCTTCTCTACGCCCAACATCGGGGGTGGCGGCACACGGAGGAAGAGCGCCTTCGCTGGACCCGCTTCCTGGAAGAGCTCGCCCGCCTCTCCCCTCGCGTCACCCAGACCCTGAGCCCCGAGGCCGCCCTCCTGGGCGCCCTGGGAGCGGCGCAGGTGCTCCTGCCCCAGGCCGTGGGCCTGGAGGTGCGGAGCCGGCGGGGCCTGGTGGGGGCGCGCACCCCCCACATCCTTCCCGTACCCCTAAACGGGGATGCCGCCTACCTCTACCTGCGGGAGCCCTTAAAGGAAAACATTCCTCCAGGCTTCCTTTCCCTCCTGGGGGAGCGGCTTCGCCAGGTGCTCAAACAGGTGGAGTGGGGCACCCTGGCCCTCACCGACCCCCTCACGGGGCTTTTGAACCGGCGGGGCCTCGAGGCGGAGCTCCCCAAGCTCCTGGCCCTTTCCGGGCGGTACCAGGCCCCGGTGAGCGTGGTGATGCTGGACATTGACCGCTTCAAGCGGGTGAACGACACCTTCGGCCACCCCGTGGGGGACGAGGTGCTGAAGCGCCTCGGCCGCATCCTTCAGGCCAGCGTCCGCCGGGAGGACCTGGCGGTGCGCTACGGGGGCGAAGAGTTCTTGCTCCTCCTCTACGGCGCCAACCGCCAGGCCGCCAAGGAGGTGGTGGAACGCATCCGGGCCCGGTTCCGCACGGAGCGGGTGGAGCCCATCCCCTACGCCCTTACCCTCTCCGCCGGCATCGCCGGGGGGGAGGTGCCGGCAGGGGACGGCCAGCTGGAGGAGTGGATCCTGAAGGCGGACTACGCCCTCCTCAGGGCCAAGGAGGCGGGTCGGGACCGGGTCACCTTGGCTTGACAAAGGGGCCAAGCTTCCCTATAGTTAAGGATGGCGACGCGGGGTGGAGCAGCCTGGTAGCTCGTCGGGCTCATAACCCGAAGGTCGCGGGTTCAAATCCCGCCCCCGCAACCAAACCGCCCCCGGGCACAATGGGCCCGGGGATTTTCCTTATACCCTTAGGGCATGGACTGGGAGGTGCGCCAAGACCCCGAGCGCCTCTACAAGCGCTTCCGCTTTAAGGACTTCCGGGAGGCCCTGGCCTTCGCCAACCGGGTGGGGGAGCTGGCCGAGGCCAAGGGCCACCACCCCCGCCTCACCGTGGCGTGGGGCCAGGTGGAGGTGGAATGGTGGACCCACAGCGCCGGGGGCATCACGGAGAAGGACCAGGAGATGGCCCGCCTCACGGACAGCCTCCTGTAGGCTAAGGGCATGGAGGCGCGGACCCTCGAGCTCGTCTTCCCCGAGCACACCAACCCCTTGGGGGCCGCCTTTGGCGGCTTCGTCCTGGGCCTCATGGACAAGGTGGGCTCCTACGCCGCCGCCCGCTACGCCAAAAAGCCCGTGGTCACGGTGGCGGTGGGGAGCGTGGAGTTCAAGGTGCCCATCCGCACCGGGGACCTCCTGGAGGTGGTGGCCCGGGTGGTGCGGGTGGGGCGCACCTCCTTGACCGTGGAGGTGGAGGTGTACAAGGAGCGGTTCGGCCAGGAAAACGGCCGCACCCTGGCCACCAAGGGCATCCTCACCTACGTGGCGGTGAACGAGAAGGGGGAGCCCGTCCCCGTGGAGGCCCATGCGGGTGCTGATTGACGCCCAATGCCCCTACTGCCGGGCCTTGGGAGAGGCCCTAAAGGCCCTGGACCTCCGGAAGGACCTCCGGGTGGAGCCCCTCCAGACGGCCACAGACCTGGAAAAGGAGGCCCTCCTCCAAGAGCTCCACGTCCTGGAAGGGGAAAGGGTCTACCGGGGCTACCCTGCCCTCCTCCACCTGGCCCGCCGCCTCCCCCCCCTTTGGCCCCTCCTTCCCCTCCTCTACCTCCTAAGCCCATTGGGGAAGCCCCTTTACCGCCTCCTGGCGGCGCGGAGGCCCCGTGCCTGAGCTTCCCGAGGTGGAGACCACAAGAAGGCGCCTCCTCCCCCTCCTCCAGGGGAAACCCCTCCTAAGGGTGCGCCACCAGGACCCCGGCCGCTACCGCCACACGGAACGGGCAGAAGGAGCGCGCCTATTGGACCTCGGGCGCCGGGGCAAGTTCCTCCTCTTCGCCCTTTCCGGGGGGCTGGAGATGGTGGTCCACCTGGGGATGACGGGGGGCTTCCGCCTCGAGGCCACCCCCCATACCCGGCTCACCCTGGAGTTTCCCTCCCTTCTCCTCCACTTCCACGACCCCCGGCGCTTCGGCCGCCTCTGGGTGGTGGAACGGGGAGATTACCGGGAAATCCCCCTCCTGGGCCGCCTCGGCCCCGAGCCCCTTTCGGAAGGTTTCCAACTGGAAGGCTTCCTCCAAGGGCTTCGCCGGAGCGCCAAGCCCCTCAAGGCCCTCCTCCTGGACCAGACCCTGGCGGCGGGGGTGGGCAACATCTACGCCGACGAGGCCCTCTTCCGGGCCCGCCTCCACCCCTTGCGCCCGGCCCAGGAGCTTAGCCCAGGGGAAGGGGAAAGGCTCTACCGGGCCCTACGGGAGGTCCTCGCCGAGGCCCTCGCCCTTGGGGGAAGCACGCTTTCCGACCGGACCTACCAACAGCCCGATGGCCGCCCAGGGAGCTTCCAGGAGCGCCACGCCGTCTACGGACGGGAGGGCCTCCCCTGCCCCGCCTGCGGCACGCCCATCCGGCGGCAGGTGGTGGCGGGGCGGAGCACCCACTTCTGCCCCCGCTGCCAGGGCTAGCCCCCGTAGAACCAGCCCGTGTCCCACATGACGAGGGGCTTGGCCTCGTACCGCACCCCCGCCCCCACCACCTCCGCCACCACCACGCTGTGGTCCCCCCGGGGTAGAGGTGGCGCACCTCGGCCTCGAGCCAGTAGGGGAGCTCGGTGAGGAGGGGCAGGCCCAGGGTGGGGGAAGGCTCAAAGGGGTGGCCGTTTAAGGTATTCCCCTCCCGCACCGTGGGCCTGAAGAAGTCCTGGGCGATGGCCTTCTGGTCGGCGGCGAGGGTCATGAGGGCGAGCTTCCCCGTGCGCTCTAGGAGGGCGTGGAGGTGGCTATCCCGCTTCACCCCCAGGGCGATGAGGGGCGGGGTGAAGGAGGCTTGGGTCACCCAGTTCACCGTGCCGGCGGCGTACGCCTCCCCGTCCCTGGCCGTGAGGATGTAAAGCCCGTAGGTAAAGCTCCGAAGAACCTTCTTCTTGGCCTCCAGGTCCATGCCCCCATTCTAATCTTGCAAGAGGGCCCGGAGCAAAGCCTCGTGGATGTGGCCGTTGGTGGCCACGATGTAGCGGTGGCCCAAGGCGTACGGCCTCCCCTCCAGGTCCGTCACCCTACCCCCCGCCTCCTCCACCAAAAGCCACCCCGCCGCCACGTCCCAGGGGTTGAGCTTCACCTCCCAGAAGCCCTCGAGGCGGCCCGCCGCCACGTAGGCCAGGTCCAGGGCGGCCGCCCCCGGCCGCCTCACGAGAAGCCCCCGCCTTAGGGCCCGGGCGAAGTAGGTGAGGTTCTCGGGGTCCTGGGCCACGTCGTAGGGGAAGCCCGTGGCGAGGAGGCTTCCCAAAAGCTCCGCCCGCTCCGTGACCCGGATGGGCCGCCCGTCCAGGTACGCCCCCCCGCCCCTCAGGGCGTAGAAGACCTCCCCCCGGGCGGTGTCCATCACCACCCCCGCCTGGACCACCCCCTCCACCTCCAGGGCCAGGGAAACCCCGTAGAAGGGGAAGCCGTGGGCGTAGTTCACCGTGCCGTCCAAGGGGTCCACCACGAAGCGGAGGGCCTTCCCCCCCTCGCTCCCCCCCTCCTCCCCCAAGAACCCCGCCTCGGGGAAGCGGGAGAGGAGGAGGTCCTTGATGGCCGCCTCCGCCTCCCGGTCCGCCTGGGTCACCAGGTCCGTGGGGCCCGACTTGGTCCCTTGGGTAAAGCCCTTGGCCAGGTAGTAGGCGTGGATGCCCCGGGCGAGGTCCGCCGCCTCCAGCATGGCCATGAGATGGGGAAAGAAGGGATGGCCCTTCACGCCCCCATCATAAAGGCCCGCACCCGGGCGAAAAGGGCCTCGAGCCTCGCCCGGCTCTTCACCCCCACCGCCTCCTCCACCCCGCTCGCCAGGTCTATGGCGTAGGGCCGGAGGGCCAGGGCCTCGGGGGCGTTCTCCGGGGTGATCCCCCCGGCCAGGATCACCCGCTTCCCCGTCCCCAGAAGGGGTTCGGCCCAGGCCCTCGGGTAGGGCTTCCCGCTTCCCGGGGAGGGGCTATCCAGGAGGAGGGCCCAGGCGGGGTACCCTGCCCACTCCGGCCTGGCGGGGCCATCCAGGGAGAAGGCCTTGATGACGGGGAAGAAGCGGCCAATGGCCTCCGCCCACTCCGGGGGCTCTGCCCCGTGGAGCTGGGCCACCTGGAGCCGGGCCTCCTCCATGAGCCTGAGCACCTCCCCCGGGGGCTGGTCCCGGAAGACCCCCACCCGCACCACGAAGGGCCCCAGGGCCCGGGAGATCCCCCGGGCCGCTTCCGGGGCCAGGCGCCTCCTGGACCCGGGGGCCAGGACAAAGCCCAGGGCATAGGCCCCAAGCGCCTCGGCGAGGAGGGCGTCCTCGAGGCGGGTGAGGCCGCAGATCTTCACCCGAACCATCCCCTAGCCGCACTTGGAATAGCCGCAGGCCTGGCACTTGTAGCAACCCTCTTCCCGCACCAAGGCCTTCTCCCCGCACACCGGGCAGGCCAAGGCCCCGGGAAGGGCCAGGCCCCCACCGGAAAGGCTCGGGAGGGGTTCTTGCGCCTCCTCCGGAGGGAGACCCTTTTTGAAGGCCTGAGGGATGGTCTCCAGGGCCACGGCGATGAGGTCCGCCTTGCTGGAAACAAGCCGCCCCTGGTAGGTGCCGTAAAGCCCCCCGTTGATGCCCCGAAGGGTGCGGACGATGGCCTCGGGGGGCACCCCGTACTGCAGGGCGATAGACACCACCCGGCCTAAGGCTTCGCTATCGGCGTTGGCCTCGTCCCCCGCCTTGCCCGAGGTGAGGATCACCTCAATGGGCCGGTCCCCGAGGAGGTTCACCGTGACGAGGAAGCTCCGCTTGGCCCCCTCGGGGGTGAGGAGCTTCACCATGTCCGTGAAGCCCATGAGCCGCCCCGGGCGCTCGTAGACGGGACCCCCTGGCCTCTCCTGAGCCTGCGGCTCCTTCGCCTGGGCCACCCAAGGTTCCCCTTCGGGCGCCTTTTCCTTTTGCTCCCCCTTCGCTTCCTTCGCCTCCTTCTTCACCGTGAGCACCTGGAACTCCCGGGAGCCATCCCGGTAGACGGTGATCCCCTTGCACCCCGTGCGGTAGGCCTCGGCGTAGGCCGCCTCCACGTCTGCCACCGTGGCCTCGTGGGGCAGGTTGATGGTGTTGTGGGAAAGAATGCCGTTTACCACATAGCGGTGGACCTCCTCCACCTCTATGTCGTACATTTCCACCTCGCCCACATCCTCCACCTCCACCACCCTAAAGGCCAACACCTCCGTGGGCCAACCCAGGCGGTCCGCGGTGCGGTTGTAAACGTGGGAAACCCCCCTGCTCCTCACCGACTTTAGATTGGCGTATCCAGGATGGCGCACCCCCACCCGGGTGGCCTCCACAACCTCCTCCGGAACGAACACCCTGTACTGCCTGTCCACCCGGGGAATCCGTTTATGGACCTCTATGGGCTCCACCAGCTCTTGCAGGGGGCCCGAAACGACCAGCGAATGGACGAAGTACGTCCCCTTAGGCGCTTCTACTTTCTTGCGCCCCTGGTACACCTGGGGCAACCCGAAGCTCCGGGCCATCTCCGCGGCCTCGTAAGCAAGCCGGGCGCTCTTGCCCTCGTAAACCACAAGACCCAGATCCGGGCGGGCATAGCCGTCCAGGGTCAGCCCCTTGAGGAAGGCCAGCTTCTCCTCGGCGTTCCCCTGAAGGATCTGGCGTGGCACCCGCTTCTCAGCAGCCCCCTTGCCGATCAAGGCCTCTACATAACGCGTCAGGCGCCTGGAGGTAAGGTACAGGTTGCGCACCCCCGTGCGCTTGTCCACCGTCACCTTGGGCTCCGCACCGAAGAGCCGTTGGACCACATCCCGGAAGGCCGCTTCCACCTCCGGGCTCTTCGTGGCTATGCCCACAAAACCGGTGCTCTCCACCGTGGAACCATCCGCAGCCAACATCCCCAGGAAAAGGGCCAGTTCGGGGCTCATCCTTTCGGGCAGAGGAAGGACCTTGGCGTTGGTGCGCAGGGGAAACTCCAGCGAAATCGGGGCTCCCCCAGGGCCATGAGCGGGAACCAGCTTGCCCAAAACGAGGTCCCCAGGCTTAAGCTCCCGCATCAGGCGCCAGCCTTGGGGAGTGAGGATGCGGTGGCTCTCCCAAGCACCCACCAGCTCCGCCCCGTTATCTAGACGCACCCGAACCCCCCTCTTCTTGCCGGCGAAGTAGTGGGCGGTGATGCGGTATCCCTCCGCCGTGTACAAGCCGTCCACCGGGGCAAAGGTGTCCTCGGGATGGGGTGGGGCAATCTCCTCAACAGGGATGAGCCCTTTGGAAGTAGGAATCAGGGTACCCTTAGCGATGCACTTAGATAGCGAGTTGGCGGCGTACCCCTCGGCGTCGAAGGCCCGTTGCACAACCCCCTGCATGCGCACGTGGTCCAAGGGGTGGATGTCGTGGGCGCACCGGAAGACCTGGCGGATGGGCTCGGGGACAAAGGGGAGGCTCTGCACGGAGCCGTGGCCGTCCCGCTGGATCTCCTCAATGATCTTGTCCCAGTCCCACTTCCCGTCCTTCTCGTAGCCGGGGGCGGGCGGGTAGCCCTCCATGAGTTCCACGAAGAGGGGGTGGAGGAGGGGCTTGTATTCCCCGCCAATCCTGCGCCAGACGAAGGGGCTGAAGACGGGCTCAATCCCGCTACTGACCCCCATGAGCATGCTGGTGGTGCCGGTGGGGGCCACGGTGAGGACGGCCACGTTGCGCCGGGGACGGATGCCAAGGGCCTGGAAGTAATCGGCGTGCGCCTTGTAAAGGGGGAAGGGGCCCCGTTCCTCCGCCAGGGCCTCCGAGGCTTTGATGGCCTCCTCCCGCATGGCGGAGATGATCTCGTAGACCTTCTCCCGGGCCGCTTCCGAGTCGTAGGGGAGGCCCAGGCGGATGAGCATGTCGGCGAGGCCCATGACCCCAAGGCCCAGGCGCCTTAGCCGCTTGGCCGCCTCCTCGTTGTCCTTCAGGGCGAACTGGTTCACGTCCAGGACGTTGTCCAGGAAGCGGATGGCGGTGCGCACGTCCTGGCGGAAGGCCTCCATCTGGAACTCCCCGTCCTTCACGTAGGCGGCGAGGTTCAGGGCCCCGAGGTCGCAGGGCTCGCCCACCGTGAGAGGGATTTCCCCGCACGGATTAGTGGAACGAATCCAAAAACGCTCCCCCAACCCCTTCAGGGCCGAAAGGGCGTTGATGCGGTCCACGAAGATGAGCCCCGGCTCCCCCGTGGCCCAGGCGTGCCAGGCGATCTCGTGCCACAGCCAACGGGCCGGAACCTTGCCCCCAAAGAGGGGGATGGCCTTGGCCCCGTCCTCCCGTTCGGGGAGCTCGGGGAGCTTCCCGGTGTAGGGGCCTTCCAGGGGGTAAGGGTAGTACTTGCCGGGAACCTCAATGGGGGTCACGGGCCAAAGGGCATCCTCCTCCAGGGCCCGCATGAAGGCGTCGCTCACCAGGACGGAGATGTTAAAGGTGGAGATGTCCCCTTCCGCCTTCTCCCGGTCCAGGTCCTTGGCGGTGAGGAAGTCCAAGAGGTCCGGGTGCTCAATGGCGAGGGTGGCCATCCCCGCCCCGCGGCGGGTGTTATGGCTTACCAGACCGTTGGCCAGGTAGGTGTGGTTGCCCTCCACCGAAAGGTCCAGGGTAAGGATCTCGCCGGCGGGTTCCACGGCCGCTACCCGCACGTAGTACTCGTTGTAAGCGAAGTACTCGGCCTCCAGGCCTAGGCCTTGGGCCTTTTCCTGGACCAGGGCGTACCCCGTGGCGGTAAGCTGGCGCTCCCCCCGGAGGTAGCGGAGGAGGTCTTTGCGCAAGGAGGTGTAGGGAGAGGCGTGGCCCTTCCTGCCCTTTGCCGCCACCGCAAGGAGGGGGCCAAGCAGCCCCTGGGCGTGGGGCAAGGGCCAGCTAGACTCCCGGCGGGTATCCGGTTGGCTTTGGTAGAGGACCTGAAGGCGAGAGCCCTGGGGCACCCCGATCCGCTCCAGGTACCGCTCCAGGCCTTTGGCGGTCACCACCCGAACCCGGTAGTGCTCGGCCTTGGAAAAGCGCCCCGGCAGGGGATTGTAGCGGAGAAGCTTGGAGGGGATGCCAAGCCCTCCCAGGAGAACCATCACATCCTGGGCTAAGCGCCTGGAGGCGGTGGTCAACATGGGGTAGCCTGCGGTCACGGTCCCGTCGGCCTCAAAGAGGCCCCGGAGGAAGGCAGCGAGGACAGGACGGGGGCTTTGGCGGATGGCCCTCGGAACCTCCAACTCCCGCGCTTTCCCCTTAAGCAGGCCGTTTTTCCTGAGCCAGGTGACCAGGGGGCGGCTATGGACGACCAAGGTAAGGCTCCGGTCAGCGGGTTTCCTTTCTTCCCGGAGCTCCAGCCCAAAGAGTTTGCGGAAGAGGCCCTTGATCTCCTCCTTCATGGGCTCTTCCTCGTGGACGGAGAAGCCGATGCGGTCCCCGCTCACAAATCCCTCCCCGAAGAAGAACCCCAGGAGGAAGGCCAGGTCCTCGGTGAGCACCTCCGGGGTGCGGATGGGGGTAGCGTTGGGGTGGAGGGGCTCGTCCAAGGGAGCCAGTTGGACCGGGGTCCCCGTGTGCTCGTCCAGCACCCAGATGACCCAGTCCCCAGGCTTCAACGCCTGGAGTTCCACCCACGCCCGCGTCCCGTCTTCCCGGAGAACCTTGAGCTTGTGGTTGGGGGTTCCCTGGACCTCGAGGCCGTTTTCCAGCACCACCCGCAGGGTGGAGGCCACGCCGTTGTTGTACCCCTCAGGGCTCGGCCGCCAGCCCTCATCGGTGGCCACGCTCAGGGTGTGGGGCTGCCAGCCCCGCCTGAAGGGGTCCACAAGCTCCCGCAGGCGCAAGGTGCCCCGGTCGGTGTGCACCAGGGTGTCCGGATGGAGGCATCCCCCCTGCCGCACCACCCGGAGCACGGGCGCGTAGACGTAGCGCAAGGTGGCCACAGGGCCCGCCACCTCCGCCCCCCAGGCCGCCCACTCCAGGAAGTTGTCAAAGATCTCAAAGAGGAAGCTCACGGGCCCCGAGCTGGTCCCCCCGCTGCCCCGGATGGGGGCTCCTTCGGGGCGGAGAAGGGAGAAGTCCACGTGGGCGACAAGCCCCCGCCTCGCCCGGTCCGCCGCCTCCCTGGCGGCGTCCACGATGCCCCCCATGTCGTCGGGCACCCGGATGGCGTCCTCCGGGGGCTCTTGGGCCAGGGCCACCCCGTAGCGCTCCGCCAAGGCCTTGAGCTCGGGGGAGGCCTCCCCGTAGACCACCCGGGCGAAGTTCTTCAGGGCGATCTCTTCCTTAGGGCCATCGGGGTTGATGGGAGGGCGCATGAGGCCGCGGATGAAGTCCTCCACATCGGGGTGGCTTGCGGCTAGGTAGGCCACGCCCTGAACCGGCCGCCGCCTCCTCCCGCCCTTGGAGCGGTAGGGGTCCAGGTTCACCCCGTTCCCCCCGCCCACCTTGGTGACGAGGGCGAGCTTTTTGGCCACCTCCATAATGCCGGCAAAGCTTTCCGGCGGGTTTTCCGTGGCCCCTTGGACGAAGCAGTTGAGAAGGTTGCCGTGGGCGGTGCCGGCCCCCGCCAGGATGCGCCCGCCGGGGGAGAAGCGCTTCGTGGCCATGAGCTCGTAGAACTTCTCCTCCCAATGGGCCCTTTCCTCCGGGCGCTCCACCTTGGCCATCTCCCGGGCCACCCGCCGGAACATGCCCAGAATGTCCCCGTCACCGGGCTGGAGATACTGGCGCTTGGCAATGGCTTGGGCGTGCTCGTCAAAGAAATACCGTTCCATAACCCCTCCACGCACCCCCAGATCTTGGGGTTTTCGCCGGAGATAGTACAACTGGTTGGGTTTTCACGGCAAGTGGGGGGGCTCACACTTAGCCCCGCTCCACCTCCACCTTCACCTTGAAGTTACCCCTCCGGGTGGACCCCAGGACCTCCAGGAGGCGGAGGCTTCCCAACCCCTCGGCCAAGAGGGTATCCCCGGGGCGCATCTCGTCCTTGGGGGAGGCGAGCTTGCCCCTTAGGCGCACCTTCCCCGCCCTCACCCCTTGCACGAAGTAGCTCCGGGAAACCCCGAATCCTTTGGCCCCCAGGGCGTCCACCCGGAGGGAGGGCACCACCAAGGTGCGCACCCCCTTGCTGGCCTTGAAAACGGCCTCGGGAGCGGGATGGAGCGTATAGCCCGCCTCCAGAAGGGCCTTTTTCCCCTCGGGAAGGAGGGTCACCAAAAACCCCTCCTCCAGGGCCTCCACGTCCCCCATGGCCTCCCCCAGGTCCGGGGGCTCCTTCTCCAGAAGGTAGACCTCCACGGGGTCCTGGACGCTAGGGACCTCCTCGGGGTAGAGGATGGCCACCTTGCGCTCGGCCAAGGGGAAGCCCCCGAACAGGGAAACCTTCAGCCCCTCCGCCCGGGCCATCTCTTCCAGGAGGGCTTGGTCCTCGGGTTCCAAAAACCCCGTGCGCACCACCCGCCCGCCCCGGGCCCGCTTCAGGTAGGCGGCAAGGTCCATCACCCCTCCCGCACGGCGAAGCTAAGGGTGGCGCTCGCCCGCTCCTCCCCCTCCACCAAGGCCTTCACCGCCACCTTGCCGAGGCCGCGGCGGAAGAAGAGGAGTTCCCCTTCCAGGATGAGGGTGTCCCCCGGGACCACGGGCCTCTTGAAGCGGGCCTCCTCCACCCCCACCAGGAAGACGAGCCCCCCCGGCGCGAAGCCCGGTTGCTTGGCGATGGTGCCCACCGCCGCCTGGGCCATGGCCTCCAGGATAAGCACCCCCGGCATGATGGGGTAGCCGGGGAAGTGCCCCTGGAAGTGGGGCTCGTTGAAGGTCACGTTCTTCAGGGCGCGGAAACCCTTCTCGTCCGCCTGGAGCACCCGGTCTATGAGGAGGAAGGGGTAGCGGTGGGGGAGAAGCTTCAGGATCTCCTGGATGTCCAAGCGTCACCTCCGGAGGACATCGTCGGAGGAGAGGATGGTGTCCTCGAGGACGTGGAGCATCTCCAAGGCCTTCCCCGTGCCCAGGGCCACGGCCTCAATGGGGTTTTCCGCCACCACCACGGGCACCCCCGTGGCCTCCTGCAGGGCCACGTCCAGGTTTTTGAGAAGCGCCCCGCCTCCCGTGAGGAGGATGCCCCTTTCGTAGATATCGGAGGCCAGCTCGGGCGGGGTGGTCTCCAACACGCCCTTCACCCCCTGGAAAATCTTCTCCAAAGGCTCCTTAAGGGCCTCGGCCACGTCCTCCGCAGGGATTTCCGCCGTGCGGGGAAGGCCGGTGATGAGGTCCCGCCCCCGGACCTCCGCCACTTCCTTCTCCTCCCCAGGAAGGAGCTTGGCCCGGCCCAGCTGGATCTTCAGCTCCTCGGCGGTGCGCTCGCCGATCAGGAGGTTGTACTTCTGCCGGATGTAGCGGATGATGGCCTGGTCCATCTCGTTTCCGGCGATGCGGAGGCTTTCCGAGCGCACGATGCCCCCCAAGGAGATCACGGCGATGTCCGTGGAGCCTCCCCCGATGTCCACCACCATGCTCCCCGTGGGCTCGGCCACGTTGATGCCGGCCCCGATGGCGGCCGCCAAAGGCTCCTCAATGAGGTAGACCTTCTGGGCCAGGGCGGAGACCGCTTGGACCACGGCCCGCCGCTCCACGTCCGTGACCCCGGAGGGCACCCCCACCATCACCCGGGGCTTGAAGAAGCGGCTTAAGGGGGAAAGCACCTTCTGCAGGAAGAGGAGGAGCATGCGCTCAGTAAGGGCGTAGTCGGCGATGACCCCGTCCTTTAGGGGGCGCACGGCCACGATGTTGCCGGGGGTGCGCCCCAGCATCCGGTAGGCCTCGGCCCCCACCGCCTTCACCTCCCGCTTCCCCTGCACCACGGCGATCACCGAGGGCTCGCGGAGGACAATCCCCTTCCCCCGCACGTAGATGAGGACGCTGGCCGTCCCCAGGTCAATCCCGATGTCCTCGCCCCGAAGCATATCGCCCCATTTTAGCCTATCGGGCGTACTCCACCGCCCGGCTCTCCCGCACCACGGTTACCTGGACCTGGCCGGGGTAGTTCATCTCCCGCTCAATGCGGCTTGCGATCTCCCGGGCCAGGAGCACCGCCTTGGCATCGGTGATCTTGTCCGGCTTGACGATGACCCGC
The DNA here is from genome assembly GCF_001880325.1 of Thermus brockianus. NCBI lineage: Bacteria > Thermotogati > Deinococcota > Deinococci > Thermales > Thermaceae > Thermus > Thermus brockianus. Next base: position 725,326 of record NZ_CP016312.1, read on the forward strand.
ACCTCCCGCCCCGCCTGCACGGCGAAGGCCGTTTCCACCCCGGGGAAGGAGAGGGCGATGCGCTCCAGGGCCTCGAGGCGCTGGAGGTACTCCTCCAGGCTTTCCCGCCTGGCCCCAGGGCGGGCGGCGGAAAGGGCGTCGGCGGCGGCCACCAAGACGGCGTAAACCGTCTCGGCGTTTTCGGGGTCGTGGTGGTGGGCGATGCCGTCAATGACCTCCTTGGGCTCGCCGAAACGCCGGGCCAAGGCGATGCCGATCTCCACGTGGCTCCCCTCCACCTCCCGGTCCACGCTCTTGCCGATATCGTGCAGGAGCCCGGCCCGCTTGGCCAAGACGGCGTCCAGGCCCAGCTCCGCCGCCATAATCCCCGCCAGGTGGGCCACCTGGATGGAGTGCTTGAGGACGTTCTGGCCGTAGCTGGAGCGGAAGTGGAGCCGCCCCAGGAGCTGGATGAGGCCAGGCTTCAGCCCCACCACCCCGGCCTCCAAGGCCGCCTCCTCCCCCCTCTCGTAGATGAAGGTCTTCATCTCCTGCTTGGCCTTCTCCACCACCTCCTCAATGCGGCTTGGGTGGATGCGGCCGTCTTTTAAGAGCTCCTCCAGGGCCATGCGGGCGATCTCCCGGCGGATGGGGTTGAAGGAGGAGAGGAGGACCGCCTCCGGGGTGTCGTCAATGATGAGGTCCACCCCCGTGAGGGCCTCAAAGGTGCGGATGTTCCGCCCCTCCCGGCCGATGATGCGCCCCTTCATGGCATCGGAGGGGATGGGGACCACGGAAACGGCCAGCTGGGCGGCGGTTTCCGAGGCCTGGCGCTGCATGGCCTGGGCCAGGATTTTCTGCGCCTCCCGCCGGGCCTCGAGGCGGGCCTTCTCCAAAGCCGCCCGCACCCTTTGGGCCTTCTCCTCCTCCAGCTCCTGGTCTAGCTTTTCCAGGATGAGCCTGCGCGCCTCCTCCGGGGAGAGGCCCGCCACCTCGTAAAGCTTCTTCTCAATCTCCTTTTCCCGCTCCCAAAGCCCCGCTTCCCTGGCCTTGAGGGCCTCCTCCTTCTGGGCAAGGGCCTCCTCCAGGGCGTCCAGCTTTAGGGCCCGGGCATCCAGGGCCTCGCCCCGCTTGGAAAGCCTTTCCGCCTCCCGGCGAAGCTCCTCCCTTTCCTCCTTAAGGCGCTCCCTTTCCGCTTTTAGCTCCTCCTGAAGGCCCCTAAGCCGCTCCCTTTCCGCCCTTAGCTCTTCCCGCTCGGCCTTTAGGCGCTCCTCCAGCTGGGCCAGGCGGGTTTTGGCCTCGGCCTCGGCGGCCTCCGCCCGCCGCCTGAGCTCGGCCTCCAGCTCTTCCTTAAGAACCTTGGCCCGGGCCTCCGCCTCCTCCCTTAGGGCCTTGGCCTCGTGCCGGGCCGTTTCCAGGATCTCCTTGGCCTCCTTCCGGGCCGCCTCCAGGGCCGTTCTCGCCTCCTCCTTGGCGGCCTCGAGGAGGCGCCTCGCCTCCTCCCCCGTGCGGTCCTCGCCCTTACGCTTTAGGAAAAGCGCCGCCGAAAGGAGGAGGACCAGGGCCAAAAGCACCAGGTCCAGAAGGCTCATTCCTCCCCCTCTTCGCTGGCGGCGAGGACCACCTGGTCCGCCCGCTCCAGGACCTTGGCCCGGATCTCCTCCAGGAGTTCGGGCCGCTCCTTGAGGAAGTCCGCTGCCTTCTCCTTGCCCTGGCCCAGGCGGTGCTCGCCGTAGGAAAACCAGCTCCCCGCCTTCTCAATGACCCCGGCGGCCACGGCCACGTTCACCAGGTCCATGACCGGGTCAAAGCCCTTGCCGAAGTAGATCTCCAACTCCGCCTCGCGGAAGGGCGGGGCCAGCTTGTTCTTCACCACCTTGACCTTGACCTTGATGCCCACCGCCTCGCTCCCCACCTTGATGGGCTGGCCGCTTTTGCGCACGTCCAGGCGCACGCTGGCGTAGAACTTGAGGGCCCGCCCCCTGGGGTGGTCTCGGGGTTGCCGTACATCACCCCCACCTTCTCCCGCACCTGGTTGATGAAGATGGCGGCGGTGTTGCTCTTGGCCAGGACGGCGGTGAGCTTGCGCAGGGCCTGGCTCATGAGCCGGGCCTGGAGGCCCACGTGGGCATCCCCCATATCCCCCTCAATCTCCGCCTTGGGCACCAAGGCGGCCACGGAGTCCACCACGATGACGTCCACCGCCCCAGAGCGGGCCAAAAGCTCCACGATCTCCAGGGCCTGCTCCCCCGTGTCCGGCTGGGAAACCAGGAGGTCTTCCACCTTGACGCCCAGCCTTGCGGCGTAGAGGGGGTCCAGGGCGTGCTCGGCGTCCACAAAGGCGGCCACACCCCCCTGCTTCTGCGCCTGGGCGATGATGGTGAGGGCCAAGGTGGTCTTGCCCCCGGACTCGGGGCCGTAGATCTCCACCACCCGGCCCCGGGGGATGCCCCCGATGCCCAGGGCCAGGTCCAGGCCCAAGGAGCCCGTGGGGATCACGTCCACCTGGAGCTTGGGCATCTCCCCAAGCCGCATCACCGCCCCCTTGCCAAACTCCTTCTCAATGGTCTTTAGGGCGTTCTCCAGCGCCTTCCTCTTGTTCTCGTCCATGGTCACCTCTTAAAGGGAATCTTTCCAGAATGGTATACACGGGTCCCTTGGGCCTGAGTTCGGAACGCACCAGGGCGAACTCCGTCACCGGCCACTCCAGGCCGAAGACCACCGGGGGCACCCGCGGGGCGGGGGCCTTGCGCCGGGCCAGGGTGATGTGGGGCTTGAAGGGCTTGTCCCCGCCCGCCCTGAGGGCCTCCTCCCCCAAAAGCTCCGCCACCCCTTCCCTCAAGGCCCCCGCCAGGAGGGAAAAACCTTCCCCCTCCGCCTTGGCGAACCAGACCCTGGGGGTACCCTCGTTGGGGAAGTAGCCCGTGCCCCGGATGCGGGCAGGGAAAGGGGCATAGAGGCGCCCCAGGCGGTGGCCTAGGGAAAGGAGGTCCTCGAGGTCCCCTTCCGGCCTCTCGCCCAGGAAAAGGAGGGTGAGGTGGAGCTGGTGGGGCGCCACCTCCTTCCAGCCCTTATAGCGGGACACCTTCTCCTGGGCCTCCACCAGGGCCCGCCGCACTTCCTCGGGAAGAAAGACCGCGTAGAAAAGCCTCATGTCAGCAAAAGGGCCAAGGCGGCGTAAACGCTCCGAAGCCGCACCGCCTCCCGGTCGCCGGGAAAGCGGTAGCGCCTGGCCTCCGTCCCCTTAGGCCCCGCCAGGGCCACGTAGACCGTGCCCACCGGCTCGCCCTCCAAGGGGTCTGGCCCCGCCACCCCCGTGGTGGCCAGGGCGTAGGTGGCGCCAAAAAGGGACCTTGCGGCCTCCGCCATGGCCTTGGCCGTTTCGGCGGAAACCGTCTTGGCCAAAAGCTCCTCAGGCACACCGAAGCGGGCCTTGGCCCCTACAGAATAGGATACCACGCCCCCCAGGTAGAAGCGGCTCGCCCCCGGAACCCGGGTGATCTCCGCCCCAAGAAGCCCCCCCGTGAGGCTTTCCATGGTGGCCAAGGTGGCCCCTTCCCGCTCCATGCGCCGTTTCACCGCCTCGGCCAGGGTCAGGTCCCCTTCGCCCCAGATTTCCCGTAAGAGTTTTTTCTTAATCCTTTCCGAAAGCTCCGCCACCCGGTCCTCCCGGCCCCGGACCACCACCTCCACCCCGTGGAGCTTGGGGTAGGTGCCCACCTCCACCTCCTCGCCCCGGACAAAAAGCTCCCCAAGCCGCTCCACGATGTCCGACTCCCCGATGCCCCAGGTCTTGAAGACCCGCTCGGCGTAGGGCCTTTGGGGAAGGGAAAGCTTGGGAAGCACCTCCCGCCACATGGGCCGCCACTCGGGAGGGGGCCCCGGGAGGAGGACGAGGTCCTTCCCCTCCTTGCGCAACCACCAACCCGGGGCGGTGCCCACGGGGTTTTTAAGCCAGGTGGCCGAGGGAATCTTCAGGGCCTGCTTGCGGTTCGCCGCGGGCATATCCCGCCCACGGGCGCGGAAAAAGGCCTCAATCTCCGCCAGCATGGCCTCGTCCAGCTCCAAGGGCTCCCCCAGGGCCAGGGCCACCGCCTCCCGGGTCACGTCGTCCGGGGTGGGGCCAAGCCCCCCCGAGAGGACCACAAGCCGCGCCCTTTCCCAAGCGGCCCGCACCTCCTTGGCCAAGGGCTCGGGCTCGTCCACCACCCGGAGGGTCCTCTCCACCTTGAGGGCGTAGGGCTTGAGGCTCCTGGCCAGCTCCGCCGTGTTGGTGTCCAGGGTTTCCCCGTAGATGAGTTCCGTGCCTACCCCGATGAGCTCTGCCCGCTCCACGCCGCCTCCTTAACCTCACTCAAAGGGAAGGGGGGAGAGGAGGTACCGCCCCCCGCCCCCCTCCACCACCGCCCCGAAGGGCACCTCCTGCCGCACCACCCCTAGGCCCAAGGGGCCAAAGGGGGTGGCCTCGAGGCGCTTCACCTCCCCTACCCGCTTGCCCTGCCAAAGGAGCTCCGCCGGGGCCTCCCCCGCCACCTCGGCCCGCAGGCCCACCAGGCGGTAAGGGACCGCCTTGCCCTCGGTGCGGGCCATGATCTCCTGGCCCACGTAGCACCCCTTGCCGTAGTCCACCAGGGAAAGGAGGCCCACGCTCTGGGGGAGTTCCCCGCGGATGTCCGAGAGGAGGGGAAGGCCTTTGAGGAGGGTGTAGAGGGGGTAAAGCTCTTCAGGCCACGCCCCCTCGGGCTTTTCCCCTATCGCCTCCCGTCCATCCGTGTAGACCAACCGGTAAAGGGGAAGCTCTTGGAGCGCCACCTGATCAAAGACGATGTAGCGCTTAAGCCGCTTCAGAAGCCCCTCCAGGGTGCCCCAGGGGGCGAGGAGGAAGCCCTCTTCGTGGGGGAACACCGTGGCCGCCTCCTCTATCTGACCCTTGTGGTTGAGGAATAGGGCCCCAGCGGGGGCGGCAAGGCGCCTCAGGTCCCGGGTGCACTGCCCCTGGAGGAAGGAAAGGGCGTCGGGCCCTCGCACCAGGAGGACACCGGGAAAAGCGAAGAAGCCTTCCCCGGAAAGGGCCTTGGCCAACAGGGCCTCCATGCCTCCCATTATTGACCAAAGGGTCAGGAAGGGGGAGAATGGCGGACGTGCGCTTTTTCTGGGGCTCGTTTCTCGCCCTTTTCCTCGTGGGGGTCATCGTGGCCCTCCCGGGGGCGGCCCTCCCCCTCTGGCGGGCCCGGTACGGGGTGGGGGAGGAGGTTTCCCTCTTCTTCACCGCCCTCCTCTTGGGCCTCCTCCTGGGGGTGCGCCTGGCCCAAGGGGAAAGGCGCCACCCCCTTTTTCCGGGGGCGCTATTCCTGGTGGGGCTAGCCCTCCTGGGCCTGGCCTTGGCCCCCACCTTCCCCTGGGTGGTGGCCCTGGCCTTTCTCCTGGGCCTTGGCGAGGGCACCATGAACGTGCACGGCAATAGCCTCGTGGGGGAGCTGGACCCAAGGAGACGGGTGGAGCTCCTAAACCGGGTGAACGTGGCCTTTGGCCTGGGGGCGGTCCTTACCCCTTTCGCCCTCACCTTCCTGCCCTATGGCCTCTTCCTCGCCCTGGCGGGGCTTTTAGCCTCTCTGGCCGCCCTCCTCGTCTGGAACGCCCCGGCGGTGGCCCACGCGCACCAGGGCGAGGGGGGGCGGCTATGGCCCTTTTTGCTCCTGGTGGCCCTGTACACGGGGCTGGAAGGGGCCTTGGCCACCTGGAACCGGGTCTGGCTCGAGGCCCTGGGCCACCCCACCGCCCTAGGGGGGGTGCTCCTCTCCCTCTACTGGCTCTTCCTGGCCTTGGGAAGGCTCCTCCTGGCAAGGCGGGTGGCAGCAAGGCCCCTCTTCGCCCTAAAGGTCCTCCTGATGGGGGTGATGGGGCTCCTTTGCCTCAACCTCCTTCCCCCCACCGCCCTCCTCTTCCCCCTGACGGGCTTCCTCCTCGGGCCCCTTTTCTCCACCCTCTTCGCCCTGGTGCAGGCCCGCTTTGGGCACAAGGCCCTGGGAGGGCTCATGTACGCCGGGGCCACGGGGAGCACCCTGATCCCCGCCCTCTTCGCCCTCCTGCCCCAAGGGGGGATTCCCCTGGGGCTTTTGGCCTTGGCGGCGGGGATTTTCCTCCTCCTTCAGGGGCTAGAGCGGGAGACCCATGGTTAAGGCCCTCCTCTTTGACCTGGACGGCACCCTGGCGGACACCGACCCCTTGCACCTCCCCGCCTGGCGGGAGGTGCTAAGACCCTACGGGCTTTCCGTGGACCCGGTCTTCTACCGGGAGCGCATCTCGGGGAGGCTCAACCCGGAGATCGTGCGGGACCTCTTGGGCCTCGAGGGGGAAGAGGCAAATCGCCTCATAGAGGCCAAGGAGGCCCGCTTTCGCGAGCTCGCCCAGGGGCTTGAGCCCACCCCGGGGCTTCGCAACCTTCTCCAAAAAGCGGAGGCCCAAGGGCTCCTCTGGGGGGTGGTCACCAACGCCCCTAGGGAAAACGCCCACCACGTGCTCCAAGCCCTTTCCCTAAAGCCGCCCCTCCTGGTCCTGGCGGAGGAGGTGGGCCGGGGCAAGCCCGACCCCCTCCCCTACCGGGTGGCCTTAGCGCGCCTGGGGGTGGCCCCAGAGGAAGCCCTGGCCTTTGAGGACTCCCCTTCTGGGGTAAGGAGCGCCGTGGGGGCCGGCATCCCCACCTACGCCCTCCTCACGGGGCACGGGGCGGAAAGCCTCCTGGAGGCGGGGGCCAAGGGGGTGCTCCGGGACTTCCGGGAAGCCCTAGACCTCCTTTAGGGCATACCGGGCGAAGGCCACCTCGTCCAAGCGGCCCTCCACCAGGTCCTCCCAATAAAGCCACCCCTCCCGGAAGGCGGGGAAGGGGAAGAAGCCCCCTTCGGCCTTCAGGTGGAAGGCGAGCTCGCAGGGCTCCGTCACCCCCTGCTGGAAGGCGAGGAGGGCGGATTGGTAGGCGCCAAAGCTGCTTTGGGCCTGGCTTCCCACCATGGCCTTCTTCCCCTTTTCCCGGGCCAAGGCGAGCATCTCCAGGGTCCAGGTGACGCCGGTGCGGGCGGGCTTTAGGTTCAGGATGTCAAAGGTGTCCAGGAGGAGTTCCCGCCTGAGATCCCTGGGGGTCATGGCCGAGTCGTCGGCGATGAGGGGGAGGATGCGCTTTTCCTTAAGCCGCCTCCTCGCCTCCACCTCCTCTATGGGCAAGGGTTCCTCCACGTAGCGGAGGCCCAGGGCCTTCCAGGCCTCCAGGTAGCCCTCGGCCTCCTTGGGGGAAAGGGCCTCGTTGGCGTCGGCGTAAAGGTCCACGTCCGGGAAGGCCTCCTTCAGGCGGCGGATACGCCGGGTATCCTCCTCCAGGTCCCGCCCCACCTTGACCTTGAAGACCCTAACCCCCGCCCCATAGGCCAGGCGGGCGTCCTCCAAGACCTCCTCTTCCCCGCCCAAGCCCAGGATGTAGGCCACCCGCACCCGGTGCTTGGCGGGCTTGAGGACCTGGTGGAGCTCCTCCCCCTCGCTCCGCGCCCAAGCCTCCCAGATGGCGGTGTCCAGGGCCCCCTTGAGGCCAAAGTTGAAGGGGAAGGCCTCCAGCACCTGCCGGATGGCCTCCTGGTCGTCCGCCTCGAGGCCCCTTAGGCGGGGGGCCAGGTAGCGAAGCCCCGCCTCCACGCTGCCCAAGGTCTCCCCGTAGATGGTGGGCCGGATGGCCACCTCCGCCCGGCCCACGGAGCCATCGGAAAGCTCCACCTCCAAAAGGGCGTGCTCCAAAGCGGCGAGCTCGGAGGCCTTCCCCCAGCGCAAGGGGGCCTTGAGGGGGATGCGGAAGGGGATGAGGCGGAAGTCCTTTAGGGTCGCCATACCCGCTATTCTAGAAGCCCTTTCTCCCGTAGGAAGCCCAAGACGCTTGCCACCTCCGCTTCCGGGGTGAGGGCCTCGGTGTCCAGGAGGAGGGCCCGGGGATGCCCCGTGAGGAGGCGCAAGGGGCCTTCGGGGTCGTAGTTTTTCTTCTCTTCCGCCACAATCTTGAGCTTGGCGAGGACCTCTTCCAGGGGGGCCAGGGCCAAGGCCTCCTCCAGCTCCTCCCGGGAAAGCACCCCCTCGGCCAGGGCCTGGAGGTCCGCCCACTCCTCCGGCTTCAGGGCCACCCGGTCAAAGGCGTCTTGGCGGGAAAGGAGGCGCTTGAGGCGGGTGGCCTCCCGGGCGTGGAGGACCACGAAGTGGGCCCGGGGCAGGTGCTCTAGGGCGAAGGCCACCTCCTTCTCCCCCCTGAGGCCGTCAAAGAGGAGGAGGCCCCTGGCCTCCACATACCCCCGCGCCAGGACCTCCGCCACCCCGCCCGGAAACTCCTCGCGGAAAAGCCGGGTGTAGCGGAAGCGCTCCTCCCGGGGAATGGGGGGCTTGGCCCCGTAGCGGGGAAGGACATACCGGTCCACGAGCTCCCTGCGGTCGGGAAGCCGGGGAAGGCCAAGGGCCTCCACCAAGGTGCTCTTCCCCACCCCGGTGAGGCCCACCAGGACCAAAAGCGGCACCGCCTTAGCGGGAAGAAATCCTTCCAAAGGCTCTAGGGAAAAAGCCACCGGCATGGGCCCATGCTACCTGGTAGGATGGGGGGGATATGAAGCGCGCCCTGGCTTTGCTCCTCCTCCTGGGCCTGGCCTTGGCCCAGGCCCCGGCCTACCCGGAAAACACCCTGGGCGTGGGCTACGCCCCGGACAAGGGAGCCTACCTGCAAGGAAGCCTCCTCCTCCCCATTAGCCCCTTGGGGATTGACACGGGGCTGGACGCCGAGGTCCTCCTTGCGCAAAACCCCGAGTTCCACGCCCTCCTCAAGGCCAACCTCTTCCCGGGCCTGGTCCTTGCCGACTTCTACACCTCCGTGGGGCTCGGCCTGGACCTCCGTTACCCCTTTGGGGTCCACGTGGGGCCGGTGGCGAGCCTGGAGCTTCCGGGTGGGGCCCTTTCCGGCACCCTGGGCCTCGGGTACCAGGCGGGAAGCGGGCTCCACCTGGCCTGGGGCCTGGGGCTGAGGCTTTACCTGGAGCCCATCGCCCTCGAGGCCGCCACCTCCGACCGCTTCCCCTTCCGCCTAAGCCTCCTCTACCTCTTCTAGCGTGCGCCGCCTGCCTCTGGTCCTCTTCTCCCTCCCCGCTCTCCTGACCTTAGGGGTCTTCGTCCTCTACCCCTTTTTGGACGTAATCCGCTTTTCCACCTGGGAGTGGTCGGGGCTTTCCGAGCCCAAACCCGTGGGGCTCAAAAACTACCGGGACCTCCTCCTAGACCCCGCCTTCTGGGGAAGCCTCTGGGTAACCCTCAAGTTCATGCTCCTGGCCCTGCCCCTCTTTGTGGGGCTATCCCTGGGGCTTGCCGTGGCCTTGGAAGGGGCCCCCTATGAGCGCTTCGCCAAAAGCCTCCTCTTCCTGCCGGGGCTCGTCACCCTGGGCGGGGCCACCCTCTCCTGGTACACCCTCTTCACCCCGGAGTACGGGGCCCTGGCCCAGTTCCTCCCCATCCCCCCGTGGGACCGGGAGGGGTTCTGGGCCCTCGCCATGGTAGTCCTCTTCACCCTTTGGCGGCACCTGGGCTACGGGGTCCTGGTGGCCTCGGCAAGGCTCAAGGCCATCCCCAAAACCCTCCTGGAGGCCGCCTACGTGGACGGGGCAGGCCCGTGGGAGGCGTTGCGCTATGTGGTCCTTCCCCTCATGCGCCCGGCGGTGGCCTTCTTGGTGGTGGTGGGCACCATCCTCTCCCTCCAGTCCTACGCCGCCGTCTTCCTCCTCACCCGGGGCGGGCCCTATGGAGCCACCCGGGTCCTGGGGTACTACCTCTACGAGGCGGGGTTTGAGAACTTCCGCCTAGGCTACGCCGCCGCCGTCACCGTGGTCATCCTCCTCCTCACCCTGCTTTTCGCCTACGCCCAGCTTAGGCTTCTCCGCTACGGGGAGGAGTAGCGGTAGCGGGCAAGGTCCTGGAGGTGGGCCGCAAAGTCGGCGTTGAGGTAAAGCCTCCCCTGGGCGTGGAAGAAGTAGAGGTAGGGCCGGCCCTTGGGGTCCTGGCGGATGGGGTTTAAGACGGCCAGGAGGGCCGCCCGCCCCGGGTTGCCGATGGGCCCAGGGGGAAGGCCAGCGTAGCGGTAGGTGTTGTAGGGAGAGTCCACGGCGAAATCCCCCGCCCTTCGGGAAAGCTCGGGAAGGCGCTTGCCCAGGGCGTAGGCCACGGTGGGGTCCGCCTGAAGGGGCATCCCCCTTTCCAGGCGGTTCAGGAAAACCCCGGCGATGTAGGGCATCTCCGCCTCGCTTCCCGCCTCCGCCTGGACGATGGAGGCCAGGGTCACCCAGGCGTGGACGGAAAGCCCCCGCTCGGCCAGGAGGGCCCGCACGGGCGGGGTGAGCTCCGCCTCAAAGCGGCGGAGCATGGCCCGCACCACCTCCTCAGGGGGGGCGAGGAGGTCAAAGGTGTAGGTGGCGGGGAAGAGGAAGCCTTCCAGGGTTTTCCCCTCCACGTAAGGGGGCTTTAGGGGCCCGGGGTTTTCCACGAGGCCGAGGAAGCCTTCCCCGTCCAGGCCTGCCTGGGAAAGCCGGGCCGCATAGTCCCTGGCCCTTTCCCCCTCGGGGAAGGTGAGGGTGAGGGTCAAGGGCTTTTCCCCCCCGGTGAGGGCGCGGGCGAGGCGGAAGGCCCCTTCCCCCTTGAGGCGGTACACCCCCGGCACGAGCCGCCTCTCCCGCCCGGAAAAGCGCAGGTAAGCGGAGAAAAGATACCCTGAGCGCAGAAGCCCCGCCTCCTCCAAAAGCCTCGCCACCTCCGCCCCCTTGGCCCCTCGGGGGATGCGCACCAAGGCCTTCTTCCCCGTGGGCCCAAGAAGCCAAAGGGCGTAGGCGAGGAGGAGGGCGAAGGTGAGGAAGAGGGCCAAAACCCCCCGCCAAAGCCACTTCCTAGAGCCTTCGGGCAAGGTAGTCCTCCAATAGGGCCACGGCGGCCAGCTCGTCCAGCTTTCCCTTGTCCCGCCGCACCCGCTTGGGGGCGTGGGCGAGCCGCCTCTGGGCGAGCTGGGTGGTGAAGCGCTCGTCCAGGAGTTCCACCTCTACCCCACGGGCCCTCAAGGCCTCCACCAGGGGAAGGACCCTTTGGGCCTGGGCGCTCTCCTTAAGGTCGGTGCGCAGGGGAAGCCCCACCACCAGCTTGCCCAACCCTTCCCGCCGCACAAAGGCCAAAAGGGCCTCCACGTCGGCCTCGAGGCCCTTCCGCACCAAGTACCCCCGGCCGAAGGCGAAAGGGCTTCCCTCCTCCCCCACCGCCAGGCCGATGCGGGCCTCCCCCACGTCAAGCGCGCCCACCCGCATAGGCGCTCCGGTCCGCCAAGACCACCCCCAGGTAGAGGAGGGCCACCCCCAAGGCCCGGCCCAGCTCCTCCAGGCCCACCACCCCGAACCGGTTCAGGGTGCTGGTGGAGGCGAGCACCAAAGCGGCCACGAGGATGAGGGCCGTGCCCTGGGCCCGCAAGGGGTTTTGCCGCCAGAAGAGAAGGGTGGTGTAGAGGGCCACCCCGGCCATGAGAAGGGTGCCCAGGAGGTTAAAGGGGATGGTCCAAAGCCTAGGGGAGGTGAGGCTGGGCTCGGGGAAGGCCTTCCCCGAGGGGGCGTAAGGGCTGGGAAGGGCGCTTAGGTCCAGGGGGGCCGAGGCCACCAGCCAAAGCCCGTAGAGGACCAAGGGGCTGAGGAGGAGGAGAAGCCCCCGGGCCGCCCTGGGGTTGAGGAGGGCAAGGCTCCCTAGGCCCAGGAAGGTCACCCCGTGCATGGCCCCGGCCAGGTACCAAAGGCGGTAAAGGGCGGGGTCCCACGCCCCCACAAGCCGCGCCCAAAGCTCCGCCGTCACCGCCAGGGCGAAGAGGAAAAGCCCTAGGGAATAAAGGGCGTTGTGCAGGGCAGGCCGCCTCTGGTAGCGGGCAAAGGTGAGGGCGAAAAGCCCCCAGGAGAGGGCGGCCGCCAACAGGCCAAACGCGGTTCCCATGGGGCTATTCTACGGGCAAAAGCCCGGGCAGGGCCTCCTTGGCCGTCGCCGGGTCCAGCCCCGCCCCCTGGGCCAAGGCCCCCTTGCCGCCCCCCCGGCCCCCCGCCCGCTCGGTGAGGGCACGGAAGAGGCTCCCCGCCTCGAGGCCCCTCTCCTTTGCCTTCTTGGAAAGCTTCAGGACCGCACGCCCCTCCGAGAGGACCAGGGCCACATCCGCCCCCCGCTCCACCAGGTCGTCCGCCGCCTGGCGCAAGGCCTCCCCGTCCAGCCCAGGCATCTCCACCACGGCGTAGCGGAGGCCGCCCTTCTCGGAAAGGGCCACCTCCTTCCTGAGCTCCGCCTGGACCAGGCGCGCCTTAAGGCTTTCCACCTCCCGCTCCTTGGCCTTGAGCTCGGAAAGGAGCTTCTCCAAGCGCTCCTCCAGGGCGCTTTCCCCCACGGAAAGCCTTTCGGCGAGGGCCCGCTGGCGGTTTAGGATGCCCCGGGCAAAGCGGATGGCCGCCTCCCCCGCCACCGCTTCAATCCGGCGCACCCCGGCGGAAACCGCCTCCTCCTTCTGGATGAGGAAGGCCCCGATCTCCCCGGTGCGGCGCACGTGGGTGCCGCCGCAGAGCTCCTTGGACTCCAGGCCCGGCAGGGGGCTCCCCTCCACCCGCACCACCCGGACCACCTCCCCGTACTTCTCCCCGAAGAGGGCCATGGCCCCTTCCCTCTTCGCCTCCTCCAGGGGCATGTAGCGCCAGGTGACGGGGAAGTCCGCCATGACCCAGCGGTTGACGAGGAGCTCAATCCGCTCCAGCTCCTCCGGGGTCAGGGGCTCGGGGTGGGTGAAGTCAAAGCGAAGGCGGTCCGGGGCCACCAGGCTCCCCGCCTGGCGCACATGGGGGCCGAGGACGGCGCGAAGGGCGGCGTGGAGGAGGTGGGTGGCGGTGTGGTGGCGCTCGGTGTCCCGCCGCCCCGGGTCCACCACTGCCCGCACCCGCTCCCCCACCCGCAGGACGCCCTCCTCCACCCGGGCCTTGTGGAGGAAGATGCCCCTTTCCGTCTTTTGGGTGGTCTCCACCCGCGCCCGGCCCCCCGGCCACTCCAAGAGGCCGAAGTCCCCAATCTGCCCGCCCCCCTCGGCGTAGAAGGGGGTCTTGTCCAAGACCACCTGGACCTCGGTGCCGGGGCCCGCCTCCCCTAGGCTCTGGTCCCCGGCCAGGAGGGCCAACACCTCCCCCTCGGCCTCGAGGGCCCCATAGCCCAAGAACTCCGTGGCCCCCCGCTCGGCGTAGAGCTCCTCCAACACCTGGGCGCCCTTCTTGAAGATCTCCCGCTCAAAGGCCATGGCCGCCCGGGAGCGCTCCTGTTGCGCCTCGAGGGCCTGCTGGAAGCCCTCGGTATCCACGCCAAAGCCCTTTTCGGCGGCGATCTCCACCGTGAGGTCCAGGGGGAAGCCGTAGGTATCGTAAAGGCGGAACGCCTCCTGCCCGGGAAGCACCTCCCCCGGCTTAAGGCCGGAGAGGAGGGCGTCCAGGCGCTTCAACCCCCCTTCCAGGGTCTCCAGGAAGCGCTCCTCCTCAAGGCGGATCTGCTTCTCCACCATGGGGAGGTTCTCCCGCATCTCCGGGTAGAAGTCGCCCAAAAGCTCGGCCACCACGGGGGCCAGGCGGTGGAGGAAAGGCCCTTTGAGGCCCAGGAGGTAGCCGTGCCTCAGGGCGCGGCGGAGGAGGCGGCGGATCACGTAGCCCCGGCCCGTGTTGGCAAAGGTCACCCCGTCCGCCAAGGCCGCCACCACCGCCCGCACGTGGTCGGCGATGACCCGGTGGCTCACGCTTGCCTTGCCCTCGTAGGGCTTACCGCTCCAAAGGGCCACCTGCTCAATGAGGGGGAAGAAGGTGTCCGTGCGGTAGAAGTCCTCCACGTCCTGCAGGATGGCCGCCACCCGGTAAAGGCCCATCCCCGTGTCGATGTTCTTCTGGGGCAGGGGCTTGAGGATGCCGGGGCCGGGGATGGGGCCTTGGCGGTCGTACTGGGTGAAGACCAGGTTCCAGATCTCCACGAACCGGTCCCCGCTCCCCGTGTTGGGCCCGGTCTCGTCCGGGGTGCCAAAGGCCGGTCCCCGGTCGTAAAAGATCTCCGAGCAGGGGCCCGAAGGCCCGTTGGGCCCGTGGGTGATGGCTCCCCCCGGCCAGTAGTTCTCGTCCTCCCCGAAGCGGCCAATCCTTTCCTCCGGCACCCCCACGAGGTCGCGCCAGATGGCGTAGGCCTCGTCGTCGTCCTGGTAGACCGTAACCCAGAGCCGGGCCGGGTCCAGCTTCAGGTGGTCCGTGAGGAACTCCCAGGCCCAGAGGATGGCCTCCTTCTTGAAGTAGTCCCCGAAGGAGAAGTTGCCCAGCATCTCAAAGTAGGTGTTGTGCCGGGAGGTGCGGCCCACGTTCTCTATATCCCCTACCCGGAGGCATTCCTGGCAGGTGGTGATCCTTCGCCACTCCTTGCCCCCGAAGATGGGCTTGGCCCCAAGGAAGTAGGGTTTGAGGGGGGCCATGCCCGCCGAGGTGAAGAGGAGGGAGGGGTCGTTCTCGGGGATGAGGCTGAAGGAGGGCAGGCGCAGGTGGCCCTTGCCCTCAAAGAAGGAGAGGTACTTCTCGCGGATCTCCGCCGTGCGCATGCCTCTGATTATAGGACCGCCAGGGCCACCTCCTCCCCCTCGGGGAGGAGGAAGGCCCGTACCCCATCCGTGCCGAAGATGACGTAGGGCACGCGCCAGCGGGCCTCCTTGATGTCCCTTGGGCTTGGGAGGGCGGGGCCAGCGGGGTGGGAGTGGTAGATGGCGAGGAGGGAAAGCCCCTCCTGCTCCAAGGCCTTAAGCGTCCTGAGAAGGGCCAGGGGCTCCGCCAGGTAGCCCGTGAGGGGGTTCGGGTGGGCGTTGGGGAGGGGGATGACCCTTTCCACCTCCCTCCGGCCCGCCCATAGCCCCACCCCTTCCCGAGGGGCCTCCTTTTGCAGGTGGGCCCGGGTCTCCTCCAAGAGCTTTTTCGGCACGTAAAGGATTTGGGACAATCGCCCCCTCCTTGGCCCTATACTATGGGCACCAAGAAGGAGGGACCATGATCCGTACCCTAGCCCTGGTGGGCCACGCAGGTAGCGGCAAGACCACCCTAACGGAAGCCCTTCTCTACCACACGGGCGCCAAGGAGCGGATGGGCCGGGTGGAGGAGGGCACCACCACCACGGACTACACCCCCGAGGCCAAGCTCCACCGCACCACGGTGCGCACCGGGGTGGCCCCCTTGCGCTACAAGGAGCACCGCATCTTCCTCCTGGACGCCCCCGGGTACGGGGATTTCGTGGGGGAGATCCGGGGGGCCTTGGAGGCGGCGGACGCCGCCTTGGTGGCGGTGTCCGCGGAAAGCGGGGTCCAGGTGGGCACGGAAAGGGCCTGGACCGTGGCGGAAAGGCTGGGCCTGCCCCGGATGGTGGTGGTGACCAAGCTGGACAAGGGCGGGGACTACTACGCCCTCCTGGAGGATCTAAGGGCCACCTTGGGGCCCATCCTCCCCATTGACCTTCCCCTTTATGAAGGGGGGCGCTGGGTGGGGCTCATTGACGTCTTCCACGGCAAGGCCTACCGCCTCGAGGGGAACAAGGAGGTGGAGGTGCCCCTGCCCGAGGCGGAAAGGGAGCGGGCGGAGCGCTTTCGGCAGGAGGTGCTGGAGGCCATTGTGGAGACGGACGAGGGCCTCCTGGAAAAGTACCTGGAGGGAGAGGAGGTCACGGGAGAGGCCCTGGAAAAGGCCTTCCACGAGGCGGTGCGCCGGGGACTCCTTTACCCCGTGGCCCTGGCCTCGGGGGAGACGGGGATTGGCGTCCTCCCCCTTCTGGACCTGATCCTGGAAGCCCTCCCCTCCCCCGAGGAGCGCTTCGGGGAGGGCCCCCCCTTGGCCAAGGTCTTCAAGGTGCAGGTGGACCCCTTCATGGGCCAGGTGGCCTACGTGCGCCTTTACCGGGGAAGGCTGAAGCCCGGGGACACCCTGCAAAGCGAGGCGGGGACGGTGCGCCTCCCCCACCTCTACGTGCCCATGGGCAAGGACCTTTTGGAGGTGGAAGAGGCGGAGGCGGGGTACATCCTGGGCCTGCCCAAGGCGGAAACCCTCCACCGGGGGATGATCCTCTGGCAAGGGGAGAAGCCGGAAAGCGAGGCCGTGCCCTTCGCCCGCCTGCCCGAACCCAACGTCCCCGTGGCCCTTTACCCCAAGGGGCGCACGGACGAGGCCAAGCTGGGGGAGGCTTTGAGGAAGCTCTTGGAGGAGGACCCGAGCCTCAAGTTGGAAAGGCAAGAGGAAACCGGGGAGTTCCTCCTTTGGGGGCATGGGGAGCTCCACCTCACCACCGCCAAGGAGCGCCTTGCCGACTACGGGGTGGAGGTGGCGTTTTCCGTGCCCAAGGTGCCCTACCGGGAAACCATCCGCAAGGTGGCGGAGGGGCAGGGCAAGTACAAGAAGCAGACCGGAGGGCACGGCCAGTACGGGGACGTGTGGCTTAGGCTGGAGCCCGCCCCCGAGTACAGCTTTGAGTGGCGCATCACGGGAGGGGTCATCCCCAGCAAGTACCAGGAGGCCATTGAGGAGGGCATCCTCGAGGCCGCCAAGAAGGGGGTCCTGGCGGGCTACCCGGTGATGGGCTTCAAGGCCATCGTCTACAACGGCTCCTACCACGAGGTGGACTCCTCCGACCTAGCCTTCCAGATCGCTGCCAGCCTGGCCTTCAAGAAGGTCATGGCCGAGGCGAGCCCGGTCCTCCTGGAGCCCATCTACCAGATCAAGGTCCTGGCCCCCCAGGAGCGGGTGGGGGACATCCTTTCCGACCTCCAGGCCCGCCGGGGCCGCATTCTGGGCATGGAGCAGGAAGGCGCTCTGAGCGCCGTGCGGGCCGAGGTGCCCTTGGCCGAGGTGCTGGAGTACTACAAGACCCTCCCGAGCCTCACCGGGGGGGCGGGGGCCTACACCTTGGAGTTCAGCCACTACGCCGAGGTGCCCCCGCACCTGGCGCAGAAGATCGTCCAGGAGCGCCGGGCCCAGGAGGGGTAGGTGGAGGCCCTAAGGCGCCTCCAGGAAGCCCTGAACGGGACCCTCTTCGGCCAGGAGGAGGCCGTGGAGGCCCTCTTGGCCACCCTCCTGGCCCGCGGGCACGCCCTTCTGGAAGGGGTACCAGGCCTGGGCAAGACCCTTTTGGCGGAAAGCTTCGCCAAAGGAAGCGGCCTATCCTACAAGCGCATCCAGTTCACCCCCGACCTCCTTCCCCAGGACCTCACGGGGAGCGAGGTTTTCCGGGAGGGAAGGTTTGCGTTCGTTAAGGGCCCCATCTTCGCCCAGGTGGTGTTGGCGGACGAGATCAACCGGGCCCCGCCCAAGGTGCAGTCGGCCCTCCTCGAGGCCATGCAGGAACGCCAAATAACCGCGGGCGGGGTGCGCTACCCCTTGCCCGAGCCCTTCTTCGTCATCGCCACGCAAAACCCCCTGGAATTGGAGGGCACCTACCCCCTCCCCGAGGCCCAGCTGGACCGCTTCACCGCCAAAATCCCCTTCCGCCCCCCCAGGCGGGAGGTGTGGCTCAGGATCCTCACGGAAGAACCCCAACCCCCCGAGCCCCAAGGCGTGGACTTCCTTCAGGCGCAACGGGAGGCCATGGAGGTGCGGGTGGCCAAGGAGGCCCTTCTCGCCATCACCCATGTGGCCTTCCTCACCCAGGAGGACAAGCGGCTTCGCATGGGGCTTTCCCCCCGGGGGGCCAAGGCCTGGCTCGCCCTGGCCAAGGCCCTGGCCTACCTCAGGGGCAAGCCCCTGGTAGACTGGAAGGAGCTCAAAGATGCCGCCTTCCTTGCCCTTCCCCACCGCCTTTTCCTCACGGAGGAGGCCCTTTACGAGGGGGAAAGCGCCGAAGGGGTGCTGAAGGAGGTCTTGAGGAAAGGAGGGGTGCCATGAGGTGGGTGCGGTTCTTCCACGAGGTGGGCCTGGAGGACGTCCCCTTGGTGGGCGGCAAGAACGCCTCCTTGGGGGAGATGATCCGGGAGCTTTCCCCCTTGGGCGTCAAGGTGCCCGGGGGGTTCGCCACCACCAGCGAGGCCTACGGGTACTTTCTGGAGCATAACGGCCTAAGGGAGGCCATCGCCCAGGAACTAAAGGGCCTGGACGTGGAAGACCCCAAGGCCCTCCAAGGGGCGAGCCGCCGCCTCCGCAACCTGATCCTTAAAGGGGAGTACCCCAAGGACCTAAAGGAGGAGATCCTTGCCGCCTACCGCCAGCTTTCCGAGGAGGCGGGGGAGGAGGAGATCCCCGTGGCCGTACGCTCCAGCGCCACCGCCGAGGACCTGCCCACGGCGAGCTTTGCCGGGCAGCAGGAAAGCTACCTCTACGTGCAAGGGGAAGAGGACCTCCTCCTCCACGTGAAGCGGGCCATGGCCAGCCTCTTCACCGCCCGGGCCATCAGCTACCGGGCCCACATGGGCTTTGACCACCTGAAGGTGGCCCTTTCCGTGGGGGTCCAGCGCATGGTGCGGGCGGACACCGCCGCCAGCGGGGTCATCTTCACCCTGGACCCGGACACGGGCCACCGGGGCTTCGTCTACCTCACCGCCATCTACGGCCTCGGGGAGAACATCGTCCAGGGGCGGGTGGTGCCGGACGGGTACTACGTGCACAAGGAGGCCTTAAGGGCGGGGTACAAGGCCCTCGTGTACAAGCGCCTAGGGACCAAGGAGCTCACCCTGGCCTTTGACCCCAAGGAAGGCCGCCTGAAAAACCGCCCCACCCCCCCTTACCTGCGCCACCAGTTCGCCCTGAAGGACGAGGAGGCCCTGCAGCTTGCCGATTGGTCCTTGAAGATTGAGGACCATTACTCTAGGAAGCGGGGCGCCCCCACCCCCATGGACATTGAGTGGGCCAAGGACGGGCCCACGGGGGAGCTTTTCATCCTCCAGGCCCGGCCCGAAACCGTGCATTCGCAAAAAAGCCCAGTGCTTAAGGTCTTTCGGCTCCTGGCCCGGGGAGAGGTGCTGGTGGAGGGCCTGGCGGTGGGGGAGGCCATCGCCGCTGGGCGGGCCCGCATCCTCAAAGACCCCAGGGAGATGGACCGCTTCCAGGAGGGTGAGGTTTTGGTCACGGAAACCACCAACCCCGACTGGGAGCCCATCATGAAGAAGGCGGCGGCCATCGTCACGGAAAGGGGCGGGCGCACCTCCCACGCCGCCATCGTGGCCCGGGAACTGGGGGTGCCGGCGGTGGTGGGGGCGGTGGGGGCCACGCGGGCTATCCCGGAGGGGGAGGAGGTCACCGTCTCCTGCGCCGAGGGGGAGGTGGGCCGGGTCTACCGGGGGGCCTTGCCCTTTGAGGTGGAGGAGGTCCACCCAGAAAGCCTGCCCCGCACCCGCACCCAGATCCTGGTCAACGTGGGCACCCCGGAGGAGGCCCTGAAAGCGAGCCTCCTGCCCACGGATGGCGTGGGGCTTGCCCGGATGGAGTTCATCTTCGCCAGCCACGTGCGCATCCACCCCCTGGCCCTCACCCGCTTCCAAACCCTGCCCCCAAGCCTCCAGCGGGAAGTGGAGGCCCTCACCGAGGCCTACGGCGACAAGCGGGCCTACTTTGTGGACCGCCTGGCCCAGGGCATCGGCCTCATCGCCGCCGCCTTCTACCCGAGGCCTGTGGTCCTGCGCTTTTCCGACTTCAAGACCAACGAGTACGCCCGCCTGGTGGGGGGGCACCTCTTTGAGCCCAAGGAGGAGAACCCCATGCTGGGCTGGCGGGGAGCGAGCCGCTACTACCACCCGGACTACAAGGAGGGCTTCCTTCTGGAGGTGGCCGCCGTGAAGCGGGTGCGGGAGGAGATGGGCCTGAAAAACCTCCACGTCATGGTGCCCTTCTGCCGCACCCCGGAAGAGGGGGCGAAGGTGTTGGAGGCCATGGCGGAAGGGGGCTTAAGGCGGGGGGAGGAGGGGCTTAGGGTCTACGTGATGGCGGAGATCCCCTCCAACGTCCTCGAGGCCGAGGCCTTCGCCGAGCTCTTTGACGGCTTCTCCATCGGCAGCAACGACCTCACGCAACTGGCCCTGGGCCTGGACCGGGACTCCGAGCGGGTGGCCCACCTCTTTGACGAGAGGCGGGAAACGGTGAAGGCCCTCTGCGCCCTCCTCATAGAGAAGGCCCACGCCCGGGGCAAAACGGTGAGCATCTGCGGCCAGGCCCCTTCCGACTACCCCGAGTTCGCCGCCTTCCTGGTGGAACGGGGCATTGACGCCCTTAGCCTCAACCCCGACGCCCTTTTGCGCACGGTGAGGAAGGTGGCCGAGGTGGAAAAGAGCCTGGGCTTGGGGTAAGCTCGGGCATGGTCCGCGAACCCTTTAACGCCCTAAGCCACGCCTTGGGGGTGCCCTTAGCCCTTATGGGAACCCTAATCCTCCTCCTCCTAGCCCCCAAGGAGGCCTGGGGTGGCCTCCTCCTCTTCGGCCTCACCATGGCCCTGATGTTTGGGGCCAGCGCCCTCTACCACGCCCTAAAGGTGGGGGAAAGGGCCCTCGCCTGGCTAAGGCGGCTGGACCACGCCGCCATCTTCCTCTTCATCGCCGGAAGCTACACCCCTTTCCTCCTGGAAGGCATGCGGGAGGGCGCCGGATGGGTCCTGGGCCTGGTCTGGGGGCTTGCCCTTTTGGGCGTGGGCTTCCGCCTCTTTTTCCTCAGGGCCCCCCGCTGGCTCTACACCTTGGCGTACTTGGGCCTCGGGTGGCTTTCCGTCCTCTTCCTCCCCCGCCTGGCCCTACCCCTTTCCACCTTCGCCTTTATGGCCCTGGCGGGGGCTTTCTACACCCTGGGGGCCTTGGTCTACTGGCGCAAGCACCCCAACCCCTGGCCGCACGCGGTGGGCTTCCATGGGCTTTGGCACCTCTTGGTGCTTTTGGGGAGCCTCTTCATGTACCTGGCGGTCCTCAGCCTCTACACCTAGCTTTCTCATGAGAAAGTGAGTATCCTGGAGGGTATGGAAGCCCCTCTAATCCTCATCGTGGAGGACGAGAAGGACATCGCCCGCTTCATAGAGTTAGAGCTCCAAGCGGAGGGCTACCGCACCGAGGTGGCCCACGACGGCATCACCGGCCTTTCCCGATTCCGCGAGGTGAACCCCAACCTGGTGATCCTGGACCTGATGCTTCCCGTGATGGACGGGATTGAGGTGGCCAAGCGCATCCGCAAGACCTCCAACGTGCCCATCCTTATCCTCACCGCCAAGGACCGGGTGGAGGACAAGGTGGAGGGCCTGGACGCCGGGGCGGACGACTACCTGGTGAAGCCCTTTTCCATAGAAGAGCTCCTCGCCCGGGTGCGGGCCCACCTGCGCCGGGTAAGCCCGGCCATCACCGGGGAAATCCGGGTGGCGGACCTCATCATCAACGTGGAGGGGCGGGAGGTTTTCCGGAGCGGCCGCCGCATTGAGCTTTCCAACAAGGAGTTTGAGCTTCTGGAGCTTCTCGCCAAGAACCCCGGCAAGGTCTTTAGCCGCTACGAGATAGAGGAGAAGGTCTGGCCGGGCTACCAAGGGGGAAGCAACGTGGTGGACGTGTACATCGGCTACCTGCGCAAGAAGCTGGAGGCCGGGGGGGAGCGCCGCCTCATCCACACGGTGCGGGGCGTGGGGTACGTCCTTAGGGAGGACTAACCCCCCTTCCATGACCCTGCGCACCCGCATCACCCTCCTCACGGCGGGCCTCCTTTTCGTCACCCTGGTGGTCCTCGGGGTAGCCCTGGAAGGGGTCTTGCGGAGCTTCCTCTACCGAAGCCTCCGGGCAGAGCTTTTGGAGGCCAGCAACCAGGTGGTGCGCCTCCTTAACCTCGGGGGGCAGCCCCTCCTGGAGGCGGGCCTTCCCGCCGGCCTTTACGCCGAACTCCAGCTCCTCCCCGAGGAGGACCCCGCCCTTCTGGCCCGGGAAGGGGGGATTAGCCTCCAGAAAAGCCCCGCATTGGGGAGCGGGCGCCTCCTCCTCAAGGAGGGGGACTACCGGGCCCTCCTGGCCCGGGGGGAGGTCTGGGCCCGGGTGGAGCTACCCCGGGAAGGAACGCCTCTTCCCCTCCTGGTCTACGCCCGCCGGGTGGAGGTGAACGTGGCCGGCACGGTGTGGAAGGGCCTCCTCCTGGTGGGACGGCCCACGGAAGGGATAGAGGCCACCCTCACCCAGTTCACCCGCATCTACGCCGGCACCGCCCTTTTGGTGCTCCTCCTAAGCGTCCTGCTGGCGCGGAACCTGGTGGCCCGGGCCCTTTCCCCCTTGGAGTGGGTAGCCCGGAAGGCCGAGGCCATGCCCGAGCGCCCCGAGCCCCTGCCCGAGCCCGAAGGGGAGGACGAGGTGGCGGCCCTGGTCAAGGCCCTAAACGGGATGCTCTCCCGCATGCAAAAGGCCTTTGAGGCCCAGACCCGCTTCCTCCAAGACGCCTCCCACGAGCTCAGGACCCCCATCACCGCCATCCTGGGCCACGTGGGCTACCTCCTCCGCCGCACCCCCCTGAACGAGGTCCAGCGGGAAAGCCTGGAAACCGTCCGGCGGGAGGCCGAGCGCATGGGGAAGCTGGTTTCCGACCTATTGGAGCTTTCCCAAAGCGGAAGCTGGCGCATAGAGCCCATCCCCGTGCGGGTTCTGGACCTCTTGGAGGAGGTGCGGGAGGAGTTCAAAAGGAGCTTTGAGGGGGAGATCCTGGTGGAAGCCCCCCCGGAGGTGTACGTCCGGGGGGACCCCGACCGGCTCCACCAGGTCCTGGCCAACCTGGTGTCCAACAGCCTCAAGGCCGGGGCCCGGCAGGTTTGGCTCAGGGCCTTTGACCTTAAGGACAAGGTGGTGGTGCGGGTGGAGGACGACGGGGAGGGCATCCCCGAGGAGCACCTCCCCCACCTCTTTGAGCGCTTCTACCGGGTGGATAAGGCCCGGGACCGGGAACGGGGAGGCTCTGGGCTTGGGCTTGCCATCGTGAAGGCCATCCTCGAGGCCCACGGGGGGGAGGTCTGGGTGGAAAGCGAGGTGGGCAAGGGGACGGCCTTCAGCTTTTCCCTCCCCGCAAGCGCGCCACCGCCTCCTCCACGCTGATCTCCCCCTTGCGCAAAGCCTCCAGGACCTCCAGGCGCGCCGCCTCCGCACCCTCCGGCTCCGCCTCGTCCTCGTAACCCAACGCCCGCAGGAGGGCGTCCAACCGGGCCCGCACCGTGGGGTAGGAAACCCCTAGGAGGCGCTCCACCTCCTTGAGGTTCCCCCGGGCCTTCACGAAAAGCCGCAGGAAGTCCAGGTGTTCCTTGGGAAGGAGGGCGAACTCGTTTAGGGCGAAGCGCCCCGAAACCTCCGTGGCGCAGGCAGGGCAGAAAAGGACCTTCGCCGCCAACGGGCTTTCGCAAACCGGGCAACGCACGGGAAGCGGTCGCATCACCATAGTCCCACCTTTACCTTCACCCCCTCCGCCTCCACCTCCACGAAGACCGCAGGCGGAAGCGCCCGCAGGGCAAAGACCGCCCCCAGGGGAAGGGAGATGCGGGGGCGCTGGCCCCGGAGGGCCCGCCCCTTTTCCATCCAAAGGACCCCCAGAAGGAGCCCCTCGAGGGCGCAGAGGGGCAGGACGAGCCCCAGGGGCACCTTCCCCCACCACACCCCCAGGTAAAGGAAACGGGGGCGAAGGGCGGAAAGGGGAACCTTCAAACCACCTCCACCAGGATGCGCACGGGCTTGCCCTCCTCCTCCGCCTCCACCTCCACCAGCTTTCCCTCCGGCACCCCTTGGCCCACCACCGCCAGGAGTTCCTTCAGGCTCACCCCCTGGCGCCCCAGGGTGAGCTGGGTCTCCTCGGGCAGGAGCTTCTCCAAAAGCTCCGCCAAAGCCAGGGGAAGGTTGACGTGCACCTTCACCGGCTTGCCGTGGTCGTGGCCGTCCACCCGCACCCGCAAAAGCCGGGCCGGGGAGGAGGCCTTGGGGCCATTCCCCAGGGCTTCTAGAAGGGCCAGGGCCTCCTCCACCCCAATCTCCCCCGCCTTCACCATCTCCAGAACCCTCCGCTTCTCCTCCATCACGCCTCCTTCGTCCCAGGTTCCCGATGGCCAAGCCGCACCCGGGCCTCCAGGTGGGCCCGGCCGTCCCCAAGCCCATGCCCTTCCCAAGCCCCGTGGCCCGCTTGGGCTTGGGCCGCTGCCACGCTGGAGCCAGGGAGGAAAGGGAGCCTAGCGTGGCCTAGTCCCACCCAAAGCCGGTGGGCACCCTCCCGCACGGGAAGGCTCGCCTCCAGGCTGCCCACCTGGAGCTCCAGGCCCCATCCCCCCCAGGCTTCCTCGGGGGTGGTGGCGCCTGCCCGTAGCCTCTCCAGAATGCGCCGCTTAGCCTCCACGGGCCACCTCCCACCGCACCTCGGGCGCCAAGGCCTGGGCCAGGCGCCAAAGGGCCTGGGCAAGCCGCACCCGCCAGGGACGGCGCAGGGGAAGGAGAAGCCTCTCCCGCTCCGCCTCCCAAAGGCGCTCCCGGTGGCGTTCCAGGAGAGCCTCCCGGTCCCAGTGCCCTAGCCCCATGCTCACCTCCTAGCCAAAAGGATAAACCGGGGATTTATAGATTGTCAAGTGTTGCTTGCTATATTTAAGGGGGGAGCCTCGAGGGGTGCCGGGACCCCAGGAAGGGCGCCCCCAGGAAGGCGAAGAGGAGAAGGGCGTAGGCGAGGAGGAGAAGCCCCGCCCGCACCCGGCCCCGAAGCCGGTCTTCCAGGAGAAAGTAAAGGGTAAAAAGGAGCCAGCCCAAAAAGGCGGAAACCTCCTTGGGATCTAAGCTCAAAGGGCTCCCGAAGTAGCTAAAAGCCCAGGCCATGCCGCTTCCCAAGCCCAAGGTGGCCGCCCCGTAGCCCACCCTCAGGTAGCCCCGCTCAAGCCGCCTTAGGCTCCAAAGGGGAGGCGCCCCCAGGGCTCGCTCCGGGTGCGCCCGCAGGCGCAGGTCCTGCAGGGCGCACATCACCCCCGCCCCCACCCCCACGGCCAAGGCCAGGTAGGCCACCAAAAAGGCCCCGGCGTGGAAGAGGGTGAGGAAAAGGGGAAGCTCCCCCCGGGGGTGGGGCAGGGCCTTTAGGGCGAAAAGGCCGAGGACCAAGGCGAGGGCGAGGAGATAGCGGCGCAAAGAGGAAAGCTTAGGGCGAAGGGCGAGGGCCTCGCCCCGCAGGGCCAAAAGGCCCCCGAGGACCAAGGCGGGTTGGGCCGGCCCCGAAAAAACCCCCTTAGATAGCGCATCGGCCAAGGCGGCCCCTAGGTAAAGCCAAGCCCCAAGCCCAAGCCCCCGGGGCCAAAACCACCCCAAGGCCAAAAGGGCCAGGCCCAAAAAGGCCAGGACGCTCGCCAGGCTCATGGCCGGGCCTGGGCCTTGAGGGCCAGGATCAAGGGGTGGGCCCGGCGGCCCGCCTCCTTGTGCCAGGTGAGGGGGTCGGCGTGGGGAAACTCCTTGGCCACTTCCCTAAGAAGCCTCTCCTCCAGGGCCCGGATGGCCTCCCGCACCCGGTGGCCGGCGTACCACTCCAGGTAGTCGCCCAGGGCCTTCTCTATCAGGGCCTCCACCTTGGGCACCTCGCCCAGGCGGGCCTTGAGGTTTTTCTCCACCACCCTTTGCAGGTCGTCCAGGTTGTAGAGGTAGGCGTGGGGAAGCCGCCCCACCCTGGGGTCAATGTTCCTCGGGAGGGCGATGTCTATGAGGAAAAGGGGCTTGGCCCGCCGGGGCAGGTCCTCGGGGCGCACCAGGTAGTGGGGGGCGGCCGCCGAGGCCACCACCAGGTCCGCCTCCGCCAGGACCTGGGGCAGGGCTTCCAGGGCAAAGGCCTCCCCGCCCAAGCGCTCCGCCAAGGCCTTGGCCCTTTCCGCCGTGCGGTTCACCACCAAAACCCGCCCCACCCCGTGGGCGCGGAGGTGGGTGAGGAAAAGCTCCGCCATCTCCCCCGCCCCCAGGACCGCCACGGTGAGCCCCGTGAGGTCGCCATAGACGGCCTGGGCCAGGTCCAAGGCGGCGTAGGCCACGCTCACCGCCCCAGCCCCGATGGCGGTTTCGCTCCGGGCCCGCTTGCCCAGGGCGATGGCGGACTGGAAGGCTTTTTCCAAAAGGCTTTCCGTGGCCTTGTGCGCCCTGGCCAGGAAAAGGGCTTCCCGTACCTGGCCGAGGATCTGCGCCTCCCCCACCACCAAGGAGTCCAGCCCCGCAGCCACGCGGAAGAGGTGGCGGAGGACCTCCATCCCCTCCTTCACGTACAGGTACCGCGGTTCCACACCCCTTTCCCGAAGGAGGGCCTTGGCCTCCTCGGGCGCACCCACCCCGTAGATCTCCGTGCGGTTGCAGGTGGAAAGCACCACCGCCTTGCCCAGGCGCCGGAGGGCGGCGGGAAGGGCCACGGCCGGGTCCAAGGCCGCCCTTTCCCGCACCTCCACGGGAGCGGTCTTGTGGGAAAGGCCCACCAGGTAGAGGGGCAGGGCCATAGCCTCCCGCCAGTATACCCAAGCCGGGTAGGGACACCCGTCCCTCAAAGGGCCCGAAGGATAGCCTCCCATAGCCCCTCGAGCCCCGGGCGCGGGGCCTCGTACACGGCAAAGCCAAGCCCTCTCGCCGCCTCCGCCGTGGCGGGACCGATGCAGGCCGCCTTGGGCCGCCTCCCCGTCCAGCGGGCGTAGGCCCGCACCCCGCTTGGGCTAAAGAAGGCCGCCACCTCCGCCTCCTCCAGCAGGCGGCGCTCCGCTGGGGAGAGCGCCCTTTCCCGGGTGGCGTAGACCTCGAGGCGCACCACCTCCACCCCCCGCCCCCGAAGCCCCCGCTCCAGCTCCCCTCCCGCCAGGTCCCCCGCCACGAAGAGGACCCGCTTCGCCTCCGGAAAGGCCTCGGCCAGGTCCTTGGCCGTGGCCCTTTCCGGGAGGAAGGCGGGGGGAAGCCCCCCTTGCCGCAGGACCTCCCCCGTCCCCTCCCCCACCGCCGCCACCCTTAGGGGGGGCCTTCCCGCCCGCTCCCAGGCGCCAAGGAGGCGCCGCGCCCCTTCCTTGGAGGTGACGGCCACCCAGTCAAAGCCCTCCCCCAGGGCCTCAGGCAGGCGGGCCAGGCCGGGGAGGTCCACCTGCTCCAGGAGGGCCACTTCCGCCGCCCTGATCCCCCAGGCGGCCAGCCTTTCCAAAAGCGCCCTATCCTTCCCCCTCGTGAGGAGCACCACGGCCTTTTCGCACCTTCTGGAAAAGCCTCATGGCCGCCAGGGCCCGGGGGAAGCCCAGGAAGAGGGCCGACTGGAGGATGGCCTCCCGCACCTCCTCCTCCGTGGCCCCCACCCGCAGGGCGCCCTCCAGGTGGGTGGCGAGCTCCTTAGGGCTTCCCAAGGCGATGAGGGCGGTGATGGCGAGGAGCTCCCGCGTCTTCAGGTCCAGCCCGGGCCGGGCCAGGACCTCCTCGTAGGCGAAGTCGCGGATGTAGCGGAAAAGGTCCTCGTCCACCGCCTTGAGGCTTTCCTCTATGGCCTCCTGCTTCTCCCCCCAGATGGCCGCCCGCACGCTCATGGGAGGAAGTCTAGCACCCTTTCCAAGGGGTGGAGGGCCTTGGGGTTTTGGCCCAAGGGGTCAAAGAGGAGGGGCCTCACCCGGGCGGCCTCCGCCCCCA
This sequence comes from Thermus brockianus, assembly GCF_001880325.1. NCBI lineage: Bacteria > Thermotogati > Deinococcota > Deinococci > Thermales > Thermaceae > Thermus > Thermus brockianus. The sequence goes on from NZ_CP016312.1 coordinate 752,966, forward strand.
AAAGGTCCGCCTCCGAGTCCCCCACGTGCACCGCCTCCTCCGGGGCCACGCCCAGGGCCTCCAGGGCCTCCTGGAAAAGCCTGGGATGGGGCTTGGCCACCCCGGAAAGGGCGCTCACCGCCAGGTGTTGGAAGTAGGGCCTTAACCCCACCACCTCCAGGATCTCCGGCAAGGTGGCGTCCCAGTTGGAGACCACGGCCAGGGAATAGCCCCGCTCCCTCAAGACCTCCAGGACCTCCTGGGCCCCGGGGGTGATGGGCCAGAAACGGGGGTTCTTCCAGTTCTCCACCAGTTCCCGGGAAAGGGCCTCCGCCTCGGCCTCGAGGCCCATGCCCGCAAAAAGCCTCCGGTGGAACTCCCGCCAGAGGGTGAGGGCCGTGGGCAGGTCTTTGGCCGCCAGGTGGTTCTCCTCGTAGAAGCGGAAAGCGGCGAGGGCCGCTTCCTTGGGATCTTTCCTCGGCTTCAGGCCCCGCTCCTCCAAAAAGGGCAGGAGCCAAAACCGGGGGCTTGCCAGGATCAGGGTGTTCCCCACGTCAAAGAGCACGGCCCGGGTCATGGCTCAAGTCTAAATCCTTTCCCTCTAACCTAGGTCTAACCCTCCCTAGCTACGCTTTTTATAGCGAGGGGGTGAACGGGATGCGGTGGCTTGTGTGGAGCTTGGCCCTTTTTGTACCAGCCCTGGCCCAAACCTTTGAGGTAGCCTCGGGGGAGGCCCGTTACCGGGTGAAGGAGGAACTTCTGCAGGTGGGCGTTGCCGACGCCGTGGGCACCACCAAGGCGGTGGAGGGCCGGGTGGTCCTCCAGGGAGGGCGGATTAGCGGGGAGTTCGTGGTGGACCTGAGGGAGCTAAGGAGCGACCAGTCCCGCCGGGACAACTACCTGAGGCAGAACACCCTGGAGACGAGCCGCTTCCCCACCGCCACCTTCCGCCCCAAGGAGGTGAAGGGCCTTCCCAACCCCTTACCCCAAAGCGGCAAGGTCCCTATCCAGGTGGTGGGGGACCTGACCCTCCGGGACGTGACGGCGGAGGCGGTCTGGGAGGGGGAAGCGGAGTTCCGGGGCCAGGAGGTGAGGGTCTTTTTGAAGACGGAGTTCCCCTTTGAGAGGTTCCGCCTCACCCAGCCCCGGGTGCCCATCCTCCTCAGCGTGGAGAACCGCATCCGGCTAGAGGTGGACCTCCTCCTAAGGAGGCGGTGATGCGAAGGCGTGCGCTCATGGGCCTTTTCCTCCTCCCCTTGGCCCGGGCCCAGGGGGCCTGCCGCCCCACCCCCGCCCTCACGGAAGGCCCCTATTACCTCCGGGAGGTGCCCCAAAGATCGGACCTGCGGGAAGGGCTTCCCGGCGTTCCCTTGCGCCTCACCCTCAAGGTGCAAAACGCCGCCTGCCGTCCCCTGGGGGGGGCCCGGGTGGACCTCTGGCACACGGACGCCCTGGGCCGCTACTCCGGGGTCAACGCCCCCGGGACCTTCTGCCGAGGATGGCAGGCCACGGACGAGAAGGGGGAAGTGGCCTTCCTCACCCTTTTCCCTGGCTGGTACCCAAGCCGCACCCCCCACCTGCACCTAAGGGTGGAGGCGGGAGGCAGGGGCTTCGCCACCCAGCTCTTCTTCCCCGAGGAGGCCCAGCGCCAGGTCTACGCCCAGCCCCCCTACGCCCAGCGGGGCCTGCCCCGGGTGGGCAACCGCCAAGACGGCATCTTCCGCGCCGACCTCCTCCTCACCTTAAGGCCTGAGGGGGAAGGCTTCGCCGCCGCCTTCACCCTCACCCTGCCCTTCTAAGGACACATCTCCCCCATATCCCCGGGGCATAATGGGGGCATGGAAACCCTGGCCTGGATGCAAGCCAAGCTCCCCGAGTTCCTCAGGGACCTCGAGGCCTTCGTGCGCCGGGAATCCCCCTCGGGGGACCGGGCAGGCCTGGAGGAAGCCGCCGCCTTCCTGGAAGAAGCCTTCGGGCCCCTGGAGGGGCGGCTCTCCCGCAAGGACACCCCCGCAGGGCCCGTCCTCCTCCTGCGGCGGGAGGGGGAAGGGGCGCCCGTCCTCGTGCTTTGCCATTACGACACCGTCCACCCCAAGGGGAGCTTCCCCGAGCCCTTCCACCTGGAAAAGGACAAGGCGGTGGGCCCTGGGGTCTACGACATGAAGGGGGGGATCATCGCCCTCCTCTACGCCCTCCGCCACGCCGAGGCCACGGGGAGGAGGCTTCCCCCTTTGGAAATCCTCTTCACCCCCGACGAGGAAACGGGCTCCAAGGAAAGCCGCCCCCTCATTGAGGCGGCGGCCAAGAAGGCGAGGGCCGTCCTGGTCCTAGAGCCCCCCACGGCCACGGGGGACCTGAAGGTGGCCCGCAAGGGGGTGGGGCTGTACCGCCTGAAGGCCCGGGGCAAGGCCGCCCACCAGGGGGTGGAGCCGGAAAAGGGGGTGAACGCCATCCTGGAGCTGGCCCACCAGATCCTGAAGGTGGCGGCCCTGGAGGACCGGGAGAAGGGCACCACCTTAGGCCCCAACGTGGTCCGGGGGGGCACGGTGAGCAACGTGGTGGCGGAAGAGGCCTGGGTGGAGTTGGACCTCCGGGCCTGGACCCTCGAGGAGGTGCGTCGGGTGGAAGAGGCCCTTAGGGGCCTCACCCCCGTCCTCCCCGGGGCCCGGCTAGAACTTTCAGGAGGCCTGAACCGCCCCCCCATGGAGCCCACCGAGGCGAGCCTCGCCCTCTTCGCCAAGGCCAAGGCCATCGGGGAGGCCTTAGGGCTCCGCCTGGAGCCGGGCCGGGTGGGCGGGGGGTCCGACGGCAACTTCACCGCCGCCCTGGGGGTCCCCACCCTGGACGGCCTGGGGCTTTTCGGCGGGGACGCCCACCAACGGACGGAGTACGTGGTGGTCTCGGAAATCCCCCGGCGCACCGCCCTTTTGGCCGAGCTCCTCTACGCCCTATGAGCCCCTCCGCCCGGCGCGTGCAGGAGGCCTTGGAAGCCCGGGGCTTTGGCCACCTGAGGGTGGTGGAGCTCACCGCCTCCACCCGCACCGCCCAAGAGGCGGCGGAGGCGGTGGGGGCGAAGGTGGGCCAGATCGTGAAGAGCCTGGTCTTCGTGGGGGAAAAGGGGGCCTATCTCTTCCTGGTGAGCGGCCAAAACCGCCTGGACCTGAGGAAGGCAGAGGCTTTGACCGGGGACCCCTTACGCCGGGCCACCCCGGAGGAGGTGCGGGCCTTGACGGGCTTCGCCATCGGAGGGGTGCCCCCCCTGGGCCACACCACCCCCCTGCCCGCCTTTTTGGACCAGGACCTTCTGGCCCACGGAGAGGTCTGGGCGGCGGCAGGCACGCCAAGGGCCCTCTTCCGCGCCACGCCCGAGGAGCTCCTGGCCCTCACGGGGGCAAAGGTGGCCGACCTCAAGGAGGCGTAATGTGGCCCTTCCGCCAAGACCCCCACGTGAAGCCGGAGGGCCCCTTGGCCTTCCGGGTGCGGGTGCGCACCCAAAGCGGGGAGGTGGTGGAGCTCAGGCTTTCCAAGAGCATGGAGATTAGCCCCACGGAGGAGGGCTACTACGTGCGCAAGGAGATCGTGGCTCCCCAAAGCCTGGACCGGGCGGTCTTGGAGATCTGGTTTGACCGCCGCTACCGCCCCGTGCGCAAAAACGTGGAGGGAGGCGAACTCGTGCCCATCCGGGAGTGGTAGGTTGTAGAATAGGGCTATGGCAAAAATCCTGCTTCTCCTAGGGCTTCTCCTCATGGTCTACAACGTCCTTTACGGCCTCCGGCTCAAGCGGGCCATCCCCGGGGGGGTGATGGGGGAACGGGGTGGGCAGATGCTCTTCCTCATCGCCTTCTTCGCCCTGGCCTACCTCGCTATCCTCCTCCTCACCTGGAGCGAGCCCGCTAGCCTCCTCCTCCTTCTCCTCTCCTTGGTCCTCCTCTTGGGAGCGGTCTTCGTCTATCTGGTCCTGCGCCTGGTGGACGCCATCGTGGCCTCCTTGTAGCCATGGTCTTCCGCCGCAACCCCAACCCTCCTGAGGCCGATTGGAAGCCCTCCCCCGAGGAGTGGCGGGTCTATACCCTCTGCGATGGCCGGCGCACGGAGGAGGAGGTGGTGCGGGATAGCGGCTTAGGGGAAAAGGCCTACGCCATCCTGGCGAGCCTCCTCAAGCGGGGCCTCATCCTCCCCGTGGAGGGCCCCAAGGCGCTTTGCGGGAAGCTCGTGGACCTCCTCAAAGCCCGTCTAGGCCCCCGGGCCGGCCCCTTCATCCCCCGGCTTCAAGCCTGCGAAAGCCGGGAGGCCCTGGAAGAGGAGGCCTTGCGCGTGGCCCTCAAGGTGAAGCTCACCCTGGACCGCAAGGCGGGGGAGGAGCTGGAAAAGGCCATCCGGGAGCTCTTCCGCTAGCGGGGCGGCACCCAAGGCTCCCCCCGGAAGAAGCCGTAGACCAGGCGGGCCACCACAGGCCCCAAAAGGACAAGCCCCAGGAGGTTGGGGATGGCCATGAGGCCGTTGAGGGTGTCGGAGATGGCCAGGAAGGCCTCGAGGCCCCCCAAGGGCCCCACAAAGGCCAAGACGGCAAAGGTCAGGCGGTAGGGCCAGCGCACCCCCTCGCCGAGGAGGTACGCCGCCGCCTCTTCCCCGTAAAACCCCCAGGAGACCATGGTCCCAAGGGCGAACACCGCCACGGTGGCAGCTAGGATAGCCCCTCCCAGGGGATGGGCCTGGAAGAGGGCCTGGGCGGCCTCGGCGGCGCTTCCGCCCTGGCGCCAAAGCCCCGAGGCGATGAAGGTGAGGGCGGTGAGGCTCGTGACCAGGAAGCTCACGAACATCTCCGTCACCCCCCAGAAGCCCTGGCGCACGGGGTGGTCCACCTGGGCCTGGGCGTGGGCGATGGCCGCCGAACCCAGCCCCGCCTCGTTGGCGAAGATACCCCGGCCAAGCCCGGCGTTGATGGCGGCGTAGAGGCTATACCCCGCTGCCCCTCCAAGAGCAGCCTCCGGGGTAAAAGCCGCCTGGAACACCAGGGCCAAGGCCTCGGGGATACCCCCGCCGTACAGGACGAGAAGGGGCAAAACCGCCACCAAAAAGAGGAGGAGCTTCAACGGCACCACCACCTGGGCAAAGCGGGCCACCCGCATAATCCCCCCACCCAGCACCACCCCCACCAGAAGGGCGAGGCCAAGCCCCACCAGGGCTGGGGGCACCCCCAAAGGAGTCAAGGCTCCCCCCACCGCCCCCGCCTGGGCCAGGTTGCCGATGCCAAAAGCGGCCACGGCGGCGAAAAGGGCAAAGAGGAAACCCAAAACGCGGAGGCGGGGCAAGCCCCGGGAAAGGTAGTACATGGGCCCGCCGGATACCGAGCCATCGGCGAAGCGGCGGCGGTAGTGGACCGCCAAGGTGGCCTCGGCGAACTTGCTCCCCGTGCCAAAGAAGTAGCCCACCCACATCCAGAAGACCGCCCCTGGGCCCCCCACCAAAACCGCCGCCAGCATCCCCAGGAGGTGCCCGGTCCCCACCGTGGCGGAAAGGGCCACCATGGTGGCCTGGAAGGGGGTGATCTGGCCGCCGAAGCCGTACGCCCTTTCCCGGATGGCCCCGAAGGTCTCGCTGAAGGAAACCCGCATCATCCGGAAGGGGGCGCTAAACCAGCGGATCTGGAAAATAACCAGGTAAGCCCCCACGAGAAGAAAGACCAGTTTCATGGGGAAGCCGTATACGATGCGGTTGAGATACTCGTTCAGGGTCAGGATATCCATAGGCTAAACCTCCGGCACCGCTTCTACCTTGTCCCCGCGCCTGAGGCGCAGGCGCTTAAGGTCCTCCTCCAAAAGCCCAAGCCGCCCGGGGATGTTGGGCCTGGGCCGCACCTCCAAGGTGGTCCCGGGGGGGGTGACCCGCAGGCGGAACCCGTGGCGGATGGCCCGGGCCCACGCCGCATAAAGGGCCTCGTCCACGTAGGCGATCCCGTGCCCCGGACCGTAGATGGGCAGGACCAAAAGGTGCTCCGGGGCCACCTCCACCACCGGCACCGCCTCCAAAGCCCCCATCCCGAGGAGGGTGTGGAGGATGCGGGCAAGGCGCAACACCCCGGGGGCCGCCAGGACCTCGGCGATGCGCTTCCCCTCCACCTGGGCCAGGACCTTTAAAGCCTCCGGGGTGAGTTCCGCCGTTCCCCCTTGGCTGGGTAGGCGGAGGACATACCCCCAGTCCGAAGGGAGGCTTAGGGACTGCCACACCGCCTGGGCCTCCGCCAGCCGGACAGGGACGGCCAGTCCCCCCAGGAGGGTGGTGCGGGGGGGAAGGGTTTCCGGCTCAAAGCGGAAAGGGGCCCGCTTGAGCCCCGCCAAGAGGTCCAAAGCCTCCTCCCCTTCCAAGGCCTTTTCCCCAGCCTGGACCCGGGCATGGACCACTTGGCCGCCCTGCAAATAAACCTCCCCCTCGAGGTGGGGAGACCTCACCCAAAGCCTCCCCGTGCGCCCAGCGCTCATTAGGGCGCCCACCAGGGAGGGAAAGGGGAACTCCGCAAGGTTACCCTCAAGCATTCTCCCCCGTTTTACCATGCCACCTTGGAGGCGTCCAGGCGGGGTATTCTGGAGTATGCACCTCCTTCTCCTGCACGGCTTCACCTCCCATCCCGTCCTCACCCTGGGGCCTTTGCCTGGGGTACTGCGGGAGGCGGGCTTCGCCGTGGCCCAGCCCGCCCTGCCCGGCCACGGCACCCGGCCCGAGGACCTCCTAAGGGTGCGCTGGCAAGACTGGCTAGCTACCGCAGAGGAAGCCTATCTGGCCCTCCCCGAGCCCCGGGGGGTGGTGGGGCTTTCCATGGGGGCCCTCCTCGCCGCCCACCTGGCGGCGGCCCACCCCACAAGGGCCCTGGTGGCCCTGGCCCCCGCCTTTTCCCTGAAAAACCCCTTGGCGCCCCTGGCCCCCTACCTGGCCTGGCTCATCCCCCGCTTTCCCGGGCCCAACTCCGTGGAAGACCCTGCCCTTAGGAAGCAAAACCCCAACTACCCCTACTTCCCCACCCGGGCGGTGGGGGAACTCCTCCACCTCATGCGCCTGACCCCAGGGGTCCTCCCCCGGGTCAAGGCCCCTGCCCTGGTGGTGGAGGCAGGGCGGGACCGGGTGGTCCAAGGGGTACGCCGCTACCATGCGCTTTTGGGAAGCCCGGAGAAGGCCTACCGGGTCTTCCCGGAAAGCGGGCACGACCTCCTCCTAGACCGGAACCGGCAAGCGGTGGCGGAGGCGGTACGGGACTGGCTTATTGATATTAGTAATCGCTTGCAGTAAGCTAGATGCGGTATGGAGGCCCTACCCATCTCCCCCTGGAGCGTCTTCTTCTATGCCCTCTTCACTGCCATCGCCACCGGCCTGGGAGCCCTGCCCTTTCTCTTCACCAAGCAGATCCTCAAACGCCACCTGGGCCTGGCCAATGCTGCCGCAGCCGGGCTCATGCTGGCGGCCAGCTTCGGGCTCATCTACGAGGGGGTGGCCTACAGCCTGGGCCGCACCCTTTTGGGCGTAGCCTTGGGGCTCGTTTTCATCCTGCTATCCCACCGCTATCTGGAAGGGCGCGAGGTAAGCTTTGGAGACCTCAAGGGCCTGGATGCCCGCAAGGCCCTCATGATCGTGGGCATCATGACCCTCCACTCCTTCGCCGAGGGGGTGGGGGTAGGGGTGGCCTTCGGGGGTGGGGAGGCCTTGGGGGTCTTCATCACCTTGGCCATCGCCATCCACAACATCCCCGAGGGGCTCGCCATCAGCCTGGTGCTCATTCCCCGGGGCGTGAGCGTCCTGGGGGCCGCCTTCTGGAGCGTCTTCTCCAGCCTGCCCCAGCCCCTCATGGCCGTGCCCGCCTTCCTCTTGGTGGAGGCCTTCCGGCCGGTCCTCCCCGTGGGGCTTGGCTTCGCCGCCGGGGCCATGATCTGGATGGCGGTGGCGGAAATCCTCCCCGACGCCCTCAAGGAGGCGGAGGCGGAAGGGGTGGCCACGGTCCTAACCCTGGCCGTGGCCCTCATGGTGGCCTTCCAGATCCTCCTGGGGGGGTGAGGCCCAAGGGAGCTCCCCCTCCACCACCAAGGCCGCCAGGGTAGGCCGCACCCGGTAGGCCCTAAGGACAACCCCCGTCTCCAGGGCCTCCTGGGCCGCCCGGTAGAGGGCCCCATCGGCGGGGTCCAGGGCGAAGGCCTCCGCCAGGGGGTGCTGCACGAACCAGAGGGCGTAGGCCCCCTTTCCCTCCCGGGCCAAGGCGGCGAGAAGCCTGAGGTGCCGCGCCCCCCGGGCGGTGGGGGCATCGGGGAAGAGGGCGAGGCCCTTCTCCACCCGGTTGCAGTTTTTCGCCTCCAAGTAGGCCTCCCTCCCCCCAAGAAGGGCGAAGAAGTCTAGCCTCTCCCCAGCCAAAGGGACCTCCCGCCTAAGCCCCTCCACGGGGCCCAGGAGGCCTTCCCGCAAAAGGAGCTCCAGGAGGCGGCCCGCCAGGCCCGCATCCACCCCCACCAGAACCCCCTGGGCCTCCACCAGGACCATCCGGCCTAGGGTCTTGGGGGTAGGCTTGGGGTGGTAGTAACAGGGCGTCCCCGGGAGGAGAAGCTCCGCCATGCGCCCGGAGTTGGGGAGGTGCAAAGGCCCCACGTCCGCCTCCACCAGGAAGCGGTTTTTCCGCCTTAGGAAGCGGCAAGGCTTAAGGGGAGGAAGGGGAAGCACCATACACCAAGGCCCGGCCTTAGGCCGGGCCAGCTTGGCGGAGAGGGCGGGATTCGAACCCGCGGCACCGGTTTTCCCGGTGCAACACCTTAGCAGGGTGCCGCCTTAGACCACTCGGCCACCTCTCCATGCTCTTGGCGGAGGGTGAGGGATTCGAACCCCCGGTGGGCCCAAGGCCCACAGCGGTTTTCAAGACCGCCGCCTTCAACCGCTCGGCCAACCCTCCAAGGTATGGCCGCAAGCCTTACTATGCGGCAAAGGCCTGGGCCTGTCAAGGCTTTAGCCAACCCACTAAAAAGCGCTCCACCAAAGCCTCCATGGCCGGCACCACGGCGTGGTGGAGGTCGGGGAAAAGGACCAGGTGGTCTTCCCCTAAGGGTCCGAAGCCTGTGGGCCTTAGGCAGGCCCGTCCCTTGGTAAGGGGGCCCGTCCAGGGCATCCCCTCCCGGGTCAGGGCCACCTGGAAGACCCGGCGGCCCGAGGCCTCCCGCACGTCCCGGAGCGAGCAGGCCTGGGTGGGGGGGATGAGGGGGTCATTGCCCCCCTGGAGGATGAGGAGGGGGGCTCGGAGGCGGGCCGCCTCCGGCAGGGGGCTTTGCTGGGCGTAGCAGGCGGGGCAGTCCTCGGGCAGGCCCCCAAAGAGCTCCCGCCACCGCCTTAGGGCTTCTGGGCGGCTTTGGCGCAGGAGGGCCACCTGTTCGGCGAAATCCACCGGGCCGATGACGAAGGCCACCCCCCTGGAAGCCCCCTCCCTAGCGGCGGCCCTTAGGGCCACGCAGGCCCCCAGGGAGTAGCCGGCGTAGGCGTGCCGCTTTACCCCAAGCTGGGGCAGGAGGCGGGCCAGGTGGGCAAGGTCCGCCGCCTCCTCCAGGCAGCCCGTAACCCGGCCCCCGCTTTGCCCCCGACCCCTCAGGTGGGGCACGATGGCTAAGAAGCCCTTTTCCGCATAGCGCCGGCACCGCTCCTCCATGGCCTCCGTGGGGGGACCGAACCCCCCGGGCACCAGGAGGACCGCCGCCTCGGCCTTCCCCGAAGGCCGGCACAGGCCGGCGTAGAGGGAAACCCCTTCCCGGACGTAGCGGAGGCCTTGGCCCTCGAGGCGAAAGGAACCCCCAGGAGGCCTTAAGGCCCCAAGCCCCAGAAGGCCCAGGAAAAGGAAAGGCCACACCCAAAGCCTCGTCGCCCAAACACCAAGGGGGAAACCCCCAAGCGGGTGAGGAAACGGGCCAGGAAAAGGGGAAGGAACAGGGCCAAAAGGAGGTAAATCAAGAAGGCCGGCTTGAAGCCCAAAGGCTCGGGAAAGCCCGGGTACCTCTCCAAAAGGCGCACCACCATGGGGTGGAGAAGGTAAATCTGCAAGGAATACCGGCCCCAAAAGGCCAAGGGAGCCCTAAGGGGCCCCTGGGCCAAGCGGTGGGCCAAAGCGAGGAGGAGGAAGGCCATCCCCGTGGTATAGGCCCAGTGGAAGGCCTGGTAGTGGAAGGTGTTCACGGATAGGCCCCGCAAAACCTCCAAGGCCAGGGGCAGGTAGCCCCCAAGGCCTATCCCCGCCAGGAGGGAAAAAAGGGGCCACAGGCGCAAGGTATGGGGAAGGCGGTCCAGGTGCGCCGCCAGGTAAAGCCCCAAGGCGATGGCCGGCGTGTACCAGAGGACGAAACTCCCAGGATAGGGCAGGAAGCGGTAGTGCCGGTTCAGGAAGTAGACCAAAAGGGTAAGCCCTAGGGCCAAGAGGAGGAAGAAAACCCCCGGAGGGCGCCGCCTGAGGAGGGGAAGGAGGACGGGCAAGAGCAAGGTGAGCTGCAAGGCCACCGCCAGGAAGTAGAGGTGGAAGTAAGCCTTGCCCCAAAGGAGCTGGTGTAGGAGCCGCTCGGGCTGGAAGATCCCATGGTCCCAGTAGCGGAAGAAAAGGTAAATCCCGCTCCAAAGAAGGTACGGCCAAAGGAGGCGCAGGGCGCGGTTGGAAAGGTAGCGGCCCAGGCGAAAATCCCGCAACATCCCTGCCCCCAGGACCAGGGTGGTCATGAAGAGGAAGGCGGGCACGGCAAAGTGCAGGGTGCGGTTCACCGCCGCCAGGAAAAGCCACTCCGGGCTTCCCGGGGCCAGCTCCCGCAAGAAACGACCCGTGAGGTGGTGGAGGACCACCTCCAGGATGGCAAGCCCCCGGAAGACCTCCACCCAGGGAAAGCGCTCCACCCCTCCATACTCCCCCAAGCTCATGAGGCTTTCCCGAGAAGGGGGTCAAGCGCCTCCCGCAGGGCGCGGCGCCGGGGGTAGGCCTGGACCAGGGCCAGGGCCATGGCCTGGGCCGCCTTAGGGTCTAGGCGGGAAGCCCTTTGCAAAAGCGCCGCCACCTCCCGGTAACGGGCCCGCCCCCCCGCCGCCGCCAGGCGGAAGGCCGCCTCCCGGTAAAGCCTCAGGGCCTCCTCAGGGAGGCGGGAGGCAAGGGCCTCGGCCAGGGCCGGGTAGTCCTCCGGGGAGGCCCGCTGGAGGAGGCGGTCCAAGGCCTTCCAGTCCTCCTCCAGGAGGTAGATCTGGGCGAGAAGGGCCGGGTCGCGCACCCGGCGGAGGAGGGCGGGCCTCTCCTCGGCAAAGGCCTTTCCCAGCTTGGCCTTTAGGGCCAGGTAGTCCTCCAGGTTGGGCTTTAGGGAAAAGCGTGCCCGGTGGTCCTCTACCCGGCCCCGGTGGGCCACCAGGAGGTCCAAAAGGGGAAGGAGCCTGGGGTCTTTACCGAACCAGTCCCGGGCCTCCTCGGCGTAGAAGAGGGCCTCTTCCAGACGGCCCAGGCGGAGAAGGCGCCCCACCAGGAGGAGGTAGTCCTCCACCCCCTCGAGCCCCTCCTTGAGGGCCAAAAGGGCCTCCTCCTCCCGGCCCAAGCGGAAGAGGAGCTCGGCCCTTAGCGCCCGCTTGAGGCCCGAGGGGTCCTGCCCCTTGAGGAGGGAAAGTGCCTCCTCGGGGGCTCCTTCCGCCGCCCGCAAGAAGGCCTCCCCCAGGGCCTCCGAGGGGTGGCGGAGGTAAAGCCCAAGGAGGAAGGAGGGCCTGGGCGAAAGGGCTTGGTAGCGCTTGAGGGCCTCCTTCAGGTAGGGCTCGGGGTCAAAGGGGGCCTCCAGGAGGGTCCCAAGCAGGGCCTCCACCTCCTCCCTTCCCACCTCCTCCAGCCGCAGGAGGAGGGCCTTGGCCGCCTCCTCCCCTCCCCCTAAGCGGAAGGCCTGGCGCAACCGCCTAAGCCCCTCCCGGAAGGCCTCCTCGGGGGCCAGGATTTCCTTGAGGAGGAAGGCCACCTCCGGCACCCGGGAAAGGCGCAGGAGAAGCCGCTTCGCCTCCTCGGGGGAGAGGGCTTTAAGGTGGGCCTCGAGGTCCCCCGGCCGCCTCTCCAGGTAGGCGTAGAGGAGGGCGGCGGCATGCTTGCAGGGGAAGCCCGGATAGGGGCAGCCGCACCGGCCGGAAAGGCCCGGCCCCACCTCCACCCGGTAGGGCAAGGGGGCCGAGCCCTGCACCTCGCCCAAAAGCCTCTCCCCCACCCGGAAAACCCGCCTTACCCGCCCCTCCTGGGCATAGGCCAGGCCCCGGGCGAGGACCTCCTCCGGGAAGAAGGGGGCGAAGTCCGCCTCGTCCTCTGGGGGAAAGGGCCGCACCCTCCCAGTTTAGGGCGTGCTATTCTGGGAAAAGAAGCCTATGAAATGCCGCTCGCCACGCTACGGGAAGCGGACCTAAAGCGCCCCTTGCCCAAAGGGTACGTGCAGTGCCGGGCCTGCGCCCACTACTGCGCCATCCCCAAAGGGGGCGCGGGCAAGTGCGGGGTGCGGCGGCACCTCCGGGGGAGGCTCTACCTGGTCACCTACGGCAAGGCGGCCGCGGTCCACCTGGATCCGGTGGAGAAGAAGCCCCTCTACCACTTCCACCCCGGGGAAGGCATTCTCTCCGTGGGCACCGTGGGGTGCAACCTCTTCTGCGCCTTCTGCCAGAACTGGCCCATCTCCCAGTTCCGGGAGTTCCAGGTAAGCCCGGAGGGCCTCCCGGACCGCTTTGTGGGGGAGGACTGGCCCCCAGAGCGGCTCGTGGCCGAGGCGGAGGCCCTGGGGGTGCGGCTTCTCGCCTACACCTACAACGAGCCCGCGGTCTTCGTGGAGTACGCCCACGATACCGCCCGCCTGGCCAAGGCCCGGGGCCTGAAAAACGTCTTCGTCACGAGCGGCTTTGAGACCAAAGAGGCCTGGGACTACATGCGGCCCTACCTGGACGCCGCCAACGTGGACCTCAAGGGCTTCACGGAAAGGTTCTACCGGGAGATCTGCGGGGCCCGGCTCAAGCCTGTCCTGGAAAGCTTGGAGTACCTCTTGGGCCTCGGGGTCTGGGTGGAGGTCACCACCCTCCTCCTGGAGGGGTATAACGACGGCGAGGAGGAACTTAGGGCCATGGCCCGCTTCCTCAAGGGGCTTTCCCCCGAGATCCCCTGGCACCTCACCGCCGCCCACCCCGATTACCGCATGCTCCACCTGAAGCCCACAGGGCACGCCACCCTGGTGCGGGCCTACGAGATCGCCAAGGAGGAGGGGCTAAGGTTCGTCTACGTGGGCAACGTGCTGGACGAGGAAAGGAACTCCACCCGCTGCCCGGACTGCGGACGGCTTCTCCTTTGGCGGCGGGGCTTTCGCGTGAAGGCCTTTTGGGAAACCCCCGGGGTCTGCCCGGGGTGTGGGCGGAGGATTCCCGGGGTATGGGCCTGAGGAAGCCGGCGGTGGCGGGGTACTTCTACCCAGGGGACAAGGAGGCCCTGGCCCGGGAGGTGGAGGGCCTTCTGGCCCAGGCCCGCACCCCGCCGGAACCCCGGGCCCGGGGGGTGCTCTCCCCCCATGCGGGCTACCGGTATGCGGGGCGGGTCATGGCGGAAGGCTTCCGCCCCCTCGCCGCCTGGCGGGGAAGGGCGCGGCGGGTCTTCCTCCTGGGGCCGAGCCACTTCGTGCCCTTTTGGGGCGTGGCCCTCTTCCCCCACCGGGCCTGGGCCACCCCCTTGGGGGAGGTGGCGGTGGACCGGGAGGGGGTAGAACGCCTCCTCGCCCTGGGCAAGCCCTTTTGGGCCTACGAGGCGCCTTTTTGGGAGGAGCATAGCCTCGAGGTCCTCCTCCCCTTCCTCCAGCGCCTCCTCCCCGAAACCCCCATCCTCCCCCTCCTCTTCGGGGACGTGGACCCCAAGGAGGTGGCGGAGGCCCTCCGCCCCCACGTGGGGCGAGAAGACCTCCTTGTGGCGAGCAGCGACCTCTCCCACCACCATCCCGACCCCGTGGCCCGGGCCCTGGACGGGAAAACCCTGGAAAGGGCCCTAGCCCTGGACGCCGAAGGCCTGGCCCAGTCGGAGGCCTGCGGCCGGCTCCCCTGGGCCTCCCTCACCCACCTGGCCCGGGGATGGGGGTGGGGGCCCCGGCTCCTCGCCTACGCCACCAGCGCCGAGGCGGGGGGCGGTCGGGAACGGGTGGTGGGCTACGCCGCCATGGCCTACCTAGGGCCGGAGGAGGGGCCGGAACCAGGGGATGGAAAGGAGGAGGACCAGATAGGCCAGGGCGAAGAGGAGCCGCGCCCTAGGCTTTCCCCTTCGGGCCTGGGCAAGGCCCGCATGGGCTAGCCCCAAGGCCACCAGCCCCCCCACCCAGTGCTCCGCCACGAAGTAGCGGGGCTCGCCCCCCGCCGCCATCACCGCCTCCAGGTTGGCCAGGGCGCCTTGGAAGAGGGGGCTTGCGAAGGCCAAAAGCACCCCCAGGACCACCTGTAGGGTGAGGGCGTGGGCGAAGAAGGCGCCCGGGCAAGGCTCAGGCCTGAAAAGGGCCCAAAGGCCGAAAAGGAGGACCAGCCAGCGTACCCAGCTATGGAGGAAAAGGAGCACCTCGTGCATGGGGGGAGTCTACCGGAAAGCCCCCCAAGCCCCTGTGAAGCGCCTCACGAAAGGAGGGCCAAGGCCTCCCGAAGGTCCTTCACCTCCAGGTGGGCGGGGTAGCGGGGGTCGGGGGAGCGGTGGCCCCGGTCCACGAAGACGGCGTATATCCCGGCCGCCAAGGCCCCCCGGATATCCCGCTCCGGGTTATCCCCCACCATCACCGCCTCCTCCGGGGGGACGCCGAAAGCGCAGAGGGCCATGCGGAAAAGCCTAGGGTCGGGCTTGCCAAGGCCCACCTCCCCGGAGACCAGGGTGAGGTCAAAGGCCTCTTTAAGCCCCGAACCCACGAGCTTCTCCCGCTGGAGGTCGGGCACGCCGTTGGTGAGGAGGACCAGGGTAGCCCCCTTTGCCTTAAGGGCCTTTAGGAACTCCGGGACCTCCGGGAAAAGGGGGTACTGGCGCCGCCTCCCAAAAAAGGCCTCCGCCAGCTCCCGGGCCCGCCTCACTGGCCCCCCTAAGGCGGCCAGGGCCTCTTGGAAGACCCGCTCCCGAAAGGGCCAGGCCCAGGCCGCCCAGGCCTCCAGGCCCGGAGTGGTGTACCGGGCCCAGAGGGCCTCGAGGGCCGAGTGGCCGATCCTTTCCGCCCACGGGTAAAAGGGGGCCTCCCGGAAAAGGGCCTCGGCCTTCGCCTTCACCGCCCCGTAAAGGCCCTCTACCCCCACCTCCTCCCCCAGGGCCTCCAGCACCTCCCGGCTCACCCCGTGGTCCACCAGGAGGGTGTCGTCCAGGTCCAAAAGCCAAAGCCGCATCAGCCCTCCCGCACCACCACCGGGTTCCCCCCGGGGTCAAAGAGGAGGAGGTGGTCCCCCGCCTCCCGGTAGGCCAGGCCGTACTTGGCGAGGCGAAGCCGCTCGTGGGCAAGGCTTTCCACCAGGAACGAAAGCCGCCCCTCCTCCAAGCGGAGCCGGGCGAAGCCCTGCCCCTCGGGCCTTGGGCGGCTGGGGCCCCGCTCCACCCCGCCCGTACCCGGTCTGAGGAGGAGCAGGGGGCCTTCCCCCGGCACCAAAAGCGCCTCCCCGGGCACGAGCTCCTCCAGGGCCAGACCCAGGGCCTGGTAGAAGCTCGCCCCCTGGCCCAGGTCGGGCACGTAGACCACCAGGGTTTCGCTCATAGACTCCTGAGAAAGCGGCGGAGCCCCTCCTCGTCCGCCACCACCTGGAGGAGGGCGAGGTCCTCCGGGGCGATCTCCCCGTGCGCCTTGAGGAGGCCAAGCCAGTAGGGGTCCACCGCCAAGGGCCGGCCCAAGCCCCGCCGGAGGTAGAGGAGGTTCCAGGCGAGGACGAGCTCCGCCAGGGTGCCCACCCCACCCGGCAGGGCCAAGTACCCCGCCCCCAGGTCCAAAAGCCGGCCGATGCGCTCGGGAAGGCTGGCCGCGGGGAGTTCCAGGTCCACGTGGGCGTTGGGGCCCTGCCGCTCGGGAAAGAGGGCGGGGGCCGTGACCCCCACCACCAAGCCCCCCTTGGCCCTCACCCCCCGGGCCAGGGCCTCCATGCCCCCTCCGTAGCCCCCGCAGGCCAGGCCAAAGCCCTCCTCGGCCAACACCTCCCCGTAGCGCACGAGCCTAGGGTACAGGGGATCCTTGGGGGATAGCCTCGAGGAAACGAAGACGGAAAGGAGGCGCATCTAGCGGCAACGCACCACCAGAACCGGCACGGAAACCCGGTGGAGCACCCCCTCCGTCACCGAGCCCAGAAGGAGCTTGTCCAGCCCCGTGCGCCCGTGGGTGCCCATGACGAGAAGGTCAAAGCCCTTGGCCGCCTCCACGATGGTGGGGATGGGGGTACCCTCCTTCACCTCCCCCGTGGCCTCCACCCCCTTTTCCCGGGCCAGATCCAAGGCCTTCCGGATGGCCTCCTCCCCCGCCTTCTTCAGGTCCTCCAAAAGTTCAAGGCCATAGGGGACGCTTTCAGGGGCGATCCAGATGGCCTGGGCGGGGTTTTCCAACACGTAGAGGAAGTGGACCTTGGCCCCCAAGGCCTTGGCCAAGGAAAGGCCGTGCTCCAGGGCCTGGAAGCTGCAGGGACTCCCGTCCGTGGGCATAAGGATGGTCCTGTACATAAGGCCTCCTTCCCCCTCATCATACGGCGTAGACTCGGACCATGTGGATCTACGGGAGGAACCCGGTTCTTGAGGCCATCCGGGAAGGCCGCGCCCGAAAGGTCTTGGTGGCGAAGGGCGTGGAGGCGTGGCTCATCCGGGAACTGGAACGGCTTGGAGCCCCTTTTGAGTTCGTCCCCCGCATTGAGCTGGACACCCTCCTTCGCACCACCCACCACCAGGGCCTGGCGGCGGAGGTGGAGGTACCCGCCCACGCCACCTTGGAGGACGCCCTTCGCCTGGCGGAGGCCCGGGGCGAGCTTCCCCTTTTGGCGGTCCTGGACGGGATCACCGACCCCAGGAACTATGGGGCCATGATCCGGAGCGCCCTGGCCCTGGGGGCCCACGGGGTGGTCTCCGAGGAAAGGCGGGCCGCCCCCCTTTCCCCCCTGGCCCTCAAGGCGAGCGCCGGAGCCGCCCTCAAGCTTCCCGTGGTCAAGGTGAAAAACCTTCCCCGCACCCTGAAGGAACTCAAGGAACGGGGGCTTTGGATTTACGGGCTAGACCTGCGGGGGGGAAAGACGCCCAGGGAACTAGACTTCCAAAGGCCCCTGGCCCTGGTGGTGGGCTCCGAGGGGGAAGGGATGCGGCGGCTCGTGCGGGAAACCTGCGACGAGCTTTTCCGCATCCCCATCCGGCCCGAGGCGGAGTCCCTAAACGCCTCCGTGGCCCTCGCCATCGCCCTGTACCAGGCGGGGCTTTCCCGGGGTGTAGGATAGGGGCGTGGACTGGGTTCGGCTCCTTTCCCGCCTCGTCCAGGCGGAAAGCCTCCCGGGGAAGGAAGAGGAGGTGGCGGGGCTTCTCCTGGAAGCCCTAAAGGCCCTAGGCCTTCCCGCCACCCTGGACGAGGCGGGGAACGTGGAGGCCCTCCTGGGGGAAAAGGAGCCCGAGGTGGTCCTCACGGGACACATGGACGTGGTGCCCGTGGGCGACTTGGCCCACTGGCCCTACCCCCAAGGGGCGGTGGTGGGGGAGAGGCTTTACGGGCGGGGGGCCGTGGACATGAAAGGCGCCCTAGTGGCCATGCTCCTGGCCTTGGAGGCCCTTTCCCAAAGGCCCTTGCGGGGACGGGTGCGCTTTCTCGCCGTGGTGCAGGAGGAGGTGGGGGGCCTGGGAAGCCGCCACGCCGCCCTGCGGCTTAGCCCTTTGGCCTTCATCCTGGGAGAGCCCTCCGGGGGGAGGCTCATGCGGGGGCACCGGGGCCGGGCCGAGATCTGGGCGGACTTTGAAGGGGAAGAGGCCCACGCCGCCCTTGCCTCCGGGGAAAACCCCCTTTACGACCTCGGGGAGTACCTCCTCGCCCTAAAGGACCTCCCCTTGCCCCAGGGCCTCAAGCTCACCCCACCCGGGTGGACACCTACCCCGGGGCCACCAACCAGACCCCCGGGGTGGTGCGGCTTTACCTGGACGTGCGCTACGAGCCCGAGGCGGAGCTGGACGGGCTTTTGGAGCGCCTCAAGGCCCTGGGCACCGCCTCCATTTACATCCCTGAGGAGGAGCGGGCCTCGGGGGAGGTGCGGATGGCCATCCCCGCCCTCTGGCCCCCCTACCGCCTGCCGGAGGACCACCCCCTCTTGCAGGCCGCCCTAAGGGCCCTAGGCCAGGAACGGGCGGGCCTATGGCCCTTCACCACCGACGCCCCCTACCTGGGGGCTAGGGCCCCGGTCCTGGGCCTGGGCCCGGGGGACCCCAGCCTGGCCCACACCCCCAAGGAGCACATCCTCCTCTCCCAAGTGGAGGCCGCCAGCCAAGCCTACGCCCGCCTCGTGGAGGCCCTATGGAACGCCGCACGGTAGCCGGAACCCCTTACGCCAGGCTCCTTTCCGCCCCCAGGCCCGTGGCCGAGGGGCTCAAGGCCCGCCTCGAGGCCCGGGGCATCCCCGTCCTCCTGGAAACCCCCTTCTCCGGCCTTCCCGAGGCCGCCCTGGGCACCTACATGGGGGACGTGGCCCTCTGGGTGCCCGAGGCCCTTTTGGGCGAGGCTGAGGCCATCCTGGCGGAGGAGGCGCCATGAGGGTGGTGGGCCTGGACCTGGGCGGCACCAAGATCGCCGCCGGGGTGTTTGACGGGGAAAGGCTCCTCTCCAAGGTCATCCTCCCCACGCCCAAGGAAGGAGGGATGGCGGTGGTGCGGGCCCTGGCGGAGGCGGCAAGGCAGGCGGAAGCGGAGGCGGGGGAAAAGGGGGTGGCCATCGGCCTCGGCACCCCGGGGCCTTTGGACTTCCGCCAAGGCACAATCCGCTTTACCCCCAACATCCCCGGCCTCGTGGACTTCCCCATCCGGAAGCTCCTGGAGGAGGCCACGGGCAAACCCGTCCACCTGGAAAACGACGCCAACGCCGCCGCCCTCGCCGAGCACCACCTGGGGGCGGCCAAAGGGGAGAGGAGCTCCCTCTTCCTCACGGTCTCCACCGGCATCGGGGGCGGGGTGGTCCTCGAGGGGAGGGTCCTGCGGGGGGAAAGGGGGCAAGGGGGGGAGCTCGGCCACATCACCCTCCTCCCGGGGGGACCGGTGTGCGGCTGCGGGCTGGAAGGGTGCTTGGAGGCCTTGGCCGCCGGGCGGGCTTTGGAACGGGAAGCCGCCTACGCCTACCACCGCCCCCTAAGCAACCAGGAACTCTTCGCCCTCTTTGAGGAAGGCGACCCCAAGGCGCAGCGCATCCTCCTCCAGGCGGCCCGTTACGTGGGCCTGGGCCTCGCCAGCCTGGTCAAGGCCTTTGACCCGGGGGCGGTGGTGGTGGGCGGGGGACTTGCCCTGAACGCCCCGGAAGGCTACTGGGACGCCCTGCAGTCCGCCTACCGCCACTACCTGGCGGGCTGGGAGGTACCCCCCTTGCGCAAGGCCAGGCTTGGGGGAGAGGCGGGGCTTCTGGGGGCCGCCCTCACCGCTTACCTGGAGGTGCGGGATGGAAGCGGGTAAGGCGCTCGTTTACCTGGGGCTTTTCCTCGTGGCCTTGGGGCTTCTTCTCCTCTACTTCCCCAAGCTCTTCGCCTGGTTCGGCCACCTGCCGGGGGACCTCCGCATAGAGCGGGAGGGCCTAAGGGTGTACATCCCCATCACCTCGGCCCTCCTGCTTTCCCTTCTCCTCACCCTCCTTCTGAACCTCTTCGGCCACTTCTGGCGGCGCTAGGGGCCTAGCGGAGGTGGCTCAAAAACTCCTCCCGCGTCTTCTGGCTTTCCCGGAAGACGCCGAGCATGGCGCTGGTGACGGTGCGGGAGTGCTGCTTCTCCACCCCCCGCATCATCATGCACAGGTGCACCCCCTCCACCACCACCCCCACCCCCTGGGGCTCGAGGACCTCCTGAATGGCCTCGGCGATCTGGACCGCCAGGCGCTCTTGCACCTGGAGCCGGCGGGCGAAGAGGTCCACGATGCGGGCGAACTTGGAAAGGCCCAGGATCTTGCCGTTGGGGATGTAGCCGATGTGCACCTGGCCGAAAAAGGGTAGGAGGTGGTGCTCGCAGAGGGAGTAGAACTCAATCCCTTTCACCACCACCATCTCGCTCCCCTCCGCCTGGAAAATGGCCCCGTTCACGATTTCCTTGAGGTCTTGGCGGTAGCCCCGGGTGAGGAAGGCCCAGGCCTTGGCCACCCGCTCCGGGGTCTTCAAAAGCCCCTCCCGGTTCGGGTCCTCGCCGATGGCCAGGAGCCAGTCCGCCGCCAGGGCCTTGAGGCGGTCCAGGTCCAGCTCGGTCTCAAAGGAAAGCCCGGTTTCTTCAATCTCCACCATCTTGCGCTCCATGGTGCCCCCTTTTTCCCCCGCCTTCTGTGGCCCCGGGCTCACTCGGGCGTAAGGAAGCCCTCCTCCACCAGGGGCAAGGCCACCTCCGGGGCTAGGGGAAACCCCTGGGCCGCCTGGCGCAGGGCCTCCAGGGCCTCCCTCTTTTGCCGCTTGAGCCGCAGGTGGAGCTCGCTAAAGGGGTTAAGGGCGTCCTGGCCCCTCAGGGTGAGGCGGTAGCGCCTGGGGGGCTCCACGGGGAAAAGACCCTTCCGGTAGCGCTCGGCCAGGGCCTGGTACCGGGGGGCGTTGCCGGGGGGTTCTGCGGGGCGGACCACCCGGGCCGGCACCCCCAGGGCCAGCATCCCCTCGGGCACCTCCATCCCCGCCGGCACCACCGCCCCCGCGCCCACCACGGCGTTTTTCCCAATCCTTGCCCCGTTCAGGACGATGGCCCCCATCCCGATCAGGGCCCCCTCCTCCACCACCGCCCCATGGACCACCGCCCGGTGGCCCACGGTGACGGAAGGCCCCAGGAGGCAGGGGAAGCCGGGGTCGGCGTGGAGGATGGCCCCGTCCTGCACGTTGGTGCCGGGGCCCACCACCACCCTTTCCAAATCCCCCCGGGCCACGGCGCCGAACCAGAGGGAAGCCCCCTCTCCCACCTCCACCGCCCCCACCACATAGGCCCCGGGGGCTAGGAAGGCGGTGGGGTGGACCTTGGGAAGCTTGTCCTCAAAGCGGTAAACGCTCAAGGGCCACCTCCAAAAGGCCCAGGTCCTCGGGGAAGGAAAGGAGGGCCCGGGCCTCCTCGGGGGCGAACCAACCCACCCCGCTCATGCCCCTTT
This sequence comes from Thermus brockianus, assembly GCF_001880325.1. NCBI lineage: Bacteria > Thermotogati > Deinococcota > Deinococci > Thermales > Thermaceae > Thermus > Thermus brockianus. Next base: position 774,229 of record NZ_CP016312.1, read on the forward strand.
CCAGCCGGGGCTCCCCTTCGCCCCGCATGAGGAACCAGTGGACCTCCCGTTCCACCCCCTTGGCGTTCACATAGCGGGTGGGGTAGAGGGGGCCTAGGACCACCGCCTGGACCCCGGTTTCCTCCAGAACCTCCCGCACCGCTGCCCTCTCCAGGCTTTCCCCCGCCTCAATATGCCCCTTGGGGAAAACCCAAAAGCCCATGCGGTCCCGTAGGAGAAGCACCTCCCGTTTAGCGTTGAAGACCACGCCCCCGGCGCCTAGCTCCACCCGTACCTCCCCTTGAGGTAGTCCAAGGTGGCCTCGTCCACCTCGGGACCCCCTTGGTAGCGCTCCTCCAGGTTCTCCATGCCGATAAGGGCCAAAAAGGCCTCCTCCGTCGCCCGGTCAAAGACCCCGTGGGCCTCCCCGGGGTAGAGGCCAAGCCCCCAGAGCACCCCTTGGAGCCAGCGCACCTCCTCCGGCCTCAGGGGACGCTTGGCCTTGGGGCTTTCAAAGAGGAGGCGGTGGAGGGAAAGGAGGCGGGAAAGCTCCGCCAGGGGCTCGGGATGGTCGTCCACCCGCAGGTCTATATAGCGGTCCCAAAGCCCCCCGTACCCCTTCCCCTCCCCCACCACCAGAAGGGCGGCGGACTGCCGGCCCCGCCTATCCCCCCCGGCCGCCTCCGCCGCCTCGAGGGCCCGAAGGAGCCTTTCGGGGAAAGGAAGGGCCTTTTCCCGCGCGAAGGTTTCCGCCATGGCCTCCACCACCTCGGGGCCCGCCAAGAGGTTGCCCTGGGCGGCGAAGCCCTCCCCCACCACCCCCCCGGCCCAGGGGTGGCAAAGGGCCCCGGTGAAGCTCAGGGCCTCCCCCCTGGCGCTCACCAGGCCGAACTGCCGCCTTTCCAGGTCGGGGTCGGTGCGGCGGAAGGCCTCCAGGACCCCTTCCGGGCTCGCCCCCTCCGCCAAGAGGGCCAGGCCCTGGGACCCGAAGCGGGGGTTGGCGTAGGACTGGGTGGCGATGGCCCCCACCTGGGCCCTGGCGAAGGGCACCACGGCCCCCACCGCCAGGAACTTGCTGGCCACGGCCACGCCCAGATCCCCGGTCTCAGGGTCCCGGGCCACCAGGGAAAAGGTGGCCACCACCATGCCCTTATCCTAAGCGCCTCCCCGTGGTAGAGTGGGGGGATTGGGTGCGCCCATGGAGATTAGAAACATTGCCATCATTGCCCACGTGGACCACGGCAAAACCACCTTGGTGGACGCCATGCTCCGCCAAGCCAAGGCCTTGAAGAAAGAGGAGGGTGAGCGCATCCTGGACTCCTTTGACCTGGAGCGGGAGCGGGGGATCACCATCCTGGCCAAGAACACCGCCGTGGTCTGGGACGGGGTGAAGGTCAACATCGTGGATACCCCGGGCCACGCGGACTTTGGCGGGGAGGTGGAGCGGGCCCTTTCCCTGGTGGACGGGGTGCTCCTCTTGGTGGACGCCGCCGAGGGTCCCATGCCCCAGACCCGCTTCGTGCTCCGGAAGGCCCTCGAGGCCGGCCTCAAGCCCATCGTGGTCCTCAACAAGGTGGACAAAAAGGAAGCCCGCCCCGACGAGGTCCTCAACCTCACCTTTGACCTCATGGTGGAGCTTGGCGCCTCCGAGGCGCAGCTGGACTTCCCCTACCTCTACGCCATCGGCCGGGAGGGAAGGGCCTGGCGGGACGAGCCCCGGGAGGACCTGGCGGAGCTTTTCCAAACCATCTTGGACCACGTGCCCCCGCCCCGCTGGACGGAAGGCCCTTTCCAACTCCTGGTGGCCAACCTGGACCACTCCCCTTACCTGGGCCGGGTAGCCGTGGGCAAGGTGGCCCGGGGCCGGGTGCGCAAGGGGGAAACGGTGGCCATCCTGAAGGAAGGGAACCAGGCCCTGGCCAAGGTGGCGGCGGTCTACACCCACCAGGGCCTGGAACGGGTGGAGGTGGAGGAAAGCCTTCCCGGGGACATCGTGGCCCTGGCGGGGGTGGAAGGGGCGGAGATCGGGGACACCCTGGCGAGCCCGGAGGCCCCCGAGCCCCTGCCCCGCCTGGCGGTGGACGAACCCACCGTGGCCCTCACCCTCACCCCCAACACCTCCCCCTTCGCCGGAAGGGAGGGGAAGTACGTCACGGGGCAGAAGCTCAAGGAGCGCCTAGAGCGGGAGCTTCGCACCAACGTGGCCCTACAGGTCTTGGAGGTGGCCCCCGAGGTGTTTGAGCTGAGGGGCCGCGGGGAGCTTCACCTGGCCATCCTCTTGGAAACCATGCGCCGGGAGGGCTACGAGTTCAGCGTGGGCCAGCCCCGGGTCCTCCTCAAGGATGGCCTCGAGCCCTACGAGCTTCTGGTGGTGGAAGCCCCTAAAGAGCGCTTCGGAGCGGTCATGGAGGCCCTAGGAACCAGGCGGGCGGAGATGGTGCACATGGAGGGGGGAGAAAGGGTGCGGGCGGAGTTCGTCCTCCCCGCCCGGGCCCTCTTCGGCTTCCGTAGCCTGTTCCTTTCCCTCACCGGAGGAGAAGGGATCCTAAGCCACACCTTCCACGGCTACGGCCCCGAGGCTGGCCCCATCCCCACCCGCACCACGGGGAGCGCCGTGGCCATGGAGGCCGGGGTGGCCACCCCGTATAGCCTCCACCGCCTGCAGGAAAGGGTGCAGTTTTTCATTGAGCCCGGGACCGAGGTCTACGTGGGCATGATCGTGGGGGAGCACGTGCGGGAAAACGACCTGGAGGTGAACGTCACCACCGCCAAGAAGCTCACCAACATCCGGGCCGCAGGCTCCGACGAGAACATCCGCCTCATCCCGCCCAGGAAGCTCTCGCTGGAGGAGGCCCTGGAGTTCCTGGCCGAAGACGAGCTCTTGGAGGTCACGCCCCAAAGCCTGCGCTTGCGGAAACAGGTTTTGGACCCGGCCAAGCGCAAGCGCCTGGTGAAGTAGCGAAAGGGGGCTAAAGCCCCCCTTTGGCTTCCCCAAGCTTTACTCCTCGTCCCGCTCCCCGTAGGTTTCCAAGGCCTCCTGCCACGCTTGGCTAATCTCCTTGGCCTGCTCCATGGCTGACCTCCTTAGCCTCCAAGGTAGCCTCCTGCCCGGCGTGAGGGCTTGGGCTAAAGAAAAAACCCGTACACCCCAAAGCGGTGTAGCCCCTCAGGGGCTACACCAAAAGGCCTAGGTCTGGAGGAGGGTTTCCGCCTCGAGGCGGGCGAGAACCCGTTCCAAACTCCCTCCCCGCCAGCGCTCCACGGCGTAGGCGGCCAGGGGGAAGCGTTCTTTGAGGCGCCTGATAAGCCCAGCGGCGTCCTCCGGTCGGCTTCCCTGAAGGACCAGAAGGTACCCGCCTTCCAACAGGAAGGCTAGATCCCCCCGGCGAAGCTCCTTTGCCAAGCGCTCGGGGGGTAAGGGAGCAGCGAGGTAGACCAGGATGAGCTCCCGCCTAAGGGCTAGCCCCTCCAGGGCCCCAGCCAGGCGCAGGAGGTCCTCCCGCGTCCCCACCCCTTCCAAGGCGGGGAGGAGGGGAGCCTCCCGCCCCGTGCCCAGGAAGAAGGCCGCCCCCAAAGCCGCCGCCCCTAAGACCCCGGCCATGGCGGTGTAGAAGGACCCCTCCCGCCCGGTGAAGGCCAAGGCGCTCTCCAGGGCCAGGGTCAAGGCCAAAAACCCAAGCCCCAGCACCAAGGCGAGCTGCACGCGAAAGCCCACGGGAAACCGGGAGTAAAGGCTCGCCACCGCCGCCAGGAGAAGGGCTGCCACGAAAAGGGAAAGCCCCTTTTCCACCTGGCCTAAGGCTTCCCCTTGGGCCAGGGGCAAAAGGCCCAGGAGGAAGAGAAGCCAAGGGAGCAAAAAAAGCCAGCGCATGCTCCCTCCAAGGCTACCATGCTCCCCCTTACGCCCGCCTTAGCATGGAAAGGTGGAACCCTTGGCGGAGCGCCTACGGCCGAGAAACCTGGACGAGGTCCTGGGCCAGCCCCACCTCACGGGGGAAAGGGGCCTCCTAAGGCGGATGCTGGAGGCCAAGCGCTTGAGCCCCATGGTCCTCTTCGGCCCCCCGGGCACGGGCAAGACCACCCTGGCCCGGCTCCTAGCGGAGGGCGTGGGCAAACCCTTCCTATGGCTTTCCGCCGTGGAGGCGGGGCTCAAAGAGGTGCGGCAGGCGGTGGAAAGGGCACGGGAGGCAGGGGGGCTCGTGCTCTTCCTAGACGAAATCCACCGCTTCAACAAGGCCCAGCAGGACGCCCTTCTGCCCCACCTGGAGTCCGGCCTCCTCACCCTCATCGGGGCCACGGCGGAAAACCCCGCCTTCCTCCTCACCCCCGCCCTGCGCTCCCGCCTCCGCCTCCTCCCCGTACGCCCCCTTTCCGAGGAGGACCTCCTCGCCCTCCTCCAGCGGGCCCTAAGGGACCCCCGGGGCCTCCCCGGCATCCCTTACGAGGAAGAGGCCCTAAAGCTCCTCGCCCAGGCGGCCCAAGGGGATGCCCGTTTCGCCCTGAACACCCTAGAGCTCGCCGCCGCCTTCGGCGAGGTGAGCCGGGAAAGCGTGCGGGAAGCCCTGGGGGCGGAGCGCTTCGCCATGGACCGCCAAGGGGACCGGTTTTACGACCTCATCTCCGCCCTGCACAAGAGCCTTAGGGGCTGCCACGTGGACGCCGCCCTCTACTACCTGGCAAGGCTTCTCAAGGGCGGGGCGGACCCCCGCTACGTCGCCCGCCGCCTCATCCGGGTGGCGGTGGAGGACGTGGGCCTCGCCGACCCCTTGGCCCTCCGCTTGGCGGTGGCAGCCCTGGAGGCCTACGAGGCCTTGGGGAGCCCGGAAGGGGAGCTCGCCCTGGTGGAGGCGGCGGTGTACCTGGCCCTGGCCCCCAAGTCCAATAGCCTCTACACCGCCTGGCAAAGGGCGGAGGAGATAGCCCAGGCCCACCCCGAGGCTCCCGTGCCCCTCAACCTTAGGAACGCCCCCACCGCCCTCGCCCGGGCCTTAGGCCACGGCCGGGGCTACGCCTACTACCACGAGGACCAGGAGGGGAGCTTCGCCCAGCGGTACCTGCCGGAGGGCCTCGAGGACCTCCGCCTCTTTGAGGCCACGGGGGAGGGCTGGGAAGCAAGGGTGCGGGAGCGGCTCAAAGCCCTTCGGGAGCGGTTTGCCATGAAGGAGCTGTAGACCCTAGCCCTTCAGCCCCTCCTCAAAGGTGGCCACCACCCGCCGTTCAAAGAGGAGGTACAGGAGGGCGATGGGCAAAACGCTAAAAAGGGCCGCCGCCGAGAGCAGGCCCCAGTCCGTGGGGTACTTGCGCTGCAGGTCGGTGAGCCAGGTCTGCAACGTCCAAAGCCCCGGGTCCGACACCACCACCCTGGGGTAGAGTACCAGGTTCCAGTGGGCGGCGAAGGAAAGCACCCCCGCCGCCACCAAGGTGGGCCGGACCAAGGGGAAAAGGATGCGGAAAAGGAGCACCCGATGCCCCGCCCCATCCAGCCTGGCCGCCTCCAAAAGCTCCTCCGGCACGCCCCGCATGGCCTGGTAGACCAAATAGATGACAAAGGGGCTGGCGGCAAAGGGCAAGACCAAGGCCCAGAAGGTGTCCAGAAGGCCAAACCCCTTTAAAATGCCGTAAAGCGGCACCAAGAGGAGCTCTGCCGGCACCGCCATGAGGAAGAGGTAAAAGGGCAGAAGCCCAAGCCCCGCCCTCAGGGCATAAGCGGCGAGAAGCGCCGTGAAAAGCTGCAGGGCCACCACGCCCGACGAAAGGCCTAAGGAGAAGAAAAGCCGGTCCCAGAAGCCCTCCTTGGCGAGAGCCCGAACGCTTTCCAGGCTGAAACCCATCCGGGAGAAGAGCTCCCCCGAGTACACCGCCTCCTTGGGCATGAAGGCGGCGTAGGCCATCCAGAGGAAAGGGAGGGCGATGAAAAGGAGGACGGCGAAGACGAAAAGGTGCTTGAGGAAGCGGCCCACGCCCCCACTATAACGGGTTAGGATGCCCCCATGGGACCCCTTTCCGGCATCAAGGTCCTGGACCTTTCCCGCGTGCTTGCGGGGCCCCTTTGCACCCTGATCCTGGCGGACCTGGGGGCGGAGGTCGTCAAGGTGGAACCCCCCTGGGGGGACGAGACCCGGGGCTGGGGCCCGCCCTTCCTCCAGGGGGAAAGCGCCTACTTCCTCTCGGTGAACCGGGGCAAGAGGAGCGTGGCCCTGGACCTAAAGCACCCCGAGGGCCAGGAGGCGGTGCGGCGCCTGGCCAGGGAGGCCGACGTCCTGGTGGAAAACTTCAAGACGGGGGACCTGGCCCGCTACGGCCTGGACTACGCCGGCCTTAGTGCCATAAACCCTCGCCTCGTCTACCTCTCCCTCACCGGCTTCGGCCACACCGGCCCCAGGGCCAAGGAACCCGGCTACGACGCCGCGCTTCAGGGCTACACCGGCATCATGTCCGTGACCGGGGAGCCCCAAGGCCCCCCCATGAAGGTGGGGGTGGCCTGGATTGACGTGATGACGGGGATGATGGGGGCCATAGCCGTGCTCGCCGCCCTTTGGGAAAGGGAGCGAAGCGGCCTGGGCCAGCACATAGACCTCTCCCTCTTTGACGTGGGCCTTTTCGCCCTGGCCAACCTGGGCCAAAGCTACCTCCTCACGGGGAAACCCCCAAAGAGGCTCGGCAACGCCCACGCCCAGATCGTTCCCTATGGGGCCTTCCCCGCGGAGGACGGATGGCTCGTCTTGGCCGTGGGGAACGACGAGCAGTTTGCCCGGCTCTGCCAGGTCCTGGGGCTTCCCGAGCTAAGGGAGCGCTTCCCCACCAACCGCGAGCGGGTAACCCACCGGGAAGAGGTGGTGGAGGCTCTCGCCCAAGTTCTCAGGACCAAGCCCAGGGCCCACTGGCTTAAGCTTTTCCAAGCGGTGGGCGTCCCCGCCGCCCCGGTGAACGACCTGGCCGAGGCCTTCCAGGACCCCCAGGCCCAGGCGCGGGGAGCGGTTTGGAGCCTGGAACACCCCCTGTTGGGCACGCTTCCCACCCTGGCCAACCCCTTGCGCTTCCTCTCCCGCACCCCCGCAAGCCCCCCTTCGCCCCCGCCCCTCCTTGGGGAGCACACGGAGGCCGTCCTCCTGGAGGCGGGCTTCACCCCAGAAGAGGTGCGCCGCCTTGTGGAAAAGGGTATCGCCAGGGTGGCCAAGAGACCGGAGGGATGAGGAAAAGCGCCCTTCGGAAGGGCGCTTTTGCACAAGACCCTCTGGCCAAGGGCGCGGAGGACTTGTGGATAACCCTGTGGATAAGCTGCCCCCGGCTACCCAGCGGCACCCGGACCTGGGCGCTTAGGGCTGCTTCCTTCCGGACCTGACCCGGTTCACGCCCAGCCCGCCGCGCTGGACCGGGGGCTTGGGTAGTATAGCACCCATGGAAGCCCTGAGGCTAGAGGGCGTGGGCAAACGCTACGGCCGCAAGCCCGTGCTGCAAGGGGTGAGCCTCCAGGTGGCCCCAGGGGAGGTCTACGCCCTGGCAGGCCCCAACGGCTCGGGCAAGACCACCTTGATCCGCCTGGTGACGGGCCTAGCCTTCCCCACGGAAGGCCGGGCGTTTCTCCTGGGGGAGGACGTGCACCAGAGCCCCTCGGCCAGGCGCCACCTGGGGGCGGTGGTGGAGGCCCCGGCGGCCTTCTACCCTTACCTCACGGGGCGGGAAAACCTCCGCTTGCAGGCCTACTTGGCCGGGGTTAGGGAGGAAAGCCGCATCGGCGAGGTGCTGGCCCGCCTAAGGCTGCTTTCGGTGGCGGACCAGAAGGTGGGGAGTTACTCCCTCGGCCAAAGGCAACGCTTGGGCCTGGCGGCGGCCATCCTCCACCGGCCCAAGGTCCTGGTCCTGGACGAGCCCACAAGCGGCCTGGACCCCGAGGGGGTGGAACTGGTCCACGGGCTCTTAAGGGAGCTTTCCCGGGAAGGGGTGGCGGTCCTCCTCTCCACCCACCACCTGCAGGAGGTGAGCCAGTACGCCCACAAGGTGGGGATCCTGGGCGGGGGAAGGCTTTTGGACGAGGTGGCCCTAAATGGGCGGGAGGTGTACCGCCTCGAGGCCCACCCCCCGGAAGGGGCCCTGGCCCTCCTCAAAACCCTTCCCCAGGTGGCCCAGGCCCGGCTCCAGGGAGGGGCCATCCTCTTTGAGGGGAACCCCGAAGCGGCGCTCCAAGCCCTCCTCCAAGAGGGCTACCGGGTAAAGGCCCTCTATCCCGAACGGTTTGACCTCCTCACCTACTACCAGGAGCGGGTGAAGCATGCTTAGGCTCTTTGTCTTTGAACTTTACAAGCTCTTCCGCTTGCGTTCCGTGGCCCTGGGGCTCCTTTTCGCCTTCCTCCTCCCCTTCCTCTGGGCCCTGGCCCCCGGGCTTAAGGAGGTCTATGGCCTCGTCCTAGCCTCGGGGTGGCAGGTGGTGTCCCTAAGCCTCCTCGCCGGGATGGAGTTCCTCTTCCCCTTCCTGGTGGTCATGGCGGCGAGCGAGTCCTTGGGAAGCGAGGTGGCCCAGGGCACCCTAAAAACCCTCCTCCTAAGGCCCTTGCCCCGAAGCCTCCTCCTCTTAAGCAAGCTTTTCGCCACGCTCCTTTACCCTTTCGTGCTCCTGGGGGCCAGCTTCCTCGGAAGCCTCCTTGCCGGCCTACCCCACGGGCTTGGCCCCTTTTTTGGCGGCACGGGCCTGGGGGCAGGGGGCTTCGCCGGGGTGGGGCTCCTCACCCCCGGGGAGGCGCTAAAGGAGCTCTTGCGGGCGCACCTCCTGGCGGGGGCGGTGCTCGTGCCCCTCGCCGCCCTGGCCCTCCTCTACGGGACCCTTTTCCTCTCCACCACGGCAAGCGCCCTGGCGGCGGTGGCCACCCTCCTCCTCATGCGCCTCCTCGTGGCCTTTCCCGCCCTTACGCCCTTCCTCCTCACCACCTACCTGGACCTCCACCTAAGGCCCGAGGCGGCGGGGCTTGGGCTCTCCCTCCTCCTCATCTATACCCTGGGCTTCGCCTTCCTGGCAGCCCTTCTCTTTGAACGAAAGGACCTCTAGCCCTCCAGGAAGCGGCCCTCGGAGAGAAGCGGCTCACCATCTAGAAGGAGCTTTCCCTCCTTTAGGGAAAGCACCAGGTCCCAGTGGAGGGCGCTTTGGTTTTTCCCGCCCGTTTCCGGGTAGCTTTGGCCCAAGGCCAGGTGGACCGTGCCCCCCATCTTCTCGTCCAGGAGGATGAGGCCCGTGGGCCGGGTAAGGCCGAAGTTGGTGCCGATCCCCACCTCCCCAAGCCGCCTCGCCCCCGCATCCGTGGCCAGGGCGCGGAGCAGGTAGTCCTCCCCCACCTCCGCCCGGGCCTCCACCACCTCTCCCCCCTCAAAGCGGAGGTAGACGCCTTCCACCCGCCTGCCCCCCACGAAGGCGGGGAGGTTGAAGCGCACCTCCCCTTGGGCGCTGTCCTCCACTGGACCCGTGAAGACCTCCCCCGAGGGCATGTTCCGCTTCCCGTCGGAGTTCACCCAAACCCTCCCCGCCACGGAAAGGGTTAGGTCCGTGCCCGGGGCCAGGATGCGGAGCTCCTTCCCCCGCGAAAGCCTCTGGATGAGGGCCTCCTGGAAGCGGGAAAGGGCTTTCCAGGCGGCGATGGGGTCCTCCCGGTCCAGGAAGAGGGCCCGCTCCAGGTAAGCCCTAAACTCCTCCGTGCCCATCCCCGCCCCCACGGCGTAGCCCACGGTGGGGTAGAGGGTGAGGGTCCAGCGCTTCCTCAGGCGGATCTCCTGCAAGGGCCGCCAGGCCCGCCTTTGGCGCAGGGCAAGCTCCGGGTCCAGGCTGGCCCCCTCCAGGGGGTTTTCCGCCGAAAGGATCCGCAAGAACTTGTCCGCCTTCTCGTAGAGGGCCCACTCGGCCTCGGGGATCCTCTCCAGCCACACCCCCCCATGGAGGAGGAAGTCCCGTTCCTCCCCGGGGTAGACCAGGCGGATCAGGGGGTAGGCCCCCCGGGCGAGGAGGGCCCGCTTCAGGGGAGGGATGAGGGGAAGGGCCGGGGTTTCCGCCTCCACCAGAACGGTCTCGCCGGGGCCCGCCTCGAGGCAGTACCCCGCCAAAAGCTCGGCAAAACGCGCCTCCACCCTGCTATCATAGGGCCAAGATGGAAGAACCCAAGATCACGCCCCTGGCAAGGCGGCTCGCCGAGGAGAACGGCATAGACTGGCGCCGCCTCCAAGGCACGGGCCCCGACGGCACCATCGTGGAGCGGGACATCCTGGCCTTCTTGGCCAAGGTGATGGCGGGAGAAGTGGACCTGCCCCCCATGCCGGAAGAACCGCCCCCCGTCTTGCCGGAAGAGGACCTAAAGCGGGCCCAAGAAGCCTTGGGGAGGGAAGGGGTGGACCTCTCGGAACTCCTCCCCGAGCCTTCCAAAACCCCCACGGTGCAGCTAGAAGAGCTGGAAGAGGAAGCCCTGGAGCTGGAGCCGGTCCTGGAGGAGATGGACCTGGAGCTGGACCTGGAGGATGAGGCCCTCCTGGCAGAGGAACCCCCGCCTCCTGTTCCTGAAGAGGACCTGGCCCTTCTCCCGGAGGAAACCCTAGAACCCCCTAAGCCAAGCCCCCTGGACGAGGAGCTCGCCGCCCTCCTGGCCGAGGAACCCTCCCAGGAAAAGCCGGCGGAGAGCACCCCAAGCGCCCTAGAGGAAGAGCTGGCCACCTTCCTGGCCGAGGAAGAACCCCTCCCCGAAACGCTTTTGGAGGAGGACTTCCTGGCCGAGGAAACCACCCCACCGCCCACCGAACCCGCACCCCCTCCCCTGGCCCCCGTCCCCACCCCCGCGCCCAGCGGGGCCGTCTCGGCGGCCCCCATCCCGGCAACGCCCGCCCTCCTCAGGGTCCACCGCCGCCGGTTTGACCCCACCGAGCTGCAAAAGGCCCTCGAGGCCTTCGCCCGCGCCCACGGGGTACCCCAAGACCCCCTGCCCTTCCTCCTTAGGGGTGCGGAAAGGGCCTTGGCGGAGCTGGAACTTCCCTTGAGGGCCCTGCTGGGCCATGTGGAAGGGGAAAGGGTCTGGGGCGTGAAGCCTCTAGGCGGCTTCCTCACCCTTTTCCGCCAGGAAGGGGGCGAAGAGGGAGAGGGCCTCCTCTGCTTCGTCGGGGAAGAGGAGGTCCACACGGGCCGGCCAAGCCTCTTTCTCTCCCCGGAAGGGGTCCTCGCCGCCTCGGGCCTGGAAGCCCCCGTGGCCCGGAAGCTTCTGGAGAGGGTAGCCCTTTACCTGGAAAACCCCGTGCTCCTCTTGGCCTAAAAGACCCCGCCCCGGGGCTTACCCGGGGCGGACCTGCCCGAGCAAGGCTAAAGCTTTTTCAGGGCCTGGGTAAGGTGCGTTAGCACCTGCTGGGCGTCCCCGTAGAGCATGCGGGTGTTATCGGCATAGAAGAGCTCGTTTTCCACCCCGGCGAACCCCTTCCCCTGCCCCCGCTTGATGACGATGACGTTCTTGGCCTTGTCCACGTCCAGGATGGGCATGCCGTAAAGGGGGCTCCCCGGGCGGCGGGCGGCGGGGTTCACCACGTCGTTGGCCCCGATGACCACCGCCACGTCCACGGTGGGAAACTCGGGGTTGATCTCCTCCAGGTCCTTGAGCTTATCGTAGTCCACCCCCGCCTCCGCCAGGAGGACGTTCATGTGCCCCGGCATCCGGCCCGCCACGGGGTGGATGGCGAACTTCACCTCCACGCCCCGGCTTTCCAAGAGGTCGGCGAGCTCCTTCACCTTGTGCTGGGCCTGGGAGAGGGCCATGCCGTACCCGGGCACGAAGACCACCTTGTTGGCGTAGGCCAGCATGACGGCGGCGTCCTCCACGTCAATGGGCTTCAGGCTTCCCTTGACCTCCCCCGCCTCCTGCTCCACGCCAAAGCCCCCCACCAGCACGCTCCACACCGAGCGGTTCATGGCCCGGGCCATGAGCACGGTGAGGAGGGTACCCGCCGCCCCCACCAGGGTGCCGGCCACCATCAGGGCCGGGTTGCCCACGGCGAAGCCCTCAAAGCCCACGGCCATGCCGGTAAAGGCGTTGTAGAAGGAGATGGCCACGGGCATGTCCCCGCCGCCGATGGGAAGCGTCATGAGCACGCCGAAAAGAAGGGCGAGGAGGAAGAAGAGGACGATGCTAAGGGTAGGGTCGTTCCAGAGGAGGGAAAAGCCCAAGACCACCGTGAACAGAAGGACCAGGGCGTTCACCGCCTTCTGCCCTGGGAAGAGGATGGGGCGGCTTCGCATGATGCCCTGAAGCTTGGCGAAGGCGATGAGGCTTCCCGTGAAGGCCACCGAGCCGATGAGCCCGCCCAGGATGGCCAAGGCCATGAGCCCCGGGCTCTCAAAGGCCCCCTTGAGAAGCTCCACCGCGGCGATGGTGGCGGCGGCACCCCCGCCCATGCCGTTGTAGATGGCCACCATCTGGGGCATGTCCGTCATGGCCACCTTCACCGCCGCCCACCAGGCCACCACCGAGCCCAGCGCCAAGGCCAGGAGCATGAGGCCGAAGTTGCCCATCTCCGGCCAGAAGAAGGTGGCCAAGACGGCCAGCACCATGCCCCATCCCGCCCAGACGATGCCGCTTTTGGCGGTGGTGGGGTGGGCCATGCGCTTAAGCCCCACGATGAAGAGGATGGCCACCACGAAGTAGGCTGCCTGGATGAGGTCCATTACGGACCACCCCCTTTCCCAGGCTTTTTCTCAAACATTTCCAGCATACGCACGGTGACGGCGTAGCCCCCGGCGGCGTTGGCTGCCCCCAGGATCACGCCCAGGAAGCCGATGAGCTTTTCCAAACCGGTTTCCGCATGCCCCAGGACCACCATGGCCCCCACCACCACCACCCCGTGGATGAAGTTGGACCCGGACATGAGGGGGGTGTGGAGGATGACCGGAACCCGGGTGATGAGCTCGTAGCCCAAGAAGGCCGTGAGCACGAAGATGTAAAGGGCTGCCCAGAAGCCGAACTCCATCACGCACCTCCCAGAAGGGCCTTGGTGGGCCCGTGCAGGATCTCCCCTTCCTTCATCAGAAGCGCTCCCTGGATGATCTCGTCCTCCCACTTGGGGGCGAACGCGCCCTTTTCTATGAGGAGGCTAGAGAGGTTGAAGAGGTTCTTGGCGTACATCTCCGAGGCGTGCACGGAAAGCTCGCTTGGGAGGTTCAGGGGGCCGTAGATCCGCACCCCCCGCACCTCCACCACCTCCCCCGGCTTGGTGAGGACGCAGTTGCCCCCGCTCTCGGCCGCCAGGTCCACCACCACGGTGCCGGGCTTGAGCCTTTCCATCATGTCCTCGGTGAGGAGGATGGGGGCGCGGCGGCCCGGTACCTGCGCCGTGGTGATGAGGACATCCATGCCCGCCACGTGCTCCCGCAAGGCCTCGTGCTGGATGCGCTTTTCCTCCTCGGTAAGCTCCCGGGCGTAGCCGCCCTCCCCCTCGGCGCTGATGGGGAGCTCAATGGGCTTGGCCCCCAAGGAGACCGCCTGCTCCACCGCCGCCTTGCGCACGTCGTAGGCGAAGACCTGGGCGCCCAAGCGCTTGGCGGTGGCGATGGCCATGAGCCCCGCTACCCCCACCCCCATGACCATCACCTTGGCCGGGCGGATGGTGCCCGCCGCCGTGGTGAGCATGGGGAAGAAGCGGGGGGAAAGCCGGGCCGCGTGGACCGCCGCTAGGTAACCCGCCACCGTGGCCTGGCTGGAGAGGGCGTCCATGCTCTGGGCCCGGGTGATGCGGGGGATGAGCTCCATGGCGATCACCGTGGCCTTTTTGGCCGCCAGCGCCCGCACCAGCTCGGGGTTCTTGTGGGCCTGGACAAAGCCCACCACGATGGCCCCTGGCTCTAGCGCCCCGATGAGGTCTTCCGGAGGCGGCTGAACGGTGAAGAGGAGGTTGGCGCCCCTTAGGAGCTCACCTCGCTCCACCACCTCTGCGCCCGCTTCCAGATAGGCGGCGTCCGGGTGGTAGGCGCCTTCCCCGGCACCCCGTTCCACCCGCACCCGGGCACCCCCCTTGACCAGGCGGGCCACCACCTCGGGCACCAGGGCTACCCTCCTTTCCCCGGGAGCCCGTTCCTTGGGAACCGCTACGGTCACCATAGGACCTCCTTCGGGGGCAGTATACCAGTAGGGGTAAGGACGCCTGTCCCAGGCGGAAGCCTCCCTTTACACCACCCCGGGAAAAGGCCTACACCGCCTAAACCCTCGGTCAAAACACCCGAGGAAGAGGAAAACCCCTTCGCAAAAACCCCGCTTTCGTGGAAGAATACCGCCATGCGCCCCTCGAGGCTCCAAATCTTCGCCGTTCTCCTCCTGGGGATCCTGGCCATCAGCTTCGGCAGCATCCTGGTGCGCTTAAGCCTCGAGGCCTCGGGGGAGCGAAGCCTGGCCTTCAGCCTGGTGATGAGCGCCGGGCGCATGGGCCTCGCCGCCCTCCTCCTCGCCCCAGGCTGGCTTAGGCCCCTCCCTTCCCGTAAGGGCCTTCCCTTCGCCATAGCCGCCGGGGTGTTTTTAGCCCTCCACTTCGCCTTCTGGATCACCTCCCTCTCCTACACCTCCGTGGCCGCCAGCACCGCCTTGGTGACCACCAACCCCGTCTGGGTCACCCTCTTCGGCTGGCTTTTCTTCGGGGAGAAGCCCTCTGGCACCACCCTTCTTGGGGTGGCCGTGGCCCTCATAGGGGGGCTTCTCATTGGGCTTGGGGATGCGGAAGGGGGAGGAGGGGCAAACCCCCTCCTCGGGGACCTCCTGGCGGTTCTGGGTGCGGTGGCGGTTTCCTTTTACTTCCTCCTGGGACGGGAGGCCCAGCGGCGAGGGCTTTCCACCTTGGAATACATACGCATTGCCTACACCATGGCGGCCCTGGTGCTCCTTCCCCTCCCCTACCTCTTCGGGGGCGGGTACGGGGGGTACCCCCTGGCCGTCTACGGCTACATCCTCCTCATGGCCCTTCTGCCGCAACTCGTAGGGCACACCAGCTTCAACTGGGCCACGCGGCACATCCCCCCGGTCCTGGTCACCCTCGCCATCCTCTTTGAGCCGGTGGGGGCAAGCCTCCTCGCCTTCCTGCTCTTTGGGGAGCTTCCAGGCCTGCCCGTGCTCCTGGGGGCCTTGGTCCTCCTTTTGGGCGTGGGCCTCGCCGTGGTGGGAGGTAGGCGGTGATTTTCGTCGTCTTGGCCGCGCTCCTTTGGGGCCTGGGGGGTGCCTTGGCTGGGCGGTTCATGGAGGGGATTCCCCCTGGGGTCCTCATCCCCTTGCGCTTTCTCCTAAGCTTCCTCCTCCTCCTGCCCCTCGTCCTCCGCTACCCCCCAAGGCCCGAGGAAAGGCGCCGCCTTCTGGGCGTGGGGTTCGCCCTCTCCGGGGCCCAGGCCTTTTACTACCTGGCCATCCACGCCACCACCGTGGCCACGGGAATCTTCCTCCAGTACCTGGCCCCCGCCCTCCTCACCCTTTACGCCCTCCTGCGCCGGGAAAGGCTTCCCGCCCGGGCCCTTTGGGGGGTTGCCCTGGCCCTCCTGGGGGCCTACGTCCTGGTGGCCGGGGGAAAGGGGCTAGAGGGTAGCCCCGTGGGCGTGGCCTTTGGCCTTCTCGCCGCCCTTTCCTTCGCCCTCTACGCCGCCACCTCCCAGGGGCTCAAAACCCCGCCCCTGGTGAGCCTGGGGGTGGCCACGGGGGTGGGAAGCCTCCTCTCCTTGCCCGTCCTCCTCCTAAGCCTGCCCCGCCTCCCCGCCCTGGACCTGGCGGACTGGGGAGCGGTGGCCTACCTGGTGCTCTTCGGGACCCTCCTCCCCTTTGCCCTCTTCCTGCAAGGGGTACGGGTGGTCCCCGCCCGGGAGGCCACCCTCCTCGCCATGTTGGAACCCGTGGCCGGGGCCCTCTTCGCCTGGCCCTTGGCGGGGGAGCCCCTGCGGGCGGAGGCGCTTTTGGGGGGTAGCCTCATCCTTTTGGGGGTAGCCTTAAACCGGAGGTGATATGGCAACGCGGGTCTTTTTCCTCTTCACCTTGGGCTACTTCCTCTCCTACTTCTACCGCTCGGCCAATGCCGTGCTCTCCAAGGACCTTTCCCAGGACCTGGGGCTTGGACCGGCGGAGCTCGGCTTCATGACGAGCCTCTTCTACCTGGCCTTCGCCGCCGTGCAACTTCCCTTGGGGGGGTTTTTGGACCGGATGGGGCCCCGGGTGGTAACCCCGGCCCTCCTCCTGGTGGCGGCCTTGGGGAGCGTGGTCTTCGCCCTGGCCCCAAGCTTTCCCATCTTGGCCCTGGGCCGGGCCCTCATCGGGGTGGGTATGGCGGCGGCCCTCATGGGGGCCCTGAAGGCCTTTAGCCTCTGGTTCCCCAAGAACTACGCCACGGTCTCCACGCTTCTCGTGGGCCTCGGGGCCACGGGCGGGCTCCTGGCGGCCACGCCCCTCGCCCTCCTCAAGGAAGTCCTGGGCTGGCGGGGGGTCTTCCTCCTGGGAGCCTTGGGGGTGGTCTTGGTGGCCCTGGCCATCTACCTGGGGGTGCGGAACACCCCCCCGGGCGTCCCCTGGCCCAAGGCGGGAGGGGCGGGCGGGCTTCGGGAGGTCTGGGGAAACGGCAGGCTTTTAAGGGTGGCCTTCCTGGCCCTGGCCTTCGCCGGAAGCTTCCTCGCCCTGCAGACCCTCTGGGCGGGGGCCTACGGCTACCACCTGGGCCTTACGGCGGTGGCGGTGGGAAACCTCCTTTTCCTCTACTCGGGGATGGCGGTCTTGGGGTTTTTGGTCTCCGGATACCTGGCGGACCGCTTGGGCACGGCGAGGGTGCTCTTCCTCTCCGCCCTGGCCTTCGCCCTGGGCCTCCTCTTGCTCCTCCTCAAGCTCCCCGTCCCCGCCTACGCCCTCCTGGGCTTTTTCGGGGCCTTCAACATCCTCACCCTCACCCAGGCCCGGGAACTGGTGCCAAGCCACCTGGTGGGCCGGGGCACCACCTTGGTGAACCTCTTCGGCATCGGCGGCACCTTCCTCCTGCAATGGGGGGTGGGGGTGGTGGTGGGAAGCCTGGGGTATGGGGCGGCTTTCGGGGGGCTTCTCCTTTTGCTCCTCCTCGCCCTGGGGCTTTACCTGCCCCTGCTTCACAGCCCCTCCCAACTAAAAAACTAGGGATGGGTTCCCATCCGCCTATACCTCTCTTGGCGAACCGGCCGCAAAATAGCAGCCATTTTGAAAAAGAGTTGGGTTTTGTGTATAATGAATCTCAGAAAGAATGAGGATACCATTCCGAGCAGACCTATATGAGAAGGTGGCCTCCGGAGAGAAAACCGCTACTATCCGGGACGGTACCTACTGGGCACGAAGGCTACGGCCTGGCCAGAAGGTAGAGCTGGCATTCGGGCGTCGGGACCGCCCAAAGATTCTCCCAGCTCTCGTCCGGGAGATCGTGGTCCTAGACATGACGCCAGAAGTGGAGCTAGCAAGGGCCGTACTGGAAGCGCCTACAGATGAGGAAGCAGAGCGCCTATGGGAGGAGGCCGTAGCAAGGGAAGGTTCCCCTTCCGAATATGACGCGTGGCACAACGATGTCTTTGAAAAGGCCCTCCAGGACTCGGGGAATGACCCGTGGGACCTGCTGTTTGGCCTCGCGGCCGCCAACCCTCCCATCCGCGAGATCACGATCATCTGGTGGGACCTTCTCAGGGAAAGCCCGTCTGCTTCTTGAATACCCGCTCAGTGGCGTGAAGCGGTAAAAGTCAGAATCCACAAGGGTGTTGCAATCCCTCGCAACCGGTAAGGCAGCGCCGGCCCTGCCAATTTCTACTAAACTCCTTACATGCTAGCCCAGGTGCGAAGCTACACCCTCTTCGGCCTGGACGCGGTTCCCGTGACCGTGGAGGTGGATGTTAGCCCCGGGCTTCCCTCCTACGCCCTGGTGGGCCTTCCGGACAAGGCGGTGGAGGAAAGCCGGGAAAGGGTCCGGGCCGCCCTGAAAAACGCGGGCTTCCCCTACCCCCAGGCCCGGGTGGTGGTGAACCTGGCCCCGGCGGAGCTCAGGAAGGAGGGGAGCCACTTTGACCTCCCCATCGCCCTGGGGCTTTTGGCGGCGCAAGGGGTGGTGCCCCTCGAGGCCCTGGCGGGCCTCGCCGTGGCGGGGGAGCTGGGGCTGGACGGGACCCTCCGCCCCGTGCCGGGAGCGGTGAACCTGGCCCTGGGCGCCCTAGCAGAGGGAAAAACGCTCCTCCTCCCCAAGGAAAGCGCTAAGGAAGCGGCCCTGGTGGAGGGCGTGGTGGCCCTGGGAGCGGAGACCCTGGCCCAGGCCGTGGCCCACCTAAAGGGAGAGGAAGCCCTTTCCCCAGCGGCGCCTGAAGACCCCGTGGAGGCCCTAGAGGTCCTGGACCTGCGGGACGTGAAGGGGCAGGCCAAAGCCAAACGGGCCCTGGAGATCGCCGCCGCCGGGTACCACCACCTCCTCATGGTGGGAAGCCCGGGCTCGGGAAAGACCATGCTGGCAAGGCGCCTGCCCTTCCTCCTCCCTCCCCTCTCCCGGGAGGCCGCCCTCGAGGTCACCCGCATCCACTCCGCCGCCGGCAAGCCCGTCAAGGGCCTCCTCCGCACGCCTCCCTTCCGCGCCCCCCACCACACGGTGAGCTACGCCGGGCTCATCGGGGGCGGGGCCATCCCCAAGCCGGGGGAGGTTTCCTTGGCCCACCGGGGCGTGCTCTTTTTGGACGAGTTTCCCGAGTTTTCCCGGGACGCCCTCGAGGCCCTCCGCCAACCCCTGGAGGACGGGGTGGTCACCGTGGCCCGGGCCCGGGCAAGCCTCACCTTCCCCGCCCGCTTCCTCCTGGTGGCCGCCATGAACCCCTGCCCCTGCGGCTGGTACGGGGACCCGGAAAGGCCCTGTAGCTGCACCCCCTCGGCCCGGCAACGCTACGCCGGCCGCATCTCCGGACCCCTCTTGGACCGCTTTGACCTGGTGGTGGAGGTGCCCCGCCTCACCCCCCTAGAGCTCGCCCGCGCCCCCGAGGGCGAGCCCACCGCGGTGGTGCGGGAGCGGGTGTTGGCCGCCCGGGAAAGAATGCAGGCCCGCCAAGGCAAGCCCAACAGCGAACTCCTGGGCCGCGAATTGCGGCAACACGCGAAGCTTTCCCCCTCCTCCGAGGCCCTCTTGCAAGCCGCCACCCAGCGCTTAGCCCTCAGCGCAAGGAGCTACGACCGCATCCTGCGGGTGGCCCGTACCATCGCCGACCTGGCGGGCTCGGAGCGCATTGAGGAGGCCCATCTGGCCGAGGCGCTCACCTACCGCAGGAGCCTGGGGTGAGGGCACCATGGGGCGATCAGAGTGTATAAAAATCGTCACCCAAGTCTCCCCCAGAGGGCAGATCACCCTGCCCGCTTCGGTACGCAAAGCCCTGGGCCTCCAAGCCGGGGATGCCCTGCTACTCTGGGTGAGAGGAGGTCTCTCCGGTTTCAGCGGAAGAATGGGATTGGATTGTCTCTAACGGAACCCCAAGCGGTGGCAAAAGTATCCTGCAGGGCAGGGGGTGGTCACCTGGATAGAAAAAGCCCCCTCTGGCCCCTGTTCTTCCCAGGGCTGCAGCACATCTTCCGCGCGGCCCCCGGGGAGAGCCTCCTCCCATTGGGGCTATTGGCCCTGGGGGGTTTGGTACCCCACCAAGGACTGAAGCCAGGGGATGAGGGCCTCCGCCGCCATGGGGTTGGTGGCGAGGGGCACCCCGTGCACGTCGCAAACGCGCAGGAGGGCCTGGACATCGGGCTCGTGGGGCTGGGCGGTGAGGGGGTCGCGGAAGAAGATGACGGCCAGGATCCGCCCCTCCGCCACCCGGGCCCCCATCTGCTGGTCCCCGCCCAAGGGCCCGGAAAGGAGCTTTTCCACCGTTAGCCCCGTGGCCTCCTCTATCCGCCTTCCCGTGGTACCCGTGGCCACCAGGGGAAAGCGGGCAAGGACCTCCCGGTGCCGCTGGCAAAAGGCTACCATCTCCTCCTTCTTGGCGTCGTGGGCAATGAGGGCAAGGGCCCGCATGGGGGCATTGTACGCTTGGGGCATGGAACCCCTCACCTTCAAGGAGGCGCAACGCCAGGTGGACGCTTGGATCTCCCAGTTCAAGGAGGGCTATTTCCCGCCCCTCCTTATGCTCGCCCGCCTCACGGAGGAGCTCGGGGAGGTGGCCCGGGTCCTGGCCCACCGCCACGGGAAGAAGCCCAAGCCAGGGGAGGCGGAGGGGGATTTGGCGGAGGAACTCGCTGACCTCCTTTTCGTCCTCATCTCCTTGGCCAACCGGGAGGGCATTGACCTGGAGGAGGCCTTCCGCAAGGCCATGGAAAAGTACGCAAAGCGAGACGCCACCCGCTGGAGCCGCCCGTGAGCGCCATTCCCGTCTTAAACGTGGGCTACCGCTCCACCCATTACTGGCTCATCGGCCAAGGACCGGCCCGCCTTTTGGTAGACCTGGGCTGGCCTGGCACCTTCGGCGCACTAAAAATGACGCTGCGACGGGTAGGCGTAGACCTAAAGGAGGTGCGCTTCGGCCTCGCCACCCACTACCACATAGACCACGCAGGCCTGGCCCAGGAGCTCAAGGAGGCGGGGATGACCCTTTTGGTCATGGAAAACCAGGTGGAGGCCATCCCCCACATGAGGCGCTTCGCCAAACCCCAGGACCGCTACCGCCCCATCCAGGGGGTGGGCAACCGCTTACTTTCCTTCACCGAAAGTCGGGCCTTCCTGGCCTCCTTGGGCATCCCAGGGGAGATTCTGCCCACCCCAGGGCACACAGACCACTGCGTTTCCCTTCTGCTGGACGACGGCCGGGCCTTCACCGGGGACCTACCTCCGGAAGAGGGAGCCTGGGATAACCCTGTGGCTCAACAAAGCTGGGCCTCCCTCCGGGCCAAGGGCGCCCGCCTCGTTTACCCGGGCCACGGGCCAGTACGCCCCTTAGACTAGGGCCATGGAACCCCTCCTTTGGGCCCAAGGGCTTGTGAAGCGCTTCGGGGCTCTCTTCGCCGTGCGCCGCGTAAGCCTCGCCCTCCGCCCCGGCGAGGTCCTGGCCTTCTTGGGCAAGAACGGGGCCGGCAAGACCACCACGGTGAAGATGCTGGCAAGCCTCCTCCTGCCCGACGAGGGGGAGGTGCGCCTCTTGGGCCAGGACCCCTTCCAGAACCCTTGGGCCCTCCGCCACCTGGGGGCGGTGCTGGAGGGAAACCGCAACGTGTACTGGCGGCTTACCCCCTTGGAAAACCTGGTCTATTTCGGGGTGGCCCGGGGGCTCCGGCTTGGGACCGCCAGGAAGCGGGCCCTGGCCCTCTTGGAAGAGTACGGCCTCTTGGAAAAGGCCCACACCGAGGTGCGCCACCTCTCCCGGGGCATGCAGCAAAAACTGGCCCTCCTCCAAGCCCTTATCCACGACCCCGAGGTGCTCCTTTTGGACGAGCCCACCCTGGGACTGGACGTGGAAACCGCCCTTTTGGTGCGGGAAAAGGTTCGCGCCCTGGCCCAAAGCGGCAAGGCCATCCTCCTCACCACCCACCAGCTGGAGGTGGCCGAGGCCCTGGCGGACCGCATTGCCATCATCCACCGGGGGGAGGTGGTGCTGGAGGAGGAAAAGGGCGCCCTCCTCGCCCGCTTCGCCGGGGACCACTATGTGCTGGAGGTGGAAGGCCCCCTCCCAGGGGCTGTGCTCGCCCGGCTCCGGGCCTTGGGGGTGGAGGGGGAAGGGCCTTTCCTCTTTCGGGGAGATGGGGAGGCCCTTTGGGCCGTGCTGGATGCCCTAAAACCCCTTCCCCTCAAGCGCGTGGCCAAGGCGGAAGCGGATCTTTTGGAGATTTTCTTAAAGGTGGTGGGCCATGCTTGAACTCTTCCTGGCCGAGTTTTGGCGAAGCCTCCTTTACCTCCGCCGCTACCCCTTGGAGCTCTTGGGAGCGGTGGTCACGCTAAGCCTTATCTTCTACCTCCTCTTCCTGGGCGCCCGCTTCCTGGCAGGGCCGGGCGCGGAGTTCGGGGGCAGGCTGGAAGCGGTCCTGGTGGGCTACCTCCTTTGGACCTTCACCCTATCCGCCTATAACGGCATTTCCTTCGGCCTCATGGAGGAAGCCCAGACGGGTACCCTGGAACAGGTCTTCCTCACCCCCTATGGGCCCATCCCCCTCTTTCTGGTGCGGAACCTGGCGGGGCTCCTTTCCCAGGGCCTCCTGGTCTTCCTCATCGCCCTGGTGCTCATGGCCCTCACCGGGGCCCGCCTCGCCTTCGCCCCTGGGGTGGTCCTCCCCTTCCTGGCGGTGCTCTTGGGCGGCTACGGCCTCGGCTTCGCCATGGGGAGCCTTGCCCTCCTCTACAAGCGGGTGGGGCAGGTTCTGGGGCTTTCCCAGTTCCTCCTCCTTTTCCTCCTCCAGGCCCCGGGCCAGGGGCTTTTCGCCCTCCTCCCCTTGGCCCCGGGGGCGGCTTTGGCCCGGAGGATGCTGGCGGAAGGCGCCCCCCTGGACCCCGCCGCTTTAGGCCTTGCCTTCCTCAACGGGCTCGCCTATATGGGCTTAGGCATCCTCCTCTTCCGGCAGGCGGTGCGCCGGGCCAAAAGGCTAGGGCTTCTCCATGGCTACTAGGGCCCTCCTCCTCGCCCTGGGGCCCGGGGTGGCCCTGGGCCTTGGGCGCTTCGCCTACGCCCTAGTCCTTCCCCTTATGCAGGCCACCTGGGGGCTTTCCTACGCCCAGGCGGGGCTTTTGGGCAGCGCCAACACCCTGGGCTACTTCCTCGGAGCCCTCTTTAGCCACCGCCTTTTGGGCTGGCTCGGCTACCGAAGGGGGTTTTTCCTGGCCCTCCTCCTCCAAGGAGGGGTCCTTGCCCTCACCGGGGCCGGGGGCTACCCCCTGGCCTTTGGCCTAAGGCTTCTCCAGGGCGTGCTTGGGGCCTTGGTCTTCGTGGGCGGGGCTGCCCTGCTCATGGCCCTGGGGGGCACGGGCCGGGCTTTGGGCGCCTACTACGGCGGGGTGGGGCTGGGGATCCTTCTCGCCCCCTGGTTCCTTTGGGGTGCGGAAACGCCGGGGGCGGCCTTTTTCCGGCTTGGCCTTGGGTCCCTTCTCCTCTCCCTGGCCCCCCTGATGGCCTGGGGTGTCCTGAAAGAGCCCCCACCCCCCGCCCGGGGGGAAGGAAGCCTCAGACCTATCCTCCCCCTTCTTCTGGCCTACGGCCTCTACGGGGCCGGGTACATCGGCTACATGACCTTCGTGACCACGGCGGTGGGGAACTGGACCCTGCTTTTCACCCTCCTCAGCGTGGGCGCCCTCCTCACGGGGGTGGTCTGGGGCCCCTGGGTGGAGCGGGTGGGAGGCAGGAGGGGGTTATTCCACGTGCTCCTGGTGCTCTTTTTGGGAAGCCTACCCCCCCTTGCCCAAGGGCTTCCCGGCCTGAGCGCCTTCCTCTTTGGCCTGGCCTTTTTGGGGGTCATCACCGCCATTACCCAGGCCTTCCGCGCCCTTCTTCCCCCTTCCGCCTGGCCTAGGGCCATGGGGCTTTCCACGGCGGCCTTCGCCCTGGGCCAAGCCCTGGGCCCCACCCTGGCAGGCCTGGGGGCCGAGGCCCTGGGCCGGGGGGAGGGGGCTTTGTGGGTGGCCAGCGGCCTCCTGGCCCTGGCCCTCCTCCCTGCCTGGCCTCAGAGGCCGTAAAGGGCGGCGAACTTGCGCTCCAGGTAGGCGAGGAAGGGCTTGGCGCTCGGTGCCTTCCCGGTCACCCGTTCCACCAGGGCCTTGGGGCGGAAACGGCTTCCCTCGGCGTGGATCTTCGCCCGGCTCCAGTCCAAAAAGGGGCGGAACTCCCCCCGGGCAAAGAGGGGCTCCAAGGCCCCAAGCTCCGCCTCCGCCTGGCTGAAGAACTGGGCGGCGTAGAGGTTGCCCAGGGTATAGGTGGGAAAGTAGCCGAAAAGCCCCCCGGACCAGTGGACGTCCTGCATGACCCCGTCCTTGTAGTCCTTGGGCGCTACCCCCAGGTAGGCCCGGTACTTCTCCGCCCAGGCCTCGGGGAGGTCCTCCAGGGCAAGCTCGCCACGGAAAAGGGCCACCTCCAGCTCCAGGCGCACCAGGATGTGGAGGTTGTAGGTGACCTCGTCCGCCTCCACCCGGATCAGGGAAGGCTCCACGGCGTTCACGGCGAAGTGGAACTCCTCCAGGCGCACGTCGGCAAGGCTGGGGAAGACCTCCTTCGCCCGGGGGAAGAAGCGCTCCCAGAAGCCCAGGGAGCGGCCCACCAGGTTCTCCCAGGTGCGGCTTTGCGACTCGTGCACCCCCAAGGAGACCGCCTCCCCCCTGGGGGTGCCCCAGTGCTCCTTGGGCAGGCCCTGCTCGTAGAGGGCGTGGCCCATCTCGTGCAGGGTGCCGAAGATGCCGGCGTTGAAAAAGTCCTCAAAGTACCGGGTGGTGATGCGCACGTCCCCGGGGCCGATGGAGATCTCAAAGGGGTGGGCCGTGGGGTCTAGGCGGCCGGCCTCGAGGTCATACCCACACGCCTGAAGGAGCTCTAGGGCAAAGGCCCGCTGGGCCTCCTTGGGGTAGTGGCGGTGGAGGATCTCCGTCCTGGGCCGCTTGGTACTACCCTGGATGCGGTCTAGAAGTCCCCGCAGACCTTCCCTGAGCTCGGCGAAGAGGGGTAGGAGCTCCGCCACGCGCATCCCCGGCTCATAGCCGTCCAGAAGGGCATCGTAGACCTCCCCGTAAGGCGGGTCCCCGGGGGCGGAAGGAAGGCTATA
Source organism: Thermus brockianus (assembly GCF_001880325.1). Lineage (NCBI taxonomy): Bacteria > Thermotogati > Deinococcota > Deinococci > Thermales > Thermaceae > Thermus > Thermus brockianus. The sequence continues at coordinate 798,921 of NZ_CP016312.1, forward strand.
GAGGATTTGCGCCTTTTCCTGGGTGAGGGAGAAAACCCGCTTCAGGTAGGGGAGAAAACCTTGCCAATCGTTGCGGGGCCTCGCCTCTTCCCAGAAGCTCTCGCTTTCGCTTTCCGCCTGGGCGAGCTCCACGGCGAGCCTTTCGGGAATCGCCCGGGCCCTCTCGTAGGCCTGGCGCCACTCCCGCACGTTCACCGCCGCATCCGAATAGGGGTCCTGCACCAGGCTCGTGCCCTCCACCTTCTCCAACCACCCCCCGATGCGGGGGTCGGTCATGCGCTGGTGGAGGAGCCGGGCCAAGGCGGCCATCTGCCTGGCCCGGTGCTCGTGCCCCTTCTTGGGGATCATGGTGCGCTGGTCCCAAGCGGCCAAGGCCCCCAAGGAGGCCAGGTAGGCGGTTTCCCTTTGGAACTCCAGAAGGTGCTGGTAAGCGGTTTCCGGCGTCACGGGAGCATCCTACACCGGGCGGATGAAAGCTTTGCGAAGGAGCCCTCCATCCCCCGTATCCTCCCCCGACCCCAAGTCGCCCATTCCGTAAAATGCCCCCATGTGGCCCCTTCTCGCCCTGGTCTTGGGTCTGGTGGTGGGCTCTTTCCTCAACGTGGTCATCCACCGCCTGCCCAAGGGGGAGTCCATCGTCTTCCCCCCCTCCCGGTGCCCTTCCTGCGGGCGCCGGCTCGCCCCCATGGACCTCATTCCCGTGGTCTCCTACCTGGCCCTTAGGGGACGGTGCCGGTACTGCAACGAGCCCATAAGCCCCCGCTACCCCCTGGTGGAGGGGCTCACCGGGGGGCTTTTCCTCCTCGCTGCCCTCTTCTACCCTCCCTCGTGGGAGGCCCTCTGGGTCTTCGCCTTCTTGGCCCTCCTGGTGGCCCTAAGCTTCATTGACCTGGACACCTTTGAACTCCCCGACGCCCTCACCTACGGCCTCCTCCTCCTGGGGCTCGCCTCCGCCTGGCTCCTCTCCTTCCCCCTCCCCTTCCGGGAAGCCCTGGACGGGGCCCTTCTGGCGGCGGGGGGGCTTGGGCTCATCGCCGGCTACGCCAACCTCTTCCTGAGGCGCTTCCAAGAGGGCCGGGCGGAGGTGCCCGTGGGCCCCCACCAGGTGCACATGGCGGCCCTTTTCGGGGCGCTTTTGGGCCCCGGGGTGGGGATGGCCCTGGCCTTCCTCACCTGGGCCCTTTCCGCCCGGACGGGGAAGCCCGTGGTCCTCCCCGACCGCCTCACCCTGCCCCTTCTGCCCCTCGCCCTCCTCCTCGCCCCCATCCTGGGCCTGGACTTCCTCCTAAGCCTTAAGGGGGCCCTCCTCGCCGCCGGGGGCCTGGCCCTGGCGGGGGGGCTTTACTGGGCCTTCCGGCCGGCGCCGGAGGGCGAGGAAGAGGAACCTGTGGCCATGGGCTACGGGGACGTGAAGCTTTTGGGCGCCCTAGGGGCTTGGCTTGGGCCCTACGCCTTCTTGGCCCTTTTCCTCGGGGTCTTCGCCGGGGCGGTGGTGGGCCTTCTCCTCCGCCAGCGGAAAATCCCCTTTGGCCCCTATCTGGCCCTTGGAGGGGTGGTGGCCTTCTTCTTTGGAGAACCCCTGTGGCGGGCCTACCTGGCCTGGCTTGGGCTCGGCTAGGGGGCGCTTGCGCCCGGGATGCCAAGCCCCTATCTTAAAATAGGGGCAAACTAAAGACGCTCCCCATGGAGGGAAAACGCGTATGAGGAAACCCGTTTGGATTGCCCTTCTGGGCCTCGTCCTGATAGCCGCGGGTTTGGGCGCGTACCTCTGGGCCTCGCCCTACCTCTTCCTCCGAGAGCTGCAGGAGGCCATCCTGGCGGGCGACCGGGCCCGCTTAGAGCGGATGGTGGACTTTCCCCGGGTGCGGGAAGGGCTAAAGGCCCAGATCAACGCCCAGCTGCTTAAGGAACTGGAAAAGACCCAAGACCCCTTTGCCGGCCTGGGCTACGTTTTCGCCGCTGGCCTGATCAACGCCTTTGTGGACGCCTTCCTCACCCCCGAGGGGCTTGCCGCTATCGGCACGGGCGCCGAACCCGGCCAGGCCCCCAAGGAGGAGGTGCGGAACTGGCGGCTGAAGTACCAGGACTTCCGCACCGCCTACATCCACCACCCGAACGACCCCCAAAGCCGCCTTTACCTGGAGCGGCAAGGGCTTTTCGGGTGGAGGGTGGTGCGGATAGACCTGCCCCCCGAGTAGTATCCTGGCCTCCGTGGACCTTTTGCCCGTCCTCGCCCAAAGGCGGAGCGTCCGCCGCTTCAAGCCCGTACCCATCCCCGAGGAAGACCTAGACCGGCTCCTCTTCGCCCTGCAGCGCGCCCCCACGGACGCCAGCGCCCAACTCTACTCCGTCATCCGGGTCAAGGACCCCGGGCTCCGGGACGAGATCGCCAGGCTTTCCGGGGAGCAGGAGCACATCCGGCAGGCGGCGGAGTTCTTCGTCCTCCTTGCCGATATCCACCGCCTGGAAAGGCTCCTCGCCCACCGGGGCCAGGCCATGGCCTCCTGGCCCAGGACCGCCCTCCACTTCGCCATCCTGGACGCGGGGCTTGCCGGGGCCTACCTGGCCCTCACGGCGGAGGCCTTGGGGTATGGGGTCTGCTTCATCGGTGGGGTGCTGAACGGGATAGAGGCCCTCCTGGACCTCCTCAAGCTTCCCCCAGGGGTCCTGCCCGTGGCGGGGCTCGCCGTGGGCGTGCCCGACGAGGAAGGCCCCCCGAGGCCCAGGCTTCCCCGGGAGCTGGTGGTCCACGAGGACCAGTACCGCCCCTACACCGAAGAGGACCTGGAACGGGCCTACCAGGCCATGGCCCCCTACAGCCGGGTGGGGGACTGGAACCGAGTGCTAAGGCGCTACTTCGCCCAAGGGGGACCATGGAGGAACGGGAAAGGCCCTATGGCCGGGCGGCGAGCCGCCAGGGCTTTGACCCCGACCTGCCCCAAGGCGCCCGCTTCTACTCCTTCGGGGCCCTCTTGGAGGAGGCCTTGGCCGAGGCCCGGGGGGTCCTCTTCCGCCCGGGCGAGGCCTGGCTGGAGCGGGAAGCCGAGGCCTTCCGGGGCGAAGGGAAGCCCGCGGAAGCCCTCCTCACCGCCCTAAGGAAGGCGAGGGGAGAGATCCCCGGCTGGCCCTAGCGCCCCCCTTCCTGGACCACGCGCCTAGCCCCCCGGTAGGCCTTCTGGTAGAAGGGGGCCTCGAGGCTCTCTATCACCACCCGGCTCCCGTAGCTACTGGCATGGGCGAAGACCCCCCGGCCCAAGTAGATCCCCACGTGGTCCACCTCCTTGCCCCCAAAGCTGAAGAAGACCAAATCCCCCGGACGCAAGGCATCCACGGGATAGAAGGCTTGGTACTGCTCCTTGCTGGTCCTGGGCAGGGCCACGCCTAGCTCGGCGTACACCTGGGCCACGAAGGCGGAGCAGTCCAGGGCCAGGGGGGAGTTGGCCCCGTACTTGTAGGGCAGGCCCAGGTAGCGGAGCACCACCCGAAGGAGGGGGCTTTCGGGGTTCCATTCCTCTTCGCTTCCCCTTTCCCCCTGGGCCTCTCCCCTCTCCCCTGCCGGCGGGGTGTCTTGGGCTTTGGCGGGGAGCCTGAGGACCTGCCCCACCTTGAGCTCGGGGGAGGCGAGGCCGTTTAGGCGCATGAGCTCCTCCACCGTGGTCCCGTAGCGCCGGGCCAAGGCGTAAAGGGTCTCCCCCGGGGCCACCACGTGGGTCGGGGAAGCGGGGCCCTCCCCTGGCCTCACCCTAAGAACCTGGCCCGGCCGGATGAGGAAGCTCTCTAGCCCATTGAGCCGCATGAGCTCTTCCACCGTGGTCCCGTAGCGCCGGGCGATGGAGAAGAGGGTGTCCCCGGGGGCCACCAGGTGCGTGGCCTCTTGGGCGAAGGCCCAAAGGAGAAAGGCCACGGCCAAGAGGAAACGGGGCATGGAGCCATTTTACCCCGCTGCCCCCTTCCCCTTGGGCGCCGGGGTGTGCTAGAATCGCCAAGGCGGGGGCCGTTAGCTCAATTGGCAGAGCACCGGTCTCCAAAACCGGGGGTTGGAGGTTCGAGTCCTTCACGGCCCGCCAGCGCGCCCTCCTCCAAGGAGGGCGTTCTTGTTCCGCTATGCGCCGCTACCAGGTTCTCATTGTAGGGGCGGGGTTCGCCGGGGCCGAGGCCGCCTGGCACCTGGCCCGGGCCGGGGTGGAGGTGGGCCTCCTCACCCAGAGCCTGGACTCGGTGATGATGCCCTTCCTCCCCCCAAAGCCCCCTTTCCCCCAGGAAAGCCTTCTGGAAAAGGCTTACGACCCCCAGGACGAGCGGGTCTGGGCCTTCCACGCCCGGGCCAAGTACCGCCTCGAGGCCGAACCCCACCTCCACCTCTTCCAGGCCACGGCCACGGGCCTACTCCTGGAGGAAGGGCGGGTGGTGGGGGTGCGGACCTGGGAGGGCCCCCCGGCCCTGGCCGAGCGGGTGGTCCTCGCCGTGGGGAGCTTCCTCGGGGCGAGGCTTTTCCTGGGCGAGGTGGAGGAGGAGGCGGGAAGGCTTTCGGAGGCCAGCTACCCCGACCTCTTTGAGGAACTGAAAGCCCTGGGCTTCCGCTTCGTGGAACGGGAGGGCGCGGTCCCGGAAACCCCCACCACCCCCGGCTACCGGGTGCGCTACCACGCCTTCCACCCGGAGGAGTGGGAAGCGGAAACCTTCCGCCTCCAGCGCCTAGCGGGGCTCTACGCCGTGGGGCTTTGCGTGCGGGAAGGGGACTACGCCTGCATGAGCCAGGAGGGGAAGCGCCTTGCCGAGCACCTTCTCCATGAGCTTGGGTAGGGGCTTCCCCTTGGGGTCCTCCCCCACCCCTTCCCAGAGGGCCCCGTAGACCTTCACCCGAAGCCGCCTATGGGTGAGGGCGTGGCGCACCTCGGCGAGGTACCGGGGGGCCACGCCGAAGGCCTTGGCCCTATCCGCCAGCTCCTCCTCGGGGAAAAGGGGAACCCCGTAAAGCCCCCGGAAACGCCCCGAAAGCCGCTCCAGGTAGACACCCCCTGCGCCCCAAAGGACCAGGGCGGCAAGCCGCTCTTCCGGGGCTTCCCGCCGCCTTGGCCTTGGGTAGCGCTCCCAGTTCCCCTGGCCCTGGCAGAAGGCCTTTAGGGGGCAGGCGGGGCAGAGGGGTTTCCGGGGAAGGCAGACGGTGGCCCCAAGCTCCATGAGGGCCTGGTTCCACACCCCAGGGTCTTCCCCTTCGGGGAGAAGCCCCTCGGCCAGGGCGAAAAGCTCCTTGGGAGAGGGGTTTTCCCGGGCGAAGAGGCGGGCGAGCACCCGGCGCACGTTCCCGTCCACCGCCGCCACCCGTTCCCCGAAGGCCATGGAGGCCACCGCCGCCGCCGTGTAGGGGCCCAGGCCGGGAAGCCTCTTGAGCTCGGCAAAGCGACGGGGAAGCCGCTCCACCGCCTGGGCCAAGCGGTGAAGGTTTTCCGCCCGGCGGTAATACCCCGCCCCCTGCCACACCTTGAGCACCTCTTCCAGGGGAGCTTCCCGCAGGGCCTCCAGGGTGGGGAAGCGGGCCAAAAAGCGGCGGTAGTAGGGGATGGCCTGGGCCACCCGGGTCTGTTGCAGGAGGACCTCGGAGACCAGGATGCGGTAGGGGTCCTTCTCCCCCCGCCAGGGAAGGGGGCGGGCGTTCTTTCGGTACCAGGCGAGGAGGGCTTCCTGAAGCCTCACGGCAAGGGAAGGGCGCCCCGGAAGAGGCGCTTGTGCTCCACCATGAGGCAACGGTCCGCCACCACGGGTATGCCCGCCCCCCTCAGGGCCTCCTCAAAGGCCGGGTGGCGGATGCCGGACTGGAGCCAGACGAGGCCCGGCCTTAAGGCCAGGATCTCCTCCAGGTGCGCCATGAGGGCGGAAGGGGGACGGAAGACGTCCAGGAGATCCACGCTCTCCGAAACCTCCCCTAGGCTCGCCGCCACCCTCTCCCCAAAAAGCTCCTCCCCGGCGAAGCGGGGGTTCACGGGCAGAATGCGGTAGCCCCTCTCCCACAGGTACTTGGGCACGTAGTGGGCGGGGCGGGAAGGGTCCTTGTGGGCCCCCAGGACGGCAATGGTCCGGGCCCTCTCCAAATAAGCCCGCAAGGCCGCGTCCTCCATCACCTCACCTTCCTTTCCAAGACCTGGGCTACCCTTTGCGCCTCGGCAAAGCCCAGGCGGGAGGGAAGCCCCTTAAGGTAGGGCACCACCTCCTCGGGCCGGAGCACGGGAAGCCGGCCCACCTGCCGACCCTCCAGCTCGCCGCCCACGAACACGAGGAGGGGCTCCACCTCCACCCCCAAAAGCTCCCGGAGCTTGTGCGCCTGGCGCCAGGCCTGGCGGACGAGGTCATCCCGGCGCTCCCCCCGGATCCAAAGGCCCTTAGGGGTGGCCCGGATCTTGCCGGTATAGTTCTTGACCTCCACGTTGAAGACCCCAGGGGGCCCCACCACCACGTGGTCGGCGTTCTCCCCGCCCAGATCCACGTCGTGGAACACCCGCCAGGTGGAGGGGAGGCCGGCCAGGACCTGGCCCACACGGGCTTCCCCGAGGTAGCCCCGGGCGTTGGCCACCACCGCCCGCTCCACCTCCTTGTCCTGGAGGAGCTTGCCCACCAAAAAGACCGCCACGGGTAGCGCCAAAAACCCCGCCCAGGGGACCAGAAGCTTCACCAGGAACCAAGCCAAAAACCCAAAGCCGAGCAGGACCAGGGCCACCCGCCAGAGCTTCCGCGAAAGGGTCTTGCCCGCTTTTCCGAATTGGCGCGCCATGCCTAAAGCCTATAGTCCAAGGGCCTCAGGTAGAACTCCCCGATGGCCGTGGAGGAAAGGAGGGCCACGGTGGGCAAGGCCCGCTTCCAGTGGGTGCGGTTCACCCTTTCCTTCACCCGCTTAAGCTCCTCCTCGGTGTAGCCGAGGCTTAGGATGTAGGCGTCCGGGTAGCCCTTGAGGTAGTGCTCCAGGATCACGTCCGCCCGCAGGTAGCGCACCCCCAGGTCCCCCTCGTCCGTCTGGCCGGGGATGAGGTCGGCAGTGGGGGGCTTTTTCACCACCGCCTCCGGCACCCCTAGGTGCTCCGCCAGGCGCCACACCTGGGTCTTGTAGAGGTCGCCCAAGGGGTTCACCGGGGGGTGTCGTCCCCGTGCCAGGTGTAGTAGCCGAAAAGCCGCTCGGTTTTGTTGCCCGTGCCCAAGGGGAGGGCCCTATAGGCCTCGGACTTATCAAAGAGGACGATCATGCGGGCCCGGGCCATGACGTTCCCCTTGCGGTGGGGGGTGAGGTCGGGGGTGAGGGCGGCGTACCCCTCCACCATGGGGGTGATGTCCACCTCCTCCAGGGCCACGCCGAAGGCCCCCGCCACCAGATAGGCGTGCTCCCGGGAGAGGGGGCTCGAGTCCCGGTGGGGCAGGAAGAGGGCGTGGACGTTCCCGGGCCCCAAGGCCCGCACCGCCAGGGCCAGGGTGGTGGCGGAGTCCACCCCTCCCGAGACCGCCACGATGGCCTTGCTGTAGCCCCGCCAGGCGAGTTCCTCCCGGAGGAAGCGGGTGAGGAAGTCCGCCACCAGGGGCCAGTTGAGCTCCAACACCTCGTGCGCCTTGGGGGCCTCAAGGAGCTTCATGCCGCCTCCCGTTCAGGACCCGGGTGAGGTCTTGGAGGAGAAGGGGAAGGCCCGCCTCGAGGTCGGAGAGGAGGGGGCTATCGTAGCGCACGGGGGGAATCCTGTCCCGATCCAAGGAGAAGAGAAGGGCCGCCTCCTCAAAAAGGGGGGCCTCGGCCAGGATCCGCCCCTCGGGGCCCGCCACCAAGCTTCCCCCGCTCATCCCCTTTCCTCCCTCAAACCCCACCAGGCTCGCCAGGACCACGTACACCCCGTGCTCCGCCGCCACCGCCTGGGCCAGGGTGCGCCAGCGGGCCACGTTCTCCGGGCGCTCCCCTTGGAAGCCCCGGGCCGGGCTCGCCGCCGGCACGTAGATGACCTCGGCCCCGTCCAAGGCGGCGATGGTGGCGGTGACGGAGTGCCAGAAGTCCTCGCAGATGAGGATGGCCGCCCGGCCGAAGCGGGTGGTAAAGGCCTCCACCCGCCTCCCCCGGGCCAGGTAACGCTCCTCGTCAAAGACCCCGTAGGTGGGGAGGAAGACCTTGCGGTGCACGTGGACCACCCGGTGGGGAAGCTCTAGGTAGGCGGCGCTATTGTAGTAGGCCCCCTCGTCCCGCTCGTAAAACCCCACCACCACGTCCAATAGCCCCTCCCACCCCACCTCCTTGTGCACCTGGGAGAGGAGCTCTAAAAGCTCAAAGCGGGTGAGGGCGAGCTCCCGCACCCCCCCTTGCAGGAAGTACCCCGTGAGGGCGGCCTCGGGCAGGACCACCACCTCGGGGGCGTGGGGCTTTAGGAGGCGCAGGGCCTCGGCCAGGCGGGCCAGGCTTTCCCGAAGCCGCCCCTTCTCCGGCCGGAACTGCACGATGGCGTGCCGGACCACGGCCTTATCCTACCCCTAAAGGCCCAGGTAGAGCCTAGGGTCGGCCTCGGGAAAGGGGTTGTCCTCCTCCTCCAAAGCCTTGAGCTCCTCTGGGGAAACCCCTTGGAGGAGGCGGAAAAACCGCTCCGCATGGGCCTTATACCGCTCCTCGGCGTACTCCCGGGCCTGGCCCGTATCTATAAGGAAGGGCCAGTCGGAGGCCTCGAGGAGGAGAAGCTCCCGCATGGCCTGCTGCAGGACCTTAGGGGGCAAAACCCCCCGCCGCACCGCCTCCCGCATGGCCCCCTCCGCCCGGTACACCCGCCGCCAGTAGTCCCGGGTAGCCTCGTTGAGCCAGACCCGGTGGTCCCCCCCCCGGCCCCAGGACCCCTCGGGCAAGGCGGCGCGGAGGGCAGGCCCCTGGACCGCCTCCTTGGCCGTCACCGCCCGCACCCCTTCCTCCCGGACGAGAAGGCGCAGGACCTCCTCCAGCCACGCCACCCCCTCGTACCACCAGTGGCCGAAAAGCTCGGCGTCGTAGGGGGCGAGGATCACCCCTTCCGGGTGCCCCTGGGCAAGCCGCCTTACCAGGCCCACGAAGTGGGCCGCATGCTCCCGCGCCTTGGCGAAGGCCGCCTCGGGGTCATAGGGGGCCTTGGCGGCGAGGTCCGCCTTGCGGTGGGTCACCCGCCAGTGGTGGAGCCCGGAAAGGGGGTCCTTGCGGTGGAACTCCCGGTATAGCCCTTCCCCGGGGTAGCCGTAATCGGCGCTCCAGACCTGCAGGGCCGTCTCCTGGTTGCGGGCGAGCACCCTAAGGCCCGACTCCAGCTCGTGGACGTACAAGGTGGCTTCCCCGCTCTCCACGGGCCCCAAGCTGGCTTCCCCGTAAGGGGCAAGGGGCTTTCCCCCTTGGACCAGGTGGGCGTCCACGAAGGTGTAGCGGATGCCCGCCCGCATCAAAAGCTCGTCCACCCCTGCCCGAATTCCCTCCGGTGGGCCCTCCACCGGGGGCTTCCAAGGCCCCCTGGGGCGGTAGGCCATCTCCGGCAGCCAAAACCCCGTGGGGTGCTGGGCGAAGTGGCGGCGGTGGGTGGCCACCCCGGTCTTGATCTGGGCCCAAAGGGCCTCGTCGTAACCCAGAAGGGGCGAGTAGCCGTGGGTGGCGTTGGAGGTGATGAGCTCCACCTGGCCCCGGTCCTGGGCCCGGCGGAAGGCGGGGAGGATCTCCCCGGAAAGGGAGTGGAAGTGGTCCAGGGTGAGCTCCCAAAACCCCACCTGGTGGCGGGCGCTTTTCTCCAATTCCGTGCCCTGGTAGCGGAGGTAGTCCCCTTGGGCCCGCTCCAAGCGGTCCTGGGCGTAGGCCCAAAAGCCTTCCCGGATGCGGGCGTCCGCCAGTTGCTCCGCCAAAATGGGCGTGATGCCCAGGGTGAAGCGGGCCTCCACCCCTTCCTGCCAAAGCCTTTCCAAGGCCCTGAGAAGGGGCAGGTAGGTTTCGGCCATGGCCTCGTAGAGGGTCTCCTCCCCAAAGGGCCACATCCCGTGGGCCCGCACGTAGGGGAGGTGGCCGTGGAGGACCAGGGCAAAGCGCGCCATGGGCCTAGCGTACCACGGTGCCTTCCCCGGCCAGGGCGCGCCGGATGGGGTTTTCCACCCGGGCGTCGGCGAAGACCACCCGCTTCACCCCGCCCCGCACCGCCTCCACCGCCCCCATGACCTTCCGCTTCATCCGCCCCTGGGCCAGGGCCAGGTACTCGGGGTCCTCCACCCGGTCCACGGGGATTTCCCGCACCAGGCTCCCCTCGTCCGGGTAGCGGGCGAGAAGCCCCGGCACGTTGGAGAGGTACACCAAGGCCTCCGCCTGGTAGGTGGTGGCGAGGAGGGCGGCGATCTGGTCCCCGTCCGTGTTGATGGCCTCGTTCTCGTAGCTCAGGGCGGGGGGGGTGAGCACGGGAAGGTAGCCCGCCCCCAAAAGGAGGTCCAAAAGGGCCCGGTTCACCTCTTCCACCGTGCCCGTGTAGTCCCCGCGGTGGATCTTGACTTTCCCGTCTTCCACGTACTTCACCGCGGTCTTCCTACGCCCTACGAAAAGCCTCCCGTCCAGCCCGGAAAGCCCGATGGCGTTGGCCCCTTCCCGTTGGAGGAGCTCCACCAGGCGCTTGTTCACCAGGCCGCAGTAGACCATCTCAAAGATCTCCAAGGTCCTGCGGTCCGTGAGGCGGCTCACCTGCCCCCCAGGGTGGGTGAGGAAGCGGGGCGGGTGGCCCAGGGCCTCCGCCACCTTGTTGGTCTCGCTGCTCCCTCCGTGGACCAGGATAAGCCGCACCCCCTCCCGCCAAAGGGAGGCCGCATCCTTAGCCACCGCCTCGTAGGAGATGCCCTCGGCGCCGCCCACCTTGACCACGATCACGGCGCACCTCCTAGGGGTGGAGCCCGGGGAAGTCCAGGCCCAGGGTCTCCGGCCAGCCCATGCGGATATTCAGGGCCTGGAGGGCGTGGCCGGCGGTGCCCTTCACCAGGTTGTCTATGGCCACCATGACCACGAGCCTGCCCGTGTCCTCCTCCAGTTCAAAGCCGATGTCGGCGTAGTTGGTGCCCTGGACGAAGCGGGGGTCGGGGTAGCGGTGGACGCCCTTTTTCTGCTTTACCAGGCGGACGAAAGGCTCCGCCCCGTAGGCCTCGCGGTAGGCCTGCCACACGTCCCTTTCGCTCCAGCCGTCCTGCAGGAAGCACTGGGCGGTCATGAGGATCCCCCGGACCCGGTCGGTGGCGATGGCGGTGAGGTGGACCTCGGGGCGGCCCGGAAGGTTTTCCACCACCTCGGCGGTGTGGCGGTGGCCCGTGGGCTTGTAGACCCGGATGGACCCCGCCCGCTCCGGGTGGTGGCTCGCCGGGGTGGCCTCGGCCCCGGCGGCGGAGGTGGAGATGAGGAGGGTCACGAAGATGGGGGTGGGCTTGAGCACCCCGCCCTTCAGGAGGGGATAAAGCCCGAGCAGGGTGGCGGTGGCGTTGCACCCGGCCCCCGCCATCCAGTCCGCCTTCCCTATGGCCTCCCGGTAAAGCTCGGGCACGGCGTAGACGAAGCGGCCCAAGAGGTCGGGCCGGGGGTGCTCCCCGTAGTATTTCCGGTAAAGCTCGGGGTCCTTAAGCCGGAAGTCGGCGGAGAGGTCTAGGAGGATGGGGGCTAGGGCGGCGTAGCGGTCAAACTCCCGGGCCAGGACCCCGTGGGGCAGGGCCAGGACCAGGATGTCGGCGGGCTCCAGCTTCTCCGGGGGGATGAACTTGAGGTTCGTTCTCCCCCTGAGGTTGGGGTGGACGAAGTGCACGGGCTCGCCGGCGAAGCGCCTCGAGGTCACCTGCTTCACCTCCAGGTAGGGGTGGGAGAGGGCCAGGCGCAAGAACTCCCCCCCGGCGTACCCCGAAGCCCCCACGATGGAAACGGTCCTCTTATCCACGGGCCACCTCCCAGGCGTAGCGCAGGATCTCCCCGGGGATATCCACCCCCGTGGTGTGCACGGAGTTCTTGAACTCCATGGTGTGGTTCACCTCGTTCACCAAAAGCCCCCGCTCGGACTCAAAGAGGTCAATGGCCACCACTCCGCCCCCCACGGCCTCGGCCGCCCGCACAGCAAGCCCCGCGAGCTCCTCGGTGAGGGGGCAGTTCTCCGCCTGCCCGCCCCGGGCGGTGTTGGTGATCCAGTGGGGGCTTTTGCGGTAGATGGCGGCGATGGCCCTATCCCCCACCACGAAGACCCGGATGTCCCGCCCGGGCTTCCGCACGTACTCCTGCAGGTAGAGGAGTTGGTGCTGGAAGCCCCCCAGGACCTCCTTGTGCTCCAGGATGGCCTCCGCCGCCTCCCGGTCGGTAATCTTGGCGAGAAGCCGGCCCCAGCTCCCGATAACAGGCTTGAGGACCACGGGGTAGCCCCAGGCCTCCATGAGCTTCAAGGCCTCCTCGGTATCGGTGAGGAGGGCGGTCCTGGGCTGGGGTACACCGGCGCGGGCTAAGGCCACGCTGGTGGCCCATTTGTCCCCGCAGGTTTCCATCACCTCGGGCCGGTTCACCACGGGGATGCCCAGGGCGGTGAGGTAGCGGGCCACGGCCAGGCCCCGGCTTTGGCTCACGCACCGCTCCAGGGCCACCGTGACCCCCTCTAGCGCCTCGGGCCTCTCCCCAAGGACCATGGGCAGGGCGGGAGCATAGACCTTCTTGTAGGGGATGCCCAGGGCCTCAGCCCTTTCAAAGAGCATCTTCTCGTCGGGGCGGATGCGGTCGTACAGGATGGCCAGCATGGTTCAGAAAAGGGGGAAGGCCAGGAAGCCTTCCCCTAGGTCCTCAGGGCCTCACTCGCCCCAGTCCTCCGCTTCCTCGGGGGCGGGCTCGAGGCGCAAGGGGTCTAGCCCCACCACCTCAAGTTCCGCCCCGCAGTCCTCGCAGACCACCAGCTCGCCAAGCTCGGGGTTTTCCAGGCGAATCTCCGCACCGCATTCGGGACAGGTCGCTACCATTCCTCGTCCTCCTCTTCCACTTCACTCCAATCGGGAACAAAGCCAAAGCCGCACTCGGGGCACTGCACCTCCTGGCCTTGGTCCTCCTCGGACACCTCAAAGGTGTAGCCGCAACGGGGGCAGTCCACGAAGAAGCCTTCCAGGCCCTCCTCCGTCACCTCCACCTCCAAGGGGTCCAGGGAAACCACCTCCAAAAAGGCCCCGCAGGCCTCGCACTCCAGGACATCCCCCACCTCGAGGGTCTCCAAATCCTCGGCCAACACCAGGCTGGCCTCGCCGCACACCGGACAGACGATCTCTAGGTCCTCCATGTCCAAAGTTTACTCCCCCGGGAAGCGCCCGTGCTTCTTGTAGTAGTCCAGAAGCGAACCCTCCTTGAGCGCCTCCAGGAGAAAAGGGGGCGGGGGGCGGAGGGAAAAGGTTTGGTCCCCCTTCCGCAAAACCCCCCTTTCCAGGTCCAGGTCCACCTCGTCGCCGTCCTCTAGGGCATCCACCACCTCCTCCGCTTCAAAGGGGATAATCCCCAGGTTCACCAGGTTGCGGAAGAAGATGCGGGCGTAGCTCTTGGCGATGACCGCCCGTATCCCGAGGCGCTTCAGGGCCTCGGGGGCGTACTCCCGGCTGGAGCCAAGCCCGGCGTTCCGGCCGAAAACCAGGATATCCCCAGGGCGCACCTCCTGGGCGAACTCGGGCCTCAGGTGGGCGAAGGCGAACCGGTGAAAGCGGTCCTCCCCCACCATGAAGGGGGCGTACTTCCCGGGAAGGATATCGTCCGTGTTGATCTGGTCGCCGAACTTCCACACCCTAGGCATGGGCCACCTCCAGCTCCTCCGGGGTGGTGAGGTACCCGGCCACGGCGCTCGCCGCCGCCACCCGGGGGCTTGCCAGGTAGATTTCGGCGTCGGGAGCCCCCATGCGCCCGCGGAAGTTGCGGTTGGAGGTGGAGACGCACACCTCCCCGGGGGCCAGGACCCCCATGTGCCGCCCCATGCAGGGGCCGCACCCCGGGGTGCCGATGGTGGCCCCCGCCTCCAGGAGGGTGAGGAGGGTGCCGTCCTTGGCCGCCTCCTCCAGGACCTGGCTTGAGGCGGGCACCACGAGGAGCCGCACCCAAGGGGCCACCTTCCTGCCCCTTAGCACCTCCGCCGCCGCCCTCAGGTCCTCGAGGCGCCCGTTGGTGCAGGTGCCGATGAAGACCTGGTCCACCCGCTTCCCCTTCACCGCCGCCACCTCGTGCACGTTGTCCACGTAGAAGGGCACGGAAACCCTGGGGGTAAGGGTGGAAAGGTCAATCTCCACCTCCCGGGCGTACTGGGCGTCGGGGTCGGGGTAGAGCCATTCGGGCACCCAGTACATCTCCAGTATCTCCCCGCTCGGCACCACAAGCCCCGCCTTGGCCCCCGCCTCCACCGTGAGGTTGGCCAGGGTCATGCGCTCCCCCCGGGAGAGAGCCTCCGCCCCGTCCAACAGGTGGATCTCCACCGCCATGTAGGTGGCGCCTTCGGCGGTGAGGAGCCGGACCATCTCCAGGGCGGCGTCCTTGGCCGTGACCCCTTTGGGAAGCCTTCCCCGGAAGACCACCTTGACGCTCTCCGGCACCCTTAGCCAGGTGCGGCCGCTCGCCGCCGCCAGGGCGATGTCCGTGGCCCCCATGCCCGTGCCGAAGGCCCCCACGGCCCCGTAGGTGGTGGAGTGGGAGTCCGAGCCCACCACAATCCAGCCAGGCTGGGCCAGGCCCTCCTCCATGAGGACCTGGTGGCACACCCCCCGGCCCACGTCAAAGACCCGGATACCGTGCTGCCTGCCCCATTCCCGGATCTCCTTCTGCGCCTTGGCCACCTCCAGGTTGGCCGCCGGGGCCACGTGGTCAATGACGATGGAAACCCGCTCGGGGTAGCGGGGGGTGGCTTCCAGGTACGCTAGGCGCTTAAAGAAGCTTCCGGCGATGGAGTCCACCACCATCACCTGGTCCACCTCCACCACCACCAGTTCCCCCGCCCGCACCTGGCGCCCTGCCTTGTGGGAGAGGATCTTTTCCGCTAGGGTTAAGCCCATTTTGCCCTCCTATACTAAAGCCATGGGACGGTATTGGATTCGCGTGTACCCAGACCCAGACGAACCTGGCGTCTGGCTCGCCGAGGTGCCCGCCGTGCCCGGGGTGCGCTCCGATGGGGATACACGCGAGGAGGCCATCCGCAATGCCCAAGAAGCCCTCGAGGCCATGCTGGAAGCCCTAAAGGCCAAGGGCCTGCCCATCCCCGAACCCCAGGAAGAGTGGGTGGAAGCGGAGATCCATGCCGCCTAGGCCCGAAGAGGTGGTGCGGAAGCTCAAAAAGCTGGGCCTCGAGGAGGTAGGCGGTAAGGGAAGCGACCGGGTTCTCCTCCACCCCGACGGACGCCGTACCGTGGTTCCCTTCCACCGCAAGGAGCTCAAGCGAGGCACCTTTCTCGGCATCCTCAAAGATGTAGGCCTCACCGAAGAGGAGTTCCGCCGCCTCTAAGCTCATGCTGTGATCCACTCCCTGAGGATGCGGTCCAATTCCTCCAAGGTGAGCTGCCCCCGGTCCGCTAGGGCCTTGATGTGCTGGGTGATGCGGTGCAGCTCCTCCTCCCCATAGTGGAGGCCGAGCTCCTCCGCCCGGGCCTTAATGGCGTGCCGGCCCGTGAGCTTGGAGGCGATGATGAGCTTGCGCTTGACCCCAAAGACCTCGGGCGGGTAGGGCTCGTAGGCCTCGGGGTTGATGTAGATGGCCTTGAGGTGCATCCCCGCCTTGTGGCTGAAGGCCGTCTCCCCGGTGATGTAGTTGTTGAAGGGAATCTCTATGCCCACCATCCGGGCCACCATGCGGTCCAGCTCGGGGAGCATCTCCAGCTTGTACTTCC
The DNA here is from genome assembly GCF_001880325.1 of Thermus brockianus. NCBI lineage: Bacteria > Thermotogati > Deinococcota > Deinococci > Thermales > Thermaceae > Thermus > Thermus brockianus. Next base: position 814,764 of record NZ_CP016312.1, read on the forward strand.
GCCGCACGTACTCGGGCTGCAGGGTGTACATGCGGGCCAAGAACCCCCCCAAGGGGGTGATGCCGTTCCGCTCCCCGATCCCCAGGATGGTGGTGTCCACATGGGTGGCCCCCGCCTCTATGGCCTCGTAGGCGTTGGCGATGGCGCAACCCGTGTCGTTATGGCCGTGGAACTCTATGTCCACGTTGGGCCCCACCACCCGCCGCACCTCCCGCACCAAGGCGTAGACCTGCCTAGGGGTGGCCACGCCCACGGTGTCCGCCAGGCCCACCCGGTCCACATAGGGGGCGATGGCCTCGTAGACCGCCAGGAGGTCGTGCTCGTCCGAGCGGAAGGTGTCCTCGGCGGAGAAGCGCACCTCCACGTGGGGGGCGTGCTCCCGGATGTAGCCGATGACCTCCTTCGCCTCCTCAATGATGCGGGGGATATCCCGGCCGTGGGCCGCCCGCAGGTACTTGCTCGTGCCGAAGAGGAGGTCAATCCCCTGCACCCCGGTCTCCACCGCCACCTTGGCCGCATCCAAGCGGGTTTGGATGTGGGTCACCACCTTGGCCTTTAGGCCCAAGGAGGCCAAGACCTCCGCATCCTTGCGGGACTGGGGGGAGGCCATGGGGGTGGTGACCTCTATATATTCCACGCCGAACTCGTCCAGGGCCTTGGCGATCTCAATCTTGTCCTCCGTGGAAAAGTTCGCCCGCTCAAACTGCTCACCTTCCCGAAGCGTGGAGTCTATAATCTTCCATTCCCGCATGCGCCCCTCCCTAAAAAGAAAACCGGCCCGAACTCGGGCCGGGGGATAAGGTACCCTTAGAGGGCTATCCTACCCCCCGGCGGCCGAGTTTTTTCGCACGGGCCAGCATCTTGCCTGTAAGGGTATACGAAACCCCGCCTTTTGTCAACGCCCGAAGCGCCGCTCCCGGGCCTGGTAGCTCCTTAGGGCGCGCAGGAAGTCAATCTTGCGAAATTCGGGCCAAAGCACGTCGGCGAAGTAGAACTCGGAATAGGCGGACTGCCAGAGCAAAAACCCCGAAAGCCTTATCTCCCCCGAGGTGCGGATGATGAAGTCGGGGTCGGGAAGCCCGGCGGTGTAAAGCCTTTTGGCGATCTCCTCGGGGGTGAGGGAGGCCGCCACCTGGCCCGGGCCAAGCCCTTTTTCCTCGGCCTCGAGGAGAAGCCTTTTCACCGCATCCACAATCTCCTCCCGCCCCCCATAGCCCATGGCGATGTTGAGCACCATGCCCTGGTGGTGGCGGGTGCGCTCCTCCAGGCGCTCAAGGGCCCTTAGCACCTCCTCGGAAAACCCCTCCCGCCGCCCGATAACCCGCACCTGCACCTGGTGCTCCAGGATCCGGTGGTCCTCCGCCATCCTTTCCGCCTCCCGCACGAAGAGGCGCATGAGCTCCTCCACCTCCTCAGGGGGACGACGGAAGTTATCCGTGGAGAAGACCCAAACGGTAACCGTCTTTATGCCCATCTCCAGGCACCACTCCAGGACCTCGTAGGCCTTGTGCACCCCGAACTCGTGCCCCTTGGTGGGGGAAAGCCCAAGGGCCTTGGCGTAGCGGCGGTTCCCGTCCAGGATGAGGCCCAGGTGCCGGGGCATGGGCCCCCCCTTCACCTCCTTGAGGAGGCGGCGCTCGTAAAACCAGTAGAGGGGGCGGGTGAGGGAGAGGAGGCGGCGGAGCATACCTTCCCCACCCTACGGGGGAAGGATGAGAAAGGGAAGGCCCTACTTGGCGTGGTCCTTGTAGGGCTCGCCCCGCAGGTCGGAGATGAGATGCACCGCCACGTAGGCCCCGTCCCCGGCGCTCACGATGGCGTGGCCCGGCACCTTGCCCCGGGCCACGCCGGCGGCGTACACCCGGGGGTAGCTGGTGCGCCCTCCCTCGTCGGTATCAATGAAGGTGCCCTTGCGGCTAAGGCCCAGGAGGGAGGGCAGGGTGGGGTCCTTGTGGGTGCAAAGGAGGAGCCTTTCCGCCTCCACCACCCCCTCTTCCGTTTCCACCTCAAACACCCCGCCCAGGTCCCTCACGCCCTTCACCACCCCGCGGCGCACCTCGGCCCCGTAGCGCTCGGCGTGGGCCTTTAAGCGGGCAAGGAGCTCCTCTCCCGAAGGCTCGTCCAGAAGCCCAGGATAGTTGGGCACCTGGCTCACCTGGAGGACCTGGGAACGCCCGCCATCCAACACCAAGGTCTTCAGGCCCGCCCGGGCCAGGAAAAGGGCCGCAGAAAGGCCCGAAGGTCCACCGCCTACCACCAGCACGTCCCACATAGCCCTTTAGAGTATACGGGGCGGGGGCAAGGGCCAGGGGTATAATCGGCGGCGCATGGTCTTGGACGACCGCTACCCGGTGCTGGAAACCTTGGAAAGCCGGGAGGGCATCACCCTCTACCGGGTGGAAGGCGGGTTCGTCTTCTTCTTTGACGTGAAGACCCCCGAGGACAAGGAGCGCTTTTACCGCTACCGGGCGGCCCTGAAACGCCTCATGGAGCTTGGGCTCCTCGAGGCCCACGTCTCCGCCAAACCCGGCCGCCACTACGCCTTCTTCCCGGAAAAGACCCTTTCCCGCAAGGCCCCGCCCAGGAAAGCCCTGGAAGCCCTGGCCCCCTTGGGCTTCGGCCGGGAGCACCTGGCCATGGCGGAGGAGGGGGTGGCCTACCTCGCCCCCTGGCCCCTGAGCGGGCGGGCCCCTTCCCTCAAGCCCAGGTCCCGGCCCCGCCTCCTGGGGGTGGCCCCCGGGGTCCTCCTCCTCGTCTTGGGGGTTTTCCTCCTCTCCCAGGGCCTCTACCGCTACTTCAACCCCCCTGAGTACACCGTGCCCGACCTGGTGGGCAAAACCGCCCGGGAAGCCTTTCTCCTCCTGAAGGACACCGGGCTAACGCTGGCGGTGGAAGAGGGGAACGACCCCACCAAGCCCAAGGAAGTGGTCCTGGCCCAAGACCCCCCTCCCGGCACCCGCCTAAGGGCTGGCCGGACGGTGCGCCTCACCCTCAACCAAGCCCGGCTAAACCCCGTGCCCGGGCTCTCGGGCCTTAGGCGGGAAGAGGCGGAGGCCAGGCTTAGGGCGCTTGGCTTCCGGGTGGAGGGGGTGGCGGAGCTCCCAAGCCCGGAGCCCTTGGGTACGGTCCTCGCCACCTTCCCCCCGGCGGGCACCCCCTTGGCCCCCGGGGGCGGGGTGCGGCTCCTCCTTTCCCAAGGGGCCCCCTCTGGGCCCACCTGGCCCTTGCCCCGGCTGGTGGGGCTTTCCCGCAAGGAGGCCCTCTTCCTCCTCAACGCCGCCGGGCTCAAGGTGGAGGTGGAGGAGGTACCCTCCGGCGCCCCCCAGGACACCGTGATCGCCCAGGAGCCCGCCCCCGGCACCCCCATGCCCGAAGGGAGCGGGGTGCGCCTCCGGGTGGCGGTCCAGGGGGAGGTGCTCCTGCCCCCCGCCCCTCCCCCGGGGCGGAAAGGAGCGTTTCCCTGGCCCTAGACCTTCCGCCGGAGGCGGAGGGGCGGGAGGTGCGCCTGGTCCTTTTGGACCAAAGCGGGGAACGGGTGGTCTACGAGGGGATGGGCCAAGCGGGGCTGAGGCTGGAAGGTACCTACCCCGTGCAAGGGGAGGCCCGTTTCCGGCTCTACCTGGACGGGGTGCTCTTCCAGGAGTGGGTGCCGTGAAGGGGAAATGGGCGGAGGAGCTGGCCTTAGCCCACCTCCTGCAAAAGGGGTACCGGCTCCTTGGGCGAAACCGCCGCACCCCCTTTGGGGAGGTGGACCTCCTCATGGAAAAGGACGGGGTCTACGTGGTGGTGGAGGTGAAGCAACGGCGCACGGACCGCTTCGGCACCCCCCTCGAGGCCATCACCCCCAGGAAGCTTTCCCGCCTCCTCCAAAGCGCCCGCTACCTTCTGGGCCGGGACGACCTCCCCGTGCGCCTGGAGGCGGTCCTGGTCCACGGGGACCCCAAGGGCTTCCGCCTGGAGCACCGGGTGTTGGAGGTCTAGACCCCTTTTGTCCCCCTTGCCCTTTGGGTAAGCTTACGGGCGTGTTCAGGAACCTGCGGGCGTACCTGGAGGCCCTGGAAGCGCGGGGTGAGCTCAAGCGCATCCGGGTCCCGGTGAGCGCCGAGCTGGAGATCACCGAGATCGCCGACCGGATGGTGAAAGGAGGGGGCCCCGCCCTCCTCTTTGAGCGGGTCTTGGGCAAGGACTTCCCCGTGGCCATCGGCCTCTTCGGCACCCGGGAGCGCACGGCCTTTGCCCTGGGGGTGGAGGACCTGGACGAGCTGGCCCAAAAGGTGGAGGCCCTCCTGGCCCTGAACCCGGGCAAGGGGGGGCTTTCCGCCCTCATGGGGCTTCTCCCCAAGCTTCCCCTCCTCAAGGGCTTTTTCCCCAGGCGGGTGCGCCGCGCCCCGGTGCAGGAGGTGGTCCATAAGGGCGAGGCGGTGGACCTAAGCCGCCTCCCCATCCTCACGTGCTGGCCCCTGGACGGCGGGCCCTTCCTCACCCTGCCCCTCGTCATCACCAAGGACCCGGAGACGGGGGAAATCAACCTCGGCATGTACCGCATGCAGGTGCTGGACCAAAGGAGCACCGCCATGCACTGGCAACTCCACAAGGTGGGCCGGCGCCACCTGGAGAAGGCCAAAAAACTGGGGAAAAAGCTGGAGGTGGCCGTGGCCCTTGGGGGGGATCCCGTCCTCACCTACGCCGCCACCGCCCCCCTCCCCCCCTTGCCGGGGGTGAGCGAGTTCCACCTGGCGGGCTTCCTCCGGGGAGCCCCTCTGGAGCTCGCCCGGGGGGTCACGGTGGACCTGCCGGTGCCGGCGGAGGCGGAGTTCGTCCTCGAGGGCTACATTGACCCCGAAGAGCCCCTGGTGGAAGAGGGCCCCTTTGGCGACCACACGGGCTTCTACACCCCCGTGGACCTCTACCCCCGCTTCCACGTCACCGCCCTCACCCACCGCAAAGGGGCCATCTACCCCGCCACCATCGTGGGGGTACCCCCCATGGAGGACGCCTACCTGATCGAAGCCACGGAAAGGCTCTTCCTCCCCGCCCTGCGCCTCGTCCTGCCCGAGGTGGTGGACTACCACATGCCCCCCGAGGGGGTGGCCCACAACTGGGTGAACGTGAGCCTAAGGAAGGAGTACCCGGGCCAGGCCTACAAGGTGGCCTACGGGATGCTGGGCCTTGGGCAGATGATGTTCGCCAAGGTCATCGTGGCGGTGGACGGGGAGGTGCCCGTGAAGCCGGGCTTCGCTGCCCTCTTGGAGGCCCTCAAGCACGCCCTCCCCGGGCGGGACACCCTCCTCCTCCGGGGCCCCGTGGACGTCCTGGACCACAGCGCCCGCGCCTTCGCCTTCGGGGGGAAGCTCTTCCTAGACGGCACGCGCAAGCTTCCCGAAGAGGGAGGGGAAGTGCCCTTCACCCCCAAGGCCCACACCGCCCTCCCCGAGGACCCGGAGGCCCTGGCCCAACGGCAGTGGCCCGGGCTTTGGGGGGTCACCTTGGAGAAGCGGCGGCCCCACCAGGCCTGGGAGGTGGCGGAAAGGCTCTTAAAGACGCCCCAAAGCGCCGGCATCCGCCTCCTCCTCCTCGCGGACGCCGACACCGCCTTGACCCCAGCGGAGCTCCTTTGGGCCGTGCTCAACAACATTGACCCCGAGCGGGACGCCCGGGTGATGCCCGGGGCAGAAGGCCCCGTCTTGGTCCTGGACGGCACCCGGAAGCTCCCCGAAGAGGGCTTCCAGCGGGTCTGGCCCGAGCGGATCCGCATGGACCCCAAGGTCAAGGCCCTGGTGGAGGCCCGCTGGGAGGAGTACGGGTTTTAGCGGCGCAGAACGCGGTTTCGCAAAAGGGCGCTCCTAAAGGCCCGCACCACTTCCTGGGAAAGCCGGCCCTGGTCCGCCTCCTCCCTCAGGACCTCCAAGGCCTCCTCCGGTTTAGCGGGGTGGCGGTAGGTGCGCCTGCTGGTAAGGGCATCGTAGATGTCGGCGGCGGCCACCGCCTGGGCCAAGGGGGGCACCTCGGTGATCCCGTCGGGGTAGCCGGAGCCGTCCAGCTTCTCGTGGTGCCAGCGCACGTAAGGCCGGAGGCGGGGATGGGCCCTGAGGGGCTTAAGGATCTCATCCCCCTTCACCGGGTGCTCCCGGATAAGACGCCACTCCGCCTCGGTGAGGGTGTAGCCGCCCTGCAGGATGTGGTCGGGGATGGCGATCTTCCCCACATCGTGCAGCAAGGCCCCCAGGTAGAGGTCCCTCAGCACCTCCTCCCGGACCCCCAGCTCCTCCGCCGTCCAAAGGGCGTAGCGGGCCACCCTTTCCCCATGGCCGGCGGTGTAGGTGTCCTTCATCTCCACCGCCCGCATGAGGGCGAGGAGGGTGCGTTCCAAGTCCTCCAAGCGCTCCTGCAGGCGCCGCCTCTCCAGATGCCCTTTCACCCGCAGGCGGAGCTCCGCCAGGTCCACGGGGCGGTTCAGGAAGTCGTCCGCCCCCGCCTCAATCCCCTTCAGGCGCACCTCCCGCTCCCCATCGGCGGTGAGGAGGATGACGGGAAGAAGGGGGTCCAGGGCCTTGACCCGCCGCGTGAGCTCCAGCCCGTCCATCACGGGCATGTGAAGGTCGGTGAGGACCGCGTGGGGAAAGCCGTCCTTGAAGAGGTCCAGGGCTTCTTGCCCGTTCCTGGCCTCCACCACCTCGGCCTCCAAGGGGGCCAGGGCCCGCATGAGGAGGCGGCGCTGTAAGGGGTCGTCGTCCACCACCATGAGGCGCATGGCTCCCCCTCAGAGAAGGTCCTTGAGGTGGCGGGCGGCCTCCCGGGCCTCGAGGTGAACCAGACCCAGGTTGGCCCCCGTGGGAAGCGCCAGCGCCAGCACCCCCTTCTCCCCCGCCTCATAGACCACGAAGTAGCCGTTTTGGCCCCGGATCACCGTCTCCTGAAACTCCCCCAGGCGCAAGGTGGTGGCGATGCGCTTGCCAAGCCCCAAGGAAGTGGCGGCCATGGCGGCGATCCTGGCCGCTTCCCCTTCGGGAAAGTCGTGCACCATGGGCAGCCCATCCGCCGAGGCCACCATCACGCCGGAAACCTCGGGAACCGCCTGCCTCAGACTGCGAATGAGGGTCTGAATCTCTTCTTGCCTGGTCATCCTCGTACCTCCCTTTACTGACCTAGGGTCAAGAGCAGGTGCTCTATCCTGCCAAAAAGCCGGTAAGCCTCGTTCATCCTCTCCCTGGCCTCAGCTTCCCGCCCCTCCTTCTTCAGGCTCACCGCCTGGGCGGTGAGGGCGTGGAAGGCTTCGTGCAGAGGGCCGATCTCCCGGAAAGCGGGAAGGTGGCCATAGACCTTCTCCCCTTCCCCGTGGTACCAGCGGCCCAAGGAACACTCCGTGGGCGGAGTGAGGGGCGGTTCCTCCCCTCCTTCCAAGAACTTCTCCACGTTTTCCAGATACCGCAGGTGCGCAAGGACGATGGCTTCCAGCATCATTCCCCTCCTGTGGCTAGCTCCACAAGGCGAGCAAGCGCCCGAAAGGCCTCCTCCCGCTTCCTGGCGTCCAGCCCCATCACCCGCTCCTCCGGCAGGCGCAGGTAGAGGGCCACCTCCCCCGGGGTCCAGGCCCGGCCCAGGTCCAGGCGCGTTACCCCCACCAGGTAGGGAACGGGGTGCCGCGAGAGAAAATAGTCCAGCATCCTGCGCGCCTCGGGGAGATGGTGGGGCCGGTCCCCCGCCACGAGGAAGAGGAGGCCCAAAGCGCCCTCGGCCAACACGTCCCACATGAAGTCAAAGCGCTCCTGCCCCGGAACGCCGAAGAGGTGGACCCGGTAAGGCCCCACCGCCAGGGTCCCGAAGTCCAGGGCCACGGTGGTGGTTTCCTTGCCCAGGTCCTCGCTGGCCTTGGCCTCCGTGGTCAGGGCCTCCTCCCCCAGGAGGCTTTTGGCCAAGGCGGTCTTCCCCGCCCCCACGGGCCCGGCCACCAGCACCTTCAGCGGCTCCATAGCCACCTAAGCTGGGCCAGGAGGCCCCGGGCCAAGGGATGGGCCCTGGCCTTCCTCTCCAGCCGCTTCACCGCCCCCAAAAGCTGAAGCCGGTAAAGGTAGAGGCGCACCTGGTCCAGGGGCAGGTGGAGCTTTTCCGCCAGCTCCTTGGCCGAGGCCCCCCGCTTAAGGTAGGGCAGGGCGAGGCGGAAGAAGTCCCGGAAGCGAGGGTCCTCGGGGGAGCTTCCCGCCGCCTGGAAGACCGCCTCGGGGTGGGGGAGGTAGGGGCGGTAGCGCTCCAGCTCGTCCTGCAGGGTCATCAGGCCCAGGAGGACCTTCTGCACGGGCAGGTTCAGGCGCACCCCGTGCTTGGGCCTCACCCCCGGAAGGAACTCAAAGCTTCCCTGCCGGGCCAAGAGGAGGGCGTGGAGGACAGCCTTGGCCGCCATGGGGTCCAGGGGCTCGCCCCGCTGCTCCAAGGAGCGGATGAAACCCGGCTCCAGGTGGATGGTGGTGGGAGGAATTTCCTTCAGGTTCCAAAGCTCCAACGCCCCCTCCTTCTGGGAAAGCATCTGCAAGAGCTCCTCCAGGGGCAGGGAATCCAGGCTTCCGAATAGGGCCATAACCGCCTCCCACCCTTAGCCTGGCAGCTCCCTGTGAAAAGGGTTTGAAAAGGCCGTATAATGCCCCCTCGTGCTGGTGCGCCCCGCCCTCCTTCCCGCTTGGCCCCCCTCCCCCCGGGACCTCTTTGGCCGGGAAGGCCCCCTGGTGCTGGAGATCGGCTTCGGGGACGGGCGCTTCACCCTGGAGCTGGCCCAGGCCCACCCCGACTGGCTCATCCTGGGGGCCGAGGTTTCGGCGGCGAGCGTCCTACGGGCCTACAAGAAGATGCGCCGCCACGGGGTGGAAAACGTGCGCCTTTACCACGGGGAAGGCCCCTTTGCCCTGCGGAACCTGGTGCCGGCGGGAGGCCTCGAGGCGGTCATCGTGAACTTCCCCGACCCCTGGCCCAAGAAGCGGCACCAGGAAAGGCGGCTTCTCCAGGAGGGCTTTTTCCGCAAACTTTCCACCCGGCTCAGGGAAGGAGGAAGCCTCCTCCTCACCACGGACCACGAGGGCTACTTCCGCTTCGCCCTGGAGGAGGCGGCCAAAACGGGGCTTTACCGGGTGGAGGTGAAGCCGCCCCCGGAGGCCCACCTGAGGACCAAGTACGCCCTCAAGTGGCGGGAGGCCGGGCGCCCCTTCTTCCACGCCGTCTTCACCAAGGTGGGGGAGGACCCCCACCCCTGGCCCCCCCTAAGGAGGTACGCCGTGGCCCACGCCCTACTGGAAGGAAACCTACCCGAAGCCCTGGAGCTAGGGAAAACCCCCGTGCCCCTCTCGGGCGGGGTGGCGGTGTTTTTGGAAACCGCCAAGGGGGAGAAGGGGTTTTACGTTCTCACCCACGTGGAGGAGGAGGACCTCACCCAAGACCTCCTCCTGGAGGTGCGGCCAAGCGCCCACGGGGTCTACGCCGGGGTGAGCCGCTTCGGGAGTCCCCTCATCACCGAGGGGGTGAAGGGGGCGGTGCGGGCTTTGGTGGAACGCTTGGAAGCCTTGGGCCTTAGGGTGGTCCAGGACCACACCTAGGCCCCGGTAAGATAAACCCATGACGCTACCCCCCCGCAAGGACTCCCTGAAGTGGGGCACCTACCCCGAGGACGTCTTGCCCCTTTGGGTGGCGGACATGGACTTCCCCGTGGCCGAGCCCATCGTGCGGGCCCTGAAGGAGCGGGCGGAAGGCTTTTTGGGCTACCCGCCCCGGGAGGGGGATTGGGAGCTCAAGGCCCTCCTCCTGGAGAGCACGGGCCTCGAGGGAGAGGTGGCCTTCCTGCCCGGGGTGGTGGTGGGGCTTTACGCCGCCGTGGCCGCCTTCACCGCCCCCGGGCAAGGGGTCTTGACCCAGCTTCCCATCTACCCCCCCTTCCTCGCCGCCATCCGCGAGCAGAAGCGCACCCTCCTGGCCAACCCCTTGCGGGAAACGGAGGAGGGCTACCGCCTGGACCTCCCCGGTTTGGAACGCCTGGCCTTCGCCAGCCGCCTCCTCCTCTTCTGCCACCCGCAAAACCCCACAGGCCGGGTCTTCACCGAGGAGGAGCTTTCCGCCCTGGCCGCCATCGCCCGCAAGCACGACCTCATCGTGGTTTCCGACGAACTCCACGCCCCCCTCACCTACGAAAGGCCCCACGTGCCCCTGGCCCGCTTCCTTCCCGAGCGTACCCTCACCCTCTTGGGCCCGGGCAAGGCCTACAACCTGGCGGGGCTCCCCATGGGGGCCGTGGTGGGGCCCAAGCCCTTGGTGGAAGCCCTGAAGCGCCACCTCCCCCACACCTTCCCCAACGTCCTCGCCATGGCCGCCTGGAAGGCGGCCCTAAGGGAAGGGGGGCCCTGGCTTCGGGAAACCCTGGCCCTCTTGAAGGCCAACCGGGAGCGGGTGGCCGCCTGGGCCAAGGAACTGGGCCTGGTCCACTTCCCCCCGGAGGGGACCTACCTGGCCTGGCTGGGCACGGGGATCCCCAAGGCCGCCGCCCACCTCCTTAAAGAGGCCCGGGTGGCCTTGAACCCCGGGGAGAGCTTCGGGGAAGGGTACGAGCGCTACGTGCGCCTCAACTTCGCCACCTACCCCGAGGTCCTGGAGGAGGCCTTAAAGCGCCTCGCCGAGGCCCTGCGGAAAGCCTAAGGCCCCCGGGCTTCCCCGGGGGCCTTAGCCCTTTAGGCCCTTACTGGACCACCTGGATGGGGATCCGCTTGGCCCGGGCCTCCGCCACCTTGGGCAGGGTGAGCCGGAGGATGCCGTGGCGGAACTCCGCCTTAGCCTCGTCCCCCTTGACCTCCACGGGAAGGGTGAAGGTGCGGACGAAGGAGCCGTGGGGGATCTCCTGGAGGTAGTAGCGGCGCGCCTGGGCATCCTGAGCCGGCTTCACCTGGCCCCGGATGGTGAGCTTGTTGCCCTCGAGGCTCACCTCCAAATCCTCCGGGGCGAGGCCCGGCACCGCCATCTCCAGGACCAAGGCCTCGTCCGTCTCGTAGAGATCGGCGGGGGCCACGTAGGTCACCACGGGCCGGCCGAAGTCGCCCAAGACCTCCTCAAAGAGCCGGTTGGCCTCCTCCAGGAGGGAGAGGGGACCCCAGGTCCTAAAGGGCGTGATCTCCAGAGGACGAGCGTCCCTACGCACCAGGGCCATACTCATCACCTCCACTTACACTTATATCACTTGCGCCTTCCTTTGTCAAGTATCCTCATCCAAAGCGCCTACCCCTGCGCCCCCTATAATCAAGGGCATGGAGCTTCCCCAAAACGCCCTCTTCGTGGACACCCGGCCCCGGCCCGCCTACGAGGCCGGGCACCTCCCGGGGGCCCGCCACCTGGACCTCTCCGCGCCCAAGCTCCGCCTGCGGGAGGAGGCGGAGCTTAGGGCGCTGGAGGCGGGCCTCACCGAGCTTTTCCAAAGCCTCGGCCTCCAAAGCCCCGTGGTCCTCTACGACGAGGGGCTCACGAGCCGGCTTTGCCGCACCGCCTTCTTCCTGGGCCTCGGGGGGCTTGAGGTACAGCTTTGGACAGAAGGCTGGGAGCCCTACGCCACGGAAACGGAGGAACCCAAGCCCGGGCGCACCCCGGTGGAGGCCCGCCTAAGGCGGGACTGGCTTCTCACCGCCGACGAGGCCGCCCGCCACCCCCTCCTCCTGGACGTGCGGAGCCCCGAGGAGTACCAGGGAAAGGTCCACCCCCCCTGCTGCCCCCGGGGCGGGCGCATTCCTGGAAGCCAAAACGTTCCCCTGGAGCACTTCCTTAACCCCGAAGGCCTCCTAGAACGGCTCGGCCTGGAACCTGGGCAGGAGGTGGGGGTCTACTGCCACTCCGGGGCCCGGAGCGCCGTGGCCTTCTTCGTCCTGCGAAGCCTCGGGGTGAGGGCGCGGAACTACCTGGGCTCCATGCACGAGTGGCTCCAGGAGGGGCTACCCACCGAGCCGTAAACCGCCCCACCCAAGCGCCAAGGCGCTCCGGTTGGGGCTTTCCGAGGGAGGAGGATGCAGAGAGGATACCCTCAGCATCCGGGCCGGTTTATCACGGCCCTCACCCAACGAGCCCCCTCTCCGGGCGACGATCCCCTGCGGAAGAGCCCGCAGCCCTGCGCGCATGGCGATGTTGTAGGCCGCCAGGCGGTCGGCGTTGTGCTGGAAGCCGCACCGCTGGCAGCGGAAAAGCGCCTGGCTCTGCCGGTGGGCGCGCCCTGGGGGGCCGTAGCGGGGACATACCTGACGGGTGTGCCGCGGGCTAACGGCCACCCCCCGCACCCCCTCGAGCCCGGCCAGGTCCTCCACCGCCAGGATGTCCCGGGGAGGAACGTCAAGGCGAAGGGTGAGGTGGATCCACCGCTTTCCCTCCTTCTTGAGAGGGTACCCGCCCCGGACGCCCTTGGCCCTTGCCCAAAGGTCCCGCTAGGGGGCCCCAAGCCTCTGGGGGCGGGGTTGCACGCCTCGGCGAGGCGCCCTACGCTGGCCTCCAGCGCCCTCTCCTTCGGGGGGCTCGAGGGTGCACCGGAGGGTGAGAGCTTGCACGGAAACATTCTAACTAAACCCGGAAAGGAGGTGTGCGGGTTTAGCCGCCTATGGGCGGCCTGGGGCTATTCCGCAGGGCGTGTTTGCCCTTCGGGCCAAGCCATCCCGACCAAACGGAAGTTTGGTCGGGGTCTTTCGCCCCAGACCCTAACCCCATGATGAAGGCCCACCGTCTGGTCCTAGGCCCCCTCCAGGAAAACGGCTACCTGGTGGAGACCCCCGAAGGGGCGGTCCTTATAGACCCGGGGGACGAGCCCGAACGGATCCTGGCCCTCCTCGCCCAAACGGGCCTCGCCCCCAAGGCCATCCTCCTCACCCACGCCCACTTTGACCACGTGGGGGCCGTGGCCCCCCTGGTGGCCGCCTACGGCTTACCCGTCTTCCTCCACCCCCTGGACCTCCCCCTTTACGAGCGGGCGGCGGAGGCGGCCCAGGCCTGGGGCTTCGCCATCCCCAAGCCCCCCCTGCCCGTGGAACCCCTGGCGGAGGGGATGGAACTCTTTGGCTTTAAGGTCCTCCACCTCCCCGGGCACAGCCCCGGGCACGTGGCCTTCTGGGACCCCATAGGCCAGAGGGTCTTCTCCGGGGACCTCCTCTTCCGGGGAAGCATCGGCCGCTACGACCTGCCCGGGGCTGACCCCAAAGCCCTTTTCGCCTCCCTAAGGCGCCTCCTCGCCCTCCCCCCGGACACCCTGGTCCACCCGGGGCACGGACCCTCCACCACCTTGGGCCTCGAGGCCCACACGAACCCCTTCCTCACGGGGTTAGAATGGGAAACGTGAACGGGCCGGACGCTCCCCACAGGGGACAACTCGAGGCGCTCAAGGCCCTCTTCGGGCTCCAAGAGAAGGATTTGGAAATAGATCGGCTCCAGCAAGAGGCGGAGAGCCTCCCCGAGGAGTTGCTTTCCGTCAAGTCCCAGGTGGAGGCCCTAGAAAGGGAGTTGGAAGACCTCCTAGAGCGCCAGGCGGAGTTAAGGAAGGAGTACAACCGCCACAGCCTGGACATAGAGGACCTCACCGCCAAGGAAAAGCAGGCGGAGGCCGAGCAGCGCCAGGCGCAAAGCGCCCGGGAGCAGACCCAGTACGAGAACCGCATCCAGCAGATCAAAGACCGGATCCGCGAACTTTTAGAGCTCTCCACCCCCATCATGGAGGCCATGGAGAACCTGGAGGCGGAGATCGCCCGCCTGGAAGCGGAGCTCGCCCAGCTAAGGCCCAGGCTGGAGGAACTCCTGGAGGCCAACCGGGTGCGGGTGGAGGCCCTCCAGGCGGAGATTAGGGCCAGGCTAGAGGAGCGGGCGGCCTTGGCCCACGGCATCCCCGCCCCCGTCCTCAAGGAGTACGAGGCCATCCGCCGGGCCCGCAAGGGCATGGGCATCGTGCGCATGGCCCGGCAAGGCCAGGTCTTCCGCTGCGAGGGGTGCAACGTGGTCCTGCCCACCCACGTGGCGCAAAAGGTCATTCAGGGGCAGCTCACCCGCTGCCCCTCCTGCGGCCGCCTCCTCTGGAAAGGGGAAGCCTAGACCAGCTTGGCCTGAAGGGTAATCTCCTTCACCCCCGCTAGCGCCCGGGAAACGGCGCAACCCTCCTTGGCCGCCTGGGCAATCTCTTGGAATTTCTCCGGGCTAATCCCGGGCACCTCCGCCTCGGTCAGGAGCTCAATCCGGGCAAGGGTAGGCTTCCCCTCCACCATCTCCAGGTGCACCCGGGCCTCAGTGGCCACCCGCTTGGGGGTATACCCCTCCCGCTCCAGGCTGGCGGCGAGGGCCATGGAGAAGCAGCCCGCATGGGCCGCGGCGATGAGCTCTTCCGGGTTCGTGCCCTCGCCTTCCTCAAAGCGCGAGGGGAAGGAATAGGGCCCCTCAAAGGCCTGGCTCTGGAGCCGCATGATACCCTTGCCCTGACGGAGACCGCCTTCCCATACCGCATTGGCTTTGCGCACCGGCATCGCTTTACCTCCGGTTCCAGGATACCGAACTATCGCAAGCCCATAGAAAGGCAGGGCACCTTTACACTGGCCTTGTGCTCTTCCTCTTCGTGGACGGCCTGGGCTTAGGGGAGGCGCTAGGGGACCTCTTTCCCCGCCTTTTAGACCTTTCCCCCAGGCCCCTGGACGCCACCTTGGGGGTGGAGGGCCTCCCCCAGTCGGGCACGGGGCAGACCACCCTCCTCACCGGGGTCAACGCCGCCCAGCTCCTCGGCCATCACCAGGGGCCCTTTCCGAGCCCTAGGCTTAAGCCCCTCCTCCGGCGAAGCCTTTACGCTTGGGCCAGGGAAGTAGGCCTAACCGTCCTTCACGCCAACGCCTACCGGCCGGAATACCTCAGGCGGGCCACGGAAGGGAGGAGGCTTCTCCTTTCCGCCTTCGCCCAGGCGGCAGGCCTGGCTGGCCTTTCCCTCCTCCCCCTGGGCCACCCCCTAGCCCTTCCCCCCGCTTTCTGGGAAGACCCTTACGGCATGGGCGCGCGGGCGGCCAGCCTATCCCGGGCCTTTGACCTTGTGGTCCTGGAGTACTGGGCCTTGGACCTCGCGGCCCACCGGGCGCCCGAAACCCTTCCCGAACGCTTCTGGGAGCTTTCCCTTTTTCTAGAAGGCTTCCTGGCGGAAGGGGGGGAGCTTCTTCTCACCTCGGACCACGGCAACGCCGAGGAACCCTGGCACCCCAGGCATACCCGGAACCCTGTGCCCCTCGTCTACACGGGGGAAGCCCCCTTCTGGCCGCAGGACCTTGCGGAGGTCCTCCCCTGGTTGCAAGCGATTATCGCTTCTAAATATAGAAAATCCGACCGGAATACTTGACTTTATCCCCCGGATGGGCTAGCCTACCCAGGCGGAGGGCGCCCTCGCCCCCGGAGGCATCCGGGGAAAGGAGGCTGGATGCGAAAGAGCATTGTTCTCACCCTCATCGGCATAACGGCCCTGAGCTTCGCCCAGGCCCAAACCCTGACCCTTTACTCCGGCCGGGGTCAAAGCCTGGTGGAGCCCTTGGTCAAGCAGTTCCAGGAGGAAACCGGGATCCGGGTTCAGGTGCGCTACGGTTCCGACGCCCAGATCCTGGCCGCCTTGCAGGAGGAGGGAAGCCGCTCCCCGGCGGACATTTTCTGGGCCAACACCGCTGGGGCCCTGGGCCAGGCGGCGGCGCGGGGGCTTCTTAGGCCTTTAGGGGAAACCCTCCTCCGGCAACCCCAGGCCTTCGTGCCCGCTTCCAAGGCCTGGGTACCGGTGACCGTGCGCCTGCGGGTCCTGGCCTATAATCCGCAGAAGTTCAAGCCGGAAGAGCTGCCGCAAAGCCTTCTAGACCTCCCCCGCTTCGCCCAGGAGAAAGGCCTCCAGGGCCGGGTGGGTTGGACCCCTACCTACTCCAGCTTCCAGGACATGGTGGCGGGGATGATCGCCCTTTACGGGGAAGCCAAGACCCGGGAGTGGCTCCTCGCCATGAAGGCCCTGAACCCCAAGGCCTACGCCTCCAACCCCGCCATGCTGGACGCCATCCGGGCGGGAGAGGTGGACCTGGGCTCCACCAACCACTACTACGTGGTCCGCTTCCGCCGGGCCGGGTACAACCTGGGGATGCACCATTTCCAGGATGGGGACGTGGGCAACCTGGCCTTGGTAACGGGAGCGGGAATCCTCAAGACCTCCAAGAACCTGGTGGCCGCCAACCGCTTCCTCACCTACCTCCTTTCCCCCAAGGGGCAGCAGTACTTTGTGGGCAACGTGGGGGAGTACCCCTTGGTGAAAGGGGTGGTGGTGGACCCGAACCTTCTCCCCTTGGACCAGGCCCTGCGGAAAAGCCCCAAGCTGGACTTTGAGCGCCTGCCCATGGACCAGGCCCTGAGACTCCTGCGCGATCTGGGCATCCTGTAGATGGTCCGCCCTCGAGGCCTCCACCACCTGCCCGGGCTCCTGCCCTTCCTGGTGCCCGCCCTCCTCACGGGGGGCGGGGTGGCCCTGCCCTTGGTCTACTTGGTCCTGCGGGCCCTGGAGGCCGAACCCGGCGCCCTAAGGGAAATCCTCCTTCGTCCCAAGAACCTGGAGCTTCTCCTCAACACCCTGGCCCTCCTCCTGGGCGTGCTCGCCCTCACCACCCTCCTCGCCCTGCCCCTCGCCTTCCTCACCACCCGCACGAACCTCAAGGGCAAGCGGCTCCTTTCCCTCCTCCTCACCCTGCCCCTCGCCATCCCCGGGTACGTGGGGGCTTATGTCCTCCTGGCCGCCACCGGGCCCGGGGGCATCCTACCCTTGCCCCGCCTCGAGGGGTACGTGGGGGCCCTTTTCGTCCTTTCCTTCATCACCTACCCCTACCTCTTCCTCTCCTTGCGCGCCGCCTTTTTGGGCCTGGACCCCGCCTTGGAGGAGGCGGCGAGGACCCTGGGGATGGGCCCTTGGCGGGCCTTCTTCCGGGCCGCTTTCCCCCAGCTTCTGCCCGCCTTGCTCTCGGGCTACCTGGTGGTGGGCCTCCACGTCCTGGGAGACTTCGGCACGGTGAGCCTCCTGCGCTACGAAACCTTCTCCTACGCCATCTACCTGCAGTACAGCGCCGCCTTTGACCGGGTGTACGCCGCCTGGCTGGCCCTGCTGCTCCTCCTTCTCACCGGGGGGCTTTTGTGGCTGGAGGGCCTTCTCCTCCGCCGCCTCACCCTGGCCCGCACCGGAAAGGGAGCAAGCCGGCACCATAAGCCCCTTCGCCTGGGACCCTTCGCCCCCTTGGGCTACGCCCTAGCCCTCCTCCCCCCTCTTGTCGCCTTGGCCCTTCCCCTCTATGCCCTCTTCCACCTGGCCCGCCGCTTTCCCCAGGAGGGGCTTAGCGGGCTCTGGGAGGCTTTAGGGCATTCCGCCTTGGCCGCGGCCCCCGCCGCCTTCTTGGCCGTGGGGATGGCCCTGCCCTTGGCCTACCTGGCGGTGCGCCTTCCCTCCCCCGCCTCCCGCTTCCTGGAGCGCCTGGCCTACCTGGGGTACGCCATCCCCCCCTTGGCCTTCGCCCTGGCCTGGATCTTCTTCAGCCTCCGGAGCCTTCCCTTCCTCTACGGCACCCTGCCCCTTTTGGTCCTGGTCCTCGCCTTCCACTTCCTGGCGGAGAGCCTGGGCCCGGTGCGGGGAGCGCTTTTCCAGGTGCCAAGGCGCCTGGAGGAAGCGGCGAGGACCCTGGGGGAAACCCCCACGGGGGCCTTCTTCCGCGTCACCTTCCCCCTCCTTTGGCGGGGGGCGGTGGCGGGGGGAGCCTTGGCCTTCATCGGGGCGGTGAAGGAACTCCCCATCACCCTCCTCCTGGCCCCCATGGGCTACGCCACCTTGGCCACCCGGGTTTTCAGCTACACTCAAGAGGCCATGTTCGCTGAGGCCGCCCCCTTCGCCCTCCTCATCGCCCTTCTTTCGGCGGCCTTTGTGGGGGTGCTGCTTTGGACCGAGCGCCGCTTTTAGCCCTAAAGGGCATCCGCAAACGCTTCGGGGAGCACGAGGTGCTGAAGGGGATAGACCTCGCCGTCTACCCCGGGGAGATCTTGGCCTTGCTTGGGCCTTCGGGTTGCGGCAAGACCACCCTCCTTAGGGTCATCGCCGGCCTGGAAAGCCCCGACGGGGGAAGGGTGGTTCTGGAGGGCCAAGACATCACCCACCTTCCCCCAGAAAGGCGGGGCATCGGCTTCGTCTTCCAGGACTACGCCCTCTTTCCCCACCTCACCGCCTTGGGCAACGTGGCCTTCGGGCTCAAGGGGAAAGACCGCCTGCTCCGGGCGCAGAAGGCCCTGGAACGGGTGGGCATGACCCTCTTCCAGCACCGCAAGCCCCAGGAGCTTTCCGGCGGGCAACAGCAGCGGGTGGCCTTGGCCCGGGCCCTGGCCCCCGGCCCCAAGCTGGTCCTCCTGGACGAGCCCTTCTCCAGCCTGGACGCAAGCCTCCGGGCCGCCACCCGGGAAGAGGTGCGCAAGGTGCTCAAAGAGACGGGCACCACCGCCCTCCTGGTCACCCACGACCAAGAGGAGGCCCTTTCCTTCGCCGACCGCCTGGGGGTGATGCGGGACGGAAAGCTCTTGCAGGTGGACACCCCCGAGGCGGTCTACCTTAGGCCCAAGACCCCCTTTGTGGCCCAGTTCCTGGGGCGCACCAACCTCCTTTCCGGGGAGGGGAAGGGGCGCTACGCCGAAACCTGCCTTGGCCCCGTGGCCTTGGCCGAGCCCGCCCACGGACCCCTTCTCCTTTCCCTGCGCCCCGAGGCCTTGCGGCTCGCCCCCCCGGAGGCGGGCGGGGCCTTAGGTCGGGTGGTGGCCCGGGAGTTCAAGGGGCACGACCTCACCTACCGGGTGCGCCTCCTGGCCCCGGAGCGGGAGGTCCTGGTGCAAGAGGGGCCGGAAAGCCCCTTCCGGGTGGGGGATGTGGTGGCGGTACAGGTGGTGGGGGAAGGGGTGGCCTTGGAAGGCCAAAGCCCCAAGGCCCCCGTGGGCACCGACTAAGCTTAGGGCGTGCGCCGCATCCTCCTCCTCGCCGAATACGACGGCACCCACTTCGCCGGGCTCCAGCGGCAACGGGAGGGCTTGCGCACGGTGCAGGGGGAGCTGGAGAAGGTCCTTCCCGCCATCGGGGCCCTCCCCAAGGCGGTGGCCGCAGGCCGCACGGACGCTGGGGTCCACGCCTTGGCCATGCCCTTCCACGCCGACCTCCTCGGCTCCATCCCCGTGGAACGGGTCCCCGAGGCCCTAAACCGCCTCCTCCCGGAGGACCTCAAGGTCCTCGCCGCCAGGGAAGTGGCCCAGGACTTCCACGCCCGCAAGGACGCCCTTTGGCGCGCCTACCGCTACCGGGTCCTCGTAAGGCCCCACCCCTCCCCCCTCCTGCGCCACCGGGTCCTATGGCTTCGGCGCCCCTTGGACCTGAAGGCCCTGGAGGAAGCCCTGCCCCTCCTCCTAGGGCGGCACAACTTCCTGGGCTTCGCCAAGGAGGAGGTGCGGGAGGGGGTTAGGGAGCTCTTGGAAGCCCGGCTCTTTGTGGTGGAGGGGGAGGGGGGCCTCGAGGTCCACTTCTATTTCAGGGGCACCAGCTTCCTCAGGGGCCAGGTGCGGGGGATGGTGGGCACCCTCCTGGAGGTGGGCCTGGGGAAGCGCCCCCCGGAAAGCCTAAAGGCCATCCTGGAAACCCAAGACCGCCGCCTCGCCGGCCCCTCGGCTCCTCCCCAAGGGCTTTACTTCGTGGAGGCAGCCTACCCGGAAGAGCGCCTGATGCCAAGGTAAAAGGGACCGGCTTAGCCGGTCCCTAAGCCCTAAGGCTCCTAAAGCCGGCTCCTCGGGTCCAAGGCGTCCCGCAGGCCGTCCCCCAGGTAGTTAAAGGCCAAGACGGTGATGAAGATCATGAAGCCCGGGGGCAGGGCCAACCACGGGGCGGTGAAGATGTACTCCTGGGCGTTGGTCAGCATGTTGCCCCAGGTGGCCACCGGGGGCTGGATGCCAAAGCCCAGGAAGGAAAGCGCCGCCTCCGTAAGGATCGCCCCACCCACTTGCAGGGTAGCCTGGACGATGAGGGGGGCCAAGGTGTTGGGCACCAGGTGGCGGAACATGATGCGGGCGTCCGTGGCCCCCAGGGCCTGGGCGGCGGTGGCGTAGTCCTGCTCCCGCAAGGAGAGGATGTTCCCCCGCACCAGCCTCGCCGTGCCCAGCCAACCGAAAAGCACCAAGATGGCGATGATGATGAAAACGCTCGCCGCATCCCCAAACACCCCTTGCGCCCACTGCCCCACCTTGACCCCAGGGTCCCGGAGGAGGGCGGAAAGCACCAGGAGGAGGGGCAGGGTGGGGATGGTGAGCATGAAGTCAATGAGCCGGCTGATGAGGATGTCCAGGTCCAGGCGGATCTCGCCTTTGAGGCCGTACCAGGCGGCCCAGAGCCCCAGGGCCAGGGCCAGGCCAAAGCCCAGGTAGCTCCCCAGGCTCCCCGCCTGGATCCCGTCTTTAGCCAGGGCCCAGGCGATGGAAAGGGCCAGGTAGAGCACCCCGTAGTAGAGGACCCAGGAGAAGACCCGCCAAAGGGCAAAGCTCCAGGGGTAAAACCCCTCCCGCTCCCGGCGCAGGGGACCCAGGTAGAAGCGCAGGGGACGCCCGGAGAAGTACCCCGCCAGCGTCCCCATGATGGTCCCCAGGATCACGCTGGAGAAGGCCACGGCAAAGCCCACCAGCAAGGAGATGCGGGAGCCATAGATGATGCGGGAAAGCACATCCCGCCCCAGGTCGTCCGTGCCCAGGGGGTGCTCCCGGGAAGGGGGGTTGAAGTAGTACTGGCCCACGTCCTCCCCCGTGGGCTGGGCCGTGGGGTCGTAGGGCGCAAGCCAGGGGGCAAAAATGGCCATAAGGATGAGGAGGAGGATGACCACCAGCCCCGCCATGGCCATCTTGTGCCGCCGCAAGCGGCGCCAAAAGAGGCTAAAGAAGGTCCTGGGCTTAGCGGATGCGGTTGCGGTCGCCATGGTTCACCTCTAGCTGTAGCGAATGCGGGGGTCCACCACCGCGTAGGCAAGGTCCGCCAACAGGTTGAAAAGGGCGGTCATCAAGGCCAAGAAGGCCAAGGCGGCCATGGCCACGTTGTAGTCCTTCTCCACCAAGGCGTCAAAGATGGCCCGTCCCATGCCCGGGTAGCTGAAGATGGTCTCGGTGATGGTGGCCCCGCCCAAAACCCCCGGGATGGCCAAGCCCACCAGGGTGACGATGGGGATGAGGGCGTTCCTTAGGGCATGTTTGTAGAGCACCACCCGCTCGGAAAGCCCCTTGGCCCGGGCGGTGCGGATATAGTCCTGGGAGAGAACCTCCAGAAGGGAAGCCCGCATGAACCGGGTCCACTCCGCCATCTGCAAGGAGGAAAGGGCGATGACCGGCAGGATGAGGTGCCAGGCCCATTGCCCCAGGAAGTACCAAAAGCTTATCGCCCCCGAGCGCACGTCCTCCCAAAGCACCCCAGGAACCCCTCCCGTGGGGAAGCGGGGGAAGCCCGGGATGTGGTCGGGTAACCAGATGGCGAAGAGGTAGAGGAGCAGGATACCCAGGAAGAAGACCGGCATGGAGAAGCCCACGAAGGAGAGGAAGGTGATGGCATAGTCTGCCAGGGAGTACTGGCGCACCGCGGAGAAAATCCCCACGGGGATGGCCACCAGAAGGGCCAGGGTCAGGGCCAGCCCCGAGAGGAGGAGGGTCTTGGGCAGGCGCTGCACGAAGATGTACTCCGCCGCGGAAATCCCGTAGGTGCGGCTATACCCCAAGTCCCCCTGGACCGCCCGGGAAAGCCACTTGAAGTAGCGGATGTGGATGGGCTGGTCCAGCCCGTAGGCCCGCTTCAAGGCCTCAAACTGCTCGGCGGTGATGCGGGGGTTCTGCCGCCTGAGCTCGTCCAAAGGATCCCCCGGCTGCAGGGCCAGAAGCGCATAGATGACCACGCTGGCCGCCAGGAGCAGGGGGACCATCTGCAAAAGCCTGCGCACCGTGTAGGCAAACACCCTTTTACCTCCCGTTTATGCCATTAAAAAGCCCGCTGGGAAACCCCAGCGGGCCCCACTATACCACCCGGGCTAGCGGATGGAAAGCGCGTACTTCGCCTGGTCCCACTTCTTCACGGCGCCGCGGCTTTCCCAGCCGATCTCCCAGGCGTTCCAGCCGGGGTAACCGTAGCCGCCCGCGTAAGCGCTGGCCACGTAGTTGACCAGGCCCTTCCGCACCACGTAGGGGTTGGCCCGGAAGTAGAGGGGCAGGGCGGGCAGCTCCTCGGCCCAGATCTCCTGGGCCCTCCAGAAGAGCTGCTTCCGCCTGGCCTCGTCAAACTCCAGGACACCCTGGCTCGTCAGACGGTCAAACTCGTCGTTGCGCCAGCCGCCGATGTTCTGGCCCTGGTAGTTGTTCTCCTTGGTGGGCACCATGATGGCCCCGGTGTTCAGGTTCTTGTACTGGAAGAGGGAGCCGTCCTCGCGCAGGTTGGACACCCAGGCGAACTCAAACAGCCCCGTCCACTTGCACTCGCTCGCCCTCTGGATGAACTCGTCGGCGAAGACCACGGCGGAGGGGGCGTTGTTGATCTTCACCGCGATGCCGATCTTCTTCAGGTCCTCGGCGAAGAACTGCTGCGTGCGCTCGCGGATGGCGTTGCCGGCGGTGGTCACGTACTCAATCTCAAAGCGCACGGTACGCCCGCCCACGGTGCGCTGCAGGATGCCGTCCGGCCCCTTCCTCCAGCCCATCTCCGCCAGGAGCGCCTCCGCCTTCTTCAGGTCAAACTCGTACTTCCGCACATTGGGGTTGAAGAGGGGGTTGACGGGGGCGATCCAGGTGTGGGCCACGGGCTGGAGGCCGTCAAAGAAGGCCTTCACCAACCCTTCGCGGTTCAGAGCGTGGAGGAGGGCCCGGCGGGTGCGGACGTCGTTCAGGCCCAGATCGCGGACCGCCTGGCAGTTCTCAAACTTGTTGATGTCGATGTGCTCCCAAATGGCCCCGGGCACGAACCAGATGTCAAAGCGGCCGGGGGCCCGGGAGGTCAGCTGACGGCTACGGCCCTGGTCAAAGGTGAGGGCCACGCCGGAGGTGGCGTCAATGGAGCCACCGATCACCGCCACCAGCAGGGAGTTGGTGTTCTGGATGAAGCGGTAGACCACCCTCTGCACGTACTTGCTCTCCCCACCCTCCGGCTTGATGGGGAAGTTGGGGTTCCGCTCCATCTCAATGGAGTTCCCCGGCACCCAGCGCTTCAACTTGAAGGCGCCCGAGTAGACCATGGTGCCCTTGTTGAGCTCCGCCGGGGTGGCGAACTTGAGGAAGAAGTTGCGGTAGAGCTCGTTGAGGCGCTGGGCGTCCTTGTCGGGGTCCAGGCCCCGGGCCGCCGCCTTCACCTTCTCCCACTCGGGCCCCATGATGTGCTTGGGGGCGTAGCCGATGGGGGAGCCGTAGGTGTCGTAGTAGTAGGCGGGCTCAAAGGCCACGGTGAAGTTGCGGGCGTCCTTTACCTGGAGCTGGACCCGCTCCCAGTAGTCGGGGTTCAGGACGGGCATCCCCTTGGCCTTGCCCACCTCGTAGTAGAAGGCCACATCCTCGGTGGTGATGGGCTTGCCGTCGGACCAGCGAGCATCGGAGCGGATGGTGAGGTCCATCTCCAGCCGCTTCTTGCCGCCGCCGATGTCCCGGACCCGCAGGCGCCCGTTCTGCTGGGTGGGCACCTCGGTGGCCAGCACGGGGAAGTTCTGGCTGTCGGCGTTGAAGCCGATCAGGGGAGCGAAGAGGTACTGCTCAATCTCGGTCTTGATGGACTGGTTGGAAATGACGTTGAGGAAGTCCCCCGCCAGCACCCGGGGCTCCTGGGAAGAGCCGATCACCAGGCTGTTGTCCTGGGGCCCCGCCAGGGCCAAGCCCAGGGCGGCTAAACCGAGTACAGCCAGCTTGCCTACTTTTCTCATACGGCCTCCTTTCGTGGTCGCGGCACTATCTTAGTGGCCAAGGGTATTATAAGGCCCCTTCCCGATAGGTCAATGGGAAAAGGGTAAGGGGGATGGGAAAAGGTTAAGGGGGCCTTGACCCAGGCCCCCCACCCCTTCCAGGAACACTCAGTGGCCGCAGGTACGGGCCTCCCCTTCCTGGTCCTTGGTGCGGAAGGAGTGGCCGCAACCGCAGGTGCTGGCGGCGTTGGGGTTGTGCACGGTGAACCCACCGCCCATGAGGCTTTCCACCCAGTCGATCTCCGAGCCCACCAGGTAGGGCAGGGACATGGGGTCCACCACCAGGCGCACCCCGTGCATCTCCACGAGGGTATCCCCCTCGAGCTCCCTCTCGTCCACGGCCATGCCGTACTGGAAGCCCGAGCACCCGCCGGACTTGATGTAGACCCGGATGGCCGCGTGCTCCTTGTTGTAGCGGGCCAGGATCTCCTTGGCCTTTTCCGCCGCCAGCGGGGTGATGCGGATAACCGCTTCCTGCGTTTCTACCATCCCCCAACCTCCTTACCCCGTAGCCTAGCATGACAGGGGTAGGACAAGGTGTCATAGCTCCCATACCCGGGCGTATATTGGCAGCATGTTCTGGCACCTGGTGGTGGTTTTGGTGCTGGTGGGGGTCCTGGGCCACCTGGGGGGAAGGCTCTCCGCCGCCTTGGCCCAAGCGGTGCCCGGAAGCCGGGACGACGCCTTTTTCCGGCTTTTGGGCTTCCTTTGGTGGGGGTTTTTGGCCGTGGCGGGGGCTTCTTACCTGGTCCACGCCCTGGGGCTTCCCCACGAGCCCTTCCGCACCTGGGGCGAAAGCCTAGTGCGCTGGGCCGGGGCCAAGGGAGTGGCGGCCCTAGGTGCCCTGGCCCTCACCTATTTGGGCTACCGCCTCACCCCTTTCCTCCTCGGCCAGCTCCCCGTGCCGGAAACAGGGGAGCACACCCGGGAGGCGGTCCGGCGGAAAACCCTCAGGGCCGTAGCCGAATCCGCCTTGCGGGTGGGCATCCTGGTCTTGGGAGGGCTCTTCTTTCTCTCCAACCTGGGCCTCAACGTCACCGCCCTCCTGGCGGGGGCCGGGGTGGCGGGGCTTGCGGTGAGCTTCGCGGCGCAGAACCTGATCCGCGACTTCATCAACGGCTTTTTCATCCTCCTAGAGGACCAGTACGGGGTGGGGGATATCGTCCAGATCGGCAATGTGGGGGGACAGGTGGAGCGCTTCACCCTAAGGATCACGGTCCTGAGGGACCTCGAGGGCCGCGTCCACTTCTTCCCCAACTCCGAGGTGCGCCAGGTCACCGTCCTCACCCAGGAGTGGAGCCGGGCCGTGGTGGACGTGGGTGTGGCCTACAAGGAAGACATTGACCGGGTCCTTAGGGTCTTCCAGGACGAGGTGGAGCGCTTCCACCAAGACCCCGAGTGGCAGGAGCGCTTCACCTCCCCTCCCGAGGTCTTGGGCGTGCAGGCCCTGGGGGACTCCTCGGTCGTGATCCGCGTCCTCTTCAACACCAAGCCCGCCCAGCAGTGGGCCGTGGCCCGGGAGTTCCGCCGCCGCATCAAAAAGCGCCTGGACCAGGAGGGGATAGAAATTCCCTACCCCCACCAGAAGCTCTACTTTGGAGAACCCTTGCGGCTAGAGAGGGTGTAGGCTAAGGGGGATGCCGGAGGTTTACAAGGAGATCCTAGAAGCCCTCCAGCCCCATCTGGGCCCCAGGGCCGAGGTGGTGCTGGACGAGGGCCTCAAGCGCTTGGGCAAGCGCCCTGCAGAGCTCACCCCCAAGGACGGGGAGTTCCTCCTGAAAGGCCTCGTCTTCCGCGAGCTCCAGGCCCGGCTAAGGCCGGAGGAGGCCCGGCGGGTGGTGGAAAACACCTTGGAAAGGATACGGGAAGCCCCCCTGGCCCTCGAGGACCTGGAGCGGGGGCTAAAGCGCTTCGGGCTTTACGTGGACTGGCCGGAGGTGGCCCGGCTTCGGGCGCTCATGGGCCGCCTCCGCCAAAGCCCCGACCCCGCCCTCCTCGCCGAGGCCAAGGCCCTGCTGGAGGCCCTGGAGGAAAAACAGGAAGAGGCGCTCCTACGCCAGGCCAAAGACCTGGCCCATCTGGAGGAAAGCCTGGAAAGGGTGCGCCACCTGGGCGGGCCCAAGGTGCGGAGGCTGGAAAGCCTCCTGGAGACCATCCGCCAAGCCCACGCAGAAGGGGTATGGGCCCAAGCGGAGGTGGAGCGGGCGAGGGCGCTGGCCTTAGAGCTCCGGAAGTTTCTGGAGTCCAGCGCCGTACGGGCCCCCACCCTGCCCGAGATGGTCTTTGAAACCCAAGAAAGCCCCCCTGAGGCCTCCGAAGACGTCTTCCTCACCGTGGAGGAGGCCAGCGAGCTGGAAGGGGAACTGGTCATTGACCTAGGCCCCTTATCCGAAGAGGCAAGCCAGCGCATCCAAGCCCTGGAGGTGGAAGAGGAAAGGCGCCGGTTGGAAGACCTCCTCGCCCGCCATGCCCACCTCCTGGAAAGGACCACGGTGAGCCCCTTGTTGGCCGAGGTCCAGGCCCTATTGGAGGCGGGCACCCCCGCCGGGGAAAGGCTAAAGGCCTTGGAAGAAGCCCTGGCCGAGGCGGAAAAAAACCTCCGGGCGGAGAAGCGGGCCCGGCTTATCCAGCTGGCGGAGGCCCTTAGGGCGCTTCCCCTTCCCGAGGCGGCCAAAGCCCCCTTGGAAAGCGCCCTGCGCCTGGCGGAGGAAACCCTCCAGGAAGGGGGCTACCCCGACCTCACGCCCCTGGAGGAGGGCCTAAGGCGCCTGGAGGAGGAGGCCCGGAGAAAGGCGGAGGAAGAAGCCCGCCTGGAAGAGGAACGGGAAACCCTCCTAAAGGAGCTTTCCCAAAGGGGAGAGGCCTTCGCCCCCCTGGCGGAGGAACTGAGAACCCTGCCCAAGGAACGCCTGGCGGAAGCTTTGCCGGAGATCCGCACCCGGTACGCCGAGCTGCTAAAGGCCCAGGGGGAGAGCGAGGCCCTCAAGGCCAAGCTGGAAGAGGCCCAAAGGGCCCTCCTCGCCCTCAAGCCCGAGGCTGAGGCCCTGGGGCTTGGGGAGGCGGTGGCGGAGGCGGAGCGGCTTCTCGCCGAGGGCAAGCTCCCCGACCTTCCCCACCTGCAAAGCCGCCTGGCCCAGGCCCAGGCGGAGGCCCGGGAAAGGGCCTTGGCAGAGCTTGCTCGCCTCCAGGTGCTGGCGGAGCGCTTCGGGGGCTTCGGCGGTGAAGCGGTCCTAAAGGCCATAGAGGAGGAAAAGCGCAAAGCCCTCCCTGACCCCACCCCCATCGCCCGGGCCCTGCAGGCCTTAAGGCGAAAGCTAGAGGCCAAGCGGGAGGAGCTTCTCACCCGCCTCACCGCCTTCTTCCAAAAGGAGGCCCAGCTCCAGGGGTTTGAAAGCGAAACCCGGCGCCGCCTCAAACCCCTCCTCGCCTTCTTGCAAGGCGCCAAGGAGAGGCTTCCCCTCTTGGGGCCCAAGGGGCTACTGCAGGTGGAGAAGACCCTGAACGAGGCGGAAGGCCTCCTAAGGGAGCTGGAGCGGGAGAAGGAAGCGGCCCAGGCCGTGCTCAAGGAGATTGGGCGGGAGGACCTGGAGGCCCTCCTCGGGGCCCTGGCTCCGGGAGAGGACCCCCTGGCCCGGCTCCGCCTGCCCGGGGTGGAGGTCCTAGGCTTCCTGGAAGACCCCCTGCCCCTGCCCAAGGAACCCCTCCTGGGCCTGATGGATGCCCTGGACCGCATGGACCAAAGCCTCGGGCTCAAGCGGGGACCCGTGGCCGTGCTCTTCGGGGAAAAGGCCTTGGTCCTCGCCCCGAAAGCCGGAAAGACCCTGGTGGCCATCCTGGAGAGGCCCAGCCTTTCCGCCTTCCTCCTGGAGCTTTCCGGCTAGGGGGTGCTAGACTAAAAATAGTGGTCAGCGCCCCGGCCCTTTGGGAAAAGCTGGAACCTTACCTAGAATACCTTCCCCCGGAGGACCGGGCGAAGGTGAGGGAAGCTTACCTTTTCGCCGAAGAGGCCCACCGGGGGCAGGTGCGCAGAAGCGGGGAGCCCTACATCACCCACCCGGTGGCGGTGGCGGAGATACTGGCCTCCTTGCGCATGGACGCCGACACCGTGGCGGCGGGGCTCCTCCACGACACCCTGGAGGACTGCGGCGTGGCCCCGGAGGAGCTGGAAAGGCGCTTCGGAGCCGGGGTGCGCCGCATCGTGGAGGGAGAGACCAAGGTCAGCAAGCTGTACAAGCTGGCCAACCTCGAGGGGGAGGAAAAGCGGGCCGAAGACCTCCGCCAGATGTTCATCGCCATGGCAGAGGACGTGCGCATCATCATCGTGAAGCTGGCCGACCGCCTGCACAACCTGCGCACCCTGGAGTTCATGCCCCCGGAAAAGCAGAAGCGCATCGCCCAGGAAACCCTGGAGATCTACGCCCCCCTGGCCCACCGCCTGGGGATGGGGCAGCTGAAGTGGGAGCTGGAGGACCTCTCCTTCCGCTACCTCCACCCCGAGGCCTACCAGGCCCTCCTCTCCCGCATCCAGGAAACCCAGGAGGCCCGGGAGCGCCTGGTCAAAAAGGCCATGGATGCCTTGGAGGAGGCCCTGAGGCGGGACGAGCTCCTCCAGGCCCAGCTTCAGGGCTTTGAGGTCACGGGCCGGCCCAAGCACCTCTACTCCATCTGGAAGAAGATGGAGCGGGAAAACAAAGCCCTGGAGCAAATCTACGATCTCCTGGCGGTGCGGGTCATCCTGGACCCCAAGCCAAGCCCCACGGAGGAAGGGCGGACCTTAAGGGAAAAGCAGGTCTGCTACCACGTCTTGGGCCTGGTCCACGCCCTTTGGCAACCCATCCCGGGCCGGGTCAAGGACTACATCGCCGTGCCCAAGCCCAACGGCTACCAGAGCCTCCATACCACGGTCATCGCCCTGGAAGGCCTTCCCCTGGAGGTGCAGATCCGCACCCGGGAGATGCACCGCATCGCCGAGTACGGCATCGCCGCCCACTGGCTCTACAAGGAGGGCCTCACCGACCCCGAGGAGATCAAGCGCCGGGTTTCCTGGCTCAAGAGCATCCAGGAGTGGCAGCAGGAGTTCAGCAGCTCCCGGGAGTTCGTGGAGGCGGTAACCCGGGACCTTTTGGGAGGCCGGGTCTTCGTCTTCACGCCCAAGGGGCGGATCATCAACCTGCCCAAGGGGGCCACCCCCGTGGACTTCGCCTACCACATCCACACCGAGGTGGGGCACCACATGGTGGGGGCCAAGGTCAACGGGCGCATCGTCCCCCTTTCCTACGAGCTGCAAAACGGGGAGATTGTGGAGATCCTCACCGCCAAAAACGCCCACCCCTCCAAGGGCTGGCTGGAGTTCGCCAAAACCCGGAGCGCCAAAAGCAAGATCCGGCAGTACTTCCGCGCCCAAGAGCGCCAGGAAACCCTGGAGCGGGGCCAAAGCCTCTTGGAGCGCTACCTGAAGCGCAAAGGGCTTCCCAAGCCCACGGATAGCCAGCTGGAGGAGGCGGCCAAACGCCTGGGCCTCCCCCTTCCCCGGAGGAGCTCTACCTGGCCCTGGCCCTAAACCGCCTCACCCCCAAGCAGGTGGCGGAAAAGCTCTATCCCCAGGCCCTCCTCAAGCCGGAAAAGCCCAAGCCTACTCCCAAGAACGAGTGGGGCATCCGCCTGGAGCAGGACCTCCAGGCCCCCATCCGCCTGGCCTCTTGCTGCGAACCCATGAAGGGGGATGCCATCCTGGGCTTCGTCACCCGGGGCCGGGGGGTCACGGTGCACCGGGCGGACTGCCCCAACCTAAGGCGGATCCTCCAGGGCCCGGAGGCGGACCGGGTCATCGGAGCCTACTGGGAAGGGGTGGGGGGGAAGGTGGCTACCCTCGAGGTCCTGGCCCAGGACCGGGCGGGCCTTCTGAGGGACGTGATGCAGGTGGTGGCGGAAGCGGGGAAAAGCGCCCTGGGCTCGGAAACCCGCATCCTGGGCCCCATCGCCCGCATCCGGCTCCGCCTTACCGTGCAGGATGGGGAGCGGGAAACCCTCTTGGAAGCCATCCGGGGCGTGAAGAGCGTGCAGGAGGCAAAGTGGTTGTGAAGAAAATCCATATACCCCCTCTCGTTGACATGCTTCTAGTTGTATCTTACAATCCCAAACCGAGGCTGAGCCTCAAAAGAAGAAAAAACCCCCTTTTCGGATATTCACCTGCGTACTCACCTCACGCCACCGCCCGCAACACCCGGGTGATGGGCAGACCCGCCTGCCCAAGAAGCTGGGCCACCACGCTCCAGGCCATCACCCAAGCTTCCACTTGCAGGGCCACCGCCTTCAGCCCCCGTACCCTCCCCACCGCCCCCACCAGCCCCATCGGCCCCTTCAGCAGACCAAAGACCGTCTCCAGCTCCCACCGCCGCCCCAAAAGCCTCCGGTACGCACCTCTCCCCCGCCGCCGCAGGTTCAAAAGCCGCCCCCTCCCCTTTGGCCTTCCCCGTCTCCGGTTATGCCCCGTCACCAGAAGCATCCCTCGCCTCCTCGTCAACCGAAAGTTGGCTTCCCCCTCGTAGGCCGCGTCCGCCACCACCACGGGGGGCTTCTCCCCAGGAAACCTCTCCACCCCCCAGAGCATCCCCCGCCCCACCGGGGAGTCGTGCCATGAGGCCGGGGTCACCCGTAGGGCCAGCACCTCCCCCGTGTCCAGGTCCACGAGGAGGTGGAGCTTGTACCCATAAACCCAGCCCCCATCCGAGCCCACGCCCCAAGCCGCCTCCCCATCCGACCTCTGGGCGGGGAGAAGGGTGGCGTCCATGGCCAGCACCCGCCTCCCCCGGCCCACCCGCTTCCCTCCCCGCAGGAGGGGCCAGGGTAGCTTCCGGCTCCGCTCGCTGAGGGTGGCAGAGGAGGGAACGCGCTCTAGACCGAGGCGCTTGCGGAGCCTAGGGTTGCGGGCCAGTTCCCGGCGCATGCGTTCGCTGGAGAAGCCCAGGAGGGCGCGGACCAGGTGGAAGAGAAAGAGGCTGAGGTCGGAGAAGGTCCTGGGCCTGCCGGGTTTTCTCTCCCCTTCTGGCAAGCGGGCTTGGAGCCATGCCTGGAGCAGGGGGACCAGTTCCTCCAGGGGCAGGGGTAGGATGGAAGGGGGCGTCTGGTGTTCTTCCACAGCTCACCAAGCGCCCCCTTTTCCTTTGGCTTGTCAAGGGGGTATGCATTGAATATCCGAAAGGGGGGAAGAAAAAAGGGGGAAATGGGCTATGAAAGGGCGCTTCCTAGGTGTAGGAGTTTTGCTGATCCTGCTCCTTGCGGCCTGTGGCGGCCAAGGAGGGGGTACCCGCACAGCCAACGCCACGGTGGGGACGTGGAATTATGGTGGCCAGAACGTAGGTATTGCCCTCGTGCTCTGGACGGTGCTCCCTGAACCTACCCATCCTGACGGATTTGTCATTAATGTTACAGGCCCGAACAACCTTTCCTGGTCTGCTGGCCCAAATCGCTCTTCTGTTGTCGGGCCTGCCTTCTGGTGGTGGAGGAACAGCTCTCTTATACCCTCTTCTGGAGAGTACCGCATCGCAGCTTCCCTACCAGGAAACCCCAATTTCAGCCGCACCCTGCAGGTGGACGCCACTGCCACCCTACCCCAGCCGCAGGGCGTCACACTCCAAGCCACGACCAACACCGCCACCATCAGCTGGCAGGCCGTAAGCGGAGCCCAGTCTTACTATGTGGAGCTATGGCAGCTGGATAACAACAACAACCTTTCCGCACTTAGGTTTTCGTGGTATACCACCGCCACCCAAGTCCAGTTCACCCAAGCGGCCCAGATCACCCTACCCCCGGCAACTACCGGGCCAGGGTCTTCGCCGCCAACGTGGACTTTACAAAGTTCGGTAACCTAGACCAAGCGGCCCAACTAGACCCACAGTTTAAGCTCTCCTCGGCTCTGAGTAGCTCCGCTATCCAGGTGCAGTCCACAGGAACCCTGCGGGTGCTAGAGTTGCCGCATCAGGGTCCTGAACCCGATGCCGGAACGAGCGACTAGCTAAGGCCCAGCTTGGAGGACTAAGGGGCCGCCTTTAGGGGCGGCCCTGAACCCTTAAAGGAACCCCACCCACACCTCCCGCATCCTCGGCCCGTCAAACTCCGCCAGGAAGACCTGCTGCCAGCGCCCCAGGCGGAGCCTGCCCCCCTCAGCGAAAAGGAGGAGGTGGACCCCGGTGAGGAGGCTTTTCAGGTGGGCGTGGGTGTTGCCCTCGGCGTGGCGGTCCTTGGGGTGGAAGCGGGGGGCAAGCTCGTCCAAGCGGGCGAGGAGGTCGCGGGCCACATCGGGGTCCGCCCCCTCCTGGACCAGGAGGCCGCAGGTGGTGTGGGGCACGAAGAGGTAGACGAGGCCCGTGTGCCCCTCCAAGGCCGCCTCCACCAGCCCCGTGATGTTCACCAGGCCCTCCGCAGGCGTGCGCACGCTCAGCTTCCGCATAAGGCCAGGATACCTAGCCGAGGCGGGTCACCCGCAGGAAAAAGCGCTTTTCCACAGGGAAGGTGCGGTCCAGGCTGCCCCACTCCGCCTCAGCCCAGGCCTTGAGCCTGGAGACTACCCGGGCATGCACCGCCTCGGGCACGGCCTGGGTGAAGGAGTAAAGCCGCTCCTCCAGGGCCTCCAAGGCCTCCCGCAGCGTGCGCTCCTCCCGCCAGGCCACCACCTGCCGGGATTTGGGCTTCAGGCCTAGGCGCTTTAGGGCCTCCTCCACCTCGGCAAGGCGCCTTTGGTGCAGGCCCCTCTCCACCCGTACGCCCTCTTCCGCCACCAGGGCCCGCCAGCGCTCCTGGAGGGCGCACTCCGCTTCCGCCTCCACCTGGTCCCAGCCCTCGAGAAGGGCTCCCCCCGGCTTCAGCACCCTTAGGGCCTCCGCCAGGGCCTTGGGCCAGTCGGGGAGGAGGTGCCAAAGGTGGACCACGATGACCCCGTGGACGCTCTCCTCCGGCAGGGGAATGGCCCGGGCGTCCGCCTGAAGGAGCCGCACCTTGCGCATGACCCCCGCCGCCTTCTGGCGGAAGACCTCCAGCATGGCGGGGTTCACGTCCAAAGCGATGTAGGGAAAGCCCCGGGCGATGAGGGGCAGGGCGATGCGCCCCGTGCCCACCCCGAGCTCCAGCAGGACGGGCTCCTCCCCCCGGCCGGAAACGGCGCTGGCCATGGCGGTAGCGATGCGGCCCGCCACCTCGGGCGGGTAGGCCCTGAGCCGGTCGTAGGCGTAGGCCACCCGGGTAAGGGCGCTGGACATGTCCCCCTTTATTGTACGGGGTATACTTCGGCCCATGAAGGGGCTTATCCTGGCCGCTGGGCGGGGCACGAGGCTCCGCCCCCTCACCCACACCCGCCCGAAACCCGTGATCCGGGTGGCTGGCCGGCCCATCATCCACTACGCCGTGGAGAACCTAAGGGAGGCGGGCATAGGGGAGATCGGGGTGGTGGTCTCCCCGGAAACGGAGAAGGACATCCGCGAGGCCCTTGCGGGCTACGGGGTGCGCTACGTGCTCCAAGAGGAGCCCCAAGGCCTGGCCCACGCCGTGGCCGTGGCCCGGGAGTTCCTGGGGGATAGCCCTTTCGTCCTCTACCTGGGGGATAACCTTTTCCAAAAGGGCATCCGCCCCTTTGTGGCGGCCTTCCGGGATGGGGTGAGCGCCGTCATCGCCCTGGTGCGGGTGGAGGACCCGAGGCAGTTCGGCGTGGCGGTGCTAGAGGGAGAGCGCATCGTAAGGCTACTGGAAAAGCCCCAAAACCCGCCCTCGGACCTGGCGGTGGCCGGGGTCTACGTCTTCGCCCCCGAGGTCCTCGAGGTCATCCAGGACCTCAAGCCCTCCGCCCGGGGGGAGTACGAGATCACGGACGCCATCCAGGGCCTCATTGACCGGGGCAGGGAGGTGGTGGGGGTGGAGGTCTCGGGCTGGTGGAAGGACACGGGCCGCCCCAAGGACCTCCTGGACGCCAACCGCCTCCTTTTGGAGGAGCTTTCCCCGAGGGTGGAGGGGGAGGTGGAGGGGAGCGAGCTCACGGGCCGGGTGGTGGTGGAGAAGGGGGCGAGGGTGGTCCGGAGCACCGTCATCGGCCCCGCCTTTATCGGGGAAGGGGCGGTGGTGGAGGAGGCCTACGTGGGGCCCTTCACCTCCTTGGGGCCGGGGGCACGGGTGGTGCGCTCGGAGGTGGAGTACTCCATCCTCGAGGACCACGCCGCCCTAGAGGACGTGGCCCTGCGCCTCCAGGAGAGCATCCTGGGCGTGGGGGCGAGGGTGCAAAGCCGCAACGGGCTTCCCCGGGCCCACCGCCTGATCCTCGGGGACCTCTCCCAGGTGGAACTGGCCTAGATGCCGGCGCTCCTTTCCCTTCTCACGGAGGAGTTCCAAAGCGGCGAGGCCTTGGCCCGGCGCCTCGGGGTGAGCCGGGCCGCCATCTCCAAGGAGGCCAAACGCCTCCGGGAAGAGGGCTTCCCCGTGGAGGTCTCCCGCCAAGGCTACCGCATCCTCCCCGGCACCCCCCTCCCCCACCTCTTCCGCCCCCCAGGGAGGCTGGGGAAGCCCTACCGCTACCTGGGCCGGGTGGGGAGCACCCAGGACGTCCTCCGGGCCTGGGCCGAGGCGGGGGCCCCCGAGGGGGCCCTGGTCCTGGCCGAAGTCCAGGAAAGGGGGAGGGGGCGCCGGGGCCGCGCGTGGGAAAGCCGCCCCGGGGCAAGCCTCACCTTCTCCCTCCTCCTAAGGCCCCACCTCCCCCTCCCCGCCCTGGGGCTCCTCCCCCTCCTGGCGGGCCTCGCCCTCGTTGAGGCGGTGGGGGTGGGAGGGCTTAAGTGGCCCAACGACCTCCTGAGCCCCGATGGCCGCAAGCTGGCCGGGGTGCTCCTCGAGGCCAGGGCGGAGGGGGAGGAGGTGGTCTACGCCCTCTTGGGCGTGGGGGTGAACGTGGCCTGGGCCCCGGAAGGGGCGGCCTTCTTAGAGGAGTTCCTCCCCCTTTCCCGGCGGGAGGTGCTGGAGAGGTTCTTAGCCCGCCTGGAGGCCCTCCTCCCCCTCTTGGAAGACCCAGAGGCCTTCCTCCCCCGCTACGCCCAGGCCTCCTACACCCTGGGCCGCCGGGTGCGGGTGGAAACCCCCAAGGGCCCCGTGGAAGGCGTGGCGGAGGCCGTCCTCCCCGACGGGAGCCTCCTCGTGGGGGGGGTGCGGGTAGGGGCGGGGGAGGTGGCCCTCCTAGGCCTTGAGTGAGCCACGCTTAGATTTTCCTCATTCTTTGTGCTAGGATGAGGGCAGGTATGTTCGCCCGCATCTTCACCAAGGAAGAGGCGGACGCCCTCCTGCCGGAGATCCGCCGGGTCCTGGCCCAGATGCGCAAGGCCCGGACGGAGCTCCAGGAGGTGCAGGGCCGGCTTCCCGAGGCCCGAGGGCTCACGCGCAGGACCCTGGAGGAGGAGGCCCGCTTCCTCCTAGGCTCCTTGGAGGCGGATGCCCGCTACCTGGCCTCCTTAGGGGTCCTCCTCAAGGACCTGGACCGGGGCCTGGTGGACTTCCCTGCCCGGGTAGGGGGGGAGGTGGTCTTCCTCTGCTGGCAAGAAGGGGAGCCGGAGGTGGCCCACTACCATCCCCTCTCCGGGGGCTTCGCCGAGCGACGCCCCTTGGGGAAGGCCTCTAGCCTCCCCCCTCCGGAGGCCCGCCCCGGCGAAAGGCGTCCAGGCGCCTAAGGTCCTCCCGGACCAGGTCGTCCCGCCCCGCCAGGGACTCCAGGTGGTGGCGGAGCTCGTGGAGGAGGGTTTCCCACACCTCCCCTTCCCAGTCAAACCCGGGCCCCGCCACCGCCCGGAAGGAGCCGTGGTAAAGGGCAATGTGCCGCCCGAGGCCCTCAAAGCCTCCCAGGGCGCTTGGGGGGCCTGGGTCCAGGTACTCCCCAAGCCGCCACACCCCGGGAAGCCCGGATTCGGGCTTGGCCTCGGGGAGGACGTGCACCCCCTGTAGCCCCCGCTTGAACTCGGGCGGGATCTCCTCCCAAAGCCTCTCCACAAGCCGCACGAAGGCCTCGTAGGTCATGGCCGGTGGTAGGGGTGGCCCGCCCTCAGGGTGAGGACCCTATAAAGCTGCTCCATCAGGACCAAAAGGGCGAGCTCGTGCTGGAGGGTAAGGGGGGAAAGGGATAGGAGGAGGTCCCCCGCCTTGCGCACCGCCTCGCTATGCCCCTCGGCCCCGCCCAGAAGGAAGGCCACCCTTTCCCCTTCCCAACCCTGCAAAAGCCTTAGGAAGCCCTCCGTGGTGAGGAGCTTCCCCTTCTCGTCCAGAACCACCTTGCGGTGCCCCTCCGCCTTGGCGAGAAGGTCCTCCTCGCCCTTGACGAAGAGGACCTCGAGGGGGGCATACCGGCCAATCCGCTTAGCGTACTCCTCCACCCCAAGCCGGGCATAGGCGAGCCTGGGCTTGCCCACCGCCACCACCCGCAAGCGCACACCCCCATCCTACCGGGGTATACTTGGGGCGAAGGGAAAGTGGGGCCAAGCCCACCCCCGAAAAGGAGGCCCAAGCCCTTACCCAGGGCGGGCTTCCCGGCGCCACAAGCGCCCAAAAGGAGGGTGCCATGGTAAAGGAAACCCGCAGGTTTCAGCCCTTCACCCAAGAGCCCATAAGGCTTTTGGGGGAGAAGGGGGAATGGCTAGGGGAGTTTCCCCTAGACCTCGGCGAGGAAAAGCTCCGCCGGCTCTACCGGGACATGCTGGCGGCGAGGATGCTGGACGAGCGGTACACCATCCTCATCCGCACGGGCAAGACCAGCTTCATCGCCCCCGCCGCCGGCCACGAGGCGGCCCAGGTGGCCATCGCCCACGCCATCCGCCCCGGCTTTGACTGGGTCTTCCCCTACTACCGCGACCACGGCCTGGCCCTGGCCCTGGGCATCCCCCTAAGGGAGCTCTTCGGCCAGATGCTCGCCACCCAGGCTGACCCCAACAAGGGCCGCCAGATGCCCGAGCACCCGGGCTCCAAGGCCCTCCACTACTTCACCGTGGCGAGCCCCATCGCCTCCCACGTGCCCCCCGCCGTGGGAGCCGCCATCAGCATGAAGCTCCTGGGGACGGGCCAGGTGGCCGTCTGCACCTTTGGGGATGGGGCCACCAGCGAGGGGGACTGGTACGCCGGCATCAACTTCGCCGCCGTGCAGGGGGCGCCCGCCGTCTTCATCGCCGAGAACAACTTCTACGCCATCAGCGTGGACTACGCCCGCCAGACCCATAGCCCCACCCTGGCGGAAAAAGCCCACGCCTTCGGCATCCCCGGCTACCTGGTGGACGGGATGGACGTCCTCGCCAGCTACTACGTGGTGAAAGAGGCGGTGGAGCGGGCCCGCCTGGGGGAAGGCCCAAGCCTTGTGGAGCTTCGGGTCTATCGCTATGGCCCCCACTCCTCCGCCGACGACGATAGCCGCTACCGGCCCAAGGAAGAGGTGGAGGCCTGGCGGAAGCGGGACCCCATCCTGCGCTTCCAGCGCTTCCTCGAGGCCCAAGGCCTTTGGAACCTGGCGTGGGAGGAGGACCTGAGGGCAGAGATCCGCGCCGAGCTGGAGCGGGGCCTCAAGGAGGCGGAAGAGGCCGGCCCCGTGCCCCCCGAGTGGATGTTTGACGACGTCTACGCCGAAAAGCCCTGGCACCTCCTGCGCCAGGAAGCCCTCCTCAAGGAAGAGCTCTAGGAGGCGGCATGGCCCTCATGACCATGGTACAGGCCCTGAACCGGGCCCTGGACGAGGAAATGGCCAAGGACCCCCGGGTGGTGGTCCTGGGGGAGGACGTGGGGAAAAGGGGCGGGGTCTTTTTGGTCACGGAAGGGCTTTTGCAGAAATACGGCCCCGACCGGGTCATGGACACCCCCCTTTCCGAGGCGGCCATCGTGGGAGCCGCCTTGGGTATGGCCGCCCACGGCCTAAGGCCCGTGGCGGAGATCCAGTTCGCCGACTACATCTTCCCCGGCTTTGACCAGCTGGTGAGCCAGGTGGCCAAGCTCCGCTACCGCTCCGGGGGGCAGTTCACCGCTCCCCTGGTGATCCGCATGCCCTCTGGGGGCGGGGTGAAGGGCGGGCACCACCACTCCCAAAGCCCCGAGGCCCACTTCGTCCACACCGCCGGGCTCAAGGTGGTGGCCGTCTCCACCCCCTATGACGCCAAGGGCCTCCTCAAGGCCGCCATCCGCGACGAGGACCCCGTGGTCTTCCTGGAGCCCAAGAGGCTCTACCGCTCGGTGAAGGAGGAGGTGCCCGAGGAGGACTACACCCTCCCCATCGGGAAAGCGGCCCTAAGGCGCGAGGGGAAGGACCTCACCCTCATCGGCTACGGCACCGTGATGCCCGAGGTGCTGCAGGCGGCGGAAGAGCTCGCCAAGGCGGGGGTTTCCGCCGAGGTGTTGGACCTCCGTGCCCTCATGCCCTGGGACTACGAGGCGGTGATGAACTCCGTGGCCAAGACGGGGAGGGTGGTCCTGGTCTCCGACGCGCCCAGGCACGCCAGCTTCGTGAGCGAGGTGGCCGCCACCATCGCCGAGGACATCCTGGACATGCTCCTCGCCCCTCCCATCCGGGTCACGGGGTTTGACACCCCTTACCCCTACGCCCAGGACAAGCTCTATCTGCCCACCGTCACCCGCATCCTCAACGCCGCCAAGCGGGCGCTAGACTACTGAGGAGACCTATGCCCAAAGAAATCCTTATGCCCGAACTGGCCGAAAGCGTGGTGGAAGGGGAGATCCTGAAGTGGCTGGTGGAGGAAGGGGACTACCTCAAGAAGGACCAGCCCTTCGTGGAGGTGATGACGGACAAGGTCACCGTGGAGCTCCCTTCCCCCTACGAGGGGGTCCTCCTGAAGAAGCTCGCCAAGGAGGGAGAGGTGGTGAAGGTCCACGCCCCCATCGCCCTCATCGCCGAGCCCGGGGAGAGGACGGCCAAGGAACCCCCTCCCGTGCAGGCGGCGGAGGAACGCTCCATCGTGGAGCCGGGCCTTCCCCCCAAGGAGGAGAAGGAGGACCTCTCCCTCTTCAAGCCGGACACCACCCAGGTGGCGGTGAAAAACCCTTTCCTTGAAAGCCAAAGGGAGGAAGCCCCCACCCCAGGCCCAAGGGGCCGGGTCCTGGCGGTGCCCGCCGCCCGCAAGCTTGCCCGGGAGCTGGGCATCCCCATTGAGGAGGTGCCGGGCTCGGGGCCCTTGGGCCGGGTGCGGGTGGAGGACGTGCGGGCCTACGCCGAAAGGCGCAAGGTCCCTGCCCCAGCCCCCCAGGAAGCGGCCCCCGGGGAAGCCCCCTCCCCCACCCCCTTCCCCCCACCCCCCCGCTACACCCCGCCCAAGGGCTACGAGCACCTGGAAGAGCGCGTGCCCCTTAGGGGGGTGCGCCGGGCCATCGCCCAGGGGCTATGGCAGAGCCACCTCTACACCGTGCGCACCCTGAACGTGGACGAGGCGGACCTCACGGAGCTGGTGGCCCTCCGGGAACGGCTTAAGCCCGAGGCGGAAGCCCAGGGGGTCAAGCTCACCTACCTCCCCTTCATCGTCAAGGCGGTGGTCCGGGCCCTGAAGAAATACCCCATGCTCAACGCCAGCCTGGACGAGGAGCGGCAGGAAATCGTCTACAAGCGCTACTACCACATCGGCCTGGCGGTGGCCACGGAGAGGGGGCTTATCGTCCCCGTGGTGCGGGACGCCGACCGGAAGAGCGTCCTGGAGCTGGCCCAGGAGATCGCCGAGCTTTCCGACAAGGCCCGGGAAGGGCGCCTAAGCCCGGAGGAGGTTACGGGCTCATGTTTTACCATCACCAACATCGGCTCCGTGGGGGCCACTTTAAGCTTCCCCATCATCCACCTGCCCGATGCCGCCATCCTGGGGGTGCACTCCATCCGCAAGCGGCCCTGGGTCATGCCGGACGGCTCCATCCAGGCGCGGGACATCATGTTCCTCTCCCTCTCCTTTGACCACCGCCTGGTGGACGGGGCCGAGGCGGCCCTCTTCACCCGGGAGGTGATCCGGCTTTTGGAAAACCCCGACCTCCTCCTTCTGGAAATGTAGGATAGCGCCATGAAGACCTACGACCTCATCGTCATCGGCACGGGGCCTGGGGGCTACCACGCCGCCATCCGGGGAGCGCAGCTAGGGCTAAAGGTTTTGGCGGTGGAGGCCGCCGAGGTGGGGGGGGTGTGCCTGAACGTGGGTTGCATCCCCACCAAAGCCCTCCTCCACGCCGCCGAAACCCTGCACCACCTGAAGGTAGGGGAGGGGTTCGGCCTAAAGGCCGCCCCCGAGCTGGACCTCAAGAAGCTTGGGGCCTGGCGGGAAAGCGTGGTGAAGAAGCTCACCGGCGGGGTGGCAAGCCTCCTCAAGGGGAACAAGGTGGAGCTGGTGCGGGGCTTCGCCCGCCTCACGGGACCCAAGGAGATAGAGGTCAACGGCGAGCGCTACGGCGCCCAAAGCCTCATCCTGGCCACGGGGAGCGAGCCCGCAAGCCTCCCCGGTTTTCCCTTTGGGGAAGACGTCTGGGACTCCACCCGGGCCCTAAGGGTGGAGGAGGGTATCCCTGGGCGCCTCCTCGTCATCGGGGGCGGGGCGGTGGGGCTGGAGCTCGGCCAGGTCTACCACCGCCTGGGGGCCCAGGTGACCCTCATTGAGTACATGCCGGAAATCCTCCCCGCCGGCGACCCGGAAACGGCCGCCCTCCTCCGCCGGGCCCTGGAAAAGGAGGGCCTAAGGGTGCGCACCGGCACCAAGGCCGTGGGGTACGAGAAGAAAAAGGATGGCCTCCACGTCCTCCTGGAGCCCGCCCAAGGGGGTAAGCAGGAGGAGGTGGTGGTGGACAAGATCCTGGTGGCCGTGGGGCGCAAGCCCCGCACGGAGGGCCTGGGCCTGGAAAGGGCGGGCGTGGCCCTGGACGCCAAGGGCTTCGTCAAGGTGAACGCCCGGATGGAAACCACCGTACCCGGGGTCTACGCCATCGGGGACGTGGCCCGCCCTCCCCTCCTCGCCCACAAGGCCATGAAGGAGGGCCTGGTGGCGGCGGAAAACGCCGCCAGCAAGGACAGCGCCTTTGACTATCAGGTGCCGAGCGTGGTCTACACCTCCCCCGAGTGGGCCGGGGTAGGCCTCACCGAGGAAGAGGCCAGGAAGGCAGGCTACAAGGTGAAGGTGGGGAAGTTTCCCTTCTCCGCCAGCGGCCGGGCCCTCACCCTAGGCGGGGCCGAGGGGATGGTGAAGGTGGTGGGGGATGCCGAGACCGACCTTCTCCTCGGGGTCTTCATCGTGGGCCCCCAGGCGGGGGAGCTCATCGCCGAGGCCACCTTGGCCCTGGAGATGGCGGCCACGGTTTCCGACCTCGCCCTCACCGTCCACCCCCACCCCACCCTCTCGGAAAGCCTCATGGAGGCGGCGGAGGCCTTCCACAAGCAGGCCATCCACATCCTGAACCGCTAGAGAAGGCCCAGA
The DNA here is from genome assembly GCF_001880325.1 of Thermus brockianus. Taxonomy (NCBI): domain Bacteria; kingdom Thermotogati; phylum Deinococcota; class Deinococci; order Thermales; family Thermaceae; genus Thermus; species Thermus brockianus. The sequence continues at coordinate 856,204 of NZ_CP016312.1, forward strand.
AGCCCGTAAAGCCCCGCCCCCAGGAAGACGGCAAGGCCCAGATTTCCCGTGAGGCGCGCCCCAATGTAGGTGCCGAGAAGGGCCAAGAGGGCGCGGAGCCACTCGGGAGAGGGGGGCGGGCCGAAGGCGGAAACCAGAAAGAGGGCCACCACCAAGGCGGGCCCCGCCTGGCCCGCCCTTAGGCCTTTTTCCGCCCGCCAGGGCAGGAACCGGAGGAGAAAGGTGCCCAGGGCCAGAAGGAGAAGGGCCAAGGTCATGGACGCCTCCTTTCGCCAAATCCCTCTCCAAGGAGCCCGGTGACCCCTGCCAGGAAGAGGCCCCAGGCCGTCTGGCCCAGGAGGTGGAAGCCCAGGGCCACCCCGCCCGCCAGCAGGGCCACGGGGTTCTTCAGGTTGGGCAGGGCCAGGAGGAAGAAAAGGGCGGGAAGGGCGAAGGAAAGGGCCTCCCCCAAACCCGGAAAGGCCAAGAGCCCCTGGGCCCCCAAAACCCCGAGGGCGGTGCCCAGGTTCCAGGAGAGGTAGGCCCCGAGGCCCAAGCCCAGGAAGTAGCCCCGCCTTTCCCCTGGGGGAAGGCCCGGGAGGGCCCTCAAAGCCACGGCGAAGACCTCATCGGTGAGAAAGAAGGCCTCTAGGGGACCTCCCCTCAGGTAGGGCCTCAGGGCGGGGCCGTAGAAGGCGTGGCGCAGGTTGAGGAGAAGCCCCAAAAGGGCCGCCAACAAGGGCGGGACCCCCTGGGCCAAAAGCCCCACCAGGGCGAACTGGCTGGCCCCGGCGAAGACCAGGAGAGAGGTGAGCTGGATCCAAAGGGGGCTGAGCCCCGCCTGCGCCCCCAAAGCGCCGAAGGCCACGGCCACGGGGAAATACCCCAAGGCGATGGGCCAAGCTGCCCGTAGCCCCCGCTTCATTTGGGCCTCCTCAGGAGGAAGAGGTGGGTGCCCCCGTCCCAAGAACCGCGGCCATGGGTGGCAAACAAACGGTGGTGGTGCTCCAGCTCAAAGCCCACGGCAAAGGCCAGCTCCAAAAAACGGCGGGGATAGGTCTTGGTCTCCACCTCGTAGTCCAGCCCGGCCAGAAGGGCCTGGAGCTCCAGCCGCGCAAAGGTAGCGAAGGCATCGGAACGCGTTTCAAGGTCTTGCAGAGCCTCCTCGGCCAAGGCCCTAAGGCCTCGGGACTTTCCTTGCAAGGCTAGCAGGCGTAAAGCCCAAAGGGCCTCCGTTTCCTCCAAGGGAAAGGGGAGCAGGTAGGCCGTGTGGTGAAGCACCAGGTTCCGGGCCCGCTCCTCTCGGGTGGTGAAGGGACGCAAAAACTCGTCCGCCACCGCCAAAAGGCCCCCAGGGCGCAGAAGCCGGTAAGCCTTCTCTAAGAAGCGCCACGTGGACATGTGGTGGCTGGCCCCCACGCAGACGATCAAGGGAAAGGTTTCCTCCGAATCCAAAAGGGTGAAATCCTCAGGCAACACCTCCACGCCTGGGATCAACTGGGCCAGGGCTTGCCTCGAGGCCGGACTGGGTTCCACCGCCACCGGCTCCAAATGGGGCAACAGCTCCAAGAGCAGGAGAAGGTGATGCCCAGGCCCCGTGCCCACGTCCAAAAACCTTTCCTTCTCCAGGCCCACGGCCTGCAACCCATAGGCCAGAAAAAGGGGCTGCCTGGCGTAGCCGGGATGGAGGAGTTCCACCCGGGCGTAGAGGTCCACCGAGATGCGACTTTCCCAATCCTCTTCCTTTGAAGAGCCCACAGGAGACCGCGCGGTTTGGACGAGAAGGGGGGCCGGGTCGGCCACTTCCCCCTTAAGGAGCAACCCCTCCCAAGCCAGGGTGCGTAGGAGGAGGCTGGGGCTTTGCCCATGGGACCTCAGATCTTCTTTAGGGGCATGGAGGAGGGCCAAGGCCTCGCCCAAAAGCCCCTGGGCCTCGAGGCGGGGTAAGGGGGCCAAAGGGAGGCTAAAGAGGTAGGTGCGGTTTGCGCCCCAACGAACAAAAACCCCTTCCTGGAACCCCGGCGCAAGCCAGCGGCCTTCCAAGGCCAGACCCCCCACCCCTAGGCTCACCTCCCGCAGGGCCAAGGAGGCCTTCTCCGGGCTACCGGCCTCCCCTTGCGGCCGGGGAGGCAGTGGGTAGTGCAGGAAAACCAGAAGGCTCGCCCCCTCCTCGCTGGCGTACACATGGGGTTCATCCCCAGCGAACTCCACCTCTTCCCCCGGCCCCACCTCCCTGCCTGGAGGCGGTCCCACCCTGGCCTTCCCCCTTAGGCCGATGACCCGCTCACGAAGCCCCCGCTCGTGCGCCTCCGCCCAACGCACAGAACAGGGGGAGAGGTCCATACGGTACACCTCCAGCGGCTCACCCGACCGCCCTCGGGTTCGTTCAATAAGTTGAACCGTAACGCCCTCATCGCCTACAGGGCGGGCTTGGACCAACTCACCAAAGGGCACCTCCAGGGCCTGGGCCAAGGCCCAAAGGGTGGCCAAGGTGGGGTTGGCGCGTCCCGCTTCCAAGGCGTGAAGAAGCGATTTCGCCACCCCGGCTTTGGCCGCCAAGCCAGACAGGGTCAGCCCCTTGGCCTGGCGCAACCGGCGGAGGTTTTGCCCCACTTCGTAGAACAGATCGTTCTTCATACAGAACACCTTAGGGGGACGTCCCCCAAAGGTCAACCCTTCCCCTTCTCCCAGGGAGAAGGGGCCCCCAACCTGGTTTTCCGGCGAATCTAAGGCGGGGTATAGGGCCGACCCAGCGGACCTGAGGAGAGAACCCGGGGTCTTTTCCCCGTACAGCGCATTTAACCTGAGGGGCGGAAGCTCCGGATGAAGTCGCCGGGGGTGAGGACCCTTAGGGGGAGATCCTGGCGGGCCATCAAGGGACCGAAGTGGCGGGTATCCCCGGTGAGGAGAACAGAAGCCCCTGCGGCCACGGCGGCGGCGAGGACGGGAAGGTCTTTTTCGGGCACCAGGCCCTCCATCCAAGCTTCCCCATTGGCTTCCGGCACCAAGCGCACCACCTTGAGCCGGTCCTTGAGCCCTCTAAGGGCTTGGGGTCGTTTGCGCGCGAGGTTTTCCCGGGCCTCCAGCAAGCAGTAGGGGCTTGTGGCCAGCCGGTACCTTCCCTTCCTGGCCCCCAGCCAGATCGCCTCAAACACCTCCCCCCCGAGGCTTGCCGAGAAAAGGACGTTGGCGTCCAAAAAGACCAACTCAGAGGCCCCAGGCCCGGCGGAAGGCATCCAGCTCCTCCGGGGTAGCCTGGGCGTTTTCGGCGAACTCCCGGATGCGCTCCTCCGTGTAGAGCTCCACGGGCAACACCACCGCAGGCTCCAAGACAACCCGGCCCGCTTCCACCCGGACCACCAAGGTGTCCCCCGGCTTCAAGCCCAAGGCCCGGCGTACCTCCGCAGGGAGGGTGATCTGGCCCCGTTTGGAGAGGGAGGTAAGCGCCTTCATGTTTTCAGTATATCCGAAGACCGGAAATACAGAAGACCCCTCACAATAGCTCCCCGAGGGCCGAGACGTCTTTGCAGGGTATTGATGAACCAATTCCCCACCATTAGCATTGCGCCATGAGGCGAACCGAGCACACTCCTTTGCTGGAACACACGCCCAAGGCGGGATGGGCAAAGTTCTGGATGCTTAAAGGAGGAGGCGATGCAGGTTTCCCTTGAAGCGCTGGCCGCGGGGATAGGGGAACCCTTTGGGTCTTTCGACCTCAAAGAGGCCACAGACCTGGCCGAGCGCGCCCTCGAGGCCGCCCTCGCCCAGGGGGCCGAGGCCTTCGTCCTCACCTACTCGGGGGGCAAGGACTCCACCGCCACCACCGTCCTCACCCTGGAGTGGTGGAAGCGCAAGGGGAAGCCCGTGGAGATCCACGTGGTCTACGCCGACACGGGGCTGGAGATCCCCACCCTCCACGCCCAGGCCCTGGCCTTCCTGGAGGCGGTGAAGAGGCTCCACCCCGGGGTCCACGTTCACACCGCCCGCCCCCGCCCCGAGGAGAGCTTCTGGGTCCAAATCATCGGCAAGGGCTACCCCCCGCCCCACAACCGCTTCCGCTGGTGCACCCGCAGGTTGAAGATCGCCCCCATGGACCGCCTGGTCCAGAGCCTTCCCGGGAAGAAGGCCATCCTCACGGGGGTGCGCTTCGGGGAGTCGGACGCCCGGGACCAGAGGCTCATCCTCTCTTGCTCCCGGGGCGGGGAGTGCGGCCAGGGGGTGCTCTTCCAGGAGGCCAAGCGCCTGAATGCCCTCTACGTGGCCCCCATCGCCTTCTGGCGGGAGTGCTTCGTGTGGGACTACCTGAACTTCGTGGCCCCCTCCCTGGGCTACCCCACGGAGGGCCTGGAGGCGGTCTACGGGGGCCGGGACACCCGCTTCGGGTGCTGGACCTGCACCGTGGTGCGGCGGGACAAGGCCATGGCGCGGGCCCTGGAGAACGGCCACGCCCACCTCCTCCCCCTCTACGAGTTCCGGGAGTGGCTTTGGGCGTGGACCCGGGATCCCCGGACCCGGGAGAAGCGGAAGGACGGCAAGCCCGGGAGGCTCACCCTGGAGGCCAGGCGGGAGGTGTACCGGAGGTTGAAGGAGGTGGAGGCGAAGCTCGGGATGGAGTTCCTCACTTCCGAGGAGGAGGCGCTCATTCAGAAGCTGTGGCGTTCCGGGAGGTACAATGGAAAACGCAGGTGAACTCCTATGCCGTATGCGGGAGAAGGAAGCAACCCCCTTGGCCTCAAGGACTTCCTTGACGATCTCAGGCTAGACCACTACCAGGATCTCCTGCGCGAGCTAGACGAGCTTTACCAAAAACTCAAGCAGGAGCGCCAAGTGCCCTTGCACGGGGACGGGGAGGCCTACCCTCTCCTCACCCTCACCGTGGACGGAGGCGAGGGACGCGCCTTCGAAGAGCTTCCGCTCCTCTCCTTCGGCCTCGTGCGCGTTGCCGCAGTGGGGGTGAAGGGTTTCCGCCTACCCTCCATCGCCCACCTCCTCCCTGGGTATGAAGTCCTACGGGATCCCAAGGGCTACCTGGAAGGTCTCCTCGAGCGCTCCGAAGAAAGCCCCGCCGCTGATGCTTTGAAGACCTTCTTCCGGGCCACAGGCATCTCCCTGGAGGATCTGGGAGAATACTACACCAAGGACCTCAGGGCCTTCATGGGGATCTTCCGGGACGTCCTGGAGTGGGCCTACCTGGTTTGGGGGGTGGAGAAGGTCTTGCAGGAAAGTTACAAAGACTACCTTTTCACTCAGTACACGTCAAAACGTGGGACCACCCCTTTAGGATGGACCTGCGCCCACGTGGATGGGCAGGTACCCATAGGAGGTGGTCCCCATGGAACAGCTTACCCCACTCATCAACGCCTTGAAGCGATACTGGAAGGCCGACCTCAGGCGCCTCACCTTCCTGGCCGCCCTGGTGATGGCTCTGGTCACCGCCCGCACCACAAGCGGCCCCAGACTCGCTCTTTCCCTCGGCTCCATAGCCAGCCCTGACCCCCGCTCCGCCTACCGAAGGTTCCAGCGGTTCTTGGCCTGGCCGGGGCTGGACGGGGAGGGCTATGCCCGCTTCATCTTCGCCCTCCTCCGACCCCAAGGGCTCCTCCTGGTCATGGACCGGACCGAGTGGGAGCTGGGGAAGAGCAAGGTCAACCTCCTGATGCTGGCCTTCCTGTACCAAGGCCTGGCCGTCCCCCTGTTCTGGAGCTTCCTTCCCCACGACGGCAACTCCTCCACCCCCGAACGCATCGCCCTGATGGAGAGGGCCTTGGCTTTCCTGAGGGCCCACTTCCCCCACCTCCGGGTGGAGGGGTTCCTGGCGGATCGGGAGTTCATAGGGGAGGCGTGGTTCCGGTACCTGGAGGAGAAGGGCATCCCCCGGTGCATCCGAATCAAGGCCAACACCCGGATGTGGCGGTTGGGCTCGGGCCCTCGGGCCTGGGAGCTCTTTGCCTCCCTGAAGGTGGGAGAGAGCCGGGTGCCCAGGCGGCGGTACTGGGTCTACGGGCGGCGCATGTGGGTGGTGGGGTTGCGCCTTGGGGTCCGGGAGTGGCTGATTGTGGCTACGGACCTGGACCCTCACCGGGTGCTGGAGGTGTACGGGCTCAGGTGGGGGATAGAGCGGCTCTTTGGGGCCCTGAAGGGGCGGGGATTTGACCTGGAGGCCACGCACGTGACGCGGGGGGAGAGGCTTTCGCGGCTTTTGGTCCCCTTGAGCCTGGCCTTCGTGTGGGCGTTTCGGACGGGGCTTGTGCTGCACCGGGTGCGTCCGGTGAGGCCCAAGAAGCACGGGAGGCTGGGACAGAGCCTCTTCCGGGCGGGGCTGGACCTGCTCACCCTTTGGGCGCTTGCCCTCTGGGGTGCAGGGGGAGGAAGGCGTGGAAGTCCCTTGGGGTTATGCCCTATGGAGGTTTTGACGTGTACATAGACCTTTTCATCAAAGACGGGCGCCTTGCGCAATTGGGCGTCAGAGAGAGTTTCCGCTCTAAACTACAGAACTACTTCGCAAGGAAGCACCTCCTTCTTGCTGGGGTCACCAAACGCTCCCGCCTCCTCGCTGAAGGCCTCACCTCCTTGGTGATGGCGAGGCTTTTCGCCGAAGCCAGGGGAACCTTCGTGCTCCAGGTCCCCCAGGAACTCATGGAGAAGGCTTACCGCTACGAGCGCCAGTGGAACGCCGACCTCGAGGGAGCCTTCGTCATGGGCAGGCGTTACGTGGCGCGCCTCCTTGAGGACACCTTTAGACCTCAGGAGGGTGTGGCCATCTTTGATCTCCCCCCCTACTTGGGGGAGGAGGATGCCGTTAAGGTAGCCCGAAGCCTAAGGGCACACCGTAGCGTCCTCTATGGGGGGAGTGTGGGAACGGTGGTAGAGGCCCACGGGAGGGCCTCCGTGGCCAGGTCCATCCCTCGCAGGATGGAGGAGGAGATCCTCGCTCGGTTCAGAAAGGCCTTTGGCGAAGATCTCGCCAAGAAGCTCACTGAATGGCTCAGGCTGGCAGACAGGGAGGACTGAGATGGCCGAAAGCCCCATCGGCGTGGTGGTGTCTTCCAGGCGGAACGGCCCTTGGGCGGAGCTCACCTTAGTGCTCACCCCCCAGGAGCTGGACCAAGGCAAGCGCCTCCTCCTAGGCGAACTCGTTCGCGTTTCTTCTGGCGGGAAAGACTACGTGGGCATGGTTTTAGACGGCTACTACGAGCCCGTGGGGCGTAGCGACCCCACCTATACCCTCGCTCTGGCCCACATCAATCAGGTGGACCTGGAGAAGGAGGACCCTTGGGCGCGAAAGGAAGTCAACTTCTACCACCACCGGATCGTCCTCCTAGGGAGGGTCGTGCAGGGAGGGCTCTTCGCCCCCTCCACCCGCCTGCTCCCCCCCGTGGTGGAGGCTCGGGTCTACCGCATGACGGAGGAGGAACTCCAAAGGTTGCTCGCCGCCGAGGTCAGAACCTCAGGGAGCGTTAAGGCCGAGGGGAAGAGGAGGTACGCCTTCGGCCACCTGGCCTACGGCCTAGAAGAAGGCGGGGAGTATCCAGAGGTGGTGAAGGAGGTGGACCCCGCCCTCTTCGTGGGCAGAAGGACGGCCAACTTCGGCAAGACGGGCTTCGGGAAGAGCAACGAGAACAAGGTCATCCTCACCCTTTTGGCCCACGCCTTTCCCCGGGTGGGGATGTTGATCCTGGACCAGAACGCCGAGTACCTCCTCCAGACGGAGGCCACCACCTCCCCGGGCCTCGCCCAGGCCTTCAAGGCGCTGGGGATTCGGGGCCGGATCCGCTTCTACACCGCCAGGGAGGAGGCCTGGGCGAGGAGGTTGAAGGAACACCTGGGGACGGAGTGGAGGGAGTACGTGGAGGTCTTGCCCCTTAAAGTGGACTTCTACCACTTCCCCGAGCTGGCCGTGGCCCTCGCCTACCAGAGGCGTCGCCTCCAGGGGGCAGAGCCTCCCCAGTACCTGGAGAACGCCTTTTACAACCTCGAGGACTGGAAGCATATCCCCGACCGCATGGCCTACGTCTACGGGGCGCTTCGGAAAGCGGGCCTCACCCCTCGCAAGGGCCTCAAAATAAAGTACAAGAACGAAAACTACGACATATCCGAAGAGAAGTCTTGGGGCAACCTCCAAGAGGCCATGGAGAACAACAGCCAGCGAGGGGACAATAAGGGAGGGGCGAGGGAGCTCTACAGCCGGGCCAAGGTCTTCTCTTTCCTCCGCGCTTTCCACGCGCCTGGAAAGGAGGCGAACTTCCTCGAAACTATCAAAGAGGATCTCCTCGGGGAGAAAACCGAGGGAGAAGGTAAGGTGGTCATCCTCGACCTTCCTTCCCTGGGCGAGGCCGCCGACTTCTTCACCTTGCGCCTCATGGACCTCCTTTTCGACAGGGCCGTAGAACTCTACGGCAAGCGCCAGGCCAACTTCCTCGTGGTCCTGGAAGAGGCCCACAACTTCCTGGAGGACAAGGCAGGGATCTTCTACCGCGTGGCCAAGGAGGGGAGGAAGTACGGCATAGGAATGCTGTACTCCACTCAGTCCCCCGCCAGCATCCCCATGGAGATACTCTCCCAGACGGAAAACTTTCTGGTGAAGCACCTCTCCAGCGAGGAGGACGTGAAAGTCCTCAAGAGGGCTAAAGCTCCTTTTGCCTTTGTGGCCGACTTTCTCCTCTCTGAGCCCATAATAGGCTACTCCTATGTTTACTTCGAGCCTTATCAGCCTTTCGTGGTCCCACTGCGGGTCAAACTCTTGGAGCATGTCCTCAAAAGCCTCGACTCGTGACGAATACCCTTTTCCCCTGTTTCGTTTGCTCGCCTACCACCGGAAGTCTCCGCTAAGGCTTTTCCCCAGGACCCCCGTGCGGGCTTGCGCCGGTATGGGGTGGTATCAGCGGATCTCCACCCCGCCCCAGCGCTCCAAAAGCCTCAGGGCCTCCACGTGGTCCGCATCCGGGCCCAGCTCCCGCTTGGCCATCTCGTAGACCTCCCGGGCGAGGCGGAGGAGGGGGCTTGGGGCCTTCTCCCCGTCCAAAACCCCCATGGCGATCCCCAGGTCCTTCACCAATAGCCCCAAGGCGAAGGTCTTGGGGAAGGCCCGGGTGAGGACCCTTTGGGGAATGAGGTTCTCCGTGGCGTTGGAGCGGCCCGAGGAGGCGTTGATGACCTCGAGGGCCTTCTCCGCGGAAACCCCCTGCTTCACCAGGGCCAAAAGCCCCTCCCCCGCCGCCCAGAGGTTCACGGCGAGGAGGGCGTTGTTGATAGCCTTCACCGCATGCCCCGCCCCCACGGGGCCCACGTGCACCACTTTGCCGGCGTAGGCCAAATACGGCCTGACCCATTCCACCGCCTCCTCCGGCCCCCCCATCATCACCGTGAGGGTGCCCCTTTGGGCCCCCAGGGTACCGCCGGATACCGGGGCGTCCAGGTAGGTCACCCCCTTTTCCAGAAGGCGCTCCGCCAGAAGGCGGCTTGCCTCGGGCTCGCCGCTGGTGGCGTCCACCCAGTAGGTGCCCTCCCTGAGGTAGGGGTAGAGGGCCTCGGCCACCTCGTAGACCTCCCGGGTGGTGGGAAGGCAGGTGAAGATCACCCGGGCCTCGGCCACCCTCTCCAAGGGCACGGCCTCGGAGCCGAACTCCTCCTGGTGCCTCAGGGCCTTTTCAAAGGTGCGGTTCCAGACCAGGGTGGGGAAACGCCGCGCCAGGTGCCCCGCCATGGGGTAGCCCATGGCCCCAAGACCGATGAAGGCCACCTTTTCCATGGCTTTTTTTTACCAGAGGCGAAGCCCCTTGGCGAGGCCCCTTAGGAGAAGGAGGAAAAGGAGGCTGAACCCCATGGCCACGCCCAAGAAGACGAAGAACCCCACCCCGAAAGCCCCGCCCAAGACCATCTGCCTCAGCCATAGCCCCGCGGGGAAGGCGAAGAGCCAGGTGAGGAGGAGGTTTTTCCAGGTGGGCCTCCTGTAGGTGCCGAGGAAGGGAGCAAGGAGGAGCCAGACGAAGAGGACGGGGAGGACGTTCCGGGCGAGGCCTCCCAAGGAGAGGGGAAGCCCGTGGGAAAGGAGGCCCACCCCGGCGAAGAGGAGGAGGGCGAGGAGGTCCAGGAGGAAAAGGGCCGTCTTTCGGCTCATCTTTGGGTGGCCTCCAGGAAGACCCGGTCCGCCCGGTAGGAACTCCGCACCAAAGGCCCGGAGAAGACCTCCTTGAAGCCCAGCTCGTACCCCCAGGCCTCGTACTTCTTAAAGTCCTCCGGGGGCACGTAGCGCTCCACGGGCAGGTGGGCCGGGGTGGGCCTCAGGTACTGGCCCAGGGTGAGGATGTCCACCCCCGCCGCCCGGAGGTCGCGCATGGCCTCCAGGATCTCCTCCTCCCTTTCCCCCAGGCCCAGCATCAGGCTGGACTTGGTGAGGACCTCGGGCCTATACCGCTTGGCGTGGGCCAGCACCTTCAGGGTTTGCTCGTAGCCCGCCCGGGGGTCCCGCACCTTGGGGGTAAGGCGGCGCACCGTTTCCAGGTTCTGGGCGTAGACCTCAGGGCCCGCATCCAAAACCGTTTCCACCGCCTTCAGGTCCCCTTGGAAGTCGGGGGTGAGGGCCTCCACCAGGACCCCAGGCGCCCTCTCCTTGATGGCCCGGATGGTGGCGGCAAAGTGGGAGGCCCCGCCATCGGGCAGGTCGTCCCGGTCCACGCTGGTGAGGACCACGTAGCGGATGCCGAGCCGGGCGATGGCCTCCGCCACCCTTATGGGCTCCTCGGGGTCCACCAGGCCCCTGGGGTTCCCCGTGTGCACGGCGCAGAACTTGCAGGCCCGGGTGCAGATATCCCCCAGGATCATCACCGTGAGGGTGCCGTGGGTCCAGCACTCCCCCACGTTGGGGCATAGGGCCTCCTGGCACACGGTGTGAAGCCTCAGCTCCTCCACCGTGCGCTTCAGGGCTTGGTACTTGGCCCCCGTGGGCAAGGTGGCGCGAAGCCAAGCGGGCTTGTTCCGGTCCACGGGCTCGGGCCGGGCCTGGGCCAGGCCCCGCTTCACCACCTTGAGCTCCACCACCTCCCCCGAGGGGGCCAAAAGCTCCACCACCTCAAACTTCGGCTTCATGATGTGTTTTCCCCTCCCACCTGGGCGCCAAGCCGAACACCTCGGCGAAGGCCTCCACCACCTTGGCCTTGGCCTCCTCCATGGGGACCTTCCGGCCCAAAAGCCTTTCCAAGGAGGTGACCCCTTTGCCCTTCAGGCCGCACGGGATGATGACGCTAAAGTCGTTGAGGTCCGTGGAGACGTTGAGGGCGAAGCCGTGGAAGCTCACCCCCTCCTTCACCGCCACCCCGATGGCGCAAAGCTTCTCCTCCCCCACCCAGACCCCGGCGTACCCGGGGGTGGGGTAGGCCGCGATGCCGTAGGCCCGGGCCACCCGGACGATAGCCTCCTCAATCTGCCGCAGGAAGCGGCGCACCTCCCGCCCCACGGGGAAGATGGGGTAGCCCACCAGCTGCCCAGGGCCGTGGTAGGTCACGTCCCCGCCCCGCTCCACCCAGTAGAGGGCGAAACCGTTTTCCCGGTACCACGCCTCGGGAAAGAGGAGGTTCTCCCCCGTGGCCTTGCGGCCCAAGGTGATGACCCGGGGGTGCTCCAGGAGGAGGAGGGTGGGGGGACGCTTGCCCTCCACCACCTCCCGGTGCACCGCCTTCTGGTAGGCCCAGGCCTCCCCGTAAGGCACCAGGCCGAGGTCTTCCACCCGGAACTCCACGTCCCTAAGGATACCCCCGAAGCCCCCAAGGGCCCAAGGCCCAGGGCACACTACGAGAGGAAGCGGGCGATGAGGCGGTCCCGCCAGGGGGCAGGAAGGAGCCTCAAAAGAAGGGTTTCCCGGATGCGGGCCGGGTGGGCCACCAGGTAGCGGGCCTTGGGGTTTTCGCTTTCCAGGGCCTTAAGCACAGCCTCCGCTACCCGCTCGGGGGGAAGGCCCCTTTGGGCGTTCCTTTCCGCTAGCCGCCGGGCTACCTCCAGATAGCGGCCATAAACCCCTTCGGTGCCCGGGGGAGGGGGTTCCAGGTAGGCCTCGGCCCGCTTTAGGGAGCGCTCCCAGATGGGGGTGGCCACGGAGCCGGGCTCAATGAGGGAAACCCGGACGCCAAAAGGGGAAAGCTCCACCCTGAGGGCGTCCGCCAGGGCCTCGAGGGCGAACTTGCTGGCGGCGTAGGGCCCCATGAGGGGCAGGGCCACCAGGCCCGAGACCGAGCCCATGAGGACCACCCGCCCCCGGCTTTGGCGCAAGGAGGGCAAAAAGGCCTTCACCGTGGCGAAGGCCCCGAGGACGTTCACCTCCAGAGCCTCGCGAAAAGCAGCCACGGGCACAAGCTCCAAGGGCCCAGCCACCGCCACGCCGGCGTTGGCCACGAGGCCATAGAGCCCCTCCTGCAAGGCCTCCCGGGCCCTCGCCAGGTCCTCCTCCCGGGTCACGTCCAGGAGAAGGGGGGTGATCCCCTCCGCCCTTAGGGCCTCCGCCTCCTCCTCCCGCCGCACCCCGCCGTAGACGCGATAGCCCCTTTGGCAAAGAAGCCTCGCCGTGGCCCGGCCGATGCCGCTTCCCGCCCCGGTGATGAGCACTTGCCTTTCCATTTGGACGGAGTATAATCCGGGCAAACCCATGTGGGGAAGAAGCGTGCAACAGGCCATCTACCTGCGGGGCTTCCTGGGGGAAAGGCCGCCTTTGCCCCTGCACCCCGAGGCCCTGGAGGAGGCGGCGAAAAAGCGCATGTCCCCCGAGGCCTTCGCCTACGTGGCGGGCGGGGCGGGCGCGGAGGCCACCATGGTGCAAAACCGAAAGGCCTTCACCGAGATCGCCCTCTGGCCCAGGATGCTCCGGGGGGTCCCGCCCCCGGACCTCAAAACCATCCTTTGGCACAAGACCTGGTCCGCCCCCCTCTTCCTCGCCCCCATCGGCGTTTTGGAACTCGCCCACCCCCAGGCGGAGCTGGCGGCGGCGCGGGCCGCGGCCCGGAGGGGAATCCCCCTCATGGTCTCCAACCAGGCCTCTTACCCCTTGGAGCAGGTGGTGGAGGCCGCCAAGGGGGTGAACCCGGAGGCCAGCGTCTTCTTCCAGCTCTACCACTCCACGGACGCCCGCGTGGTGGAAAGCTTCCTCCGGCGGGCGGAGCAAGCAGGGTGCGCCGGGGTGGTCCTCACCGTGGACACGGTGCAGCTCGGCTGGCGCCCTAGGGACCTCGCCCTAGGCCACCTCCCCTTCCTCAAGGGGCAGGGCCTGGCCATCTACCTCACCGACCCCGCCTTCCTAAGGGCCTTGGAAGAACCCCTGGAGGGGCCTGCCCTGCGCCCCAGGCCCACCTTGGCCCTCCTCAAGAACCTCCTCGCCCTCCGGCGGACGGGGAGGCGCTTCGGCCTAAGCCTCACCCAGATGCAAAAGGCGGTGCGCCGCTTCGTGGCCACCTACTCCTTCCCCGAGCTCTCCTGGGAGGAGGTGCGCCGGGTGCGGGAGGCCACTTCCCTTCCCCTCCTCCTCAAGGGCCTCCTCCACCCCGAGGACGTGGCCAAGGCGGTGGCCCTCGGGGTGGACGGGGTCTACGTCTCAAACCACGGAGGGCGGCAGGTGGACGGGAGCATAGCCGCCCTAAAGGCCCTTCCCCTGGCGGTGGAAGCGGCCGAGGGCAAGGTCCCCGTTCTGATGGATAGCGGCGTCCGCACCGGGGCGGACGCGGTCAAAGCCCTGGCCCTGGGGGCCAAGGCGGTGGGGCTGGGGCGGCCCTACGTCTACGCCCTGGCCCTGAAGGGGGAGGAAGGGGTGGGGGCCCTCTTGGACCACTTCCTGGCGGAGGTGGAGCTCACCTTGGCCCTCGTGGGGGTGGCCCGCCTCGAGGAGCTCGGCCCAGCCTGGCTGCAAAGCTAAAGGGCGGGGCTTCCCCCGCCCTGCGGCCTGCCGGGCTTCGCCCCTACTGGGCCACCACGCTCACCTTGAGCTGGATGGGCACCTCGGGGTGGGGCTTGTAGGTGAGGACATACTCCCCGAGTTCCTTGATGGGCCGCTCCAGGGCGAGGCGCTTGGGGTCAATGGTGATGCCGTGCTGGCGGGCCAGGGCCTCGGCGATGTCCTTGGCGGTCACGGAGCCGTAGATCTTGTTCTCCCCCGCCCGCACCAGGATGGTGAGGGTGAGGTTTTCCAGGATCTCCTTAAGCCGCTCCGCTTCCGCCTTGCGCTCCGCCAGGCGCTTGGCCTGGGCGCGGATCTTGGCCTCCAGGGCCTTCAGGTTGCTCTCCGTGGCCAAGACCGCCAGGCCCCGGGGAAGGAGGTAGTTCTTGGCGTAGCCGGGCTTGACGTTCACCACCTGGCCCACGTCGCCCAGGTTCTCCAGGGGTTCCAGCAGGATGACCTTCATCTCCACCCCCTACTTGCGCACCAGCTTCTCCGTGAAGGGAAGAAGCCCCAGGATCCTGGCCCGCTTGATGGTCTTGGCCAGGATCCGCTGCTCCTTGGCGGAAAGCCCCGTGCGGCGGCGGGGAAGGATCTTCCCCGTCTCCGACAGGAACCGCTTCAAAACCTCCACGTTCCGGTAGTCCTTCAGGTCAAACTCTCCCAGGGTGGCCTTCACCTTGGCCTTCCGGGAGGGGCGCCGCTGCGCCTCCTTCTTGGTGGGTTTAGCGGTTTTCGTGCTCAAAACGGCAGATCCTCCTCCGGCGGGAAGTCCTCGAGTCCCTCGTCAATGTCCACCCCACCCGTCTGGACCGGTTGGGGCCTGCTTCCGCCGGTCTGGGCAGGCCCACGGGTGGGTCGCTCCAAGCGGAGGGCTTCCACGCGGGTCTGGAAGCGCCTTTCCCCGCTGGAGCTCGTCCAGGAGTCGTTCACCAAACGTCCGATCACCAAAAGCCCGTCGCCCTTCCTGAGCTCCCCGGCCCACTCGGCCAGTTCGCGCCAGGCCTGAACCTCTATGAAATGGGTTTTTTCCTCCTCGGCCCCCGGCCCCCGGCGGCGCTCGTTCACCGCCAGGCCCAGCCGGGCCACCGCCGTCCCCTGGGGGGTGTAGCGGAGCTCGGCGTCGCGGGTGAGGTTGCCCATGAGGACCACCTGGTTCAGGGCGTGGCGGAGGCGGGGCTGGCTCTTGGCGTCCTCCTGGGTTTCCCGCCCGCGGGCGTCTAAGGGGTCAATGAAGTCGGCCCGCACCTGGAGCTCGCTCCGCTTCTCCCCGTCCCGCTCCCACTGGCGGTATTCCAGCCTTCCCTCCACGAAGAGGAGCTGGCCCTTCTCCAAAACATCCCCCCACATCTCCGCCTGGCGGCCCAGAAGCCGCACCCGGTGGTACCAGGGGAGTTCCCGCTCCTGGCCGGACTCGTCCCAAAGGGTGTCCTGCCCGGCCAGGTTGAGCTCCAGGATGGCGAGCCCCCCCGGGGTGTAGCGCATGTCGGGCCGGGAGGTGAGGGAGCCGATGAGGTATACGCGGTTCAGGCCTCTTGCCATGTCAAAAGTTTACGCCTTGCTAAGGAGGGGCTCCTGGGCCTTGACCACCATGACCCGGCGCACGTTGTCGCGGATGCGGAGCTCCCGGGCCAGGTCGTTCACCCGGTCCTCGGGCATCTCCACCTGGTAGAAGAGGAAATACCCTTGGGGGTCCTTGGCGATGGGGTAGGCCAGGCGCCGCACCCCCCACTCTTCCACCTTCAGCACCTGGGCCCCGTAGGCCTCGAGGGCCTTCCCGATGATCTCCTTCTCCAGGGCGAGCTGGCTTTGCTCCAGGCTGGGGTTAAGGATGATGTTCACCTCGTACCTGCGCATCTTCACCTCCTCTCCGGGCCCGGCAGGCCGCACGAGGAAAGATTATACCCTTTCCCCTCCCCCAATAAAAGACCCAGGGGGCCCTTAGGCCCCCATCTGGCTCCGCGGGCAGGACTCGAACCTGCGACCAACCGGTTAACAGCCGGCCGCTCTACCAGCTGAGCTACCGCGGACCGACCGCAGGATGCACTATACCAAGAGGCGGGGAAGGCGTCAAGATGGCCCTTTAGCGCTTCCTCCGCTTCCGCTTCCCCGGCACGGGCTCGGGGGTCCTAAGCCCTTGGAGGTGGGCCTCGAGGGCCCGAAGCTCATCCCTAAGCCGCGCCGCCCGCTCAAAGTCCAAGGCCTCCGCCGCCTGCCACATGGCGAGTTCCAGCTCGGCGATGCGCTCCTTGAGGTCCTCTTCCGCCAACGAAGGCGCCAAGGGGGCTTCCTCGTACCCCTCCGGGCGGATCACCGCCCGCACCTCCTTCCGCACCGTCTCCGGCACGATGCCGTGCTCCCGGTTGTAGGCCTCCTGGAGGGCCCGCCGCCGATGGGTCTCGGCAATAGCCCTCGCCATGGCCTCGGACACCTGGTCGGCGTAAAGCCACACCTCCCCCCGGGCGTTCCGCGCCGCCCGGCCGATGGTCTGGATAAGGCTTCTTTCGCTCCTTAGGAAGCCCGTCTTGTCGGCGTCCAGGATGGCCACCAGGGAAACCTCGGGGATGTCCAGGCCTTCCCGCAACAGGTTGATGCCCACCAGGCAATCGTAGTGGCCTAGCCTAAGGTCCCGGATGAGGGCCTGGCGCTCAAAGGCGTCCAGCTCGTGGTGGAGGTAGCGGGCACGGATGCCGTGCTCCACCAGAAAGCTCGTGAGTTCCTCCGCCATGCGCACGGTGAGCACCGTGACCAGGGTGCGCTCCCCCCGCTTCGCCCTTTCCCGGATCCCCTCCATGAGATCCAGGATCTGGTTCTCCGTGGGCTTCACCACCACCAAGGGGTCCAAAAGCCCCGTGGGGCGGATGATCTGCTCCACCACGCGGCCCGAGTGGGCGAGCTCAAAGGGTCCCGGGGTGGCGGAGACGAAGACCACCTGGGACACCCGCTCCAAGAACTCCTCAAAGCGCAAGGGGCGGTTGTCCAGGGCGCTGGGCAGGCGGAAGCCGTAGTCCACCAGGGTCTTCTTGCGGGCGTAATCCCCCCGGTACATGCCCTGGAGCTGGGGCACGGTCACGTGGGACTCGTCCAGGAAGACCAGGAAGTCCTCGGGGAAGTAGTCCAGAAGGGTGTAAGGGGGCTCCCCCGGGGCCTTGCCCGTGAAGTAGCGGGCGTAGTTCTCCACCCCCGGGCAGGTGCCCATGACCCTGAGCATCTCCAGGTCATAAAGGGTGCGTTCCTTGAGGCGCTGGGCGTAGAGGACCTCCCCCCGCTCCTCAAAGTAGCGGACCCGTTCCTCCAATTCCTTGCGGATCTCGGCCAGGATCTCCTCCATGCCCTCCGGGGAGAGGTAGTGGGTGGCGGGGAAAAGCACGAAGCCGGGAAGATCCCGAAGCCTTTCCCCGGTGACGGGGTGGACCTGGCTGATGCGCTCCACCTCGTCGCCCCATAGCTCCACCCGGATGGGCTCGGTGTCATAGGCGGGGAAGATCTCCAGGATCTCCCCCTTGGCCCGAAAGCGCCCGGGGGCAAGGTCTATATCGTTCCGCTGGTAGCCCAGCTCTAAGAGGCGCTCCAAGAGCGCCTCCCGCGGGTAGACCGCCCCCCGCTCCACCACCAGGTTCCGCGCCCGGTACTCCCTGGGATCCCCCAGGCCGTAAATGGCGGAAACCGAGGCCACCACGATCACGTCCCGCCGGGTGAGGAGGCTTCGGGTGGTGGAGTGCCTTAAGCGCTCAATCTCGGGGTTGATGCTGGCGTCCTTCTCTATGTAGAGGTCCTTCCCCGGCACGTAGGCCTCGGGCTGGTAGTAGTCGTAGTAGCTGATGAAGTACTCCACGGCGTTCTCCGGGAAAAGCTCCCGGAACTCCGCGGCGAGCTGCGCCGCCAGGATCTTGTTGGGGGCGAGGACCAAGGCGGGGCGGCCCAGGGCCTCTATGACCTTGGCCATGGTCACCGTCTTCCCCGTGCCCGTGGCCCCGAGGAGGGTCAGGTAGCGCTCTCCATCTCTTAAAGCTGCCACCAGCTCCCCGATGGCCTTGGGCTGGTCCCCCTTGGGTTCGGGACCCCGGTAGCGGAAGGTCATCCCCTTAGTTTAGGGCAAAGGAAAACCCCCCGCCCAGGGGCGGGGGGAAGGGCCCAAGGAGCCCTTAGAACTTCACGGTGTAGCTCACACGGAAGGCCTTGGCCACGGTGTCCACCGTGCCCCCGAAGGGGGAGTTGGCCTGGCCCTGGCGGAGGCGGAAGTAACCGCCCGCCACAGAGAGGTCGTAGTACTTAAGCTCCCCGTAGAGGCCTTCCACAGAGCCCGAGTTGCTGCCGAAGGAAGCCGTGGGAGCACCCGTGCCACCCGGGCTGGCGAAGAGGCGGTCGCGGTCGTAGGAGAAGGCGTTCTCCCCAGCGCCCACGGTGATGAGACCCCCCGCACCCTGGGCCACGTTCCAAGCCCCGTAGATGGCCCCCGCCACGGTGAAGCTGAGGCCAGGAGCGAAGAGCTCATTCAGGGTGAGCCCAGCCCGGCCGTAGACCTCGCCCGCGCGGGCACCGCCGCCAAAGCGGGTGGAGCGGTAAGCAGCGTCGGCGCTCAAGCTTGGCTTGAAGGGCAGGGCCAAGGGGTCGGTGCTGAGCCGCACGCCCGCCTTAAGGGCGCTGTAGTCCGCATTGCCGCCGCCGGTGCCATCGTCAAAGTAGTGGAAGCGGACCCCAGGCTGAGCCTTGATGGGGCCAAGGGCCATGGGCTGGGCGAAGAAGGCGGCCACCTGGAAGTCGTTGTGGTTGCTCACGGTGAAGCGGGTGTACTGGGCCACCACGGAAAGCCCCTTGATCAGGGCATCCTCGGCGTCGGCCTGATGCTCCAAGCGGGCGCCGAAGCTGGAGGAGTAGCGCTGGGTAGGGTTGTTGAGGAAGTAATCCGAGCCAGAATTCAAGAAGTCCCTCTGGGTACCGCCCGTGCAGCCGAAGGCGGTGGGGCTGGTGGCGTTGTCGCAAGCCCGGTTGAAGTAGCCCGTGAGGCTGAAGCCGCGGAAGAGGGAAACCTCGGCCGCAAGGCCGAAGGCGATGTCGTTGTTCGCCGAGTTGGCAGCGTCGTTGTAGCCCCGCTTGCTGTCAAGGTAAGCCTCCACCCCCACCGGGCCCACGCTGGCCTTGGCCTCCACGCCGAAGCCCCGGGTGTTGTAGCCGTAGGGGACCGTGGAGATATTCTCGCCGTAGTAGTTGGCGTCCTCGTTCTCGGACATGCTGGCCTGGCCGTCGGCGTACTCGGTGTCCACGGCCCGGTAGTTGGCGGAGAGGTTCACGGAGCCCAGGTTCACCTCGGCCTCGCCGTAGTAGGCCCAGCTGGAGCGGTTCCTGTCAAAGTAGGCGGTGAAGGGTTCGCCGAGGCCCAGGGTCTTGGAGCTCACCCAGAGCCCGGAGAGCTTAGCAGGGCCAAGCTCCAGGCTGGCATCGGCCCCAATGGCGGAGCGGATACCCACGTTGAGGGCGTAGTTCAGGCCAAGGCTTGCGCCCTGGAGGGGCTTGAGCACCGTGCGAATGCCGAAGTAGTTGCCGTTGATGGCAGGCGCTGCGTCCGCCGGAGAGCCCGGCCCCGCCACACCCCCCACGAGGGTGACTTCAGGGCTAAAGGGCAGGTTGGTGCCCGAGAAGGTGGCCACCACGCCCTGGCGGTAGTGGGCCACACCACCCTCAGCGTCGTTGGCTAAGAGGTAGTCGTTGAATTTGAACTTGCTAGCCACCCGGCTATAGGTCACGCTAAAGGGTTGGCCGTCCACTTGACCCTTAATCGCAACCCCGTCCAGGCGCACGGTGGGGGTGGAAACAAGGCTCGTGTCATACACACGAACCCCAAAGGTGGCCGAGGCCTCTGCCACCGCCACACCGCTAGCGGCAGGGGCGTTGTTCTTCACCCCCAAGGTAAGCGTGGCATCCCCCCGGAAGAGGTTACCGGCCCCCTCAGCCAACCCTACCCTGCTAGCAGCGTACGAAGCAGTACCTGTTTGCCCCGTAGAAAAGACGCTCCCAGGGAAGAGGCGGTCCCAGTCAAAGGCCGTGCTGCCTTGGGTGAAGTAACGGAGGCCCGCCGTGGCCGTGAGGCTACCCGAAATGGAGTACCGCACCTTGGAGAGCTCCGCCACCTGGGACTCCAGCTTGGACACCTTCTCGGAAAGCCCCACCAGGTCGGAGCGGAGGGCGGCGGCGAACTCCTGGACGGCGGCCACGTCCTCCTTGGAGGCGAACTGCTCCAGGTCAGGGAGCTCGGCCCCACCGGAAACCATCTTCTCCAAGGCGGTCACCCGGTCCTGGAGGGCCAGCACGTCCTGGTTGAGGAGGACGGCGAGCTCGTTCAGGGCCTGGATGGCCTGGGCGTTGGCCTCCACCTGGGTGCCGAGGGCGGAGAGGTCGCCCTTCACACCCTCCACGTCCTGGGCCAGGGCGTCCAGCTGCTCGGCAAGCTGCTGCGCCTGGGCGAGGGCGGTGTCGGCAGCGATGGAGGCAGCCTCCACCCGGTCAGCGAGGTCCTGGAGGGCGGCGGCGTCCATGCCGGGCTCGGAGGCCGGCTGGGCCTTGAGCTCCTCAATCAGGGCCTCGAGGCGGGCGATGTCCTCCTTGGTGGCGGCGCTGTCCTCCAGGGCGGAAACCCGAACGCCCAAGGCGGCGAGCTCAGCGGCGAGCTCCTGCACGGCATTCTTAAGGGCTTCCAGGTCCTCGGAGGACATGGCCTCCATGGTGGGGGACTCGCCCTTGGCCTTCAGCTCCTCCTCAATCTGCTGCAGGAGGCGGTAGATGATGAGGGCCGCCTGGTAGCGGGTAAGGGTCTCGTTCCCCCGGTAGGTGCCGTCGGGGAAGCCCACGATGATGCCCTTGGCCGCCAGGCTCTCCACCGCCTCCTTGGCCCAGTGCCCTGCGGGCACGTCGGAGAACTGGGCTAGACCGAAGCCCATGGAGAGCACGGTCAAGAGCCCTGCCAGAAGTACCACTAGCCTTTTCTTCATATTCCCGTACACCCCCTTCAGGGATTTTGGGGAAGACGGGACGGGCGAGTTGCCGCGTTTCCTCTCCGAACCGCCTTTCCCCTAAGATGCAGGGTTAGCCAGCACAAAGGCTTTTTTTCCCTGCATCCGCAGGTATCATAAAAGGCTCACACAGGCCGTGTCAAGCCCTAGCGCCTTTAGGCCTGCTATACTCCCCCGAGGGGGGTGGGAGCCTGGCCTGAAACGGCTCTTGGGAAGGCGGGAAGCGCAGGGGGTCCTATAGGACCTCACGAGGTGGCGGACCCCGCAAGGGGATTACCGGCAAGGCCGGGAAAGATCGAGGAATCCGCGGATGCCGCCCGGGGTGTGCCCGCCCCGCCCGCCTGAGCAAAGCCCCTCGGGAAAGCCAGCCCCGCGAGGGGGGGACAACCGGGGGGCAGGGCGTACCCCAAAGGGGGCACTTTGCCCTCGCTAGCAAGGAGTAAAGCATGTGCGGCATTGTGGGCTACGTAGGCTTTCGCAACGCCA
Source organism: Thermus brockianus (assembly GCF_001880325.1). Lineage (NCBI taxonomy): Bacteria > Thermotogati > Deinococcota > Deinococci > Thermales > Thermaceae > Thermus > Thermus brockianus. The sequence continues at coordinate 877,588 of NZ_CP016312.1, forward strand.
CGGACATCCTGGTAGACGGCCTTAGGCGCTTGGAGTACCGGGGCTACGACTCCGCCGGGGTGGCGGTGAGGACGGCAGAGGGGCTTAGGGTGGTGAAGCGCTCGGGGAAGCTTGCCGCCCTCGAGGCCCTCCTCAAGGAGGAGCACCTGGAGGGCCCCCTGGGGGTGGGGCACACCCGCTGGGCCACCCACGGGGCCCCCACCGACCCCAACGCCCACCCCCACACCACGGAGGACGGCAAGATCGCCGTGATCCACAACGGCATCATTGAGAACTACCTAGAGCTCAAGGAAGCCCTCCTGGCCCGGGGGCACCGGTTCCGTTCGGAAACGGACAGCGAGGTCTTCGCCCACCTGGTGGAGGAAAAGTACCAAGGCGACCTCTTCCAGGCCCTGCGGGAAGCCCTAAAGGAGGTGCGGGGCGCCTACGCCGTGGTGGTGGTCCACGAAGACCACGAGGAAATCGTGGCCGCCCGCACCGTGAGCCCCTTGGTGGTGGGCCTTGGCGCAGGGGAGAACTTCCTGGCCTCGGACGTGCCCGCTCTCCTCCCCTATACCCGCCGGGTCATCTTCCTCCACGACGGGGACCTGGTGCGCCTAACCCGGGAGGGCGTGGAGGTCACGGACCTCGCCGGAAACCCGGTGGCGCGGGAGGTGGTGGAGGTTGACTGGACCCTCGAGGCCGCCGAGAAGGGGGGCTTCCCCCACTACATGCTCAAGGAGATCTACGAGCAGCCCTGGGTCCTGGAAAACACCCTGGGGGGGCGCCTGAGGGAGGAGGAGGGGGACGTGGACCTGGGCCTCGCCCTGGACCCCAGGGAAGTGGAAAGGGTCCACTTCATTGCCTGCGGCACCGCCGCCTACGCCGGTTGGTACGGCAAATACCTCATGGAGATCCTCGCCCGCATCCCGGCGGAGTGGGAGGTGGCGAGCGAGTACCGCTACCGCGACCCCGTGGTGGACGGGAAGACCCTGGCCATCGCCATCAGCCAGTCCGGGGAGACCATTGACACCCTGGAGGGCGTCCGCGAGGCCAAGGCCAAGGGGGCCCGCACCCTGGGGGTTATCAACGCCAAGGGCTCCAGCATCACCCGGGAGGTGGAGGAGGTGCTTTACATCCACGCTGGGCCCGAGATCGGCGTGGCCTCCACCAAGGCCTACACCGCCATGCTGGCGGCCATGGCCCTTTTGGCGGTGCGCTTTGGCCGGGGACGGGGCACCCTCTCCCGGGAGGCGGCCCAGGCCCTCATCCGGGAGATGCGCAAGCTCCCCCGCCTGGTGGAGGAGGCCCTGGAGAAGCGGCCCCTCGTGGCCCACATCGCCGAAAAGTACCACCAGGCCCAGGACTTCCTCTTCCTGGGCCGCCACGTGCAAGCCCCCACCGCCCACGAGGGGGCCTTAAAGCTCAAGGAGATCAGCTACATCCACGCCGAGGCCTACCCCGCCGGGGAGATGAAGCACGGCCCCATCGCCCTCATTGACGAGCACCTTCCCGTGGTGGTCCTGGCCACCCAGGGGCCCCTTTACGAGAAGACCCTCTCCAACATCCAAGAGGTACGGGCCCGGGGGGGCAGGGTGATCGCCGTGGCCACGGAAGGGGACGAGGAGATCAAGAAGCTCGTCCAGGACGTGATTTACGTACCCGAGGTCCACCCCCTCCTCGCCCCCATCGTGAGCGTGGTGCCCCTCCAGCTCCTCGCCTACGAGGTGGCGGTACTCCTGGGCCGGGACGTGGACCAGCCCCGGAACCTGGCCAAGAGCGTGACCGTGGAATAGTCTAGATTATCTCCACAAACTTCGCCACCACTTCCGGGTCCAGGCCCTTCCCCGCCTGGGCCCGAAGCTCTTCTAAAGCCTCCTCCTTGCTCCAGGCCCGCTTGTAGGGGCGTTCCGAGATAAGGGCATCGTAAACGTCCACCACGGCGAAGATGCGGGCCTCGAGGGGAATGGCCTCCCCCTTCAGGCCAAAGGGGTAACCCGAGCCGTCAAAGCGCTCGTGGTGGTAGAGGACCACGTTCAAAGCGGTCTGGGGCAAAAAGGGCAAGTTTCGCAAGATTTCCAAGCCCACCTCGGGGTGGGTTTTCACCACCTTCCACTCCCCCGTGGAAAGGGCGGTGGGCTTGCGCAGGATCTCGTCGGGCAAGGCCAGCTTGCCCAGGTCGTGGAAGTAGGCCCCCAGGCGGAGGCCCTCGAGGTCGGAAAACCCCAAAGCCTGGCCCAAGCGCAAGGAGAGCTCCGCCACCCGCTCCGTGTGCCCTTGGGTTTCCAGGTCCCGGTACTCCAGCACCCGGGAAAGGGCCCGCAGGGCCGCCTCACGGGTGCTCTTGAGGACCCGGAGGTGGAAAAGCCGCTCTAAAGCCTCCTCCAACCGCTTGGCCACCACCCGCAAAACCGCCTCGTCCTCCCGGCGGTGGGGCACCTTTTCCCCAAACGAGCCCAAGGCCAGCACCCCGTACCGCCGCCCTTCGGGTTTTAGGGGAACCAAGAGGGCTGAACGCAACCCCGCTTCTACATAGGGCCTCAGGGCCCCAGGAAAGGTGGCGTAATCCTCCACGTAAATGGGGCCTTCCCACAGCCGGGGGTGGCCCAGGAGCCCCTCGCCAAAGCGGATAGGATGCTCCACGTAAAGCCTGGAGAAACCCGAGGGGTAACGGCCCGCCATCACCGCCGGCCGCACCCGCCCCCCCTGGAAGAGGTAAAGGGCCCCCCCATGATATGGGGTTAGCCTTAGCAGGGTTTCCAGGGCCTCTTGCGCCATCCCTAAAGGCTCGCGGGCGCTCTCCAGGGAAAGGGAAAGCTCCAAGAGCGCTCGGGTGCGCTCCGCCTCCTCCCGGGCTTTCTCCAAAGCCTCTATGCGGCCCAAGACCATCCCCGCCGCCTCCGCCAGGGCCTGAAGCCAGAACCGCTCCTCAGGGAGGATCTCCCCCACCCCCCCAGCGGTGTCCATGGAAAGCACTCCCAAGACCTTCCCCCGCGGATCCCGAAGGGGGACACCCAGGTAAACCCCAGGCTGCGGCTGGCCTGTTAGGAAAACCACCCGGGGATCTTGGGAAACATCAGGTACGAAAAGGGGCTCCCCGCTTTCCAACACCACCCAAGAAACCCCTTTACCACGGGGTAGGCGAAAGCCCACACGCTCCCGAGAAAGACCCTCCGCCGCCACCAGCTCCAAGGCGTCCTCCTCCGGGCGGTAGAGGAAAAGAAGGACCGAGACCGCCCGGGTTTGGGCCTTGGCCGCCTGCACCACCTGGCGGAAGACCTCCTCCCGCCGGTCTAAAGGTGCGAGGAGACGCCACGCGCGGACCAGGGCCTCCAGGCGTTTTAGCTCCAGCACCCCTGAGGCCATGACGCCCTTCACTCTACCAGGTGAACCGGGGAAGGCAGGGGGACGAGGCTTAACCGAGCCTCAGCCTCAAAGGAGCGGTGCCAGGGAAAAGCGAGGGCCTTAAGGTCTACCCGGTACCCTTCCCACGCCACGTAGGGCCAAAGGGAGGCCACCCCAAGCGCCTCCTCCCCCAAGGGCTCGGGAAAACGGCCCCGCACCCAAGGCCTCCCCACCTCCCCCCACCAGTAGGCGAAGTAGGCCTCGGCCAAGCGCTGAAGGCGCCCTTCCCGGTCCCTTAGAAAAAGCCCCCCTTGGGCCAGGGCGCTCCCCAGGTTGTTGGCCGGGGTGCCCCAAGCGGCGTAGGCGGCGAGCCGGCCGTAAAGCCCCAGGGCCTGGAGGTAGCCCATGAGCCCCGCATCCCCCCGGTTCACCCGGGAAAGGTCCGCCAAAGCCACGGGGTATTGGGCCATCAGGCGGAGGAGGTCTTGGGTGGCTCCTCTAGGGCTTTTGCCCCCGTAAACGTAAAGGACCAGGTCCGGAATATTCTCCAGGGCCACCTCCTCCGCCCCGGCGCTTCGCAAAAGCCTCCTTACCGTCTCCTCTAGGGGCAAGGCCTCATACGGGGTGGTGCGCTCCGCTAAGGCCGCTTCCTCGTGGACCACCGCCACCCTAAGCCCCGGGGAAAGGGCCCTAAGGAGGAGGACCTGCCCCGCCTCGTCCGCCCCCGGGCGGCTCGGGTAAGGGAGGGCCTGGGCCTCCCTGGGGGCAGGAGAGCCCCGAAGGGCATCGTCCCAGACCGCTTCCAGGTAAAGTCCCCTCAGGCGGGACCAAGGGGCGAGGACCTGGAGTACCCGGAGGTTGCGTTCCCTTTGGGTGGCGTCAAAGCGGGGCACCACGCCGAAGAGGAAGACCTCCCCGCCATACCGCGCCTTCCAGGCCAAAAGGGGCCCAAGCCGGGCCAAAGCGTCCTCGGCGGGGAGGTCAAGGTGGCGGCTTTGCAGGAGCCCGCCATAGGCGAGGGCGTCCAGGCTGGCCACCAACCCCTTCCCCGGGGTGGAAAGAAGCCAGGCCCTAAGGAGGGGGAGGTCCGCCCCCTCCGGGCCTCGGTAAACCTCCCGGGGAGGACAGCGCACCCCCTCCCAGCCGCACGGGGCCCAGTTGGGCGGGCGGTCGTCCAGGGGGAGGTACAAAACCCCCGCCCCCAGGGCGAACCCCCAGAGGAGGGCGAGGAACACAAGCCTAGCCACGCCTCCTTAAGGCTTGGCGGCTTCCTCGTGGGGTTTGGCTTCTTGTTCCGCCAGGTACTTCTCCGCGGTCATGGCCGCCCGGGTGCCCGCCCCCACGCTGGTGGTGAGCTGGCGGTAGATGGGGTCGGCCACGTCCCCGGCGGCGAAGATCCCCGGCACCGAGGTGTAGACCTCGTCCCGCACGGCCACGTAGCCATCGGGCCTGAGCTCCACCACCCCCTTAAGGAAGCCGGTGTTGGGCTCGTGGCCGATGAAGACGAAGACCCCGTCCGTGGGGTAGACGTACTCCTCTCCCGTCTTCAGGTTCTTGAGCCGCACCCCCGTCACCTGGTCCTCGCCCAGGATTTCCGTGACCACGTGGGAGAAGAGGAAGTGCATTTTGGGGTTTTGGAAGGCTCGGGTTTGGGCCACCTTGTTGGCCCGAAGCTCATCCCGCCGGTGGACCAGGGTTACCTTGCGGGCGAACTTGGTGAGGAATAGACCCTCCTCCACAGCGGCATCCCCCCCGCCCACCACCACCACCTCCTTGTCCCGGTAGAAGAAGCCGTCGCAGGTGGCGCAGGTGGAAACCCCGCGGCCGTAGAACTTGTCCTCACCCGGCACCCCAAGCCGCCTGGGGTTGGCCCCGGTGGCGACGATGATCACCCGGGCGGGGTACGTCCGCTCAAAACCCCGGACCAGGAAGCCCTCCTCCAGAGGCTCTATCCCCAAGACCTCGTCCATGACGATCCGGGCCCCGAACTTCTCCGCCTGCTGCACCATGCGGCTTGCCAGTTCGGGCCCGGAAATGCCCTCGGGGAAACCCGGGTAGTTTTCCACCTCCTCGGTTTGGGCGATCTGCCCTCCGGGCAGGCCCTTTTCCACGATGACCGTCTTGAGCCCCGCCCGGCCCGCGTAGATGCCGGCGGTTAGGCCCGCCGGGCCCCCACCGATAATGACCACGTCGTAGCGCTCCCCCGTCTGACCGCTTGCCGCAAGCCCTGCCAAGGAAAACTCCATCCTCCCCCTCCTTAGGTTTTAGGCTACACCCCCATATACCTATGGGGGGTATATAGCAAGCCCAGTTTGGCCAAAAGCCCCCTGCCTGTCAAGGGAGAAAAGCAATCCGAGCCGCTCCTGGTGACCCCAGGGGGATTCGAACCCCCGTCTCGGCCTTGAGAGGGCCGTGTCCTAGGCCTCTAGACGATGGGGCCGCGTGCGGCTCGGATCGCTTCTGGTGACCCCAGGGGGATTCGAACCCCCGCCGCCGCCTTGAAAGGGCGGTGACCTAACCACTAGTCGATGGGGCCAAACGTTTGGCTGGGGTGCGTGGACTCGAACCACGACCGGCGGATCCAGAGTCCGCTGTCCTGCCGTTAGACGACACCCCAGCGGCGGGCGCCCGATCCCTCGGGCAGAGGTTATGGTACACTCTAAAGGGCGGATTGGCAAGCCCCTGATGCCTATGGAGGAAAGCCTTTTACAAATCCTGAGCCGGTATATCTCGCCCATGGCCGCGGAGAACCTCTTGCGCCGGGTTCTAGGCTCCAGGAAACCGGCCACGCCAGGGGAGTGGGCGCGGCTCATTGAGGCGAACCTTTGGCCCGAGCTTGGCCGGCTCCTCCCTTTTCGCGAGATGCCCCCTGAGCTTAAGGCCTTGGTGCGGGAGCTCAAGCAGCTCGCCCTCCAGGAGGTAGAGGAAGCCGAGGAAGCGGAGGAAGAGGAAGCCCTTCTGGAGGAGGTAGTGGACCTCGAGGACCCCGCCGCCCGGGAGCACCTGGCAAGGCGGCTTGCCCGTCTGGAGGGGGTTCTGGGGGTGGTGGTGGCCGGTAGGGGCGGCAAAGAGGAGCTTTTCGCCGGGGAGCCTATCCCGTTAGAGCTTGTCCACCACCTCCTCGCCCGCCAAGGCTACGGCGTTTTCTATGCCCTTCTCCAGGGAAACCTGGTGGCCCTAAGGCCCTTAGGCTCGGGTTACGTGGGCCTTCTGGCCCGCAAGGAGACCAACATCGGCCGCCTGCTCCACGCCCTGAGGCGGCTTGTTCCCATCACGGAGGTAAGCGGATGAGAGGATGGCTTTCCCTGGTTCTGGCCCTTGCCCTTCCGGCCCTAGCCGCTCCCTTGCCCCAGGCGTACGACCGCTTAGAAGAAGCCCTGGCCCAGGTGGGCCTCGCCAACCCCACCCAGGCCCTGGCCGCCTTGGACCGGGCGCAAAGCCTATTGCGCCAGGAGGCGGAGGGCCTTCCCCCCGTGATCCGGGACGCCATTTTGAATAACCTGGAGGGCCTGCGGCAGGCGGTGGTGCAGAAAAGCCGGGCCGACCTGGAGGCCCGCCTCCTCCTCGTCCGCCACCTCCTGGGCAAGGCGCTTTACGACGGCTTCTTCCAAGCGGGGTCCCAGGATAAACCCACCTACCTAAGCCGCCTGGCCCGGGCCACGGCCCTGCCCCCGTCCCTCGTGCAAGAGGTCCGAGGCTTAGGAGCCGAGGAGGCCAGGCGCCGCCTCGAGGCCTTCTTCCTCCAAGCCATGGCCGAGGACCTGAACAAAACCCTGGGGGCGGCCTCGAGGCCCGAGGCCTACTTGGCCCTGGCCCGGGCCTATGCCCGCTTCCTCGTGGTCCAGGATAGCCCGCAAAGCACCCTGAAGGCCCAGGACTTCATCCAGGCCTTGGCCAAGGTTTCCGCCGGGGAACCTTTCCGCCCCGAGGTAGGGGGGCTTTTGAACCAGGTGGCCACCTGGCGCAAGGCCCTCTTGGCTGTTGGTCCCCGCACGCAAACCCCATCCCCTCCCGCCGCGCAAACCGCCCCCCCTGCTACGCCAACGCCGCCTGCCCCCAGCGCACCCACCCCGCCTTCCAGTCCTCCCCAACCCTCCCCCGCCCCGCCCACGGACACGGCCCAGGCCAGCTCCCCCGGGGTGGAAACCTTTTACATCCCTCCCTGGATGGACCGAGCTACGGCAGAAGCAGTACGGCGCCAGGCCTATACCCTGGGCTATAACTACAACTTTGAGCTGCTAGAGGCCCTCAACCAAATCCAAGCGGAGGTGGGTCTAGCCATCGCCGCTTTGGGGCGGGGAAACCCGACCGAGGGAAGGTACCACTTGGACCGGGCATTGTGGCAATTCCGCGCCAACCTCGAGCCCGTCTTCGCCGTGATCCACCCTGCCCTTACCGACCAGATTTCCCGCACCCTTGTGCACCTCTCCGGGGCCACGGGCATCCGGACCCTGGACGCCTTGGTGGTGTACGAGGCCTTAGAGGAGCTAAGGGGGAGTTTTAGCCAAGGCCCTAGCCCGAACCCGTGGCTCTTCTTGAAACTCCTCCTGGCCCAAACGGCAGGGGTTCCCCGGGCCGTCTTCTTCCTCCTGGCGGCGGCCCTAAGCCTCTTTCCCCTCTACCTCATCCGCCTCACCTTTGGCGGGCGGAACGTGTACTGGAACCTTTTGGGCCTCGCCTTCCTCTTCCTCTTTCTGCCCATCCTGGCCGAGGGGCTCTCCTACTTCGGCTCCATCATGGCGGACTACGGCAACCTACCCCTCTTGGGTTTCCTCGCTAACCTCTCCATCGGCCAGGGCCTCATCCCCTACCTGGCTTGGGGGCTTACCGTCTTCCTGGTGGTGGCCTTCGCCGGGGCAGGGCTTAGGGGCATTGCCGCCCAGTTCGGCCTCCTGAAGGAACGGGGGGATGAGGTGGCGGCCACCGCCGAGCGCCCCGCCACCACCCTGACGAGCGAAACCATCGTGGAGTGGGACGAGGAGTTCTAGCCGATCCGGGTCCCGGGGGTGACCCCGTACCCCCGGGCCCAGTCGGCGGCGGGCATGGGGCGCTTACCCTCCGGTTGAACCTGGAGGAGGCGGATAAGCCCCTCCCCGGTGCCCACCAAGACCCCCTCCCGGTCCACCGCCTGGACCACCCCGGGCTCCCCCTCCCCGGGTTCGGGCCGCAGGGCGAGGACCTTGACCCGCTTGCCCCCGTGGAAGAAGTAGCTCCCCGGCCAGGGCTGCACCCCCCGGTGGCGGTTGTAGATGGCCTGGGCGCTTTCCCCAAAGCGGATCCGCCCCTCCTCCTTGGTGAGGAGGGGGGCGTAGGAAGGCTCGCCCTCCTGGGGGGTGGGGGTGAGGTGGGGGAGGTCCTCCAGCACCTTTAGGAGGAGTTCTATCCCCTTGTCCCGTAGCCGCTCGGAAAGGGCGAGGGCGTCCTCATGGGGGCCGATCTCCGTGCGCCAGAGGGCGTAAAGGGGCCCGGTGTCCACCCCTTCCTCCGTCTTCATGATGGCCACCCCCGTCTCCTTCTCCCCCCGGATGAGGGCCCAAGGCACCGGGGCCGGGCCCCGGTACTTGGGGAGGAGGGAGGGGTGGAGGTTGAGGAAACCCCAAGGGGGCACCTCGAGGACCTCCCGGGGCAGGATCTTGCCGTAGGCAGCGGTAACCGCCACCTCGGGGGCAGCCTCCCGGAAAGCCTTCAGAAAGGCCTCGTTTCCTTTAAGGCTCTTGGGCTTCCAAAGGGGAAGCCCGTGGGCCTCGGCGTACTGGGCCACAGGGCTTGGCGCAGGCTTTAGCCCCCGGCCCTTGGGTTTATCCGGCTGGGTCACCACCAGGACCACCTGGTGGTGGCGGTTTAGGGCGTCCAGCACCGGCACCGCCCACTCCGGGGTGCCGAAAAAAGCCACCCTCATCGCCCGGAAAGCTCCTTAAGGAGCGCCCTGGCCTCCTTCTGCATGCGGGCCAGCTCCGCCCGGTTCTCCTCCAAAAAGGCCTCCCGCTTGGCCTTGGGCAGGCGCTCAAAGAAGAGGATCCCGTCCAGGTGGTCCATCTCGTGCTGGAAAACCCGGGCCATGTAGCCCTCCAGCTCCAGGGTGCGGGGGGTACCCTCCTCGTCCTGGTAGGCCACCCGGATGCGCTCCGCCCGGGGCACCTCCTCGGAGTAGAGGCCGGGAAGGGAGAGGCACCCCTCCGTGCCCTCCACCTCCCCCTCCTGGTGGAGGAGGACGGGGTTCGCCACCACGTAGACCCGGCGCACCAGGTCGCGAAGGGGCCGCTCTTCCTCGTCGGGCTCGTCGGCGTACTCCACCGCCACAAAAAGGCGCTCGGAAAGCCCGATCTGCGGGGCGGCAAGGCCCACCCCCCGGGCCTCAAACATGGTTTCCAGCATGTCCTCGGCGAGCTTCTTCACCCGGGAAAAATCCCGCACGGGCTGTGCCTTGCGGCGCAGCACGGGGTCCCCATAGAGGCGGATGGGGTAGATCATCCTAGCTATTGTAGCGCAAGCCGCACCCTTCCCAAAACCTGGCCCAGGGCCCTCACCCCCGGGGGGAGGTCAAGCAGGAGGGGGCCTTCCACCACCCCGGGGCGGAAACCCCCCTGGGGCCTCGCCTCCACCTCCTTGAGGCCCTCCAGGGCCTCCTTGGGCCCCACCACCTCGAGGGTTTTGGGGGTATAGTCCTCCACCCGAAACCCCTCCGGGGGGCGGAAGACCAGGGGCACCTCCTTGCGGAAAAGGGGGGCTTCCCGGGCCACGAGGCGCACCCTTGGCGGGATAAGCTCCACCCCGGGCAAGGGGCCTTCCGGGCCGAAGGCGGTGAGGGCCACCTCCTCCCCCCCAAGGTCCAGCCCCAAGGCCACCACCGCCCCCTCCACCTGGCTCCGTGGGCCCTTGGCCTCCACGAAGGCGGGCTCGGTTTCCACCCAAGCCCCCTGGGCCAGGACCTCCACGGGGAGGGTGCGGCTTAAGACCGCCTCCACCCGGCCCTCCACCCGGGCCGGGCGCACCTCCAGGACCTCCACCCCCTGGGGCACCGCCACCCGCACCTCCCGGGCAAAGGCCCCCTCCACCCCGGAAAGGTCCAGGTAGGCGGAAACCGGGGGGGTGCCCTCCACCAAGGGGGCCGGCCCCCTAAGGCGCAGGAGGACCTCCTTGGGGACACCCTCCGCCACCTTCTCCCCTTCCAGGCCCACCACCCGCAGGGGTACGCTCACCGCCCGCTCCACCACCGGGGCCCTTTCCCGCAAGGAGTACCAAAGGGCCAAGGCCGCCAAAAGCGCCAGGAGGAAACCGCCCCACTCACGCACGGATGACCTCCTTAAGCCGCTCCCGCAGGGCCTCGAGGGCCAAAGGGGGCGAAAGCCTCCCCCCCTCCGCAAGCCGGATGGCCCCCGTTTCCTCGCTCACCACCAGGACCAGGGCGTCGGACACCTCGGAAAGCCCCAAGGCGGCCCGGTGCCGGGTGCCGAGGCCAAGCCGCGCTTCAGAAAGGGGGAAAATGCACCCGGCGGCGAAGACCCGGTCCCCCCGGAGGATGGCCCCCCCGTCGTGCAAGGGGGTGCCGGGGTAGAAAAGGGTTTCTAGAAGCCGGGCGGAAAGCCTCGCCTCCAAAACCTCCCCCGTGGCGGCGTACTCCCCCAAAGGGGTGCGCCGCTCCAGGGCGATCAGGGCCCCGTAGCGCCTTTCGGAAAGGCGGGAAAGGCCGAGGAGAAGCTCCTCCAGGGCCAAGGAGGGGGCCCTTGGCCCCTGGGCCCGGCCAAGCCGCTCCAAAAGCCCCCTAAGCTCCGGTTGGAAGACCACGATGAGGGCGAAAGCCCCCAGGGTGGCGGCGTTTCCCAAAAGCCAGGAGAGGGTGGAAAGCCCAAGGAGGCTTGCCAAAAACCAGACCCCAAGGTAGACGAGCACCCCGCGGACGAGGTTCAGGGCCCGGGTACCGGCCATGAGCCGGCCCAGGGAGTAGAAGAGCACGGCCACCAGGAGGATGTCCAGGAGGTCGCGCCAGGTGAAGGGCATGGCTAGCGGATGGGCGTCCCCGGGCCCTCCCAGGAAAGGCCAAAGAGCCTCGCCCAGGTGGCCCCGAGGTCGGCGAAGGTCTCCCGGGTGCCCAGATCCCCCTCCACCCCCGGCCCCACCCAGAGGAGCATCCCGTACTCCCGGGTGTGGTCGGTGCCGAAGAAGGTGGGGTCGTTCCCGTGGTCCGAGACCAGGAAGAGGTGGTCCTTAGGCCCCAGGGCCTCCAGGAGGCGGGGGAGGAAGTGGTCCACCTGCGCCAAGGCCTCCCCATAGCCTTGGGGGTTGCGGCGGTGGCCGTACTTGCTGTCAAAGTCCACCAAGTTGACGAAGAGGAGGCCGGAAAAGGGCTCTTGCATGAGGGCGAGGGTCTTTTCTAGGCCATCGGCGTTGTCCTCTGTCTTCACCTCCCGGGTGAAGCCCCGGTGGGCGTAGATATCCGGGATCTTCCCCACCCCCACCACCTCGAGGCCCCCCTCCTTCAGGACGTCCAGGACGTTCCGCGGGGGCTCCAGGGCGAAGTCCTTGCGCAAGGCCTCCAACCGGTAAAAGGCCCCCGGCTCCCCGGCGAAGGGCCGGGCGATGACCCGGGCCACCTGGTACTCGCCCACGAGCATCTCCCGGGCCACCTGGCACCAGTGGTAAAGCACCTCCGGGGGCACCACCCCCACGTGGGCCGCCACCTGGAAGACGGAGTCCGCCGAGGTGTAGACGATGGGGTAGCCCGTCTTCAGGTGGGCCTCGCCGTGGTGGCGGATGGCCTCCGTGCCGGAGTAGGGCCGATTCAAAAGCCAGCCCTTTACCCCAATCCGCTCGGCCCAGGCCCACAGAAACTCTTCCGGAAAGCCTTCGGGGAAGGTGCGGAAGGGCCTTTCCAGGTGGATGCCCACGAACTCCCAGTGCCCGGTGGTGGTGTCCTTCCCCGGGTTCACCTCCCGCATGCGGCCAAACCCCCCTTGGGGGGAGGGGATGCGCTCTAGGGTGTGTACCCCTGGCACAAGCCCCAAGCCCAGGCGGGCGAAGTGGGGCAGGGCGACCCCCGTCTTCAGCACGGTGTGGTCCAGGGTATCCGCCCCCTCGTCCCCGAAGCTAGGGGCGTCCGGCAGGTAGCCTAGGCCCACGGAGTCCAAGACGATGGCCGTGACCTTCATCAGGAGCGAAGCCCCTCCTCGTCCTCCTCCTCCGCCAAGGCCATGAGCTCCTCCGGGGTCATCTCGGAAAGGGCCCGCACCGCCTGGAACTCCTCCACAAGATCCTGGATTTCCTCCATGGCCTCCTTCAGGGAAAGCTCCCCGTCCTTGTACCCGTCCACCACTTCCTCTATGGCCTCGAGGATCCCCACCGCCGCGCTGGCCTGGGAGAGGGCCTGGGCCAACTCCGAAAGCCTTTCCGCTAGGTCCATACTCCCATGCTACCCCAAAAGCTCCGCAAGCCGCGAAAGCGCCCGCCCATACTTTTTGGCGAAGGGTCCGTGGCGGTAGCTCTCCGGGAAGACCTCCCGAAGGGGTACCCCGGAGGCCCGCAAGGGGAGGCCTAGGTTATAGAGTTGGTCCACGAAGTGCACAAAGCGCAGGGCGTCGTTCTGGTCGGGGATGGGGGCGAGGCCCTGAAGATAGACCACCTCCAGATCCCGGAAAAGGTACCGGTAGCGGATGGGGTGGAGGGTGCGGAGGTGGGCGAGGAGCTCGGGGAAAGCGTCCAGGCTTTTCCGCCTGGGGTCCTCCCGGTAAAGGGCGAGGAGGGCCCCGTCGGAAAGGGGCTCGGGGAGCCGCTCGGGGTCGCGGTGGCGGAAGTCTTCCCCCTCTATGCGCTCCACGGCGAAGCGCTTGGCCAGGCTTTGGATCTGGTGCCGAAACTGCTCGGCGTTGAACCGCCCCTCCCCAAGGGCCCCGGGCGGGGTGTTGGAGGTGGTGGCCACCCTGAGGCCCTTCTCCATGGTGAGGGCCAGAAAGTGGGTGATCATCTGGGCGTTACCCGGGTCATCCAGCTCAAACTCGTCCAGGAAGAGGTAGCGAAGCCCAGAAAAGCGCCTCGCCCCTTCCCTTAAGCCCATGAGGCCCAGGGTATAGGTGAGCTCCTCAAAGGTGAGGAAGGCCTTGGGTGGGGGGGCCTCGAGGTAGGCGGCCACCAGGAGGTGGGTCTTCCCCACCCCAAAGCCCCCGTCCAAATAGATCCCCTGGGGCCCCGGCATCCGCCGCCGGAAAAGCCCCTGGGGACGGTCATGCACCCATCTTCGGAGCCTTTCCTTGGCCAAGGCCTGGGAAGGGTAACGGGGGTCGGGGCGGTAGGCAAGGAAGGTGGCCCCCCGGAAGCGGGGCGGGGGGCAAAGCCCTGTAGAAGCTCCTCCAGGTCCACCTCGGGGTGGCGTTCCACCAGGCGCATAGGGAAGATTGTAAGGGAGGGTGGGAGGGTGGCCCCTGGGGCCGGCCCTCTGCTACCCTATAGGGGTATGGTGCGGCTCTACGGCGTCCCCGGGTGCGGCCCCTGCGAGATCGTGAAGATGTTCCTGGCGCAAAAGGGCGTGCCCTTCACCTTTGTAAACGCCCGGGAGGACCAGGAGGCGGCGAAAAAGGTGGCGGAACTGGCCGGAAGCCCCACCGCCGGCGTGGTCCTGGAGTGGGACGGCAAGACCGAGGTGATCCGGGGGGTATCCCCCGCCACCCTCAACGCCTGGTACGCCCGCTACCGGGAGAAGGCCTCCTGAAGGGCCTTCAGGTGGTGGGCCTCGTGGTAGGCGGCGGCGCGCACCCAGCCCAGGGCGTTGAGCTCCCCGAAGAAGGGGTGGGGGAAGGTGGCGGGGTGGTGGGGGTCGGCCTTGGCCGCCTCCTCCAGGAGGAAGCCCCGGGCCCGTTGCAGGAGGTCCAGCACCTCCTCCAGGGATAACCCCCCTTTAGGCCTCACCCCCTCGGGGGCCTGGGGCTTCCCCTCCTTGTACGTCCCCGGGACGAAGGGCACCGGGGGGAGGCTTTCCCCAGAGGCCAGGCGCCTCAGCCGCCGGAGCACCCGGGCGGTGGACTCCTCCACCAAGGCGATGTGCTCCGCCACCATCAGAGGGGTCCAGGCCCCTTCCCGCAACGGGGTGGAAAGCCAAGCGGGCTCTGCCCCTTGCAAAAGGGCCAAAAGGGCCTTCCGGGTCTCACCAAGCCGGGCCAGGGCCTCTTCCCACGTGCCGTAGGCTTCCAGGGGCATGCCCCAGTTTACCAAGGGTATAATCCCCCCATGCTCACCCTGGACCTTTCTGGCAAAAAAGCCCTGGTCATGGGGGTCACCAACCAGCGAAGCCTGGGCTACGCCATCGCCGAAAAGCTAAGGCAAGCGGGGGCCGAGGTGGCCCTAAGCTACCAAGGGGAAAGGCTTCGGCCCGAGGCGGAAAAGCTCGCCGAGGCCCTGGGCGGGGCCCTCCTCTTCCAGGCGGACGTGACCCAAGACGCCGAGCTGGACGCCCTCTTCGCCGGCCTAAGGGAGGCCTGGGGAAGCCTGGACTACCTGGTCCACGCCATCGCCTTCGCCCCCCGGGAGGCCATGGAGGGCCGCTACCTGGACACCAAGCGGCAGGACTGGCTCCTGGCCCTGGAGGTTTCCGCCTACTCCCTGGTGGCGGTGGCCCAGCGGGCGGAAGCCCTCCTCAACGAAGGGGGTAGCATCGTCACCCTCACCTACTACGCCAGCGAGAAGGTGGTGCCCAAGTACAACGTCATGGCCATCGCCAAGGCCGCTTTGGAGGCCAGCGTCCGCTACCTGGCCTACGAGCTCGGCCCCAAGGGGGTGCGGGTGAACGCCATCTCCGCTGGCCCCGTGCGCACCGTGGCCGCCCGGAGCATCCCCGGCTTCACCAAGATGTACGACCGGGTGGCCCAGACCGCCCCCCTCAAGCGCAACGTCACCCACGAGGAGGTGGGCCACCTGGGCCTGTTCCTCCTCTCCCCCCTGGCAAGCGGCATCACGGGAGAGGTGGTCTACGTGGACGCCGGGTACCACATCATGGGGATGGAGCTGGAATAGCGCCTGGCCCCCAAACCGCTCAAGCCTGTTTCCGCTAGCATGGGAGGGATGAGACGGCCCACCCCCACGGTCTGGGTGGGGCGCGTTCCCTTGGGGGGCGCCCACCCCGTGGCCGTGCAGTCCATGACCAACACCCCCACCGCCGACGTGGAGGCCACCTTCCGCCAGGTGGCGGCGCTCTACCGGGCGGGGAGCGAGATCGTCCGCATTACGGTGAACGACGAGGCCGCCGCCCAGGCGGTGCCCGAGATCAAGGAGAGGCTTTTGGCCGAGGGCATGGACGTGCCCCTGGTGGGGGACTTCCACTATAACGGCCACCTCCTCCTCAGGAAGTACCCCCGGATGGCCGAGGCCCTGGACAAGTTCCGCATCAACCCGGGCACCCTGGGCCGGGGCCGGCACAAGGACGAGCACTTCGCCGAGATGGTGCAAATCGCCCTGGACCTGGGCAAGCCCATCCGCATCGGCGGCAACTGGGGTAGCCTGGACCCCGCCCTCCTCACCGAGCTCATGGACCAAAACGCCCGGCGCCCAGAGCCCAAAAGCGCCCACGAGGTGGTGCTGGAGGCCCTGGTGGAAAGCGTGGTGCGGGCCTACGAGGCGGCTTTGGAAATGGGCCTAGGGGAGGACAAGATCGTCCTTTCCGCCAAGGTGTCCAAGGCGCCCGACCTGGTCCAGGTCTACTGGGAGCTCGCCCGGCGCACCCAGGCTCCCCTCCACCTCGGCCTCACGGAGGCGGGCATGGGGGTGAAGGGCATCGTGGCCTCGGCCGCCGCCCTCGCCCCCCTTCTCCTAGAAGGGATTGGGGACACCATCCGCGTCTCCCTCACCCCTGCTCCCGGCGAGCCCCGGACCAAGGAGGTGGAGGTGGCCCAGGAGATCCTCCAGGCCCTGGGCCTGCGCACCTTTGCCCCCGAGGTGACGAGCTGCCCCGGATGCGGCCGCACCACCAGCACCCGCTTCCAGGAGTTGGCCGAAGAGGTATCCCGCCACCTTAAGGAAAAACTCCCCGAATGGCGTAAGCGCTACCCCGGGGTGGAGGGGCTCAAGGTGGCGGTGATGGGGTGCGTGGTGAATGGCCCCGGGGAGAGCAAGCACGCCCACATCGGCATCTCCCTCCCGGGGGCGGGGGAGGAGCCCAAGGCCCCGGTCTACGCCGACGGCAAGCTCCTCACCATCCTCAAGGGAGAAAACCTGGCGGAGGAGTTCTTAAAGCTCCTGGAAACCTACGTGAAGGAGCGCTTCGCCCCCAAGGCCCAATGAAGCCCTTCGCCTTTTCCGTGGAGGCCCAAAGCGGCCGGGCCCGGGTGGCCTGCCTTTTCACGCCCCACGGGGTGGTGGAAACCCCCCTCTTCATGCCCGTGGGCACCCAGGGCTCGGTCAAAGGCCTCCTGCCCAAAGACCTTAAGGAGATTGGGAGCCAGATCCTCCTCGCCAACACCTACCACCTTCTCCTGCGCCCGGGGCCCGAGCGGGTAAGGGCCCTTGGGGGGCTTCACGGCTTCGCCGGGTGGCGGGGGCCTTGGCTTACGGACTCCGGGGGCTTTCAGGTGATGAGCCTGGGGCACCTAAGGCGCATAGACGAGGAAGGGGTGGTTTTCCAAAACCACCTGGACGGAAGCCTCATCCGGCTCACCCCGGAAAGGAGCCTCGCGGTCCAGGAAGCCCTGGGGGCGGACATCGTCATGGCCTTTGACGAGTGCCCCCCCTACCCCGCAAGCCGGGATTACCTAAAAGCCTCCTTGGAGCGCACCCTGCGCTGGCTGGAGCGCTCCCTAAAGGCCAAGACCCGGGAAGACCAGGCCCTATTCGGCATCACCCAAGGGGGGACGGACCCCGAGCTCAGGCGGCTTTCCACGGAGGAAACCCTCCGCTTTGACCTCCCCGGCTACGCCATCGGAGGGCTGGCGGTGGGGGAGCCCAAGGAGGCCATGTTCCGCATGGTGGAGCTCTCCACCCGCCTCCTCCCCGAAGCACGGCCCCGCTACCTCATGGGGGTAGGCCATCCCGAGGACCTGGTGGCGGCCATGGGCCTTGGGGTAGACCTCTTTGACTGCGTCTACCCCACCCGCACGGGCCGCTTCGGGAGCGCCTTGGTGCCCGAGGGCCGCCTCAACCTGAAAAACGCCCGCTTCCTGGAGGAAAAGGGCCCCTTGGAGGAGGGGTGCGACTGCTACGCCTGCCAAACCTTCAGCCGGGGCTACATCGCCCACCTGGTGCGGGCCGGGGAGATGCTTGGGGGCATCCTCCTTTCCCTGCACAACCTCCGCTACCTCCACCGCCTCACGGAGGAAGCCCGGAGGGCCATAAGGGAAGGAACCTACGGGGATTTCGCCCGGGCCTTCGCCGAAAGGCGCTTTGGCAAAGAGGTGCCCCGTTGGTTCCGGGAGGCCTTGGCCGCCGGGGGACACTGGTAAAATGCCCCTGGTATGACGCCAAGGCACCTTATTTTGGGCCTCCAGCACACGGTGGCCATGTTCGGGGCCACGGTGCTGGTGCCCCTCCTCACCGGGCTCAACCCGGCGGTGGCCCTCTTCACCGCCGGGGCAGGCACGCTTCTCTTCCACCTGGTCACGGGGCGGATGGTTCCCGTCTTCTTGGGCTCCAGCTTCGCCTTCATCGCCCCCATCCTGGCGGCCAAGGAGGCGGGGTTTTCCCTGGCGGCGGTGGGCGGGGGCATTGCGGCGGCGGGGCTCGTCTATGCCCTTTTTGCCCTTTTGGTGCTCCTCATCGGTTCCGAAAGGGTACGGCAGGTCTTCCCCCCGGTGGTCACGGGCCCCGTCATCGTGGTCATCGGCCTCACCCTGGCCCCGGTGGCGGTCAGCATGGCGGCCAAGGACTGGCTCCTGGCCATCGCCACCTTTTTGGGCGCGGTGGTGAGCGCCGTCTTCTTCCGGGGGCTTTTCCAGATGATCCCCGTGCTGATGGGGGTAGGGGTGGGGTACCTTCTCGCCCTCCTCCTGGGCCGGGTGGACCTAAGGCCCCTGGGGGAGGCCTCCTGGTTCGGCCTTCCCAGCTTCACCCTGGCTTCCTTTGAGTGGGGAGCGGTGCTCCTCATCGCCCCCGTGGCCTTGGTCACGGTGATGGAGCACATCGGGGACATCCTCACCAACGGCCGGGTGGTGGGGAAGGACTTCTTCGCCCGCCCGGGCCTCCACCGCACCCTTTTAGGGGATGGCCTGGCCACCAGCCTGGCGGGGCTTTTGGGCGGGCCCGCCAACACCACCTATTCGGAGAACACCGGGGTCCTGGCGGTGACCAAGGTCTATGACCCCCTGGTCCTCCGCATCGCTGCGGTCTTCGCCATCCTCCTTTCCTTCTCCCCCAAGCTCGCCGCCCTCCTCCAGACCCTGCCCCAGGGGGTCCTGGGGGGGATCTCCATGCTCCTTTTCGGCATGATCGCCTCCGTGGGCATCCGCACCCTGGCGGAGGCCGAGATTGACTTCACCCATAGCCGGAACCTCATCGTGGTCTCCGCCGTTCTGGTCCTAGGCCTGGGCGGGGCCGTGGCCAACCTGGGCTCGGTGCAGGTGGCGGGGGCAGCGGTGCCCCTCAAGGTGAGCGGGATGGCCCTGGCCGCCTTGGCGGGCGTGGCCCTGAACCTCCTTTTGCCCAAGCAGCTTGAACCGGAGGAGCTGGCCACGGAGGAGGAACGCCTACCTTAGCCCTCCCGGTAAAAACGGCTCCCTTTGTAGTAGTCCTCCAGGAGGACCTTCAAGAAGGCGGCGGCGGGCACCCCCAAAAGGGCACCCCAAAGGCCAAAGAGGCTCGCCCCGGTAAGGATGGCGGCGATGGCCGTCACCGGGTGGAGCCTCGTGGCCCGGCCCACGATGAAGGGGCCGAAGAGGTTCCCCTCCAGCTGGTTGGCGAGCCATAGGACCAGAAGGGCGAGGAGGACCTTGAGCCAGCCCCCGGTGGCGGCGAGGAGCAGGGCGGGCACCCCGGAGACGATCACCCCCACGAAGGGGATGAGGTTGAACACCCCCGCCAAAAAGCCCAGGCTGGCCGCCAACGGCACCCCCACGAACCAAAGCCCCACCCCCACGATGAGGCCCACCAAGAAGGCCACGAGGAGCTGGCCCCGGATATACCCCCCCACGCTCCGGTCCAGCTTGGCGGCGAGCTCCGCCACCAGGGGCTGGTAGGGCTCGGGGAAGGCCAGGAGGAAGGCCCGGCCCAGGCGGGGCAGGTCGTAGAGGAGGTAAATGGAAAGGGCGAGGGCGGTGAAGAGCTGGAAGATGCCGCCCAGGAGACCGGTGAAAAAGCCCAGGAGATTGCCCCCTTGAGAAAGGAGGGCCTGAAACCAGCGGACGAGGGTTTCCAAGAAGCCCTGGAGGAGCCCCTGCAGGTTGCGGCTGGCCTCGGCGAGGATGGGGCTCAGGCCCTCGGGCACCGGCACCGCCCGCACCCGGTCGGGGAGGGAGAGGAGCCAGGCGAACAAGGGGTCCAGAAGGCGGGGTAGCTCCTGGGCCAGGCGGGACAACTCCAGGACCGTTTGGGCGGTGAGGAAGGAGGCAAGCCCCAGGAAAAGCCCTAAAAGAAGGTAGACCAAGGCCACCCCCAAAGCCCGGGGGAGGCGGAGGCCCTCAAAGAAACGCACCAAGGGGTGGAAAAGGTACGCGAAGGCGAAGGCGAAGAGGAGGACGGAAAGGGCGGGCCAGGCCCGGGCCAGGAGGCGGTAGAGGAGGAAAAGGAGGAGGAGGTAGACCAGAACCCGCACGTAGGGGTTTTCCCAGACCTTGGCGAAGGCCTCGCGCATGGGGCTATTCTAGGCCGAAGAAGGCCTTGGCCTGGCGCAAAAGGGCCTCGCCCACAAGGCCCTGGAAGAGGAAACGGCCCCGGTCGGGCTCGCCTTCCCAGACCTCCAAGAGAAGCCTGGGGGCCCCGCCCTGGAGGCCGGTATTCCCCACGTAGCCCAAGGGGTCACCCCGGTGGAGGCGGCTTCCCACCTTTAGGCCCCGGTAGGGGGCAAGGAGGTGGCCGTAGACCGAGGTGCGGCCGTCGGGGTGGCGGACCCAGACCTCGAGGCCCCTCAACACGTCCATCTCCTCGGGGCCCGCCCCTTCCCTAACCCGCTCCAGAAGGGCCTGGAAAGCCTCCGGAGAGGGTTCTTGGTAGTCCAGGTCCACCTTCACCACCTCCCCGCTGGCCGCCGCCACCACCCCCATGCCCCGCACCACGGGCACGCAGGCATCCCCCCCTTGGAAGACGAAGCCGGCGTTCACCCCCTTGCGGTAGGGGCGGGGGGCGTTGGGCAGGTTCTCGGGCCGGGTGGGGAGGCAAGCCCCGGGAAGGGGCAGGCGGTAGCCCTCGGGGGCCCAGAGGGCCTGGGCCTTGGCGGCGGCCACCTCCTGGCGGAGGAGGGCAAGCTGCCGCCCCCGGGAGGAAAAGCCCCAGGTGACCACCAAGGCGTAGAGGGCAAGGACCAGGAGAAGGTAATGCCCCGGCTTCCACCCCATGGGGCCATGCTACAAGAAAAGGGGCCCTTTCCGGGCCCCCGGAGGAGGTTAACGGCTAGAGGAGCTTGAGGAGCCTTTCCTTAATCTCCTTGGCGGAAAGGCCCTCCAGCTTAAGGCCCTTGGCCCTTTCCAAAAGCTCGTAGACCTTGGGGATGTGGCTCGTGGCCACGCGGAAGGTGATCTCCTGGCCGGCCACCTTCACCCGCACCTTCTGCAGGTTGGGGTACTGGCGCCGCTTGGAAATCCCCGTGGTCTTCTTGCCCACGCCCCCTTCCCGCTTGGCCTTACCCCGCCTCTGGATGCTGTTGGCCACGATGGGCCGCTTTCCGCTAATCTCACACACCTTAGCCATGGCACCCTCCCGTGCCCGAAGGCAAACCCTATGGAGTATAGCACAAGGGGCCCCATCCGGTAGACTCTTGGGGATGCCCACGGTGCTCGTGCCCTTGCTGATGGCCTTTGACCAGATCCTCAAGCTCTGGGCCCTGGAGAACCTCTCCCCGGTGCCGAAGCCCCTCCTGGGCGACCTCCTTTACCTGACCCTCGTGCATAACAGTGGGGCGGGCTTTGGCCTTTTGCAGGGGAAAGCCCCCCTCCTCGGGTGGCTGAGCCTTTCGGTGGGGACGGTCCTCCTCTACCTCCTCGCAAGCCGCCGCTACCCCTTAGGCCAAGCCCTCGCCCTCTCCCTCATCGCCGCCGGGGCCTTGGGGAACGGGATAGACCGCCTGGGCCGGGGGTGGGTGGTGGACTACCTGGACCTGGGCACCTCCATCCCCCTCATCGCCCAGTTCCCCGTCTTCAACCTGGCGGATGTTTGCGTGACGCTCGGGGCGCTCCTTCTCCTCTTCGCCCCCAGGCGGCGAAAAAGAGGATTCTAAACCCTTTCCAGGACCCGGGCGAAGCGCTCCAGGGCCTTCTTCAGGTTCTCCTCGCTGGTGGCGTAGGAAAGGCGCACGTGGCCAAAGGCGGCGAAGTCCGTGCCCGGGACCACGGCCACCCCCGCCTCCAGGAGGCGCTCCGCCGCCTTCACCTCGTCCTCGGCGAGGGGGGCGGTGTCCATCAGGACGTAGAAGGCCCCCTGTGGGCGCACCGCCTTCAGGCCGATCTGGGCTAGGCCCGCAAGGAGCAGGTCCCGCCGCCTCCGGTAGGCCTCCCGGGCCATCTCCACGAAGGCGCGGGAGGCTTCCTGGTTGGTGAGGGCCTCGAGGGTAGCCCACTGGGCGATGGTGTCGGGGCTCGTGGTGGACTGGCTGGAAACGTCGGCCATGGCCTTGATGACCTCCTTGGGCCCGCAGGCGTAGCCGATGCGCCAGCCCGTCATGGCGAAGGCCTTGGCCGCCCCGTTCACGGTGATGGTGCGCTCGGGGGCCACGCGCCCCGGGGAGAAGTGGGCCCCCTCGTAGATGAGGTGCTCGTAGATCTCGTCGGAGATCAGGTAGAAATCGTGGGCCTGGGCCAGTTCGGCCAGGGCCTTAAGGACCTCCTCGGGGTAGACGGCCCCCGTGGGGTTGTTGGGGGAGTTCACCACCAGGGCTTTGGTGCGGGGAGTGATGGCCCGCCTCACCCGCTCCGGGTCGGGCACGAAGCCCTCTTCCGGCAAGGTCGCCACCTCCACCGGCACCCCCCGGCGAAGCGCACCATCTCCGGGTAGCTCACCCAGTAGGGGGCCAGGACGATGACCTCGTCCCCGGGGTCCAGGATGGCCTGGAAGAGGTTGAAGAGGGCCTGCTTCCCCCCCACGGTGACGATGGTCTCCTCCGGGCGCACCTCAAGGCCGTTGTCCCGGCGGAACTTCTCCGCCACCGCCTCCCTCAGCTCGGGGATGCCCGCCGGGGGGGCGTACTTGGTCTTTCCTTGGGCCAAGGCCCGCCTCGCCGCCTCCTTCACGTGCTCGGGGGTGTCAAAGTCGGGCTCGCCGGCGGTGAGGGCCACCAGGTCCACCCCTTGGCGCCTGAGCTCCAGGGCGCGGGCGTTCACCGCCACCGTGGCCGAGGGCTTCATGGCCTTGACCCTTTGCGAGAGGCCGCGCATGGCCTAAGTATAGGGCGGAAGGGGTAGGACGGGAACGGGGCCCTGGCCCGGGCGGTGGGTGGGGTGCGAAGGCCGTGCCGCTTGCGGTACCACCTTCCAGAGCGCCTTCAGGAACCCCTCTAGGAAGCCTCCAAAGGGCGCAGGAGGGGCTTACGCCCCTTTGCCCCGGCCCGGCGGCCCACCACCTTAAGGCCCAAGGGCTCCACCGTGGCCCGGTACACCCTCGCCTCCGGCAAAAGCTCCCCGTCGGCATGGGCAGGCACGGGGTAGGGGAAGTCCAGCTCCACCGCCTTCGCCGAAAAGGCTTCCACCTGGGGATGGGAGAGGTGCCGGCCCAAAAGGAGCCTGGGCAGGATGAAAACCACCCCGGGCCGGGAAAAGCGCTTGGCCAGGACCACGGAGAGGAGCCCGTCCTGGGGGTCGGCCATGGGGGCGATGGGGATGCCGCCCCCGTAAGCGGGGCCGTTCATGGCGGCGAGGAGCAACAGGGGGCCTTGGTAGACCTCCTGCCCGTCCAAAAGAAGCCGCCCCTCGGGTAGCCGGAGCTCCTTGAGCACGGCAAAGAGGGCGTAGAGGTAGCGGGGCATCCCCCGGAGGAAGGGGGGGGCGGAAAGGGCCTTTTGGGCCACCAGGGCGTCAAAGCCCACGCCCAAGGAGGCGCCAAAGGGCTCCCCGTTGACCCGGCAGAGGTCCACCGCCTCCTCGGGGGCGAGGAGGGCGTGCTCCAAAGCCAAAGGCCAGGGAAGCCCCCTTAGGCCTAGCATGCGGGCGAAATCGTTCCCGCTCCCAATGGGCACCACCCCGAGAACCTTTTCCGTGCCGGCTATGCCCCGGAGCACCTCGTGGACCGTGCCGTCCCCCCCCACGGCCACCACCCGCGCACCCTCGGGGGCCCGTTGGGCGAGTTCCGTGGCGTGGCCTGGGCCTTCGGTGAGGAAGGCCTTGGCGCCCCTTTCCCGGGCGGCCCTTAAGATGGCCCCAGAAAGCCTCCCCACCTTGCCCCGGCCCGCCGCCGGGTTCACGATGACCCAACGTTCCACCCCCGTATTCTAGGGCCATGGGCCTTCTCGCCCACTTCCTCCAAGGGCCCCACCCCAAGACCTCCCTCCTCCTCACCCGGGCCGGGCCGGTGGAAAACCCCCACCACCTCCTCCATAGCCACCCGGGCCTCCCCCTCTCCGGGGAGGGAAGAGAGGCGCTCCACAGGCTTGTTCCCCTCCTAAAGCGCTACCCCTTGGTCCAGGTCTACGCCGCCGATAGCCTGGCCGAAGGGGAGGCGGCGGCCCTTTTGGGGGAGGCGCTCGGAATCCCTTATGCCCTCCTCCCCGCCCTTCGGGAAAGGCGCTGGGGGGCTTGGGAAGGGCTCAGCTTCGCCGAGGTGGAGGCCCGCTACCCCGAGGTGGTGCGGGCCTGGCTAGCGGACGAGGCGGGCTTCGCCCCGCCCTTGGGGGAGAGCCTGCGGGAAGCGTGGGCGCGGGGGAAGGAGGCGGTAAAGGAGCTTTTACGCAGGCACTGGGGCCAGGCCATCCTGGTGGTGGGGAACTGCACGGTCAACCGCGCCGCCTTAAGCCTCGCCCTCCCCCTTCCCCCGGAGGAGGGCCTAAGGCTAGAGCAGGACTACGCCCGGCTCACCGCGGTGGACTTCTACGGGGAAGAAGGGGTGGTGAAGGCCCTCAACCTGGACCCTTGTCCCTAGCCGCCCTTGGGGCCATGGGGGTAGACTGAAGGCATGATCCGGCCCGTGGCCCGCCAGGACCTCCCGGGGCTTTTGCAGCTCCTCCGCTTCATGGACGAAAGCCCCCAAAGGGGGGTTTTGGCCCCGGAGGCGCGGGACCTCGAGGGCCTGGCCGAGGAACTGGAGGACGGCCTCGTCCTCCTCCGGGAGGGGGAGGTGGCGGGGTACGTGGGCCTTTACCCCTTCTGGGACGGGGCGGCCCTGGAGGGCCCCTTGGCCTACCGGAAAGAGGACCTCCTCCCCCTCCTCGAGGCGGCGGAAAGGCGGGCCAGGGAGCTTGGGGTGGACAGGCTTTACGCCTTTCCCCGGGAGGAGAACCGGGAGGTGCGCCAGGCCCTGGAGGAAGCGGGGTACGGCCTCCTCCACGTCACCTACTTCTTCGTGAAAAACCCGGAGGGCCTGGACTTCCCGCCCCCGAAGGCGTGCGCATCCGGGAGGGCTTCCCGGGGCCCGAGGTGTACCGGGAGCTCTACCGGGAAAGCGAGGAGGGCTGGGCCCTCCGCCTCAAGTGGACGGACGAGGAGCTTGGGGAGCACTTCGCCGACCCCGCCATCCACCTCCTGGTGGCCTACCAGGGGGAGGAGCCGGTGGGCATGGCCGAGGTGGAGTTGGAAGACCGGGAGGCCAGCGTGGCCTACATCGGCGTGGTGCCCCGGGCGCGGGGGAAGGGCATCGGGCGCGCCCTCCTGGCGGAAGCGGCAAGGCTCGCCCAAAGGAAGGGGGCAAGGCTTCTCCGGGTGCGGGCCCACGACCACGAGAAGGGGGCCTTGGAGCTTTACCGCTCCTTGGGGTTTAGCCTCGAGGAGGCGGTGGCCACCTACGCCAAGGAGCTTAGGGCCAGGCGGTAGGTCTCCGCATGGGCGGCCACGGTGAGGGCGGGGTCCCGGTTATACCCCCCGCCCATGACCACCACCAAGGGCACGCCGAGCCTCTTCACGAAGCGGAAGACGGCGAGGTCCCGCCGCCTCACCCCTTCGGGGCTTAAGGCCAGGCGGCCGAAACGGTCCCCCTTCAGGACGTCCACCCCGGCGTTGTAGAAGACGAGGCCGGGGCGGAAGTCCTGGGCCACCTCGAGGGCGGCCTCGAGGGCGCTCAGGTAGGCCTCGTCCCCCACCCCGTCGGGCAGGCCCACGTCCAGGTCGCTCCGCTCCTTTTTCAGGGGGTAGTTCCGCTCCCCGTGGAGGGAAAGGGTGAAAACCAGGGGGTCGCTCTGGAAAAAGACGGCGGTGCCGTTCCCCTGGTGGGCGTCCAGGTCCACCACCAAGACCCGCCCCCCAAAGCCCCGCTTGGCCCTTAGCCAGTGGATGGCCACGGCCACGTCGTTGAAGAGGCTATACCCTTCGGCCCGGCCCGGGAAGGCGTGGTGGGTACCCCCCGCAAGGTTAAGCCCAAGGCCCTCCTCCAAGGCGTCCTCCGCCGCCCTTAGGGTCCCCCCAGCGGCGTGGAGGGCCCTTTGGAGGAGGGCTTGGCTAAAGGGAAGCCCCAAGCGCAGGGACTCCTCCCGGGTAAGGCCTTGGGTGAAGAGCTTTGCCAAGTACTCCCCCTCATGGGCCAGGTAAAGCGCCTCCCTCGGCACCTCGGGGGCGGGGAGGATGGGAAGAAGCCCCTTTAGGGCCTCCGCCACCCCCCCGTACTTGTAGAGGGGAAAGGGGTGCCCCTCAGGCAAGGAGAAGGAGAGGTGGGCCGTGGTGTAAGCCCGCACGCCCCTATCCTTGCGCCTTCCTGCCAGAATGAAAAGAAGCGTGCGCCTCCTTCTCCTTTCCGACCAGGTCCACCCCCACATCCACTCCCCCCGCTTCCCGCAAAACCTGCCCCCCTTTGACCTGGTCCTGGCGGCGGGGGATCTGCCGGGGGAATACCTGGAGTACGTGGCCAGCAAGGTGGCGGTGCCGGTGCTTTTCGTGCCCGGCAACCACGGGGAGGAATGGGTGTGGGAAGAGGGGCGGAAGAAACGCCCCGGGGGCGTGGTGAACCTCCACGGCAGGCTCTACCGCCACCGGGGGCTCCTCTTCTACGGCATCGGGGGGGTGCCCCGGTACCGCGAAGGGGAAGGACAGCTTGCGGAAGCCGAGCTCTACCGCATGGCCCTCAAACCCTTGCTTCTCCTGCCCCGCCGGTTCCTTAGGGGCCGGGGCGTAGACGTCCTCCTCACCCACGCCCCGCCCCCGGGACCCACGGCGGGGGAGGACTTCGCCCATAGGGGAAGCGGCGCCTTCCTCCTCTTCCACCGCCTTTTCCGCCCCCGGCTCCACGTCCACGGCCACACCCCCCTCGTGGGGGCCAACCCCCAAAGGCGCTACCAAACCCCTTTGGGGGTAGAGGTGGTGCACGCCCAGGGCTATGCCCTTTGGGACCTCTAGCCACCCCCGCGGCTTGCGGCGAAGGCGATGCGGTTAAACCAAGCCTCCGCCTCCTCCCCTTCCACCCCGACCCAAAGCTGCGGGATGCTCAGGCTTCCCACCCTTAAGGGCTCGGCCTCGGCGAAGCGGACCATGGCCCCGGGGAGGGCGTAATGGCCTTCCCCTAGCTTCCTTCCGCCCCAGGAAACCAGGTACTCCTCTAGAAGCCAGGGGGGAAGTGCCCCGAAGGTGGCCTCCGGCGCCCCGCCCGCCACCGGCGGGAAGAGGTCCAAGGTGGCTTCCGGGGAAAGGGGGGTGGAAAGGCCCTCCAGGTAGCGCACGTCCCGCCCCTCCAAAAAGACCGAAACCCGCTCCGCCAAGGCCTCCCCCTCAAAAAGCTCCTCCCTTAGCTTGGGGTAGGCCCGGACCAGGTTTTCCAACACCTCCCCCACGGTCCTGCCCTCCACCTCCAGGTGGCTTTGCCCCGTGAGGTCGCGGAAAGTGGCGTACAGGTTCACCTTGGGCATAGGGCCAGTTTAAACCCCGGCCCCCTAGAGGGCCGGGGCTAGGGAGGGGGCTTAATCGTCCGCCGCTTGGGAGAGGATGCCGAGCTCGGCGAGCTTCGCCCTGGGCACCACGCCCTTTTCCCAGCCCCGCTCCCGGTAGTACTCCTCCAGCATGAGGTCCAGCTCCGCGCGTTGCCCCTTGGAGCCGGCGCAGTCCGAGGGCTCCTCCAGGAAGCGCTTGGGCAGGTAGTCCGAGCCCTCGGCCCAGCCCGCCAGGTTGTTGTAGTAGCGCTCCAGGTTGTAGATGCGCTCGCCAATCTGCAGGATCTCCTCCGGGCTCACCGGGCGGCCCCAGTAGGCGGCGAGCTGCTTGGCGTACTCCTCGGGCCCTTCGGCGAACTGGCTGAACTTGCAGAGGTCCAGGGAGTCGGTGAAGGCGGAAAGGTCTTGGAAGAGCTTGGTGAGCTTGCCCTTGCCCTCCCAGGCCAAGGGATCGGTCTTGTAGGGCACCCCCAGGATCTCCGAGGCGGGGGTGTAGGCCCTAAGGTGGCAGGCCCCGCGGTTGGAGGTGGCGTAGGCGATGCCCATGCCCTTGAGGCCCCGGGGGTCGTAGGCGGGGATGGACTGGCCCTTCACCTCCAAGGAGATCTCCGGGTGACCGATGGCTTTGGCGAAGCGGGCCGGGCCTTCCGCCAGCATGTCCCCCACCCCCTTGCGGAGGGCGATGGCCTCGAGGATGCGGATCTCCCCTTCCTTGTCCCCGAAGCGGAGGCCGTCCTCCCCGGTGTAGTAGCCCTTCTCCGTGGCCTCCATGAGGACGGCGATGGCGTTGCCCGCCTCAATGGTGTCCATGCCGTAGGCGTTGCAGAGGTAGATGGCGTAGCCCGTCCAGTCGGTGTCCGTGTGCCCGGCCTGGGCCCCCAGGGCCCAGGCGGACTCGTACTCGTAGGACTCAAAGCGGATGGTCTTGCCGTTGATGTGGACCTCCACCATCTTCTTGCAGGCCACGGGGCAGGCGTGGCAGGTGTTGTCCTTGACGAGGCGGTGCTCCCGGATGTACTCCCCGGAGATGGCCTGCACGCCGTCTATGCAGGTGTGCTGGGCGTTGAAGGTGGGCAGGGCCCCCATGACGTTGGTGATGTTCATGAGAACGTTGGTGCCGTAGAGGGAAAGCCCGCCCTTCTTGGGGGCGGTGACGTTCTTGGGGTCGTTGATGGTGGCGGAGGCCAGCCGGTCCGCCTCCCGCCAAAGCTCGGGGTCCTTGGGCTGGGGCATCTGCTCCTGCTTGCCCACCACCACGATGGCCTTGAGCCGCTTGCTCCCCGCCACCGCCCCAGTGCCCCCCCGGCCCGCCGCCCGCTCGTCGTTGTTGATCCAGTTGGCGAAGCGCACCCGGTTCTCCCCGGCGGGGCCGATGGCCATCACGTCCGCCTCCTCCCCGTGCCGCTCGCGGAGGATGCGGTGCACCTCGTGGGTGGTCTTGCCCCAGAGGTCGCTGGCGTCGTGGAGGGTCACCTCCCCGTCCTTGACCAGGAGGTAGACGGGCTTCTCCGAGGCCCCCTTGATGAGGAGGCCGTCAAACCCCGCCCACTTTAGTTTGGCGGCGGTCCAGCCCCCCATGTGGCTGTCCGTGACCGTGCCCGTGAGGGGGCTTTTGGTGACCACGGCGAGCCGCCCCGACATCTTGGCCCGGGTACCGGAGAGGGGGCCGTTCATGATGGCCAGGAGGTTGTCCGGGCTAAAGGGGTCCACCTGGGGGCCGTTCTCAAACACGTACTTCACCCCAAGGCCCCGGCCCCCCACGTACATCTCCAGGTCCTTGGGGTCGGGGGCGAAGTACTCCACCTTGCCGCTCGTGAGGTCAATACGGGCAATCCTATGGGCATATCCTCCAAGCATGCTCACACCTCCTGAGGGCGGGATGGAAGCGAAGGGCGCCGTGAAGACCGCGCGGGGTTGCCCTGGTTTCGGGGGGATTATACCACTTCCCCTGGGGAAAAATGTGAGGCCTTTCGGGGATAATGGACCCATGCTGGCCCTAACCGGCGAGGTCCTGGTGGACCTCATCCTGGAGGGGGAAGAGCCTTTGCGCTTCACCGGGGTCCTGGGGGGCTCGGCCCTGAACACCGCCACCACCCTGGCCCGGCTTGGCCTCCCCGTGCGCTTCCTCTCGGAGGTGGGCACGGACTGGCTTTCCCAGTGGAGCGAGGCGGAGATGGCCCGAAGGGGCTTGGAAGCCCATCTCGTGCGCCACCGGGGCCCCATGCCCCTGGCCCTGGTGCGCCTGGGCGAAGGAGGAAACGCCACCTATAGCTTCCACCGCCCCTTCCAAGCCCCCTACCGGCCAGCGCCCGGGGGGCTACGGGGAGCCAAGGCCTTCCATTTCGGTTCCCTCTTCGCCCTGGAAGGGCGCACGGCGGATGGGGTCCTGGCCCTTTTGGAAGAGGCGGAGGGGGAAGGGGCCCTCCGCTCCTACGACCCCAACCTGCGCCATCCCCCCACGGGGGAGGAAAGGGAGCGCATCCAAGCCTACCTAAACCGGGTGGACCTCCTGAAGCTCTCCCTGGAGGACGCCCGCCTCCTCTTCCCGGAAAGCCCCCTGGAAGGGGTCCGGCGGCTTCCCCCACCCCTCAAGGTCCTCACCCTGGGGGAGGAGGGGGCCTTGGCCTTCCTGGGGGAAAGGGAGGTGCGCCTGCCGGCGGAAAGGGTGGCGGTGGTGGACACCGTGGGGGCGGGGGATAGCTTCACGGCGGGCCTCCTCACCCTCCTCCTCCGGAAGGGCTACACCCGGGCAAGCCTCCCCACCCTCGCTCCGGAGGACCTGGAAGCAAGCCTAAGGGGCGCCACGGCCCTCGCCGCCCTCGCCTGTACCGTGCGGGGAGCCTACCTGCCGGAGGAGGGCCTTAGGGCCTGGCGGGCCCGCTTCCTAGGGGATTAGGAGGACCTTCCCCGTGGTCTTCCTCCCCTCCAGGGCCTCGTGGGCCTCCTGGGCCTTTTCCAGGGGGAACTCGGCCCCGATGAGGACCTTAAGCCACCCTTCCCGCACCGCCTGGAAAACCTCCCCCGCCCGCCAAAGGAGCTCCTTGCGGCTTGCCGTGTAGTGGTGGAGGGTGGGGCGGGTGAGGAAGAGGCTTCCCTTGCGGTTCAGGATCTGGGGGTCCTGGGGCGGCACGGGACCCGAGGACTGGCCGAAGAGGACCAGGTAGCCCCGGGGGCGGAGGGCCTCGAGGCTCTCCAGGAAGGTGGCCTGCCCCACCCCGTCGTAGACCACATCCACCCCGCCCCCGGAAAGGGCCTTCACCGCCTGGGCGAAGCCCTCGTAGGGGAGGGCGTAGTCCGCCCCCAAGGAGCGCGCCAGGGCCCGCTTCTCCTCCGTGCTGGCCGTGGCGTAGACCGTGGCCCCAAGCCGCTTGGCCCACTGGACGAGGAGGGTGCCCACCCCTCCCGCGGCGGCGTGCACCAGGACCTGGGTCCCCGGCCCCACGGGGTAGGTGCTCTTCAGGAGGTAGTGCACGGTCATCCCCTGGAGGAGGACCGCCGCCGCCAGTTTGGGGCTGAGCCCCTCGGGGATGGGCACCAGACGCTCGGCAGGGACGAGCTGGTACTCGGCGTAAGCGCCCTGCACGTTGGCGAAGGCCACCCGGTCCCCCGGGCGCACGCCCAGGACCCCTTCCCCCACCTGCTCCACCACCCCAGCCCCCTCCTCGCCGAGGGTGAAGGGGAGGGGCATGGGGTAGAGGCCCTTCCGCTTGTAGGTGTCAATGTAGTTGACCCCGATGGCCTCCAACCGGACCAAAACCTCCCCCGGCCCCGGCTTGGGGAGGGGAAGCTCCTCTAGCCGCAACGCCTCGGGCCCGCCCACCTCGTGTACCCGGATCGCCCGCATGGGCCTAGTCTACCCAAGATGGGCGTAGGGACCCTTAGGCAGCGGTCCGACCGCCCAAGTCCCCAAGCAGGGTAAAAGGCAGGGGGCCCGGACCCAAAGGCCCACCGATAAGCCCTGCCGGACCACCGGGGCTAAAAGGCCCGGGCGTACTGGGGAGGGACCTCCGCCCTGGCCCCCAGGGCCTGGGCCGCCCGCAAGGGGAAGTAAGGGTCGCGGAGGAGGACCCGCCCCAGGAGGACGAGGTCGGCGCTACCCGCCTGGAGGAGGGTTTCCGCCTGTTCAGGGGCGGTGATGAGGCCCACGGCCCCCGTGCGAAGCCCCACCCGTTTGCGCACGGCATCGGCGAAGGGCACCTGAAACCCAGGGGCCACCGGCACCCGCACCCCAGGCACCACGCCCCCGCTGGAGCAGTCCAAAAGGTCCACCCCTAGGGCCTTAAGCCTTTGGGCGAAGGTCAGGGTGTCCTCCAGGCCCCACCCCCCTTCCGCCCAGTCCGTGGCGGAAACCCGCACGAAGAGGGGAACCTCCTCGGGCAGGGCCTCCCGCACCGCCTGGGCCACCCTTAGGGGGAAGCGCATGCGGCCTTCCAGGCTCCCTCCATAGGCGTCCTCCCGCCGGTTGCTCAGGGGGGAGAGGAAGGAGGAGAGGAGGTAGCCGTGGGCCATGTGGAGCTCCACCACCTGGAAGCCCGCCCTCAGGGCCCGCCTCGCCCCTTCCACGAAAGCCTCCAAAACCCTTTCCATCCCCCCCTCGTCCAGGGGCTCGGGCACGGGGTAGCCCTCGGCAAAAGGGATGGGGCTTGGCCCCACCACCCGCCAGCCCAAGGGCTTTCCCCCTTCCCAGGGCCTCGCCACCCCCGCCTTGCGCCCGGCGTGGGCCAGCTGGATGCCCGGCACCGCCCCCGCCTCCCGGATGCGGCGGGCTAGCTCCGCAAGGCCCGGGAGGTGCTCCTCCGACCAGATGCCCAGGTCAAAGGGGCTGATGCGCCCCTCGGGGAGGACAGCGGTGGCCTCGAGGAGCACGAGCCCCACGCCCCCTAGGGCCCGGGTAGGGTAGTGGAGGAGGTGCCAGTCCGTGACCTTCCCGTCCTCCGTGGCCGAGTACTGGCACATGGGGGACATGGCCAGGCGGTTTTTGAGCCGCACGCCGCGAAGCGCTAGAGGGGTAAAGAGAAGGGACATGCCCCCATTATCGCCAAGGGACACCCTGCCCCGCATGGTAAGATTTCTCCATGGACCCCGGCCTCGAGGCCGCCTTCCGCTACGTGGAGCGCCTCCTCTTTGGCAACGAGGAGCGCCCTGGCCTCACCCTCTACGACCTGGAGCGCCTGGTGGGCTACCCCGCCAAGGGCGAAGGACCTCTGAGCTACACCCTCCCCCCCACCAAAAGCCTTTCCGGCGTCCAAGCAGTACGCCTTTTCTACTACCCCAAAGACCTCAACCTCCAGCTCATCGTGGAAATAGAGGACCTGGAGGGGAGAAAGCACCTCCGCCACTTCCGCTGGAACGGCTATACCTGGGAGGTGCCCGAGGGGAAGCGGGGTGACTTAAGGAGTACCGAGGAAAGCCTGGGTCTGGTCCAAGTGGGGGAGGACTACTTCCTGGGCTTTCCCCGCGAAGAGGCCAAGGAGCTGGCGGAAGCGGTGCGCAAGGGGGAAGCCCTGGGAGTCAAGTACCTCCTCTGCCCCCGGTGTGGGGCCCGGGTCTTCTATGCCCCCTCGGTGCGGCCGGTAGAGGTGTCCTGTCCCCGGTGCGGCAACCCCACCCTGCTCTTTAAAACCTTGAGCGGCAACGAGGCGCCCAAGGACCCCCTCGAGGCCCTGGCGGAGGAGCAAAGGGCCCTAAGGAAAACCTTGGAGGAGCTCCTTAGCTACCTCAAGCGGAAGCTCGGCCCCTAGACCCGCACCCCCGGTTGGCCCCAGCCGGTGTAGGCGTAAAACCGCCCCCGCTCCCCGGAGAGGTAATCCAGAAGGGGTTCCTGCAAGGGGCGGTGGCCGGCCAGCTTGGCCGCCACCTCTTCCGGGGTGAAAAAGCGGGCCTCCACGATGTGCCCATCGGGGTCCTTGGGGTTTAAAAGCCCCTCGTAGCTGGCCTTGAAGGCCATGGCCAGGGTGCGCTCGTTCTTGCGCCGGTCCTCCACCTGGATCACGTAGGCCAGGTGCTCCACCGCCTTAACCCAAAGCCCCGTCTCCTCCCGCACCTCCCGGGCCAGGGCCTCCAGTACCGTCTCCCCCGGCTCCACCGTGCCCCCGGGAAGGGTATAGCGCACCTGGCCCTTGCGGCCCCAGTCGTTCCCCACCAAGAGAACCCGGCCCTGGCGGTCCAGGAGGATGGCCGCCACCACCAGGATCTCGCGGCGCATCACGCTTCCGTCATGGCCTCCAGCTGGCGCTCCTGGTCAGCCCGCTTGAGGGCCTCCAAAAGGGGCTGGAGGTGGCCCGAGAGGACGCCCTCGAGGTCGTGGGTGGTGAAGCCGATGCGGTGGTCCGTGACCCGGGACTGGGGGAAGTTATAGGTGCGGATCTTCTCCGAGCGCTCCCCGGTGCCAATCTGGGCCAGGCGGGTCTGGCGGAGCTTTTCCGCCTCCTCCGCCCGCTTCATTTCCAGGAGGCGGCTCCTTAGGATCATGAGGGCCTTCTCCCGGTTTTTAATCTGGCTCCGGGAATCCTGGCAGGTGACCATGATCCCCGTGGGCAGGTGCACCACCCGCACGGCAGAGTCCGTGGTGTTCACCCCCTGCCCCCCAGGCCCCGAGGCCCGCATCACGTCAATGCGGATCTCGTCCATGTTGAGCTGGAAGTCCGCCTCCTCCGCCTTGGGCAAGACGGCCACCGTGGCCGTGGAGGTGTGGATCCGCCCCTGGGTTTCCGTGGCCGGAACCCGCTGCACCCGGTGGACCCCGCTCTCGTACTTGAAGGTGCCGTAAGCGCCCGGACCCCGCACCTCAAAAACCACCTTGGAAAAGCCGCCAAGGTCCGTGGGGTTGGAGTCCAGGATCTCCGTTTCAAACCCCATCTCCTCGGCGAAGCGGAGGTACATCTCCAAGAGGTCCCGGGCAAAAAGGGCCGCCTCCTCCCCCCCGGTGCCGGCCCGGATCTCCACGATGGCGTCCCGCTCGTCCATGGGGTCTTTGGGCAGGAGGTGGCGCTCAAGCTCCCGCTCCAGCTCGTCCTTCCGGGCAAGAAGCCGTTCCTTCTCCGCCTTGGCCTCCTCCTTCAGGTCGGGGTCCTCCAGGAGGGTTTCCAGGCCCTCGAGGTCCTCCAGCACCTTGCGGTAGTCCCGGATGAGGGCGATGATCTCCCCCATCTCAGCGTAGCGCCGGGAAAGGTTCTGGTAGCGCCCGGGGTCCTTTAGGACCTCGGGGTCGGCAAGGAGCGCTTCCAGCTCCCGGTACTCTTCTTCTAGGCGCGCGAGCTTATCCAGCATACCTTACCTCAGGATACCCCAAAGCGGGCTTGCCTCGGGGTTTAGGTTTGCCTAAAATCAGGGGCATGGACACCCCGGTCCTCCACGCCCTCCTGGGCGGCCTTTTCACCTGGGGGCTGACCGCAGTGGGAGCCGCCAGCGTTTTTCTCGCCCAAGAGCCCAGCCGCAAACTTCTGGACGGCATGCTAGGTTTCGCCGCCGGGGTGATGCTGGCAGCGAGCGTCTTCTCCCTCCTCCTGCCGGGGATGGAGATGGCGGAAGCCCAAGGGCAAAACCCCCTCGTTCCGGCGGTGGTGGGCTTCCTCCTGGGCGGGGCCTTGCTGCGCCTTTTGGACCGCTTTCTTCCCCACATCCACCTCATGCCGGAGGCCAGGGCGGAGGGCCTCCCCACCCATTGGCGGCGCACCACCCTTCTCATCCTGGCCATCACCCTGCACAACTTCCCCGAGGGGCTGGCGGTGGGGGTAGCCTTCGGGGCTGCGGACCTGGACCCCACAGGAGCGGCAAGCCTGGGGGCAGCTATTGCCCTAGCCGTGGGCATTGGGCTGCAAAACCTGCCCGAGGGCCTCGCCGTGGCCTGGCCCCTGCGGCGGGCAGGGGTGGGGGCGGGGCTCGCCTTCTTCTACGGCCAGCTTTCCGCCATCGTGGAACCCCTGGGAGCGGTCTTAGGAGCGCTTTTGGTGGGGCAGATGATGGCCCTCCTTCCCTACCTCATGGCCTTGGCGGCGGGGGCCATGGTCTTCGTCATCGTGGAGGAGGTGATCCCGGAAAGCCAGGCGGAAGGGAACGGGGACGTGTCCACCTTCGGGGTCATGGTGGGCTTCGCCACCATGATGGCCCTGGACGTGGCCTTGGGCTAGCCCCGGCCCAGGCGCTCCCGAAGGAGGCGGGCGGCCTCCTCCGCCTTGGCCTTGGCGGTCTCCGCCGCCTTCTTGGCCGCCTCCGCCAAGCCTTTGAGCTGGTCGGGTAGTCCGTCCTGGTCCTGGTCCAACTCCCTCAGGCGGGCCTTCGCCTCCTCCAGCGCCTTCTTGGCCTCCTCCAAGGCCCGCTCCACCACGTCGGGCCGGCCATCCTTGTCCTGGTCCAGCTTGTCCTTGAGCTCCAAGAGGCGCTTCTCCGCCTCATCGGCCACGGACCGCACCGTCTCCTTGGTCTTTTCCAAGAAATCTCTGAAATCCGCCATGCTTCATGCTACAACAAGGCCCTAAGGTCCGCCACCACCTTGTCCGTGGCCTCCACCTTGTCCGGGCTGAAGAGGAGGACAAGCTTCCCCCCTTGTACCACGAAGGTGGTGGCGGTGTGGTCCACCAGGTACTCCCCGGGCCCCCGGTACTGGGTCTTCTGGTAGTAGACGCCAAAGCCCTGGGCCACCTCCCGGATGGCCTCGGGGCTTCCGGAAAGGCCCAGGAAGCGGGGATGGAAGGCCTTGGCGTAGCGGTCCGCCACCTCGGGCGGGTCCCGCTCTGGGTCCACGCTGACGAAGACCACCTGCACCCTTTCCTGCTCCTTCGGGGAAAGCTTCTCGTAAGCCCGCTTCAAGGCGAGAAGGGTGGTGGGGCAGACATCGGGGCAGTGCACGTAGCCGAAGAAGAGGAGGACCACCTTGTCCTGGAAATCGGCCAAGCGCACAGGGTCCCCTGGGCCTTGCAGGGCAAAGTCCACGGGCTTAGGCTGCATGAGCCTGGTGCCGTAGAAGCTATGGCCCTTGGGCAGGAAAAGGTAGGCCACCCCCAGGAGGGCCAAGAGGGCAAGGGAAAGCCCAAGCCACCTCATCGGGCCTCCACGGGCAGGAGCACCTTAAGCTGGGTGCCGTTTTGGAACTTCAGGACAAGCTCCACCTTTTCCCCCAGCTTGAGGGGCCGCTTGAGGTTGAAGAGCATGAGGTGGTACCCGCCCGGCTTGAGGACAAGCCTTCCCTTGGGCGGGACCTCCGCGAAGTCCACAGGCCGCATTCCCATGACCATCTTGCCGTCTTTTTCCTGGTGGAAGGTGCCGTGAAGCTCCACCCGCTCGGCCCACGCCGCCTCCGCCCCCAAAAGGCGCAAAGGGCGTTCACCCGGGTTCTCCAAGGTTAGGTACGCAGCGGTAACGGCCAGGCTAGCCGGGTAACGGACCCACCCCTCCACCAGCCGCACCTCCTGGGCCAGGGCCAGACCGAGAAGAAAGGGGAGTGCCATCCAACGCCGCATGGCTACAGGATAGGGGGCCTCAGGGGGACAAATGTACTTCACCGGGGTAAGATGCCCCCTGGAAGGAGCCTTGGGACTATGCTCCGCTTAGCCGGCATTCTCCTTACCCTCCCCTTCTTCCTCCAGCTCCTCGGCCTGGGGGATACCCCCTTGGGCGGGGGGCTTTGCGGGGAGGTCTTCCGCCTGAAGGACCCTAGCCTTGCCCTGCAAACCCCGGGCTTTTGGTACGGCCTCCTCTTCATGCTCCTCCTGGCCTTGGAGCTGGGCTACGGGCTTTCCCTCCTCCTTTTGCCCCTTCTGGAGGTGCGCCTTGGCCCCCCTTGGCTCCGAGCCGGGCGCCTTTTGGTGGGGGTGCTCCTGGTCCTCTTCCTCCTCACCCGCACCACCGGGCTTCCCATACCCACCCCCGCAGGTGTGGTCCTGGAACCCGCTCCCTTGGACCCCTTGGGCCTCCTTTTGGTGGGGCTATCCCTTTTGGGTGGGCTTCTTTTGCGCGAGAATGGGGGGCATGGAACGCCTGCTTGAGGTGATGCGCCGCCTTAGGGGCCCCGGAGGGTGCCCTTGGGACCGGGCCCAGACCCACGAGAGCCTGGTCCCCTACCTCCTGGAGGAGGCCTCGGAGGCGGCGGACGCCCTCCTGGGCGGGAACCCCAAGGAGATGGCGGAGGAGCTTGGGGACGTCCTCCTCCAGGTGGCCTTCCACAGCGTCATCGCCGAGGAGGAAGGGCGCTTCGCTTACGAGGACGTGGAAAGGGCCATCGTGGAAAAGCTCATCCGCCGCCATCCGCACGTCTTCGGGGAGGCGGAAGCCAAGACCCCAGAGGAGGTCAAGGCCCGCTGGGAAGACCTGAAGGCCCAGGAGGGTAAGGGGGAAGACCCCTGCGGCCTGCCCAAGAACCTCCCCACCCTGCTAAGGGCCTACGAGCTCCAGCGCAAGGGCATAGACCCCGGAAGCGAGGAGGGGCTTTTGAGGGCGCTGGAGAGGGATGACCTGGAGGAGGCGCTTTGGAACCTGGTGGGGCTTTTCGCCAAAAGGGGTTTGGACCCCGAGACCGCCTTAAGAAGGCGCTCCCGCAAAGCCTGCCAGAAGTAGCCCTCCCCCAGGGCTTTCGGCTAGCGGCGGTGGCCGTGCCCCTCCTGGGGGGGCACCTCCTCTTCACCCGGCGTAGCCCCTCCCTCCCCACCCACGCCGGCCAGGTGAGCTTCCCCGGGGGGGTGGTGGAAGCGGGGGAAGGGGTGGTGGAGGCGGCCTTAAGGGAGGCGGAGGAGGAGGTAGGGCTAAGGGGGGTGGAAGCCTTGGGCTTCCTCTCCCCCGCCCTTTCCCCCCAGGGGTTTTGGGTGCAGCCCGTGGTGGTCTTTCGGGAAGACCTCCCCCCCCTAAAGCCCAGCCCGGAGGAGGTGGCCGAGGTCCTCCTCGCCCCCCTGGAGGAGCTTTTGGCCCTTGTTCCCTGGAGCGAGGTGCGCCTAGGGCGCACGGTGTGGCACTTCCCCTGGCGGGGGGTGGACATCTGGGGGGTAACGGGGAATATCCTGAAGGAGTTCCTGGAGGTGTGGCGTGCGGCGCATCGGGATGCTCCTAGCGGACCTCTTTGACGAGCGGGAGTTCCTCTACCCCTACTACCGGGTGCAGGAGGCGGGCTACACCCCGGTGGTCCTGGGGCCCGAGGCCCGGGAGTACCGGGCCAAGTCGGGCTTGGCCTGGAAGGCGGAGCTTGGCGCAGGGGAGGCCCCGGAGCTTGCGGGGCTCCTCATCCCCGGGGGGTTCGCCCCCGACTACCTGCGGCGGAGCGAGGCTGTCTTGGCCTTGGTGCGGAAGGCGGCAGGGGAAGGCAAGCCCCTGGGGGCCATCTGCCATGCGGGCTGGGTTCTCATCAGCGCCGGGGTGGTGCGGGGCAAGAGGGTCACGGGGTTTCCCTCCATCCGCGACGACCTGGTGAACGCCGGCGGGCTTTACCAGGAGGAAGGGGTGGTGGTGGACGGCAACCTGGTAACCGCCCAGGGGCCCAAGGACCTGCCCGGGTTCATGCGGGCCTTTCTGCAGCTTTTGGGGTGAACAGGGTACCCGCCTCGCCCAAAAGCACCCTCCCCAAAACCCCTAGGCCCCCCTTGGCGATGGCCGCCCAGGGGGCCCCGGCCCGGAGCGCCGCCAGGGCCGCCTCCACCTTGGGGATCATCCCCCCCTGGATGACCCCTTGGGCTTTCAGGGCCTCCACCTCCTCCGGGGTGAGGCGGGGGAGGCGGGTCGTGGGGTCCTTGGGGTCCGCATAGACCCCCTCCACGTCGGTGAGGAACACCACCCCCCACCCCAAGGCCCCGGCCACGGCGCCGGCGGCGGTGTCGGCGTTGACGTTCAAGGGGCCCTCCTCGTCCAGGGCGATGGGGGCGAGGAGGGGGGTGTAGCCCTTCTCCAGGAGGTCCAGGAAAAGCCCCGCCTCCACCCCCACCACCTCCCCCACCCGGCCGAGCTCGGGCAGGGCCCTGCCCTTTAGGCAAAGGGCGTCCCGCCCGGAAAGGGCCAGGGCCCTTCTTCCCCTTCGGGAAAGCCCCTCGGCCAGGCGCTTGCCCGTGAGGTAGAGGGCCATCTCCACCGCCTCGAGGTGCTCCTTGGGGGTCACGCGCAAGCCCCCCACGAAGCGGCTTTCGTAGCCCAGCCGGGCGAGGAGGGCCCCGATCTCGGGGCCGCCGCCGTGGACCAGGACCAGGGGCCCAGGATAGGGGGCGAGCTCGTCCAAAAGGGCCTCCGCCCCCCTTAGGCTCCCTCCCACCTTCACCACCAGGGCCTCACTCAAGGTAGACCACCTCCTCGGGCAAGCCTTCCTCCTCCTCGGCTTCCAAAAGGTCCAAAAACCCTAGCAGGGCGTGGTCGGGGTGGAGGCCGAAATGGGCAGCGAGGGCCTGGACGGCGCCCATAGGGGGCATCCGCTTAGCCTCCGCCAGAAGGGGAAGAAGCGCCTCGGGGGCCAAGAGGGCTTCCCCCAGTTCCGGGCCCCGCCTGAGCTCGGCCACCACCTCGCCCCCTTCCGCCTGGAGGAAAAGGAGGTCCTCCTCGTTCAGGACCATGAAGGCCAAAGCGGGGCCCAGCCGGGAAAGCGCCTTCAGGAAAGCCCGTATGGCCTTGGGGTCCTCCTCGGCCTCGAGGGCCTCGTGGTAGAGGCTCACCCAGGGCGGGTCGGGCACCAGGTACACCCCGGCCCCTTGGGTGTGGCCTCCCGCCCAGGCCGCCACCTCCTCCAAGGGGGCTTTGACGTGGAAGGAGAGAAAGCTCCGCACCACGCCCTATACTAGCCCTTGTGAGCGCCCTCTACCGCCGGGTGCGCCCCCTCACCTTCGCCGAGGTGGTGGGCCAAGAACACGTGAAAGAACCCCTCCTTCGGGCCATCCGGGAAGGGAGGCTGGCCCAGGCCTACCTCTTCTCCGGCCCCCGCGGGGTGGGAAAGACCACCACCGCCCGCCTCCTGGCCATGGCCGTGGGGTGCCAAGGGGAGGAGCGCCCCTGCGGGGCCTGCCCCCACTGCCAGGCGGTGCAAAAGGGGAGCCACCCCGACGTGGTGGAGATAGACGCCGCCAGCAACAACTCCGTGGAGGACGTGCGGGAGCTAAGGGAGAGGATCCTCCTCGCCCCCCTTTCCGCCCCCAAGAAGGTCTTCATCCTGGACGAGGCCCACATGCTCTCCAAAAGCGCCTTCAACGCCCTCCTCAAGACCCTGGAAGAGCCCCCTCCCCATGTCCTCTTCGTCTTCGCCACCACGGAACCCGAGAGGATGCCCCCCACCATCCTCTCCCGCACCCAGCACTACCGCTTCCGCCGCCTCACGGAGGAGGAGATCGCCGGCAAGCTGGAGCGCATCCTCCAGACCCTGGGGCGCAGGGCAGAGAAGGAGGCCCTCCTCCTGGTGGCCCGCCTGGCAGACGGGGCCATGCGGGATGCGGAAAGCCTCCTGGACCGCCTCCTCCTCCTGGAGGACCCCCTCACCCGGGCCAAGGTGGAGGAGGCCCTGGGCCTCCCCCCCAAGGAGGCCCTCTTCGGCCTGGCCCAGGCCCTGGGCGAGGGCCGGCTTAAGGAAGCCTTGGAGGCGGCCCGGAGGCTCTACGGCCAAGGCTTCGCCCCGAGGAGCCTGGTGGGGGGGCTTATGGAGGCCTTGCGGGAAGCCCTCTATGCCGCCTACGGCCTCCCGGGTAGGCCCCTTCCCCTTTCCCCCGAAGCCCTCCTTTCCGCCCTCACCCGGTTGGACGAGGCCTCGGAGCGGCTGGGCAAGCGTTCCGACCTCCTCTCCCTCGAGGCGGCCCTCCTCTCCGCCTTCGCCCCCACCCCCAAGGCCCAAGGGGAAGCGCCCAGGGTCCAACCCCCAGAACCCCCCTTGCCCGAGTTTGACCCTCTCGCCCCCCCACCCGCGCCGCGCCGGGAGGAGGGGGCTCGGCCGGAACCCAAGGGGGGAGAAGACCTGGCACCCCGCTTCCGCGCCTTTTTGGAGGCCCTCAGGCCCACCCTACGGGCCTTCGTGCGGGAGGCCAGGCCCGAGGTGGTGGGGTCTACCCTCTACCTCCGCTTCCCCGAGAGCAAGGCCTTCCACCACAAAAAGGCCGAGGAGCAAAAGGGGGCGCTTCTGCCCCTGGCCCAGGAGCACTTCGGGGTGGAGGAGATCCTCCTCGTCCTGGAAAAAAAAAGCCCTGAGCCCGTAAGCCCCCCTCCCAAACCCACTCCCCGTACCCCCGCCCCGGCGGCCCCGCCCAAGGAGGACCCGGAAGAAGCCCCCAAGGACGAGGCGCCTACCGAAGACCCCGAAGCCCGCCTTCACCAAATCACCCGCCTCCTGGGGGGAAGGCTCCTTTGGGTGCGCAGGCCCAAGGCCCCGGAATCTGAGGAACCCATGAGCGAAGACGCCATAGGGGGTAGTGGTATATAATGCCCCCATGACCAAGACCACCGAGCTGGGACAGGACACCGTGGAGAACATCCTGAAGCGTCTACGGCGCATTGAGGGCCAGGTTCGGGGCCTGCAGAAGATGGTGGCCGAGGGCCGTCCCTGCGATGAGGTCCTCACCCAGATGACCGCCACCAAGAAGGCCATGGAGGCGGCAGCCACCTTGATCCTCCACGAGTTCCTCAACGTCTGCGCCACGGAGGTTTCCGAGGGCAAGGTGGACCCCAAGAAGCCCGAGGAAATCGCCAACATGCTCAAGAAGTTCATCTAGCTTGGCCAAGCGCCTCTTCCGCCTCCTCGAGGCCTTCTTCCCCCCCAAAACCCCTCCCGACGACGCCTTTGCCCTGGCCTTCCTGGAGGGGGAAGAAGGGGCGCTTTACCTCGCCATGGACCCCCGGGACCGGGCCCATGCGGTGCGGGTGGCCCGCCGCCTCCTCAGGGCCCACCCCGAGGCCCCCAAGGAGGTGGTGCGGGCCGCCCTCCTCCACGACGCCGGCAAGGCCCTAAGGCCCTACCGCCCCCTGGAGCGCATCCTCACGGGGCTTTTCGCCCCGCCCCTACCCCCTTACCCCCTGCGCCGGGGGCTCTTGGGCGCCTTCCAGGTGCGCCGCCACCACCCCCTTTACGCCGCCGAGCGCATCCAAGACCCCTGGGTGCGGAGCCTAGTCCTAGAGCACCACGCCCCCCAAAGCCCCTGGGGCAAAAGGCTCCACCAAGCGGACCAGGAGGAGTGATTTGGGCAAATGCCCCTAGCCAACCCGAGGCATAAGGAGTAGGGTAGTCCTGGACCAAGGAGGGCTTATGGAGGAGTTCACTTGGCGCGTGGGCGGCCCCCAAGGGGGCGGGATAGAAACGGCGGCCACCCTCTTCGCCCGGGCGGTGGCCAAGGGGGGGTGGTGGGTGGCCACCAAGCGGGAGTACCACTCCAACATCATGGGGCGGCACTCCTACCTGGACGTGCGCCTAGGGCGAAAACCGGTGGGGGCTTTCCGGGGCAAGGTGGACTTCCTGGTGGCCCTGGACGGGGAGACCCTGGCCCGCCACCTGGACGAGGTGCGGCCCGGGGGGGTGCTCCTTTACGACCCCAAGGTGCTGGACCTAACGGTCCACAAGCTCCCCATGCTGGACCACCGGGTGCAGGAGGCCCTCGCCGAGCGCTTCGGCAAGGCGGACCCGAGCCTAAAGGAAATCCTCGCCGCCTACGCCGAGGCGGGGGTCCAGCCCCTACCCTACCCTTA
The DNA here is from genome assembly GCF_001880325.1 of Thermus brockianus. Classification (NCBI taxonomy): domain Bacteria; kingdom Thermotogati; phylum Deinococcota; class Deinococci; order Thermales; family Thermaceae; genus Thermus; species Thermus brockianus. Next base: position 920,639 of record NZ_CP016312.1, read on the forward strand.
CGAGGAGGTGGCGGACCGCATCGGGGCGGAGCTCGGCGTGCCCTCCCTGCAGGCCCGGCGCACGCTGAACACCATCGCCGTGGCGGCGAGCCTCCACCTCTTGGGCTTCCCCCTAAAGCCCCTTCTGGAGGCCCTGGCCCTGCAGTTTAGGGGCAAGGTGCTGGAGCTGAACGAGAAGGTGGCCGAGGCCGTCTACCGCGAGGAGGTGCCGAGGCTTTCCTTCCAACTGCACCTCAACGGCTACGAGCCGGGCCGGGTCTACCTCACCGGGGCCCAGGCCGCCGCCCTGGGGAAGCTAGCCGGGGGCCTCCGCTTCCAGACCTACTACCCCATCAGCCCCGCCACGGACGAAAGCGTCTACCTCGAGGCCCACACCGCCTTCCCAGGGGCGGACGTGGCCGTGGTGCAAACGGAGGACGAGATCGCCGCCGTGACCATGGCGGTGGGGGCGGCCCTCGCCGGGGCCAAGGCGGCCACGGCCACGAGCGGCCCCGGCTTCAGCCTCATGGCCGAGGGGATGGGCTTCGCCGGGATGATTGAGGCCCCCCTGGTGGTAACCCTTTACCAGCGGGGCGGGCCCTCCACGGGGCTTCCCACCCGCACGGAGCAGGGGGACCTCCTCTTCGCCATCCGGGGCGGGCACGGGGAGTACCCGAGGCTCGTCCTCGCCTCCGGGGACATCCTGGACGCCTTCCTGGACGCCCAGAAGGCCCTGGCCTGGGCCTGGCGGTACCAGACGGTGGTGGTCCACCTCCTGGACAAGTTCCTGGCCTCCATGGCGCAAAGCCTCCCCAAGGAGGCCCTGAAGGTCCTCTCCCTAAACGGGGAAAAGCGCCTAGCCCCACGGGAAGGCTTTGGCCCCTACGAGCGCTACGCGCCCGCGGAGGACGGCATCTCCCCCTTCATCCCCTTGGGAACCCCGGGGGGGGTCTACTGGATGACCTCGGACGAGCACGACCTCGAGGGGCACATCACGGAAGACCCCGTCCTCCGGGAATACCAGATGGAAAAGCGCATGCAAAAGCTCCTCACCGCAAGGCGGGAAATCCCCCTGGAGGACCAGTACACCCTCTATCGGGACGGGGACGTTCTGGTCCTGGGCTTCGGCACGGTGAAGGGGACCCTTCTGGAGGCCTTAGACCACCTTCCCGGGGTAGGCTACCTCCACCTTAGGCTCCTCTGGCCCTTCCCCGAGATCGGCCCCCTCCTGGAGGGGAAGCGGCTCGTCACCGTGGAGCACAACTACTCCGGACAACTCGCCGACCTGGTGCAGCAGGAAACCCTGAAGAAGGTCCACCACCGGGTGGTGAAGTACAACGGCCGCCCCATCACCCTGGACGAGGCGGTGGAGGCCCTTAAGGCGGTGCTTTCCGGGGAAGCCCCCGCGCGCTTGGTGTTGCGGAAGGGAGTCTAGCATGGTGGAGCTTAAGCTTCAGGACTACAAGGCGGAAAAGCAGCCCGACTGGTGCCCGGGTTGCGGGGACTTTGGCATCCTCTCGGCCCTCCAGATGGCCCTCTTTGAGCTTCGGAAGGACCCGAGCCAAACCGTGGTCTTCTCCGGCATCGGCTGCTCGGCCAAGACCCCCCACTACTTGAACGTCTACGGGGTCCACACCCTTCACGGCCGCGTCCTCCCCGTGGCCCAAGGGGCCAAGCTGGCCAACCCCCACCTCACCGTGGTGGCCGTGGGCGGGGACGGGGACGGGCTTGGCATCGGGGCCGGGCACTTCGTGGCCGCCGGCCGCAGGAACGTGGACATGCTCTACATCCTCCACGACAACGAGGTCTACGGCCTCACCAAGGGCCAGGCGGGACCCACCTTGGGCCTGGGGGAGAAGACCAAAAGCCTGCCCAAGCCCAACCCCCAAGGGCGCATCAATCCCCTTCTCCTGGCCTTCGCCTCCGGGTACACCTGGATTGCCCGGGGCTACGCCTACGACGTCAAGGGCCTGAAAGAGCTCATCAAGGAAGGCATAAACCACAAGGGCCTCGCCTTCCTCCACGTCCTCCAGCCCTGCCCCACCTACAACGACCTGCACACCAAGGAGTGGTTCGCCCCAAGGCTTTACAAGCTCCAGGAGGAGGGCTACGACCCCTTTGTCCCGGAAGGGCTTCCTCCCGAGGAGCTGGACCGGAAGATGGCCCAGTTCCAAGAGAAAGCGGCGGAGTGGGGGGAAAGGATCCCCATCGGGGTCTTCTGGAAGGCGGAGGTGCCCACCTTTGAAGAACGGCTTAAGGCCTACCTCCCCCGCTACCCCGAGGTCTACCCCGCCTTGGGGCAGCGGGAAAGCCTGGACCTAGAAGGCCTCCTAAAGGAGTTCGCCCTTTAAAGCTGCGCCCGGGCCGCCGCCCCTTGGGGGCGGCGGCCAGGGTCTTTGTAGCGGCTAGGCAGGAAGCCCCAGGCCCAGGAAGGGAGGTCCTCCCCCGCCACCATCCGGGCCAGGGCCTCCCCCGCCCCCAAGGCGGCCATAACCCCATAACCGGAAAAGGCCCCGAGGAGGTAAACCCCTTCGGCCACCGGACCCAGTAGGGGCAGGTTCTCTGGGGTGCGCACGTAGTACCCCCCGTCCACCCGGGGCCGCACCCCCAGGTAGGCCCGAAGGCCAGGAAGCATGGGGAAAAGCCCCCTAAGGGCCACCTCCCCCGCCCACGGAGGCGGGGTAGGGCCGCAAGCCCAGGGGAATTCCGTCTGAGGCCATGGGTTGTAAAGGGCGAGGAAGCCTTCCCCCTCGGGCCTACCGTGGGCTCCGGGAGGCAAAGGGCCAAGGAGGGGGGCAAAGGCCGCCTCGTCCCGCAGGAGGGCCTGTTCCTCCGGGGTGAAAATCTCCTGGCCTTCGTTCCAGATGAGAAGGGGGGTCTCCCGGGGAAGAGGCCCAAGGGGTCGGGGAACCAGGCCTTGAAGTGGGGCTCGGCCGCCACGGGGAGGGTGGGGTCCAAGGCGGCAAGGAGGGCGGGAAGCCCAGGCCCCGGGGCGAGGACCAAGGCGGCGAAAGGCCAAAGCGCCTCCTCCTCCCCCCGCCGCACCCGGGCGTAGCGGGGCCTACCCCCTTCCCGCTCCAGGCCCAAAAACGCCCCCGCTACCAGCCTACCCCCCGCCTTCCTCAGGGCCTCCAGGAGGGCCATCCCCAGGCCGTGGGCGGAAAGCCAGCCCGCCTTGCGCACGTGGAGCCCGGCCTTGCCCTTCAGGTGGGCCAGATAGGGGAAAACCTCGCCCAAGGCCCCGGGGAGGACGAGGTCCATCCCCTCTTCCGCCCCCGACGGGTAGGTGGCGGCTTTGGGGTGAACCCGCAAGGGCCCGGCGTGGGGGGCAGCCTGGGCCAGGGCGAAGAGGCTTTCCGCCTCGCCCACGTAGAGGTAGCCCCTCGGCCTAGGCCGGGCCGCTTCCCCAAAGGGGCCGAGGAGCTCGAGGCTTCGCCCGACCAAGGAGGCCAAGGCTTCCTCCCCTGGCCAGAAGACCCGGTAGCACTCCGTGGACTTGTCGCTGGTGCAGGCGAGGGGGGCCTCCCGCTCCAGGACCAAGACCGGGAAGCCCCTCTGGGCCAGGAAGTAGGCGGCGGAAAGCCCCAAGATTCCCGCCCCCACCACCAAGACGTCCCCTTCGGGCATTTGCCCTCAGGGTACTACACTAAGGCCATGGACCTCACCCATTTCAAGGATGGCAGGCCCCAGATGGTGGACGTGACGGAAAAGCCAGCGACCTTCCGCACCGCCACCGCCGAGGCCTTCGTGGAGCTTACGGAGGAAACCCTTCTGGCCCTGGAAAAGGGCGGGGTGGGCAAGGGGGACCCCTTGGTGGTGGCCCAACTCGCCGGCATCCAGGCGGCCAAGAAGACGGCGGACCTCATTCCCCTCTGCCACCCCCTTCCCCTCACCGGGGTGGAGGTGAGGGTGGACCTGGAAAGGGAGGCCAAGCGGGTGCGCATTGAGGCCACGGTGCGCACCAAGGCGGAAACCGGGGTGGAGATGGAGGCCCTCACCGCCTGTGCCGTGGCCGCCCTCACGGTTTACGATATGCTCAAGGCGGCCTCCAAGGGGCTTGTCATCAAGGAGGTGCGCCTCCTCCACAAGGCGGGGGGCAAAAGCGGGGAGTGGCGGCGGGAAGGGTAGCCTTTACCCTGGGGGTGTATTCTAGGACCATGCGCGTCGCCATCGCTTTGGACAAGGAGGAGGGCCGGGTCTACCCAGGCCCCTTCGGCCACGCTCCCCGGTACGCCATCTACGAGGTGGGGGAGGACGGGAGCCTGCGCCTCCTGGAGGTCCGGGAAAACCCCCACGCCAGGGAACACGGCGAGGAGAAGCACGCCAAGATGCGGGCCCTTCTCCAGGACGTGGCCCTCAAGGTGGGGGCCCGTTTCGGCCACGGGGGAAGCCAGGGGGCCTTCCCGGTGGCGGGGCGCCTCGAGGTGGGCCCGGTCTCCCTAGAGGAGGCCTTGGCCCTCCTCAAGGCGCGGCGAAATAGCGCCTGAGGAGCTCCCGGGCTTCCGGGGCAAGGGGGGTCTTCTCCAGGTAGACCTCCACCCCCCGGCGCACCCTCTCGGGGGGCCTACCCGCGGGCCAAGGGGAAGGCAAGCCCTCGCCTTCCCCCTCCCCCGGGGGAAGGAGACCCGCTTCCTCCCCTTGGGGCGTCGGGGGAAGGACGGGGGGACCCTGTTGGACGTCCCCCGTGCCCGAACCCACCCCTCCCCTAGGGCCCGGGGAAGCCCCGCTGGCGCCCTCCCCTTGCGAAGGGCCCACCTCTCCCGAAGTGCCGCCCTGGGAAGCGGGGGCCTCCCCTTCCCTCCGGAAGGAGCCCCCACCCTGGCCCGGGGAAGAGCCCCTCTCCGAAGCCCCATCCCTCCCCGTCTCCTCCCCCCTAGCTTGCGAGGCACCCTCTTCCCTCCCCGAAGCCCCTTGGGGCGTGGCGGGCCGCTCCAGGCGTGGGAGGGCCCACCCGCCCCCCGCCCCTTCCGCCCGCCAGGCGGCGAGGAGGAGGGCTAGCACCAGGGCCAAGAGGTAGAGGAAGAGAAGGCCAAGGGGAAAGGGCGGAAGCCTAAGGGGGGCCTTCCTTGCCTCCGCCCAAAGCCGCTCCTCCCCGTAGGCGAGGGCGGTGGGGTAGGCGAGGCTCACCCGGCTGATCTCCCAAAGAGCCCTCCCCTCCCACAGGCGGGTGGGAAGGAGGAGGCCCAAGGGGGAAAGGAGGGCGAAAAGGGGGTGGGAAAGGCCCAAGAGGGCGAGGGCCAGGGCCAAAAGGAGGCGGTAGCGCCAGGCGAGGCGGCTGGCGTAGGCGCGGTGGAAACTGGGGCCCACAAGGGGATTATGGCGCAAAAAGGGCCAGGGCGTTCACCACGGGCCTGGGGCTCCCTTGGTAAGGGCTTCGCAACACCCCCTTCACCCAAAGCTGGGCCGAGCCGCCCCCGTCCATCCGGAGGGCGTTCCAGGCCCCCCGGGCGAGGAGGGCCCGGGCCAGGACCCCGGGGGTGGTGGGCTCGGAAACGAGGAGCCATAGCCGCCCCTCCCTCGTCCAGGCCACCGCCGCCTGGGGGCCACGGCCTGGAGGGGCCTTGGATCCTTGAAGTTCTCCTTGGCCGGGTCAAAGGCGTACTGGCCCTCCCAGAGGAGCAGGGGCCCCCCTTCCAGGGCGTAGCGGAAGGGGGGTCTAGCCGCCCGTAGAGGCTTAGGCGTTCCCCCACCGCCAAGGGGAAGGGCGGGGCCCCCTTGGGGAAAGCGAGGGCCCAGGCCCCGGCGGGAAGCTCCGCCGGGGCGGGGAAGAGGGCCTCCACCCGGTCCCCCCGCACCAGGGCCACCTCCTCCCCCTCCCGCCCCACGGGGCCCGGCACGGTGTGGGCGGTGTAGCGGGCCCGGGAGGCGTTCACCCCCACCCGCACCCTTTCCCCCCTGGGCCCCGCCACCACCGCTTCAAAGCGGGGCAGGCCCAGGAAGAAGGTAAATCCATCCCAAAACAGGGCGGCGCGGCCGAAGGGGTAGGAGACCGTGACCCCGTCCTGGACCCAAAGCCCGATGGGGGTGCCGGTCTTGGGGTCAAAGTAGCCCCCGTTGAGGACGGCCAAGGCCCCTGGGGCCAGGTCCTTGGGCAAAGCCCGCTTCCCCGGGGTGCCCACGGGCAGAAGCCTCCCCCTTTCCGCCTCCACCAGGTAGAGCCTTAGGGGCTCCGGGGCGAAAGCCCAGACCTCGCGGTAGCGCACCCCTGGGGCCAGAACCTCCTCCACCTCCGGGGCCAGGGGGTAGAGGTCCAGGACGAGGCGGGGAGGGTCATTCAAAGGAAATAGCCGGTAGCGGAGGAGCTTCCCGGGGGCGGAAAGCGTTAGCTCGGTACCCTGGGGAAGAAGCCGCACCGAGGCCGAAACCCCCTTGGGCCAGGGGGCCTCGAGGGCCTTCGGCGCCAGGTAGGGTAACCGGAGGCGCAGGCCCTCCCGCGCCATGCCCTCCTGAGGGGGCATGGCGGCAGGGCCGGGAAGGTCCAGGACAAGGCGGAAGGCCCGCCCCTGGCTCCCAAAGCGGGCCGAGGCCTCAGGTACCTGGAAGTAGCCCAAATCCCTCAGTACCCCCAAGGGGAGCCGCTCCCTTTCCGGGGCCGGCCAGTCCCCCAAAGGCTCCGCCCACCCCACCCCGGGCACGTACACGAGCCGGACGCCCTCTCCCTCGTACACCCAGGCCCCCCCTTCCTCCCGGAAGGCGAGGCCAAAGACCCCTGCGGGGAAGCCCTGCCCTAGGGCGAGGCCGAGGAGGAGGAGAAGGGCAAGAAGCCTCATCCCCCCATGAAAGCAAAGCCTCGTGAGAAAGGCCTTAGCCCTTCACCACGATGAGGGGCCGGAGGCGGGCCACCTTCTTGCCAATCCCCGCCCCCTCCACCGCCTCCACCACCAGGGACACGTCCTTGTAGGCCTCGGGCATCTCCTCGTCCACCGTGGCCCGGGTGGCAGCCCTGACCAGGATGCCCCTTTCCGCAAGCTCCTTGACCAGGTTCCGCTCCCTGGCCACCCGCTTCGCCTGGTGCCGGCTCATTTTCCGCCCCGCCCCGTGGCAACTGGAGCCGAAGGAAACCTCCATGGCCCTAGCCGTACCCGCCAGAACGTAGGAGTAGCGGCCCATATCCCCCGGCACCAGGACGGGCTGGCCCACCTTCCGGTACTCCGGGGGGATCTCCAGGTGGCCAGGCCCAAAGGCCCGGGTGGCCCCCTTGCGGTGGACCAGGACCCGGCGCCCCCTGTGCTCCTCAAACTTGGCGTTGTTGTGGGCGAGGTCGTAGAGGACCCGGAGGCCGTGGTCCCGAGGGGCGTAGCCCACCGCCTCAAAGGCCTCCCGCACGAAGTGGGCGATGAGCTGGCGGTTGGCGAAGGCGAAGTTGGCAGCAGCGGCCATGGCCTGGAGGTAGTCTTCCCCCTCGGGGCTTCGTATGGGGGCAGCGGCGAGCTGCTTGTCCACGAGCTCAATCCCGTACCGAGGGGCTACCTTGAGGAAGCGCTCCACGTAGTCCTGGCAGACCTGGTGGCCTAGGCCCCGGCTTCCCGTGTGGATGAGGACGGTGATCTGGCCCCTAAAAAGCCCGTAGGCCTCGGCGGCCTCGAGGTCGTACACCTCGTCCACGTACTGCACCTCCAAGAAGTGGTTGCCGCTTCCCAAGGTGCCGATCTGGGGGGTTCCCCGCTCAAAGGCCCTTTCCGAGACCTTGTCGGGGTTGGCCCAAGGGAGGCGGCCTTCGGACTCAATGAAGCGCACGTCCTCCGGGTAACCGAAGCCCCGCTTTACCAGCCACCCCGCCCCCTCCTTAAGGATCTCCTTGAGCTCCCGCTTGCTAAAGCGCACGTCCCGCCTTTCGCTCCCCACCCCGGAGGGCACCAGGCGGTAGAGGGCGTCGGCGAGCTCCCGCTGGCGGGGGAGGAGGTCTTCCAAGGTGAGGTGGGAGGTCAAAAGGCGGACCCCGCAGTTGGAAACCACGAACCCTTCTGCCACAAAGTTGTGGTCTGGATGGGCCATGGAAAGGTCGTAAACCCTACCCCCATAGGGCACCCGTTCCACGGCCACCACCCGGTCAAAGAGCATGCCCTCGCAAGCCGCCACGAACTCGGGAAAGGTGGGAAAGCCTTGGGGACGGAAGGAACGGCGCTCCTCGTAAAGGGTGCGCTCCACAAAGCGGCGTGAGACCCCAAGCCCCTGGGCGATGGCCTTCACCGAATAGCCCGCCTTCCGGAGCGCCCAAGCCTTCTTGGCCAGGGCCTCCCGCTCGGCCAGGTGCGCCTCCTTCTTCCGAAGGTAAAAGGCGGCCAGAAGGGCCAGCCGGGCCTTGGTGGGGGCGTAGGCGTAGCCTATTTCCTCGTAAAGCCGGGCCAGGTTTTCCGGGGTGGATCGGAGGATGAGCTTGAAGCGGTGGGAAGGGTCCTCCGGCTCCTCCCAATCCGCCTCTTCCCGCAGGTCCTGCACCTCTAATCCCACGGAGGCCAGCAACCGGGCGAGGTCCTGCATAAAAGCACGTCCCTCTTCCAAGGCGCTTCTGCGCTTGGACTGGGAAAGGACTGGGGGCAGGAGGTTGTAGCCGTGGCCACTCACGGCCCTGGGCGCAGAGAGTTCCGCCCCGAAAAGCCCCGCTAGAAAGTTGGCCTTAAGCCAAGGGGGAAGGGCAAAAAGCCAAGGCGGGAGCCTAAATCCCTGCTTGGCCCTGGCCCCCTCGGGAAGCCCGAGGGCGCGGAGAAGGAGAAAGAGGGCGCGGGAGGATATCTTCAGGCTAGCCTCCTCCGCGGAAAAGGCCCGGCCCCGGAAGCTGTGGCGGCGCCAGCGCAGATAAGGGCCCCCCGCCCGGAAGCCTAGACGCTCCAGATCGGCCTTGGCCTCCAGGAGGCCTTCCCTTGCCCCGTAGAGCACGAGGTAGGCCTTTCCCCCAGAGCGGTACAGGGTCCCATCCCCCAGGGAGTACCCCATCAAGCGCAAAAGGGCTGGCAGGTGGGGATGGTCTGCCCTAAGAGGGAGAAGCCCCCGCGCCCGGAGCTCCAAGGGGGCCCGGGGAAAGCCCAGCTCCTTAGCCCAAGCCTCCGCCGCCTCCTCCCCCACAAGGGTCAGGGGAGGAGGCGGTTCGTAAGGGAGCCCCCGGAAAGGGTGAACCGCCACTTGGTCGCCCGGCCGCAGTTCGCCCAGGGGGCGCATTCCTGCAGGGGTATAGACCGGGTGGTCGGGGGTGGCCTCGAGGACAAAACCCCCTTCGGTGCGGAGGCGCACCAACTCCTCCCCTTCCCGGGAAAGGAGGAAAAGGGCGCGCGCCGCCTCGGGGCGCTCCCCTAAGCGCCAGGCCACCAAGAGGGGATCTCGCTCTTGGGCGAGCTCCTCAATGGGCCGCGTGTAGCGGTCGTGGGCTAGGACACGGGTTCCCGGGGGCAAGCAGTTGATGTCAAACCCCACCCCCCCGGGCTCACCACCCCGCCCACCTCGGGGTCAAAGGCCGCCACCCCCCCGATGGGAAAGCCGTAGCCCCAGTGGATATCCGGCATGGCCAGGGCCGGCTCCACGATGCCGGGCAGGGTGGCCACGTTCATCAGCTGCTGCAAGGAAGCGTAGTTCTCCGTTTCCAGGTCCCTTAGGATCTCCTCGGAAGCGAAGAAGATAGCGTCCACCCGCATCTTCCCCTGCCGGGGGATGCGGTAGGTGTAGGGGGCGATCTTTTCAAAGCGCATGGCGCCCTCCCAAAACAAAACCGCCGGGCTTTGGGGCCCGGGCTTATTCTCAAGCTACGCCGATATGCGGTATGCGTCAAGGTTATGCGGGCCATGACCCTTGCAGTCCTCACCGCGCCTGGGTGTCCGGCGTGCTAACGGGGTGCAAGGAGCACCAAAGCCCTTGGCCCGAGGAAGCCCTGGGGGTACTTGACACGTTCTAGGGGTCCTGGTAGTCTTTTCTTTGCGCTGCCTGGTAGGCGGCGGGGGATCTTGAAAGCTGGGGTGGATGGTTGAGGATGTGAGGCCATGCGGGAGCGTGGCCTTTGAGGGTCAAGATGCTAAGGGCCCACGGTGGATGCCTTGGCACCCGAGCCGATGAAGGACGTGGCTACCTGCGATAAGCCAGGGGGAGCCGGTAGCGGGCGTGGATCCCTGGATGTCCGAATGGGGGAACCCGGCCCGTGGGAACACGGGTCACCGCCGTTTGGCGGGGGGAACCTGGGGAACTGAAACATCTCAGTACCCAGAGGAGAGGAAAGCGAAAGCGACTCCCTGAGTAGCGGCGAGCGAAAGGGGACTAGCCTAAACCGTCTGGCTTGTCCGGGCGGGGTAGTGGGGCCCTCGGATACCGAATCCCTAGCCTAGCCGAAGCTGTTGGGAAGCAGCGCCAGAGAAGGTGAAAGCCCTGTAGGCGAAAGGTGAGGGGATAGGTGAGGGTACCCGAGTACCCTGTGGTTCGTGGAGCCATGGGGGAATCTGGGCGGACCACCGCCTAAGGCTAAGTACTCCGGGTGACCGATAGTGGACCAGTACCGTGAGGGAAAGGTGAAAAGAACCCCGGGAGGGGAGTGAAATAGAGCCTGAAACCGTGGGCTTACAAGCAGTCGCGGCCCGTTGAGGGTTGCGGCGTGCCTATTGAAGCATGAGCCGGCGACTCACGGTCGTGGGCGAGCTTAAGCCGTTGAGGCGGAGGCGTAGGGAAACCGAGTCCGAACAGGGCGTTTAGTCCGCGGCCGTGGACCCGAAACCGGGTGAGCTAGCCCTGGCCAGGGTGAAGCTGGGGTGAAACCCAGTGGAGGCCCGAACCGGTGGGGGATGCAAACCCCTCGGATGAGCTGGGGTTAGGAGTGAAAAGCTAACCGAACCCGGAGATAGCTGGTTCTCCCCGAAATGACTTTAGGGTCAGCCTCAGGTGCTGACTGGGGCCTGTAGAGCACTGATAGGGCTAGGGGGCCTACCAGCCTACCAAACCCTGTCAAACTCCGAAGGGTCCCAGGTGGAGCCTGGGAGTGAGGGCACGAGCGATAACGTCCGTGTCCAAGCGCGGGAACAACCGAGACCGCCAGCTAAGGTCCCGAAGTCTGGGCTAAGTGGGAAAGGATGTGGCGTCGCGAAGACAGCCAGGAGGTTGGCTTAGAAGCAGCCATCCTTTAAAGAGTGCGTAATAGCTCACTGGTCGAGTGACGCTGCGCCGAAAATGATCGGGGCTTAAGCCCAGCGCCGAAGCTGCGGGTCTAGGGTGTATGCCCTAGGCGGTAGGGGAGCGTTCCCGATGCCGATGAAGGCCGACCCGCGAGGGCGGCTGGAGGTAAGGGAAGTGCGAATGCCGGCATGAGTAACGATAAACAGGGTGAGAATCCCTGTCGCCGTAAGCCCAAGGGTTCCTACGCAATGGTCGTCAGCGTAGGGTTAGGCGGGACCTAAGGTGAGGCCGAGAGGCGTAGCCGAAGGGCAGCCGGTTAATATTCCGGCCCTTCCCGTGGGTGCGATGGGGGGACGCTCTAGGCTAGGGGGACCGGAGCCATGGACGAGCCCGGCCAGAAGCGCAGGGTGGGAGGTAGGCAAATCCGCCTCCCAAGAGCTCTGCGTGGTGGGGAAGCCCGTGAGGGTGACAACCCTCCGAAGCCAGGGAGCCGAGAAAAGCCTCTAAGCACAACCCACGGGAACCCGTACCGCAAACCGACACAGGTGGGCGGGTGCGAGAGCACTAAGGCGCGCGGGAGAACCCTCGCCAAGGAACTCTGCAAGTTAGCCCCGTAACTTCGGGAGAAGGGGTGCTCCCCGCGAGGGGAGCCGCAGTGAATAGGCTCTGGCGACTGTTTACCAAAAACACAGCTCTCTGCGAACTCGTAAGAGGAGGTATAGGGAGCGACGCTTGCCCGGTGCCGGAAGGTCAAGGGGAGGGGTGCAAGCCCTGAACCGAAGCCCCGGTGAACGGCGGCCGTAACTATAACGGTCCTAAGGTAGCGAAATTCCTTGTCGGGTAAGTTCCGACCTGCACGAAAAGCGTAACGACCGGAGCGCTGTCTCGGCGAGGGACCCGGTGAAATTGAACTGGCCGTGAAGATGCGGCCTACCCGTGGCAGGACGAAAAGACCCCGTGGAGCTTTACTGCAGCCTGGTGTTGGCTCTTGGTCGCGCCTGCGTAGGATAGGTGGGAGCCTGTGAAGCCGCCCTTTCGGGGGCGGTGGAGGCGCCGGTGAAATACCACCCTGGTGCGGCTGGGGGCCTAACCCACGGGAGTGGGGACAGCGCTTGGCGGGCAGTTTGACTGGGGCGGTCGCCTCCTAAAGGGTAACGGAGGCGCCCAAAGGTTCCCTCAGGCGGGACGGAAATCCGCCGGAGAGCGCAAGGGTAGAAGGGAGCCTGACTGTGAGGCCTGCAAGCCGAGCAGGGGCGAAAGCCGGGCCTAGTGAACCGGTGGTCCCGTGTGGAAGGGCCATCGATCAACGGATAAAAGTTACCCCGGGGATAACAGGCTGATCTCCCCCGAGCGTCCACAGCGGCGGGGAGGTTTGGCACCTCGATGTCGGCTCGTCGCATCCTGGGGCTGAAGAAGGTCCCAAGGGTTGGGCTGTTCGCCCATTAAAGCGGCACGCGAGCTGGGTTCAGAACGTCGTGAGACAGTTCGGTCTCTATCCGCCACGGGCGCAGGAGGCTTGAGGGGGGCTCTTCCTAGTACGAGAGGACCGGAAGGGACGCACCTCTGGTTTTCCAGCTGTCCCTCCAGGGGCATAAGCTGGGTAGCCATGTGCGGGAGGGATAACCGCTGAAAGCATCTAAGCGGGAAACCCGCCCCAAGATGAGGCCTCCCACGGTGTGAAGCCGGTAAGGACCCGGGAAGACTACCCGGTGGATGGGCCGGAGGTGTAAGCGCCGTGAGGCGTTGAGCTGACCGGTCCCAATCGTCCGAGGTCTTGACCCTCTTTGCCCTGATGAGTCCACCCCAGCTTTCCTCCCCCGTCGCCAAGGCGGGCGCAGGGATTTTGAAAAGCAAAACACGAGAATCCCCCGTGCCCATAGCGGCGTGGAACCACCCGTTCCCATTCCGAACACGGAAGTGAAACGCGCCAGCGCCGATGGTACTGGGACCGCAGGGTCCTGGGAGAGTAGGTCGGTGCGGGGGATTTTCCCTTTGCGGGAGTAGCTCAGTCGGTAGAGCACGACCTTGCCAAGGTCGGGGTCGCGGGTTCAAGTCCCGTCTCCCGCTCCAACCCTAACCCCCGGGTCATCTAGCCCGGGGGTTTGTCTTTTTAGGCACCTTGTGGGCTTGGGGTTGGGGTAGTATAGTCCCCCAAAGGGGGCAGAATGAAGCTACTGGATAACTACGGCCGCCTTCTCAAGGACCTGCGCATCTCCGTCACCCCCCGGTGCAACCTGCACTGCCTGTACTGCCACCCTCTAGGCCTCGAGGCCCAAGAACCCCCCGGCCTCCTCACCGTGGAGGAGGTGGACCACTTCCTGGAGGCGGCCTCCCTTCTTGGGCTTTCCGCCGTGCGCTTTACCGGGGGCGAACCCTTGGTGCGCAAGGAGCTTCCCGAGATGATCGCCCGGGCCCGGGCCAAGGAGGGCATTGAAGATGTGGCCATCACCACCAACGGCCTCCTCTTCCCCAAACGGGCCAAGGAACTGGTGGCGGCGGGGCTCAACCGGGTAAACATCTCCCTGGACGCCATCACCCCTGAGGTCTTCGCCCGCATCACCCGGGGGGGCAAGGTGGAGCGCGTCCTGGAGGCCATAGAAACCGCCCTGGAACTGGGCCTTCACCCGGTAAAGCTCAACGCCGTGGTCATCCGCGGGATGAACGAGGAGGAGGTGGTGCCCCTCGCCGCCCTTTCCCTGGAACGCCCCTTGCACGTGCGCTTCATTGAGTACATGCACCTGGACAACTCCGACCCCGAGGAGTACCGCCGCCGCTTCGTGAGCGGGCAGGAAACCCGCTCCCGCATTGAAGCCGTCTACGGGGCCTTGGAACCCGTGCCCCACGACCCCTCCTCCCCCGCCCGGGTCTACAGGATCCCCGGGGCCCAGGGCACCCTAGGCTTCATCAACCCCGTGACCGAGCCCTTCTGCTCGCACTGCTCCCGGCTCCGCCTCACCTCGGACAAGAAGCTTAGGCCCTGCCTCCTCACCGACCTGGAGATGGATATCTCCTGGGCCTTCGCCGCGGAAAACCCGGTGGAGGCCCTTATAGACGCCATCCTCATCGCCACCAACCGCAAGCCCGCCTTCGGCAACACCCTCCCCACCCTGCGCAAGCGGGTCATGCTGGGGATCGGCGGATAGCCAAGAAGGTGGCGAGGATGACCGAAAAAGCCCCCACGAAGCCCGTGGGGCCCAAGCGCTCCCCCAGGAGCAAAAAGGCGAAAAGGGTGGCCCAGACGGGCTCTAGGGTGTAAAGGATGGCCGCCTGGGGTGCCGGAACCCGGCGTTGCCCCCAGGTTTGCAACCAGGTGGTGAGGGCGGTGGCCACCACCCCGAGGTAAAGCACCGCCCCCCAGGGTACCCCTTCCAGGCGCACCCCTTCCCCCAAGGCCCACGGGAAGGCCAAAAGGGCGGTGCCCAGGACCTGGACAGCGGTGAGGGGCAAGGAGGGGTAAGCCTTGGCGTGGACCTCGAGGCGCACGATGTAAAGGGCATAGGTCAAGGCGGTGAGGAGCGTCCAGAGGTCCCCCACGTTCAGGGGGGGTTGCCTGGGGTCGTAGGAGAGAAGCCCCACGCCCAGGAAGGCCAAGAGGGCCGCCAGCCACACGGGGCCCACCCGGCGTCCCGCCAGGCCCAGGAGGAGGGGCACCAGGACCACGTTCAAGGCGGTGATGAAGGCGCTGCGGCTTGCCGAGGTGTAGAGGAGGCCCACCGCCTGGGAGGCATAGCCCAGGAGGAGCCAGAAGGAAAGCTCCAGCCCCGGCCCCCAGACCCCCGGGGCAGGCGCAGGGCCAGGGGCAGGAAGAAGAGGCTAGCCAGGAGGAAGCGAAGGAAGACCAGGAGGCTTGGGGGCATCTCCGCCACCGCCCCCTTCACCACCACGAAGGTGGTGCCCCAGAGGAGGGTGAGGAGGTTGAGGGCCAAAAGGCCCAGGGCGTAGCCGCGCATGGCCTAAAGTGTATAGCATGACGCCCGCACCCCAGGAAGTTCGCCAGGCCCTTCAGGAGCGCCTTCTCGCTCACCTGGCCCACCCCGACCCCCTGTACCAGGCCCTCCTCCAGGACTACCCCCGGCGGGGGGGAAGATGCTCCGGGGCCTGCTCACCGTCTACGCCGGGCTGGCCCACGGGGCCTCCTGGGAGGCCGCCCTGGCCGCGGGGACTGCCCTGGAGCTTTTCCAAAACTGGGTGCTCATCCACGACGATATTGAAGATGCCTCCGAGGAGCGCCGGGGAAGGCCCACCCTGCACCGCCTCCACCCCATGCCCCTGGCCCTGAACGCGGGGGACGCCCTGCACGGGGAGATGTGGGGGCTCCTCCAGGAGGGCCTGGAGGCGGGGCTTTGGGGCCCGGGGGTGCTGGGGGAGTTCCACCAGGTGGTGCGCCGCACCGCCTACGGCCAGCACCTGGACCTCCTCTGGACCCTCTCCGGCCGGCTGGACCTCACCCCGGAGGACTACCACCGCATGGTGGCCCACAAGGCCGCCTACTACACCGCCGTGGCCCCCCTGCGCCTGGGGGCCCTTCTGGCCGGGCACACCCCTCCTCCCCTCTACGAGGCGGCCGGGCTCCAGCTGGGGGTGGCCTTCCAGATCATGGACGACGTGCTGAACCTGGAGGGGGACGAGGCCTACGGCAAGGAGCGGGCCGGGGACCTGTACGAGGGCAAGCGCACCCTGATCCTCATCCGCTTCCTGGAAAGGGCCACTCCTGAGGAAGGGGCGCGGGCGAGGGCCCTCCTCCGCCTGCCCCGGGAGGCAAAACCCGAGGCCGAGGTGCGCTGGCTTTGGGAAAGGCTCCTCGCCTCGGGGGCCGTGGCCTGGGCCAAGGCGGAGGCCCGGCGGCTTTGGCAGGAGGGGTACGACCGCCTCCGGCCCCACCTCGAGGCCCTACCCAACCCGGAGGCGCGGGGGAGGCTTGAGGACATCCTAAGCGCCCTGGTGGAGCGCAGGGCATAATGGGGCCATGCAGGGGGTGCGCTTTAAGGTAATAACGGGGAACGACCAGGATATTTTCCAGGAGAGGCTCAACCGCTTTGTGGAGGAGTTGCCGGAAAACGTGGTCCTGGTGGACGTGAAGTTCTCCGTGGCCGAGGGACCCTCTCCCCTCTTCGCCGCCCTGGTGCAGTACAAGGAAGTGGAGGCGTGGAAGGAGTAGAGGAGTTCCGCTTCTTCCTAGCCCTCCACGGCGAGGCGAGCCGGGAGAGGGTGCGGGCCCTTTTTCCCGTCCTGGTGCCCCTCCTTCGGGCCCTGGGGGAGGAGCTTGCGGTCCAGGGGGAAACCTTCCGCCTGGCGCGCCCCTTGCGCCTCTCCTGGTTCGCCCCCCTCTTTCGGGAGCGCTACCCCTCCCTTCCCGAGGGGGAGAGGGCCTTGGCCCTGGAAAGACTGGTGGAAGCGGCCTTCGCCTCGGCGGAGGCGGGTGAGCCCTTGGTGGACGGGGAAGGCCTCCTCCGGGTAGCCCGGGCTTTCCAAGAGGGGAGCCAGGCCCTCCTCAAAGGGGAGGCCAGGGCCGCCCTCCACCGCTATGGGGAAGGCCTGGGCCTCCTGGAAAAGGCGGGCCTTCCCTTCCCCGGAAGCGCCCTGGCCCTTCTAGCCCTGGCCCAGGAGGCCTTCCGCCCCGGGGGCAAGGGCAGGGAAACCGCCAAGAAGGCCCTCGCCCGGGCGCAAACCCCCTTTGCCAAGGAGATGGCGGCCCAGCTCCTAAAGGCGGAAGGCCCCAGCGCCTAGAATGGGGGGCATGGACGGGGGGCTTGAGCGCCTCTACCTGGCCCGACCTCGAGGCTTCTGCGCCGGGGTGGTGATGGCCATAGAGGCGGTGGAGCGCTGGGCGGAGGCCCTAAAAGACCAAGGGGAACTGGTGGTCTACCACGAGATCGTCCACAACCGGGTGGTGGTGGAGCGCCTTAGGGCCAAGGGGGTCCACTTCGTGGAGGACCTGGAGGAACTGGAGGGCCTAAGGCGGGAAAGGCGGCTTGCGGGCACCCTGGTCTTCTCCGCCCACGGCCACCCCCCCGCCGTGCGCAAGAAGGCCGCCGAGATGGGCTTCCACATCCTGGACGCCACCTGCCCCCTGGTCACCAAGGTGCACACCGAAGCCCGCCGCTACGCCCAGGAGGGGTACTGGATCCTCCTCGTGGGCGACTCCGCCGACCACCAGGAGATCAAGGGCACCTACGGGGAGGCCCCGGACCGGACCATCCTGGTGGCGGTGCACACCCACGTGGGCAAGGACCCCCGCCTGGCCGACCCCCGCACGGTGACGGTGCCCGACCCCGAAAGGGTGGTGGTCCTCACCCAGACCACCCTAAGCGTGGACGATACCCTAGCCACCATCGCCATCCTCAAGCGCCGCTTCCCCAAGCTGGTGGTGCCCGCCCGCAAAGACCTCTGCTACGCCACCCAGAACCGCCAGGAGGCGGTGAAGCGCATCGCCCCCAAGGTGGAGGCCTTCTTGGTCCTGACAAGCCCCCATTCCTCCAACGGGATGCGGCTTTTGGAACTGGCCCAGGAGCTCACGGGCCGGGCGTACCGTCTGGAACGGCCCGAGGAGCTGCAAGAGGCCTGGCTCCAAGGGGTGAAAAACCTGGGCCTCACCTCCGCCGCCAGCACCCCCGAGGACCTGGTGCAGGGGGTGGTGGCCCGCCTCAAGGCGGCAAACCCGGGGCTTGTGGTGGTGGAGGAAGGGGAATGGGAACACATCAGCTTCCGCGAGCCCAAACCCATCCCCCGGAGGAGGTCCTGGGTGCTTGACCTGAGGCTTTCCGTGGCCCCCATGGTGGACCGCACGGACCGCCACTTCCGCTATCTGGTGCGCCAAGTGAGCCTTGGGGTAAGGCTCTACACCGAAATGACCGTGGCCGAGGGGGTGCTTTGGGGCAAGCGGGAAAGGCTTTTGGCCTTCCGGCCCGAGGAGCACCCCGTGGCCCTGCAGCTTGCGGGAAGCGACCCCAAGCGCCTGGCGGAAGCGGCCCGCATCGGCGAGGCCTTCAGCTACGACGAGGTCAACCTCAACCTGGGTTGCCCCTCGGAAAAGGCCCAGCAGGCCGGCTACGGGGCCTGCCTCCTCCGGGAGCCCTTAAGGGTGGCGGAGTTGGTGCAGGCCATGGCCGAGGCGGTGCGGGTACCGGTCACGGTGAAGCTTCGGCTGGGCCTGGACGGGCAGGAAACCTACCCTGGCCTCGCCCGCCTGGTGGAAGGCCTAGCGGAAGCGGGGGCCAAGGCCTTCATCGTCCACGCCCGCAGCGCCCTCCTCTCCCTCTCCACCCGGGCCAACCGGGCCATCCCCCCCTTGCGCCACGAGTGGGTCCACCGCCTAAAAGAAGACTTCCCCCACCTCCCTTTCGTCCTCAACGGGGGCCTGCGCACCCTGGAGGAGGCCCTGGCCCACCTGGACAAGGTGGACGGGGCCATGCTGGGCCGGGCGGTCTACGAGGACCCCTTCGTGCTCCGGGAAGCGGACCGGAAGGTGTACGGCCTGGACCGCAGGCCAAGCCGCCTCCAGGTGGCATGGCGGATGCGGGCCTACCTGGAGGAGGAGCTCCACAAGGGCACGCCGCCTTGGGCCGTGCTCCGGCACATGCTAAGCCTCTTCCGGGGGACGCCCGGGGGAAAGCGTTGGCGGCGCCTCCTCTCCGAGGGGCGCTCCCTCCAGGCCCTGGACCAGGCCCTAAGGTTTATGGAGGAGAAGGTAGGCGAGGAGGGCGAGGAGGAAGACCCACACCCAAAGGGGCACCCGCTTCCGGCGCACCCGCTTGCCGGTTAGGGGGTCCAGGACGGGCGGGGGGGCCATCTTGAGCCGCGTGGCCCGCTTCATGTGGGCTACCATCCTGTCCAGGTCCCCCTTGCGCTTGTAAAGGGCCGCCAGGTTCTCGTGGAGAAGGGGGTCCTCCGGGGCGAGCCTCAGGGCCTTTTGGTAGAGGTCCAAGGCCGCCTCCAGCTCACCCCGCTCCAGGTAGAGCGTCCCCAGGTTGGTGAGGGCCCGGTGGTGCTCGGGGTCCAGGGCGAGGGCCTTTTGGAAATGGGCCTCCGCCTCCCCCCGCCTCCCCTCCCCCACCGCCCGCACGCCCAAAAGCACCTCCTTCTCCGCCAGGAAAAGGGGGTCTTCCAGGCGCTCCGGGGCCTCCTCCAGAAGGGCAAGCCCGGCGAGAAGCCTTTCCCTTAGCCCCTCGGGGAAGCCCTCGGCGTAGGCCCTGGCGGCGGCGTAGTCCTTGGCCCTGAGGAGGGCGAGGAAGCGCAAAAGGGCTTCCGCCTCGCTATCCCCCGCCAAGGCTTTGGCCTTAAGCTCCGTCACCACGCCCCCATCCTAGCCTAGGGCGCGGCGGTAGGCCTCGAGGTAAGCCCGGGCCGGCCCCTCCCAGGAAAAGTCCTTATCCATGCCCCTAAGGCCCAAGGACTCGGCCCCCAGGCGAAAGAGGCGCAAGACCCCGTAGAGGAGGCCCTCCGGGTGGTAGCTTTGGAAGAGGACGCCCGTTTTCCCGTCCTCCACGGTGTCCTTTAGCCCCCCCACCGCCCGGGCCACGGGGGGGGTGCCGTAGCGCTGGGCGACCATCTGCACCAGGCCGCAAGGCTCAAAGCGGCTCGGCACCAAGACCGCCTCCGCCCCAGCGTAGGCCAAACGGGCCAGGGCCTCATCGTAAGCGGGGACAAAGCGGACCCACCCCGGGTGCTTCGCCTCCGCCTCCCGGAAGCCCTGCGCCAGGACCTCCTCCCCCACCCCTTGGACGTACAGGCTAAAGCCCAACTCCCCAAGCCGGGGCAAGGCCTCCAGGACCAGGTCCAGGCCCTTTTGGGGGTCCAGGCGGCCGATGTAGGCGAGGATGGGGGGGCGAAGCCCCGTGGCCCTTCGGAAGGCCTCCCGGGCCAGGGCCTTGCCGGAAGGGTCTTCCCGGGAGTAGGGGGCGGGGAGGTGGGGGTCCTGGGCCGGGTCAAAGACCTCCGGGTCCAGGCCGTTCAGGATGCCCCGAAGCTTGGGGGCATGCCTACGCAAGACCCCGTCCAGGCCCATGCCGAACTCCGGGGTCTGGATCTCCTCGGCGTAGGAGGGGCTCACCGTGGTCACGAGGCGGGCGAAGACGATCCCCCCCTTCATCAGGTTCACCTTCCCGTAGTACTCCAGGGCCTCCATGTGGTATAGGCTCCAGGGGAGCCCCGTGAGGAAGAAGAAAAGCCCCGGGTCCAAGAGGCCCTGGTGGGCCAGGTTGTGGATGGTGTAGACCGTGGGGGCATAGAGGGCGAGGAGGGCCGCCGTCCAGTCGTGGGCGTGGACCAGGTCAAAGCCCCGGGCCACCTCCGCCGCCGCCCGGGCGAAGCGCAGGTAGCGCTCGGCGTCGTCGGGGTAGCCGTAGACCCGCTCCCGGTCAAACCCCTCCACCCCTAAAAGGAGGAAGCGCACCCCCCCTTCCACCCGCTCCCCTAACGGGGCCTGGACCTCTTTGCCGGCGAAGGGGAAGCGCACCTCCCCCACCCCTTGGGCGGCGAGGCCCCGGTGCCAGGGGAGGAGAAGGGTGGCCTCCACCCCCAGGGGCTTTAGGGCCTTGGGCAACGCCCCCACCACGTCGGCGAGCCCCCCCACCTTCACCAGGGGGTAGGCCTCGGGGGCCACGAGGAGGACCCTCATGGGGGCCACACCCCCTTGGGGAGGGGAAGGGCCTCCCCCAGGTCCCTCAGGTACAGGTAGGCCCAGGCCTCCATGGGGCCCTCCTCCGTGTGGACCAGGATGCGCTCTCTCCGGTACTCCTCCCCTTCCTCCTCGAGGGCATCCAGGAGGGGCAGGGCCTCCCCGGGAAGGAAAAGCACCTCCCCGTACACCCGCCCCTCCCCCCGGACCATGGCGGGGTAGGCGTAGGGCCTTTCCCCGCCCGCAGGGAGGTGGTAGAGGGCGAAGCCCTCGGCGTACCCGGGGACGACCCTTTGCACCCTTCCCGCCACCAGGGCGTGGTTCCTCTCCCCCCGCTTGAGGGTGCCGTAGACGAAGACCCGCTCCACTACTCCCCCAGGAAGCGGTACCCCACCCCCACCACCGTCTCTATGAAGCGGGGGGCGTGGGGGTCGTCCTTGAGCTTTTTGCGCAGAAGCCGCACGTAGGCGTCCACCACCCGCTCCGAGCCCTCAAACTCCCCGCCCCAGACCCTTTCCAGAAGCTCTTCCCGGGTGTACACCCGGCCCGGCATCTGGGCTAGGGCGAAAAGGAGGTTAAGCTCCGTGGGGGAAAGCTTGAGGGGCTCCCCCTCCAGGTAGGCCTTGCGGGCCTCCAGGTCCAGCTCCAAGGGCCCAAAGCGCCGCCTCCCCTCCTTCCCCGCCCGGCGCAGCAGGGCCTTGATGCGGGCGAGAAGCTCCTTAAGGGAAAAGGGCTTGCCCAAATAGTCGTCCGCCCCCTCCAAGAGCCCCTCCACCCGGCTATCCTCATCGGCGCGGCCCGTAAGGAGGAGGACGGGAAGAAGGGGGTCCAGGTCCCGCAGGGCCTTGAGGACCTCGAGGCCCTCCATGTCCGGCAGGCCCCGGTCCAGGACCACCAGGTCCGGTTTAGCCCCTTCAAAGGCCCTGGCCAAAGCCTCCTTGCCCGTGCGGGCCCAGTCCACCGCCAGCCCTTCCTTTTCCAAAAACCGCTTCACCAACTCCCCCACCTGGGGGTCGTCCTCCACCAAGAGAATGTGCACCATAACCCCTTCCCGAATACGCCTTTCCCTTACCGCCCAAGCAGAATAACCACCCCCGGGTACTCCCCCTCGGGCAAACCCAGAAGCCGGGCCACAGCCTCATCGTAAAAGGTTTCCGCCGGATATGCAGCAAGCCCCAGGCCCACGGCGGCCAGGAGGACCAGGCCTGCGGCGTAGCCGGCCTCCAAAAGGGCGTACCGGTAGCCCCGAAGGCCAAAGAGGGCCTCGCTCCTTTCCGGTACCAGGGTCAAGACCAAAAGGGCCGCCGCCCGTTCCGGGGAAAGGCCAAAAAGGGCCTCGGCCCAGGCCTGGGCCTCCGCCTTGGAGGAAAGCTGAAAAAGCTGGTGCTCCTTGGGAAAGTAGTGGTAGACCCCGGGGAAGACCCCTTCCACCTTGAGGGCCACCAGGTAGGCCTCCAAGGGGTAGGCCTCGCCAGCGGAAGGGACACCCCTAGCCCCCTCCCGCTCCGCCAAGGGGAGGAGGAGCTGGGAGAGGTCCTTTAGGGTGATGGCGGCCCCCACCTCGGGCAAGGCGGGCCTGAGGTGGGCCAGGGTGCGGAAGAGGGGCGGCCCCCCCTCGGGCCGCAAGGGGGGCAGGGCCTGGGTTTCCAGGGGGTTGGCGTAGACCTTGGCCTTGGGTTTGCGCTTTAGGGGAAGGGCATCCCCCGGGTAGAGGCGGGAGAGGCGGTAAAAGAGCTTGCCGGGGTGCTTTTCCATGGCTAGAAGCGGTACCCCTTGGGCACCACCACCACCCCTTCCGGGGTCACGGTGAACCCGCGGGCCCGGTCGGCCTCGAGGTCGTAGCCGATCTCCGTGTGGGGGGGGATCTTCACGTTCTTGTCAATGATGGCATTCCGGATGCGGCAGTACCGCCCCACCTCCACGTCGTCAAAGAGCACGGAGCGCTCCACCAGGCTGTAGGAGTTGACCCGCACCCGGCGGAACAGGACCGACTCCCGCACCGTCCCCCCGCTCACGATGACCCCACCGGCGAGGAGGCTATTGAGGGCCCGGCCCACCCGCTCCCCCGTTTCGTGGACGAACTTGGCCGGGGGGCTGAAGAGGTTGGCGGTCCTGAGGGGCCACTCGGGGTTGAAGAGGTCAAACTCGGGGATGACCTTGACCAGGTCCATGCTGGCCTCAAAGTAGGCGTCCAGGGTCCCCACGTCCCGCCAGTAGAGGTTGGGCCCCTCTTGGCCGGGGATGGGGTTCCGGTGGAAATCGTAGGCGTAGACCCGGTACCCCTCCTTGAGGGCGCGGGGGATGACGTCCTTGCCGAAGTCGTGGGAGCTGGCCTCGTCCCGGGCATCCGCCTCCAGAAGCTCAAAGAGGGCCTCGGTGCGGAAGATGTAGTTGCCCATGGAGGCCAGGGCCAGGTGGGGCTTCGTGGGCAGGGGCTTGGGCGTCTTGGGCTTTTCCTGGAACTCGGTGATGCGCCACTCCTCGTCCACCTGGAGGACGCCAAAGCGGCCCGCCTCCGCCACGGGCACGGGGTAGGCGGCGATGGTGATGTCCGCCCGCTTCTCGTAGTGGTACTCCACCATGTGGCGGACGTTCATCTTGAAGATATGGTCCCCGCCGAAGATGGCCACCGCCTGGGGGGCATGGTTCTGCACCAGGTGCAGGTTCTGGTAAATGGCGTCCGCCGTACCCCGGTACCACACGGGCCCAAGCTCCTCGTAGCGGTACATCTGGGCCGGGACGAGGAGGATGAAGTGGTCCTCCAGAAAGGCGCCAAAGCGCCAGTACCGCTGGATGTGCTCGGTGAGGGACTGGGCCTTGTACTGGGTGAGGACGTAGATGGCGTAGATGCCGGAATTTACAAAGTTATTAAGAACAAAGTCAATGATGCGGTATTTGGCCCCAAAGGGCACGGCGGGCTTGGCCCGCTTGGCGGTGAGGGGGTAGAGGCGGCTCCCCTGCCCCCCCGCCAGAATCATCCCCAAAACCTCCACCTTGACCATGCCGTCCCCCTTTGGGCCTAGTTTACCTTAGGCCCGAAGGGCCCAGTTCCCGGGTATAGTGGGGGCCGATGCGGGTTCTCCACCTCACCTGGTTCACCCCGCCCACGAAGCCCAGGCCCGCCCCTCCCTTCTTCGGCCAGGAGCGGGCCCTAAAGGCCCTGGAAAGCGCCTTCCACCAAGGGGGGCACGGCTATTTGGTGGGGCCAAGCGGCCTGGGTAAGCGCAAGCGCTTCCT
Source organism: Thermus brockianus (assembly GCF_001880325.1). Classification (NCBI taxonomy): domain Bacteria; kingdom Thermotogati; phylum Deinococcota; class Deinococci; order Thermales; family Thermaceae; genus Thermus; species Thermus brockianus. The sequence goes on from NZ_CP016312.1 coordinate 944,556, forward strand.
CGCCTACCTGGAAGGCAAAGCTTTTCCCAAGGAAGAGCTCGTCTACCTCCCCCTGGGGGAGGAGGCCTTTCCCCTTCTCCTTCCGGAGGGGGAGGGGCGTGCCTTGGTGGAGGGCGTGGAGGCCCTCCTCGCCGAGTTCACCCCTAGCCTTTTCCGGGAAAAGGGCTTCCTCTACGCCAAAAGCCTGGTGGAAGCCCGCTACGAGAAGGAGGCGGAGGCCCTCCTCCAGGCCCTGGCGGAGGAGGCCAAGGAAAAGGGGTTCACCCTCGAGGCGGAAGAGGGCGGCTTTACCCTTTCCGGCCAAGGCCCCCTGCCCCCGGAGCTTTCCGCAAGGCTGGAAGAGACCATCCTGGCCTACGTGGACCTGCGGCAGAAGGCCCAGGCCCAGGTGGCCGCCCTCAGGCGGGGCTTCGCCGAGCGGTTCCTCCTGCCCAAGGCGGAGGAACTAAAGGGCCGCTTCCCCCAAGCGGGGCACTATTTGCATTGGCTTCTAGAAAATCTCCTGCGCGCCGCGGCTTTAGAGGAGGCGCTGGAGGCGGAAAAACTCCTTCCCCGCCTCCTGGTGGAAGGGGGGGTGCGGGTGGTCCACGAACCCAACCCCACCCCAGAACGGCTTTTCGGCCACCTGGAGTACGAGGTGCGGGAAGGCGCCCTCACCACCCACCTGGGCCTCCTGCGTCCCGGGGCCCTCCACCGGGCCACCGGGGGGGTTTTGGTCCTCGAGGCCCACCGGGTCCTGGAGCTCGGAAGCTACCCCCTCCTGAAAAGGGCCCTGGCCACGGGGGAGGTGGAGCCCCTCGCCCCCCGGCCCGAGGTGAGGGGCCCAAGGCTCAAACCCGCCCCCCTCAAGGCCCAGGTCTTCCTGGTGGGCCCCCCGGAGGTCATGGCCTTCCTGGAGGAGGACGAGGAGTTTCTGGAATTATTCCCCTTCCGGGTGGAGTTCGCCCCGGAGATCCCCTACACGGAGGAGAACGTGGCCTACCTGGGGGGGTTTTTGGAGGCGGAGGGGGTGGCCCTCACCCCCGAGGGGCTCGCCGCCCTGGCGGACGAGGCCAGGCGCATGGCAGGGCACCAGGGGCGGCTGGACGCCCGCCTCTTCCGCCTCCTGGACCTGGCCAAGGAGGCGGAGGCTTACCGCAAGCCCCTGGACCGGGAGGCGGTGCAAAGGGCGCTGCGGGCCCGGGAGGAGCGGTTTGGCCTAGAAGAGGAGCTCTACCTGCAAGACCTCAAGGAGGGCGTGGTGGCCCTGGAGGTGCAGGGGGAGCGGGTGGGGGAGGTAAACGGCCTCGTGGTGGTGGAAGGCCCTTGGCCCACGGGGCGCCCCGTGCGCATCACCGCCCAGGCCGGCCCCGGGCGGGAGGGCATCCTCTCCATTGACCGGGAGGTGGGCCTGGGCGGCCAGGTCTTCCACAAGGCGGTCCTCACCCTGGCCGGGTACCTCCGGGGCACCTACGCCCAGGTGGGGGCCCTTTCCGCCACGGTGAGCCTGGTCTTTGAGCAGAGCTACGGCGGGATTGAAGGGGATTCGGCGGGGCTCGCCGAGCTTTTGGCCGTGCTCTCCGCCCTCTCGGGCCTCCCCCTAAGGCAGGACCTGGCGGTGACCGGGGCCATTGACCAGACGGGCCGGGTCCTGGCGGTGGGACGGGTGGCGGAGAAGGTGGAGGGTTTCTTCCGCATCTGCCAGGCCCTGGGGCCTACGGGCACCCAAGGGGTGGTCCTCCCCAAGGCCAACCTCCCCCACCTCACCCTGCGGGAAGAGGTGGTGGGGGCTGTGGAGAAGGGCACGTTCCACCTCTACGCCGTGGAGGCGGTGGACGAGGCCATAGAGCTCCTCTTTGGCCGCAAGGCCTACTGGGTGCACGAGAAGGTGCGGGAAACCCTGGCCCACTTCCAGAGCCTGGAAAACGGGGAGGAAAAGGGCTAGCGGCCCGGCTCCAGAAGGAGGGTCCTCCCCTCCCCAGAGAAGGCCATGGGAAGGTAGTCCCCCCTCGCCCAAAGGGGAAGGAGGTCGGCGTAGTGGGGGGAGAGGAGGTGGCCCGACTGGCCCATGGGGTGGACGAAGAGGGAGCCTTCGGGGTTGGAAAGGTCCACGATCTGGCGGTAGCTCGGCCCGTGTCCCATGGTGAGGCTTTGGGGGTCAAAGGGGCCCACGTTCGCCGTGTACCGGTCCCCGCCAAAGGCCACCTGGCGGTCGGAGAGGCGTCGCAAGGGGGTGTGGGTGAGGACGGGGTGGCGGAAGGCCGCCCGGTGGACCTCCCCCCAGGCCTTGGCCTTAAGGGCCTCCTTCCGGTCCAAGGCCCTCTCCAGGGCAAGGGCGGCGTAGTCCAGGCAGGTTTCCGGGTACTCGGTCTCCGGCTGGTCGCAGTTCTTATCCCCCTCCTTAAGGGCCTTTAGGAGGTAGCGGGGCTCGTCCCAGTGGGCCTCTCCCACTTCCTTTTCCGGAAGGCGGGTGAGCTCGGTGTACCAGAGGGCGAAGACCAAGGCCTCCTCGGAGGAGGGGGCCATGGTGCCGTCCCAAGCGAGAAGCCTCTCCCGCCAGGCACGGGCCCTTTCGGAAAGGGGGTTAAGGAGGGAAAGGACCGGGCGAAAGTCCCGAAAGAGGAGGCTTTTTTGGTCCTGCTGGATGGCCTTCATGTCCTCCAGGGTGAGCTTCTCCTTGGCCCTTAGGAGTTCCAGGATGCGCTCTGCCCGGTAGGGCTCGGCCCAGTCGTAGGTGAGGGCGTAGGGGAAACCCTTGGGCGTCACCTTGTGGTTGGCGGTGACGAGGAGGCCCTCCTTGGGGTTCAGCACCATGGGCCACGTCTCGGGCGGGCGGTAGCCCTGCCAGTCCCACGCCCCGTTCCCGGGCACGGGGACCATGCCCGTGTGCCCCTCCCTGCGGATGGGGAACTTCCCCGGGGCGATGTAACCGATATTGCCGTCTATATCGGCGTAGACGAAGTTTTGGCTGGGGGCGGAGTAGAGCTTTAGCGCCTCCTGGAACTCCACCCAGTTCTTGGCCCGGTTAATGCCCAAATAGGCCATGAGGATGTGGTCCTCCGGGTCCAGGCTCACCCATCGGAGGGCCATGGGGGTTTTGGGAGGGTCTGCGAGGGCATCGGTGATCACGGGGCCATAGACGGTTTCCCGCACCTTAAGCCTTTCCTCCCTCCCCCCCTTGATGCGGATCACCTCCTCCCGCACCCGGTAGGGGAGGACCTGGCCCCTATAGCGGTAGCCCGTCCCCACCTCTTCCAGGAGGTACAGGTCCTGCACGTCCGCCCCCACGTTGGTCACCCCCCAGGCGATGCGCTCGTTGCGGCCGATGACGATGCCGGGGACCCCGGGCAAGGAGGCGCCCACGGCCCGGTAGCCCGGGGCCTCCAGGGCCATGAGGAACCAGAGGGAAGGGGCCTGGAGGCCCAGGTGGGGGTCGTCCGCCAGGAAGGGCTTCCCCGTGGCGGTGCGGCTCCCCGCCACCACCCAGTTGTTGCTGGCCTCGAGGAAGCGGGGCGGGGCCATGGGGAGAAGGGCGCTTGGGGCCTCCTCCCGCCTTAGGGGAAGCCTCAGGTCCTCGGCGCTAAGAACGGTGGGGGCGTCCTCGGGGTAAGGGGGAAGGAGCTCCAAAAGCCTTTCCGGGCTCACCCCCCGGGCGAGGAGGCGGTGGCGCAAAAGCTCCTCCTCCCAGTTCCCGGAAAGGTCAAAGCTCATCATCTTGGCCCAGACCAAAACGTCAGGCCCCCGCCAGGGCTCGGGGCGGAAGCCGAGGAGGGCGAACTCGGGGGGCAAGGGGGCCCCCGAGGCCAAGAAGGCGTTCACCCCGGCCACGTAGGCGTCCACCGCCTCCTTCTCCTCGGGGTAAAGCCTCTCGTAGGCGCTCTTCGCCGCCTGGTAGAACCCCCAGGTGCGGAGGAAGCGGTCCTGGGCCAGGGTAGCCTCCCCCAGGACCTCGCTCAAGCGCCCCTGGCCCACCCGCCTTTGGAACTCCATCTGCCAAAGCCGCTCCTGGGCATGGACGAAGCCTTGGGCGAAGAGGAGGTCCCATAGGCTACCCGCCCTTATCCGCACCACCCCGTGCCGGTCCCGCACCACCTCCACCGGGGCAGTAAGACCCTTAAGGGCGATGCGCCCCTCCGTCTGGGGCAGGGAGGCGCGGAGGTAGACGAACCCGGCGACCCCCGCCAGGACGAGGAGGCCCGCCGCACCCGCCAACAGCAAGGCCAAAAGCCTTAGAAGGCGTTTCATAGATGGCCGGAGCATACCACACTTCCCAAATCCCTCCCAAGGGGTGAGGATAGGGGCATGGAGCTTGCCCGCATCCAGGAAGCCCTACGGGAGGAGCGGCTAGACGGCTGGCTCCTCTACACCTTTGGCCGGAGCAACCCGGTGGCCCTCGAGGTCCTGGGCCTAAGCGGCCTCCACCTCACCCGCCGCCTGGCCTACCTCATCCCCCGGGAGGGGGAGCCCACCCTCCTCTGCCACGCCATTGAGGAAAGCCTTCTCCCCCCACTGCCCGGCAGGCGGCGCACCTACCACACCTGGGAAGGCTTCCTAACGGGCCTAAGGGAAGCCCTGGAGGGGGCCCGGCGGGTGGCCTTAGAGTACGTGCCGGGCGGGGCCATCCCCTACCTTTCCCGGGTGGACGGGGGTACCTTGGACCTCCTAAGGGGCCTGGGCCTCGAGGCCGCCTCCTCCTGGCCCCTCCTCCTCCTCTTCCAGACCTGGGGGGAAGAGAAGCTCCAAAGCCACCGCCGGGCGGCCTCGGGGCTCGTGGTGGCCAAGGAGCTCGCCCTAAGCTTCCTCCGGGAACACCCGGAGGCCACGGAAAAGGCGGTGCAAGGGGTCCTGGTCCGTGTCCTGGAGGAAAGGGGGCTCGTCTTTGACCACCCCCCCATGGTGGCCTTCGGGGAAAACGCCGCCAACCCCCACCACGCCCCCACGGAAAGGCCCCTGAGGGAAGGGGACGTGGTCCTCCTGGACCTCTGGGCCAAGGAGGCGGGCGGGGTTTACGCCGACATCACCTGGATGGCGGAGTATAGGGCAAAGGAGGCGGCCCACAAGGCCTTCCACCAGGTGGTGGCGGCCCGGGAGGCCGCCCTTCGCTTCGTGGCGGAGGCGTACCAAAAGGGGCGCTACCCCAAGGGCTTTGAGGTGGACCGGGTGGCCCACCAGGTCCTCCTGGAAGGGGGGTACGGGGGCTACATCCGCCACCGCACCGGGCACAACCTGGGGGAGGAGGTGCACGGGTCTGGCCCCCACCTGGACGACCTGGAAACCCACGATTTCCGCCCCTTGGTGCCGGGGCTTGCCTTCACCGTGGAGCCCGGGCTTTACCTGGAAACCTTCGGCGTGCGCACGGAGGTGAACGTCTACCTCCACCCCACGGGCCCCGAGGTGACCACGCCCAAACAGGCGGCGCTTACCCCGCTTTAGGGGGGCATGGTATCTTGGGGAACGGCATGGACCGCCCCCTTTTGATCTTTTCCGGCCAGTCCAACCGCCCCTTAGCCCAGGCCATCGCCGAGGCCCTGGGCCTTCCCCTGGGCAAGAGCACCACCCTTCGCTTCGCCAACGATAACCTCTTCGTGCGTTACGAGGAAAGCCTCCGGGAAGGCGACGTCTTCATCGTCCAGTCCCTGACCCCGCCGGTGCAGGACCACCTGATGGAGCTCCTCATGATGATTGACGCCGCCAAGGGGGCCAGCGCCGCCCGGGTCACCGCCGTCATCCCCTACTTCTCCTACGCCCGGAGCGATAAGAAGGACGCCCCCCGCATCTCCATCGCCGCCCGGCTCATCGCCGACCTCCTGCAGACGGCGGGGGCCGACCGGGTCCTCACCATGACCCTCCACTCCCCCCAGGTACACGGTTTCTTCAAGGTGCCCGTGGACCACCTCTCCGCCGAGCCCGTCATCGCCAACCACTTCGCCACCCAGGTGGACCTGGAAAACGCCGTGGTGGTGGCCCCAGACGCCGGGGACATCAAGCGGGCAAGCTCCCTCGCCCGCAGGCTGGGCCTGCCCCTGGCCTTCATTGACAAGGAGCGGGTTTCCGACACCCAGGTGCGGGTACGGATGCTGGTGGGGGAGGTGGCGGGGAAGACCGCCCTCATCGTGGACGACGAGATCTCCACCGCCGGGAGCCTGGTGGAGGCGGTGGAGGCCCTCCTCCAAGCGGGGGCCAGGGAGGTCTACGCCGCCGCCACCCACGGGGTCTACGTGGGCCCCGCCCTGGAGCGCATCGCCAAGAGCCCGGTGAAGGAGGTGGCGGCCACGGACACCTGCCCGCCCAAGGAAGGCCCCAAGCTCAAGACCCTCACCGTGGCCCCCCTCTTCGCCGAGGCCATCTGGCGCATCCACCGGGGGGAGTCGGTGTCCAGCCTCTTCACCTAGCCCTATGCGGGAAGAAACCCTCACCCTGGCCGGCCTTCCCGTCCTGGCCCACCTCCCCGAGGCGCCCAAGGCCCTCCTCCTTGCCCTTCACGGCCTGCAGGGGTCCAAAGAGCACATCCTTTCCCTCCTTCCCGGCTACGCCGAGCGGGGGTTTTTGCTCCTCGCCTTTGACGCCCCCAGGCACGGGGAAAGGGGAAGCCCCCCTTCCGCCAAAAGCCCCCGCTACGTGGAGGAGGTCTACCAGGTGGCCTTGGGCTATAAGGAGGAGGCCTGGGCCGTGGCGGAGGAGGCCAGGAGGCGGTATGGCCTGCCCCTTTTCCTGGCTGGGGGAAGCCTGGGGGCCTTCGTGCTCCACCTCCTCCTTTCGGAAGGCTTCCGGCCCCGGGCGGCCCTGGCCTTTATCGGCTCCGGGTTTCCCATGAAGCTCCCCCAGGGGCAGGAGATCCAGGACCCCAAGGTGGAAGCCCTCTACCAAACCCCCCCCGCCCTCAAGGGGGAGGCCTACGGGAACGTTCCCCTTTTGCACCTCCACGGCACCAAGGACCTCATCGTCCCCCTGGCCCGCATGGAGAAGACCTTGGAGGCGCTTAGGCCCCACTACGGGGAAGGCCGCCTGGCCCGGTACGTGGAGGAGGGCACGGGCCACACCATCACCCCCTTCATGGCCCGGGTGGGCCTGGGCTTTCTGGAAGCCTGGCAGGAGGAAGGTGCTCCTTAAAGGGCTCAAGGGCTACAGGGGGTATCCTGGGGGGTTCAAGGCCTACCGCCAGGCCTTCCCCACGGTGGAGCTTTCCTGGTGGCACCGGGTGGGGGACCCCAAGGCGATAGGCCGCCTCCGGGCCCTGGCCCCTCCGAGCTTCCGCTTCAGCGTCTTCGGCCACAAGCACCTCACCTTCCGCCCCTCGGGGGAGGAAAGGCGGGTCTTGCGCCGCTTCCTCAGGCGTTTCCGCCTCTTCGGGAACCAAAGGGGGGCGGTGCGGCTTTGGGTGCCGGAGGAGGTGACCCCCGAGGCGTTTCGGGAGTGGCTGGACCTCCTGGAGGAGGTGGAGGAGGAGGTTGGGCCCATGCCCCTCGCCTTCCAGGCGGCGGAACCCTTACGCCCCCTCCTTCGGGCAAGGGGGCGGGTGGTGGTGAACGAGCCCGGGGGAGCCTTCCTCTACCTGGTGGACCCGGAAGGTCCCTTGCCCGAAGGGGAGGGTTACCTTTACGTGAGCCCTTCACAACCCGGGCCTTCCGTCCTACACTCAAGGGCGGAGGTTGACCCGGATTGAAGACGGCCAGGCGCTTTTCCCCCAAAGAAGCCGAGGAGATCTACCTGGTGCCCTACTGGGGGGCGGGGTTTTTCCGCGTGGGCCGGGACGGGGAGCTGGAGGTAACCCCCTTGGGCCCCGAGGGCCCCGCCGCCTCGCTTTTGGAGATCGTGGAGGCGCTAAGGGACGAGGGGAGGCCCTTGCCCTTGGTGCTCCGCTTTCCTCAGATCCTCGAGGCCCGCGTCCGCGAGCTCAACGAGGCCTTCCGCCGGGCCATGGAGAAGTACGGCTACACCGGGGGCTACCGGGGGGTTTACCCGGTGAAGGTGAACCAGCGCCGCCTGGTGCTGGAAACGGTGGCCAAGGCGGGAAGGCCCTACCACTACGGCCTCGAGGCGGGGAGCAAAGCGGAGCTCGCCCTCATCCTGGCCCAGGACCTCTCCCGGGAAGCCCTCATCACCACCAACGGCTTTAAGGACGATGACTTCATCCGCCTGGCCCTCATGGGGCGGAAGCTGGGGCGGAACGTGGTCATCACCCTGGAAAAGTTCGCCGAACTCCCCCGGGTGGTGCGGCTTTCCAAGGAGCTCGGGGTCAAGCCCCAGATCGGCATCCGCTACAAGCTAAAGGCCAAGGGGGCGGGGCAGTGGGAGGCCTCCGGGGGAGAGAACGCCAAGTTCGGCCTCACCACCCCGGAGATCATCCGGGCGGTGGAGATCCTGAAGGAGGAAGGCCTCCTGGACGCCCTGGTCATGGTCCACGCCCACATCGGGAGCCAAGTGACGGACATCCGCCGCATCAAGATGGCGGTGCGGGAGGCAGCCCAGACCTACGTGCAGCTCAGGAAGCTCGGGGCGCCCCTCGCCTACCTAAACCTGGGCGGGGGCCTGGCCGTGGACTACGATGGCTCCAAGACCAATTTTTACGCCTCCGCCAACTACACCCTCCCCGAGTACGCCGAGGACCTGGTCTACGTGACCAAGGAGGTGGTGGAGGCCCAGGGCGAGCCCCACCCCACCCTGGTCACGGAATCGGGGCGGGCGGTCACCGCCTACCACCAGGTCCTCGTCCTGGAAGTGATTGACGTCATCACCCCTCCAGGGGAAAAGCGCCCCGAGCCCCCGCCCGAGGAGGCCCACCCCTTGGTCAAGGAGCTTTGGGAGAGCCTGCAAAGCCTGAGCGCCAAAAACTTCCGCGAGGTCTACCACGACGCCTTCGCCGACAAGGAAACCCTGCAAACCCTCTACGATCTGGGCCTCGTTTCCCTGAGGGACCGGGCCTTGGCGGAGGAGATCTTCTACCACGTCGCCCGGCGGGTGTACAGCATCGTGCGGGAGCTACCCTACGCCCCCGATGAGTTTGAGGACCTGGAAAAGCTCCTCGCCGACAAGCTCGTGTGCAACTTCTCCATCTTCCAAAGCCTCCCCGACGCCTGGGCCATCCACCAGCTCTTCCCCATCGTGCCCCTTTCCCGCCTCCACGAGCTCCCCACCCGCCAGGCCACCCTGGTGGACATCTCCTGCGACTCCGACGGCAAGATAGACCGCTTCATTGACCTCCACGACGTGCGGCAAAGCCTCCCCGTCCACCCCATCCGCCCCGGGGAGCCCTACTACCTGGGGGTTTTCCTGGTGGGGGCTTACCAGGACGTTCTGGGAAGCAACCACAACCTCTTCGGCCAGGTGGGCGAAGCCCACGTGGTGGTGGACGAGGAAGGCTTCGCCATTGAGCGCTTTATCCCCGGGGAGACAGCGGAAAAGGTCATTGAGAAGATGGGGTTTTCCTCCCGGGAACTTTTCCAGGGAGTGGAGCGCCTGGTGCGGCAAAGCCGCCTCTCCCCGGCGGAGAAGGGGGCCTTCTTGGAACGGTACATGCGGGAACTCCAGGGGTACACCTACCTGGAGGACTAGGACGTTAAGACCCTGTTAAGGAGGGTCCTGGCAGGATGGGGGCATGGGCCTGCCCAGGGAGCGGTATATTGGGGTTAGCTTGCAACCCACCCTCGAGCTTTTGGACCCCTTAAACCCCCTCCGGAGGAGGATGGCCCTCGGGCTTCTGCCCCTAGGGGCCATCCTCGCCCTGGTGGCCCTTTTTACCTCCCAAAGGGTAGGGCTGGACCCCGTGGACCGGGTCTTCCTGCCCGTTTTGGCCCTGGGCTTCGCCCTCCTCGCCGCTTCCCTTTGGTTCTTTCCCCGCTCCGCCTCCTGGGTCCTGCCCAGCGCCCACGCCCTCATCGCCCTGTACCTCCTCGCCACCCTGGCCTACCAGCTCCTCTTCCGCCCGAACCCCATGGGCCTCTCCCCCGCCGCCTTCTGGGTGCCCTTCGTCTACTTCAGCAGCTTCCTCTTCTTCCAAACCCGGCAGGCGGTGCGCCTGGCCCTTCTCTACCTCCTCACCCTCCTCCTCCTATCCCTCCTAGGGGCTTTCCGCGGCCACCTCCAACCGGAACACCTGAACGCCCTGGCCCAGTTCTTCGGGGCCAACCTGGCCTACGTGGGCCTCCTCTACATGCTGGTCCGGATCAAGGAGGGCTACCTCGAGGCCCAGCTGGACGCCTACACCGACTTCCTCACGGGCTTGCGCAACCGCCGCTACCTGGAGTTAATCCTGGAAAGGGAGCTTTTCCGGGTACAGCGCTACGGCCGCCCCCTCGCCCTCATCACCCTGGACCTGGACGGGTTCAAGGCGGTGAACGACACCTTCGGCCACGAGACCGGGGACCGGGTGCTACGGGCCTTGGCGGAGTGCTTGGAAGGGCACATCCGCCAAAGCGACCGGGCGGTGCGCTTAGGGGGCGAGGAGTTCGCCGTCCTCCTCCCGGAAACCGAACTCCCCCAGGCCCTGGCACTGGCGGAAAGGCTCCGCCAAAGCATAGCGGACCTCAAGGTTCCCCCGGTTCCTAGCCTTTCCGCCAGCTTCGGCGTGGCCCAGGCCGCCCCTACGGACTCCCCTCTCTCCCTCCTCAAGCGGGCGGACGAGGCCCTCTACCGGGCCAAGCGGAAGGGGAAGAACCGGGTGGAAATCGGCTAAGCCCCCCGGGCAGGGTCCCGGGGGGCCCGCAAGGGAAAGCCTAAAGGCCCGCCTCGCGCCGCAAAGCCTCTACCCGGTCCGTTTCCTCCCAGGGGAAGCCAGCGCGGCCGAAGTGGCCGTAGGCGCTCGTGGGGGTGTAGATGGGCCGAAGGAGGTCCAGCTCTTCAATGATGGCCAAGGGCCTCGGGTCAAAGACCTTCTTGGTGATCTCCGTGAGCTTCTCGTCGGGCAAGATGCCGGTGCCAAAGGTTTCCACTCGCAGGGAAACGGGCCTGGCCTTGCCGATGGCGTAGGCGAGCTCCACCAAGGCCCTGCGGGCAAGCCCCGCCGCCACGAGGTTCTTGGCCATGTAGCGGGCGTAGTAGCTGGCGGAGCGGTCCACCTTGGTGGGGTCCTTGCCGCTAAAGGCCCCGCCCCCGTGGGGCACCGCCCCCCCGTAGGTGTCCACGATGATCTTGCGCCCGGTGAGGCCCGTGTCCGCATGGGGACCCCCCAGGATGAAACGGCCCGAGGGGTTGATGAGGTACTCCGTCTCCCCCTCCTTCAGGTACTCGGGAGGAATCGCCTGGCGCACCACCTCGCGGATCAGGTCTTCCCTAAGCTGCTCCTGCTCCACCTCAGGGGAGTGCTGGGCGGAAACCACCACGGTCTTCACGTAAAGGGGCTTGTCCCCCTCGTAGACCACGGTGACCTGGGCCTTGCCGTCGGGGCGCAGGTAGGGGAGGAGCCCGGTTTTGCGCACCTCCGCAAGCCGCATGGTGAGGCGGTGGGCCAGGGTGATGGGGAGGGGCATGAGCTCGGGGGTCTCGTCGGTGGCGTACCCGAACATGAGCCCTTGGTCCCCCGCCCCGGTGCGGTCCAAGGGGTCGGTGGACTTCAGCACCCGCCACTCGTAGGAGAGGTTGACCCCCCCGGCGATGTCCGGGGACTGCTCGTCAATGGCGGTGAGCACGGCGCAGGTGTCCGCGTCAAAGCCGTACTTGGCCCGGGTGTACCCCACCTCGCGCACCGTCTTGCGCACCAGGTTGGGGATGTCCACATAGCCTTCCGTGGTGATCTCCCCCGCCACGAAAACGAGCCCGGTGGTGACCAACGTCTCCGCCGCCACCCGGGCCTTCTTGTCCTGGGCGATGAGGGCGTCCAGGATGGCGTCGGAGATCCGGTCCGCCAGCTTATCCGGGTGCCCTTCCGTGACCGACTCGGACGTGACCAGCCGCAACTTGCGCACCTCCTTTGTACCCGCCCCCTCCGGGGCAACCCTGATAGTATAGCACCCCCCCTTTCCCGTCCAGGTATGATGGCGGGCCGTGAAGGACCCCAAGGCCCCCATCGGCGTCTTTGACTCGGGGGTGGGCGGGCTTACCGTGCTCAAGGCCCTGCGGCACGCCCTTCCCCGGGAGGATTTCCTGTACTTCGGCGACACCGCCCGCGTGCCCTACGGGGGCAAACCCCTGCCCATGGTGCGCCGCTTCGCCTGGGAGATTGCGGGCTTCCTCCTCCGGCAAGGGGTGAAGGCCCTGGTGGTGGCCTGCAACACGGCGAGTTCCGCCGCCCTTCCCGACCTGGCCGAGGACCTTTCCGTCCCTGTCTTCGGGGTGCTGGAGCCGGCGGCGGAGGTGGCCCGGGGCTACCGCAAGGTGGGCCTCATCGGCACCCAGGCCACGGTGGAAAGCGGGGCCTACGGGCGGTACGTGCCCCTCGCCTGGGCCAAGGCCTGCCCCCTCTTCGTCCCCTTGGTGGAGGAGGGGCTTTGGGACGACCCCGTGGCCCTCCTGGTGGCCCGGCACTACCTGGAGGAAGCCCCCAAGGACCTCGAGGCCCTGATCCTGGGCTGCACCCACTACCCCTTCCTCAAGGGCACCCTGGAGAAGGTCCTCCCAGGGGTAAAGCTCATTGACTCCGCGGAGGCCACGGCCAGGAAGGTGGCGGAAGCCTTGAGGCAGGCGGGGCTTCTAAACCCGGAAGGCCAGGGAAAGGTGGTCCACTACGTCACCGGGGACCCGGAAAGCTACAAGGCCTTGGCGGAGCGGCTTGGGGAAAGGGTGGAAACCCTCTACCGGGTAAGCCTGGAAGAGCTTTAGCATAAAGCATGCCCAAGAAGCCCCTTATAGACCAGCTCCACCACGAGGATGCCTGGCGGCTTTTCCGCATCCTGGCGGAGTTTGTGGAGGGATTTGAAACGCTTTCGGAGATTGAGGTGCCCCTGGTCTCCGTCTTCGGCTCCGCCCGCTTTGGCGAGGGCCACCCCGCCTACGCCCTGGGGTACCGCCTGGGGAAGGCCCTGGCCGAGGCGGGCTACGGGGTGGTCACGGGAGGCGGGCCCGGGGTGATGGAGGCGGTGAACCGGGGGGCCTACGAGGCGGGCGGGGTGAGCGTGGGGCTTAACATAGAGCTTCCCCACGAGCAAAAGCCTAACCCCTACCAGACCCACGCCCTTTCCTTGCGCTACTTCTTCGTGCGCAAGGTGCTTTTCGTGCGTTACGCCCATGCCTTCGTCTTCCTGCCCGGGGGTTTGGCACCTTGGACGAGCTTTCCGAGGTCTTGGTCCTCATCCAGACGGAAAAGGTCCACCCTTTCCCCGTCTTCGCCCTGGACCGGGCCCACTGGCAGGGTCTACTTTCCTGGATGGCCTTCTTGAAGGAGCAGGGGGCCATAGACCCCAAGGACTATAGCCTCCTCACCCTCTTGGACACCCCCGAGGAGGTGGTGGCGGCCCTAAAGGGAGTATCCTGAAAAGGATGCGCCTCGTCCTCGCCACGTCCAACCCCGGCAAGGTGCGGGAGCTTAAGGAGGGGCTCGCCCCCCTGGGCTGGACCCTCCTTTCCCTGGCCGACTTCCCCTTGCGCATGCCCAAGGAGGAGGGGGCCACCTTCCTGGACAACGCCCTCCTCAAGGCCGCCCACGTGGCCAAGGCCACGGGGCTTCCCGCCTTGGCGGACGATTCGGGCCTCGAGGTCTACGCCCTGGGAGGGGAACCGGGGGTCTACTCCGCCCGCTACGGGGGTAAGGCAACCGACCGGGAACGGAACGTCTACCTCCTGGAAAGGATGCGCCACCTGAAGGGGGAGGAGCGCAAGGCCCGCTTCGTGGCCGTCCTGGTCCTGGCCTACCCCGACGGGCACGCCGAGGCCTACGAGGGGAGCGTGGAGGGGTACATCCTGGAAGCCCCTAGGGGGGAGAAGGGCTTTGGCTACGACCCCCTCTTCTACGTCCCCGAGGCGGGAAAGACCTTCGCCGAGATGGACCTGGAGGAAAAGGCCCGCTACTCCCACCGGGGCAAGGCGCTTAAAGCCCTGCTGGAAGCGTACAAGGAGGGGCCACCCCCGCGGGAAGTTTCCAAGTTGGAATGAATCTTCTTTCCCCCCACATCGCCCTCTACCGCCTCTTTGACCTGGCGGACGAGATAGACCTCTCCCGGCTCTCCACCCCCCGGCTCCGCCTCTCCCGGGCCCGGCTAGGGGCGGTGCGCTTCCAAAACCCCCCGGCGGAGGTGGAGCTGGGCGCGCGGAGCGTGGAGGGGCTTTCCGGCCTCCTCACGGCCCGGCTTTACGAGTTCGGGGTGGTTTCCCTTTCCTTCCGCATCCACCTGGGGGAGAGGGTGCCCTGGGAGGTGTTTTTGGATAAGGGGCTAAACATCCCCGAGCTGCCCTTCTGGGAGGGTTTTTTCCTGGCGGAGCTCGCGGCGCTTGAGCCCTACCTGCAAGGGGCCCTCCTCCGCCCCGAGGAGAAGCGGCTTTCCGAGGAGTTCGCCGTCTACCATGCCCTGGGCCTCGAGGGGGCCAAGGCCCACGAACCGCCCGTGGACCTCACCCCTTTGTGGATGGGTACCCAGGAGGAGTTCGCCCCCGAGGTGCGCCGGGAGATGGAGCGCTACCGCTACAGCTACTCCACGGAGGACCTGGCCCTCTTGGGCTTTGACCGGGTGCTCATCCTGGACTCGGAAGGCATCTGGGACGTGGCGGACCTGGTGGAGTTCGTTCACGCCCAGCTTCTGGAACTCTCCTACTACGACCGGGTGCTCACCGAGGAGCTGGAAGCGGTGCCCGAGGTGCTCAAGCACCGGGGGCTATGGGGCTACGGGAAGCTCCAGCGCCTTAGCCGGCGCCTCATGGCCCGCCATGCGGAGATCGCCGACGTGCGGGCGCGCATGGAAGGGGCGCTCCGCATCACGGAGGACCTCTTCTACGCCAAGATTTACCGCGCCGCTTTGGAGCTCTACGGGGCCCACGAGCTGGAAAGGAGCGTGGAGGAAAAGCTTAGGGTCCTCGAGGCCACCTACGCCATGGTGACGGAGGAGGTGGCCCACCTGCGCACCCAGGCGGTGGAGGTGGCCATCCTGGCCCTCATCGCCTTTGAGGTGCTCAGGGCCCTGCACTAGGGACTTGTGCCCTTCCCCCAAAGGGATATACTTGGGGCGCAGGGCGCGGATAAAACCTTTAAGCGGAAACGCTACCACGCGCCCGGAGGTGGGCTTATGAGAAAGCTCCTGGCGGTTTTGGCCCTCGGGCTCTCCCTGGCCTTGGCCCAGGGAAAGATCACGGTCTGGACCCACTTTGGCGGCCCTGAGCTGGAATGGCTCAAGGCCCAAGCCCAGGCCTTTGAGAAGACCTCCGGCACCAAGGTGGAGGTGGTGGAGGTCCCCTTCGGGGACATCAAGCAGAAGTTCATCCTGGGTGCCCCCCAAGGGCAAGCGGCGGACCTGGTGGTCTCTATCCCCCATGACTGGCTTGGGGAGATGGCCCAGGCGGGGGTGCTGGAGCCCATGGGCAAGTACGTGACCCAAACCTACCTGGCTGACCTGCAGCCTGTGGCGGTGGAAGCCTTCACCTTTGGGGGCAGGCTCATGGGCCTGCCCGCCTTCGCCGAGAGCGTGGCCCTCATCTACAACAAGAAGTACGTGAAGGAAGCCCCCAAGACCTGGGAAGAGTTTCTGAGCCTGGCGCAAAGGCTCACCACCGGCTCCACCTTCGGCTTCCTCTACAACATCGGGGACCCCTACTTCAACTTTGGCTTCTTCAAGGCCTTTGGGGCGGACAACGCCTTCGGCAAGGACGCCAAGGGCAACCTGGACCCGTCTAGGCTCCTCCTGGGGGGTGAGGTAGGGGAGAAGGCCCTCCAATTCATCAAGGACCTCCGCTTCCGCTACAACCTGGTGCCCGAAGGGGTGGACTACGGCGTGGCCGATGGGGCCTTCAAGGACGGGGCCTTGGCCATGATCATCAACGGGCCTTGGGCGCTTGGGGACTACAAGAAGGCCAAGATTGACTTCGGCATCGCCCCCTTCCCCACGCCGCCCGGGGCCAAGAACCCCTGGGGGCCCTTCCTTGGGGTCCAGGGCGTGGTGGTGAACGCCTACTCCAAGAACAAGACCGCCGCCGTCAACTTCGCCAAAACCCTGATCACCGGCAAGAACCTGGTTTCCTTCAACCAGGCGGGCGGGCGCATCCCCGTGTCCAAGAGCGCCGCCAAGACCCTGGAGAAAGACCCGGTGGTGGCCGGCTTCTCCAGGGTCTTCGCCCTGGGCACCCCCATGCCCAACATCCCCGAGATGGGCAAGGTCTGGGGCCCCTGGGGGAACGCCATCAGCCTGGCCATCCAGCGGCCCGACTCCAACGTGAAGAAGATCGTGGAGGACATGGTGGCCGAGATCAAGAAGGCCATCGGTAGGTAAGGACCCATGCCCGCCCCCCACGGGACCATCCTCCCCTGTGGGGGGGGTACCTTTTAGCCATGAAACACCCACCGGGTCTAAAAGGCTTCCTCTGGGCCCTGGGGCTCCTTTTGGGCCTTCTCCTCCTGGCCACGGGAGTCGGGATTCTAGGGTACTTCGCCCTCGAGGCCTACCTGGCCCCCCCAGGCTGGACCATCCTGGTCCTCGCCCTCCTGGTCCTCCTGCCCGGGGCCGTGGCCTTGGGACGGCTATTCCCCTGGCTTTCGGACTGGTATTACTTCCTGCCCGCCCTCTCCTTCCTTTTGGTCTTTACCCTCTACCCCATCGGCCTCACCGTCTACCTGGCCTTCACGGACTACTCGGGGCAGAAAAACGGCTTCCCCGACCGCTCCACGGAAACCCGGGTGCTGGAGCAGGAAGGCAAGAGGCTCGTCCTGGAAGAACCCGTGGCCGAGGCCCTGCGCTGCGACCCCTGCCAGGGCGAATCCGTGGAGGTCTACGCCGAGGGGCACCGGGGGCGGGCGCGGATCCTGGAGGCGGAGGGGAACACCCTGGTCCTGGACCGCACCCCTCCCTTCCGGGCGGAGTTCGTGGCCAAGGTGAACGCCTTCCGTTTCGTGGGCCTTAAGAACTTCGCCTTCATCTTTTCCCAGGCAAGCCAAGCCCTCCTGCCCGTTTTTGTGTGGAACGTGATTTTCGCCGGGAGCACCGTGCTTTTGAACGCCCTTCTCGGCCTCATCCTGGGCCTCATCCTGAACAACAAGGCCCTCAAGCTCCGCAACTTCTACCGTACGGTGCTCATCGTTTCCTGGGCCCTGCCTGGCGTCATCACCGTGCAGGTCTGGGTAGCCCTTTTGAACTACAACTTCGGGGCCATCAACCGGCTTCTGGGGGTCCTGGGCGTCTACCCCATCCCCTGGCTCAACGACCCGGACTGGGCCAAGGTGGCCATCCTCCTGGTAAACCTTTGGCTGGGCTTCCCCTACATGATGACCGCCACCTTGGGCGCCCTCTCCACCATCCCCGACGAGCTCTACGAGGCGGCCAAGGTGGACGGGGCCACCCCCTGGCAGGCCCTTTGGGGCATCACCCTTCCCCTCTTGGAAAAACCCATGGTGCCCATTTTGCTCTCCTCCTTCGCCTTCAACTTC
Source organism: Thermus brockianus (assembly GCF_001880325.1). NCBI lineage: Bacteria > Thermotogati > Deinococcota > Deinococci > Thermales > Thermaceae > Thermus > Thermus brockianus. The sequence continues at coordinate 962,029 of NZ_CP016312.1, forward strand.
AACAACTTCTACATCATCTACCTCCTCACGGGCGGCGGCCCCGCCCAGGAAGGGAGGCTGGCCACGGCCCAGGCCACGGACATCCTCATCTCCTGGGCCTACAAAACGGCCTTTAGCGCCGAAGGGCAGTCGGCCTACGGCCTGGGGGCGGCCATCAGCCTCCTCATCTTCGCCATCACCGTGGCCATCAGCCTGGTGAACTTCCGCCTCACGGGGGCCTTGAGGGAGGTGCGGTAGATGCGGCGGCTTCTCGGGTTTCTCCTCACCGGCCTAGCCCTGTACGGGGTCTACTGGTTTGCGGCCCACCGCCTCTTTGACGAAGGGTCTTACCGAAAGCAGGTGGCCTTTGGCAGCGTCTTCGTGCCCTACGGCTTTGCCTACGCCCTTTTGGGGCTTTTGGGCCTCGTGGTTTTGGTCCTCCTCTATAGCCTCCTCTACACCGCCCTCGCCAACCGCCTGCAGGGGCGAAAGCGGAGCCCCTGGCCCCTCTTTTGGCAAGGGGTTACCCACCTCTTCCTCTGGGTCCTCATCCTCCTCGTCTACTACCCCGTGGTCCAGGTGGTGGCGGCGAGCTTTGACCCCACCAACAACCTCTTTAGCTTCCGCAAGCCGAACACGGGCTTTCTCCTCCTGGACGCCAAGGTGATCCCCTACCTGCCCGAGCCCTCCTGGGAAAACTACGCCGCCTTGGTCCGGGGCGTGGTCCTTTACCCCTACCAGGTGGGGCTTCTCCTCCTGGCGGGGCTTTCCCTTCTCGGGGTAGCCCTCATTGGCCTCCTCCGCCGCCTCCTACCGGAAGCGGAGTGGATGGATTTCTGGCAAAGCCGGCTTCTCCTCGCCTTGGCCCTTTTCGTCTTCCTCCTTGCCCTTTTCCTTTCCCCCAAGCAGTTCACCGGGCAGGGGACGGAAACCAAGTTCCTCCTTTGGGTGCGGAACACCTTCCTCATCTCCGGGCTCACGGGGCTTTTGGCGATCCTCCTCACCGCCACCGCCGGCTACGCCTTCGCCCGCTTCCGCCACCTGCCCGGGCGCTACCCCCTGCTCCTCTTCTTCATCTTCGTGCAGATGTTCCCGGGGTTCTTGGCCCTGGTGGCCATCTACTACCTGCTCTCCCGGTTGGACCTCCTGAACACCTTCACCGGCCTCGTCCTGGCCTATTCCGGGGGGATTATCAGCTTCGGCACCTGGGTGTACAAGGGGTACCTGGAGAGCATCAGCCCAAGCCTCGAGGAGGCGGCCATGGTGGACGGGGCCACGCGGTGGCAGGTCTTCACGAAGATCCTCCTCCCCCTTTCCGCCCCCATGTTCGTCTTCATCTTCCTCCTCCAGTTCGTGGGCACCTACTCGGAGTTCGTCCTGGCCAACCTGGTCCTCACGGGGGTGGAGAGCTGGAACGTGGGCGTGGGGCTTAGGAGCTTCACCACGGGGCAGTTCCAGACCAAATGGGGCATCTTCGCCGCGGCGAGCGTTTTGGGCTCCTTGCCCATCCTCTTCCTCTTCTACGGCTTCCAGCAGTACTTCGTATCCGGCTACACGGCGGGGGCGGTGAAGGAATGACCCATCACGACCTGGAACACGTCCACCCTCCCTTCCCGGACCTGGGGGAAGAGGTGGAGCTTTTCCTGGAAACCCCGGCGAGGGAAGGGCTTCTCGTTTACGAGAAGGACGGGGAGCTTCACGAAAAGCCCCTGACGCCTTGGGAAGGGGGCCTGAAAGCCAGGGTCTTCGTTCACACAAGCCCTTTTCGCTACTGTTTCCGCCTGCCCGAGGGGTACCTGGGAAGCCACGGCCTGGAAAAAAACCTCCCCCGATACGACCGCTTCTTCCACCTCCTGGCGGGGTCCCCGCCCCCCAGCTGGGCCCTGGGAGCGGTTTTCTACCAAATCTTCCCCGACCGTTTCCGCCAGGGCCGGCCGGAGTTGGCCCCTAGGGAAGGGGCCTGGCTTTACGGGGGGAAGCCCATCCGGAAGAAGGCCTGGCACGAGCCCCCAGGGGAAGAGGGCGCCTTGGAGTTCTACGGGGGAGACCTGTTTGGGGTCTTGGAGGCCCTCCCCTACCTAGAGGCGCTCGGCGTGGAGGTCCTCTACCTCACCCCCATCTTCCGAAGCCCCAGCAGCCACCGCTACGATACCGAGGACTACCTGGAGGTGGACCCCCACCTGGGTGGGGAAGAGGCCTTGCGGGCCCTCTACCAAGCCTTAGAGGCCCGGGGGATGCGCCTGGTGCTGGATGGGGTCTACAACCACGTGGGGGCCACCCACCCCTGGTTCCAAAAGGCCTGGGCAAACCCCGAGGCCCCGGAGCGGGGCATGTTCACCTTCTACCCCGACGGCACCTACGCCAGCTTCTTTGGCCTCGGCCACATGCCCAAACTGGACTACGCCTCCCCCCTCACCCAGGAGCGCTTTGTCCATAGCCCCAAAGCCCCCATCCGCCACTGGCTCCGCCTCGCCCACGGCTGGCGGCTGGACGTGGCCCACGCCATCGGGGAAGGGGGCACCAACCGCAAGAACGCCCATTGGCTAAGGGCCTTGGCCCGGGCAGCCAAGGAGGAGAGGGAGGACGCCTTGGTCCTTGGGGAGCTTTCCTACGACGCCACCCCCACCCTCAGGGCCCACACCCTGGACGGGGCCATGCACTACGCCGGCTTCGCCCACCCGGTGATGGAGTGGCTTTCGGGGCGGGACGTGCACGGCCGGGCGGTGGCGTTGGAAGCGGAGGAGACCCTGGAAACCCTCCTGGACCACTACCAGGCCCTACCCCTCCAGGTGCGCCACGCCATGTACACCTTCGTCTCCTCCCACGACATCCCCCGGGCCCTTTGGCGGCTTCGGGGAGACGTGGAGCGCTTTAAGCTGGCCTACGCCCTCCTCTTCGCCTTCCCGGGAAGCCCCGCCATCTACTACGGGGACGAGGTGGGGCTTTCCCAAGCCAACCCCTACGGCCTCTGGCGGGGCGACCCCTACTGCCGCGCCCCCTTCCCTTGGGACGAGAAGCTTTGGAACCGGGAGATCCACGCCTTCCTGAAACGGCTCGTCGCCCTCAAGAAGCGCCATCCCGCCCTGCGCCGGGGAAGCCTCCTGCCCCTTCCCGCCTCCAAGGGAACCTTGGCCTTCCGGAGGCGGTATGGGGGAGAGGAGGTCTGGGCCTTTTTCTCCCCAGAAGGGGCCCGGCTTGCCCTGCCCCGGGGGGTGGACCTCCTCACGGGAAACGAGGTGGAGGGGGAAGTGGAGGCCTCCTACCTCCTCTTCCAGCCCTTACAATGAGGGGGATGGCGAAGATGCCCAAGCCCCGCCTAAGGCCCCGGAAGCGCCCTGGAAAGGCGTCCCTGGGGATAGAGGTGTGGGAGCGCTGGCAAAGGCTTTCCCCCGAGGAGCGGAAGCGGGTAGCGGAGGGCGTTTTTTTCCTCCTTTCCCTCCTTCCCCTAGGCCGGGCAGGGGCCTGGCTCAAGGTGTTGGCCGGCCCTGGGGGGCAGGTGGCCTACACCCTCTTCCGCCTCCTTAAGCGCTAGCCCACCCTCTTTAGGTATACTTTTCCTTTGTGCGGGACGTCCTCGAGGTCCTGGAGTTCCCCAGGGTGCGGGCCCTCCTGGCGGAAAGGGCCAAAACCCCCCTGGGAAGGGAGCGCGCCCTAGCCCTCGCCCCCCTTTCCCGGGAGGAGGCGGAACGCCGCCACCAGCTCACCCAGGAGGCGCAAAGTTACCCCTATGCGCTCCCAGAGGCGGGGGCGCTCCGGGAGGCTTACCAAAAGGCCCTTTCCGGGGGGAGGCTTTCGGGGCCCGAGCTCCTGCGGGCCGCCCAGGCCCTGGAAGGGGCCATGGCCCTAAAAAGGGAGCTCTTGCCCCTAGAGAACGCCCTGAGCCAGGTGGCGGCGGCCATCGGCGACCACACCCCCTTCCTGGAACGGGTGAAAAGGGCCCTGGACGAGGAAGGCGCCGTGAAGGACGAGGCGAGCCCCCACCTCCTCCAGATCCGCCGGGAGCTCAGGCCCCTCCGCCAGGAGATCCTGGACCGCCTCTACGCCCTCATGGACCGCCACCGGGAGGCCTTCCAGGACCGCTTCGTCACCCTGCGCCGGGACCGGTACTGCGTGCCGGTGAAGGCGGGCTTCGCCCAGAAGGTGCCCGGCATCCTCCTGGACGAGTCCGAGTCCGGGGCCACCCTCTTCCTAGAGCCCCTTTCCGTGGTAAAGCTGAATAACCGCCTCCAGGCGTTAAGGCTCAAGGAGGAAGAGGAGGTAAACCGCATCCTGCGGGAGCTTTCCGAGCGCCTGGCGGGGGATGAGGGGGTGCCGGGAACCCTGGAGGCCCTGGCCCTTTTGGACCTCGTCCAGGCCCAGGCCGCCCTGGCCAAGGACCTGGGCCTCGTCCGCCCCCGGTTCGGCGAGCGCTACGAGCTCGGGGAGGCCTTCCACCCCCTCATCCCGAACCCGGTGAAAAACTCCTTTGCCCTGGACGAGAGGACCCGCCTCATCCTCATCTCCGGGCCCAACATGGGGGGGAAGACCGCCCTCCTCAAAACCCTGGGCCTGGCGGTCCTCATGGCCCAGGCGGGGCTTTTCGTGGGGGCCAAGAAGGCCCTCCTCGCCTGGCCGGACCGGGTTTTCGCCGATATTGGGGACGAGCAGTCCCTGCAGGAAAGCCTCTCCACCTTCGCCGGGCACCTCAAGCGGCTCAAGGAGATGCTGGAGGAGGCCACGCCCCAAAGCCTCGTCCTCATAGACGAGCTGGGGAGCGGCACCGACCCCGAGGAGGGGGCGGCCCTTTCCCAGGCCATCCTCGAGGCCCTTCTGGAGCGGGGGGTCAAGGGGATGGTCACCACCCACCTCTCCCCCCTCAAGGCCTTCGCCCAGGGGCGGGAGGGCATCCAGAACGCCTCCATGCGCTTTGACCTCGAGGCCCTCCGCCCCACCTACGAGCTCGTCCTGGGGGTGCCGGGGCGGAGCTACGCCCTGGCCATCGCCCGGAGGCTTTCCCTGCCCGAGGCGGTGCTCCGGCGGGCCGAGGCCATCCTCCCCGAGGGGGGAAGGCTGGAGGCCCTTCTTGAGAGGCTGGAAGAGGAAAGGCTGCGACTGGAGGAGGAAAAACGCCGCCTAGAGGAAACGCTTGCCCGGGCCGAAGCCCTACGGCGGGAGCTGGAAAGGCGGGAAGCCGACTACCAAAAGGAGCGGGAGGCGCGCCTGGAGGCCCTGGAGGCCGAGGTGCGGGAAAGGCTTCTTGCGGTGGAGGCGGAGCTCAAGGCCATCCGGGAAAAGGCGAGGACCGAGAGCAAGCGGGACGCCCTTCGGGAACTCATGGAGCTCAGGGCCCGCTACGCCAAGAAGCCCCCCGCTCCCCCGCCCCCACCGGGGCTTGCCCCCGGGGTTTTGGTGGAGGTGCCCGCCTTAGGCAAGCGGGGCCGGGTGGTGGAGGTGCGGGGCGAGGAGGCCTTGGTCCAGGTGGGACCCATCAAGATGAGCCTAAAGGCCAAGGAGCTTAAGGCAGTGCCCGAAGGGGAAGCCCCCAAGCCCCTCCTCGCCAAGCCCAAGCGGGAGGTCAAGGAGGTGGACTTGCGGGGCCTCACCGTGGAGGAGGCCCTCCTCGAGGTGGACCAGGCCCTGGAGGAGGCCAAGGCCCTGGGGCTTTCCACGGTGCGCCTCCTCCACGGCAAGGGCACGGGGGCCTTGCGCCAGGCCATCCGCGAGGCCCTAAGGCGGGACAAGCGGGTGGAAAGCTTCGCCGACGCTCCCCCCCACGAGGGAGGGCACGGGGTGACGGTGGCGGTGCTACGGGGCTAAGGGGCGGCCCTCGAGGGCCTCAATCCTCCGGCGCACCTCCTCGGGTAGGGGGGCTGGCCTCCCGCCCTCCAGCCAGACCAAAACCCCCACCCCTTGGGCGGCGGGCACCCCGTTGGTGGTGATCAGGTGCTCCATGCGCAGGCTAGAGCGGCCCATCCCCACCGCCCGCACCCCCACCAGGACCTCGTCCTCCAGGAAGATGGGCTTCAGGTAGTCCACCTCCATGCGGGCCACCACGAAGTGCCCCTCCTGGAGCCAGTCGGGGGAGATCCTCTGGAAATAGCGGATGCGGGCGAGCTCCATGTAGGAGAGAAAAACGGCGTTGTTCACGTGGCCCAAGGGGTCCAGATCGCGGAAACGGACGTCCACCCGCACGACAACCGGGAAGCCTTCCATGACCTCAGTCTATACCATAGGACCATTCAAGCTTCCCAAAAGGATTTATGGCAAAATGCAACCGAGGTTTTTTGAACCCCAAGAAAGGAGCTATCGGTATGAAACGGGTAGCGTATGCTCTTCTGTCCGGCTTTGCCCTCCTCTTGGCTGCCTGTGGGGCACAGATGGAAGGCGGGGCAAACGGAGGTTCCACACCAAACGTGGCGGGCACGTGGGAAGGGACCTTTACCGTGGCGCCAACGCCAGAAACGGATCTGTTTTGCATACAGTTTACCCAAAACGGGAACCTTATCCGGGGCCTCCTGCATCTAGAAGGGGGGTACCAAGTAGAGGTGACCGGGTTGCTAAACGGCAACCAGTTCTCCTCCACCGTGAATTTGCCGGGAGGAATCATGCGGGTCACAGGCACCTTTAACCAGGGGAGTGCCAGGGGGGCTTACACCGTCACCTCCCATCAAGGCCAACGCTTTGAAGGAACGTGGACTGCGCAAAAAGTCAACAGACAGACTTGCCTGTACTGACGTTCCGCTAGGTTGGCTGTGCGTGGGCCTCCGGAGGGCGTATCCGGAGGCCTATTTTTTGAAGCCGCGAACAATCCTTGAGGCGCCATCTAACCGGACAGCCCCCCTGCAGCCTTTCCGCCCACGCCCAGGAAACACATGGCCTTCCCGGTGAACCAGGGGAAGGACCTTGGCCATGCACAGGGCGCTGACCCACGGGTCAGGTATAGTAGGGGCATGACCGAGACCACCTGGGACCTAACCCCCCTCTTCCCCGGCCTGGAAAGCCCCGAGTTCCGGCGGGCCTGGGAAGGGGTGAAGGGGCGCATCGGACGCCTTAAGGGACTCCTGGAAGGGGAAGCCCCCCTGGCCGAGGTCCTGGCCGCTTTGGACGCCCTCCAGGAGGAGGCCACCCCCCTTTGGGCCTACCTCTACGCCCGCTTCACCGCCAACACCCAGGATGAGGCCGCCTTGGCCAAGCTCTCCGAGCTGGAGATGCTCTTTTTGGACTTCCAGCGCCTAAGGCCCCGGCTCACCCGCTACCTGGCCCTTCAGGAGCCTGAGGAGGCCGGGCCTTACCGGATCTTGGTCGTGGAGGCCAAGGAGGAAGCCCTCCACATGATGCCGGAGGGGGAAGAGGTCCTGGCCGCCGAGCTCAGCCTCTCGGGGAGGCAGGCCTGGAGCAAGCTCCACGAGAGCCTCACGAGCCAGATCGCCGCAAGGGTGGACGGGGAGGAGCTTCCCATCACCAAGGTGCGCAACCTCTACTTCCACCCCGAGGAGGCGGTGCGCAAGAAGGCCTACGAGGCGGAGCTTAAGGCCTGGGAAGCCCACGAGGTGCCCCTGGCCTACGCCCTAAACGGCGTCAAAGGGGAGGCCTCTGTGCTCCACCGCCGCCGCGGGTACAAGGACGACCTCGAGCCCTCCCTCCTCCGCAACCGCATCCGCCGCAAAACCCTCTTGGCCCTGCAGGAGGCGGTGCGGGAAGCCCTACCCCTTTTCCGCCGCTACTTCCACCTGAAGGCCAAGGCCTTGGGCAAGGAGCGCCTGGACTGGTGGGACCTCTTCGCCCCCATCGGCCAGGGGAGGCGCTGGACCCTGGAGGAGGCCCGGCGCTTTATCCGGGAAAAGCTGGCCGCCTTCGTCCCGGGCGCCGCCCAGGTGGCGGAGGCCGCCTTCGCCGAGCGCTGGATGGACCTCCTCCCCCGCAAGGGGAAGGTGGGCGGGGCCTACTGCATGCCCAGAGGGGGCGGCAAGAGCCTCATCCTCGCCAACTACGAGGAGAGCTTTGAGTCGGTCTCCACCTTGGCCCACGAGCTCGGCCACGCCTACCACAACTTCGCCCTGGCCCAAGCCCCCGCCGCCTTGCGGGAGGTGCCCATGACCCTGGCGGAAACCGCCAGCATCATGAACGAGACCCTGGTGGTGGAGGCGGCCCTGAAGGAGGCTTCCCCCGAAGAGGGCCTCCTCATCCTGGACGCCTACCTGCAAGGGGCGGCCCAGGTGGTGGTGGACATCCATAGCCGCTTCCTCTTTGAGTCCTGGGTCTTCCAGAAGCGCAAGGAGCGGGAGCTTTCCCCAAGGGAATTCAAGGAACTCATGCTCAAGGCCCAGGAGGAGGCCTACGGGGAAGCCCTCGCCACCCGCCACCCCTACATGTGGGCGGTGAAGGGGCACTACTACGGGGCCGACTTCTACAACTACCCCTACACCTTCGGCCTCCTTTTTGGCCTCGCCGTCTATGAGGCGGCCAAGGAGGACCCTGGCTTCGCCGAGGGCTACGAAAGGCTTCTCGCCGAGTCGGGGATGCACTTCGCCGAGGAGCTTGGCCGCCGCTTCGGCTTTGACCTGGAAAGCCCTGCCTTCTGGCGCAAGGGCCTCAAGGTCTTGGCGGACAAGGTGGAGGCGTTGGAGGAGCGGCTTTCCTGACCCACTTCTGACCCGGGTGGGGTAGCCTTGAAAGGATGCGGGTCCTGGTGCTTTGCACCCACAACTCCGCCCGGAGCCAGATGGCGGAGGCATGGCTACGCCACCACGCCCGGGAGCTAGGGGTGGACCTCGAGGTCCACTCCGCCGGCACGGAGAAGGCCTTCGTGAAGGAGGAGGCCAAACGGGTCATGGCGGAGGTGGGGCTGGACCTTTCCGGGCACCGTTCCAAGACCCTTTGGGAGGTGCCGGACCCCTGGAACTTCGGCCTGGTCCTCACCGTGTGCGACCAGGCCCAGGAGGCCTGCCCCGCCTACCCCGTCCAGACGATAAGGCGCCACGTGGCCTTTCCAGACCCCACGGGAAAACCCCTGGAGGCCTGGCGGGAGGTGCGGGACGCCCTGGGGAGGATGGCCCGCTTCCTGGTGGCCAGGCTCAAGGAGGGAGAAATCCCGAGCGACGAGGAGCTAAGACGGGCGGCGGGGCTTTAGGGCTTATCCCCCACGTGGATGGCCGCCACCCCGAAGGTGAGGCGCTCGTAGCGCACCCTAAACCCCGCCTCCTCCATCAGCGCCTTTAGGGCCTCCGGGGGCGGGAAGGCCTCCACGCTTTCCGGAAGGTAGCGGTAGGCCCCAAAGTGCCCCGAGATGAGCCCCCCCAGGAAGGGAAGGACCCTCTGGAAGTAAAGGCGGTAGACGAGGCCAAAGGCCCCCTTGGGGGGCGGGGGGAACTCCAAGAGGACAAGCCTTCCCCCCGGGGCCAGGACCCGGTAAAGCTCGGCGAGGGCCTTCCTGTAGTCGGCGAAGTTGCGGAAGCCGAAGGCGATGGTGACGGCGTCAAAAAGGCCTTCGGGGAAGGGAAGCGCCAGGGCGTCCGCCTCGAGGAAGGGGACCTCGAGGCCCCGCCCTTGCGCCTTCTTCCGGGCAATCTCCAACATGGGAGGGGCAAAGTCCGCCCCCACCACCTCCGCCCCAGGGGCTTGGGCCTTCAAGAGGAGGGCCAGGTCCCCCGTACCCGTGGCCAGGTCCAGGATGCGCCGGGGACGCTTTTCCAAGGCCAAGGCCACGGCCCGCCTCCGCCAGCGCACATCCGCCCCAAAGGAGAGGATGCGGTTTAGGAGGTCATAGCGGGGGGCGATCTCCGAAAACATCCGCCGCACCTGCTGGGCTTTCTCCTCGGGCAAGGCCGCCACGAGGGGAGTCTAGCATCCCATGGACCTTCCGCCCAGGCGGGTGGGGTACAATCGTGGGCGTGTTGACGGACCGGAAGCGCCTAGGGGTCCTGGTCCTCCTGGGAGGGGGCCTCACCCTTCTCCTCTGGTACCTGGCCCCCTGGGCCGTACCCCACCGCCTCTTCGGCGGCGAAGGCGTCCTCCTAAACCCCTTCGGCCATCACCTCCCCCAAGGCACCCTGCCCCAGGGTTACCGGGACACCTGGCTTTCCCCAGTCTTCTACCTCTCCTTGGCCTGGCTGGCCCTAACCCTCCTCTTACCCTGGACCAAGGCCAAACCCACGGCCCTTTACTGGATGGGCGCCTTGGGCCTAGGCCTTTTCCTCCTCACCTACCTCCTCTTCCAAGGGAGCGTGGCCGAGGCAAACCGCCTGGGGGAAAGGCCCCTTCGCCGCTACAGCCTGGGCCTTGGGAGCTACGCCACCCTGGCCTACAGCCTCTACCTCCTCCTCCTCGCCCGCACCTTCTCCCCGGGGGGGCTCGCCTTCCTGGTGCGCAGGCGGGGGCTGGTGGTGCCCCTTTTCTCCTTGCTCCTCGCCTCCCTCTTGGGCGGGGCCATGGTGGCGGTGCTCAAGGAAAGCCCCGGGGAAGCGGCCTCCCTAAGGGAGGCCCTCATGCTCAAGCTGGACCTCATCACCTACACCTATCAGCTCCTCTATAGCCCCCTGGTGAACCCCTCCGGGTTCCTGCAAAGCCTCCTCCTGGCCACCCCCCTCATCTTTACCGGCCTCGCCGTGGCCTTGGGCTTTAGGGGAGGGCTTTTCAACATCGGGGCCCCGGGGCAGCTCATCCTAGGGGCCATCGCCGCCATGCTGGTGGGGGTGTACCTGCCGGGGCCCAGGTGGCTCGTCCTGCCCCTGGCCATCCTGGCCGCCGCCCTGGCGGGGGGCTGTGGGGCGCCTTGCCGGGCTGGCTCAAAGCCCGCTTCGGCGCCCACGAGGTCATCAACACCATCATGCTGAACTACATCGCCGCAAGCCTCTTCCTCTTCCTCATCTCCGCCAACGAGTACAAGTTCTTCGGCCAAACCCTCTACCTGCCCTTCAAGTACCCGGGCTACGAGGCGAGAAGCCACGAGATCCGCCCCGAGGCCCGCATCCCCCATTGGACCGAGCTGGTGGCCCCGGGAGGGGAGCTCTCCTTCGCCCTGCCCCTGGCCCTCCTCCTAGGCCTTTTGGGTTACCTCCTGGTGCGGAAAAGCCTGGGCCACCGGGTGCTTTCCGCCCTCCTTTTGGGGGTGGCGGGGTACCTCCTTGGGGGGCTTCTCCCGGGGCCCCAGGTGGCCTTCGGCCCCGACCTGACCTCGGTGCGGCTCAACGGGGCCTTCCTCCTCGCCCTCTTGGCCCTCCTCTTCTTCCACTTCTACGTCTTCCGCACCGTGGGAGGGTATGAGCTAAGGGCCTTGGGCCTCGCCCCCAAGGCGGCGGAGTACGGGGGGGTAGTGGCGGGAAGGAAGATGGTCCTCGTCATGTTCCTGGCGGGGGCCTTGGCGGGGCTTGCCGCCACCCACTACGTGCTGGGCGGGGGGATTGACGAGTACCGCCTGAAGCAGTCCCTTCCCTACTCCGTGGGGTTTGACGGCATCGCCGTGGCCCTCATGGGCCAGAACACCCCCCTAGGGGTCGGGCTTGCCGCCTGGCTTTTCGGCATTCTCCTCACCGGGGGGCTTCAGGTGAACCTGCAGCTTGGCATCAGCCGGGAACTGGTTTCCGTGTTGCAGGCCCTCATCGTCCTCTTCATCGCCGCCGGGGGCTTTCTGCCCCGCTACTTCACCGATCCCCTAAGGGCGGCGGAGGTGGAGCTTCGGGAGGAAAGAAGGAAGGAGGTGGAGGCGTGAACCTGGACGCCGCCTTCCTCACCGCCCTCCTCCTCTCCACCCTGCGCCAGACCACCCCCCTTCTCTTCACCGCCCTAGGGGGGATGTTCTCCGAGCGGGGCGGGGTGGTGAACATCGCCCTCGAGGGCATCATCCTCTTCGGGGCCCTCACGGCGGCAGTGGTGGTGGAGCGGTTTGAGGCCGCCTTGGGCCCCGGGCCCCATCCCTGGCTCCCCTGGGTGGGGGTGCTGGCCGCCATGGCCGTGGGGGGGCTCGTGGCCCTGGTGCACGGGGTGGTTTCCATCCGCTACCGGGCGGACCAGATCATCAGCGGCACCGCCATCAACCTCCTGGCGGCGGGGGCCCCGAGCCTGGTCCTCACCTACTTCTACGGCAACGCCACGAGCTCCAAGGAGGTGGCCAACCGCCTCCCCCTCCTGGGCCCCGAGGGCTTCGCCCTTTCCCCCTTGGTCTACCTGGCCTTCCTCCTGGTGCCTTTGGCCTGGTGGGTCCTCTTCAAGACCCCCTTTGGCCTCCGGCTCAGGGCCGTGGGGGAGCATCCCGAGGCGGCGGACACCCTGGGGGTGAACGTGTACCGCATGCGCTACATCGGGGTGGTGGTCTCCGGCGTTTTGGCGGGGCTTGCGGGCGCCTACCTGGCCATCGGCTTCCTCAACCAGTTCGTGCGGGGGATGTCGGCGGGGATGGGGTTCATTGCCCTGGCGGCCATGATCTTCGGCAAGTGGCACCCCGTGGGCATCCTCTTCTCCACCCTGCTCTTCGGTTTTGCCAGCGCCCTGGCCATCCAGCTCCAGGGCACGGAGATCCTCCCCGCCGTCCTGGTCCAGGCCTTCCCCTACGTGGTCACGGTGCTGGTGCTGGCGGGCTTCATCGGCAGAAGCCGGCCCCCAGGGGCGGTGGGCAAGCCTTACGAGAAATAGGCCCGCTTCCGAAGCCGCCCGAACCGGTAGGTGAGGGAAAGGACGCTTCCGTCGGCGAAGCGAAGCTCCACGCCCTTCCCCGTCAGGGCGAAGCCCAAAAGCGCCTCCGCCCCCTCGCCCGCTGCGAAGCGGGCGAAGCCGTCGGCCCGGAGGTAGAGGAAACCCTCTTCCAAGAAGACCTGGGCCTCCGTGGCCTGACGGCTTAAGGCCAGGCGGCGCACCCTTAAGGCAAAGGCCTGGGCCTGGGTCAAGGGGTAAACGCCTCCTCCGCCGGGTGGCCGTAAAGCCCCTTGCCGTAGTAGAGGAGGGAGAGGCCGGGCTTGGGCCGCCCCCTTTCGTCCAAAAGGGCCTCTTCCTCCCAGACCGCCACCACCCTGCCCACGAAGAGGTCGTGGTCGCCAAAGGAACGCACTTCCAAAAGCGCAAGCTCGTAGGCGGCGTAGGCCCCTTCCAGGATGGGCACCCCGGTCTGGCCCAGGAAGTGGGGGGCCTGGCCCTTATCCACCTCCCGGCCAGACACGCTCCCGAGCCACTGGACCAAGGCGGCCTGGGTGTAGGGGTGGAAGCTTGCGGAAAAGCGCCGGGCCTCGAGGAGGAGGCCATGGGTGAAGCGCTTGGGGCTTAGGGAAACCCCAAAGAGGGGCGGGTCGGCGGAGAGGCCCGTGTTCCACACGGCGGGGCAGAAGTTCACCCTGCCCCCAAGCCGCACCCCCACCACGGCGGGCACACCGGGGTAGTAGTGGTAGAAGGCGGGCAAGGGACCTTCCACCGGGTAAACCTTCATGCCAGGTCCTCCTTGGCCACCTCCAGGCTCTTCCCCTCCTCCAAAAGGAGCTCCACCGTTCCCTTCAAGGGGTTCACCTTCTGCACCTTGCCGCAGACCCCCGCCTTGGTGCAGACCCGGGCGTTTTTCTTGGGGAGCTCGGCCAGGAGTTCCTGGTACACGGGGTGCTCGTAGGCCAAGCAGCAAAGGAGCCTCCCGCAAGGCCCCGAGATCTTCTCCGGGGAAAGGGGCAGTTGCTGGTCCCGGGCGAGCTTGATGGAAACCTGGGCGAAGCCCTGAAGCCAGGTGGAGCAGCAGGATTCCATGCCGCAGGCCCCGAGGGCGCCCAGGTACTGGGCCTCCTCCCTGGGGCCCTCCGCCAGGAACTCCACCCGGACATCGTAGCGCCCGGCGAGCTCCCGGGTGAAACGGCGCAGGTTCACCCGCTCCGCCGCGGCGTAGTGGACGAGGAGGTGGCGGCCATCCAGGGTGAAGTCGCACCCCAGGACCTTGGCCGCCACCCCCTCCTCCTTGAGGCGGGCCCGGAGGTAAAAGGCCACCTCCTCCGCCCTGGCCCGAAGGCGCGCCGCCTTGTCCAGGTCCTCCTTGGTGGCGAGGCGCACCACCTCCCCCTCTCCCCGGGCCTTCCTTGGGGGGGTGCGCACCTTGCCCACCTCGAGGCCCCTGTTCGTGCGCACCACCACGTAGGCCTCCAGGGGCGGGGGCTCCCCCTGAAAAGAGAAGTAGCGAAGGGGAGGGGTGCGGAAGCGGACGCCCACGGTCATGCTTCTAAGTCTAAGGCCAAGCGGGCCAGGACCAGGTCCGGGTTCACGTAGCCCTCTAAGGCCTCGCGGGCGGACTCCAGGGCCAAAAGGGCCCTAGGGTTCTCCCTTAGGAGGGCATAGAGGGCGAAAAACCCCTCCTCTTCCGAAAGGAGCTCCTTCAAAAGCCCAAGCCGGGCCAAAGGTGGCGCCCTAAGGGCCTCCCAGGCCCTTTGCATCCGGGCCCTGTGGGCCTCGGGCTCGGCCAGGGCCCTTAAGAGCCGGCCCGGGGCGCCGGCGGCGTAGGCCAAGAGCCCGGGGTCTTCCGTGAGGAGGCGGAGCTTCTCCTCGGGCACGGGGCCAAAGGGCACCTCCAGGGCCCGGCTCGCCAGGGTGGGGAGGAGGGTGTCCCGGCTGGGGGCGACGAGGACGAGGCGCCCGTAGGAAGGGGGCTCCTCCAGGAGCTTCAAGAGGGCGTTGGCCGCCGCCTCCGTGAGGAGGTGGGCGGCGTCCAGGATGGCCACCTTCACCCGCTCCCGGGGGTGGGTGGCGAACCAGGCGAAAAGGGGCTCCACCTCCTCCAGCCGCACCTCCCTCTCCCCCCTCAGGCCCCGCTCCTTGGGGCCGATTTCCAAGAGATCGGGGTGCTCCGCCAAGGGGGGCGGGGGAAAGCCCCGGTTGAGGCCCAGAGCGTACCAGCGGGCCACGGTGCGCCTTCCCACCCCTTCTGGCCCGGAAAAGAGGAGGGTGTGGGCCTTCAGGCGGGGCAGGAGGTCCAGGATGGCCTCGTGGCCGATTATTCCCCCGGGTAAGGCGCGTGTAGAGCCACTCAGGAAACCCCTCCTCCCTAAGGCGCTCGGCCACCCGCTCCACGGGGTAGGCCACGCGGAAGAACTCCACCCGATTGCCCTCCCAAAGGGCGAAGGCCGCTCCCGGTACCCGGTCGCGGGGCTGGCCCACGGAGCCGGGGTTGACCAAGGCCCGCACCGTGGGGGGCAGGAGGAGCTCCCCCCCTTGGGCAAAACCCTGGTAACGCACCCAGGGGCGCGGCCCCGAAAGCTCCAAAAAGGCCCCCGCCAGGTGGGTGTGGCCGTGGAAGGCGAGGCGGGCCTCGGTGCAGCGGAAGCCCTCCCGGGCGAGCTCCAGCTCGTCCAGGTATTCCAGGGGGTCGCAGGGGCTACCGTGGACGAGCAGCGTCCCCTCCACCTCCCGCTGCCAAGGCCAGGAAGCGAGGAAGCGCAGGTTTGCCTCCGAAAGCCGCGCCCGCTGCCAGGCCAGAATCTCCAACACCACCCCTTCTAGGGGGAGTTGGTCCAGGGCGAGGAGCCAGGCGTCGTGGTTGCCCAGGATGCAGAGGGCCTCCACCTCCCTAAGCCAGTCCAAAACCCGGTCCCCATCGGGGTAGTAGCCCACCGCATCCCCCAGGAAGAGCACCCGGTCAAAGGGGGGGGCCGCCTGCAAAACGGCCTCCAGGGCGGGCCAGTTCCCGTGGATGTCCGAGAGGACCAGGTAGCGCACGGGGCTTAGGATACCATGAGGGCATGGCTTCCGGCCTGTTGGAGAGGCTATCCTTGGACCTCGAGGTCCTCTCGGCCCACCTTAGGGCCGGCCTGGACGAGTTCGGCACCCTCTACGCCTACCTGGAGGGAGGCCGGGGCGGGAGCACCACCCTCCTCCACGCCCCCTACGCCGAGGCCCTTCCCGTGCTTCAGGCCATAAACGGCCTGGCCTTCCGCGGCCGCATCCTCCTCGCCCTAGACCCCTCCCCCCTTTCCCCCACCCAAGAAGGCCTTCCCCTCACGGGGCCCACCCGCGCCCCCCTGGAGCACCTTTTGGACCGCTTCCGGCCCGACCGCCTCCTCCTCCTTTTCCCCGGGGAAGGCCTGGGCCTCGCCTTTCCCGGCGGCAAGGAGACCACCTCGGGCTGGAGGCCCCTGGAAGCGGAGGAGGCGCCTCTAACCCTTCACGTGGAGGCCCCCACGGGCTTCACCTACCGGGAGGTGCGGGCCTACGGCCCTTGGGAAAGCCCCCCTTTGCCCGTGGACCTGCCCCTCACGGAAGGTCCCTACTGGGGAGAGGTGGGCCGCACGTGGGGGGTTCCCACCTACGGGGTGGGCCTGGTAAACTTGAGGGCAAACCTGGAGGCGCTCCTTCGCCTCTGGTAGGAGGTGCGTATGGTTTATATCGCCCTTTTTGCCCTAGGCGCCGCTTTGGTCACCTTGCTCTTTTACCTGATCCTGAACCCCCGGGTCCTCACCACGGAAGGCGAAACCTTTGACCTGCGCTTCATCCTCTTCATGCTCATCCTCATCGTCCTCTCCGCCGCCACCGTGGCCCTCATGCTCCTTCTGGGCCGGATGTACCACCTGCTTTGACCTCCTCCGCCCAGGCCTCCGGGGGCACCTCCCCCCGGAGGTACTTTAGGTCTTTCTCCAGATATGTCTGGGTGGCCTCGAGGACCGGCAAGAACTCCGGGGGAAACGCCCGCTCCAGGTGGGCGATGCAGCGAAGAAGCCCTTCCACCAAAGCCCTCTCCTGCTCCCGCCGCCTTTTACCCCCCGGAGGGCGCTATAGGCCAGGTGCTCAAGCCGCCGCACCACGCAGACCCGGGGCTCCCCCCCCACCCCCTGGCAGGGGAGCCCCTCCGCCCCGCCACAGGTAGCGTAGGCCTCGGCGTAGCGGGAAGCGAGCTCGGGATGCCCCAGGAGGGCCGGCCCCAAGGGCCCGGCGTGGGCCGTCGCCAGCCGCAGGTAAAGGGCGTGGCGGGCGCGGCGGAGTTCCACCTCCATGCCCTAAGGATAGGCGCCCGCGTCTAGGACAAATGCCCTACCCCAGGCGGAAGGGGCTCCTAAGCCCCGCCAAGGCGATGGCCCGGGCCTCCTCCGGGGCATAGGAAAGGGCCAAAACCCCCTGGTAGGCCCTTAGGGCCCTGTCCCGCTCCCCCGCCAGGTCCAGAAGCTGCCCGAAGCGGGCGAGGACGTACCCGGGGAGGTAGCCGGGATGCTGGAAGTCCATGCGGAAGACCTCCTCCATGAGGCCCAAGGCCTCCCGCCACTCCCCCGCCGCCAGGTAGATCTGGGCCGCCAGGTAGAGGGCCTCCGGGCTAGCTATGGCGAAAAGCCCTTCCAGAAGCGCCCCCCAGTCGTCCTCCTCCCGAAGCTGCCAGGCCCGGTCCAAAAGGGCCCGCTGCCGCTCTTGCTCCGTGGGGGTGTGGGCCTTGGGGAGGGCATGGGGGAAGGCCTCCGAGAGCAAGGCGTAGTCCAAAACCTCCGCCACCACCGCCCCCTCCTTCCCCGCCAAGGCCGCCCGCACCCCTTCCATGCGCCGCCGGCGGAAGCCCGTGGCTGGGCCTTCCCCAAAGGCTTGGGCGAAGCCCTGGTAGGTTTCCCTTAGGCGGGAGAGAAAGGCTTCGCTGCCCAAAACCTCGGGGGAAAGGGGCGTCTTCAGGAGGTCCAAGAGGGCTTCGTCAAAGGCCCGCATCCTCTCCAGGTGGGGCGCCCCCAGGGGGTGCTGGGCCAAGGCCTCCCGGAAGGCCTCGGCCTCCCCCTTAAGGTGGGCCTCGGCGTCCAGGGCCACCACGGGGATACCCCTCTCCTCCGCCCAGGGGAGGAGGTGGAAGAGGAGGGGATCTTCCTCCCGCCACCCCCCCTCCCGCAAGGCTTCTTCCGAGTGGGAAGCCAGGTAAATGGCCTCGGGTTGTGCCTCCTCCAGCATGGCCAAAACCGTGGCCGCGTTGTAGCGTGGGTGCAGGATGTGGAAGGGCCCGAGGGAAGGGAGAAGGAGCATCCTCCCCATCTTAGACCTCCGGGAGCGGAACTACCGCCTGGCGGTGGTAAACGGCTGGCTGGTGTGGCTCGGGGACACCTTCCTGAACCCCAACATCGTCCTTTCCGGCTTTGCCGCCAAGCTAGGGGCCCCCGGGGCCCTCATCGGCCTCCTCCCGGCCCTCTTGCAGGCGGGGGGGATGGTGCCCCAGGCCTTCCTGGCCCCCTACGTGGCCCGCTTTCCCCAAAAGATCGTCCTTTACCGCAAGGTGGCCGCCCTGAGGCTCCTTGGGGTGGTCCTCATGGCCTTTTCCGCCTTTCTCCTCGGGCCCTGGCCCGGGCTCCTTTTCGCTGGTTTTCTCCTAGGCCTCCTCCTAAACGCCCTCTTCACCGGGGTTTCCAGCCTCCCCTTCTGGGAGGTGGTGGCCAAGACCATCCCCCCGGAACGCCGGGCCGCCCTCTTCTCCGCCCGCAACCTGGTGGGGGGGCTTCTGGCCTTTCTGGCGGGGTTTTTAGTGCGGGAGATCCTGGCCCTTCCCCTACCCTTCCCCTTGCCCTACGCCCTCCTTTTTAGCCTAGGCGCCCTTTCCTTTGGGCTTGGCTGGCACCTCTTCGGCCAGGTGGACGAGCCCGTGGAAGCGCCCAGAACGGCCCGGCTGGACCTCAAAGCACCCCTCCTTCGCCCCGGGTTTCGCCGCTATCTCCGGGTGCGGGTGGTTTTGGGCCTCGCCGGGATGGCCGAGCCCTTTTACGCCGTCTACGCCGTGCGGGCCCTCGGGCAGGGGGAGGAGCTTGGCCTTTACCTCTCCCTCTACGCCCTCTCCTTCACCCTCTCCAACCTCCTTTGGGCAAGGCTTGCGGAAAAGGGCTCCAAGGGGGTCCTGAGGGCCGGGGCGGCTTTGGGCTTCCTGGCACCCCTTCTCGCCCTCCTCCTACCCCCTCCCCTCTTCGGCCTGGTCTTCCTCCTGCAAGGGGCCTACCTGGCCGCCCTAAACCTTGCCACCACCACCTACCTCTTGAACCTGGCCCCGCCCGAGGAACGGAGCGCCTCCATCGGCCTAGGCAACACCGTGGCCGGGGTCTTCGCCTTTTCCACGGTCCTCGGGGGGTGGGTGGCGGATAGGGCGGGCTTTTCCATTCTCTTCCTCCTGGCGGCAGGCCTATACGCCCTGGCCTTTGGGCTGGGAAGCCGGCTCCCGGAGGAGGGCTAGGCCGGGTATAGTGGGGTTCATGACGGTCTACCTGCCGGATGGGAAGGCCCTCGAGGTCCCGGAAGGGGCCACCGCCTATGACGTGGCCAAGGCCGTGGGCCCGGGCCTGGCCAAGGCGGCGGTGGGGGCCATCGTGGACGGGGAGCTCTACGACCTCTTCAAGCCCCTCCCCCCAGGGGCCCGGGTGCGCATCCTCACGGAGAAGGACCCCGAGTACCAGACCCTTTTCCGCCACACCCTGGCCCACGTCCTGGCCCAGGCGGTGAAGGAGCACTTCCAGGAAAAGGGCTACGACCCGGAAAGCGTGCGGCTTGGGGTGGGGCCGGTGATTGAGAAGGGCTTTTACTACGATATAGACGCCCCCGAGCCCCTCTCGGACGAGGACCTTCCGGCCCTGGAGGAGAGGATGCGGGCCATTTTGCAAAAGGACCTCCCCTTGCGCCGCTATGTCCTCCCCCGGGAGGAGGCCCTGGCCCGCTACCGGGGCAAGGACCCCTACAAGACCGAGCTCATCCAGGAGATCCCCGAAGGGGAGGAGATCAGCTTCTACCAGCAAGGGGACGAGGCCTACGGCTTCACCGACCTCTGCCGCGGGCCCCACGTGCCCTCCACGGGGCGCATCCCCCCCCATTTCAAGCTCACCCACGTGGCCGGGGCCTACTGGCGAGGGGACGAACGGCGGCCCATGCTCCAACGGGTCTACGGGGTGGCCTTCCGCACCGCCGAGGAGCTCAAGGAGTACCTCTGGCAGCTGGAAGAGGCCCAAAAGCGGGACCACCGCCGGCTGGGGCGGGAGCTGGAGCTCTTCCTCATTGACCCCATGGTGGGCAAGGGCCTGGTGCTTTGGCTGCCCAAGGGGAACGTGATCCGGGAGGAGCTCATGGCCTTCATGCGGGAGGAGCAGATCCGGCGGGGCTACCAGCTGGTCACCACCCCCCACATCGGCAGCCTGGAGCTTTACAAGACCTCGGGCCACTACCCCTACTACGCGGAAAGCCAGTTTCCCCCCATCAGCTTCAAGGAGCGGGGGGAGGAGGAGGAATACCTCCTCAAGCCCATGAACTGCCCCCACCACATCCGCATCTACGCCTACAAGAAGCGCTCCTACCGCGAGCTTCCCTTGAGGATCGCCGAGTTCGGCACCGTCTACCGCTACGAGAAGGCGGGGGAGCTTTTGGGCCTCACGAGGGTGCGGGGCTTCACCCAGGACGACGCCCACCTCTTCTGCACCCCCGAGCAGGTGAAGGCGGAGTTTTTGGGGGTCTTGGACCTGGTCTTAAAGGTCTTCGCCACCTTGGGGCTTAGGGACTACCGGGCCAGGATCGGGGTCCGGGAGCCGGGAAGCGAAAAGTACGTGGGGGACGAGGCCAAGTGGGCCCTGGCGGAAAGGCAGATTGAGGAAGCGGCCCTGGAGGCGGGCCTTCACTATACCGTGGAGGCGGGGGACGCCGCCTTCTACGGCCCCAAGCTGGACTTCGTGGTCAAGGACGCCCTGGGGCGGGAGTGGCAACTGGGCACCATCCAGGTGGACTACAACCTGCCCGAGCGCTTCGGCCTCGCCTACGTGGGGCCGGATGGCGAGGAGCACCGCCCCGTCATGATCCACCGCGCCCCCTTTGGCTCCTTGGAGCGCTTCATCGGCATCCTCATTGAGCACTTCGCCGGGGACTTCCCCTTATGGCTTGCCCCGGTGCAGGTGGTGGTCATCCCGGTTTCCGAAAAGCAGGAGGACTACGCCCAGGAGGTGGCCTGTAAACTGAAGGAAATGGGCCTCCGGGCCGAGGCGGACCTGAGGAGCGAGCGGATGCAGGCCAGGATCCGCGACGCCGAGATGCAGAAGGTGCCCTACATCCTGGTGGTGGGGGAAAGGGAGAAGGCGGAGGGCACGGTGAGCGTCAGGAGGCGCCACCGGGGGAACCTGGGGGCCATGCCCCTCGCCACCTTCCTGGAAAAGGCCCTTCTGGAATACCGGGAAAGACGCCTAGAGAGCGTTTTCTGATGCGGGCGCGCTCCACCATTTTCACCCTTTTCCTGGAGTACATCTACCCGGAACGCCGGGCCAGGGTCAAGGACCTCGTGGCCATGATGGAGGCCCTGGGCTTTTCCGAGGCGGCGGTGCGGGCCGCCCTTTCCCGAAGCGCCAAGCGGGGCTGGGTGCGGCCTGAACGGGTGGGGCGCACGGCCTACTACGCCCTTTCCGACCGGGTGTACTGGCAGGTGCGGCAGGTGCGCCGCCGCCTCTACGGGCCAAGACCCCCATGGGATGGGCGCTTTCTTTTGGTGTTGCCCGAGGGCCCAAAGGACCGGGGGGAAAGGGAGCGCTTCCGCCGGGAGATGGCCCTTTTGGGCTACGGGAGCCTGCAATCGGGGGTTTACCTGGGGGCGGGGGTGGACCTCGAGGCCACCCGGGAGCTCCTCACCTTCTACCGGCTTCCCGCCACCCTCTTCGCCGGGGAGCACCTCGGGCCCCGGGAGGAGATCCAGGCCATCTTCCCCCTGGAAAGGGCCCAGGCCCATTACCGGGCCCTCTTTCCCCTGGAAACCCCCGAGGAGCCGGAGGAGGCCTTCCGCACCCTCACCCGCCTGGTACACGAGATGCGCAAGGTGCTTTTCCTGGACCCCCTCCTGCCCCCTGAGCTTCTCCCCCCGGGCTTCGTGGGGCCCGAAGCCCGCCGCCAGTTCCTGGAGGCCCGGAAGGCCCTTTACGGGAAAGCCCTTCCCTTCCTCGAGGGCCTAGAGCTTCCCCTCACCGCCCTCTCACCCCAAGGCGGGTAAGCTTGGGGGATGAGGCGCCCTTTGGCCGTCCTAACCCTTTTGGCCTGGGCCTCGGCCCAGGTGAGCATCCCCTTTTGGCACACCGCTGGCCCCCCGGGAAACCGGGTTTTGGAGGAGGCGATCCAAAGCTTCAACGCAAGCCAAAAGGCCTACCGCCTCGAGGCCCGCTACGTGGGGGACTACCGGGAGGCGGGGGTGAAGCTTTTGGCCGCCCTGCGCTCGGGAGGGGCCCCGGTCCTCTTCCACGGGGAGCTTTCCTTCCTGCCCAGGCTCGCCCAAGAGGGGGTGGCCCTCCCCCTGGACGCCCACCTGAAGGACCTCCCCAAGGACCTCTACCCCGAGATGCTGCGGACAGGGCAGGTGAAGGGGAAGACCTTTGGGCTTCCCCTGGGGCTTTCCGTCCCCGCCCTCTACTACAACAAGGACGCCTTCCGCGCCCGGGGCCTTAGGCCCCCCAGGACCTGGCAGGAGGTGGAGGAGGCCGCCGCCCGGCTTACGGGCCGCACCGCCAAGGGCCTGGTGGTCTCCACGGACATCTGGAGCTTCAACGCCCTCGTCATGAGCCTAGGGGGAAGCCTGGTGAGGGACGGGCTTCCCGCCTTCACCTCCAAGGAGGTGGTGGAGGCCTTGGAGATGCTTTACCGCATGGTGCAGAAGGGGCACGCCCAGGCCCGCAACCTGGCGGAGGCCCAGTTCGCCGTGGCCGACTTCCTGCGCACCAAAGCCTTCATGGGCATCGGACCCACCACCGCCTTGCCCGTGGTGGAGGCCCAGACCGCCCTCCCCTTCGCCGTGGGCCTCGCCCCCTTGCCCCGACGGGAGGGGGGGACGGTGCCCCTTTCCGGGGCCGCCTTGGCCGTGCTCAAGGGGGCGAGCCCCGAGCAGGCGCAAGGCGCCGTGGCCTTCTGGCTCCACTTCCTCGAGCCCAAGCGCCAGGCGGCGTGGGTGCGCACCACCTGGTACCTGCCCCTGCGGAAAGAGGCGGAGAAGGAGCTCGCCGACTTCCTGAAAGACCCCGAGCGCCAAGCGGTCTTCGCCCAGGCGGAGGTGGGGCGGCCCTGGAGCCAGGACCCGGAGCTCGTGGTCTGGTACGGCTACCTGGAAGAGGCCCTGGAGAGGAGCCTCAAGCAAGGGGTAAGGCCCCAGGTGGCCCTCGAGGAGGCCCAACGAAAGGCCCTGGCGGTGGAGAGGAAATAGGCCATGGTCCGGGTGCTTCTCCTCCTTCTGGTCTTGGCCGCGTGGGCAAGGGCGCAGGTGGTCATACCCCTTTGGCACACCTTGGGAGAAGGGGGGGTTCTGGAGGGAGAGGCCCAGAGCTTCAACCAAACCCAGTCCCGCTACCGCATTGAGCCCCGCTTCGTGGGGGACTACCGGGAGATGGGCGTTCTCCTGGCCGCCGCCCTTCGCAACGGTACGGCCCCACCCCTGGCCCAGGTGGAGCTCGGGTTTTTGCCGGTTCTGGTAAAAGAGGGCCTGCTCCAACCCCTCCCTGCCCCCCAGATCCCGGACCTGGACCCGGACCTCCTGCGCTTGGGCGAGGTGAAAGGGCGCCTTTACGGATACCCTTTAGGCATCTCCGTTGCCGTGCTCTTCTACAATCAAGACGCCCTCCAAGCCCGGCGCCTAAGCCCTCCCAAGGACTTCGCCCAGCTCAAAACCGCAGCCCAACGGCTTTCCTCCCGCTCGGCCAAGGGGCTTCTTTTCTCGGCGGACGTCTATAGTTTCGCCAGCTTGGTCCTAGCCCAAGGAGGTACCCTAAGCCAAGGGGGAGGGCCGGCCCTGAATGGGGAAGGTGCCTTAAAAAGCCTGGAGTACCTCCTAAGCATTCACCGGGAAGGGGCCCTGCAGGTGCGCTCCGCCACGGAACTCATCAGCGCCGGGGCCGACTTTCTCCGAACCAAAGCTTTTTTGGCCATGGGGCCTTCCTCGCTCCTACCGGCGGTGAAGAGCCGCACCCAGCTCCCCTTCGCCATAGGCATTGCGCCCCTGCCCCTCGAGGCCCAGGGAAGGGTAGCGGCCTCGGGGTCCGTGCTCGTGGCTCTACGCCACGCTTCCGCCGAGGAAAGGCGCGGCCTAGAGGCCTTTTACCGCCACATGGCCGAAACCAGCCGCCAGCTGGCCCTAGCCCGAGGGGTCTTCTACCTGCCCCTAAGCCTAAAGGCCCAGGAAGCCTGGGGAAAGGAAGAAGTGGGCCGCCTTCTCCTCAGCCAGAAGGACCGCCTTGCGCCATGGCACGGGGATAGCCCCCTGCTCCTCTGGGCGCCTCCCCTTGAGGAAGCCCTGGAGCGGGTCCTAAAGGGACAAACGCCAGCCAAGAAGGCTTTGGAAGAGGCCCAGGCGCGGGCTCTGAAGATTCCCTGAACCGGGTGGGATAGCATAGGGACATGCGGCGGATTGGGGTTCTTTTCCTCGCATGGAACCTGGCCCTGGCGTTAGCCCAGACCGAAATCCCATTCTGGCATTCCATGGACGGCCCCGCCGGTAGGCTCCTCTCCACCTTCGCCCAGGAGTTCAACGCCCGCCAATCCCAGTACCGCCTGACCCCCCAGTACGCCGGGGACTACAAGGACGCCGAAACCAAGCTGGTGGCCGCCCTGCGCACCGGAGGACAGCCCGTTCTCTTCCAGGCGGAAATCTCCTTCTTCCCCCGCCTGGTGGGGGAAGGGAGGGCCTTGGCCTTGGACGGTTACCTCACCTTGGACCGGGCTTTCGTGGAGGACCTCTTTGAACCCGCCTGGAACTACGGGGTGATGGAAGGCAAACGCTATGGCCTTCCCCTAAACACTTCCACCCCGGTCCTCTTCTACAACCTAGACGCTTTCCGGGCCAAAGGGCTTAAACCCCC
Source organism: Thermus brockianus (assembly GCF_001880325.1). Lineage (NCBI taxonomy): Bacteria > Thermotogati > Deinococcota > Deinococci > Thermales > Thermaceae > Thermus > Thermus brockianus. Next base: position 986,733 of record NZ_CP016312.1, read on the forward strand.
CAAGGACTGGAAGGAGTTTGAGGCGGTGGCCAAGGCCTTAACCTCCCGCCAGACCAAGGGTTTCATCTTCGTCACCGACCCCCAAGCTTGGCTTTTTGAGGCCATGGTGACGAGCCGTGGAGGAAGCTTGGTCAAGGACGGCAAGCCCAACTTCCTCTCCCCCGAGGCCCTGGACGCCCTGGAGATGCTCTGGCGCCTCCACCGCGCTGGGGCCCTCTCCGTGCGCAGCATGGCCGAGGCCACCTTCGCCCAGCTGGACTTCGTGCGCACCAAGGGGATGATGGTCATGGCCTCCATCGCCAACTGGCCGGCAGCGGAAAACTTTTCCTTCGCCTTCACCCTGGGGGTGGCTCCTGTGCCCCGGGAGCCCCAGGGGAAGGTGCCCATGGGCGGGGCCCAGCTCGTGGTCCTGCGGGGGGCCTCGGAGGCCCAGGTGCGGGGGGCTTTGGAGTTTTGGCGCTACCTTATGGAACCCAAAAACGTGGCCCGCTGGGCGGAGGCCAGCTACTACGTCCCCGTACGCAAATCCGCCATCCCCCTCTTGGAAGGCTTTTACCGGGAAAACCCCTTCCGCAAGGTGGCCTTTGAGCAGATCGCCCATGCCCAGGAAAGGCCCCGCCTGCCCCAGTTCTCCGCCTGGGCTAGCCTCCTCGCCGAGGCCTTAGAGAAAAGCCTAAAGGGCGGGGTGCCCCCGCAGAAAGCCCTAGAGGAAGCGCAACGCAAGGCGGAGGCCCTCCGCTAGAATGGATGGGATGCGCTTAGGCTTCAGCCCCTTCAACGCCGAGATGGGCTACGAGGAGGCCTTCCGCCTGGCAGCGGAGGAGGGGATGGACCTGGAGGTGGCCTACGACCTCCACGAGGTCCTCCCTTTGCCCGACCCCCAGAGCCTCAAGGCCACGGGAGAGGCCTTGGGCGTGGGCTTCACCCTCCACCTCCCCTTCGTGGAGATGAACCCGGCAAGCCTCATCCCGAGCGTCCGGAAGCTCTCGGAAGAGCGCCTTAAGCGGGCTTTGGAGTTTGGCGAGGCCCTGGGAGCCAAGGTGGGGGTCCTCCACACCGGCCAAATCCCCGTGCGCCACCCCATGGCCCTGGACCTGGCCCGGGAAGCCCTGGAGAGGACCCTATCCGCCCTCCTCCCCCTCCCCTTCCCCGTGGCCTTGGAAAACCTGGCCCTTGCCGAAGAGGACCTTCTACGGAGTCCTGAGGAGCTAAAGGCGCTTTTAGAGCGCTTCCCCCAGTACGGCTTCTGCCTGGACGTGGGCCACGCCCTGGTGGAGCTTGGGCCCACGGGCCCCCTCCGCTACCTGGAGGCTTTGGGCGGAAAACTCATTCACCTCCACCTCCACGACAACCACGGTCGGAGGGACGACCACCTACCTGTGGGGGCAGCCAGCGTGCCCTGGGAAAGCATCGCCCCCTACCTCAAGGGCTTTGCCGGCACCGCCGCCCTGGAGGTGGGCGGGGGAAAAAAGGGCGTCCAGCAAAGCGCCAAGCGCCTTCGGGAACTCCTTCTTTAGGCCTTGCGGGACATCTGTCCTTGCCCCCACACCCTTATAGTGGTGGGGTGGGGGTTTGCACCCCGCTTCACAAAAGGGAGGCAGAATGGTCGTAGACCGGATTGAGGTGTACCTAGACGGCGCCCAGGAGCCCCTGGCGGTTCTCAAGGAACCCCCCTACCGGCTGGAGCTGGACACCCGCCAAATCCCCGACGGGGAGCACACCCTACGCCTCGTCACCCACTTCCGGGGCGGAGGGCAGGAGGTCAAGGAAATCCCCTTCACCGTAAACAACTACCCCGACGTCCTGGTCCTGGGCCTGGACGAAGGCGGGGAGGTTGCGGGCAAGGTGGAGCTCCGCCTGGCGGTGGGCGAGCCGGAGCTTCCCGTGGAGCCCGTGCGCTTCAACCCCATCTGGTACGCCGTGGCCTCCGTGGTGGTCCTAGGAGGGATCTGGGCCTACTTCGCCCTTTCCCCCGCCACGGAAAAGATCGTGGCCGAGGTGGCCCCCCCTGCCCAAGAAGCCCAGGCCCACGGGGAAGGCGCCGCCCCCGCAGCCAACGTGGACCAGGCCCTCATGGAGAAGGGTAAGGCCATTTACGAGAGCCTCTGCGCCGCCTGCCACCAGGCCAACGGCCAAGGCATGCCCCCCGCCTTCCCGGCCCTGGCGGGGAACCCCAACCTAAAGGACGCCCAGCTCATCCTGAACGTGGTGAAAAACGGCCGGGGTGCCATGCCCGCCGTGGGAGCCAACTTCAGCGAGGAGGAGCTCAAGGCCGTGGCCACCTATATCCGCAACAGCTTTGGCAACAGCTTTGGCCCGGTGGAGTAAAGGGAGGAGCATGTACCGCAACGACCCCATCCTGCCCACCTTTGCCCTTATCCTGGCCGCAGGCCTCTTCTACGCGGCCTACCTGGACGGCCTCCACATCGCCCGCTTGCTAGGCCACGCCCCAGCGGAGCTTTCCGTGGGGCAGATCGGCCTCATGGCCTTCGGGGCTGTCCTCCTCCTTTATGGGCTTATCGGCCTCGTTTCCTATTGGCTAGAAGGCGTGGAGCTCCGTCCCGGCCGCCACTTCCCCACCCCCTCCACCGCCCCCGTGGCGGCGGGCGTGATCCTGGTCCTCCTCCTTACCGCCCTCTCCGGCTTCTTCGTACGCCTCATCCTCTACTCCGCCCAGACCGGGCACAACCCCACCTGGCTCCAAGGCCTCATCTTTGGCAGCATCAGCCTGGTGGTGGCGGCCCTTTTCGGCATCTACAAGAAGTTCTTTGGCCGGGACGAGGTCATCACCGAGGAGGAAAAGAGCGAGTTCCCCTGGTAGAGGTAAAGCATGGACGAACGCGAGATCCGCTTGCGCACATCCAGAAGGCGGCTTTTCCTCAAGACCGCCATCGGCACAGGGATAGGGCTTTCCCTGGTTTCCGCCTTCTACGTGGGGGCGAGCCTCCGGCCCAAGCAGGAGGTCACCCCGGACAAGGAGCCCCTAAAGCCCGGGGATATTCTGGTCTACGCCCAAGGGGGAGGGGAACCCAAGCCCATCCGCCCCGAGGAGCTCAAGCCCGGGGACCCCTTCCTCCTCGCCTACCCCATGGATCCCAAGACCAAGGTGGTGAAAAGCGGCGAGGCCAAGAACACGGTGCTGGTGGTGCGCTACCCCCCGGAGGAGCTTGCCCCCGAGGTGGCGAGCCACGGGGTGGAGGGCATCGTGGCCTTCTCGGCGGTGTGTACCCACCTGGGATGCATCATCAGCCAGTGGGTGGGGGACAAAAAGGCGGGCCTCTGCCCCTGCCACGGGGGGGTTTACGATTTCGCCCAGGGAGCCCGGATTATCGCCGGGCCGCCCCCTAGGCCCGTACCCCAGCTTCCCCTGAAGGTGGAGGACGGGGTTTTGGTGGCCGCCGGGGAGTTCTTGGGCGAGGTAGGGGTCAAGGCTGAGGCGGGCTTCTGCCGCCACGTTTAGGAGGGACACATGTACAAGTGGTTGGACGAACGCCTAGACCTCACGGGGCTTTACCAGAAGGTGTTGCGCAAGGCCTTCCCGGTGCACCATTCCTTCTTCCTGGGGGAGATCACCCTCTTTGCCTTCGTGGTCCTGGTGCTCACCGGCATCTTCCTCACCCTGAACTTTGAGCCCTCCATCCGCGAGGTAAAGCTCCCTGACGGGCGCACGGTGCCCGCCGCCTATGCCAGCGTCCTGTACATTGACAGCCTCCCCTTCGGCGCCGTGATCCGCAGCCTCCACCACTGGTCGGCCCACGTGATGATTGCCGCCGCCTTCTTGCACATGCTCCGCATCCTCCTCACGGGGGCCTACAAGAAGCCTAGGGAGCTCAACTACCTGGTGGGGCTTGCCCTGTTGGGCCTGGCCGTGGTTACTGCCTTCACGGGCTACGCCCTCCCCTACGATAACTACGCCGTGACCGCCACCCGCATCGGCTACGGCATCGCCAACTCCGTCCCCTGGATTGGGGGCACCCTGGCCCAGGTGATGTTTGGCGGGGAGTTCCCGGGCTCCCCCCACTCCATCCCCCGGCTTTTCAGCCTCCACGTCCTCTGGCTCCCCCTCCTGCTCATGGCCCTCATCGGAGGCCACCTGGCCATCATGGTGAAGCAGAAGCACACCCAGCCCCGCTACGCCGAGAAGGTGGCCCCGGGAAAGATCCTGGGCGTGCCCATGTACCCCCAGCAGATGGTCATGATGGTCATTCTCTTCGCCCTTTACGTGGGCATCATGACCATCATCGCCGGGGCGTTCCTCGCCCACCCCATAGAGGCCTTCGGACCGCCCACCCCCAACACGCCAGCAGTGAAGCCCGACTGGTACTTCCTCTGGATCTACGGCATTCTGCAGCTTATCCCCTCTAGCTGGGAGTTTCACGTCTTCGGAGCCACCATCGGGCCTGAGTTCATCGGCGGGGCGGTGGTGCCGGGCATTTTAGCCCTCATCGGTCTCCTTTTGCCCTTCGTGGACACCCGCAAGGACAAGATGCGCTACCTGGAGCTTCCCTCCGAGCACCCGGTGCGCACCAGCGTCATCCTGGCCCTCTTGGTCTTCTTCCTCATGAGCACCCTGGCGGGCTACAAGATTGACTTCCAGCAAAAGGGCTACCTGTTGGGCAACAACGCCGTCCTTTGGACCCTGGTCCTTGGTGGCCCCTTGCTCACCTTCTTCCTCTCCTACACCCTGATGCGCATCTTTTACGGGAAGCGGGAGGAGGAAAAAGCCCTTTAAACCTTAGGCCCCCCGCCTAGGCGGGGGGCCTCCTAGGGCCCCTTAACCGGGGCCCTTGGCGTTTTACTTCTCCTCTTCCAAGCCCAGGCTCGCCAGGAGGTCCCCGTAGAGGTCGCCTAGCTTCACGCTGGTGCTGGCGGTAGGCACGGCAGAGGCATCGTAAAGGTTGTACTCCGCCACCGCCCCGTACTCGTACTCCCGCCGCTCCTCCCGGCGGCCCCCAGAGGACTTGCGCTTGCCCCGGGCCTCCTTGCCCTTGGCCCGGCGGGGGCGCTCCTCTTCCGCCTTGGGGGGCGGGGGAGGCAGGAGCCGCTTGCGCGAAAGGGAGATGCGCTGCTCCACGGGGTCAATGTGGAGAACCACCACCTCCATCTCGTCGCCCTTCTTGAAGAGGGCGGCGGGGTTTTCCACCCGGGTGTGGTCCAGCTCGGAGATGTGGACCAGGCCCTCCATGCTGGGCTCCAGCTCCACGAAGACGCCGAAGTCGGTGACCCCCGTGACCTTGCCCTTCACCACGGTGCCCGGAGGGTACTTCTCCACCAGGAGCTGCCAGGGGTCGGGCTGGGTCTGCTTGAGGCCCAAGGACAGCCGGCGCTCCTCAGGATCCAGGCGGAGGACCACCGCCTCCACCTCCTCGCCCTCCTTCACCACCTCGGAAGGGTGCTTGGGACGCTTGGTCCAGGAGAGCTCGGAGATGTGGATCAGGCCCTCGAGGCCCGGCTCCACCTCCACGAAAGCACCAAAGGGGGTAAGCCCCACCACCTTGCCCCGCACCCGGCTCCCCACGGGGTACTTCTCCGCCACCGTGGTCCAGGGATCGGGGATGAGGGCCTTGATGGAGAGGTTAACCCGCTCCTTGGCCGGGTCCACGGACACCACCTGGGCCCGCACCTTCTGCCCCTTATGCAGGACCTCCCGGGGATGGCCGAAGCGGCCCCAGGTGATCTCCGAACGGTGGACCAGCCCGTCCACCGGCCCCAGGTTGACGAAGGCCCCAAAGTCGGTGACCTCCACCACGGTGCCCTCTACCACCTGGCCCGGCTGCAGGCTCTGGAAGAAGGCCTCCTTGGCCCTCTTCTGCTCCTCCTCCAAAACCGCCCTGCGGGAGAGGAGAACCCTTCCCTTCTTGCGGTTCAGCTCAATGATCTTGGCCAGGATCTGCTGGCCCACGTAGGCGTCCAGGTTGGGGATGCGCCTGAGGTCCAGCTGCGAGGCGGGAATGAAGGCCTGGACGCCGTCTAGCTCGGCAACCACGCCCCCCTTGACCTTCTCCTTGACCGTGACGGTCACCGGCTCGCCCTTCTCGTAAAGCTCCTGGATGCGGTCCCAGTGCTCCTGGGCCTCAACCTTCTTGCGGGAAAGGAGGATCTGGCCCGTTTCCGGGTCCACCTTGAGCACCTGTACCCGCACCAGGTCCCCCGGCTTGAGGAGGTTCTTAAGCTCCTCTTCCGAGAGGGGCTTTTCCGTGAGCTGGTTGAAGGGGATGATGCCTTCCGTCTTAGCGCCGATATCTACCGCCACGCCTTCGGAACCCACCAAGACCACTTTGCCCGTCAGGACCTGGCCGGGGCGCACGCGCTTTTCCAAGCGGGCCTCGGTTTCCTGTAGGGCCTCTTCCATGCTGAAGGTCTTTTCTGGGGTCTGGGTCGCCTTTTCTTCCATGCCGCCTCTATCCTCCTTACGCGCCTTCCTGAGGAAGGCGGGCGCCTTTGGCGCTCGCCCACACGAAAAGAGGGGGGAGAACGCTCACTCCCCGCTTCCGTGTGAACCGGCCCCGAAGGGCATACCCCTCCTTTATACCACGCCCCCACCCCCTTGCCAAGGGGCCTGGTAGGCTAAGGGCATGCGCGGGCTTTTGGCAAGGCTTCTCCTGAACACCTTGGCCCTTTGGTTCGTAACCCTCGCCTACCCAGGGGTCCGGTTTGACCCTGGGGCGGGGCTTTTGGACTACCTGGTGGCGGGGGCCATCTGGGGGCTCGCCAACGCCCTCCTAAGGCCCGTCCTCCTCTTCCTCACCCTGCCCCTCAACCTCCTCACCCTGGGGCTTTTCACCTTGGTGGTGAACGGGGTCGTGCTCTACCTGGTGGCGGAGGCCACGGCGCTTTCCGTGAGGGGCTTCGGCGAGGCGGTGGTGGGGGCCTTGCTCCTCTCCCTGGTCAGCCTTTTCCTCAACTGGCTCTTTCGGGACTAGCGGTTTTCCATCACGTAGCGGGAGAGCTCCCCAATGAGCACCTCCTGCTCGCTGATGATGGCCTTGACCACGTCCCCGATGGAAACCACCCCCACCACCTTGCCCCCCTCCACCACGGGCAAGTGGCGCACCCGGTGCTCGGTCATGAGGCGCATGGCCTGGGGCAGGTCCGCCTCGGGGGGGATGGTGATGGGGTCCTGGGTCATCACCTCCCCCACCCGGGTATCCCGGGAAAACCGGCCCAGGAGGACCAGCTTGCGGGCGTAGTCCCGCTCGGAGAAGATGCCCAGAAGCCGCTCGCCCTCCATGACCAGAAGGGCACCGATATCGTGCTCAGCAAGTTTCCTTAGGGCCTCCAGCACCGTGGCCTCGGGGTGGATGGCGTAAACCTCGCTCCCCTTACGGAGCAACACCTGGCGTACCGTCATGGGACCCCCTTTCCCTTTAGGGGTCCATTATAGCAGACACCCTTGGGGCTTATCGCACGGTGAGGACCGGCCCCACGGCGTGGCGCACCACGTACTCCGCCGTGCTCCCCAGCACGAGCCGCCGCACCGGGGCCCCCAAGGCCAGAAGGTCCTCCGGGCCTTGGAGGGAAAGGAGGTGCTCCGCTGGGTCGCCGGAAAAGGCCAAGGCCTCGGCGGGAATGCCCTGGTCCTTGAGGTAGGTTTCCGCCTCGAGGGCCCACGCCGAGGCCTGCACCGGGTCGTCGTGCACGCTCACCACCCGCACGGCAAGCCCTAGGGGCTTGGCCAAGTGGGCCAGGGTGTGCAGGGCGCGCACGGCGCTTTCCGAGGCGTTGTAGCCCAAAAGGGCCCCCGTGAGCTCCACGTAGTCCACGGGGGCCACCAGCACCGGGGTGGGGGAAACCCGCAGCACCCGGTCCACGGTGCTCCCCAGGCCAGCGAAGCTTCCCCCATGGGCCTCCCCGCTCCGTCCGAGAACGAGGAGGTCGGCGGTGCGGGCATGGCGGAGGATGGCTTCGTGGGGAAGCCCGGTTTCCATCAGGGTTTCCACGGGAATGCCCGCCTCCTGGGCGCTTTGGGCCAGGCGGGCGAGAAGGGCTTCCCCTTTGGCGGTGAGGGCCTTTTCCAACTCCTCCCGGTAAGCGGGCACGGGGATGGTGAGGGCGCCGAAGTCCAAAAGCTCCGGCACCCGCACGAGCCGCACATCCCGCACGAAGAGGATCACCAGCTTGGCGCCGAGCTTGTAGCCAAGCCACTCCGCCAGCACCTCCGCCCCCCGGGCCTGGGGGGAGCCATCCGTGGCCAAGAGGATTCTCATAAAACCATCTTACGCTTCCTGGGCCCTCCCTCCCCGCACCCTCTGGGCAAGCCCCCAGGCGGGCACGAGGAGGACCCCCAAGGCCAAAAGGACGGGCATCACCCCAAAGCGCTCAATCAGGTGGCCGATGGGGGCGTAGAAAAGCCCGGCGAAGCCCCAGGTAAAGCCCATGAGGAGGCCGGAAACCGTGGCGGTCTGGGTGGGCTCCAGCTCCTGGGCCAAGGCCACGGCCACGGGGATGCCGGCGTTCATCAGGGCCCCCGTGAGGGCGAGAAGCACCAGGTAGATGGGGTTTTCCGGGGGCAAGACGAGAAGGGCTAGGTAAAGGGGGAGGCCAAAGCTCAGGGTGCCGGTGAGTACCGCCTTGCGCCCAAAGCGGTCGGAAAGGGTGCCGCCCAAAAAGGCCCCCAAGGTGGCGGAGAAGCTGTAGACGGAAAGGCTGAAGGCGGTGTAGGCATCGGACAGGCCCCTTTGGGCGTACCAGTAAGGCAAGGTGGTGGAAAAGCTCATGAAAACAAGGCTCCGCAAGGTGGCCATGCCCCAAAGCCGCGCCACATCCCCCCGGAAGACCCGGAGGAAGTCCTTTAGCCCTGCGGGCTTTCCCCTCCGCCGCACCGGGGGGAGGCGGAGGAGAAAGAGGGCAGGGAGGAGGGCCAAGGGGGTGAGGAGGATGAGCCCTTTTAGCCCCCAGGCCCCCACGGCGAAAAGAGCCACGAGGGGCCCTAAGGAAAGCCCCAGGTAGCCAGCGGAGCCGAAGAAGGAAAGCCAAAAGCCCCGCCTTTGGGCTGGGGCGAACTCCCCTACCAGGCTCGCCCCCGAGGCGTGGAAGAGGGCCGAACCCAGCCCTGCAAGGCCCAAGACGAGGAGGAGGGCCTCAAACCTGGGCCAAAGCCCCAAGGAACCCATCCCCAAGGCCACCAGCACCGGGCCCAAGGCGGCGAGGAACCTTCGGTCCATCCGGTCGGCCACCAGGCCGGCGAAGGGTTGCAGGAGGCTTCCCGTGAGGGAGTAGATGGAAACGAGAAGCCCCGCCGTGCCCAGGCCCACCCCGAAATGGGCCATGAGCTTGGGCAAAAGGGGGCTGAGGAAGTTGGAGAAGAGGTCGTTTACCGTGTGAAGCCAGGCGAGGAGGAGGGGCAACACCCCTCCATCCTAAACCCGTTTCTCACGGGGAGTGTGCTAAAATCCCTTTGTGCTACGGGCTTTCCGGGATGGAAAAAGAAAAATGGCGCGCCCGAGAGGACTCGAACCTCTGACCTTCGGCTCCGGAGGCCGACGCTCTATCCAGCTGAGCTACGGGCGCACTCAGCGGGAGCTATCCTAGCACGCACAGGAGGAGGCGGTCAAGTGTTTGGCATCAACAAACGGGTCATCACCATCCTCTTCGGTCTTCTGGCCTTGGCCTTCGCCGTGGGGGCCATCCTCCTCTTCACCCCTCAGGCGGGGCAGCAGGCGCGGGGCAAGCCCGTGCTTTGGGTGAACGGGAAGGCGGTCTACGAGCTGGACCTCCTGAGGCTCCAGGGGAACGACCCCCTCTACGCCGCCAACCCAGAGGGGCTTTTGAAGGCCCTGGTGGACACCCACTTCCTGGAGCAGGTGATCCTCACCGAGGCCCTGAAGCAGGACGCCGCCCGCATCCGGGTAGGGAGCGCCGAGGTGCGCAAGGAGGTGGACCGCATCCGGGAGCAGTACGGCCTAAAGGAGAAGAAGGCCTACGAGCAGTTCCTGAACCAGATCGGTTTCACCGATGCGCAACTCAGGGGAGAGATCAAGACGCAACTCCAGGTCCAAAAGCGCCTGGAGCAGATCCGGTCCAGCGCCAAGCCCACCCCGGAGGAGGTGCGCTTCTACTTTGAGGTCCACCAGGAAAACTACAAGGGCGAGCCCCGGGTAAAGGCGCGGCAGATCGTGGTGGACGAGAAGAAGCTGGCGGAAGAGATCGCCGCCAAGGCCAAGGCCGGGGAGGACTTCGCCGCCTTGGCCAAGCAGTACTCCAAGGTGGGGGCGGAGCAAGGGGGTGCCCTGGGGGCAGGCCCCGGGGAAGCGGAGCCCAAGCCCGTGGCCAAGGTGGTCTTCCCCGAGAAGGTGGCCGAGGCGGTCTTCGCCCTGAAGGGCCCGGGCCTGGTGGGGCCCATAGAGGCCGGGGGGCGCTACTACCTGGTCAAGGTAGAAGCGTACCTCCCCGCCAAGGTCCCGAGCTTTGAGGAGGTTAAGGACCAGGTGGAGAAGGATGCGGCCCAGGCCAAGGGGAACGGGGCCCTCGAGGCCTACCTGGAAGAGCTCCGCAAGAAAGCCCAGGTACGCTTCGCCGAGGACAGCCCCTACACCTACCAAAACCCCGTGGTGGCCACGGTGAACGGGAAGGAGATCCTCCTTTCCCAGGTGCTCCAGCCCGTCTTTTCCAACCAGCAGACGGCGGCGCTCATTCAGCAGGGCCTGGGGGAGCTGGCGGTGCAGTTCTTCCTGCCCCAGACCCTGGAGAGCCTCATTGACCGGGAACTCCTGGTGGAAGAGGCCAAGAAAAGCGGCCAGCCCTTCATCGGCAGCAAGGACGAGATCGCCCAGGCCTACGTCCTTTACGCCACCCGGGACGTGACCGCCACGGAGGAGGAGGCCAGGCGCTACTATGCGGAAAACCCCGCCCTCTTCACCGTGCCCGCCAGCGCCGAGGTGGTGGGGGTGGTCTTCCAGAACGAGGCCAAGGCCAAGGCCTTCCGCGAGGCCGCCCTGAGGGGCGGGGACCTCCAGGCCCTGGCCAAAGCCCAGGAGGGAACGGTGACGGAGTACGGCACCGTAAACCCCAACCAGCTTCCCGCCGTCCTGGACCGCCTGGTCTTCAAGGTGAAGGAAACCTTCCCCAAGGGGCCTTTGGGCGAGGTGAGCGAGGTGGTGAAGCTGGAGGACGGCACCTTCGCCGTGCTCCTCGTTAAGAACCGCCAGGCGGAGGTCCTAAAGCCCTACCCCCAGGTGGCGGAGGAGGCCCGGGAAGGGATCATCGCCCGGAAGCGGCAGGCCAAGGCCCAGGCCCTCATCCAGGACCTGAGGAAGGGGGCTAAGGTGGAAAACCGCCTGAGCCAGGTCCTGGCGGAACTCACCCCCAAAATGGAGGAAAAGCCCAAGGAGGCTCCCCAGGAAACCCCCGCCAAGCCCTAGGCCCTTGGGCACGGCATGGGGGGAGGCCTTTGGCCTCCCCCTTTAAGATGGGGCCATGGACCTTGTGCAACTCCTCACCCTGTATTATGAGGAAATCCCCGACCCGCAAGACCCCCTAAAGCGGGTGGCCTTCGGCACCAGCGGCCACCGGGGAAGCAGCCTCAAGGGCACCTTCACCGAGGCCCATGTCCTCGCCATCGCCCAGGCCATCGCCGACCTCAGGGCCTCCTTTGGGGCCACGGGGCCCCTCTTCCTGGCCAAGGACACCCACGCCCTCTCCACCCCCGCCTGGGCCACGGCCCTGGAGGTCTTCGCCGCCAACGGGGTGGAGGTGTTCGTGGAGGTGGGGGAGGGCTACACCCCCACGCCCTTGGTTTCCTTGGCCATCCTGGAGCACAACGCCCGCCACACGGCCAAGGCCGACGGGGTCCTCCTCACCCCAAGCCACAACCCCCCGAGGACGGGGGCTTCAAGTACAACCCCCCCACGGGCGGCCCCGCCGACACCCGCCTCACCAAGGCCATTGAGGCCCGGGCCAACGCCCTTTTGGCGGAGGGGCTTAAAGGGGTGAAGCGGATCCCCCTCAAAGCGGCCAAGGAACGGGCCAAGCCCTTTGACTTCGCCGGCCTTTACGTGGAGAAGGTGAAGGAGGCGGTGGACCTCGAGGCCATCCGGGCAAGCGGCCTCAGGATCGGGGTGGACCCCCTGGGAGGGGCAAGCCTCCAGGTGTGGGAACGCCTGGCGGAGGCCTACCGCCTGAACCTGGAGGTGGTGAACCCCACCCTGGACCCCACGTTCCGCTTCATGCCGCCCGACCACGACGGCAAAATCCGCATGGACTGCTCCAGCCCCTACGCCATGGCGGGGCTTTTGGCGCTGAAGGAGCGGTTTGACCTGGCCATCGGCAACGACCCCGACGCCGACCGCCACGGCATCGTCACGCCCCGGGGCCTCATGAACCCCAACCACTACCTGGCGGCCGCCGTCCACCACCTCTACACCACCCGCACCTGGCCGGGGGCCAAGGTGGGCAAGACCGCCGTGACCAGCGCCCTTCTGGACCGGGTGGCCCAAGCCTTGGGCCGCGAGGTCTACGAGACGCCCGTGGGCTTTAAGTACTTCGTGGAAGGGCTCCTTGCGGGATGGCTCGGCTTTGGCGGGGAGGAAAGCGCCGGGGCGAGCTTCCTGCGCTTTGACGGGAGGCCCTTCTCCACGGACAAGGACGGGATCCTCTTGGGGCTTCTCGCCGCCGAGCTCCAGGCCAAGCGGGGCGAGGCCCCAGACCTCCTCTATGAGGCCCTCGCCGAGGCCTTGGGCCGCCCCTTCTACGCCCGCAAAGACCTCCCCATCGCCCCCGCGGCCAAGGCCCGGCTGGCCCAGCTTTCCCCGGAGGAAATCCAGGAAAAGGAGCTTGCCGGGGAGCCCATCCTCCAGGTGCTCACCCGCGCCCCCGGCAACGGGGAGCCCCTGGGGGGCCTAAAGGTGGTCACCCAAAACGCCTGGTTCGCCGTGAGGCCCAGCGGCACCGAGGACGTGGCCAAGGTCTACGCCGAAAGCTTCAAGGGCGAGGAACACTTGGAAGAGGTGCTTCGGTCCGCACTCCGCCTCATGGAGCGCGCCCTCTCCTAGGCCCACTCGGCGAAAGCTTCCCCCGGGCCCAGGTCCAAAAGGAGCCGGCCTTCCCGGTAAAGAACCCCCTGGCCCTTCACGGGCGGGGCCACCCCTAGCACCTCGGCCCAGACGCCCTCCCGGGGATGGCCCGAGCGGTCCTCAAAGGCCAAGACCAGCCGCTTCCCGTCAAACGCCCCCTTCAGCTCGCTCCAGGCCCCGGGGGCGAAACCCTCGCCCTCGTCCTCGTAAACCCGCCCCCGGATCGCCGGCCCCAAGGCCACCCGGAAGCCGAGGCGGGGCCAGCGGGCGGTGCGGGTGGGGTAGGTGGGCTCGGTGAGGGGGATGGCCGCCCCCTCCTTCAGGTAAAGGGGTAAGGGACCCAAAGCCTGTTCCAGGGCAGGCCCCGCCACCCGGCACCCTGCCCAAAAGTCCCACCAGGTGCCCGGGGGCAGGTACACCTCCCGCACCCCCTCCCCCTGGTGCAGGAGGGGAGCGGCGAGGAGGCCTTCGCCCAAAAGGAACTCGTCCTCGCGGAAGGCGGCCATCTCCCCCGGCCAGTAGGCGAAAAGGGGGCGCCAAAGCGGCAGGCCCTCCTCGTGGGCCTCCCGGGCCAGGGAGTAAAGGTAAGGGAGGAGCCGGTAGCGGAAGCGCAGGGCCTCCCGCATCCGGGAGGTCCAGGGCTCGCCGAAGGCGTAGGGCTCCTGGCGGCGGGTGCCCAGGGCGCTGTGGTTGCGAAAAAAGGGGTAAAGCGCCCCGAGCCAGGTCCAGCGCAGGAGGAGTTCGGGCGTAGCGTCCTGGCCAAAGCCGCCCACGTCCGCCCCGGCAAAGGGTACCCCGGAAAGCCCCAGGGAGAGGAGCATGGGGACCGAGAGGGCCATATCCTCGTGGCGGCTTTCGTTATCCCCCGTCCAGACGAAGGCGTAGCGCTGGATGCCGGGGAAGCCGCTTCGGGTGAGGATAAAGGGCCGGCGCCCCAAGGCGGCAAGCCCTTGGTAGGTGGCCTCGGCCATGCCCAGGGCGTAGAGGTTGCGGGCCTCGAGGTGGCTCTTCTCCCCTTGCCGGGCGGTGAGGGGGAGGGCCTTGTCGGGGGACTCGGCGCCCCCAAGCTCCAGCACCGCCGGCTCGTTCATGTCGTTCCAGATGCCGGCGAAGCCGTTCTCTTCGGCAAAGCGGCGCACCTCCTCGGCCCAGAAGGCCCGGGGGCCTTCCCGGCTAAAATCGGGCCAGACCGCCCGCCTCGGCCATACCCCGCCCACCAGAAGCTCGTCCCGGTCGTCCAGGAGGAAAACCCCCCGCCGCTTCCCCTCCTCAAAGACCCGGTAGCCCTCCTCCACCTTCACCCCCGGGTCCACGATGGGCACCAGGCGCACACCCTCCCCCGCCAGCTCCTCCGAGAGGGCCCGGAAATCGGGGAAGCGGTGGGGGCTTAGGGTGAAGACCTTGTAGCCCTCCATGTGGTGGATATCCAGCCAGACCGCTTCCAGGGGCAGGTCGTGGGCCTTGAACGCCTCCACCACCTCCCGCACCGCCTGGCTGTCGGCGTAGCTATAGCGGCACTGGTGGTAGCCCAAGGCCCACAAGGGGGGCATGGCGGGCCGGCCGGTGAGGAGGGTCAGGCCCCGCACCACCTCCAAGAGGCTTCCCGCAAGCACATAGAAATCCAGATGGGGCGAAGCCACCGCCACCCGCCCCTCGGCGGGGTGGGCGTGGCCCAGGTCAAAAAGGCTCGGGTGGCTCTCGTCCAGCAAAAGGCCTAGGGCCTCGTCCCCTTCCAGCCGCACCAAGAGGGGGCTCGCCAGGTAGAGGGGGTCACGGCCGGGGCGGGGCGGCTGGTCCATGGTGAAGTTCCAAAACCGCCCCCCACGCCGCGCAAGCCCCCCGGTCCGTTCGCCCAAGCCGTAGTAATGGGCGGCCCCTAGGGGAAAACGGAGGGCCAAAAGCGGGTACGGCACCCCATCGGAGAGGAGCCGCAAGAGGGGGAGGGCCTCGAGGTGGGGAAGGCCCCAGAGGGAAAGCGTTAGGCCCCCGAAGCGCACCCTCCCCTCACCCAGCGCCAAGGGCGGAAGCCCCTCGGCCCGGTAGAGCCCCTCGGTGGCCTCCATGGGCAACGGCCTTGCCCCCTGGACCGCCGGCCCCGCCTTGGCCCGGTCGCGCGGGCGCTGGGTGAAAAGGAGCCGCCAGGCCCGCACCCCTTCCTTCTCCACCGCCTGGACCTCCATGCCCGAAAGGTCCAGGCGCTCCATCCGGTCAAAGGGGATGTCCCAATTCAAAAGCGCGTTCAAGCCCCACCTCCACCCGGCGGGCCCCTAAGCGCGCGGCCCTAGCCCTTCACCGCCCCCGCCGTTAACCCGGCCACGATGCGCCCTTGGAAGATGAGGACCAGGACCACCAGGGGCACCGTGACCACCACGCTGGCCGCCATGATGGAGCCCCAGGGGATCTCAAAGGGGGTGGCCCCGCCGAAGCTGGCGATGGCGGGGGGCACGGTCTTCACCGCATCCCCCACGGTGAAGGTGAGGGCGAAGAGGTACTCGTTCCAGGCGGCGATGAAGGCCAACAACCCCGTGGTCACCAGCCCGGGCCCGGTGAGGGGGAGCATCACCCGCAGGAGGGTCTGCAAGGGAGTGGCCCCGTCCACATACGCCGCCTCCTCCAGCTCCCTGGGAAGCCCCCGGAAGTAGCCCACCAGCACCCACACCGTGAAGGGCAAGGTGAAGAGGAGGTAGGTGAGGATGAGGCCAAGGTGGGTGTTGAAAAGCCCGGTTTGCCTTAGCAGCATGAAAAGGCCTCCCAAGACCGAGATCTGGGGAAACATGGTCATGGCGAGGACGATGTACAAGACGGCGTTTTTGGGAGGAAAGGGGAGCCGGCCCAGGGCGTAGGCGGCCAGCACCCCAAGGGCCAAGGAGAGCAGGGTGGCCCCCCGGCCACGATGAGGGAATTCAACAGGTTGCGGCCAAAGTTGGCCTGGAGGAAGACGTTTTTGTAGTGGTCCAGGGTGAAGGGAAGGGGCAGGAAGCTGGGATCGGGGGAAAAGAGGGCATCCGAGGGCTTGAAGCTGGAAATCACCGCCCAGTAGAAGGGAAAGACGCTGTAGACCACAATGAAGACCACCAAGAGGTAAAAAAGCCCCCGGTTGAGGGCACGCCAAAGGGCCTTCATCTGAGGGCCTCCCTTCCTATGGTGCGCATGTACAGGAGGACGAAGACGAAGATCAGGGCCAAAATGGCCACGCTGATGGCCGAGCCGTAGCCTAGGTCCTGGAAGTCAATGAGGGTCTGGCGGTTGTAGATGGCCAAAGAGCGGGTGGCGGGGTTCGCCCCGCTCATGACGAAGATCACGTCAAAGACCCGAAGGGCGTCCAGGGTGCGGAAGATGAGGGCCACCACCAGGGCGGGGGTGAGGAGGGGCAGGGTGATGGTCCAGAACTGTTGCCAACGGGTAGCCCCGTCAATGCTGGCTGCCTCGTAGAGCTCCTCGGGGATAAGCTGGAGCCCAGCCAAGAGGAGGAGGGCCATGAAGGGCGTGGTCTTCCACACGTCCACGGCGATGATGGAGGGGAGGATGAGCTCAGGACGAGCCAAGAAGGCCACCTTCTGCGAGAGGAGGCCGAGCTTGACACCCAGGACGTTGACGACCCCGTAGACGTCGTGGAGCATCCACTGCCACATCTTGGCGGAAACCACCGTGGGGATGGCCCAGGGGATGAGGATGGCGGCGCGCACCAGGCCCCGGCCCCTGAAGTTGGAGTGGATGACCAAGGCGATGGCCAAGCCCAGGATGGTTTCCAGGCTCACGGAGATCACGGTGAACTTTAACGTGTTCCAAAGGGCCTGGCGGAAATCCGGGTCCTGGAGCAGGAAAACGTAGTTTTCCAAGCCCACGAACTCCGGGGGCTCCACGAAGGCGATATCGGCTTTGAAGAGAGACCAGTAGAAGACCTGGGCCAGGGGGTAGCCCGCCACCAGGACCACCACCAAAAGGGTGGGGAGGACGAGGAGCCAGGCCAGGCGGACCTGCCTTTGGGTAAGCATGGCTTTAGGGTAAACCCGGGGGGCTCACCGCCCCCCGGGAAGAGGGCTTTTTACCGCAGGATGCGGCGCAGGCGGGCCTCGAGGTCCCGCACCGCCGCCTCGCCCGTCTTACGGCCGGTGAGGGCGCTATGGACCTCGGTCCAGATGGCTTCGGAAACCTGGTTGTACCGGGCCCCGGCCACGTCGGAGGGACGGGAGACGGCGTTTTGGAAGACGGGCAAGAGGCTCCGGAACCAAGGGTTTTTGGCCAAGACGTCCCTATCGGTGTAGAGGGCGGGCCGGGTGGGCAGGCGGGAAAGGCGCACGGCGTTGTCCTTCTGCACCTCGTAGGAGGCCAGGTACTTGACCAGGTCGGCGGCCTCCTTGGGGTAGCGGCTGTAGGCGGAAACCATGAGCTGCCACCCGCCCAGGGTGGCGGCGTTGGAGGCGTCGGCGGCGCCCTTGGGAAGCACGGTCACGGCAAACTTGCCCCGGATGGGGCTCCCCTCCGCCTGGCCCAGGGCGTAGGCGTAGGGCCAGTTGCGCATGAAGAGGGCGTTGCCCTGCTGCCAGACGTTCCTGGCCTCCTCCTCGGCGTAGGAGGTGACGCCTTGGGGGGCGATGGTGCCCACGTAGCGGCGGACCGTGTTCAAGGCCAAAGCGGCCCGGCCGTTATTCACGCTTATGGTGCCATCCGGTTCCACGATGCGCCCGCCCTTATGGGAGTAGATCCATTCAAGGGCGTCGCAGGTGAGGCCCTCGTAGGGCTTGCCCTGGAAGACAAAGCCCCAGAAGTCCCGGTTGCCCGCCCTGCGCTCGCCCTCCATGACCCTCTGGGCCATCTGCTCCAGCTCGGCCCAGGTGCGGGGCGGGTTCTGGAAGCCGTACTTCTGGAGGAGGTCGGTGCGGTAGTAAAGGATGCCGGCATCGGTGAAGAAGGGGATAGAGGTGAGCTTGCCCCGGATGGTGTTGTTCTGAACGATACGGGGGAAGAACTCCCGAAGCTCCGCTTCGCTAAAGTGCTGCTTTAGGTCCAGGGCGTGGGGGGCCACGATGCCCGGCCAGATGACGTCAATCATGTAGACGTCCACATCGGGGCTTTTGGCCGCCCAGTACTGCTGGTAGAGGGCCAGGCGGTCGTTGGTGTCCGCAGGCGAGTCAATGTACTCCACCCGGGTGCCCGTCTTCTTCCCCCAGGCCTCCACCATCTCCTTCATCCAGCGGCCGCCCTCCCCCACGGCGGTGGAGTCGCCCGCCACCCGGATGATGGGCCCCGCCTGGGCCCGCACCACGGACGGGCCCAGCACCAGGCTAGCCGCCAAACCCACGCCGGCCTTCTTAAGAAATTCCCTACGCCTCATATGAACCCTCCCTATGGAAGCTTTTCCAGGACGATTTTACCCCTCCGCCCCCTCCCCGTCAAGCGCTAAAGCCACACGAGCTGCAACTGGGCCTCGAGGCGGCCCACCACCAGGCCCCGGTGGTTTGTGATCTCGGGCCGGTCCCAGGGGGTAGGGCCAGGGTCTAAGCCCAAGCGGCGAAGGAGGGCTACCACCAGCACCTCCCGGGCCTGGCCCGAGCCGTCCTCCACTTTGAGGGCGATGCCCAAAGGCCCCTTGGGGCTTTCCAAGAGGGCCAGGCCATAGTAGCCATCCGCCCCCCGCTTGGCCACCACGGGAAGCCTCTCCATGAGCAAGGTGTCTATGCTCCCAGGCCCCGCCACCAGCATGGGGTGGCGGCGCATGGCCTCCCGCACCCTTCGGAGGGGCTCCTGGTAGGGGGCCGGGGCCTCCTCGGGGGCCGCCAAGAGATAAAAAGCCCGCGCCGCCCGGGAAAGGGGGAGGGCGAAGGTGGGAACGCTGCAGCCGTCCGTGGCCCAAAGGGGCTCAACCCCCGCAAGCTCCCTAAGCGTCTTCCGGTTCAGCCCCTGCACCGGGTGGTCGGGCAGGTGGTAGCCCTCCGTGGGCGCCCCCAGGGCCAAGGAAGCCGCCAGCATGCCGGCGTGCTTGCCCGAGCAGTTGTGGTGGAGGGGGGTTGGGGAAAGCCCCCGCGCCTCCAGGGCCTTCCGGGCCTCCTTGGAAAAGGGGGGGTGGACCCCGCAGACCAGGTGCTCAGGGCCCAGGCCGAGCCTAGCGAGAAAGCGGGTGGCCACCGCCACGTGGGCCTCGGTGCCGTCGTGGCTAGCGGTGGCCAAGGCCACCTCCTCTTCCCCTAGGCCGAAGCGCTCCACGGCCCCCGTGAGGTAAAGGGCCAAGGCCTGGAAGGGCTTGGCGGAGGAGCGCAGGTAGGCCCAAAGGTCCGGCTCCCCGGCGTAGGCCAAAACCCCTTCCCGGCCAAAGACCACCAGGGAAGCCCGGTGCCGGTTTTCCACGAGCTCGCCGCGGTAGGCGTAAACCCAAGCGTTCACGCCCCAAGTCTACGCCGGGCCTCGGCCAAAAGCGCCGCCCAGTCCACGCCCCTATAGGGGTTTGGCAGGCCCTTTAGCCGGGCTTCTGCCTTCTTGAGGTTTCTTTGGCCGCTTTTGCCCAAGGCCCTTTGGTGCAGGGCGGCGGCGAGGAGGATAAGCCCCTGGAGAAAGCGTTTTTCTTCCCCTTCTGCCCGAAGCCAGGCCGCTTCCAAAACCTCGTGTACCTCAAAGTAGCGCCCCTCCCGCCAGAGGGCCAAGGCCTTCTCCAACACATTCCCTTCTTAAAGCTTAAGCTATGTTTAGGTCTATGCGACTTGGAGCCTTTCTCCTCCCCTTTTTTGTCCTGGCGGTGGCCCTGCGCCTGGCCACCACCACCAGCGTCTACGATTCCGGGCTTTTGGACCAGCTTCTTCCCCCCTTCCAGAAGGCCACGGGGATCCAGGTGGAGGTCTTGGCGGTGGGCACGGGCCAAGCCCTGACCTTAGCGGCCCGCGGGGACGTGGATGCCGTCTTGGTCCACGCCCCGGACCTCGAGGCGGAGGCGGTGCGGCAAGGCCACCTGGCCGAAGGGTTCTGCCTAGCGCAAAACCGTTTCCTCCTGGTGGGGCCACCGGAAGACCCCGCCCGGGTGCGGGAAGCCCCCACCGTCCTGGAGGCCCTGCGGCAGATCGCCAAGACCCAAGCCCCCTTCGTCTCCCGGGGGGACCGCTCGGGCACCCACGTCAAGGAACTCGCCCTCTGGAAGGAGGCAGGCGTCACCCCGACCCCCCCTGGTACCTGGAGTCGGGGGCGGGCATGGGCCAGACCTTGGTCCTGGCGGCGGAAAAAGGAGCCTACACCCTCTCCGATTTGGCCACCTACCTCACCGTGGGGAAAAAGAGGGGCCTGGTTGCCCTTTACGAACGGGGCGACCCTCTACTTATCAACCAGTACAGCTATTATGTGGCCCTCAAGGGGAAAAACCCTGAGGAGGCCAGGCGGCTTCGGGCCTTCTTGGCCTCCGAGGAGGCGGCCCGGCTCACCGCAGGCCTAAAGGTGGAGGGGCAAAGCCTTTTCCAGCCCCTCCGGGGGCGGTGTATCCTTCCTCCAGGTGGAAGCCGCTGAGCTTTGGGAGATCGCCTGGCGGAGCCTCTGGGTGGCGGGGGTGGCCACGCTCCTTGCGGCGCTCCCCGCCGTCCCCCTGGGGCTTTGGCTGGCCCTCCGGGGCGGGGGCGGGGCCTGGGGACGGATGCTCCTCTATGCGGGCATGGCCCTGCCCCCTGTGGTGGTGGGGCTTTTCCTCTACCTCCTCCTATCCCGCTCCGGGCCCTTGGGCTTCCTCGGCCTCCTCTACACCCCCTACGCCATGGTCCTGGCGGAGGCCATCCTGGCCTTCCCCCTCATCGCCGCCTTTGTCCTTTCCGGGGCCCGGGCCCGGGTGGAGGAGGTGCGCCTTTTGGTGCGGAGCCTGGGCGGCACGGAGGCCCAGGTCTTCCCCACCCTCTTTTGGGAAAGCCGCCGCACCCTGGCCGCTGCCCTGGCCGCGGGCTTTGGCGGAGCCATCAGCGAGGTGGGGGCGGCCACCCTGGTGGGTGGGGACATCCGCCACCACACCCGGGTTCTCACCACCGCCATTGTGGTGGAAACCCGCAAAGGGGAGTTGGAGGCGGCGTTGGCCTTGGGGATGGTCCTTATGGGCATTGCCCTCTTGGTCACCGGGCTTCTCGTTATCCTGGAGCGGGAATGAGGCCAGTGCTTTGGGCCAAGGGGCTTTTCCACCGCCACGGGACGTTTTGCCTGGAGGTGGAAGACCTTAAGGTCTACCCCGGGGAGATCCTGGCGGTCCTAGGCCCGTCGGGTAGCGGCAAGACCACCCTGCTCCGCCTTCTTGCGGGCCTCTTCCAACCCGAGCGAGGCCGGGTGGAGGGGGGGCGTGCCGCCTACCTGCCCCAGGCCCCGCCCCTCTTGCGGCGGAGCGTTTTGGAAAACGCCGCCTTTGGCCTCCGCCTCCAGGGCGTGGCCAAGCGGGAGGCCTGGGAGCGGGCGCGAAGGTTGTTAGCGCGGGTGGGCTTGGCGGAAAAGGCGCGCCAGCCCGCCCACCTCCTCTCGGGCGGGGAAGCGGTGCGCTTAGCCCTGGCCCGCACCCTTTTGGTGGAGCCCGAGATCCTCCTTCTGGACGAACCCACCGCCAGCCTGGACCCGGCCAACGTCGCCCAGGTGGAAGCCCTCCTCGCCGAGGCGGCGCTGGAGGGGCGGGCGGTGATCCTCGCCACCCACGACCTCTTCCAGGCTAAACGGCTGGCAAAGCGGGTGGTCTTCCTCTACCTGGGCCAGGTGGTGGAGGAAGGGGAGGCCAAGGCCTTCTTCCAAAACCCCAAGGACCCTAGGACCCAAGCCTTTTTGCAAGGCCGCCTCCTCCCCTAAGGGCTCTGGAGCTGGCGGTAGGCCTCGGAGGCCGCCACCCCCACGGCCACCGCCAGGTTCAGGGAGCGCACCGGCCCCGGCATGGGGATTTGGAGGGAGGGAAACTGGGCCAGGACCGCCTCCGGAAGTCCCCGGGTCTCGGGCCCGAAGAGGAGGTAGTCCCCCTCTTGGAAACGGGCTTGGTATAGGCTCGTCTCGGCACGGGCGCTAAAGGCCCACACCCGGGCGGAAGGGGGGAGGGAGGCGAGGAAGGCTGCCCAGTCTTCGTGGACCCTCAGGTCCACGTAGGGCCAGTAGTCCAGCCCCGCCCGCCTGAGCTTGGAACTGGAAAGGAGAAAGCCCAAGGGGCGGATGAGGTGCAAGGGCCACCCCAAGGCAGCGGCGGTGCGGGCGATGTTCCCCACGTTCTGGGGGATTTCCGGCTGGTAAAGGACCAGGTGGATCATCACCGCCTCCGGTACCGGGTGGCCGCTCCCCGGCCCACCCGCTCCGCCCGCCCCTCGCGAAGGAGCCGGTTCAATAGGGCCAAGGCGGCCCTGGGGCGCAGGCCCAAAAGGGCCTCCACCTCCCGTCTGGACCGAGGGGTTTCCAAGAAAGCCAGGACCCGCTCGGCTAAGGAATCCCGCTGGGCTAGCCGGTACCTGCCCCCTTCTCTCCGCACCAGACCCATGCGCTCCATCCGGGAAAGGACCTTCCTGCTCGCCTCCTCGGGAAGCTGCAAGGCCCGGGAAAGCTCCGCCAGGGTAGCCTCTTCCACCCTCCGCAGGTAGCCCACGGCGATGAGGTGGTCCAGGCTAAAGGCCCCAAAACGCTCCTGGACCTCGGCCAATTCCCGCACGAAGCCCTCGTCCAGCTCGGGGTTGTAGAGGACCAGGGTCAGGGCCTCGGGGTAAAGCCGGTACTCCGGGGGCTCTTTGCCGTACTTGAGGAGGAGGCGGTACATCTTGTCCACCCCGCTTCCCGCCCGCTCCACGTAACCCAGGCGGTACAGGGCCTCGGCCAGGCGGGGGTTGCGCCGCTTGGGCGGGTGGCGGAGGACGTTCTCCGGGGTGATGCCCGGGGGAAAGCCCCCAGGGTTGGAAATCTCCAACCGGTCCCGATGGTGGTGGACCTGGATGGCGTCCCTGCTCTGCCAGTCCCGGTGGACCAGGGCGTTTAGGAGGGCTTCCCGGTAGACCTCCTGGTCAAAGTCCCAGACCTCGAGGCGGAACAGCCCCACCGTGAGGTAGCGCACCCGGTTCCGGGCCTGGATGAGGTCCCGAAGCCGCTCCAAAAGGGCGGGAATGGACCTTAGAAGGTCCTCCCGGAAGGTGTACCCCTCCTCGTCCTCGTGGAAGTAGTAGCTCACCTCCGCCTGGGGCAGAAGCCGCCTTAAGGCCAAGGGGGTACCCGCCAGGAGAAGCCCCGCCACCGTGGGCCGCGCCTCCCCCTCCACCCGCTCCAAAAGCCCCAGGGCGAAAAGGAGCTCCAAATCGGGAAGGGCAGCCAAGGCGCTCCCCCGTTCCTCCAGGATGCGCCTTAGGCGCAAGACCTCCACCGGGTCCAGGTCGGAAAGGCTCGCCGCCGGCAGGACCTGGGCGGTGAAGTCGGGTTCGGGCAACGCCTGGCCCATGCGGAGCTCGGTAAGGCGCCTCCCGTCCCAAAAGGGCACCCGCCCCGCCCCCACGGCGATGGCCGCCGGGCTTTGCGGCACGTGGAGGGCCAACACCCTTCCCCCAGGCCCCTCCAGCGCCTCCACGTAGGGCAAAAGCAGGCCTTGGGTGAGCTCAAAAAGGGCGTGGGTGACCTGGAGGGGATGGATGTCCGAGGCCCCGAGCACCTTCCCGTCCGGGCCCACCCCCAGGAAGAGGGTTCCGCCCTTGTGGTTGGCGAGGCCGGCGGCGTAGCGGGCCAGCTCTTCCGGCGAAAGGTCGGGGGGCAGGAAAAGGGTGCGCTCGTCCTGCCCCTGGGCCAGGCGCTCCAATAGCTCCTCCCACGTCACGGGGCCCAGTTTAGCGGGATAGAAACCGGGGCGTGGGGTCCTAAGGTGCAAGCTGTTAGGTTTACACTTGACACTTGCTTATGCTTTGTTTGACGATGAGCACGCTTTAGGCATAAATAGCACCCCTTGTTTCTATAGCATTGGATAGATGTACACTTCTTCCTTGACAATGTGCATCAAAGGTGCTAGGCTCGCCCTCGAGGGGGTGGCCATGCAGCGGCAGAAAACCCTTTGGGGACTAACGGCGGTAGGGCTTTCGGGCTTGGCCTTGGCGGAAGGAGTAGACGGGGCGGCCACGGCGTGGATGCTGGTGTCCACGGCCCTGGTGCTCCTCATGACCCCAGCCTTGGCCTTTTTCTACGGGGGGCTCGTGCGCTCCAAGAACGCCTTGAACACCATGATGATGAGCTTCACCGCCTTGGGCTTCGTGGGGGTGGGCTGGGCCCTTTTGGGGTACAGCCTGGCCTTCGCCGAGGGAAGTCCTTGGCTTGGGGGCCTGGGCCACGCCCTTTTGCAGGGGGTGGGCTTGGAGGCCAAAGGCGACATCCCCCACCTCCTCTTCATGGCCTTTCAGGGCACCTTCGCCATCATCACCGCCGCCCTCCTCACCGGAGGCCTGGTGGAGCGGATGCGCTTTCCCGCCCTCCTCCTCTTCCTCACCTTGTGGGGGCTCCTGGTCTATGCGCCCCTGGCCCACTGGGTCTGGGGCGGGGGGTTTTTGGGGGCTTTAGGGGCCTTGGACTTCGCCGGCGGCACCGTGGTCCACATCAATGCCGGCGTGGCGGCCCTGGTGGGCGCCCTGGTCCTCGGCGCACGCAAGGACTACGGCCGCCAGGCCATCCTGCCCCACAACGTGCCCTTCGTCCTCCTGGGGGCGGCCCTTCTCTGGTTCGGGTGGTTCGGCTTCAACGGGGGTAGCGCCCTGGCCTCCGGGGAGGTGGCGGCCTTGGCCTTCGTGAACACCCTCCTGGCCCCTGCGGCCACCCTGGCGGTCTGGGTCCTCCTGGACCTCCTCCGCACCGGCAAGGCCACGGCGGTGGGCCTGGCCACGGCCATCGTGGTGGGCCTGGTGGCCATCACCCCGGCGGCGGGCTTCGTCTCGCCCCTTTCCGCCCTGGTCCTGGGGGCGGTCTCCGCCCTCCCCAGCTACTTCTTCCTCCTCTACCGGCCAAGGACGCGCCTGGACGATTCCCTGGACGTCTTCGGGGCCCACGGCCTCGCCGGGATCACCGGGGCACTTCTCACCGGGGTCCTGGCGGAAAAGGCGTGGAACGGCGTGGCGGATGGGCTCCTTTTCGGCAACCCCGCCCAGCTTGGGGTCCAGGCCCTGGCGGTCCTGGCAGCGGTGGTCTACTCGGCCCTGGGCACCTTCGTCCTCCTAAAGCTCGTCTCCCTCCTCACCCCCTTGCGGGCAAGCCCCAAAGAGGAGGGCCTGGGCCTGGACGTGACCCAGCACGGGGAAGAGGCCTACGCCAGCGGCGAAGGGGCCATCTTGGTGCTTTCCGAGGCTTCCCCGCCCGCCCTCAAGCCCCTGGGAGGTAAGGCATGAAGCTCATCGTGGCCATTATCCGCCCGGAGAAGCTCAGCGAGGTTTTGGAAGCCCTCTTCCGGGCCGAGGTGCGGGGGCTTACCCTAAGCCGGGTCCAGGGCCACGGCGGGGAAACGGAAAAGGTGGAAACCTACCGGGGCACCACGGTGAAGATGGAGCTCCACGAGAAGGTGCGCCTGGAGATCGGGGTTTCCGAGCCCTTCGTCAAACCCACGGTGGAGGCCATCCTGAAGGCTGCCCGCACCGGGGAGGTGGGGGACGGCAAGGTGTTCGTAATTCCCGTGGAGAAGGTCTACCGCATCCGCACGGGCGAGGAGGACGAGGCCGCCGTCACCCCGGTACAATAGGGGTGTGACGGCACGGCAGCGGGCCATCCTCCACCTCCTGGTGGAGGAGTACATCAAGACCAAAGCCCCGGTACCCTCGGCCAGGCTGGCCGAGGGACTTGGGCTTTCCCCCGCCCTGGCCCGCTACGAGCTCATCGCCCTCGAGGAGATGGGCTACCTCACCAAGCCCCACGCCTCCGCCGGCCGCGTGCCCACCCGGCAGGGCTTCCGCCAGTACTCCCTTTCCCTCCTCCCCCCCAAGCCCCTGCCCGAAAGCGTCCAGGCGCGCCTGGAACGGGCCCTTTCCGGGGCCAAGGAACCCGAGGCCTTCCTGGTGAAGGTGGCGGTGGGGCTTTCCGGCTACCCCGCCCTCCTCCGCCTCCGGCCCCGCAAAACCCCCAAGGTGCTCCAGGTCCACCTCTCTCCCCTCGCCGAGAACACCTTGGCCGTCTTCGTCCTGGAAGGGGGGCGGGTGAAGGAGGCAAGGCTTCCCTTAGCCCTTTCCCCGGAGCGGCTTAGGGAGGCGGAGGCGGTCTTGGCGGGACCTTTTTCCGAGCTTCCCCCGCCACCCCGGGGCCTGGAAGACCTCTTCGCCCACCTCGCCCGGGCCCTGAACGCAGGGCTTTCCCTCTCCTACCGGGAAGGGCTGGCCGAGGCCCTAAAGGAGCCCGAGGCCCAAAACCCGGGCTTCTTGGAGCGCCTGGTGCAGCTCTACGAGGCCGGGGGGGAGGAGGTCCTCACCCCCCCGGGCCGGGTGGACGTGCGGGTGGGGGAGGTGGAGGGGCTTGCCCAGGTGCAGGCGGGCTTCGCCAAGGGGGAGTGGCTTGGGGAGCTCACCCTCATCGGCCCCATGCGCATGCGCTATCCCGAGGCCCTCTCCGTGGCCCTAGGCCTTACCCAGGTCTATACTGGGGTCCATGCGGGTTGAGGTAAGGCTTTTCGCCCTTTACCGGGAGCAGGCGGGGCAAGACCGCTTTCCCTTGGACCTCCCGGAAGGAGCCCGGGTGAAGGAGGCCAAGGAGGCCGTGGAGCGGCTCTTCCCCGGCCTTTCCCTCTCCGGGGGCATGGCAGCGGTGAACCAGGAGCTGGCCGGGGCGGAAACCCCCTTGAAGGAGGGGGACGAGGTGGCCTTCTTGCCCCCGGTGTCTGGGGGGCAGGACTCGTTTGGCCTCACGGAAGGCCCCTTGGACCTAAAGGCCCTGGTGGACTGGGCCACAGCCCCCGAGTACGGGGCGGTGGTGAGCTTCCTCGGCACCACCCGGAGCCCCAACCGGGGGGAGGCGGTGGCCTATTTGGAGTACGAGGCCTACCCCGAAATGGCGGAAAAGGCCATGGCCCAGGTCATCGCCGAGATGCGGGCCCGCTGGCCCCTAGGCCGGGTAGCCCTCTGGCACCGCCTGGGCCGGGTGGACCCGGGGGAGGCCTCCATCGCCATCGTGGTCTCGGCCCGGCACCGCAAGGAGGCCTTCGCCGCCTGCGCCTACGCCATAGATCGGGTGAAGCAGATCCTCCCCGTTTGGAAAAAGGAGTACCGCCCGGACGGGAGCTTCTGGGTGGAGGGCTTCGCCCCAGAGGAACACCGGCTTTGACCTCCTTCACCTTCCTGGCTGGCCTCCTCCTCCTCGTCCTCTTCGCCCTGCCCCTCCTCCTGGGCTTCCTGGCAGGGAGGGCTTTCCGGGAAGGAAGGGGCCGGGTGGGGCTTGGGCTTCTCCTCTTTGGCGGCTTCCTGGGCCTTCTGGCGCGGCCCAGGCCCTTGGGGTTCCTCCTCCTTCTCCTAGGGGTCCTCCTGGGCTATGGCCGGCTTCGCTGAAGCCTCGGGGCGAGGTATAATGCGGGGATGACCGAAGGGGTCCTCCGCCCCATCCTGGATTTGCCCCCAGAAGAGCTT
Source organism: Thermus brockianus (assembly GCF_001880325.1). NCBI lineage: Bacteria > Thermotogati > Deinococcota > Deinococci > Thermales > Thermaceae > Thermus > Thermus brockianus. The sequence goes on from NZ_CP016312.1 coordinate 1,014,271, forward strand.
CCGGGCGAGGGGTTTCGCAAGGCGCAGATCGCCCACTGGCTCTACGCCCGGGGGGTGCGGGACTTCGCCGAGATGACCGACCTGCCCAAAGCCCTGCGGGAAGCCTTGGCCCAGGCGTGGCGCATCTCGGAGTTCTCCCTGGTGGAGGCCTACCCGAGCAAGGACGGGAGCGTCAAGTATCTCTTCACCCTCCTGGACGGCAAGAAGACCGAGGCGGTCTACATGCCCTACCCCAACCGCAAGACCGTCTGCCTTTCCAGCATGGTGGGCTGCCCCGCCGGGTGCACCTTCTGCGCCACCGGGGCCTTGGGCTTTGGCCGCAACCTCACCGCGGCGGAAATTCTGGACCAACTCCTCGCCATCGCCCACCACCAGGGCATCTCCCCCCGGGAGATCCGCAACGTGGTCCTCATGGGTATGGGGGAACCCCTCTTAAACCTCGCCCAGGTCCTGAAGGCGGTGCGGGTCATGCTCCACCCCAAAGGCCTCGCCATGAGCCCGAGGCGCATCACCCTCTCCACCGTGGGCATCCCCCGGGGGATTTACCGCCTGGCGGAGGAGGACCTGGGAATACGGCTCGCCCTCTCCCTCCACGCCCCCGACGACGAGACGCGGCGGAAGATCATCCCCACGGCCCACCGCTACCCCATAGCCGAGATCATGGAGGCGGTGCGCCACTACTACGCCAAGACCAAGCGGCGGGTGACCTTTGAATACACCCTTCTTAAGGGCATCAACGACCACCCCTGGCAGGCGCGGCTTCTGGCCAGGCTCCTCAAGGGAATCAGCGCCCACGTGAACCTCATCCCCTTTAACCCCTGGGAAGGGGCCCCGGTGGGGGGAACGCCCAAGCCCGGGATTTTGGCCTTCGCCGAGGAACTCCGGCGCCTAGGGGTGCCCACCTCCATCCGCTTCAGCCGGGGGCAGGACGTGGGGGCGGCCTGCGGGCAGCTCGCCCTCAAAGCCCCCAAGCCCCTTACCTTTAAACTCCTTCCAGAAGGCGCCGGGCAATGACCAGCTTGAGAATCTCGCTCGTCCCCTCCCCGATGCGGGTCAGGCGGGCGTCCCGCCAGTAGCGTTCCACGGGGTAGTCCTTGATGTAGCCGTAGCCCCCAAGAACCTGGATGGCCTCGTCGCAGGCCCGCACCGCCACCTCGCTGGCGAAGAGCTTGGCCTGGGCGGCCTCGAGGGCAAAGGGCCGCCCGGCATCCTTGAGGGCCGCCGCCTTGAGGTAAAGAAGCCGCGCCGCCTCCAGCTCCGTGGCCGCCTCCGCCAGCTTGAAGGACACCCCCTCGTACTCGGCAATGGGCCGGCCGAAGGCCTCCCGCTCCTTGGCGTACCTCAGGGCGTAGTCCAGGGCGGCCCGCCCCAAACCCACGGCCATGGCGGCGATGCCGATCCGCCCCCCGTCCAGGACCCGGAGGACATCGTAAAAGCCCTTCCCCCTTTCCCCTAAAAGCCCCTCCCCGGGCACAAACAGGTCTTCCAGAAGGAGTTGGGCCGTGTCCGAGGCGTTTAGGCCGAGCTTCTCCTCCTTGCGGCCCACCCTTAGGCCCTTCTCGGGGCGGAAGAAGGCGAAGGCGGAGATGCCCAGATGCTTCCTCTCCGGGCTTGGAGCGGGGTCGGTGCGGGCCATGACCACGTAGACCCCGGCCACGCTCCCCTGGGTGATGAACTGCTTGGTGCCGTTTAGGACAAAGCCCCCTGCCACCTCCTCCGCCCGGGTCTTCAGGGCCGCGGCATCCGAACCCGAGCCGGGCTCGGTAAGCCCCCAGGCCCCCAAGGCTTCCCCCGAGGCCAGCTTGGGGAGGAAGGTTTCCTTTTGCCGCTCGTTCCCCGCCAGGAGGATGTGCCCCGTGGCCAAGGAGTTGTGGCTCGCCACGGTGAGGGCCAGGGAGCCATCGTGGTAGGCGATCTCCTCCACCATGCGGGCGAAAAGGCGGGTGGAAAGCCCCGCCCCCCCATAGGCCTCGGGCACCACCGCCCCGAAGACGCCAAAGGCCGCCATCTTCTGCACCAGGTCCCAGGGGAAAGCCCCCGTGCGGTCCCTTTCCGCCGCCCCCGGGGCCACCTCCGCCTTCAAGAACTCCCGGAAAGGCCCCAGGACCTGCCGCTCCTCCCGCGTCTCCTCAAACCAGAGCTCCATGGTGGGCCAAGTATATCACTTTCTTGCGAGGTAGCAAAAAGGCGTCAGGACACAGGGGCGTGCTAGAGTTTTCCTCGTGCTCCTCCTCCTGGGCCCCACGGACGTGGGCAAGACCACCTTGGCCCACAGGCTTTTGGAGAAGCTTGGGGAAGCCTACCTCCTGGACCTGGACCCGGGGCAAGGGGCCTTGCCCGGCACCTTCACCCTCTTCCGCTACCGGGAAGGCACCCTCACCCCGGTGCGCCGCTACCTCCTGGGGGCCACCTCCCCCGCTGGCCTCACGGCCCGGGCGGTGGTGGGGGCCTTGCGCTTAGCCCGCCTCATCCCCCGGGGAAGCCCTGCGGTGGCGGACACGGACGGCCTTTTGGACCCGGAGTTCCGCCTCCTCCAGGCGGAGGCCTTGCGCCCGGCGGAGATCCTCATCCTGGGCTCAGAGGCCCTCCACCAGGCCTTTGCCTGGCGCCGGGACCTCAAGGTGCGCCCAGTACCCCCCTTGCCCGAGGCGAGACGGAAAAGCCCAAGGGCGCGCCGGCAAAACCGCCTGGAGCGCCTCCTCGCCCACTTCCGGGAGGCGAGGCCCAGGGTCCTGCCCCTTTCCTTTCCCCCTGAGCCGGAAAGGCTTTACGGCCTCCTGGACCCCGAGGGGTTTTTCCTAGCCTACGGGCGGCTTTTGGCCCACACCCCGGGGGAGGGCCTCTTCCTCACCCCCACCCAGGGCGAGGTGGCCCAGGTGGTGCCCACCCGGCTAAGCCTTGCCCTTAGCGCACTACCAGGTTGAGGATCTTCCCCGGCACGTAGATCTCCTTCATCACCTCCTTGCCCTTCAGGTGCGCCTGGACGTTGGGCACCTTCTTGGCCTCCGCCAGGGCCACCTCCAAGGGGGCATCCTTGGAAATCCTGATGGTGCCCCGCACCCTTCCGTTCACCTGTACCGCCACCTCCACCACGTCCCGCTCCAGGGCGCTTTCGTCCAGCTCGGGCCAGCCCGCCTCAAAGAGGCTATCGGGCCAGAAGCGGTGCCAAAGCTCCTCGGCGATGTGGGGGGCGAAGGGAAAGAGCATCTGCAGGTAGTAGCGGATGGCGGTGCGGTAGACGGGGGTCACGGGGCGCTTGCGGCGGTACTCGTAGAGGGCGTTCAAGAGCTCCATGAGGGCGGCGATGGCGGTGTTGAAGCGGAGGGCCTCGAGGTCCTGCGTCACCTTCTTAAGGGTTTCGTGGAGCTTCCCGTAAAGCGCCTTGTCCTCCCCCTCCAAAGCCTCCGCCTGGAACTGGCCCGAGATGGCCAAAAGGGCCTCCTGGTCCTCCACCACCCGCCGCCACACCCGGTTCAGGAAGCGCCAGGCCCCCTGCACCCCCTCCTCGGTCCAGACCATCTCGTTCTCGGGGGGGGCGGCGAAGAGGATGGTGATGCGGGCGATGTCCGCCCCCTCCTCCTTGACAAAGGGCCCCACCATGACCCCGTTGCCCTTGGACTTGCTCATTACCGCCGGCTTCCAGAGGTGGAGGGTGCCGTCCTCGTGGGGCCTGAGCTCAGCCCCCATCTTCCTCACGTCCTCCAGGGAAAGCTCGTTTTCCCCAATCTCCAGCTGGATGCGGGTGGGCTCGGGGAGGCGCACCCGGTCCCCTTCCACCTCCACGGGCCCGAAGTCCGTCCAGGCCATGACCATGCCCTGGGTGAAGAGGCCCTGGAAAGGCTCCTCCACCCCCACCATGCCCAGGTCGTGGAGGAACTTGGTGAAGAAGCGGCTATAGAGGAGGTGCAAGACGGCGTGCTCCACCCCGCCGATGTACTGGTCCACCGGCATCCAGAAGTCCGCCTTCTCCCGGGCGAAGGGGAGGCGTTCGTTCTTGGGATCCGCGTAGCGGAGGTAGTACCAGGAGCTGTCAAAGAAGGTGTCCATGGTGTCGGTGTCCCGCTTGGCGGGGCCGCCGCACTGGGGACAGGTGGTCTCGTAGAACTCGGGGTGGGCCTCCAGGGGGCTTTTCCCCTTGGGGCGGATGTCCTCCACGTCCTTGAGGTCGGGGAGGAGGACGGGAAGCTCCTCCTCGGGCACCGGCACCACGCCGCAGGTGGGGCAGTGGACCATGGGGATGGGGGTGCCCCAGTAGCGCTGGCGGCTGATGAGCCAGTCCCGCAGGCGGTAGGTGATGCGGGCCTTACCCAAGCCCTTTTCCTCCAGCCAGGCAATGACCTTCCGCTTGCCCTCCTCGCTTTCCGTGCCGTCAAAGGGGCCGGAGTTCACCATGATGCCCGGCTCCTCGTAGGCCCCCTCCAGGGGCTCGGGAAGGGGCTCGCCGGGGCGTTCAATCACCTTCTTGATGGGGAGGCCGTACTTCTTGGCGAACTCGTAGTCCCGGCTGTCGTGGGCGGGCACGGCCATGATGGCCCCGGTGCCGTAGCCATAGAGCACGTAGTCGGCGGTCCAGATGGGGATCCGCTCCCCGGTGGCGGGGTTAAGGGCGTAGGCCCCCAGGAAAACCCCCGTCTTCTCCCGCCCTTCCGCCTGGCGCTCAATCTCCGTCTTGCGCTTGGCCGCCTCCACGTAGGCCAAGACCTCCTCCCGGCGCTCGGGGGCGGCAAGCTCCAGGGTCAAGGGGTGCTCGGGGGCCAGGACCATGAAGGTGGCCCCGAAGAGGGTGTCGGGGCGGGTGGTGAAGACGGTGATCCTCTCCTCGCGCCCCTCCACGGGGAAGTGGATCTCCGCCCCTTCCGAGCGGCCGATCCAGGCCCGTTGCATGGCCTTCACCTTCTCGGGCCAGTCCAGGCCCTCGAGGTCCCGAAGGAGCCGGTCGGCGTAGGCGGTGATGCGCAGGTACCACTGCTCCAGCTCCCGCTTTTCCACCAAAGTGTCCTCGTGCCGCCAGCAACGCCCCTCCACCACCTGTTCGTTGGCGAGGACCGTCTGGCACTTGGGGCACCAGTTCACAAGGCCCTTGGCCCGGTAGGCCAGGCCCTTCTCCCACATCTTGAGGAAGATCCACTGGTTCCAGCGGTAGTAGTCGGGCTCACAGGTGGTCACCTCCCGGTCCCAGTCGTAAAGGATGCCCATGAGCTCCAGGCTCTCCTTGGCCTGGCGGATGTTCTGGTAGGTCCAGTCCCGGGGGTGGACGCCGAACTTCAAGGCGGCGTTCTCCGCCGGCAGGCCGAAGGCGTCCCAGCCCATGGGGTGGAGGACCTCGTAGCCCTGCACCCGGCGGAAGCGGGCGAGGACGTCCCCCATGGTGTAGTTCTTCAGGTGGCCCATGTGCAGGTCCCCGGAGGGGTAGGGGAACATGACGAGGACGTACTGCTTGCCCCGCTTCCCCGGGACCTCCTTGGCCTTCATGAAGCCCTTCTGCTTCCAAAAGCGTTGCCACTTGGGCTCTATGGCGTGGGGGTTGTACTTTTCCATCTTCGCCTCCTCAAAAAAACCCCTCCCCCGAAGGGAAGGGACGGCCAGGCCCCTTCCCTTTAGGGGGCTAGCCTGGCCGGACGCATGAGTCCATCCTACCCCTTTTTGCGTCCTGGGAGAAAGGCGCTAGTCCTCGAGGACCCGGGCCACCAAGGCCCCGAGGAGGAGGGAGAGGAGGACCAGGTAAAGCCCCAAAAGGGCCAGGACAAACCCCGCCAGGGGCCCGTAGAGGAGCTCGTACTGGGAGCGGGGAAGGAGCTTCGGCAATCCGAGCCGCACCCCCTCAAAGAGGAGGGCCGCCATCCCCGCCCCCACGCTTAAGGGAAGGAGGTCCCGTAGGCCCCGCACCCCGCGGAAAAAGGCGTAGGTGACAAGGAAGAGGAAAAAGGCGGAAAAGAGGGGCAGAAGGACCTCCAAGGGGCCCAGAAGGTCCCGCCAGACCGGGGGTAGGTAGCGGAGGACAAAGCCCAGGCCCAACCCCAAAAGGGAGAGGAGGATGAGGGCGAGGCCGAGGAGAAAGGGCATGAAAAGGCCTAAAAGCCGGTGACGCACCCCCGGGGGCCGGCCGAAGAGGAGGCCCAAGGCGTAGCTCAGGGCGGCGAAGAAGTTGCTCCCGGACCAAAGGAAAAGGAGGCCGCTTCCCAGGGTGAGGGGAAAGGCGCTTTGCGAAAGGAAGCGGAGGAGGTCCTGGGCGAGCTCGGGCCGGGCGGGGAAAAGGGACAAGGTGAGCCCCTCCAGGGCTTCCTGGAGCTCCTTTTGCCAAAGGGGGTTCCCCGCCAATACCAGGCCAAAAACCCCCACCAGGAGGAAAAGAAGGGGCATGAGGGAGAGAAGGGCGTAGTAGGCGAGGGCGGCGGCGAAGAAAGGAACGTGGGCCTCGGTGTAGAGGGCCAAGAGCCGCCTAAACAGGGAACACCACCCCCTCCGGGTCCAGCGCCCCAAGGCCCCGGTAGACCGCAGCTTGGACCTCCCCGTAACGGCCCACCTCCCCAAGGGCCCGGACCGCCCACCCCCTTTCCCCGCCCATGGGAACGCCTAAGCCCTCTCCTGCCCCTCCCCCAGGGCCACCCACTTCAAGGTGGTGAGCTCTAGGGGGCCCATGGGGCCGTAGGCGTGGAGCTTGGAGGTGCTGATGCCGATCTCCGCCCCCAGGCCTAGCTCAAAGCCGTCGTTGAAGCGGGTGGAGGCGTTCCAAAGGACCAAGGAGGCGTCCACCTCCTCCAAAAAGCGCCAAGCCGCCTTGGGGTCCTCCGTGCAGATGGCCTCCGTGTGCCGGGAGCCGTAGCGGGCGATGTGGGCCAAGGCCTCCTCCAGGCCCGAGACCACCTTGACCCGGAGGATGAGGTCCAGGTACTCCCGGTCCCACTCGTCCTCCCGGGCGGGCACCGCCTCCTTGAGGAGGGGAAGGGCCCGGGGGCAGGCCCGAAGCTCCACCCCCCTTTCCCGCATGGCCCCTTCCAGAAGGGGCAGGAAGGCCTCCGCCACCTTCTCGTGGACCAGGAGGGCCTCGAGGGCGTTGCAGACCGCTGGACGCTGGGTCTTCCCGTTTAGGGCCAGGCGGAGCGCCATGGAAAGCTCCGCCTTCTCGTCCACGTAGAGGTGGTTCACCCCCTTGGCGTGGGCCAGGACCGGCACCCGGGCCTCCCTTTGCACCAGGCGGATGAGCTCCTCCCCTCCCCGGGGGATGAGGAGGTCTAAAAGCTCCAAACGGCACATCTCCAGGATGGCCTCCCGGTCCGTGGTGGGCACCAGGGAGACCGCCTCCTCCGGAAGCCCCGCTCCCCTTAGGGCCTCGTGCCAAAGGGCCACCAGGGCCTGGTTGGAGCGGAAGGCCTCCTTGCCGCCCCTAAGGAGCATGGCGTTCCCCGCTTTCAGGGCCACGGCCACCGCCTCCACCGTGGCCCCAGGGCGCGCCTCGTAGATGAAGCCGATGAGGCCCAGGGGCACCCGCATCCGGCCCACCCGGAGGCCATTGGGCCGCTTGCTCAAGCCCTCAATCCGCCCCAAGGGGTCGGGGAGGGCGGCGATCTGCCTTAGGCCCTCGGTGAGGGCCTTCAGGTCCTTTTCCCTAAGGGCGAGCCGGTCCAGCTTGGCCTTGGGAAGCCCCGCCCTTTCCGCCTCCTCCAGGTCCATCCGGTTGGCCGTGAGCACCTCCGGCCAGCGCTCGGATAGGAGGGCCGCCATGCGCAAAAGGGCCTCGTCCCGCTTCCCCTTGGCGAGGAGGGGTAGCTTGGCCCTTGCCCGCTCCGCCAGTTCCCGCAAGCCCAGCGCCGTCATGCCTCCTCCTTCAAGGCCAGGTGGTCCCGGTGGACCACCTCCTCGGTGTAGCGGTAGCCCAAAATGGCCTCAATCTCCGCGCTCTTCCGCCCCTTGATGCGGGCGATCTCCTCGGCGGCGTAGTTGGCGAGGCCCACCCCCACCTCCTCCCCGGTTTCGGCGAGGAGGCGCACCGCCTCCCCCCGGCCAAACCGCCCCCGCACCTCCTTGACCCCGGCGGGGAGGAGGCTCGCCCCCCTCTTCCTTAAGGCCCACACCGCCCCCTGGTCCAAAACGAGCTCCCCTTTTGGGCGCAGAAGCCCATAAAGCCAAGCCCGCTCCCCCCGGTAGCGCCTTTGGGCGTGGAAGTAGGTGCCCATGGGCACCCCTTCCAGGGCCTCCAAGAGGACTGCGGGACGCCTCCCGGGCAGAAGCAGGGTGGGGATGCCCACCCGCCCCGCAAGCCGGGCGGCGAGGAGCTTGGAGCGCATGCCGCCACTGCCCAAGGGGTTCCCCTCCCCGGCGTGCCGCAGGGCGGAGGCGGGGTCTTCCACCTCGAGGATGGGCCTCGCCTCCGGGTTTCGCTTGGGGTCCTCCTCGTAAAGGGCGTCCACGTCGGAAAGGAGGAGGAGGAGCCCCGCCTCCACCAAGGCCGCCACCCGGGCGGAAAGCTGGTCGTTGTCCCCGAAGCGGATCTCCTGGAAGGCCACGGTGTCGTTCTCGTTGATGATGGGAATGGCACCGAGCTCCAAAAGGGCCTTCAGGGTGGCCTTGGCGTTCAGGTAGCGCTCCCTCGAGGCCAAGTCCTCCGCCGTCAGGAGGACCTGGGCCACGGGAACCCCCCGAAAGGCCTCCCGCCAAGCGGCCATGAGGAGGGGCTGGCCGATGGCGGCCAGGGCCTGCTTCCGGGGCATGTCCTCGGGACGGGGAAGCCCCGTGGCCGCCATGCCCGCCGCCACCGCCCCGGAGGAAACCAAGACCACTTCCCGCCCCGCCGCCTTAAGGGCCAAAACCTGGCGGGCAATCTCGGCCATGACGCCCAGGTCCAACCCCCTAGGCCCGGCCAGGACCGCACTGCCCACCTTGACCACCAACCTCCTTGCGGAAAGCCCAGGCCGCATTAAGGTTCAGGATAGCACCCCCGCCTCGGGCGGAAGCCCAAGGCTACCTCTTGGGAAGAGGCTTCCAAGAGAAACCCTGGCCCCTGCTTCCCCAAGGAGCCGTTTTGAAGTCCAGCTCACGGATGGCCTAGGAGTCCGGGTCTTGCTCCTTCCCCGCTAGGAAGCGCCCGTTCCCGTAGACCACCCGCCCCTCCCGCTTAAGCCGGACCAAGAGGCCAAAAAGTGTAGCCTTGCGCAGGCTGGGGTAAAGGGTTTTCAGAGTCGCATGGAGCTCATCCAAAGAGCGGGGCTCCCGGAGCAGGGCAAGAAGGTGAGCTTCCAGACGCTCTTCGCGCACCGGGATTATTATTGACAAAGGAAGCTTCCCCGTGCTACCTTAGAGGTCGGCTTGGGCCCGTAGCTCAGTTGGATAGAGCGGCTGACTACGGATCAGCAGGTCAGGGGTTCGAATCCTCTCGGGCCCGCCAAGAAACCCCCGGGTGCTCCCCGGGGGTTCTTTTTTGGCTGGTGGGCCGTGCAGGATTCGAACCTGCGACCTACCGATTAAAAGTCGGTTGCTCTGCCAGCTGAGCTAACGGCCCCCAAGCCCTAGCGATTATAGCCCGCTAGCGGGGCTTGCGCAAGGCGTCCATGATCCAAAGGCCAAGCTCCTCCTCCCGAACCCTATCCTTTAGGGCCTCCACCCTAGGTTCCCTGGGCCTCACGGGTTCTAGCGCCTCCTTGGGCAGGGGGGCCGCCTCTAGAAAGGCGAAAAAGGAGGGGTCCACCCACGAGGGCACCCAGGCCCCGCTGCGGCAGAGGAAGGCGCGGTGGAAGACCCCCTCCACCTTTCCCCCAGGGTCCAGAAGCCGCACCACGGGCACCTGCGGCTCGGGCTCCAAGGAGGGGTCCCGCCAGGGGGGGTAGTAAAGGGTAAGCCTCGCCCCCTGGCGGGCGTAGAAGACCATCCAGTCATCGCAGGCGGGCTCCTCCCCTAAGGAGCGGTAGCCGGCATCGTGGTGGGCGTCAAAGAGCACCACCTCCTCCACCCCCGCCCGCACCCGCGGGTGGAAGGCCAGGGCGTTGGAGTCGGCGTAGAAAAGCTGGGCTTCCGGGGCAAAACGAAAGCGTTCCCAAAACCCCTCCCACCCCTGGGCCTGGGGCAAGGGTAAACCCCGGAGCAAAAAGGCCCAGGCCCTAGCCTCCCAGACATCCTGAAGGTAGTAGGGCGTTTCAAAGTGCCCCCAGGCGTACAGGTGGGCCTCAGGATGGCCCGGGTCTTGGGGGACGGGAAAAAAGTAGTCAAAGTCCACCACCAAAAGCCGCATCCTCATCTCTTAAATAGCAAAATCCCCCGCCAAAGGCGGGGGAAAGGGTACGGCGAGCCTTACCAGACGTAGAACAAGACCACGATGAAAAGCCACACGGCGTCCACCAGGTGCCAGTACATGCTGGCGGCCTCGAGGGTGCCGTGGCTGTGGAGGGTGATCTTGCCCCGCAAGGCCTGGAGGTAGGCCAGGATAAGGCCAAAACCCCCGATCACCACGTGCAGGCCGTGGAGGCCCACGATGGTGAAGAAGGCCCCGGTCCAGAGGTTCTCCTGCCAGGAGGAGTGGTGGTAGAACTGGTAGAACTCGTACGCCTGGAAGAGGAAGAAGAGAACACCCAGGACGATGGTGATGAGAAGCCCAAAGCGGAAGGGGTTGAACCGGCCCCGCCTGAGGTCGTGGTGGGCAAAGTGCACCGTGAAGGAGGAGCTCACCAGGAAGAAGGTGTTGAGAAGGGCGAGCCAAAGGGCGGGCCGCTCCTCAGGAGGCGTGGCCGCCCCGGAAAGCCTTAGGTAGAGGTAGCCCGCGATGAGGATGGCGAAGAGGCCCACCTCCGAGACGATGAACCAGGCCATCCCCATCCAGGCGTTGGACTTTCCGGAAAGGGTATGGTGCTCCACCGGGTGGCTGTACTCGTCCTCCAAGGCCCAGCGCACGAGGCCATAGGCGAAGAGGGCCAGGAAGACCCACATCCAGACGTTGGGCACGGGCAGGGCCGCCACGGAAACGAAGAAGGCGAAGAGGGTGGCGGCGGCGTAGAAGGGCCAGAAGGAGCTGTTGGGCAGGTGGATGTGGCTCGGGTCCTCGGGCTTCAGCTCCACCCCCTTCTTGGCCCAGTCGTAAAGGGGCCGCTCGGAGGGGAACTCCTTGGGGAGCTCCACATCAAAGTTGTGGGCCTTGGGCGGGGAGGCGGTGAGCCACTCCAGGGTGTAGCCGCCCCAGGGGTTATCGGGAGCCTTCTCCCCGGAACGGAGGCTCTTCCACATGGCGTAGATCCAGACGAGCCCGCCCAAGCCCAGGATGAAGGCGCCCACGGTGGAGATGAAGTTGAGCTCGGGCCAGCCGGCGATATCGGCATTGTAGGTGTAGTAGCGCCGGGGCATGCCCAAGAAGCCCAGGGCGTACTGGGGCAGGAAGACCACCAGGTAGCCCACGAGGAAGAGCCAGAAGTGGAGCTTGCCCAGGCGCTCGTCGTACATGCGGCCCGTCATCTTGGGCCACCAGTAGTAAAGCCCGGCGAAGGCCCCAAAGCCCGAGCCCGCCATGAGCACGTTGTGGAAGTGGGCCACCACAAAGTAGGAGTCGTGGAACTGGTAGTCCAAGGGGGTCATGGAGAGCATGACCCCGGTAATCCCCCCAAGGAGGAAGTTGAAGATGAAGCCCAAGACCCAAAGCAGCGGGGTCTTCATCTGCAGGTGCCCACCCCAAAGGGTGCCGATGAGGTTGAAGAGCTTCACCCCCGTGGGCACGGCGATGAGGGCGGTGAAGAAGGCGAAGGCGATCTGGAAGATGGTGGACTCCCCCACGGTGAACATGTGGTGGGCCCAGACCATGGTGCCCAGGACCACGATGCCCATCTGGGCCCACACCATCTGCTTGTAGCCGAAGAGGGGCTTGCGGGCGAAGGTGGAGGCCACCTCGGCCAGGATGCCGAGGTAGGGCAGGAGCATCACGTAAACCGTGGGGTGGGAGTAAAACCAGAAGAACTGCTGGAAGAGGACGGGGTCACCCCCGATGTCCGGGTTGAACCAGGTAAGGCCGATCTTGCGGTCCAGGAGGACCAAAAGGGTGGCCGCGGTGAGCCCCGCCAGGCTGAAGAGGTTGAGGACGCTGGCGGCGAAGACGCTCCACACGTACATGGGCATCTTCCACATGCTCATCCCCTGGGCCCTGAGGTTGTAGATGGTGGCGATGAAGTTGGCGTTACCCAGGAGGCTGGAGAAGCCCAGGAGGAGGATGGCCGCCATGTAGAAGTTGACCCCGCTCCCCGACTGCACGGAGAAGGGGTAGTAGAAGGTCCAGCCCACCGCCGGGGCCCCGCCGGGGAAGAAGAAGCTCATGAGGGCGAGGAGGATGGCCCCCAGGAAAGCCCAATAGCTGAAGGCGTTCACCCGGGGTAGGGCCACGTCCCGCGCCCCCAGCATCAGGGGCACCACGAAGTTGCCAAAGCCGGTGAGCCCGGCCTGGATGATGAAGAAGAAGAGCATGGTGGCCCCGTGCAGGGTGAGAACCTGGTTGTACTGCTCCCCGGTGAGCAGGGTGTTGTTGGGCACCGCCAGCTGCGCCCGGATGAGGAGGGAGAAGACCCCCGCCAAGGCGAAGGCGAAGAAGGCGGTGGCGGTGTACATCAGGCCGATCTTCTTGTGGTCCACGGTGGTGAGCAGGTCCCAGAGGACCGCCCACGCGCTCGTCTTTGGCTTTGCGGTAATGGCCATCCTCAGACCTCCCTAGAACTTGGGCAGGGCCTTGAAGTCCAAGCCCTCCACCTTAAGCCCTTCCAGGTAGCGCACCAAGGCGTCCAGGTCCTCCTCGGAAAGCTGGGGGAAGCCGGGCATCTTCGTCCCAGGCTTCATGGCCGCCGGGTCCTTGATCCAAGCCTTGAGGTTCTCCGGCGTGTGGTCCACAATCCCCGCAGCCAGGCTCACCCGGTTGCCCAGGAAGGCCAGCTCGGGACCGATGACCGCCGGGGGCATCTTCCCCTGCACCCCGTGGCAGGCCATACAGTTTTGCTGGAACACCTCCTGCCCCCGGGCGTCCGCCACGGGAGGCGTGTAGCCCTTGGCCGCCTCCACAAAGCGGTCAAACGCCTCCTTGGGCACCACCAAGACCCGGAAGAGCATCCGGGCGTGGCTCGGCCCGCACAGCTCGGCGCAGAAGCCGTAGTAGTTGCCCGGATTTTCCGCTACAAAACGTATCCGAGTCTTTTGTCCCGGAATGGCATCCTGCTTGCCCACCAGGCCCGGCACCCAGAAGGAGTGGATCACGTCCTTGGAGGTCACCTCCAGCTCCACCGGCACCCCCACGGGCAGGATGAGCTCGTTGGAGTTGCGGAAGCCCAGCTCGGGGTAGTTAAAGTCCCACCAGAACTGGTACCCGGTGACCTCCACCTTCATGGCCCCCGGGATGGGTTGGTTGACCTGGATGAGGGCCCGGGCCGTGAGGCCAAAGAGAACGAGGATGATGGCCACGGGGATCAGGGTCCAGATGACCTCGAGGCGGTCGTTCCCGTGGATCTGGGGCGGCTCGCCCTGCTGGCCCGGGTGGGCGCGGAACTTCCAGGTGATGTAGGCCAGGGCGCCCGCCACCACGCCGAAGATGAGTACGGAGAAGACCAAGACCCAGACCAGGAGGAAGTTGGTCTCCCGGTTAACCGGGGAGAAGGGGTGGGTGATGGCCACCCGGTGGGCCTCCTGGGCCAGGACTAGACCAAAAAGACTTAGGGCCGCAAACGCTCGCTTCATCCACTCCCTCCCTATAGCACCCGGTCCACCGCCATGGCCACGAACAAGAGGGCCAGGTAGAGCATGGAGTATTTATACAGCGAAACCGCCGTCCTCCGCTCGGGCTGGCGGTAGAGGGCAAGCGCCTTGAGCAACAAGAGGGCGTTCAGGGCCAGGCTAAAGAGGAGGTAGACCAGGCCCAGCTCGCCCAAAAGAAGGGGCATGAGGGAGATCAGGGCGGTGAGAAGGGCGTAGAGGGCGATCTGCATCACCGTAACCCGCTCCCCTAAGACCACCGGGAGCATGGGCACCCCCACCGCCCGGTAGTCGTCCTGGATCATGAGGGCCAAGGCCCAGAAGTGCACGGGGGTCCAGAAGAAGATGAGGGCGAAGAGGTACCAGGCGAAGAGGTTGAGCTCCCCGGTCACCGCCGCCCAGCCCACCAAGGGCGGGAAGGCCCCCGCCGCCCCACCGATGACGATGTTCTGCCAGGTGCGCCGCTTGAGGTAAAGGGTGTAGACCAGGACGTACCAGATGAGGCCCATGAGGGCCAAGGTGGCGGCCAGGAGGTTGGCGGCCCCCCAGAGGAGGCCGAAGCCCAAAAGGGCGAGGGCGAAGGCGAAAAGGAGGGCATCCCGGCTGGAGATTCTCTGCGTCACCGTGGGCCTTTTGGCGGTGCGCTTCATGCGGGCATCTATGTCCCGGTCCACCACCATGTTGATGGCGTTGGCCGCCCCCGCCATCATGTACCCTCCCAAGGCCACCGCCAGGAAAAGCCCGGTCCCCGGCCACCCCTTGGCGGCGATGAGCATGGCGAGAAGGGTGGTGAGGAGGAGGAGGCTGATGACCCTGGGCTTGGTGAGGGCCAAATAGTCCTTCCAGGTGGCCCCGCCCGTGCCCCGGTGGACCTGGGCCAACCCCCCTTCCCCCAGCTCCACCCGCCTCGTCCCTTGGGCCAGGCTCGAGGCCATGAGGAGGACGAAAAGGAGCCAGACGGCGTAGGCCAGGAAGAGGTGGAGGAGCTGCATCCACACGGGGGCCTTGAGCCAGACGTTCACCAGGCCCGCCAGGAGCTGTACCCCGTAAAGGTAGGCCAGCCCCTGGGCCAGGCGCCTCGAGGCCTCCGAGGGGCGGAGGTGGGCCACCAGGAAGCCGGCGAAGACCACGTAAAGCCCCACGCTCACGGCGATGAGGGGGTGGAGCACCCTAAGGCGCACCAGGAAGTGCTCCCCCGGGGTTAAGGAACGCTCCAGGGCCTCCAAGGTGTTCCGCACGGGGAAGAGGAGGTCCCCAAGGGCGGTCACCGCCCCGCTCATGCCCAAGAAAAGGAGGGCGAGGAGCCCAAGAAGGAGGGCCCACCCCACCGCCCCCTGCCCCCGAAGGCGCAACGGGGCCCCCCCAGAAGCCCACCAGGCGGTGAGGGCCAGGGCGGCCAGGAGGAAGTAGGTGTTGGCCAAGTGGACCATCTGCACCACGGCCCGCTCGGCGCTCACGTTGTCCGCCACCCAACCAAAGAGGACCAGGGAGGCCCCCACGAGGCTCTCCGTGACCATGAAGAAGAAGGAAAGCCCGGCGCCCAACCGAACGGGATGCCCCTTCGGGAAAAGGCGCAGGGCGAGGAAGAGAAGCAAGAGCACGGATAGGAAGGCCAAGCCCGAGGTGGCCCGGTGGGTGAACTCAATGAGGGTTTCCACCTGGGGGCTTCGGGGGATGATCTCCCCGTTGCAGGTGGGCCAGTGGGACCCGCACCCCGCCCCCGAGCCTGTGGCCCGCACGTAAGCCCCCCATAGGGCCACCAAGACGTTCCAGAGGAGGACACCCCAGGCGTAGCGGCTAAACCAGGTCTGGCTCATAGGAAACCCGTCCCCCAGACGGTAACGCCTACCATTCTGCCAAAAGGTTTCCGCCGGGGGTGAAGTACATTTGTCCCTACCATTTCCGCCACCTAGGAGCCTAATACCCCCAGGCCCTATTTGGCAAGGGCCTGGGGGCCAGGCTTCCTCCTCAACCTATCCGCGGACCTGCCCGGCGTACCCTTTCGTCCACCCCATCCGCATACTTCTGGAAGTTCTCCTGGAAGAGGGCGGCGAGCTTATGGGCCTGCCGGTCGTAGGCCTCCTTGTCCTCCCAGGTCCCCCGGGGGTCCAGAAGCTCCTGGGGCACCCCGGGCACCTCCAGGGGCACCTCAAAGCCAAAGATGAGGTCCTGGCGGTAGGGGACGCCCTCGAGGACCCCGCTAAGCGCCGCCCGCAAGAGGGCCCGGGTCACGGGCAAGGGGAAGCGCCGCCCCACCCCATAGGGCCCCCCGGTCCAGCCCGTGTTCACCAGGTAGACCCGAGGCCCATGGCGGGCGATCTTCTCCCCCAGCATGCGGGCGTAGACCCCGGGGTGCAGGGGAAGGAAAGGCGCCCCGAAGCAGGCGGAGAACGTGGCCTTGGGCTCGGTGATGCCCCGCTCCGTGCCCGCCACCCGGGCGGTGTAGCCGGAAAGGAAGTAGTACATGGCCTGCTCGGGGGTAAGGCGGGCGATGGGGGGAAGGACGCCGTAGGCGTCGGCGGAGAGGAAGAAGATGGCCCGGGGGTGGCCCGCCACCCCGGATTCCACCACGTTCTCCAGGTGGGCGATGGGGTAGGAGGAGCGGGTGTTCTCCGTCTTGGAGTCGTCGTCCCACTCCACCCGGCGGGTTTCCGGGTTCACCACCACGTTTTCCAGGATGGCCTCAAACTGGTTGGAGGCCTTATAGATAAGGGGCTCGTGCTCGGGGGAGAGGCGGATGACCTTGGCGTAACACCCCCCTCAAAGTTGAAAACCCCCTCCTCGCTCCAGCCGTGCTCGTCGTCCCCGATGAGGGGCCTCTCGGGGTCGGTGGAAAGGGTGGTCTTGCCCGTGCCGGAAAGCCCGAAGAAGACCGCCACATCCCCCTCCCGCCCCACGTTGGCCGAGGCGTGCATGGGGAAAACCCCCTGCTTGGGCATCAGGTAGTTCATCACCGTGAAGATGCTCTTCTTGATCTCCCCGGCGTACTTGGTGCCCACGATGAGGACGAGGCGCCGCCCAAAACTAATGCCCACGAAAACCTCGCTCCGGGTACCGTCCCGCTCGGGGTCCGCCAGGAAGTGGGGGGCATGCACCACGGTGAAGCCGGGCTGGAAGCGCTCCGCCTCGTCGTCCTCGGAAAAGTGGCGGGGGGAGAGGAACATGTTGCGGGCAAAGAGGGCGTGCCAGGGGCTTTCCGTTACCACCCGGACCCCCAGGCGGTAGCGCTTGTCCGCCCCGGCATAGAGGTCCTGGACATAGAGGTCCCTTTCGGAAAGGTACTGGGCTACCCGCTCCAAAAGGGCCTGGAAGGCCTCCGGGGAAAAGGGCTGGTTCACCTCCCCCCACCAGATCTCCCCCTCCACCTCCGGCTCCCGCACCACGAACTTGTCCCTGGGGCTTCTCCCCGTGTAGGGGGTGGTGTCCACCACCAGGGGGCCCTTATGGGCCAAAAACCCCTCGCCCCGGCGCAGGGTGTGCTCCACCAGCACCGGGGAAACGGTGTTCCAAAAGACCTGTTTTTTGGGTTGAATACCGATATAGCTCAGGCGGTCCATACGGGCCTCCTCCAGGCCAGGGTATCACAAGGCACATTTCCACGCTTCCACCTTAGCCCTCCCCCTCCAGAAAGGCGCGGGTAAGGCGCTTACCCAGCTCCACCCCGGGCTGGTCAAAGGCGTTCACCCCCCAAAGCTCCCCCAGGAAGGCGGTCTGCCACATGAGGTGCTGCAGGAGCCAGCCTATGGTGTAGGGAGAGACCTCCGAAAGGTATAGGGCATAGACCCGTTGCCCCGCCTCCGCCAGGGCCTGGTAGGTGGCCTCCGCCTCGGCCTTGAGGAGGCGGAAAAGGGTCTTGCCGAAGAGGTACCCCGCCTCCGGAAGCTCCCCCACGGGGGGCAAGGGAAGGTCTTCCACGGGGCTTTCCGGGATGACCAGGGTGAGGAGCTTGTCCAAGGGACCTTCCCGGAAAAGCTGCACCTGGGCGTGCTGGTCCTGGGGGCCGAGGGCGGGGAGGGCGGTGGTGCCCACGCGCCTTCCCTCCTGGTCCCGCTTGCCCAAGGACTCGTCGTGGAGTTGGACAAACCAGGCGGGAAGGTACCGGAGGCGCTCGGAGTACACCATGAAGACGGCGATGGGGAGGTGGCGGTGCAGGTGGTGGAGGAGGGCCGTCTTTAGGGGGAGGCTTTCCTCTAAGGGAGCCAGGGCCTGCTCATTGGCCTTGCGGGCCCCCATGAGGAGGGCGTCCAGATCGGCCCCAGCAAAGGCCAGGGGGAGAAGGCCCACGGGGGAAAGCACGGAAAACCGGCCCCCCACCTCCTCGGGGATGGCGAAGGCCCTTAAGCCCTCCCGTCCCGCCAGGGCCCTCAAGGCGCCCCCCTTGGGGTCCGTGGTCAACACCAGGTGCCGCCGCCACGCCTCCCCCAGATGGGCCTTAAGCCAGTCCAAAAAGAGTAAGAGCCCCGCCAGGGTTTCCGCCGTGGCCCCGGACTTGGAAACGGCGTTGACCAGGGTTTTATGGGGGTTAAGGCTTTGGAGGAGCTTGCGGATGGGCTCGGGCTCCACGTGGTCCACGTAGTGGAAGCGGACGCCGCTATCGGCGAAGGCAGCCTCCAGGGCCTTGGGCCCCAAGGCGCTTCCCCCAATCCCCAAGAGGACGAAGTCCTCCACCCAGGGGTTCTGCTCGCGGAAGCGGCGGATCTCCCTCAGGGTTTCCGTGTCCTCGGGAAGATCCATCCAGCCCAGCATGGCCCCCTTCTGGCCCCGCTTGGCCAAGAGGGCCTCCCGCGCCTCTAGGAGAAGGGGGGCATGGGCCTTCAGCTCCTCGGAAAACCCCGGGAGGAAGCGGGTGTCCAGGCGCAGCATGGCCCTATGCTACCCCCAGTCCGGCTAGGGTAGGCTAAGGGCATGGGGTACGTGCCCCCACCCACGCCCCAGTACGGCCTCGAGGAGGGCCCCATCCTCCTCAAGGACGGGCGCACCGCCCTCCTGCGCCGGGCCACCCCCAGGGACCTTCCCCTTTTTGTGGAGTTCCTCAAGCGGCTTTCCCCGGAATCCCTGCGCATGCGTTTCTTCTCCCCCATCTCCCCGGAGAAGGCGGCGGAACTCCTCCTTTCCGCCAAGCCCGAGGAGGAAAAGGTGACCCTCATCGTCCTGGCCGGGGAGCCCCCGAGGATCGTGGCCACCGGGGAGTACGTGCGGGCCAAAGGGGAGGAGACCGCCGAGGTGGCCTTCCTGGTGGACGATGCCTACCAGGGTAAGGGCCTGGGCACCCTCCTTCTGGAGCGCCTCGCCCTCCTCGCCGCCAAACGGGGGGTGCGGCGCTTCCAGGCCTTCACCCTGGCGGAAAACCGGCAGATGCTAAACGTCTTCATGGAAAGCGGTTTCCAGGTGCGGGCCCACCGGGAGGGAGGGGAGGTGGAGGTGGAGTTTGAAATCCTCTTGGAGGAGAAGGCGGCGGAGCGGTTTGAGTGGCGGGAAAAGGTCTCCACCATCGCCAGCCTCCACCCCTTCTTCTTCCCCCGGGGGGTGGCGGTGGTGGGGGCGAGCCGCGACCCGGAGAGCATCGGCTACCGGGTCTTGGAAAACCTCATCTTTGGCCGCTTTCAGGGGCCTGTCTACCCCGTGAACGAGGCCATCGGCAGGGAGGGGGGCACCGTGGGCCCCCTCCTCGCCTACCCCAGCGTGGAGAGCATCCCCGGCCCCGTGGACCTGGCGGTGATCGCCGTACCCAAGGAGCGCGTCCCGGGTGCCCTGGAGGCCTGCGGCCGCCGGGGGGTTAGGGGCGCCATCGTCCTCACCACGGGCTTCACCCCCGAAGAGGCGAAGGCCCTGGCGGACAAGGCCCGCCGCTATGGTATGCGCCTTTTGGGGCCAGGGTCCTTGGGCCTCGTGCACACCCACCCCGAGGTGCGCCTGGCCGCAGGCCTAGCCCCTTTGCCCAAGGCCGGGCCCTTGGCCCTCTCCAGCCAGTCGGGCACCCTGGGGCGGGCGGTGATGGCCTACGCCGAGGGGATGGGCCTCGGCATCGCCTCCTTTGCTTCCTTGGGGGCCAAGGCGGATATCTCCTCCAACGACCTCCTGCAGTTTTGGGAGGAGGACGAGCGCACCCGGGTCATCCTCCTCTACCTGGAAAGCTTCGGCAACCCCCGGCGCTTCTCCCGCCTGGCCCGCCGGATTGGCAAGAAAAAGCCCATCCTCGCCGTCCACCCCTCCCGCGACCCCCTGGTGCGGGCCCTTTTCTCCCAGGCGGGGGTGGTGCGGGCCAACGACCTGGAGGAGGCCTTTGACGTGGCCGCCCTCCTCTCCTTGGGCCGCCTGCCGGAAAACGGCCGGGTGCGCCTCGTCTCCAACGCCTCCGGCCCCTCCAACCTGGCCCTGGAGGCCTTGAAGGAGGGGGGCCTCGAGGTGGAGCACGTGGACCTGGGCTCCACCGCCCGGGGGGAGGACTTCGCCCGGGCGCTCAAGGAGGCGATGGAAAGCGATGCGGGAAGCGTCTTCCTCCTCTTCGTGCCCATGGGGTACGCCTCCGAAGAGGAGTTCCTAAGGCTCCTAGGGGAGGCGGAAGGGGAAAAGCTCCTCCTCGCCTGCGCCATGGGCTCCGCGGGGGTAAGGGCCCGGGTGTTGGGGCGGGTAGCCCTCTACCGCTTCCCCGAGTCGGCGGCCATCGCCTTGGCCCGGGCCTGGGCCTACCGGCGCTTTCGGGAAGAACCCCTCCTCTTCCCCGACTTTCCGGACCTGCGCCTGGAGGAGGCGAGGCGGCTTCTGGAGGGGAAAAAGCGCCTAAGCCGGGAGGAGGCGGAGGCGCTTCTCTTGGCCTTCGGCCTCCCCTTGGGCAAGGAAAATGGGCTTACCCTCCGCCTCAGGGCCGAGCCCCACCCCCTCTTCGGCCCCGTGCTCACCCTCCTCCTCCCCACCCCCTTAGGGGAACAAGCCTTGGGCCAGCGCCTTTCCCCCCTCACCGCCAAGGACGCCCAGGAGCTCCTAAAGCCCCTCGAGGGCCGGGAAGACCCTAGGCCTACCAGGAAATCCTCCTCCGCCTCTCCCGGCTTCTGGAGGAGTTCCCGGAGGTGGAGGAGGTGGTCCTGGAACTCCAAGGGCCCAAGGTGGCCCGCTTTGAGGTGCGCCTTGCGGATCCAAAGCCCCGCTAACCCCAAGGTCAAGGCCCTAGCCGCCCTCAAAGAGCGCAAGGAGCGGGAAAGGACGGGGCTTTTTCTGGTGGAGGGAAGGCGGGAGGTGGAAAGGGCCCTGAGGGCGGGCCTCGCGCTGGAAACCCTCGTCCTCGGGCCTAAGGCCCTGGCCGAAGACCGCCTCCTGGCCCGAAACGCACCCGTTTGGGAGCTTTCCCAAGAGGCCTTGGAACGGGTCTCCACCCGGGAAAACCCCGCCCAGGTCCTGGGGGTCTTCCGCATCCCCCAAAGGCGCCTGGAGGCGGTGCGCCTTCCCCCAGACCCCCTGGTCTTGGCGGTGGTGGGCCTGGAGAAGCCGGGCAACCTGGGGGCCATCCTGCGGGCGGCGGACGGGGCCGGGGCGGACCTGGTCCTGGTGGCGGAGGGGGTGGACCTTTATAGCCCCCAGGTGATCCGAAACTCCACGGGAACGGTCTTCGCCCTGCCCGTCTTCCCGGTGAAGGAGGAAGAGGCCCTTCGCTACCTGAAGGCCCTGGGCCTCCGCCTGGTGGCCGCCACCCCGGAAGGGGAGAGGCTTTACTGGGAGGGGGACTACCGCCCGGGGGTGGCCTTCCTCCTGGGGGCGGAGGATACAGGCCTGCCCGAGGCCTGGAAGGAGGCGGCCCACGCCCGGGTGCGCATCCCCATGCGGGGGGTGGCGGATAGCCTCAACGTTTCGGTGAGCGCCGCCCTGCTCCTCTATGAGGCCCTGCGGCAGAGGCGTTCTTTTTGAGCGCTAAGGCCTGGCCACACTAGAGGTGGCGAGGCAACGGCAGCCTTCTGTTTTGGGCCTTTCCGCCGGGGAGGTCCTCCCCACAGGGGAAGAGGCCTTCCAGGGGTCCCAAAGGGGGGCTCGCCACCCACGGCCCGGAAGGGGGAACGAACCCCTGCGTTTATAAGCCCCCCTCAACCCCCTTGACAAAAGGGACTGGGGGCAGAATAATGACCCTTGGTTTGACACTCTCGGCCTTTGAGCGTCAAAGGGGGGAGTGAAGATGGCTGCGGAGGTGAAGACCGTGATCAAACCCCTAGGCGACCGGGTTGTGGTAAAGCGGATTGAGGAGGAGCCCAAGACCAAGGGCGGCATCGTGCTCCCCGACACCGCCAAGGAGAAGCCCCAAAAGGGCAAGGTGATCGCCGTGGGCTCGGGCCGCATCTTGGATAACGGCCAGAAGGTGCCCCTCGAGGTCAAGGAGGGGGACATCGTGGTCTTCGCCAAGTACGGCGGCACCGAGATTGAGATCGACGGCGAGGAGTACGTGATCCTTTCCGAGCGCGACCTGTTGGCGGTTCTGCAGTAAGGAGGTGAGCTATGGCGAAGATCCTGGTGTTTGACGAGGCGGCCCGCCGGGCCTTGGAGCGCGGCGTGAACGCCGTGGCCGATGCGGTGAAGGTGACCCTGGGCCCCAGGGGCCGGAACGTGGTCCTGGAGAAGAAGTTCGGCTCCCCCACCATCACCAAAGACGGGGTGACGGTGGCCAAGGAGATTGAGCTGGAGAACCACCTGGAGAACATCGGGGCCCAGCTCCTGAAGGAGGTGGCCTCCAAGACCAACGACGTGGCCGGTGACGGCACCACCACCGCCACCGTCTTGGCCCAGGCCATCGTGCGGGAGGGCCTGAAGAACGTGGCCGCCGGGGCCAACCCCCTGGCCCTCAAGCGGGGCATTGAGAAGGCGGTGGAGGCCGCCGTGGAGAAGATCCGCTCCCTGGCCATCCCCGTGGAAGACCGCAAGGCCATTGAGGAGGTGGCCACCATCTCCGCCAACGACCCTGACGTCGGTAAGCTCATCGCCGACGCCATGGAGAAGGTGGGGAAGGAGGGCATCATCACCGTTGAGGAGTCCAAGAGCCTGGAGACCGAGCTGAAGTTCGTGGAGGGGTACCAGTTTGACAAGGGGTACATCTCCCCCTACTTCATCACCAGCCCCGACACCATGGAGGCCGTCCTGGAGGACGCCTTCATCCTCATCGTGGAGAAGAAGGTCTCCAACGTCCGCGAACTCCTCCCCATCCTGGAGCAGGTGGCCCAGACCGGTAAGCCCCTCCTCCTCATCGCCGAGGACGTGGAGGGCGAGGCCCTCGCCACCTTGGTGGTGAACAAGCTCCGGGGCACCCTGAACGTGGCCGCCGTGAAGGCCCCGGGCTTCGGCGACCGCCGCAAGGAGATGCTCAAGGACATCGCCGCCGTCACCGGTGGCACCGTCATCTCCGAGGAGCTCGGCTTCAAGCTGGAGAACGCCACCCTCTCCATGCTGGGCCGGGCCGAGCGGGTGCGCATCACCAAGGACGAGACCACCATCGTGGGCGGCAAGGGCAAGAAGGAGGACATTGAGGCCCGGATCAACGCCATCAAGAAGGAGCTGGAGACCACCGACAGCGAATACGCCAAGGAGAAGCTCCAGGAGCGCCTCGCCAAGCTGGCGGGCGGCGTGGCGGTGATCCGGGTGGGGGCCGCCACCGAGACCGAGCTCAAGGAGAAGAAGCACCGCTTTGAGGACGCCCTCTCCGCCACCCGGGCGGCGGTGGAGGAGGGCATCGTGCCGGGCGGCGGCGTGACCCTCCTACGGGCCATTAGCGCCGTGGACGAGCTCCTGAAGGGCCTCGAGGGCGACGAGGCCACCGGGGCCAAGATCGTGCGCCGGGCCCTGGAGGAGCCCGCCCGCCAGATCGCCGAGAACGCCGGTTACGAGGGCTCCGTCATCGTCCAGAAGATCCTCTCCGAGACCAAGAACCTCCGCTACGGCTTCAACGCCGCCACCGGGGAGTTCGTGGACATGGTGGAGGCGGGCATCGTGGACCCCGCCAAGGTGACCCGCTCCGCCCTGCAGAACGCCGCCTCCATCGGCTCCCTCATCCTCACCACCGAGGCGGTGGTGGCCGAGAAGCCCGAGAAGAAGGAGTCCACCCCCACCCCTGCGGGCGCCGGGGACATGGACTTCTAGCGCCTTCTAAAGCGAAGGGCCGGGGTTTTCCCCGGCCCTTTTTCTTCGCCCGTTAGAAGGGCACCACCTCCTCCTTGGCCCCGTTCCCCCCGTTCCCCTGGAGGAAGGCCTCCCGGTCGGGCACCAGGTAGGCGCGGAAGCCCTCGGCCTCGAGGGCTCCCAGGGCCTCCTCCGCCACCCGGGCCTCCCTAAGGGCGAAAAGGGCCTCGCCGAAGGGGCCCTGGACCTTCACGTAGAGGGGAAGGGTCCCCGGGTGCTCGTCCAAAAGGCTCTTGAGGAGGGCGATTCCCTTCTCGTCCAGAAGGGCGTGGTCCACCTCCACCTCCAGGGCTTTCGCCGCCTCCGCCACCTCCTCGTGGGTCCAGACCGCTTGGGCGATGACCCTAAGCCCTCCCTCCTCCCGTTCCACCTCCGCCAGGACCAGGAGGGGAACATCCTCCTTGAGCTTGGGGGAAACCCCCTCGTAGGCCCGGCCAAAGGCCACCACCTCCAAGGCCCCCGTCTCGTCGGAGAGGGTGAAACGGGCCATCATGCCCCCGCTCTTGGTGGGCTTGCGCACCACCTCCTCCACCATGCCGGCCAGGAGAACCCGGGCGCGGGGGGGAAGCCCCTGGATGAAGGCCTCCAGCTCCTCCAGGGCGCAGCTTGCCGCCTCCCTCAGGCCCGGGTAGCGGAGCACGGGGTGGCCGGAAACGTAGATGCCCAAGGCCTCCTTCTCGTAGCGGAGGCGGGTGATCTCGTCCAAGGGCTCGGCCTCCACCAAGGGAGGCTCCTCCACCTCGGCGAAGAGGCCCAGCATCCCCGAACGGGCCCGCTCCCGGCTTTCCGCCGCCCAACGGAGGAGGGGCTCTAGGGAAACGAGGAGGCGCGCCCGGTCCCCAAAGGCGTCAAAGGCCCCCGCCTTGACGAGGGACTCGAGGGTGCGCTTGTTCACCACCTTTTCGTCCAGGCGCTTCAGGAAGTCCCCCAGGCTCTTGAAGGGCCCTCCCCGCTCCCTCTCCTTCAGGATGGCCTCCGCCGCCCCCTCCCCCACGTTCTTCACCGCCGAGAGGCCGAAGAGGATCTCCTCCCCCACCACCTTGAAGTCAAAGCCCGAGCGGTTGATGTCCGGGGGCAGGACGGGGATGCCCATGGCCCGGGCGTCGCGGATGTACTCCGCCACCTTGTCCGAGTCGTGGCGTTCCACGCTGAGGAGGGCGGCCATGAACTCCACGGGGTAGTGGGCCTTCACGTAGGCGGTCTGGTAGGAGAGGAGGCTATAGGCGGCGGCGTGGCTCTTGTTAAAGCCGTAGTTGGCGAAGGCCTCCAGCATGTCAAAAAGCCGGTTGGCCTCCTCCTCCGGCACCCCCCGCTCCTTGGCCCCCCGCACGAAGCGCTCCCGATGTTTTTGCATCTCCTCCACTTTCTTCTTGCCCATGGCCCTCCGCAGAAGGTCCGCCTCCCCCAAGGAGTACCCGGCCACCGCGGAGGCGATCTGCATGATCTGCTCCTGGTAGACGGGAATGCCGTACGTCTCGTCCAGGATGGGCTTTAGGTACTTCTCCGCATGGGGGAACTCGGTGTAGGTCACGGGTTCTTGGCCGTGGTGGCGGCGGATGTAGGTGGGGATGTGCTCCATGGGGCCAGGGCGGTAGAGGGAGACCAGGGCGATGATGTCCTCAATCCGCCTGGGCTTAAGCCCCCGCACCGTGGCGGTCATGCCCCCGGATTCCAACTGGAACACCCCCTTGGTCTCCCCCCGGGCGAGGAGGGCAAAGGTCTTGGGGTCGTCCAGGGGAAGGGCATCGTAGTCCAGCTCTACCCCCTTGGACTCCTGGACGATCCGCTTGGCCTCCTCCAGGAAGGTGAGGGTGCGGAGGCCCAGGAAGTCCATCTTCAAAAGGCCCAAGGCCTCCACCGCCCCCATGTCGTACTGGGTCACGGGGCGGCCTTCCTGGTCCCGCATGAGGGGAACCAGGTCCGTGAGGGGCTCGGCGGCGATGACCACCCCGGCGGCGTGCACGGAGGCGTGGCGGTTGAGGCCCTCAAGCCGCATGGCCACCTCGAGGACCTCCCGGATCTTGGGGTCCTTTTCCATCTCCGCCCTGAGCTCGGGCACCACCTGGATGGCCTCGGCCAAGGGCTTGGGCTTACCGAACTGCACGGGGATGAGCTTGGCCAGCTCCTCCGCCTTCTTGTGGGGGATGCCGTAGACCCGGGCCACGTCCTTCAGGGCCGCCTTGGAGGCCAGGCTCCCGAAGGTGCCGATCTGGGCCACCCTTTCCTTCCCGTACCGCTCCCGCACGTACTGGATCACCAGGTCCCGCTTGCGGTCGGAAAAGTCCGTGTCTATGTCCGGCATGGACACCCGCTCGGGGTTCAAGAAGCGCTCAAAGAGGAGGCCAAAGCGCAAGGGGTCAATGTTGGTGATGCCCACGGCGTAGGCCACCAGGCTCCCCGCCGCCGAACCCCGTCCGGGCCCCACGGAAACCCCGTTCTTCCTAGCCCAGTTGATGTAGTCCTGGACGATGAGGAAGTACCCGGGGAAGCCCATGCGCTCAATGACGCCAAGCTCGTAAAGGGCCCGGTGGAGGATGGCCTCCGCCGTCCACTCCCGCACCCCCTCCAAGGGGGGAAGCCCGGCCAGAAGCTTTTCCCAAGCCCCCTTCTCCACCTGGGCCAGGGCCTCGGCCAGGGCCTGCCCGTCCCCGTGGGGCGGGAGCTTCCCCAGGCGGCGGAAGACCTCCCGGTAAAACTCTGGGGTGATGCGGTCGGGGTAGCGGCCCAGAAGGCCCTTTAGGGTGAGCTCCATGAGGTACTGGGCCTCCGTGCGCCCTTCGGGGAGGGGGAAGCGGGGGATGCGGTAGACCATCTTGTCCCCGATGGGGAGGTCCACGTTGCACATGCGGGCGATCTCCGCCGTATTGTCAAAGGGCTCATCCCCCCACTCCGCCTCGGGGAGCATGGCCCGCATCTCCTCGGGGGTCTTCACGTAGAACTCGTCGCAGGGAAAGCGCCAACGCTCGGGGTCGTCCAGGGTGCTTTTGGACTGGATGGCGAGGAGCACCTCGTGGGCCCGGGCATCCTCCCTGCGCACGTAGTGGCCGTCGTTGGTGGCCACCATGCCCAGGCCGTACCTGCGGGCGAACTCCTTGAGGACCTCGTTGACCTTCTTCTGCTCGGGAAGGCCGTGGTTTTGGATCTCAATGAAGAAGCGGTCGCCGAAGATGGAAAGGTACTCCTTGAGCCGGGCCTCCGCCAGGTCCAGGCGGTCTTGCAGGATGAACTGGGGAATCTCCGCCCCCAGGCACCCGGAAAGGGCGATGAGGCCTTCGGCGTGCTCCCTTAGGATCTCCCGGTCAATGCGGGGTTTCTCGTAAAAACCCTCCAGATAGGCCCGGCTCGCCAGGCGCACCAGGTTCTGGTAGCCCCGGAAGTCCTTGGCGAGGAGGGTGAGGTGGAAGTACCCCCCGTCCAGGCCCTTGCCCCGCTTGCGGTCGTGGCGGCTTTCCGCCGCCACGTAGGCCTCGTACCCGAGGATGGGCTTCACCCCCAGCTCCGTGGCCTTCCTGTAAAACTCCACGGCGCCGAAGAGGTTCCCGTGGTCGGTGATGGCCAGGGCGGGGTCCTCGGGGGAGACCTCCTTGACCCACTTGAGGAGGTCCTCAAGCTTGGCCGCCCCGTCCAGGAGGGAAAACTGGGTGTGCTGGTGCAGGTGGGCGAACCGGAGTTTGTGGCCCATACCCTCCCATGCTAGCTTGACGCCCCCCGGCCCGGGGGGCAAAGTGAGGAAGATGACCTTGGGGGAGCTTCGGGAAGAAGTCTGGAACGCCCTGGCCCGCCATGGGCTCGCCCTCCACCCCACCCCGCCCCACGGCCACCACCCCAACTTCCTGGGGGCCAGAAAGGCGGCGGAGCGCCTTCTCAAAACCCCGGAGTTCCTGGGCGCAAGGCGGATCCTTGCGGGTATGGACGCCGTGCTCAAGCCCTTAAGGGAAGAGGCCCTGCGCCAGGGGAAAGAACTCCTCCTCCCCCACCCGGACCGGCCGGGGGAGTTCTTGCTCCTGAAGGACCTGGACCCGAGGCGGCTTAAGCGGGTGCGGGAGGCTTACCGCTACGGGGTACCCGTGGCCCTCGAGGCCCAACCGGTGGACCTGGTCCTTGTGGGAGCGGTGGCGGTGGACGAGGAGGGGGGCTGGGTGGGGAAGGGCTACGGCTTTCCCCAGGCCTGGCTCAAGGTGGAAGCCCCCTTCGCCACCCTGGCCCACCCGCTGATGGTCTACCCCGAGCTCCCGGTGGAACCCGAACGCCGGGTGGACCTCATCGCCACGCCGCAACGGCTCATCCGGCCCTGAGGCCCAAAACCAGCCCGCCCACGAAGCTCGCCCCGAAGGGCAGGTTATAGGTGAGGGTGGAAACGAGCCGCTCCCAAAGGCCCTTTAAGCCGGGCTGCTGGAGCAAGGGCTCCACGTCCCGCTGGATGCGGGTCCAGTCCACCTCCACATACCCCGCTTGGGCGAGGAGCTGGAGGGCCACGAAGAGAAGCCCCAGGGCTATCGCGAGAAGGCGGCCCACCTTCTTCAAGGCGTAGCCCACGGCGTAGCCGGCCAGACCGCCAAAGGTCATCTGCCCGAGGTAAGGGGTGAGGTCGGGAAGCTCCACGCCTCCCACCCTAGCGGGAAAGGCCCGGTGGGGCAACTAGGCAAGGCCCAGGAGGTGGGCTTCCCGCCTCATGGCCTCCAGCACGAAGGCCAGGTGCTCGTCCAAGGGCACCCCCAGCTCCTCCGCCCCCATGCGGATCTCCTCCCGGTTCACCCCTTTGGCGAAGGCCTTGTCCTTGAACTTCTTTTTCAGGCTAGGGAGCTCCAAGCCCAGAATGGAGCGGTCCGGGCGCACGTAGACCGCGGCGGCGATGAGGCCCGTGAGCTCATCCACGGCGAAGAGGGCCTTGGCCATAAGGCTTTCCCGGGGCACGCCGGTGTAGCTGGCGTGGGCCAGGATGGCCCTTAGAACCTCCTCGGGGTAGCCGAGGCGCCCGAGCTCCTCCACCCCCCGGTAGGGGTGTTCCTCCGGGTACTTCTCGTAGTCCATATCGTGGAGCACCCCGGCCATGGCCCAAAGCTCCTCGTCCTCCCCAAAGCGACGGGCGTAGGCCCGCATGGCCACCTCCACCGCCCGCATGTGCCGGCGCAAGGAGGGGCTTTCCGTCCACGCCTCCATGAGGGCCAGGGCTTCCTCAAAGTTCGGCATGCCCTAAAGTATAGCCATGCGCATCGGCTACGGGGAGGATAGCCACCTTCTCGCCGAGGGAAGGCCCCTTTACCTTTGCGGCCTGGAGATCCCAAGCCCTGTAGGGGCCCTAGCCCACTCCGACGGGGACGCCGCCCTTCACGCCCTCACGGACGCCCTCCTCGCCGCCTACGGCCTCGGGGACATCGGCCTCCTCTTCCCGGACACCGACCCCCGTTGGCAAGGGGTGCGGAGCGAGGTGTTCCTGGGAGAGGCCCTTATCCGGGTGGCGGGCCTGGGGGGGAAGCTCCTCCAGGTGAGCCTGGTCCTCACCCTGGACCGGCCCAAACTCAACCCCCACCGGGAAGCCCTGGTGGCAAACCTCTCCCGCCTCTTAGGGCTTCCCAAAGACCGCATCGGTCTCGCCTTCAAGACCTCGGAGGGCCTATCCCCTTCCCACGTCCAGGCCCGGGCGGTGGTGCTTTTGGATGGTTGAGGTCCTGGTCTGGCTCGGCACCCTGGTCTTCGCCGCCACGGGGGCCCTAAAGGGGGTGGAGAAGGGGTTTGACCTCCTTGGGGTCTTGGTTCTGGCCACGGTGACGGCGGTGGGGGGCGGCTCCATCCGGGACGTCCTGGTGGGCACCCTCCCCCCCACGGCCCTCACCCACGAGCCCCTCCTTTGGAGCGTGGTCCTGGTGGGGCTTTTGGTCTTCCGCTTCCACCCAAGGGTGCAGGCCCTGGAGAGGCCCATCTACTACCTGGACACCCTAGGCCTGGGCCTCTTCGCCGCCTTGGGGGCGGAAAGGGGCTTGGCGGCGGGCCTAGGGCCCTTCGGCGTGGCCTTGGCGGGGACCCTTTCCGGGGTGGGGGGTGGGGTCCTGCGGGACGTGCTCTCCGGCGAGGTGCCGGGCATCCTCTACCGGGCAGGGGACCTCTACGCCTCCGCTGCCCTTCTGGGCGCTCTGGTGGTCTATGCCCTCCACGATACCCATCCCCAAGCCTCCCTTTTCGCCGGAGCCCTGATCACCATCCTGCTCCGGGTTTTCGGGAGGCGGCTTGGCCTCAGGCTCCCCACCCCCCGCTAAGCCCAGGGCTACTTAAGTTTGGCCAGGTCCTGGCGGGCCCTTTCCTGGTCGTAGCGGTCGGCGGCGGTCCTGGCGGGGAGGGAAAGGGCGATTTCCAGCTGTTTCCTCGCCTCCTCCTTCTTGCCCCAGGCGGCGAGCACCTTGGCGTACTCCACCCGGTGGATGATCCCATCGGGTTCCAGCTCTATGGCCTTTTTCATCAAGGGCTCCACCTTGCCCCCATCCGCCCCCTGGGTGGCGGCCACCAGCCAGCCCTTCTGCACCAGCTCAAAGTGCCAAAGGGCCAGGGCCACCATGGCCCCGGCGTGGTCGGGTTTGAGCTTCAGGGTCCGTTCCAGGTCGTTGCGGATGCGGGGGGCAAGCCCCTCGGAGAGGGCCTCGAGGATCCCCTTGTACTGGGATAGGCGGCCCAAGGCCCTGGCCCGCTCAAAGTAGCCCTCCGGGTAGCCCGGGTCCTTGGCGATGGCTTGGGAGGCGGCCTTCTCCGCCTTCTCAAACCAAGCCCGCTTCTCCTCGGGCTTGGCCTCGTAAAGGGCGTAGAAGCTCGCCCCCTTGGCCGCCAGGGCCAAGGCCTCGGGGGTACCGAGCCTTAGGCCCATCTCGTAGGCCTCCTGGAAGTGCCCGGCGTCCACCAAAGCCGCCACCTGGGAAGCCTGGGCCAGGGCCAGGGTCAAAAGCGCTGATGCCAGGATTGGGGTCCATCGCTTCATGGGTTTCACCCGGGGCGATTATACCGGGTATAAGACGAAAGGCGTAAACTGGAAGCCATGAACCCCCCTTTCGGATATTCAATGCATACCCCCTTGACAAGCCAAAGGAAAAGGGGGCGCTTGGTGAGCTGTGGAAGAACACCAGACGCCCCCTTCCATCCTACCCCTGCCCCTGGAGGAACTGGTCCCCCTGCTCCAGGCATGGCTCCAAGCCCGCTTGCCAGAAGGGGAGAGAAAACCCGGCAGGCCCAGGACCTTCTCCGACCTCAGCCTCTTTCTCTTCCACCTGGTCCGCGCCCTCCTGGGCTTCTCCAGCGAACGCATGCGCCGGGAACTGGCCCGCAACCCTAGGCTCCGCAAGCGCCTCGGTCTAGAGCGCGTTCCCTCCTCTGCCACCCTCAGCGAGCGGAGCCGGAAGCTACCCTGGCCCCTCCTGCGGGGAGGGAAGCGGGTGGGCCGGGGGAGGCGGGTGCTGGCCATGGACGCCACCCTTCTCCCCGCCCAGAGGTCGGATGGGGAGGCGGCTTGGGGCGTGGGCTCGGATGGGGGCTGGGTTTATGGGTACAAGCTCCACCTCCTCGTGGACCTGGACACGGGGGAGGTGCTGGCCCTACGGGTGACCCCGGCCTCATGGCACGACTCCCCGGTGGGGCGGGGGATGCTCTGGGGGGTGGAGAGGTTTCCTGGGGAGAAGCCCCCCGTGGTGGTGGCGGACGCGGCCTACGAGGGGGAAGCCAACTTTCGGTTGACGAGGAGGCGAGGGATGCTTCTGGTGACGGGGCATAACCGGAGACGGGGAAGGCCAAAGGGGAGGGGGCGGCTTTTGAACCTGCGGCGGCGGGGGAGAGGTGCGTACCGGAGGCTTTTGGGGCGGCGGTGGGAGCTGGAGACGGTCTTTGGTCTGCTGAAGGGGCCGATGGGGCTGGTGGGGGCGGTGGGGAGGGTACGGGGGCTGAAGGCGGTGGCCCTGCAAGTGGAAGCTTGGGTGATGGCCTGGAGCGTGGTGGCCCAGCTTCTTGGGCAGGCGGGTCTGCCCATCACCCGGGTGTTGCGGGCGGTGGCGTGAGGTGAGTACGCAGGTGAATATCCGAAAAGGGGGCTGGAAGCCATGAAGCTTACTCGGGGGCTTTGGGTCTTTATAGGCCTGGTTATCCCTTCCCTGGCCTGGGGCCAAGGGGCCGAGGAGTATTTCGCCCGCTGCCAAAGGCTATACAACCAAGGAGCCTTGGAAAGCGCCCAGATGACCTGCGAGCTTGCCCTGGTGAGCGACCCCAACCACGCCCCAAGCCTTCGGCTCCTCGCCCGCATCGCCTTGGAAAGGGGCGAGCTGGCCCAAGCGGGCACCTACCTGGAGCGCCTGGGGGACGACCCCGAGGGCCTGGTCCTGAAGGCGAGGCTCCTTTTGGCCCAGGGGAGGCCGGGGGAGGTCCTGCGCCTCCCCTTGGGGCAGGACCCGGAGGCCCGGCTTGCGAGGGCTTTGGCCCTCGAGGCCCTAAAGCGGCCGGAAGCGGCCCTGGCCGAGGCCCAGGCCCTCCCCCCTACCCCAGAAGTGCGCCTCCTCCTGGCCCGGCTCCACCTGGAGCTCGGCAACCCGGAAGCGGGCCTTCTGGCCTTGGGCTCCACCCAGGAGGAAAGGCTAGCGCGGGGGCGCCTCCTTTTCCTCGTGGGGCGGCCCACGGAGGCCATCCCCCTTCTGGAAGCCCTCCTCCCGGAGCTTGGGGAAAAGCCCGAGCTGAAGGCCCAGGCCCTCGCCACCTTGACCCTGGCCTACCTGGGCCAAGGGGACGTTGGGCGGGGCCTGGCGGCCCTTGGGCAACTTTCCCAGGTGGAAAACCTCCCCGGGCGCTTCCTCGCCACGGCCTGGCCTTGGCTTTCCGCCCTCCTCGCCTTCTTGGTCCTCATCCTCCTGGGGGAAAGCCGCATAGAGCCCCTGCGCACCGTGGAGGTGGTGGAAAACCCCTTACCGGGCCCGGGAAGCCTCTACCTCTTGGCCCTCCTGGCCCTCCTTCTGGCCCTGGGCTTCGCCGCCCTAATGGGCAAGCTCCTTTTCGCCAACCTCCTCGCCTTCCTTACCCCCTACCAAGGGGAAAAGGTGCTCCCAAGCCTCTACCTGGCCTACGGGGCCTTCCTCCTCCTGGGCCTCCTCCTCTGGCAACGGAAGCGGCTACCCGCCCTTTTGGGCCCCTGGGGCAGCTGGGTGGAAGGGTTTTGGGTGGGGCCCGCCTTGGTCCTCCTCCTCTTGGCCTACGGCCTCCTGCGCCCCTTCCTCGGCCTGTCCACCCTTCCCCTAAACCTCCTCACCTTCCTGGGCCTGGCCCTTATGGAGCCCTTCTTCCGCGGCCTGGTCCCTTGGGTCTTCAAGGAGCGCTACAAGGACCTGGCCCCCGCCCTATCCGCCCTCTTCTTCGCCCTGGCGGTGCCGGGGCCCACCCTTCTCCTCCTCCTCGTGGGGGCTGGGCTTTTGTGGGCCAAGGAGCGGGCGGGGAGCGTCCTGGGCCTAAGCCTAGGCTGGGTGGTGGCGGGGGTGGTCCTCTCGCTCTTTCCCCCCGCATGGTTAAGGCGCTTCTAGGATGCGCCCCGTTTTCTTCCTCTCCGACTTCGGCCTCCAAGACCCCTATGTGGGGGTGGTGAAGGCGGTTTTAGCCCAGAAGGCTCCCGGCATAGGGGTGGTGGACCTGGCCCACGACCTCCCCCCCCAGGACCTGCGCCGGGCGGCCTACGCCCTCTTTGAGGCGGTGCCCTACCTGCCCGAAGGGAGCGTCATTCTGGCGGTGGTGGACCCCGGGGTGGGGACGGCACGGCGGGCCGTGGCCGCCTTGGGCCGGCGGGCCTACGTGGGCCCGGATAACGGCCTCTTCACCCTGGCCTGGCTCCTGGACCCGCCCAGGCGGGCCTATGCCCTGGACAGGGTTAAGCCCCCCAGGCCCCAAAGCCTGGACCCCTTACCCGGATGGCGCCCGGGGGCGTTCACCTTTCACGGCCGCGACCGCTTCGCCCCCGCCGCCGCCCACCTGGCCCTGGGGCTTCCCCCGGAAGCCCTGGGGGAGGAGGTTCCGGTGGAAAGCCTCCTAAGGCTTCCCCTCGCCCTGACCCCGGGGCCGGAAGGGGAGATCCTCACCTTTGACCGCTTCGGCAACGCCATCACCACCCTCCTCCAGGCCCCCCTAGGGGGATGGGTGGAGGTGGCGGGGCGGAGGGTGCCCATCCGCCGCACCTTCGGCGAGGTGGAGGTGGGGGAAGGGGTGGCCTATCTGGGAAGCGCAGGGCTTTTGGAGATCGCCCTCAACCGGGGAAGCGCCCGGGAGGCCTGGGGCCTCGAGGAGGGTATGCCCGTGCGCCTCACCGGTCCTTGAACCAGGCCTCCACCTCGGCCAGGTATTCCCGGGCGGTGAAGTCCAGGCTCACGGGGGTGACCGAGATGTACCCCTGGCGCACCGCCCAAAGGTCCGTCCCCTCCTCCTCCTCCCCCACGGGGGTGCCGGCGATCCAGTAGTAGGGCCTCCCCTCGGGGTCCAGCCGCTCCACCACGGTGTCCTCAAAGTGATGGGTGGAAAGCCGGGTGACCTTGACCCCCTTGGGCGGGCGGGCGGGAAAGTTCACGTTGAGGAGAACCCCTTTGGGCAGGCCCTTCTCCATCACCCAGCGGGCGATCCTCACCGCATGGCGGGCGGCCTCGGCGAAGTCCAACTCCTCCCCGGAGGTGTCCAGGCTGAAGGCGATGGCCGGGATGCCCAAGGAGGTGGCCTCGAGGGCCGCCGCCACCGTGCCCGAGTGGGTGAGGTCTAACCCCAGGTTCACCCCGATGTTGATGCCGGAAACCACCAGGTCCGGCCGGCCTAGAAGGTGCACCCCCAGGACCACGCAGTCCGCCGGGGTGCCGTCCACCCGGTAGGCGGGGATCTCCCCAAAGCCGGCGCTTTGCGTGTGCTTGAAGCGCAAGGGGCGGCGCACGGTGATGCCGTGGCCCACCGCCGACTGCTCCACGTCGGGGGCCACCACGTACACCTCGCCCAGGGCCCGCATGGCTAGGCCCAAGGCCTTGATGCCCGGGGAGAAGATGCCGTCGTCGTTGGAAACGAGGATGCGCATGCCCTAAGCCTAAAGCAAAGGAAGCCCCCAAGGGGGCTTCCTTTGGCCATCCTCCTTTAGATGCGGCGGACCTTCTTGGCCTGGGGGCCCTTGCCGCCCCGGCCCGGCTCCACCTCAAACTCCACCCGCTCCCCCTCGTTCAGGGTGCGAAACCCTTCGGCCTCGATGGCCGAGAAGTGCACGAACACGTCCGGACCCTCTTCCTGCTGGATGAACCCGTAGCCTTTTTCCGCGTTGAACCACTTAACGGTACCCTTCTTCATGCTTCTCCTTCATCCCGAAAACCCACTTGGCTTTCCAGGGACTCCCCACTATCCCACGGGGGGAGGAAAAAGTCAAGCCCCCCCAGGGAACCCCTGGGGAGGCCTGGCCCACGCCTAGTGGGAATGCCCGCCCTCGTGCACGTGGCCGTGCAGGAGCTCCTCGGGGG
Source organism: Thermus brockianus (assembly GCF_001880325.1). Classification (NCBI taxonomy): domain Bacteria; kingdom Thermotogati; phylum Deinococcota; class Deinococci; order Thermales; family Thermaceae; genus Thermus; species Thermus brockianus. The sequence continues at coordinate 1,049,601 of NZ_CP016312.1, forward strand.
TAGCCTCCCGCACCTTCACCACCTCCACCTGGAAGTCCAGGTCCTTGCCCGCCAGGGGATGGTTGAAGTCAATGGTGACCTCCTCCCCCTGGACCTCCACCACGGTGAGGGGCATGGGGTTCCCCTCCATGTCTTGGGCGTAAAACTGGGCCCCCGGGGCCACCTCAGCGTCCTCGGGGAAGGCGGAGAGGGGCACCACCTGCACCCCTTCCGGATCGTGGGGGCCGTAGGCCTTCTCCGCCGGCACGTGGGCCTGGAAGGCTTCGCCCTCCTCGCGGCCCTCCAGGGCCTCCTCGAGGCCCCGGATGAGGTTGCCGTGCCCGTGCAGGTAGGAAAGCTCCCCCTGGTCCAAAACCTCCCCCTCCACCTGGAGGGTGTAGCGAATGGTGACCACCTTGTCCTGTCCTACTTTCATGTTCACCCTTCCGCAAGCTTGGGGCTTGCTCCTTTCAGGTTAGCAGATGCCCCCCGCCAAGGAAACCCCTATAGTGAGGGTATGCGGGTGGAAGGGGTCATCGGCAAAACCCCCGTGGTGCGCCTCGCCAAGGTGGTGGAGCCGGGCATGGCCGAGGTCTGGGTGAAGCTGGAGGGGCTAAACCCAGGGGGCTCCATCAAGGACCGCCCCGCCTGGTACATGATCAAGGACGCCGAGGAAAGGGGGATCCTAAAGCCGGGCTCGGGCCAGGTAATCGTGGAGCCCACGAGCGGCAACACGGGCATCGGCCTCGCCATGATCGCCGCAAGCCGGGGCTACCGCCTCATCCTCACCATGCCCGCCCAGATGTCCGAGGAGAGGAAGCGGGTCCTAAGGGCCTTGGGGGCGGAGCTCGTCCTCACGGACCCGGAAAGGCGGATGCTGGCGGCCAGGGAGGAAGCTCTCCGGCTTAAGGAGGAGCTGGGGGCCTTCATGCCCGACCAGTTCAAAAACCCCGCCAACGTGCGGGCCCACTACGAGACCACGGGGCCCGAGCTCTACGAGGCCTTGGAGGGGCGCATAGACGCCTTCGTCTACGGCTCGGGCACGGGGGGGACCATCACCGGGGTGGGGCGCTACCTGAAGGAGAGAATCCCCCACGTAAAGGTCTTCGCCGTGGAACCCGCCCGCTCCAACGTCCTCTCCGGGGGGAAGATGGGGCAACACCAGTTCCAGGGCATGGGCCCGGGCTTCATCCCCGAGAACCTGGACCTAAGCCTCCTGGACGGGGTCATCCAGGTGTGGGAGGAGGACGCCTTCCCCCTGGCCCGGAGGCTTGCCCGGGAAGAGGGGCTTTTCCTGGGGATGAGCTCCGGGGGCATCGTCCTTGCCGCCCTCCAGGTGGCGAGGGAACTGGGCCCGGGCAAGCGGGTGGCCTGCATCAGCCCCGATGGGGGGTGGAAGTACCTCTCCACCCCCCTCTACGCCGAAACCTAGCGGCGCACCACCTGGGCGTCCTTGGGGTAGCGCTTGAGCTGGCTAGGGGTGAGGCTTGCCCGCTTGAACTCCACCACCTTCAGGTCCGCCAAAACCTTCCCCGCCTCGTCCAGGAAGAGGAAGCGCAAGGGCCTCGGGTCCGCCTTCAAGATGTAAAGCTCTAGCCGGGCAAAGCCCTGGCCCTCCTTGGCCTGGCCCACGAGCCTCCAGGCCGGCCCCTCGGGCAGGCGCTCCTCGCCGGCTAGGCGCAGGCTTACCCGCTCGCTTAGGGCCTTCAGGTCGCCCAAGCCCTGAGGGCTAAAGCCCAGGCCCTGCACCTGGGCCTTCTCCTTGGGGCTGATGATGAGCTGGTTGGTGAGGTAGAGGTAGTTCCAGACCTCCTTCTCGGTGACCACGGTAAAGTTGCCCTCCAAGGAACCCGGCTTGAGGAACTCTATGCGGTAAAGGTTTTCCTTGGGCAAGGCGTAGACCCGGGCCTGGAGGTTCTCGGTGCCGGAAGGGCCTTGAACCTGGCCCTGCACCACGGCCTGCCAGGGGCTGGCCAGGTTTTTCTCCACCAGTTCCAAGATCTCCGCCACGGACTGGGCCAGGGTCAAACCCATAAGCCCAAGGGCCAAGATCCAAAAGGGGCTTCGCCGCACGCTCATGGCCACCTCCAGGTGTACCGAACCCAGGCGTAGGGGGACCCTTGGTGGCCCGCCTCGAGGCCCAGGTCCCCCAACCACACCCCGAGGCTACCCGCCCAAGGGTAGGAAAGGGTGAGATGGAGGCTAGCCTCCCCTAAGTAAAGCCCCGCCTCCAGCCGGTTCACCCCACCCAGGCGGAGGAGGAGGTCCAACACCTCCCCTTCCTCCCCCACCTCCCCCTTGAAGCCCAAAAGGGCGTAGGGCCCGGAGGAAACCCCTAGCCCCAGGGTGTAGGTGGCCTCCTGGCGGAAGGCGTAGCTCCCCTCCAAGCGCCAAACCCCGTAAAGCCCCGGTTGCAGGCCGAAGGTGGCGGGCCGGGAAGGGGTGTTCCCTGCCGCCTCCACACCCCAAACCTCCCTAGGGGTGGCCCGGTAGCGCAGGGCTAGCCGCCCGAAAAACCCCGCCTCGGGGAAAAGGGGGAAAGCCCCTTGGGGCCGGTACCCAAGCCGCCCCTCCGCCGCCAGGGGCCCCGCGCCGCCCTCCAGGAAAAGGGCACCCCCTAGGCCCCCTTCCCCCACCTCCCCTTGGGCCCCATAGGCCAAATAGCCCAAAGGCCCCAGGGATAGGCTTCCCAGGTAGCCCAAGGCCCCCCGCCCCACCTGCCCCTTCAGGTAAACCTCCCCTTCCCCCAGGGCGAAAGCGGCTTCCAGGGCCGGGGTCACCCCGCCCGGGGCCCCGTAAAGCCCCGCCTCCAGCCGCCCCTGGGCCAGGGCCAGGCCCAAAAGGAAAAGAAGCGCCACTTTCCTCATACCGCCACCTGCCTTTGGAAGCGGGCCGAGGCCAGGAAGAGGACCAAGAGGGAGAAGAGGGCCAAGGCCAGGAGATGGGGCCAGAGCACCCCAAAGCCCACCCCTTTGAGCATCACCCCCCGCAGGACCTCAATGAGGTAGCGGGCGGGCACCAAGTAGGAAAGTATCTGGAAAAAGCGGGGCATGCCGTCTATGGGAAAGACGAAGCCCGAAAGGAAGATGGTGGGAAAGGCATAGGCGTAGGTGCCGAAGACCGCCTGCACCTGGGTACGGGCCAGGGTGGAGATCAAAACCCCCGCCGCCAAGGAGCCCAAGACGAAGAGGAACATGGCGAGCAAGAGGAGGAGGAGGCTCCCCCGCACCGGTACCCCAAAAACCCAGTGCCCCAAGGCCAAGACCAAGAGCGCCACGGCGAAGGCGATGACCAGATAGGGCAGGACCTTGCCCAAGACCACCTCGTGGGGGCGCAAGGGGGAGGCCAAGAGGCTTTCCATCATGCGGCTTTCCGCCTCCCGGACGATGGACAGGGCGGTGAGGAGCACGGTGAACATGGTGAGGACCAGGCCGATGATGCCGGGGATCATGAACCAGGCGGTCTTGTTGTCCGGGTTGTAGAGGGTGTGGAGGGTGGGGCTCAAGGGGGGCAGGACCGCTTCCCCGGAAAGGGCCCGGCCCACCAGGATGCGGGCGTTCACCTCCTGGATGGCCTTGCGCAAGGTGGCCTGGGCCTGGAAGGCGAAGTTGGGGTCGGTGCCGTCCACGTAGACCTCCAGGTTCACGCTCTCCCCTCGGCGCACCCTTTCCAAGGCCCCTTTGGGCACCACCAAGCCCACCCGGGCCTGGCCCCGGTCCACCGCCGCCACCACCCCCTCGGGGCTTTCCGCCCTCACCGCCAAGCGGAAGCGGTTGTCCCGGGTAAGCTCCGCCAAAAGGGTTTGGCTGATGCGGTCCTGGGAGGCATCGTAAACCGCCAGGGGGATGTTTTCCAGGGTGAAGTTGATGGCGTAGCCGAAGAGGAGGAGCATCAGGGTGGGCAGAAGGACGATGAGCCGGGGGAGGACGTGGTCCCGCCGAATTTGCAAAAACTCCTTTTCCGCTAGGGCGAGGATGCGGCTCATGCTTCCCCCTTGGTGTAGACCAGGAAGACGTCCTCGAGGGTGGGCTCGGTGGGCGTGGCGGGGAAGGGTGGGACCGCACCCTTCCGCAGGATGAGGCGCACCCCGTGGCCGCTCGGCCAGGCGTCCCAAACCCCTTCCACCCGCCGGGCCTCGGCTAAGGTCACGGGGGCGAAGTAGAAGTCCGCCCGCCCCTGGGCCTCGGCCTTGAGCTCCTGCGGGGTGCCCAGGGCCAGGACCCGCCCGGCGAAGAGGAGGGCCAGGCGGTGGCAGCGCTCCGCCTCGTCCATGTAATGGGTGGTGACCAGGACCGCCGCCCCCCTTTCCGCCTCCTGGTGGATGAGGTCCCAGATGGCCCGGCGGGAAAGGGGATCAAGCCCCGTGGTGGGCTCGTCCAAGAAGAGGACCTCCGGGCGGTGGACCACCGCCTGGGCCAGGGCCAGGCGTTGCCGCCAGCCCCCGGAGAGGTGGCCCGCCAGGGCCTTGGCGTAGGGGAGAAGGCCAAAGCGCAAAAGGGCCTCCTCCGCCAGCGCCTTCGCCTCCTTGGGCCGGTAAAGGCGGGCGCGGAAGCGGAGGTTTTCCTCCACGGTGAGGTCGCGGTAGACGCTCTGCTCCTGGGTAGCGTAGCCGATCCTGGCCTTAACCGCCCAAGGCTCCCGCAGCACATCTAGCCCCGCCACCACCGCCCGCCCCCCATCGGGACGCAACACCCCGGTGAGAACCCGCACCAAGGTGGTCTTCCCCGCCCCGTTGGGGCCCAAGAGGCCGAAGACCTCCCCGGGGCGCACGGAAAGGCTCACCCGGTCCAGGGCCTTGAGGCTGCCGAAATGCCTCGTCACCTCCTCAGCGTGCACCATAACGTCCCTCCAGATACCCCCGCACGTAGGCCTCCCGGTCTAAGGGCAGGCGCACCCCCAAAGCCTCCCCCAGGAGGAAGCGGGCGAAAAGGGGGCCCACGAAGGCCAAGGCCAGCTCCTCTGGGGGCTCGTCTGGCCGCAAAAGGCCCTCCACCTGCTTGGCCCGGAAAAAGCCCAAAATCCTTCCCAAGGCCATCCCAAGCCCCCTCGGGGGGCCTTCCGCCAGGAGCTCGGGGTGGCGCAAAAACTCGGTGAGGAGCTTGGGGAGGAGGGTCCGGTGAGCCTGCAAAAACTCCTGGTAGACCTCGGCAAGGACCAAAAGCCCCTCCTCCAAGGGCATACCTTCCCCGGGAAACCGCTCCACAAAGCCTTGGGGAAAGAAAGCGGCCACGGCCTTCTGGAAAAGGGCCTTCTTACTCCCAAAACGGCGAAAGAGGGTTACCTCGCTCACCCCTGCCCGCCGGGCCACCTCCTTGGTGGTGGCCCCCCGGTAGCCCCGCTCCGCCAAAAGCTCCAAAGCGGCCTGGAGAAGGCGGGCCTCGAGGGGGTCGGCTTCCGCAAGTAAGCGCATACTTACAAGTCCACCCTACCCCCGTTCCCCCGCCCCGTCAAGGGTGTGGCATACTGGACCTGGAGGCAGCATGAACCTACTAGACCGCCTTGGGCGTCTCATCCGCGCCAACCTAAACGAGCTTTTGCGCCGGGCCGAGGACCCGGAGAAGATCCTGGAACAGGCCCTCTTGGACATGAAAGAAGCCCTCAAGGAGGCCCGGGAACAGGTGGCGGCGGCCATGGCCGAGGCCAAGCGCCTGGAGCGGGAGGTGGAAAGCCACGAGAAGGAGGCCGCCCTCTGGGAGGAAAAGGCCAAGGAAGCCCTAAAGGCCTCCCGGGAGGACCTGGCCAAAGAGGCCCTAAGGCGCAGGAAGCGGGCTTTGGACCTGGCGGAGGGCTTCAAGGCACAACTGGCGGAGCACCGGGCCCTCACCGAGCGGCTCATGACCCAGCTCAAGGCCCTGGAGGCCAAGATTGACGAGGCCGAGGCCAGGAAGAAGCTCCTCTTGGCCCGGAAGAAGGGGGTGGAGGCGGCGGAGGCGGTGCGCCGGATGGAGTCCCGCTGGGAAGGGCACCCCGCCCTCGAGGCCTTTGAGGAAATGGAGGCCCGCATCCTGGCCCTGGAGGACCGGCACGAGGCCCTAAAGGCCCTGGACGGCCTGGACCTGGAAAAGGCGCTCGCCGCCCTGTCCGGGGAGAAGGAACTGGAGGAAGAGCTCCTTCGGCTCAAGCGGGAGCTAGGCCAAGCCTAGCCTCGGCCCGGAACCTGAGTGTTGGCCAGCCTACGGCGGGAATCAGGGTAAACTCCCTACCATGAGGCGGTCCCTTATGGCCCTCTCCCTTCTCCTCGCCGCCTGCGCCCCCCAGGTAACCCATGCCCCCGAGGCCCGGCCCTTCCTAAAAAGCGAGGCCTTCTACCCCATGGCCACGGGGCTGGAGTGGGTCTATGTGCCCGAGGGGGAACCCCTCTCCTCCCCGCCCTACCGGGTGCGGGTGGAAGGCCCCGCCCTCTACGAGGGCCAGGAAGCCCTTCGCTTCCGCGCCTATGGCCGGGGGGAGGACCGGGTCTACTACCGCCAGGTGGGGGCCTTTGGCGTGCGGCTTCTGGGCTTCCAGGACCCTTCGGCCCGGGTGGTCTTCACCCCACCCCTCCTGGAATACCCCCCGGAGGGCCTCCTCGCCCCGGGCCACCGCTGGGGCGGCAGGGTGGAGGTGAAGGTGGAGCTCCTCTCCCCTTCGGGGCGGGAGCCTTTAGCCCAAGGCCGCCTGGACTACAGCATGGAGGTCCTGGAGGAACGGGAAGTGCGCCTTCCTGCGGGAAGTTTCCGCATCCTGCGCATCCGCCAGGTCTACCAGGACCAGGCGGGCCAGACGGCCTACGAGGTCTGGTTCGCCCCCCGGGTGGGGGAGGTGCGCACCCGGGAGGGGCGCATCCTGGTGGAGCGCAACTTCCAGTGAGGTGGGTATGGTCTTGGAAAAGGTGAACGGCCCCGAAGACCTGAAGCGGCTTAGCCTGGAGGAACTCCAGGCCCTGGCCGAGGAGATCCGGAGCGAGATCATCCGGGTCACGGCGCAAAACGGCGGGCACCTGGCCAGCTCCTTGGGAGCCGTGGAGCTCATCCTGGCCCTGCACCGCGTCTTTCACTCCCCCAAGGACCGCATCCTCTTTGACGTGGGCCACCAGGCCTACGCCCACAAACTGGTCACGGGGCGGAAGGACCGCTTCCACACCCTGAGGCAGGAAGGGGGCATCTCCGGCTTCACCAAGGTTTCCGAGTCCGAACACGACGCCATCACCGCCGGCCACGCCTCCACCTCCTTGGCCCACGCCCTGGGCATGGCCATCGCCCGGGACCTCCAGGGGGAGGACTACCACGTGGTGGCGGTGATCGGGGATGGGGCCCTCACCGGGGGCATGGCCCTCGCTGCCCTGAACAAGATCGGGGAGCTGCAAAAGCGGATGCTCATCATCCTCAACGACAACGAGATGAGCATCTCCGAGAACGTGGGGGCCCTCAACAAGTACTTCAAAGAGCTTCAGATTAGAAAGTGGGTCCACGACATGGAAAAGCTGGGGAGAAACGTGCTGGAGCGCATCTCTCCCCAACTTTTCGGCCTGGTGGACCGGGCGAAGGAAGCGGCCAAGCTCATCCTCCACCAGGAAAACCCCTTCTACGCCTGGGGCTTGCGCTACATCGGCCCCGTGGACGGCCACGACCTGAAGGGCCTCGTCCACATCCTGGAGCACCTTAAGGCCCTGGAAGGCCCCACCCTCCTCCACGTGGTCACCCAGAAGGGCAAGGGGTACAAGGTGGCGGAGGCCGACCCCATCTACTGGCACGGCCCCCCGGGCTTCAACCCCGAAAAACCGGAGAAGGTCTCCAAGGGCTACTCCTGGAGCCAGGCCTTCGGGGACGCCGTCACCGAACTCGCCCACCTGGAGCCCAGGCTCTTCGTCATCACCCCGGCCATGCGGGAGGGCTCGGGGCTCGTGCGCTACTCCCTGGAGCACCCCGAGCGCTACCTGGACGTGGGCATCTGCGAGGACGTGGCGGTGACCACGGCGGCGGGCCTGGCCCTAAGGGGCATGAAGCCGGTGGTGGCCATCTACTCCACCTTCCTGCAACGGGCTTACGATCAGGTGATCCACGACGTGGCCATAGAAGCCCTCCCCGTGGTCTTCGCCATTGACCGGGCGGGCATCGTGGGGGCGGACGGGGCCACCCACCACGGGGTCTTTGACATCGCCTACCTGCGCACCATCCCCAACCTGCAGATCGCCGCCCCCAAGGACGCCCTGGAGCTTCGGGCCATGCTGAAGAAAGCCCTGGAGGTGGGGGGGCCTGTGGCCATCCGCTACCCTCGGGACAACGTGGAAAGGGCCCCCGAGGGGGTGTGGCCGGACATCCCCTGGGGGAAGTGGGAGGTGGTGAAGGAGGGAAAGGAGGCCTACATCCTCGCCTTCGGCAAGACCCTCCGGTACGCCCTCGAGGCCGCGGGGGACGACCCCAGGGTGGGCGTGGTCAACGCCCGCTTCCTCAAGCCCCTGGACCGGGAGATGCTGAGGCAGCTTGCCCGCTACAAACTCCTCACCGTGGAGGACCACCAGCGGATGGGGGGCTTCGGGAGCGCCGTGCTGGAGGCTCTTAACGAGATGGGCCTCAAGCCCGAGGTCAAGGTCCTGGGGCTTCCCGACCGCTTCTTTGAGCACGGCACCATCCCGAGCCTGCACCGCCAGGCGGGGATTGACCCCGAGGGGATCCGCCGGGCCCTGGCGGAGATGGGCCTCGCCCCCGTCCATGAGCGGGCCTGAGCGCCTGGCCTTTGCCGCCAACCTTTACCGGGTGCCAGCGGGGGAGGGCTATTTCCTGGTGGATGCCGGGCTTCCCTGGGAGGCGAAAAAGCTCCTCTCCCTCCTGGCCTCCCCTCCCCTTTTCCTCTTCCTCACCCACCACCACCTGGACCACGCCGGGGGGGCGAGGGCCCTTTGGGAGCGGTATGGGGTGCCCGTCTTCGCCCACCCCCAGGAGTGGCCCTACCTCACGGGGGAAAAGCCCCGCCCGCCCCTTCCCATCCCCCTCCTGGGCCACCGGCTCGCCAACCTGGCCCCGCCCCTCCCCAAGGAGGCCCTCCGCCCCGTAGAGGAAGGGATGGCGCTTGCCGGCTGGCGGGTGGTCCACCTCCCCGGCCACACCCTGGGGCAGGTGGGGCTTTTCCGGGAGGGGATACTTTTGGCGGGGGACGCCCTGAGGGGCAAGGGCCTCCCGCCCCGTTTCATCAACGAGGACCACGCCCTAGCGAAGAAGACGGTGCGCAAGATCCTGGACCTGGGGGCCCGGTGGGTCTACATCGGCCACGGGGGGCCTCTTCCCAGGGAGCGGGTGGAGGCCTTGGCGCGTAAACTGGGCGTATGAGGAAGCTCGTTGCCTTAGGGCTCTTCCTCCTTGGGGCCTGGGCCCAGGAGGTGGTGGTCTACCCGGGTTTCGCCGAGGTGAAGGAGCCCGTGGTCCTCCCCCCGTCCGCCTGGGTGTACCTGGCCGGGGAAAAGCTTGCCCGCATGGTGCCGGGCTCGTTGCGGCTCCTTGGGGTGGAGGAAGAGGAAAGGCTTTTCCAGGGCACGGCGGTTCTTTTCCGCTACCGGGGGGAGGGAAGGGCCTGGCTCCGCTACCTCTATACCGGGCTTTCCGGGGAGGTCTTCTACACCCTCGAGGAGGGCAGGCTCACCGCCTGGGCCAGGCTTCGGCTGGAGGGGGAGGCCCTCCAGGCGGAACGCCTCGCCCTTCTGGCGGGGGAGGTGAACCTCCTCGAGGCCAAGGCCCTTCCGGAAGCCGCCTTTCGCACCCTTCGTGAGGCCTACGAAAACCCCTTTGGCCTCTTCCGCTACGAGCTTGCGCCGAGAACGCTTCTCCCCGGCACCACGGAAATCCCCTTCCAACGGGCCGAGGTGGCCCCCATGCGCCTTCTCCGCTACCAGGGTCCCTTCCGCACGGAGGCCTCCATCCCCTTGGAACGGGGCTACCGCTTCAAGGCCCCCTTCCCCTTGGCCCCTGGGGCCTTGGAGGTGGTGGAGGAGGGCCTTTTCCTGGGCCAGGGCCGCCTTCCCGCTGCCCTTGCGGGCAACCTGGCAGAGGTGTGGCTTGGACCGGACCTGAGGGCGCGCCTTGGGCGTGCCGTCCGCCTCCTTGCCCAGTCGGAGAAGGAGGCCACCTACCTGGTGGAAACCCGCCTGGAAAACCCCTACGCCTACCCGGTAACCGCCCTCCTTGCGGAAACTTTTCCCCAGCCCTTCCGCCTGGACTTCCCCGGGGCCAACCTCCTGCCCGAGGGCTACCGTCTGGAACTCCCCCTAAAACCCCATGAGGCCAAAACCCTCACCTACCGCCTCACCCTTTCCCGCTAGGGACACCTGCCCTTCCCCCCCTTCCCTACGCTAAGGGCATGAAGCCCGACCTCCACCGCTTTCCCCTCCTGGTGGCCTGGGAGATGACCCGGGCCTGCCTCCTGGCCTGCCAGCACTGCCGGGCCTCCGCCGTGCCCGACCCCCTTCCCGATGAACTGTCCACCGCGGAAGGCCTTAAGCTCCTCCGGGAACTCGCCACCTACACCCCCAAGCCCATCCTCCTCCCCACGGGGGGCGACCCCCTGGCCCGTCCCGACCTCTTCCTCCTCCTGGAGGAAGCCCAGCGCCTGGGCCTCAAGGTGGGCATTACCCCCGCCGTCACCCCAAGGCTCACCCGGGAGGTGGTGGCCCGCTTCCGGGAACTGGGCGTCCACCAGATGGCCATCTCCCTGGACGGGGCGAGCCCCGAGACCCACGATGGCTTCCGCGGGGTGCCGGGCACCTTCGCCCTGGCGCTAAAGGCCCTCACCTGGGCCAAGGAGGTGGGGCTTATGACCCAGGTGAACACCACCGTGACCCGGCGCACCGCCAAAGAGCTTCCCGGAATCGCCGAAATCCTTTCGAAAAAGGGCGTGGCCACCTGGGAGGTCTTCTTCCTGGTACCCGTGGGCCGGGGAGCCTTGCTGGAGCAACTCTCCCCCGAGGGGTACGAGGAGGTGATGCACCTCCTTTACGAGCTCTCCCGCCGCCACCCCTTCCAGGTGCGCACCACGGAAGGCCCCATGTTCCGCCGCATCGTTCTGGAACGCCGCCAAAGGGAGGGCGGGCAAGACGGCGCCCTGGTGGGCGAGGGGCGGGGTGTCCACGTTTCCGATGGCTTCGGCTTCGTCTTCGTGGCCGCCAACGGGGAGGTCTACCCCTCGGGCTTTCTTCCCCTTTCCGCCGGAAACGTGCGGGAAACGCCCCTCTTGCAAATCTACCGCGAAAGCCCCATCTTCCAGTCCCTGCGCAACAAAGCCCTCCTCAAGGGAAAATGCGGGGTTTGCGAGTACCGGGAGCTTTGCGGGGGTAGCCGGGCCCGGGCCTATGCGGAGACCGGGGACTATCTGGAATCCGATCCCCGTTGCGCCTACATTCCCAGAACCTGGGGACAAATGCCCCTGGCGTAGACCGGCGCAGTCCTCCTATCCTGGAGCCATGCGGCGCCTTTTGCCCTTTATTTTCCTCGCCGGCCTCTTCGCCCTCGGGCAAAGCCCTGGGGCCAAGCTGTACTCAGCCAACTGCCAAAGCTGCCACCAGGCCACGGGCCAGGGCATCCCCGGGGCCTTCCCGCCCCTCACCCACCTGGACAAGGTGGTCCAGGCCAAGGGGGGCCGGGAGTACCTCATCCGGGTGGTCCTCTATGGCCTCCAGGGCCCCCTCACCGTAGAGGGCAAGACCTATAACGGGGTCATGCCCCCCTTCCGGCAGCTTAAGGACGAGGAGGTGGCCAACCTCTTAAACCACGTCCTGGCCACCTTCGCCAAATCCAAGGCCAAGCCCATCACCGCCCAGGAGGTAAAGGCCCAAAGGGCCAAACCCCTCTCCCCGCAGGAGGTGCTCAAGTCCCGTCCCCCGGTCAAGTAGACCGGTGTACTCCCTCCCCCCGGGGCCTTTAGGCCCCGGGCCCTTTTAGCTCACCCTTTCTACCCGGATCAGGTTGGTGGTTCCCCGCACCCCGAAGGGCACCCCGGCGGCGATGACCACCCGCTCCCCCACCTGGGCCAGGCCCAGGGCCTTTACCTCCCTAAGGGCAATCCGCACCATGTCGTCCGTGTCCTGGGGGTCCGGGGCCAGGTGGGGCAGGACGCCCCACACCAGGGCCAGCTGCCGCCTCACCTCGGGGCTCGGGGTAAGGGCCAGGATGGGCACCTGGGGCCGGGTGCGGGCCACACGCCGGGCCGAGCCCCCGGTGGCGGTGAAGACCACGATGGCCCGCGCCCCCACCGCCTCCACGATGTCGTCCGCCGCCTGGGCAATGGCGTCTTGGGTGGTGGGGGTGGGCGCGGGGCGCAAGACGTTGAGTTTCTGCAAAAACTCCGGGGAGGCCTCCACCGCCCTGGCGATGCGGGCCATCATGGCCACCGCCTCCACGGGATAGGCCCCGGCGGCGGTCTCGGCGGAGAGCATCACCGCGTCCGAGCCGTCAAAGATGGCGTTGGCCACATCCGAGGCTTCGGCCCGGGTGGGGCTTGGGTTCTGCACCATGGACTCCAGCATCTGGGTGGCGGTGATCACGGGCTTCCCGGCGGCGATGCACCTCAGGATGAGCCGCTTTTGCACGATGGGAACCTCCTCTAAGGGCATCTCCACCCCCAGGTCCCCCCGGGCCACCATGATGCCGTCCGCCTCTTCCAGGATCTCCTCAAACCGGTGCACGGCGGAGGGCTTCTCCACCTTGGCCATGAGCTTGGCCCGGGAGCCGTAACGGGAAAGGTAGTGCCGGGCCAGGAGGAGGTCGTCCCGGGTGCGCACAAAGGAGACCGCCACCCAGTCCACCCCAAGTTCCGCCCCCAGGGCCAGGTCCTGGATGTCCTTCTCGGAGAGGGCGGGGATGGAAAGGTCGGCCCCGGGAACGTTAATGCCCTTGTGGTCGGAGAGGACTCCCCCCACCTCCACCACGGTGTGGATCTCGTCCCCCACCACCCTTTCCACCCGAAGGCGGATCCGGCCGTCGTCCAAGAGGAGGACCTGTCCAGGAACCACGTCCTCGGGAAGGCCACGGTAGCTGATGGAAACCTGGGTCTCGTCCCCCTCCACGGGCTTCCGCGTGAGGATAAAGGCTTGGCCCGGCTTGAGCTCCACCCGCCCTTCCTTGAAGCGGCCCACACGGATCTTGGGGCCTTGGAGGTCCTGGAGGATGGCCAGGGTCTTGCCCAGCTCCTCCTCCACCTCCCGCACCAGGGCCACCCGCTTCTTGTGGTCCTCCGGGGTGCCGTGGCTGAAGTTCAAGCGGAAGACGTCCACCCCCGCCTCCGCCAGGGCCCGGATTACCTCCTTGGTGCTGGAGGCAGGCCCCAAGGTGGCCACGATCTTGGTGCGCTTAAAAGGCGCCATAGCCGGGGAAACGCGCCGCCTTACCCAACTCCTCCTCAATGCGCAGAAGCTGGTTGTACTTGGCAAGGCGGTCGGAGCGGGAAAGGGAGCCCGTCTTGATCTGGCCAGCGTTCACCGCCACCGCCAGGTCGGCGATGAAGCTGTCCTCGGTTTCTCCCGAACGGTGGCTGATCACCGCCCGGTAGCCGGAGCGCTGGGCCAGGCGGATGGCCTCGAGGGTCTCAGAGAGCGTACCAATCTGGTTCACCTTGACCAGGATGGCGTTGGCCACCCCCCGCTCAATGCCCTGGCGCAAGCGCTCAGGGTTGGTGACGAAGAGGTCATCCCCCACGAGCTGCACCCGGTTGCCCAAGGTTTCCGTAAGAAGCCGCCACCCCTCCCAGTCGTCCTCCGCCAGGCCGTCCTCAATGGAGCGGATGGGGTACTTCTCCACCCAAGAGGCCCAGAAGGCCACCATCTCCTCGGAGGTAAGGACCTTTCCCTCCCCTTCCAGGTGGTACTTGCCGTCCCGGTAGAACTCGCTCGCAGCTGGGTCCAGGGCTAAGGACACCTCCTCCCCCGGGGTGTACCCCGTCCGCTCAATGGCGAGGAGGAGCAGCTCCACCGCCTCCTCGTTGCGCTTGAGGTCGGGGGCAAAGCCCCCTTCATCCCCCACGTTGGTGCTGTAGCCCCGCTCCCGCAAGACCCCCTTGAGGGTGTGGAAGACCTCCGAACCGATCCGCAAGGCTTCCGCAAAGCTTTCCGCCCCAGCGGGGACCAGCATGAACTCCTGGAAGTCCAGGCGGTTGTCCGCATGCTTTCCCCCGTTGATCACGTTCATCAGGGGCACCGGCAGGACCACCCCCTGAATCCCACCCAAATAGCGGTAAAGGGAAAGCCCCAAAGCCTCCGCCGCGGCCCTGGCGGTGGCCAGGGAAACGGCCAGGATGGCGTTTGCCCCCAGGTTGGCCTTGTTGGGGGTGCCGTCCAGCTCCAGCATGGCCCGGTCCACCCCCTCCTGGTCCAAGGCGTCCCGGCCTATGAGCTCGGGGGCAATACGCTCCAGGATGTTTTCCACTGCCCGGCGCACTCCCTTGCCCAGGTAGCGCCTACCTCCGTCCCGAAGCTCTAAGGCCTCGTGGGTACCCGTGGAAGCCCCAGAGGGCACCATGGCCCGCCCCCGGGCACCTCCCTCCAGCTCCACCTCGGCCTCCACCGTGGGAAAGCCCCTGGAGTCCAAGACTTCCCGTGCCTTTACGCTCACGATCGTGGTCATGGGTCTCCTCCTGCGGCGTGGAAGCGCTTCACGCCCCCTTGGCCCTTAGCTTACACCCTCAAGGGGACCACCACCGCCTGGTAGCCTAGGCCCTCCTCCGCCGGGCGGATTAGGCTCGGGCTTGTGGGCCCGGAAAGCCAGAGGGCGGCCTGGCCCGAGATGGGCCCCAAGGCCTCCAGGAGGTAGCGGGCGTTGTAGGCCACGGCGAGGGGCGTTCCCTCCAAGGCCACGGGAAGCTCCTCCTGGCCCTTGCCGTAGTCCCCTTCCGCCGACAGGAGAACCCGCCCCTCCTGGAAGAAGAGGTCCACCCGGTGGTTCTGCCTGTCAGCCAGGACGCTTACCCGCCGCAAGGCCTCGCGGAAGGCCTCGGCCTCCAGGGTGGCCTTTAGGGGAAACTCCTTGGGGATGACCCGCTCGTAATCGGGGAACTCCCCCTCCATGAGCCTCACCGCTAGGCGCACCCACCCCTCCCCTTCCCGCACCGCCAAGCCCAGGGTGCCTGGGCCCAGGGCCAGGACCACCTCCCCCGCCCCTACCCCTTTGAGGACCCGGGCCACCTCGTCCACGCTGCGGGCGGGGACCACGGCCTTCTTCTGGAAGGGCTGGGGCCTTTCCAGCTGGTAGAGGGCCAGACGGTAGCCGTCTGAGGCCACGCTCCGCATGCCACCCTCGGAAAACTCCAGCTGCACCCCGCGGAAAATGGCCCGGTACTCCTCGTGGCTGGCGGCGTAGCGCACGTGGGTAAGGGCCCGGAGAAGGTCTTCCACCGGCAAGGTGGTCTGCCAAGGGTAGGTTTCGGAGGGGTGAGGCTCGGGGAAGGAGAGCTCGGGGTACCCCTCCGTGGGGGCCAGGGCGAGCCGGGTACGAAAGGCGCCGGAAACGAGCTCCAGGTCACCGCCCAAGACTAGCTCCACCTGCTCCCCAGGAAGGCTCCGCACCAGCTGGAAAAAGGGCTGCGCCGGTACCAGGTAACGCCCTTCGCCTTGGACTTCGGCCGGGAGGCCGGCCTCGAGGTCCACCTCCCCGTTGCTTCCAAAAAGCACCAGGGCATCTTGGCCTAGGGCGAGGCCCAGGTAGGTGAAAAGGGGGTTGGAGCTCCGCGAGGGGATGACCCTCTCCAGGAAAGAGAGGCGTTCGGCCAACAGGTTTTTGGGAAGGATTACGCGCATTATCCGTTCCTCCTTTTTCTGTTACTACGGTTTTCTTTTTTTAAAGATCTTAAAAGATAGTAGCCGTAGTAGTAGGGCCTGTGGATATGTGGATAAGGGGGCAAAAACCCCGTCCTGCACGGCAAAGGGCTTGTGGATAACTCTTGTGGATAACTGGCCTTGGCCTGTGGATAAGGTGTGGATAACTGGGCAGTTATCCACAGGCTCCGGAAGGGCCTTAGTTTTCCACAGGTTGTCCACAAGGTTATCCACAGGAAAAGCCCGGTTATCCACAGGTTTATCCACAGGTTATCCACAGGGGTCATACCAGGGTCTCCTTAAGCCGCCGGAGGAGGCTTTGTACTTCCCGGTCGCTCTCCGAAAGCTCCTGGATCTTCTGGATGGCGTAGAGGACGGTGGTGTGGTCCCGGCCGCCGAAAAGTTGACCGATTTCCGGCAGGGAGGAGCGGGTAAGCTCCCGCACCAAGTACATGGCGATTTGCCGCGGGAGGACCACCTCCTTCCGCCTGCCACCCCCCACGAGGTCTTCGGGGCGGAGGGCGAAGTGCTCCGCCACCTTGCGCACGATCTCCTGGGGGTCCACCTCCACCTCCCGGGGGGCGAAGATCTCGGAAAGGGCCTTGGCGGCCACGGCCCGGGTGAGCTCCACCCCGTTCAGGGAGGCGTAGGCGATGGCCCGCATGAGGGCCCCTTCCAGTTCCCGGATGTTGGAGGTCACCTGGCGGGCGATGTACTCCAAGACCTCCTCGCTCACCCTTAGGCCCCGTTGCTCGGCGTTCATCTTCAGGATGGCGATGCGGGTTTCCAGGTCGGGGGGTTGGATGTCCGTGATGAGGCCCCACTCAAACCGGCTCCGCAGGCGGGCCTCGAGGGTGAGGATGTCCTTGGGCGGGCGGTCGGAGGAGAGGATGATCTGCTTGTGGGCTTCGTAAAGGGCGTTGAAGGTGTGGAAGAACTCCTCCTGGGTGCGCTCTTTGCCGGCGATGAACTGGATATCGTCCACCAAAAGGAGGTCCACGGAGCGGTAGCGCTCCCGGAACTCCGTCATCCGGTCCTCGCGGATGGCGTTGATGAGTTCATTGGTGAAGGTTTCTGTGGAAACGTATTCAATTTTTAGGTGGGGGAAGCGCTTGGCCACGGAATGGCCCACGGCGTGCATCAGGTGGGTCTTCCCCAGGCCCACGCCCCCGTAGATGAAAAGGGGGTTGTAGGCCCGCCCGGGGGACTCGGCCACGGCCACCGCCGCCGCATGGGCCATGGAGTTGTTGGGCCCCACCACGAAGTTCTCAAAGGTGTACTTGGGGTTTAGCCTGGGTTGGGCGGGTTCGGGGGAGGGGGCGGCCTGGAAGATGTCCTCCTGCACCGGGGTACCCGGAACCACCTTGAGCTCAAACCGAGGGGCCTGGGCCCCCAGGAGGCTCAGGCTTTCCTGGATGAGCTCGGCGTAATGCCGCCGGATCCAGTCCAGGGCGAAGGAGGTGGGTACCGCCAGTTCCAAGACCCCGTCCCGGATGCCCAAGGGGCGGATCCGCTCAAACCAGGTGTGGTACTCCACCTCGGTGATGTTGCGGCGGATGTGTTCCAGGACGTGTTGCCAAACGGCTTCGTGGGTCAAGGCTACCCCCCAGCGTTCCGAGGGAACATTCTACGGCAGGCCTTGGGCTAAAGTGGAGGGCGGGATGGGGTACGACGTGGTGGTGGTGGGTGGAGGGCACGCCGGCCTCGAGGCCGCCTGGGCCGCGGCGGCCTTGGGGGTACGGGTAGCCCTGGTCACCGTGAACCCGGAGCGCATCGGCACCATGCCCTGCAACCCCGCCGTGGGAGGGCCGGGCAAGAGCCAGCTGGTGGCGGAGGTGGTGGCCCTGGGAGGGCTTATGGGCCGGGCGGCGGACGCCACGGCCATCCACACCCGCATGCTCAACCGCTCCAAGGGGCCTGCGGTGCAAAGCCTTAGGGTCCAGGTGGACCGGGACCTCTATGCCCTAAAGGCCCAGGAGATCCTGGCCGAAAGGCCCATAGAGGTCCTTAGGGGGGAGGTGGCGGCCCTGTGGGTGGAGGGGGGAAAGCTTCTTGGGGTGCGCACCGTGGACGGCCGGGGCATCCCCGCCAAGGCGGTGGTGGTGGCGGGGGGTACCTTCCTGGGCGGGGTGGTCTGGTACGGGCGGCGTTCCCGGCCTGCGGGCAGGCAGGGCGAGCCCCCGGCCCGGTTCCTCTCCCAAAGCCTAAAGGCCGTGGGCCACACCCTCCGCCGCTTCAAGACGGGGACACCCCCCAGGATCCGGGCGGACTCCGTGGACTTTGAGCGCCTGGAGGTGGTGCCCCCCGAGGTGCCGCCCGGGAGTTTCACGGGAAACCCTGGGCCTTTTGCCGCAAAGCTACCCACCTGGCAGACCCGCACCACGGAGAGGACCCACCGGCTTATCCGGGAAAACCTCCACCTCTCCCCCCTCTACGCCGGGGACATCGTGGGAATCGGCCCAAGGTACTGCCCCTCCATTGAGGACAAGGTGGTGCGCTTTGCCGACAAGGAAAGCCACCTCCTCTTCGTGGAGCCCGATGGCCTCGCCACCAGCGAGGTTTACCTGCAGGGGTTTTCCTCGAGCCTCCCCCCCGAGCTGCAGGAGGAGATGGTGCGAAGCCTTCCCGGGTTTGAGCGGGCGGTGATCCAGCGGTACGCCTACGCCGTGGAGTACGATAGCCTGGACCCCACGGAGCTTACCCGGGGCCTCCAGTCCCGCTTCCTTCCCGGGCTTTTCGCCGCCGGCCAGGTGAACGGCACCTCGGGCTACGAGGAGGCGGCGGCCCAGGGCCTCTTGGCGGGGCTCAACGCCGCCCGGTACGCCCTGGGCCTGCCCGAGGTGCACCTCCCCCGGGAAAGCGGCTACATCGGCGTCCTGGTGGACGACCTGGTGGGCCGGGGCACGGACGAGCCCTACCGGATGATGACCTCCCGGGTGGAGCTCCGCCTCCTCTGCCGGGCGGACAACGCCGACGAGCGCCTTATCCCCTTGGCGGTGGCCTGGGGCCTGAGGTCCAAGGAGGACCTCGCCCGGGTGGAGGCCAAGTACCGGCGGGTGGCGGAGGAGCTAAGGCGCCTAGAGGCCTTGCGGATAGAGGGGGTGAGCGGCCTCCAGTGGCTTAGGCGTCCGGAGAACACCTACGAGGCCCTTTTGGAACGCTTCCCACCCCCTTCGCCCCTCGCGCCGGAGGAGGCCTACCAGGTGGAGGTGCGGGCCAAGTACGCCGGGTATATTGAGCGGCAGGAGAGGCTCAGGGAGAAGATGCGGGACCTCGAGGCCCACCCCATCCCCGAGGGCCTGGACTTCCCCAAGGTTCCCGGCCTTTCCCGGGAGGCGGTGGAGAAGCTTTCCCGCCTCCGCCCCCGTACCGTGGCCGAGGCGGCACGGGTTCCCGGCATTCGCGATTCCGACCTCACGGCCCTCCTCGTCCACCTGCGGAGGCTCGCCTGATGTTTCCCGTGAAACAGGAGGGTGGGTCGTGGGGCTGAGCCCAGAGGGCGTCCGGCTCCTCCTGGAGGGGGGAGGGGCCTTGGGCCTGGACCTAAGCCCCCACGTGCCTGCCTTCTCCCTTCTTTACGACCTTTTGGTGGAGGGGAACCGCCGGGCGAACCTCACCGCCTTGCGCACGGAAAGGGAAGTGGTGGTGAAGCACTTCCTGGACTCCCTCACCCTCCTCGCCCTGCCCCTTTGGGAAGGGCCCTTAAGGGTCCTGGACTTGGGCACGGGGGCGGGGTTTCCCGGCCTGCCCCTGAAGATCGTGCGCCCGGAGTTGGAGGTGACCCTTCTGGACGCCACCAAGAAGAAGGTGGACTTCGTGGCGGAGGCGGTGGCCGCCCTAGGGCTAAAGGGGGCCAAGGCCCTTTGGGGAAGGGCCGAGGTCTTGGCCCACGAACCGGCGCACCGGGAGGCTTACCACCGGGTGGTGGCCCGGGCCGTGGCCCCCATGTGCGTGCTGGCGGAACTGGGCCTCCCCTTCCTCGCCTTGGGGGGGTCATGGTGGCTCAGAAGGGGCCGAAGGTGGCGGAGGAGCTCGTCCCTTTGCCCAACGCCCTCCCCTCCTTGGGCGGGCGCATGGGGGAGGTGCGGCGTCTCACCCTCCCTGAAGGGGAGGAACGGTACCTGGTGGTCCTCCAGAAGGAGGCCCCCACCCCGCCCCGCTACCCTAGGCGTCCCGGCCTTCCCGAGAAACATCCCTTATGCTAAAGACCAAGGTGCGGCGGATCGCCTTGGTCAACCAGAAGGGGGGTGTGGGGAAGACCACCACCGCCATCAACCTGGCCGCCTACCTGGCCCGCATGGGGAAGCGGGTCCTCCTCGTGGACCTGGATCCCCAGGGCAACGCCACCAGCGGCCTTGGGGTGCGGGCGGAGCGGGGCGTTTACCACCTCCTCCAGGGCGAAGCGTTGCCGGGATTGGTGAGGGAGGTAGACGGTTTCCACCTCCTTCCCGCTACCCCCGAGCTGGTGGGGGCCACGGTGGAGCTGGCCGAGGCGCCCACGGCCCTTAGGGAGGTCCTGGAGGACCAGGCTTATGAGTTCACCCTGCTGGACGTTCCCCCAAGCCTCTCCCCCATTACCCTGAACGCCCTGGCGGCGGCGGAAGGGGTGGTGGTGCCGGTGCAGGCGGAGTACTACGCCTTGGAGGGGGTGGCGGGGCTTCTCGCCACCTTGGACGAGGTACGGAGCCGCCTCAACCCTTCCTTGCGGCTATTGGGCATCCTCGTCACCATGTACGATGGTCGCACCCTGCTTTCCCAGCAGGTGGAGGCCCAGCTCCGGGCCCATTTCGGGGAGAAGGTGTTCTGGACGGTGGTCCCCCGCAACGTGCGCCTGGCGGAAGCCCCCAGCTTTGGCCGAACCATCGCCCAGCACGCCCCCACCTCCCCCGGGGCCCACGCCTACCGCCGCCTGGCCGAGGAGGTGATCGCCCGTGTCCAAGAAGGCTAGCGGCCTAGGGAAGGGCCTCGAGGCCCTCCTGCCCAAATCCTCAGGAAGCGCCGTGCGCCTTCCCCTCACCGCCATCCGTCCCAACCCCCAACAGCCCCGGCGCCGCTTCTCCGAGGAGAGCCTAGCGGAGCTGGCCGCCTCCATCCGGGAAAAGGGCCTTCTCCAGCCCCTCGTGGTGCGGCCCAAGGGGGACGGGTACGAGCTCGTGGCCGGGGAGAGGCGGTACCGGGCGGCCATCCTAGCGGGGCTCACCGAGGTGCCCGCCCTGGTGCGGGACCTCACGGACCAAGAGGCCCTGGAGCTCGCCCTGGTGGAAAACCTGCAGCGGGAGGACCTCACTCCCCTCGAGGAGGCCCGGGGTTACCAGGCCCTTTTGGGCATGGGCCTCACCCAGGAGGAGGTGGCCAAGCGGGTGGGGAAGGCGCGTTCCACGGTGGCCAACGCCCTTAGGCTTCTGCAGCTGCCCGAGGAGGTCCTGGCGGCTTTGGAGGATGGGCGGATCACCGCAGGCCACGCCCGGGCCCTCCTCATGCTGGAGCCCGAGGACCGGCTTTGGGGGCTCAAGGAGATTTTGGCGAAGGGGCTTTCCGTGCGCCAGGCAGAGGCCTTGCGCGACCGGCTTTCCCGGGAGCGGAAAGCCCCCGAGCCTTCCCCCTTGGCCTTGGAGCTTTCCCGGCACCTGGGCCTGCCCGTGCGGGTGGTGGGGGGGAAGCGGGGCAGGGTGGTGATCCACTACCGCTCCCCGGAGGAGCTCGCCGCCCTTTTGGAACGGCTTGGCTACCAGGCGTAGCCGAAAAGGACCCGCACGGCCCCATCCCGGTCGGTGCGGAAGACCTGGACCCCGCGCCCCTCAAGCCGCTTTACGACCTCCGGATGGGGGTGGCCGAAAGGGTTGTTGCCCACGCCGATCAAGGCGACCTTGGGCTTGGCCTGGGAAACCAGGGTTTCGGAGGTGCCCGTGCGGGAGCCGTGGTGGCTCACCTTAAGGACGTCCACCGGGCCTACCTCGAGGGCCCTTTCCACCTCCACGGGGAGATCGGCGAGGAGGAGGGCCTGGCCTCGGCCAAAGTCCAGGAGGAGGGCGAGGCCATCCCGGTTTTCGTCACGGCTCAGGCGGGCGGGCCAGAGGACCCGCACCTCCCCCTTCCCCACCCGGAAGCGGCTTCCCGCTCCTGGATAGAGGGTGGGCACACCCTTGGCCTTTAGGGCCTGGACCAGGGGGTGGTCCTGGGGGAAGGCGGGGGAGAGGAGGGCGAGGCCTATGGGAAGCTCGGCCACCACCTGGGGCAGGCTCCCCGCGTGGTCGGCGTCGGGATGGGTGGCCACGAGAAGCTCTAGGTCCTCTATCCCCAGGGCGCGGAGGGCCCTTAGGAGCTTTTCCGCCTGCTCGCTCCGCCCACCGTCCACCAAGACCTCCGCCCCGCCCATGCGGGCGAGGAGGGCGTCCCCCTGGCCCACGTCCAGGAGGTGGAGGTCCAGGGGTTTGGGCCAGGCGGCGAGGAGGCTGGCGAGGATGGGGAGGGAGGTGAGGAGGAGGGCCTTGCGCCAGGGAATCTTGCGGTGAAGGGCGGCGAGGAGGGGAAGGAGCCCCAGGTAGTAGAGGGCGAAGCCCAAAGGGGAGATCTCCCCCCATCTCAAGAGGGGCCCCTTGGCGCCCATCTGGGCGAGGCCCAAGAGGGCTTGCCCCAAGGGTTCCGCTAGGGGGGCGAGGAGCCCCCCCAGGAAGAGCTTGAGAAACCCCAAGGGGACCAGGAGGGCCACCAGGGGGAGGGCGAGGAGGTTGGTGAGGGGCGAGAGGAGGGGCAGGAAGCCGAAGCGGTGGAGGAGGAGGGGGACGAGGAGGGCTTGGGCGGCCAGGGTGGCCGCCAGGGCGCTGGCCACGTAGCCTCGAAGCCCTGAAGGCCGTTCTAGGGCAGGGAGGACGAGGGCCAAGCCCAGGACCGCTAGGTAGGAGAGCTGCAGGCCTAGGCTTAGAAGGGCGTGGGGAGCGAGGAGGAGCTGGAGGAAGAGGGCGAGGCCCAGGGCCTGGAGCACCCCGGCCGTTCCCAGGCCCAGGAAAAGCCCTAGGAGGGAGAGCCCCGCCATGAGGCTTGCCCGCACCAGGGAGGGGCTTGGCCCGGCAAGCCATAGGTAAAAGGGCAGGAGGAGAAGGGCCAGGAGGTAGCGCCACCGCCCTAAAGGGAGGACGAGGACCGCCCCCAGCAAAAAGCCCACGTGGAGGCCCGAAAGGGCGAGGAGGTGGGCGAGGCCTGCTTTCTGAAACCAGGCGTAGGCCGCCTCGAGGCCCTCCTTGTCCCCCAGGACGAGGCCCTCGGTGAGCTCCGCCACGGGCGGGGAGAGCCCCTGGACGAGCCGCCTTCGCCAGGCCTCCCGGGGGTCGGGCAAAGGGGCTAGCGCCTCCTTCTGTTCCACGTGAAACACCCCCCGTACCCCCAAGGAGCGGAGCCAGGTCCCTTGGTCAAACCCCCCGGGGTTGCGCCTGGTTTCGGGCGGGGCGATGTACCCAACGAGGCGGTAAACCCCGTCGGGAAGGGGCGGGTAGTGGCGCACGTAAAGGCGGTACCCCTCGGCGGAGGTAAACCCGCCCCGCACGGCAAAGACCCCCTCAAGCCTCTTCCCATAGGGGGGCTCGGGGAGGGGGAAGAGGAACCCGCGCAGGAGCACCAGGGCGAGCCCGGCCGCCAGGGGCAGGCGGAAGAGGGGGAGAAGGGGCAGGGCGAGGAGGAGGGCCCAAGGGTGGAGAAGCCCTAGCGCCCCCAGGACGCCCCCTAGGCCAAGCCCTAAGCCCAGGCCTCCCCTAGGGGCGGACATACGGCCGGAGCTTCTCTAGGGTGGCGGGGCCGATGCCCTTCACCTTGAGAAGGTCTTCCACCCGCTCGTACGGCCTCCCCTCCAGAATGCGCCGGGCCAGGACCGGGCCCACGCCGGGGAGGGCCTCCAGCGCCTCGAGGCTCGCCTGGTTCAGGCTCACCGGCTCAGGCGGTGGCGGGGTGAAGGCGGCCTGGACATAGGTTTCCACCCGCACCGCCTTGGGGCTTGGGGCCACCTTGGGCCAGAGGCTGAGGAGGGCCAAGAGGGCTACCGCCAGGAGGTAGCCAAGAACCACTCCGTCAAGGCGAGGCCGAGCCCCCCGAGCACCACCCCGGCCAAGGCCCAGGGGTCGGCCCCGGGGTTCAGGGCCACGAAGGCCACGGTGTAGCCCAGGGTGAGGAGGGCGAGGACCCGGAGGGGTAAGGCCAAAGGGGCGCTCCGCCCCCGGGGCGCTGCCAAAGGGGGGGCCTCCTTGGGGGGTTCCGGGGCGGGCTCTCCTTGGGGCGGCTCGGGTTCCGGGGCCAGTTCCACGGAGGCCCGCTTGGGGGGCGTATCCTCCTCCCAAAGGGCGGGCTTTGGGGGGCAGGGGGGTGCTGGGCTCCGGGGGTTTGGGCGGCGCCGGGGGTGGGGTGCTCGTGGCCCTGCGGGCCCGGGCCACGTGGGGCTTGAGCCCTTCCAAGAAGGCCTTGAGCTCCTCCAGGGGGAAGGCCTTCAAGGGGATCTGCAGGGAGGCCTCCTCCCCCTGCACCCAAAGGGTGCCCTCCTCCCCCCGGCCCACCCGCCGGATGCGGGCGAGTTCCACGCGCTGCACGCCCCCTTCGTCCACGAAGACCAGGTGCGTTTCGGTGACCGCCAGGAAACCGCCTGGCCCCTCGAGGCGGGCCAGGGCCCTTTCTCCCAGGCGGGAAAAGGCCTCTTCATACTTGCCCATGGCCCCATTGTATACTTCCCCCGTGCCCTTGCGCTTGGGCCACCGCGGCGCCCCCCACCTTGCCCGGGAGAACACCCTGGAGGCCTTCCGGAAGGCCTTGGAGGCGGGGCTGGACGGGTTTGAGCTGGACGTCCAGTTCACCCGGGACGGGGTTCTGGTGGTCCACCACGACTTCACCCTGGACGGGGTTCCCTTGGCCCAACAGAGCCGGCGGGAGCTTCCCGCTTACATACCCACCCTCGAGGAGGTCCTGCAGGCGTTTCCTGGGGCCTGGATCAACGTGGAGCTCAAAAGCCTTCCCCCGGAAACCGACGGCCGGGAGGAGGCCTTGGCCAGGCTCCTCGCCCGCTACCCCTCAGGGAAGCTTTGGGTGAGCTCCTTTGACCCCTTGGCCCTGGTGCGCTTAAGGCGCCTCGGGGTGCGCCCCTTGGGCCTCCTTTATGAGCGGGAGGAGGCGGAGGCCCTGGCCCCTTGCCTCGGCGTGGAATGGCTCCACCCCGAGGCCTCCCTCCTCACCGAGGAGAGGGTAAGGTCGCTCAAGGGGCGCTACCGCCTCCTGGCCTGGACGGTGAACGAGCGGTCCCAGGCCGAGGCTCTGGCCCGCTGGGGGGTGGATGCCTTGGTGGGGGATTTCCCCGAGGCCCTCGTATAATGGGGGGGCTATGGCGAACCTGAAGACCCTCCCCGTGGGCGAGAAGGCGCCGGAAGTGGTGAACATGGTCATTGAGGTTCCCCGGGGCTCTGGGAACAAGTACGAGTACGACCCCGGGCTCGGGGTGATCAAGCTGGACCGGGTCCTGCCGGGCGCCCAGTTCTACCCCGGAGACTACGGTTTCATCCCCTCCACCTTGGCCGAGGACGGGGACCCCTTGGACGGCCTCGTCCTCTCCACCTACCCCCTCCTGCCCGGGGTGGTGGTGGAGGTGCGGGTGGTGGGCCTCCTCCTCATGGAGGACGAGAAGGGCGGGGACGCCAAGATCATCGGGGTGGTGGCGGAGGACCAGCGGCTGGACCATATCCAGGACATCGCCGACGTCCCCGAGGGCGTGAAGCAGGAGATCCAGCACTTCTTTGAAACCTACAAGGCCCTGGAGGCCAAGAAGGGCAAGTGGGTCAGGGTCACGGGCTGGCGGGACCGGGCCGCCGCCTTGGAGGAAGTCAAGGCCTGCATCGCCCGCTACGGGAAGTAGGCCACCTTGGGGCCTTCCCCGCCCGGCCTCTAGGCCGGGCTTTTTGCGGCGTAGAATGGCCCTAGGAGGGGTTTATGGTCTGCCCGGTGTGCGGGGAAGCGCTGGACCTGGAGGGGTACGAGGCGGGGGATCTTTTGGACTGCGAAGCCTGCGGGGCCGTCCTGCGCCTCCTTTCCGACGGTACCCTGGAGGTGGTGGAGGTTCCGGAGGAGGAGAGGGAGCCCCTTTGGGGCCTTTCCGCCTACGGGGAAGGGGAGGAGGCGGTCTTGGTCTTTTCCGATGGCACCTTGGAGGAAGCGGTGCGCGTGCCCAAGGTGGCGCTTGGGGAAGCCCTTCGCCGCCTGGAGGAAGGGACGGGGGAGGAACCCCCGAAGGAAGCCGAGGACGAGCCCAACCTGGAGCCCGACTACCTCACGGCCCACGTGGATAGCGACCAGGGCGTCTTGGCCCTACGGCGGGTGGTTTTCCCCGGGGCCCAGGACCTCTTGGAGTTCACCCTCCCCTCGGGTTCCGTCTACGAGTTTCCCTTCCGCCAGGCCATAGCGGTCCTTAGGCCCATCCTCCTCTAGCGTGCGCCTCGTCCTCGTCCCCACCCCCATCGGCAACCTGGAGGACATCACCTTAAGGGCCTTAAGGGTACTGATGGAGGCGGAGGTGGTGGCCTGCGAGGACACCCGGCGCACGGGTATCCTCCTCCGCCATTACGGCATCCCCACCCCCACCCTGCGGCTGGACCAGCACACCCTAAAGAGGGCCAAGGACCTCCTTTCCCCCTACACCTACGTGGCCTACGCCACGGACGCCGGCACCCCGGGCATCTCCGACCCCGGGGCGGAGTTGGTGCGCCTGGCCTTAGAATGGGGCTGGCGGGTGGAAGCGCTTCCCGGGCCCACCGCCCTCATCCCCGCCCTGGTGGCCTCGGGCCTGCCCACCCACCGCTTCACCTTTGAGGGCTTTCTGCCCAAGGCGGGGAGGGAGCGCAAGGAAAGGCTTCTCGCCTTGGCCAGGGAGGGGAGGACGGCGGTGCTTTACGAGAGCCCCCATCGCCTGGCCCAAACCCTCGAGGACCTCCTGGCGGTCTATGGCCCCGAGCACCCCGTGGCCGTGGCCCGGGAGCTTTCCAAGGTGCACGAGGAGGTCTTCCGGGGGACCTTGAGGGAGGCCCTGGAGCGCTTCCGGGAGCCTAGGGGGGAGTTCGTGCTGGTCCTCGGGCCCAAGGCGGGCCCGCCCCCTGCGGGAGAGGCCTTGGCGAGGGCGCTTCGGGCGGAGGGGCTTAAGGGGAAGGCCCTGTTCCAGGCCCTTCGGGAGCGGGGGGTGCCCCGGAACGAGGCCTACCGGCTTTCCATGGAGGAGGTGGAGGAGGCATGAGGCGCATCGGGGTTTTCACCAGCGGGGGGGATGCCCCCGGCATGAACGCCGCCATCCGGGCGGTGGTGCGGCAGGCCTACGCCTTGGGGATTGAGGTTATTGGCATAAGGCGGGGCTACGCCGGGATGATCCTGGGGGAGATGGTGCCCTTGGGGGTGCGGGACGTGGCCAACATCCTGCAGCGGGGAGGGACCATCCTCCTCACGGCCAGGAGCCAGGACTTCCTCACCCCCGAGGGCCGGGCCAAGGCGGCCAAGAAGCTTTTGGAGGCGGGGATTGAGGGCCTCGTGGCCATCGGGGGGGATGGCACGTTCCGCGGGGCCATGCGGCTTATAGAGGAACACCGCATCCCCGTGGTGGGGGTGCCGGGCACCATTGACAACGACCTCTACGGCACCGACTACACCATCGGCTTTGACACCGCCGTGAACACCGCCCTCGAGGCCATTGACCGCATCCGCGACACCGCGGCCAGCCACGAGCGCGTCTTCTTCATAGAGGTTATGGGCCGGAACGCCGGTTTCATCGCCTTGGACGTGGGCCTGGCGGGGGGGGCGGAGGTCATCGCCGTGCCCGAGGAACCCGTGGATCCCAAAGCCATCGCCGAGGGGCTTCTGGAGTCCCAGCGGCGGGGCAAGACCAGTTCCATCGTGGTGGTGGCCGAGGGGGCCTACCCTGGGGGGGCGGCGGGGCTCCTCGCCGCCATCCAGGAGCACGTGGCCGTGGAGGCCCGGGTCACGGTCCTCGGCCACATCCAGCGGGGCGGGAGCCCCACGGCCAAGGACCGGATCCTGGCGAGCCGCCTGGGGGCGGCGGCGGTGGAGGCCTTGGCTGCCGGGACGAGCGGGGTCATGGTGGGGGAGGTGGAGGGGGAGGTGGAGCTCACCCCCCTCAAGGAGGCGGTGGAAAGGCGCAAGGACATCAACCGCTCGCTACTTTCCCTTTCCCGGGTGCTGGCCCTCTAGGGCCAGGGCCTTGCGGAGCCAAGGGGTGCTCCAGGCCAGGCGGAAGGCTTCCCGGGCGAAGGGGCTTTGCGCCACCCCTTGGTAGATGGGGGTGGGGAGGGTGGCGGCGGGGTAGCGGAGGGTCCCCGCCCCCGTCCTTTCCCAGGGGTAGCCCGTCCAGAGGCTTAGGGCCAGGAAGAGGCCCAAGAGGAAGCCGCCAAGGGTTCCCAGGGCGGCCTCGAGGCCCCGGGAAAGGCGGGTCAGGGGGAGGCTTTTCCCCAAAAGCCCTGCCCCCAGGCCCAGGGCCAGGGCCACCCCCCACCCCGAAAGCCCCAGTTGGGCGAGGAGCACGTAGAGCACCAGGCCCGCCCCCACAAAGCCCATGACCACCCCAGCCCGGAAGCCCAAGGCCAGGCCCAGGGCCAGGCTGAAGAGGGCCAGGAGGTCCACCCAGGTGAGCATGGATAGATTCTACCCCCTTATCTCCCAGCCCCGCTCCTGCACCGCCCGGAAGGCCTGGGCCATGGCCTGGTCCACCTCTTGGTCGGTGAGGGTGCGCTCGGGATGGCGGAAGCGGAGGTGGAAGGCGAGGCTTTTGGTGCCGTCCTTGAGGGGCGGCCCTTGGTAGAGGTCAAAGAGGGCGAGGCTTTCCAAATAGGGCCCCGCCGCTTCCCGCAGGACCCGCTCCACCTCCAGGTAAGGGGTGGCCTCGGGCACCACCACCGCCAGGTCCCGCAGGGCCAGGGGGTAGCGGGAGGGGTCTTGGAAGCGGAAGGCCTTCTCCGGAAGGGGCAGGAGGAGCTCAAAGACCCACACCCGGGGAAGCTCCAGTTCCCTTAGCACCTCGGGGTGGACCTCCCCCAAAAAGCCCCGCTCCTCTCCCTCCACCCGGAGGCGGCCCGAGACCCCGGGGTGGAGGAAGGGGTAGGGGTGGGCCTCCACCTCCGCCCTTAGGCCCAGCCGGGCGAAGAGGGCTTCCAGGAGGCCCTTGAGGAGGGGGTAGCCCGAGAGCTTCTCCCCGAAGGGAAGCCCCACCCCCTCGCCGAAGAGGAGGCCCGCCAGATGGGTTTCCTCCCGCACCAAAGCCCCTTCCACCCCGTAGACCCGGCCCATCTCAAAGAGGAGGGCCCGTTCCGGCTTGTCCAGGGCCAGGTTTTCCCTTAGGACCTTGAGGAGACCGGGGAAGAGGTGGGTGCGCAGGGCGGCCTTCTCCGGGCTCAAGGGGTTTAGGAGCCGCAAAGGGGGTGGGGGAAGGCGGAAGCGGGAAGCCTCCTCGGGGTCAAAGAAGCTATAGGTGTAGACCTCTTGGAAGCCGAGCCCTGCCAAAAGCTCCCTAAGGCGCCGCTCCCTTTGGTAAGGCCTGCCCACCCCCCGGTTGTCGGGGGCAGGGAAGAAGGCGGGGAGGGAAAGGGGGATGGTTTCGTACCCCTGGATCCGGGCCACCTCCTCCACCAGGTCCTCCTCCAAGGTGAGGTCCAGCCTGCGGCTTGGCGGCGTCACCCGGTAGGGGCCTTCCCCCTCCACCCGGCAGCCCAGGCGTTTCAGGATGGCCAGTTGCTCCGCTTCCGGGTAGGCGGTGCCGAGGAGGCGGTTGGCGTAGTCCGGGCGGAAAGGGATAGGCTTGGGCGGGGTGGGCTGGCCCGCCTCTAGGATGCCCTCTGCCACCCGAGCCCCCGCCAAGGCCTGGAGGAGGCTTAGGGCCCGCCTTTGGGCGGGAAGTTGCCCCATGGGGTCCACCCCCCGCTCAAAGCGGTGGCTAGCCTCGGTGCGAAGCCCGTGGCGCCGGGCGGTCTTGCGGATGGAAACGGGGTCAAACTGGGCCACCTCCAGGGCGATGGCCTCCGTGTCCTCCCGCACCTCGCTTTCCGCCCCGCCCATGACCCCGGCGAGGCCCAAGGGGAAGCTCTCCTCCCCCCGGTAGCCGGCGATGAGGAGGTCCTCGGGGTGGAGGGTCCTTTCCACCCCGTCCAGGGTGCGAAGCCTTTCCCCGGGCCTTGCCCGCCGCACCAGGATGCCCTCGCCCAGGAAGCGCAGGTCAAAGGCGTGCATGGGCTGGGCCCTTTCCAGCATCACGTAGTTGGTCACGTCCACCACGTTGCTGATGGGCCGCATCCCCGCGGCGAAAAGGGCCCTTTGGAGCCATAGGGGGCTTGGGCCCACCTGGAGCCCGAAGGCGTAGCCCAGGGTGAAGTGGGGGGCGCCTTCCGGGTCCTCCACCCGAAGCCCAAAGGGAAGGGGTACCGCCTCGGCCTTTGGGTGGGCCTCGGGCTCCTTCAGGGCATAGCCCAGGGCGTGGAGATCGTAGGCCAGGCCCAGAAGCCCCAGGGCGTCGGGGCGGTTGGGGGTGACCTCCAGGTCCAACACCACCTCCTCGGGCCAGGCCTCCGCCAAGGGGGTGCCGGGGGGGAGGGCTTCCCAGGGGAACGCCAAAAGCCCCCCGCCGTACTCCCCCACCCCGAGCTCCTTGGGGGAGAGGGCCATGCCGAAGGAGACCACCCCTTGGATGCGCCTCTCGCCGACCTTGATCCCTCCAAGCTCGGTGCCGGGAAGGGCCAGGGCCACGGCGATGCCCGCTCGGGCGTTTTCCGCCCCCGAGACCACCTCCACCACCTTCCCCGCGTCCAGCACCAGGCGCTTGAGCCCCGTGCCGGGGATGGGGCTCGCCTCCAGCACCCGGGCGAAGACCACGCCCTGGGGGATGGAGAAGATGCGCTCTATCCGGTCCGTTTCAAACCCCAAGCCCGCCAGGCGCTCCTCCAGGACCTCGGGGCTTTCCAGCTCGGGCACGTATTCTTTAAGCCAGGAGAAGGGCACCCTCATAGAACCCCCCTAAACTGCTCCAGGAACTTGAGCCTTCCCCCAAAGAAGTAGCGGATGTCCGGGATGCCGAAGCGGAGCATGGCGAGCCGCTCCACGCCCAGCCCGAAGGCGAAGCCCGTGACCCCTTGGTAGGCCGGGGGAAGGCCCAGGCGCTCCCGATAGGCGTCCACCGCCTGGAAGACCTTGGGGTGGACCATCCCCGCCCCCCCGAGCTCCAGCCACTTTTCCCCCTCCGGCCACCAGATGGCGAACTGGGCGCCCGGCTCCACGAAGGGGAAGTAGACGGGCTGGAACCGCACCCGGGCCTCGGGGCCGAAAAGGGCCTGGGCGAGCTCTAGGATGGCCCCCTTCAGGTGGGCCATGGTGATGCCCTCCCCCACCACGAGCCCCTCCAGCTGGTGGAAGACCGCCTCGTGGGTGGCGTCCGTCTGCTCAAAGCGGAAGACCCGCCCGGGCACCACGATGCGGAAGGGGGGGGTGTGGGCCACCATGTAGCGCACCTGCATGGGGGAGGTATGGGTGCGGAGGAGAAGCCTCCCCTCCGCCTCTTCCCCCAGGGGGCCCGGCACCCGGTAGGCCCCTTCCAGCCAGAAGGTGTCCCACATGTCCCGCGCCGGGTGGTGCTCGGGGATGTTCAGGGCGTCAAAGTTGAAGAGCTCGCTCTCCACCTCGGGGCCCTCCACCGCCTCGTAGCCCAGGGCCTGGAAGATGCCCACGAGCTCCCGTTCCATCAGGGTGATGGGGTGGAGCCCCCCGGGGAAAAGCCTAACCCCCGGCAAGGAGACGTCCAGCCTCTCCCGCTCCAAAGCTGCCCGTAGGGCAGCTTCCTCTAGCGCCTTTGCCTGTTCCTCCAGCGCCCTTTCCAGGGCTTCCTTGAGGGCGTTGAGCTCCTGCCCCCGCTTTTTCCGCTCCTCCAAGGGCAGGTGGGCGAGGGCCTTCATGGCCTCGGTGAGGAGGCCTTTTTTGCCTAGGTAGCGGGCTTTCAGGGTTTTTAGGGCCTCGAGGTCCTCTGCCTCGCGGATGGCGGCCAAGGCTTCTTCCAGCTCCCGCATCCCTTAGAGGATACCCCGAAAGCCTTTAGAGGGAGGCGGCGAGCCTCTGGAAGAGGGCCGGGGCCTCCGGGGCTTTTCCCCCATCCCGCCAGGCGAAGCGGAGGTCCTTTAGGGGGCCCTCCCCGACCCCCATGCCCCGGGGGAAGAGGGGGCGGAGGTCCAGCGGCCTCACCTCCTCCCCGCCAAAGGCCTCGTGGAAGCGGGCCACCTCCTTCTCGGGGCCGAAGTGGTAGGCGTAAAGCCACCAGGCCTCCCCCTCCTTTAGGGCGAAGAGGAAGCGGGGGGAAGGGGAAAGGGCGGGAAACTCCCCCGAAAAGGGGCGGCGGAGAAAAAGCGAGGCCTGCCCCGGCCTTAGGCGGAAGACCACCTCTAGGGCCTCCCCCAGGAGGCCGAAGCTTCCCACAAAGGGGCGCACCAGGTCATATCCCTGGACGTTTTTCACCACCACCCCTCCGGCCCGGACCACCCGGCCCTTGGGGGTGCGGAAGGTGAGGCCCAGGACCTCGGCGGGGAAGAAGAAGTTCTGGGCGAAGCCCCCTCGGGCCACAAGCCCCCCTACTCCCCCGGGGAGCTCCACCGGGGGAAAAGGCGGGTATAGGCCCGTGCCCTTCAGGGCCTCGAGGACGGCGAGGAGGTCTACTCCCGCCTCGGCCACCAGGTACTGGTCGGCGGCGTGGAGCTCCATAGGGCCAATCTAGCGCACCGGGGCGAGGAGGAAGGCCAAGACCGCCAGGCCCATCCCCACCCCCACCGCCAGGGGGAAGCTGTGGAGGAAGAAGGGGTAAAGGAGGCCCGCCAGGGTTCCCCCCAGGTAGAAGCTCGCCACGTAGGTCCCGCTCACCCCCGCCCCCCTCCGCCCCGCCGCCCCCGAGGCCAGGCTCTGGGCGGTGAAGAGGGCGGCCATCTGGAGGACGAAGCCCAGGACCAGAAGGGGCGGGGGCAGGAGGAGAAGGCCTAGCCCCAGGAGGACCAGGAGGAAGGCCAGGCGGAAGGTGGCCACCGCCCCAAACCGCCGGGCCAGGACCCCGGAAAGGGCGCTACCCGGGATGCCGAAGAGGTAGGCCAGGTAGACCAACCCCACCTCCCCCGGGCCATACCCCCACTCCAGGAGGCGGTAGGGGAGGAGGTTGGCGAGGAAGAGGTTCAGAAAGAGGAGGATACTCCCCACGGCGTAGAGGGGAAAGGCCCTTGGGTCATACCGGGGCCTTCCCAAGGGGGGAAGGCCGGCGGGGGCCCGGAGGACGAGGAGGCCGAGGAGGAGGGCGGGAAGGGAGAGGAGGAAAAGCGCCCCCCGCACCCCAAGTCCCTCCGCCAAAAGCCCCGCCAGGACCCGGCCGAGCCCCCCGCCCAGGACGTTGCCCGCCATGTAAAGCCCCGCCATCTCCAAGGCCCTCTGGGGGTAGAGCACGGGAACCAGGGCGATGGCCAAGGTGGGCACCAGGGCCGCCCCCACCCCTTGGAGGAGGCGGCAGAGGGTCCAGAGGGGAAGGCTGGGGCTAAAGGCCCCCAAGGCCCCGCCCAGGCCCACCAAGAGGAGCCCTCCCCCCAGGAGCGCCCCCCCGGGCCACGGGAGGCGGGGCACCAGGGGGGAGAGGAGGACGAGGAGGAGGAGGGGAAGCCCCATCCCCGGCCCCGCCGCTCCCGGGGGGGCGCCGTGGAGCCTTTCCAGGAGGGGAAGAAGGGGTACCACGGCGTAGAGGGCGCTGTAGAGGGCCACGCCGGAGAGGAGGACGGCCAGGCGCATCCCCCTTATGCTAGGCCCATATGCGGGTCCTGCAGGTGGCCCTGTCCCTGCCCCTTCCCCCCATGAGCTACCTGCCCCCCTTGGGCGCCGAGGGGGAGGAGGCCTTGGGGCGGCGGGTGGCGGTGCCCTGGCGGGGGGAGGTGCGGCTTGGGGTGGTGGTGGGGGAAGGGGGTGGGCCCACCCACACCCTGCGCCACGCCATCGCCTACCTGGACCAGGGTCCCTACCTGCGCCCGGAGGAGATCCTTTTCCTGGAGGAGGCTGCCCGCTACCTCTTTGCCCCCTTGGGCCAGGTCCTTTCGGACTTCCTTCCCCCCTTTCCCGAGGTGCGCCACCGGGTGCGGCTTTACCCCGGGGCGGACCCAAGCCGCTTGCCCCGGGGCCTCGAGGCCCTCACGGACTGGCAGGAGGCCAAGGGGTTTGACCCCAAGGCCCTGGACCTCCTCCGGGAGGCCGGGCTTTTGGAGGAGGAGGTGGCCTTCAAGGAGGGGAAAAGGGTCCTGTTGCCCCTTAGGGAGGCCCACCCCGACCCGGAGCTGGACCGGGTGCTCCGGGTGCTTTCCTCCCTCGGCCAGGCGGAAAGCCTCGCCGCCTTGGCCCGGGCGGCGGGGGTAGGGGTGGGGCGGGTGAAGCGGCTTCTGGCGGAGGGGTATATCGGCTACGGCCCCCCCTCTCCCCCGCCCCGGGAGGGGAGGCCGGTGGCGCCCCTTTTCCTCCCCGAGCGGCCCGGCCGGGTGAACGGGGGGCGGTTTGGGGAAAGGGTGCGCCTCCTCAAGGGACTGGTGGCGGAGGGGGACCACCTGGTCCTCTTCCCCGAGGTGAGCCTTTTGGAGAGGTTTTTGGCCCATTTCCCCGAGGCCAGGCCCTACCATGGGGGGCTTCCCCCTTGGGAGCGGGAGGCCCTTTTCCGGAAGCCGGAGGGCCTGGTTTTCGCCACCTACCCCGGCCTCCTCCTCCCCTTCACCCCCCGCTCCCTGGTGGTGGTGGAGGAGGGGAGCGAGAGCTACAAGCTCCCCTCGGGCACCCGGGCCTTCGTGCCCCCCTTGGCGGAGATGCGGG
The DNA here is from genome assembly GCF_001880325.1 of Thermus brockianus. Taxonomy (NCBI): domain Bacteria; kingdom Thermotogati; phylum Deinococcota; class Deinococci; order Thermales; family Thermaceae; genus Thermus; species Thermus brockianus. Next base: position 1,084,216 of record NZ_CP016312.1, read on the forward strand.
CGAGGCTTTTGGGCATCCCCCTCACCTACCTCTCCCAGGTGCCCTCCGTGGAGGTCCTGGAGCGGCCGGGCCTCACCTTCCCCGTGCCCAAGCCGCGGCTTCTCCTTTTGGACCTCCGGCGGGAGAAGGGCTTTCCCCTGGTGGGACGGGCCTGGGCCCTCCTCCAACAGGTGGAGGAGAAGGGGCGGCAGGCCCTGGTCCTCGCCCCCCGCAAGGGGTATAGCGCCCTCCTCCTCTGCGCCGACTGCGGCTACAAGCCCACCTGTCCCAACTGCGCCCTCCCCTTGCGCTACCACAAGGGGGGGAAGGGGAGGCTTTTGTGCCACCAGTGCGGCCACGAGGAGGCCCCGCCCGCCCTCTGCCCGGTGTGCGGCTCCACCCTCCTGGAACCCAAGGGGCCGGGGTTGGAGTGGCTCCAGGAGGTTTTGCGGGAAAGGCTTGGCGTGCCCGTCTACCGCTACGCCAAGGACGCCAAGGACGACCTCACCCCCCTCCTGCAGGGGGCGCCGGGGGTGGTGGTGGGGACCACGGCCCTCCTCCGGGGCCCCGTGCTCCCCGAGCTCGCCCTGGTCCTCCTCCCTTACGCCGAGGGGTTTCTGCTGGAGGCGGACTTCCGGGCGGCGGAGCGGTACCACCGGCTCCTCTGGGCCCTCACCGAGCTCCGCCCCGGCAGGAAGCCCCTCCTCGCCCTCCAGACCTACCACCCGGACCACCCCGCCCACCAGGCCCTCCTGGAGGGGAGCGTGGAGGCCTTCCCCTGGGCGGAGAAGGCCCTGCGGGAGGCCTTGGGCTACCCGCCCAAAGGGCGCATGGTGAAGCTGGAGGTGGCCCACCGCAAGGAGGAGCGGGCCTTGGCGGAGGCCTACGCCCTCTTGGAGGCCCTAAAGGGCGTGGCCGAGGAAGGGGAGGTCCTGGGCCCCGCCCCGGCTCCCGTGCCCCGGGTGAAGGGGCTTTACGTCTACCATCTCCTCCTCAAGGGGAGCACGGAGCGGCTCCACGCCCTCCTCTCCCGCCTGGACCGCCGCCGCTTTAAGCTGGACCCCGATCCCCACCGCTTCGTGGGGCTTTTGGGGGACTAGGATGGAAAGGGCCTGGATAGAGGTGGACCTAAAGGCCCTTTGGGCCAACTGGCGCCTCCTTGCCGCCAAGGCCCGGGGGGAGGTGATCCCCGTCCTCAAGGCGGACGCCTACGGCCACGGGGCCTTGCCCATCGCCCGCTTTCTCCTGGAAAGGGGGGCGAGGCGGGTGGCGGTGGCCACGGTGGCGGAGGGGCGGGCCTTGCGGGAAGGGGGGGTGGAGGGGGAGGTCCTCCTTTTGGGAAGCCTCCACCCTTTGGAGGCGGAGGAGGCCCTTAGGTGGGGCCTCACGCCCACCCTCTCCACCCTCGAGGCCGCGGAGGCCCTGGCGGGGCGGGCGAGGGCCCTGGGGCTCACCCCCCGGGCCCACCTCAAGGTGGACACGGGGATGAACCGGGTGGGCTTCCCCTTTGAGGAGGCCCTCCCCGCCCTGCGGGCGGTGGAGGCCTTGGGCATCCGGGTGGAGGGGGTCTACAGCCACCTGGCCACCGCCGGGGAGGATGCGGCCTTCGTGGAGGTGCAACGCCGCCGCTTCCAGGAGGTGCGCAGGGCCCTTGGGGAGGGCTACTTCTACCACCTGGAGAACTCCTATGGCCTCCTCCTCCACGGCGGGGAGAACGTGCGGGTGGGGCTTGCCCTTTACGGCCTCGTTCCGGGCTTCGGCCTAAAGCCCATCCTCCGCCTCCTCGCCCGGCCCACCCTGGTGAAGCGGCTCAAGCCGGGGGACCGGGTGGGGTATGGGGGGGAGTACGTGGCCAAGGGGGGGGAGTGGCTCGCCACCCTCCCCGTGGGCTACGCCGACGGGCTTCCCCGGGGGGCGGTGGCCTGGGTCAAGGGGCCCTCCGGGGAGCTCTGCCCCGTGGCGGGCCGGATTTCCATGGACCAGACCACGGTCCTCCTCCCCGGTCCCGTGGGCCTCGAGGCGGTCTTTGAGGTGCTCTCCGCCGACTTCGGCCCCACGGGGCTTTGCGCCTGGGCCGAGGCCCGAAGGACCATCCCCTACGAGGTGGCGGTCCACCTTTCCCGGAGGCTTCCCCGCTTTTACCTTTAGGATTAGCCCGTGCAGGCCGTGCGGCTTTTCCAAGGGTACCTCTGGCACCCCAAGGAGGCCCCCCTAGACCCCAGGGCCCTCCTCCCGGGGGAGGTCCTGGGGGCGAGGCTCCTCCTGGACGAGGTCCCGCCCCCCACCCCCTTCTTTGAGGATGGCACCCCCACCCACACCCAGCGCTTCTACCAGCTCACCCTTCTCCTCCTCACGGACGAGCCCCCCGAGGCCCTGAAGCCCTTGGCGGAGGAGGCGGCCCGGGCCCTGGCGGCCCACCTGGAGGCCCTGCCCCCCGGGGTGGGGTGGCTTCTTCTGGAGGACCTCCGCCCCCTTTAGCGCCGCCTGAGGAGAAAGGCGAGGAGGAGGGAAACCCCCCCAAGGCCGAAGGCGAGGAGGCTTTCCCGCTTTAGGGCGAAGCCCTTGGGCCGGAGGGGCTTGAGGACCCCCGTCTGGTAGGCCGCCACCTGCTCCAAGGGCCTTTCCGCCAGGAGGTCCACCACCGGGGGGCTTCCCGGGGGGCCGCCAGGGTCCAGGCCCCCCCTTCCGGGCTGGAGGGCCTTAGGTACCAGGGCGCAAAGGGGTCAAAAAGCCCCACTGCCCCGTAGACCCCGTACCGCCCCGGGGGAAGCCCCGTGGCCAGGGCCACCCAATCCCCCTCCCGCCAGGCCCGCACCCCTTCCCGCTCGCCTTTGGGCGTGCGCCTTTCCGCTCCAAAGCCCGTGAGGAGGTAGGCCACCTCCCACCCTGCCCCTTGGGGCGTGTGGAGGCCCGGAAGGAGGGTCTCCTCCCCCCCTTCCCCCGTGTCCAGCCAGAGGACCACCGTGGCCAGGCTGAAGCCGAGGGGGCCCTCGAGGGGGTTGGGGTAGCGGGCGAGGCGCACCTTAAGGACCAGTTCCCCCCTATCCTCCCCCGCCACCGCCAGGAGGTCCGCATACCCTTCCCCCGCCTCCCGGAAAAGCGCCGCCCGGGGGTAGAGGTAGGCGAGGCCTTGGTCGTCGCCCAGGGGGTCCTGGTAGAGGAAAAGCACGCCCACCTTTATACCAGGCTTAGAAGGGCCTGCACCACCTTCTTGGGGTCGTGTTGGGCCAAGGGGCCCTCTTCCCGGAAGTCCCCCGTGAGGACCCGCACCCCATCGGCGGCGAAGGGCCTCGGGTCAAAGGGCACGGGGTAGCGGCCCTCCGCGGCGTAGCGCCTTAGGACCTCCTCCGGGATGGGGGCGGTGTGGACCAGGACCACCTCGGGCCTCCGCCCCAGGTGGTAGGCCACCGCCTTGTAGTGCTCGTAGGCGGTGTAGCCGTCCGTCTCCCCGGGTTCGGTCATGAGGTTTACCACGTAGACGAGGGGAGCCTTGGCCTCCAGGAGCGCCTTCTTGAGGGGCTTGGGCAGGAAGCTCGGGATGACGCTCGTGTAGAGGCTCCCTGGCCCCAGGACCAGAAGCTCTGCCCGGGCGATGGCCTCCAGGGCCTCCGGCATCACCTCCTCCGGCTCGGGTTCCAGGAAGACCTCCCGGATCCGCCCCCGCCTTTCCCGGATGGCTACCTCCCCCACCACCTCCGCCCCGTCCTGGAAGCGCGCCCTAAGGCGCACCGCCTCGGGGGTGGCGGGGAGGGCCTGGCCCCTAAGGTTCAGGATGGCGTTGGCCTTCCGCACCGCCTCGGCGAAGTCCCCCGCCACCTCAAAGAGGGTTACCAGGAAGAGGTTGCCGAAGGTGTGCCCCCCAAGCTCCCCCCGGTCAAAGCGGTAGCCGAGGAGCTCGGGAAGGGCAGGGTGGTCGGAAAGGGCGGCGAGGCAGTCCACCAGGTCCCCCACCGCCGGCAGGCCATAGGAGAGGCGGAGCCGCCCCGTGGAGCCCCCGTCATCCGTCACCGCCACGAGGGCAGTGGTGCGGGCGGTGTGCTCCTTGAGGCCCCGGAGGATGCGGGATAGCCCCGTCCCTCCCCCGAAGGCCACCACCTTGGGGCCCTGTTCCAGCCTTCGGCGCACGTAGACCCTTTCCGGCACCTCCTCGGGCTCGGTGAAGGCGGAGAGCATGCTCCGGTTCATGGTCCAGATCCCCAGGACCCCGAGGAAGAGCCCCCCAAGGAGGAGGCCCCAGGGCCAGGGGCCCTGTAGGCCCAAGGAGGGTAGGAGTTCGGCGAGCCCAAGCCCGAAGAGGAGGACCCCGAGGAGGGCGAGGAGGGCGAAGCGCTTCACCCGCATCCCCGGGTAAAGCCAGCGCAGGGAGGGGGGGCTAAGCCTCCTTCGCCACATCCCGGTGGGTCACCTCCACGCGAAAGCGGCCCGAAAGCTCCTCCGCTAGCCTCTCCGCCACCGCCACGCTCCGGTGCCGCCCCCCGGTGCACCCCACGGCCACGGTGTAAAAGGCCCGCCCCTCCGCCTTCGCCCCTTCCGCCGCTAGGCCCGCCACGGTGAGGAGGGCGCGGTAATAGGCCTCCAGGTCCTCCCGGAAGACGTAGGCCTTCACCTCGGGGTCCAGGCCGCTTTTGGGCTTGAGGGCGGGGTCGTAGTGGGGGTTGGGGAAGGGGCGGACGTCCAGGACCAGGTCCGCCTCCGGGGGTGGCCCCCACTTGAAGCCGAAGGAGAGGAGGCGCAGGGTGAAGCCCGCCTCCTCCCCCAAAAAGCGCACCAGGGCCTCCTTAAGCGCCCGCGGGGAGAGCTCGGAGGTGTCCAGGACCAGGTGGGCCTGGGCCCTGAGGTTCCCCAGGGCCTTCCGTTCCTCCTCTATCTCCCGCATGAGGTTCCCCGCCCCCAAGGGGTGGAGGCGGCGGGTGAGGTTGTAGCGCCTTAGGAGCACCTCGGGGCGGGCCTCGAGGAAGACCACCACCGGCCTAAGCGCCGCCAAGGCCTCCTCCAGCTCGGCGAAGAAGGGGAGGGCCCGGGCGTCCAGCACCACCCCGGCCCGTTCTATCCCCCTAGCGGCGAGCTCCTCCAAAAGGGGTTTCCAGAGGCTTGGGGGAAGGTTGTCCACCATGAAGTAGCCGAGGTCCTCCAAAAACCCCTTGGCCGTGGTCTTCCCCGCCCCAGAAAGCCCCGTGAGCACCAGGAAGCGCATCCCCCTGACTATACCCGCCTCCGGAGCCAGAGGTTGAAGAGGGCCATGAGAAAGAACCCCGGAAGCCCCACCACCCCCACCAGGAGGTCGTGGGTGCGCTCCAGGAGGAGGAAGGGAAGCCCCGCCACGGCGTTCAGGGTGCCGTGGAGGAGGGCCGCCGCCCAGATACCCCCCTTTTCCCGTACCCCGAGGAGGGCGGGGGTGAGGAGGAGGGCGAAGAGGATCATGGCGGGCACGCCCAGGAGGGGCTCGTGGGGGTAGTTGTGCCCGGCGAGGACGAGGGGAGCGTGCCAAAGCCCCCAGTAGAACCCGATTTCCAGCGTGGCCGGCCAAAACCCCCGCTCCCGGAGCCTTTCCCAAAGGTAGCCCCGCCAAAAGAGCTCCTCCCCCAAGGCTGCGAGGAGGTTCACCGTGGCCCCCGCCAGGAGGGCGGAAGCGAGCACCCAACCCAGGGAAAGCCCCGGGGGCAACGCCTCGGCAAGCTCCCGCCAAGGGGCGAAGGGGAGGCTTAAGGGGATGGAAAGGAGGGCCAAGGCCAGGGGGTAAAGCCAGGCGAAAAGCCAAAAGCGGTTGGGCCGGAAGGTTAGGGGAAGCTTCAGGCCCTCCTTTTGGGCGAAGCGAAGGGCTAAAAGCCCCGGGACCCACATGTAGAGGACCCCGAAAAGGGCGCTTTCCCAAGAGGAGCTCCCCCACCTGCCCCCAAGGAGGTGGTAGGCGAGGAAAAGCCCCCAGGAAAGCCCCAGGTTCCAGTAAAGGGCCTTCATGCCCTCTCCTTCCAGAAGAGGAGGGGCCTGGGGTCTAGGGGGTTCAGGAGCAGGGCGGTGCCATCCTTCATGAGGAGCAAAACCCCCTCTCCCCGCCTCGCCCCCACCAGGGCCTCCGCGGGGCGGCCCAGGAGCCGAAGCCGCCTGCGGTGGTAGCCGGGCATGGCCACCTCCCCCTTCCAGGTCCACCAGGGAAGGGCGTAGCGCCAGGGGCGCACCGCCTCCACCTCCCCCACGTGGACCACCCGCCGGCCAAAGGGGAGGTGCACGGCAAGCGTGGGGCCTTCTAGCTCGTAGTAAAAGCGTTCCGGAAGGCGGGAAACCGCGTAGAGGAGGGCCGCCGTTAGGGGCAACTCCAAGAGGAGGAGCGCCGCAAAGAGGGGAAGGCCTTCCGGGTCTTCTTGGGCGAAGAGGAAAAGGGCCAAGGCGTGGAGGAGGAGGGCCAGGGCCAAAAGCCCAAGGAAAAACCGCCTAGGGTTCCCTTCCCTCCTGGGCTCCAGCCTCATCCTTCCACCTCCCCGCCTTTTTGGCCGCCTCCTTCAAGAGGTACTCTATCTGGGCGTTCACGCTCCTTAGCTCATCCTGGGCCCATTTCTCCAGAACCCGGTAAAGCCTCGGGTCCAGGCGTAGCAGAAAGCGCTTCTTCGCCTCCTTCACCCCGCTCCTTTAGGCGTACAAGGTGCCCACGTTCACCACGGGCTGGGCCTGGGCCTCGGCCACCAAGGCCACCATGAGGTTGTTCACCATGGCCGCCCGCCTTTCCTCGTCCAGGGCGAGGCCTTGGGCCTCGAGGCCCGCCAGGGCCTCCTTAACCATCTCCACCGCCGCTTCCACGATGAGTCTCCGCGCCGCAATCACCGCCAGGGCCTGCTGCCGCCTCAGCATGGCCTGGGCCACCTCGGGGGCGTAGGCCAGGTGGGTGAGCCGGGCCTCCAGGACCTCTACCCCCGCCACCCTTAAGCGCTCCTCCACCTCGGCCTTTAGCTCCTCGGCCACCTCCTCGGGGTTTCCCCGCAGGGAGCGGCCCTCGGCGTCGTAGGGGTAGCGGCTTGCCAGGGCGCGGATGGCCGCCTCGGCTTGGATGGCCACAAAGGCTTCGTAGTTCTCCACCTGGAAGAGGGCCTTGGCCGTGTCCACCACCCGCCAGACCACCACGGCGGCGATCTCAATGGGGTTTCCCTGGGCGTCGTTCACCTTGAGCCGCTCCGAGGTGAAGTTGCGGACCCGCAGGGAAACCCGTTGCCGCTTGGCCAAGGGGTTGGCGAAGTGGAAGCCCTCTTCCCGCACGCTCCCCACGTAGCGGCCGAAGAAGACCAACACCACCCCTTCGTTGGGCTGGAGGGTGAAGAGGCCGGCCAAGAGGAGGCCGCTCGCAAGAAGGGCGGGGAGGAGGTGCCAGAGGTAGGCGGGCGCCCTTTCGCTTACCAGGCCGTACCCCGCCCACCCTAGCCAAAGGAGGGCCAAAAGGAGGAGGAAAAGGCCCAAGAAGCCGCTAACCCGCCACGCCGGAAACTCCTTAACCTCGCGCATACCCGCTCCTTTCTAGTTCCTGAACACCACCTCTTCCCGGGCGAAAACCCGTACGGAAAAGCCCAGGGCCAAGGCGGCGTAGACCAGGGTGGAGGTCCAGGTGAGGGCAGCCTGCCCCAAGGTGGCCGTTCCCTTGAGGAGGGCGTCCATGAGGAGGGCCACGTTGAAAAGGGGAAGGAGGTGGTGCCAGGTTTCCAGCTCCAAGAAGCCCCTAAACTGCAGGAAGAGCAAGGGTAAGAGGGCGACCAGCTGCAGGGGGGCCAGGTAGCTTTGCGCCTCCTTGTAGCTCCGGGCGTAGAGCCCTAGGCCCACCATCACCGCCCCCATGAAGAGGGCGAGGAGGAGAGCGGAAAGGAAGAGGGCCAAAAAGCTGGCCCCGTCCAGGACCACCCGCCCTCCCAGCGCCACCGCCTGGCCCGTTTCCGTGAGAAGGCCCCCGCCATAGCGGGCGGCCAGGGCCCCGCCCAAGGCCAGGCCTAAAAGCCCCGCCGTCCCGGAAAGCAGGGCCATGACCACCGTGGCCAGGGTTTTGCCCAAGGCCACCTGCCAAAGGGGTGCAGGGGCCATGAGGAGGGCCTCGAGGGTACCCTTCTCCTTCTCCCCGGCGGTGGCGTCCACCGCCACCACCTGCCCGCCGGAGAGGACGAAGACCACCAGAAAAAAGGGGAGGAGGAAGCCCAGAAGCCCCCCGGCCTTTTCCCGCTCGGGGGAGGCGTCCAAAAGCTCCACCCGAAAAGGCTGGAGGACCTCTAGGGGCACGCCTCGCCCTGCCAAGGCCTCGGCCACCTTGGCCTCCTTGAGGGCCGCTAGGGCGCCTTGCACCTTACCCGCCACCACCTGCCCCTCCGTGAGCCCCCCGGAGAGGCGGGCATAGACCCGATAGACGCCCTCCCGGTAAAGGACCCCGGCGGGGTACTTCCCCTCCCGCACCGCCCGTTCCGGGTCCGCCACGGCCACCGGGGCCAGGTTGGCCTGGCGGAGGGCGGAAAGCGCCTCTTCCGGAAGCCCGGCCACTGCCACCTCCTGCCGTTTTTCCGCCGCCCCTTGCATGAGGCGGTTTAGGACCAGGCTCGGCCCGAACATGAAGACGGGCATGAGGAGCACGGGCAGGACCAAGGTGGAAAAGACGAGCTTCCGGTCCCGAAAGACCTGGACGAGTTCCTTCCAGAGGATGCGGTAAATCCCCTTCATGCCGCCCCCTTCACCATCCGGATAAAGGCCCGCTCCAGGCTCCCCTCGCCCAGGGCCAGGGCCTCGGCCTTGGTGCCCTCGTAGACCAGGCGGCCCTGGTGCAAAAAGCCCACCCGGTCCGCCACCTCCTCCGCCTCGGCCATCACGTGGGTGGAGTAGACCAGGGTGTTCCCCAGGTCCCGGTAGGCCTTGACAAAGTCCAAAAGGGCCCGCCGGGCGAAGACGTCTAGCCCCGCCGTGGCCTCGTCCAGGAGGAGGACCGGGGGGCGGTGCAGGATGGCCCGGGCGATGACCACCTTCTGCTGCATGCCCGTGGACATCTCCATCACCTTTTTGTCCAGGGCCTCCTCCATCCCCAAAAGCCCCGCCACCCAGTCCAGGGCCTTGCGGAAGGCGTGGCCCTCGAGGCCGTAAAAACCGGCGAAAAAGGCCAGAACCTCCCGCCCGGTGAGGCGCTCGTAGACGCGCATGCCCCCGTTGACGAGCCCAAGCCTTTGCCTCACGGCGAGGGACTCCCGCCCCACGTCAAACCCCGCCACCCGGGCCGTGCCCGCCGTGGGCTTCACCAAGGTGGCCAGCATCCGCAAGGTGGTGGTCTTGCCCGCCCCATTGGGGCCCAACAGGGCGTAGACCTCCCCTGGGTTCACGTGGAAGGAAAGCTCCCGCACGGCCAGGTGGGAGCGGTAGGCCTTGGTGAGGCCTTTGACCTCAATCATACATTATTATGATATCATCCCTGCCCCTCGGGTCAAGCCCCATAATGGGAAAGGATGAAGGTCATGACCTTCTGGGTGAAGCCCTTGAGCTCCATAGAGGCCCTGCCCGAGGCCAAGGACCTGGTCCAGGACCTCTTGGAGCTTTTCTACGAGTACTTCCCCGAGTACGAGGGTTGCTTGGGCTTCTCCCAGTCCCCCAGGCGCCCCCGCTACCTCTTCCTCTACATGGAGGGCCCTTGCGGGGGCTTCTGCCCTCCGCCGCCGCCTTCCTAAAGGAGCTTCTCCAGACCGCTTTTCCCGGGGCCGAGGTACGGGTCTACGGCAAGCCTTGGCCCTAGCGCCGCTTCTTGACGAGCCAGGCCTCTTCCCGCACCCCCGTGCGGGCGTTCACCACCCGGGCCAGGACGAAGAGCAGGTCGGAAAGCCGGTTCAGGTAGCGGATGGCCTCGGGGTTCACGGGTTCTTCCCGGCTTAGGGCCACCACCTTGCGCTCTGCCCGGCGCACCACGGTGCGGGCCAGGTGCAGGGCCGCCGCCGCCGGGTGCCCCCCGGGCAGGATGAAGCCCGTGAAGGGAGGGCTTTCTTCCATGTAGCGGTCAATGGCCCTTTCCAAGGCCTCCACGTCCTCGGCGTCCATGCGGGCGATGTTTTTCTCGTAGGGGCTTCCCATGCGGGTGGCCAGGTCCGCCCCTAGGTCAAAGAGGGCGTTCTGCACTCGTTCCAGAAGGTCCTGCAAGTCCAGGTGCTCCTTCGGGAGAAGGCTCCGGGCCAGGCCGATGGCGGAGTTGGCCTCGTCCACGGTGCCATAGGCCTCCACGCGGGGGTGGGCCTTCACCACCCGCTCGGCCCCATAGAGGCCGGTTTCCCCCGCATCGCCGGTTTTGGTGTAGATCTTCATGGCCCCATTGTAGAGGGGGCTTGAAGGGTGGGTGGGTAGGTCCTAGACTGGGTAAGCGGGCCTGGAAGGCTCTTCCAGGCTTGGCGTTTAGGGCCCCATCGTCTAGCGGTCAGGACGCGGCCCTCTCAAGGCCGAAACGGGGGTTCGATTCCCCCTGGGGTCACCATGGGCGGCTAGCTCAGCTGGTCAGAGCGCTCGCCTTACAAGCGAGAGGCCAGAGGTTCAAATCCTCTGCCGCCCACCACCTAGCCCCGGCCTGGGCCGGGGCTTCACGTTTCCTTGGAAAGGAGGCTTCGCACCCCTTCGGGTAGGGCCTCGAGGGGAAAAAGGCCCTGGTAGCGGCGGGCGAGGTCCCGCAGGAGGGGTATCAGGCTCCGTTCCCGCAAGGCCTCGGGGTAGAGCTCCCGCATCTCGGCGAGAAGCCGCTCCCGGGCCAGGTGCTTTGCCGCAAGGAGCGCCTCCCCCTCCAGGCGGGCGGCTTGCCCCCGGCTTAGCCTTTCCGCCTCCTTGCGCACGGCAGGGCTTTCCAAAAGGCGGCGGCAGGTGGGGCAAGGGTGTTGTTCGCTTGGCGCCTCGCAGATGGGGCAAGGGGTTCCCCTTTGGCGGGCGAAGAGGGCGAGGGCGGCCCGGGCCACCTTTTCCCGAAGCTCGGGCGGGGCTTCTTGGGCCACCTTGAGCGCCCGGCGCGCCGCCTCGGGGTTTTCCGGGGGCTTGGGGGGAGGTGGGGGCGGGGTTTCCAAGGGGCCCACCAGGAAGCGGATCTCCCGGACCATTCCAGGAAAGCGCTCCTCGTAGCGGCGGAGGAGGGCGAGGCGGCTATAGGTGAGCTGGTGGGCGGTGAGGGGGTCCGCCACCCGCACCCAAAGGGTATTCCCCTCGAGGCCCACCGCCTCGGTGAGCTGGGCGAGTTCTTTCCCCACCACCTCCTTCCAGGCGGCAAGCACCAGCCCCCGCTTGAGCTTCTCCTTGCCCCCCGCCTTCTTCAAGGCCTCGGGCACAAGGTCTTTTAGCCGCCAGGGCATAGCACCACCCCCCCTTCCATGGTGCACACGGGGACGCCTTCCGGGGCCCATAGTCCCGCCAAAACCGCCTGGGGAAGCCTTTGGGCATAGGCCAGGACCGCCTGCCTCCTCGCCACGTCCAGCTCCTCGCTCCACTCGTCCACCAGGAGGAGGGGTGCCTCCCCGTGGTGTTCCCAAAGGAGGCGGTGCTCCGCCAGGCGCAGGGCCAAGGCCAGGGCCTTGGCCTCCCCGCGGCTGGCAAAGCGGTGGGCGGGGCGGCCCTCCAGGAGGACCACCAGGTCGTCCCGGTGGGGGCCTACAAGGGTCTGCCCCCGTTCCCTCTCCTCCCCGCGCCGCTCGGCCAAGGCCTCCAAGAAGCTACCCTGCACCGTCTCCTCCAGGATAAGCCCCGCCTCCCCGGGGGCCAAGCTCCGGTGCACCTCCCGGAAGATGGGCAAAAAGCGCCCGAGAAAGCGGCGGCGGAGGGCCATGATCTCCTCCCCGTAGCGGGCGAGCTCAAGGTCCCAGGCCTCGAGGCCCTCCCCTCCCGTTTTCAAAAGGGCGTTCCGTTGCCGCAAGGCCTTCTCGTAGGCGGAGAGGAGGGCGGCGTAACGGCGGGAAAAGCGGCCGATGAGCCGGTCCAGGAAGCCCCGCCGCTCCTCCTTGGCCCCCAAGACCACCTCCACATCCTCCGGGGAGACCAGGACCGAACCGGGAAGCTCCCAAAGCGCCTTTAGGCTCACGGCCTTCTCGTTCAGGAAAACCGCCCTCCCCTCTGGGCCGAGGCGCTGCTCCACCCGGAAGACCCCGAGCTCGGTTTCCACCTCGGCGAAGAGCCAGGCCTCCTTCTCCCCAAAGCGCACCAGGTCGCCCAAGGTGGCCCGCACCTCCCCCCGAGGGCCAGGTGGATGGCCCAGAGAAGCCCCGTCTTTCCTTGGGCATTCCCCCCCACCAGGGCGAAAAGCCCCTGGGGGGGGTGGAGGGCGGTGAAGACCAGGTTACGGAAGTTCTTTTGCCGGAAAAGGAGAAGCCGCATCAGAGCCGCACCCGCCGAAAGAGGGCGGGGAGGAAAAGGAGGGAAAGCCCCAAAAGGCCCGCCCCAAGCAGGTAAGGGGCCTCGGGCATGAGGCGGTAAAGCCCCGTGCCCAAAAGGGGCCCCAGCATCCGCCCCAGGGCCTGGGCGGCGCTATTTAACCCCGCCACGAGCCCCTGCTCCCCCTCCCCCACCGCCAGGGAAAGGGCCGCCGTGACCCCCGGGCCCGCCAGGGCCGCCCCCGCCCCCTGCAGGGCGAGGCCTAGGGCGAGGAGGGGAAAGGTGTGGGCCACCACCAACAGGGAAAACCCCAAAATCCCCACGGGAAGCCCCAGAAGGAGGAGGGTTTTGGGGGGCCAGGAAAGCTTCCGCACCAAAAAGCCCTGGATAAGGACCGCCACGAGCCCATAGAGCACCAGGGCCATCCCCACCCGGCGGGCGGTTTCCACCCCGCTTAGGCCCAGGCGGTCTTGGAAGTAGAAGGCGATGGTCTGCTCTAGGGCCACCCCCGAGAGGTTCAAGGCCAGGCCCAGGAGGAGGAGGGGGAATACCCGGGGGTCAAAGGGGGAGAGGCTTCCCCCTGCCCTGGCCCCGTGGGGCCGGGACTCGGGGAGGGTAAGGGCCACAAAGAGGGCGTTGAGGAGGGCGATGGCGCTGGCGAAGAAAACCGGGGCCAAAAGCCCCAAAAGGGCCGCAAGCCCCGCTCCCAAAGCCGGCCCCAGGATCACCGCCAGGCCAAAGGCCGCCCCCAAAAGGGCCATGCCGGCGGTGCGGTTTTCCCTGCCCGTGACGTCCGCCACGTAGGCCTGGGCCGTGGGCAGGGTGGCGGAGCTAAAGGCCCCGCCCAGGAGCCGGGCGAGGAGGAGGAGGGGGAAAAGGAGGCTTGGGGAAAGGAGGCCCTCCTGCCCCAAGAGGGCGAAGAGGCCAAAGAGGAGGAAGCTAAGGGCAAAGCCCAGGATGCCCAAAAGGAGCACGGGCTTCCTGCCCCTTTCGCTCCTTTTGCCCCAGTAGGGGGCGAGGAGGAACTGCATGAGGGCATACCCCGTGGAGAAGAGGCCCACCTGGACCTCGCTCAGGCCCAGCTCCCTGCCCAAAGGCCCCAGGATGGGGAAGAGGAGGGAAAGCCCTAGGACGCTGTTGAAGAGGGTGAGGAAGAGGAGGCCAAGGGCGGACATGCCCTAGAGTTTAGCCGAAGCGGCCCGTGATGTAGGCCTCGGTGTAGGGGTGCTTGGGCTTGGTGAAGAGGAGGTCGGTGGGGCCTTCCTCCACAAGGACCCCCAGGTGCATGAAGAGGGTGCGGTCGGAAACCCGCGCCGCCTGTTGCATGTTGTGGGTGACGATGACCACGGTGTAGCGCTCCTTCAGCTCCAGGATGAGGTCCTCAATGGCCTGGGTGGCGATGGGGTCTAGGGCGCTGGTGGGCTCGTCCATGAGGAGGAGGGGGGGTTCCACGGCGATGGCCCGGGCGATGCAAAGCCGCTGTTGCTGCCCGCCGGAGAGCCTGAGGCCGCTTTCCTTCTTGAAGCGGTCCTGCACCTCGTTCCACAGGGCGGCCCGCTTCAGGGCCTCCACCACCCGGTCCTCCAGCTCGCTGCCCTTGACCCCCATGAGCCGCAGGCCGAAGGCCACGTTCTCAAAGATGGTCTTGGGGAAGGGGTTGGGCTTCTGGAAGACCATGCCGATGTGCCGCCGCACGGCCACCGGGTCCACCCGGGGGTCGTAGATGTTCACCCCCTCGTAGAGGACCTCCCCCTCCACCCGTACCCCGGGTACCAGGTCGTTCATGCGGTTGAGGGAGCGCAGGAGGGTGCTTTTCCCACACCCCGAGGGGCCGATGATGGCCGTGACCTGGTTCCGGGGGAAGCGCACGGAGATGTCGTAAAGGGCCTGCTTCTTACCGTACCAGAGGCTCAGGCCCCGCACGTCCACCAGGGCCTCGGCCTCGGAGACGGGCGCGGTGCGCACCGTCTCGTGTTCCTTGAGCATTTCCAGACTCACCATTCCCTCCTAAAGCGGTTCCTCAGGTAGAGGGCCAGGAAGTAGAGGCCCGAGAGCACCAGGAGCATGACCAATATCCCTGCTGCCGCCACCCGGGCGAACTCGGGGATGTTCATGGAGACCCAGAGGTAGATCTGCACGGGGATCACCGTGTACTCCGACAGGGGCCCCGTGGGGTAGAAGGGCACGTAGGCGGCGGCCCCCACCAGGAGGAGAGGGGCGGCCTCGCCGATCAGGCGGGCGGCGGAGAGGATGACCCCGGTGACCATCCCCGGCAGGGCCGCGGGCACCACCACCCGGAAGACCACCTGCCGCCGGGTGGCCCCCAGGGCGAAGGCCGCCTGGCGCAGGGACTCGGGCACGGCCCGCAGGGACTCCCGGGCGGTTACCACGATCACCGGGATGCCAAGAAGCCCCAGGGTCAGAGCAGCGGAGAGGATGGTGGGCCCCAGGCCCATCTCCCGCACAAAGATGGCCAGGCCCAGAAGCCCGTAGACGATGGAGGGCACCCCGGCCAGGTTGCGCAGGTTGACCTCGAGGATGCGGTTTAGGGTGCCCTCCCGCAGGTACTCCTCCAGGAGGATGGCCGTGCCGATGCCCACGGGGATGGCGATGAGGAGGGCTAGGGAGAGGACCCAGATCGTACCCCAGATGGCCACCCCAATCCCCGCGGTGAGGGGGGAGCGGGAGGGGGTGCGGGTGAGGAAGCTTTGGTCCAGCCAGGGGTTGAGGACAAGCCGCTCCCCTTCCCCCAGGCCGGCCTTGAGCTCCTCCCAGCGCCTCAGGCCCTCCAGGAGGGAGAAGTCGGCCACGCGCTCGTCCCTAAGGCCGGTGACCACGTAGCGGAAGGGGCCTTCCTGGGTGTTCCACATGAGCTCCACCCGGTTCTGCAGGAAGAGGACCCGCCGTTCCGTGGGGTCTTGGAGCAGGGAGCGGGCCTCCTCCTCCGTGTACCCCCGGGCCAGAAGCTCCTGCCGCAGGACCTCCGTGGCGGCGAGGCCGAAGGGGTAGGTCCTGCCGGGGCCCTCGTCCGCCCGCACCACCTGCACGGAGACGCTTCGGTAGAGGGTGTCCCCCAGGAGGAGGACGAGGAGGCCGATGGCCAGCACCAGGGGCAGGACCAGGGCCCGGGCGAAGGTCCGGTCAATGCGGGTCTTCCAGGGGTCGGTGCCGAAGGCTTCGGGGGAAGGGGAGGATAGGGTCCTATTCATATCGCTCCCGGTAGCGTTCCACCACGTACTGGGCCAGGATGTTGAGGAAGAGGGTCAGGAGGAAGAGGGTGAAGCCCACGGCGAAGAGGGCGTAGAAGCCGGTGGAGCCGGTGGGCTGGTCCCCGGTGGCCGCCTGGACGATGTAGCTGGTCATGGTGGCGATGGTCTCCCGCGGGTCCAGGGTGAGGATGGGCCGCTGGCCGGCGGCGATGGCCACGATCATGGTCTCGCCGATGGCCCGGCTGGTGGCCAGGATGATGGCGGCGATGATGCCCGAGATGGCCGCGGGGAAGACCACCCGCAGGGCCACCTCGTAGGGCCTGGCCCCCAGGGCGTAGGCGGCTTCGCGGATGGAGCGGGGCACGGACTCCATGGCGTCGGCGGCCACGTTGGAGATGTAGGGGATGATGGCGAAGCCCATCACCAGCCCGGCGGAGAGGGGGTTGAAGATGTTCAGGTCAGGGATGACCCGTTGCAGCAGGGGGGTGACGAAGAGCAGGGCGAAGTAGCCGAAGACCACGGTGGGGATGCCCTCAAAGAGCTCCAGGGTGCCCTTGATGCGGGCCCGGGCGGCCCCGGAGGCGTACTCCGAGAGGTAGATGGCCAGGGCCAGGCCCAGGGGCACGGCCACCAGGAGGGCGATGAGGGTGACCAGGAAGGTCCCGGCGATGAGGGGGCTGATGCCGTAGCGGGGGTCGGCGAAGAGGGGGGTCCACTCGGGGGCGAAGAGGAACTCCGTGAGGGGCACCCGGCGGAAGAACTGGGCCACGTCCCCTACCAGGCTCAGGATCACCCCCAGGGTGGTGAGGAGGGTGATGGAGGAGAGGAAGACCAGGAGGGCGAAGGTGAGCACCTCCTTGGGGTTCCTCGAGGGCCTTTGCTTCAGGATCTCCATGCCTTTCCCATTCTAAGGGGGTGGGGGAAACTCCCCCACCCCCAGGGGTCAGCGGGGCTACTGCACTTCCTTCCGCAGCTCCTCAATGAACTTGGCCAGGGGGGTGCCAGGGGGCAGGTCCGTGAAGAAGCTCCCCGTCTTCTTGCGGGCCACCAGGCCCTGGCCGATGCGGTAGGCCTCGTCGGGCAGCTCCACGTACCCCGTGGAGCGGATGGCCCGCCGGGCGGCGGGGGAGAGGTAGAAGTCCACGAAGTCCCGCACCTCCTTGCGCTCCAGGCTCTTCAGGTTCACGTAGATGAAAAGGGGCCGGGAGAGGGGCAGGTAGGTGCCGTTTAGCACGCTATCCCGGCTGGGAGCCACGCACCCCTTGCCCCCGTCCACGGCCAGGGCCCGGACCTTGTCCTTGTTCTCCTCGTAGTAGGCGAAGCCCACGAAGGCCATGGCGTAGGGGTTGCCCGTGACCCCCCGCATGATCACGTTGTCGTCCTCGGAGGGGAAGTAGTCCTTGCGGATGGAACCAGCCCGGCCCATGATGGCCTCGGTGAAGTAGTCAAAGGTGCCAGAGTCCGTGCCCGCCCCGAAGAGGACGATGCGGCGGTTGGGCCAGGCGGGGTTCAGGTCCTTCCAGTAGTTCACCTTGGCGTTGGGCTCCCAGATGGACTTGAGCTGGGCGGTGGTCAGGCACTGGGCCCAGGTGTTCTGCCGGTTCACCAGGATGGAGAGGGCATCGTAGGCCACGGGGATCTCAATGAACTGGATTCCCGCCTTCTGGCAGGCCTCCAGCTCCGACTTGCGGATGGGCCGGCTGGCGTTTTGGACGTCCGTCTCCCCCCGGCAGAACTTCTGGAACCCCGCCCCGGTGCCGGAGAAGGCCACGGAGATCCTCACCTGGGGGTTTCGGGTCACAAACTCCTCCGCCACCGCCTGGGTGATGGGGTAGACGGTGGAGGAGCCATCGGCCCGGATCTGGGCCAAAGCCGCCCCGGCCAGGCTCAGGACCGCCAAGAGGACCGCTTGCTTCTTCATCTCCAAACCTCCCACCCGTACTCTGCCAGCCCTTTGTCAGGAGAAGGTCAAGGCCCTCCCCTTCAGGCCCAGGTCAAGGCCCGCCGCGTTGTAAAGCCCCTGACGGATCACCGCGCCTCCAATAAGCCTCTCCCCCTGGTAGAGGACGGCGCTCTGCCCCGGGGCCACGGCGAAGACGGGGGTCTGGAAGCGGAGGCGCAGGGGGGCCAGGGACTCCACCCGGGCCCGCACCGGGGGGGTGCGGTAGCGTACCTGCACCTCCACCTCCTCGGGGAGCTCGGCCAGAAGGTTCAGCGCCTCGCCCTCGAGGCCCCCCCACAGGGCCGCCTCCTTGGGTCCCACGTAGACCACGTTGGCCTCCGGGTCCACCCCCACCACGTACCGCTCCAGGTGGCTGTGGTAGAGCCCAAGCCCTTTGCGCTGGCCCAGGGTGTAGAGGCTTGCCCCCCCGTGCTCCCCCACCACCTCCCCGGTGAGGGCGTCCACCAGGGGGCCGGGGCGGGTGGCCAGGTTTTCCCGGAGGAAGGACTTCAGGTCCCCGGCCACGAAGCACAGGTTCTGGCTCTCGGGCTTTTTGGCCGTGGGGAGGCCTGCCTTTTCGGCAATGGCCCGCACCTCCGGCTTGGTGAGGCCCCCCACGGGGAAGAGGAGGTGGGGCAGGGCCTCCTTGGGGGTGCCCCAGAGGAAGTAGCTCTGGTCCTTGTGGGGGTCTAGGCCCCGGAGGAGGGCCTCGCCCTCCCGGCGCACGTAGTGCCCCGTGGCCACATAGTCCAGCCCCAGCCTTTGGGCCTGCTTGAGGAGGGCGCCAAACTTCACGAAGGTGTTGCACCGGGCGCAGGGGTTGGGGGTGCGCCCCCGGGCGTAGTCCCGCAGGAAAGGCTGGATGATCTCCTGGGCGAAGACCTCCCGGTAGTCCAGGAGGTAGAAGGGGATGTCCAGGAGGTCGGCCACCCGCCGGGCCTCGTAGGCGGCGTCGGGGGTGCAGCAGCTCTCCCAGGCCCTGGCCCCCCCGGGGTCCAGGGTGGGGCGGGGGGGCTCCTCGGGCCAGAAGCGCATCATGGCCCCCACCACCTCGTAGCCCGCCTCCTTGAGGAGGTAGGCGGAGACCGAGGAGTCCACCCCCCCGGACATGGCCACCAGGACGCGCTTCTTCATGCCACCACCTTTTCCCCCAGGGCCGCCTCCGTGCTCTTCAGGGCCACCTCCACCATCTCCGGGGTGGGCTCGGCCACGGTGAGGGCCTGGAAGCGGAAGCCCAGGTTCCTGAGGGCCCGGGAAAGGGGGTCATCGTGCCGGGCGGAGAAGTAGAGGAGCTCAAAGGCCAAGGCGGCCACCACCGGCAGGAAGAGGACCCGGGCCAGAAGGCGCCACCAGAGCACCTCGGGGGCGGGGATGAGGCTGTAGACCAGCACGGAAACCACGATGACGAAGGCCAAGAAGGTGGTGCCGCACCGGGGGTGGAAGCGGGGCTGGGCCATGACGTTCTCCACGGTGAGGGGAAGCCCCTTCTCGTAGGCGTGGATGGCCTTGTGCTCCGCCCCGTGGTACATGAAAAAGCGCTGGATCTCCGGCATGCGGCCGATGAAACCGAGGTAGCCCAAAAGGATGCCTACCTTGAGGAGCCCCGCCAGGAGGTTGTACAGCACCGGGTGGCGGGCGGGGTCTACCAAGAGCCCCGAGAGGAAGCCGGGCAGGACGATGAAGAGGGCGATGCCCAAAAGGAGGCTAAAGGCCACGGTGCCCCAAAGCGCCCCCTTGGGCATCTCCTCCTCCCCCGCAAGCTCGGCGCTCCGGGCCAGGGCCCGGTAGCTCACGGAAAGGGCGTCCAAGAGGGCCACCACCCCGCGGAGGAGGGGGAGGCGGGCTAAAGGGTAGCGCTCGGTGAGGGCAGGCTCCTCGTGGCGCTCCACGTGGATTTGGCCGTTCGGGAGCCGGACCGCCAGGGCCCAGGCCCAGGGGGCCTTCATCATCACGCCCTCGAGGGCCGCAGCCCCCCCAGGGCCGCCGGTTTGGCCAAGAGCAAGAAGCGCATCCTTCCCATTCTGCCACGGGCGGCGTGGTATAACCCTAGGCGTGATCACCCTAAGCGCTAGCCAGGCAAGCTTTCTGGAAGCGGAAGCACCCTTGAAGGTGGCCTTCGTGCACAAAGGAGCCCTTTTGCCCCAAGGGGAGGCCCTGGACGCCCGTTTGGGCGGGCTTCTGCGCCGGTCCTGGAAGGGGGCGGGGCTTAAGGAGGCGGGGGACCACCTCCTCCTCGCCACGCCGGAAGGGCATGTCCTCCTCTTCGCCCTGGGGGAGGACCTGAGGGCGGCTGGGGGCCGGCTTGCCCAGGTCCTCGGGCGGCTATCCTTCCCCCGGGTACTTGTGGAGGAGGTGGCGGAAACCTATCCCTTGGCGGAAGGGCTCTATTTGGGAGCCTACCGCTACACCCGCCACAAGACGGAGAAGGAGGAAAAGCCCTTGGCCTTGGAGCTTTGCGGCGCCGAGCCCGAGGCGTTGGCGCGGGCGAGAAAGGTGGCGGAAGGGGTTTACTTCGCCCGCGACCTGGTGAACGAGCCCCCAAACCTCCTCACCCCCGAGGCCCTGGCGGAGGCGGCCCTCTCCCTAAGGGCGCTTGGGGTGGAGGTGGAGGTCCTGGACGAAAAGGCCATCCGGGAGCTGGGCATGGGGGCTTTCCTGGCGGTGGCGCAAGGCTCGGAAAACCCGCCCCGCTTTATTTGCCTCCGCTACCGCCCGGAAGGGGCCAAGGGGAGGCTGGACCTGGTGGGCAAGGGCCTCACCTTTGACTCCGGGGGCTACTCCCTAAAGCCCACGGAGAGCATGGTCACCATGAAGTCGGACATGGCGGGGGCGGCGGCGGTGCTCGGGGCCTTTAAGGCGGCGGCCCTCCTCGGCCTTCCCTTAGAGCTGTGGGGCTATGTGGCCGCCTGCGAGAACCTGATCTCGGGCCGGGCCTACCGGGTGGGGGATGTGCTCAAGACCCTTTCCGGCAAGACCGTGGAGGTGATGAACACCGACGCCGAAGGGCGCCTCACCCTGGCGGACGCCCTGGCCTATGCGGAGCGGCAAGGGGCCGAGCGCATCCTGGAGCTTTCCACCCTCACGGGGGCGGCGGTGGTGGCCTTGGGGGAGGAGGTGGCGGCCCTTTTCGCCACGGAAGCGGACTTTGGGGAAAAGGTGCGGAAGGCGGCGGAGGAGGCTGGGGAGAAGGTCTGGCCCATGCCCTTGGAAAAGGCCTACCGGGAGAAGCTTAAAAGCCCCGTGGCCGACCTGAAGAACGTGGGGGACCGAAACGGCGGGGCCATCACCGCGGCCCTTTTTCTGGCGGAGTTCGTGAAGGTGCCCCTGGTCCACCTGGACATCGCCGGGCCCGCTTTTGCCAAGAAGGCCCACGCCCTGGGGCCGGAAGGGGGGACGGGCTTCGGGGTGCGGACCGTCCTGCGCCTGGCGGAAACCTTGGCCCAAGGGTAAACGGGGCCCGGGGAATCCCCCGGGCCCTTAAGCCGCCTCCCTTAGCCCTGGCAGTTTGGGCACTTGCCCCGGAACTCCAGGCGGAAGCCCTCCAGGGCCCAGCCCGTGCGCTCGGCGGCCGCTTTGAGGGCGGGCTCGAGGTCCAGCTCGGGCAGGTTCTTCAGCAGGAGGTCCTCCACCTTGCCGCAGGAGGTGCAGACCAGGTGCAGGTGGGGCTCGTTGTACCCGTCGTACCGGGTGTAGCCCTTGGGATCCTTGAACTCGTAGATGAGGCCGTGCTCCCGCAGGACGTGCAGGTTCAGGTAAACGGTGGAAAGGCCGATATCGTAGCCCCGCTTCTTCAGGCCCTGGTAGAGCTCCTCCGGGGTGGGGTGGACGTTCTTCCGGTCCAGGAAGCTTAGGATACGCTCCCGGGGCAAGGTGTGCCGCAACCCCACCGCTTTTAGCCGCGCCCGATAGTTTTCCCTTTCCTTGGTCCTTGGCATGGCTCCTCCTTCCTTTCAATTCCAGTATACATAGGGTGTGTGCCCCCTTTTCGGATATTCACCTGCGTACTCACCTCACGCCACCGCCCGCAACACCCGGGTGATGGGCAGACCCGCCTGCCCAAGAAGCTGGGCCACCACGCTCCAGGCCATCACCCAAGCTTCCACTTGCAGGGCCACCGCCTTCAGCCCCCGTACCCTCCCCACCGCCCCCACCAGCCCCATCGGCCCCTTCAGCAGACCAAAGACCGTCTCCAGCTCCCACCGCCGCCCCAAAAGCCTCCGGTACGCACCTCTCCCCCGCCGCCGCAGGTTCAAAAGCCGCCCCCTCCCCTTTGGCCTTCCCCGTCTCCGGTTATGCCCCGTCACCAGAAGCATCCCTCGCCTCCTCGTCAACCGAAAGTTGGCTTCCCCCTCGTAGGCCGCGTCCGCCACCACCACGGGGGGCTTCTCCCCAGGAAACCTCTCCACCCCCCAGAGCATCCCCCGCCCCACCGGGGAGTCGTGCCATGAGGCCGGGGTCACCCGTAGGGCCAGCACCTCCCCCGTGTCCAGGTCCACGAGGAGGTGGAGCTTGTACCCATAAACCCAGCCCCCATCCGAGCCCACGCCCCAAGCCGCCTCCCCATCCGACCTCTGGGCGGGGAGAAGGGTGGCGTCCATGGCCAGCACCCGCCTCCCCCGGCCCACCCGCTTCCCTCCCCGCAGGAGGGGCCAGGGTAGCTTCCGGCTCCGCTCGCTGAGGGTGGCAGAGGAGGGAACGCGCTCTAGACCGAGGCGCTTGCGGAGCCTAGGGTTGCGGGCCAGTTCCCGGCGCATGCGTTCGCTGGAGAAGCCCAGGAGGGCGCGGACCAGGTGGAAGAGAAAGAGGCTGAGGTCGGAGAAGGTCCTGGGCCTGCCGGGTTTTCTCTCCCCTTCTGGCAAGCGGGCTTGGAGCCATGCCTGGAGCAGGGGGACCAGTTCCTCCAGGGGCAGGGTAGGATGGAAGGGGGCGTCTGGTGTTCTTCCACAGCTCACCAAGCGCCCCTTTTCCTTTGGCTTGTCAAGGGGTATGCATTGAATATCCGAAAGGGGGTAGGGTGTGTGCAAATGCAACACTTGAGCGATGTTAAACAACCCCCTTTTCGGATATTCACCTGCGTACTCACCTCACGCCACCGCCCGCAACACCCGGGTGATGGGCAGACCCGCCTGCCCAAGAAGCTGGGCCACCACGCTCCAGGCCATCACCCAAGCTTCCACTTGCAGGGCCACCGCCTTCAGCCCCCGTACCCTCCCCACCGCCCCCACCAGCCCCATCGGCCCCTTCAGCAGACCAAAGACCGTCTCCAGCTCCCACCGCCGCCCCAAAAGCCTCCGGTACGCACCTCTCCCCCGCCGCCGCAGGTTCAAAAGCCGCCCCCTCCCCTTTGGCCTTCCCCGTCTCCGGTTATGCCCCGTCACCAGAAGCATCCCTCGCCTCCTCGTCAACCGAAAGTTGGCTTCCCCCTCGTAGGCCGCGTCCGCCACCACCACGGGGGGCTTCTCCCCAGGAAACCTCTCCACCCCCCAGAGCATCCCCCGCCCCACCGGGGAGTCGTGCCATGAGGCCGGGGTCACCCGTAGGGCCAGCACCTCCCCCGTGTCCAGGTCCACGAGGAGGTGGAGCTTGTACCCATAAACCCAGCCCCCATCCGAGCCCACGCCCCAAGCCGCCTCCCCATCCGACCTCTGGGCGGGGAGAAGGGTGGCGTCCATGGCCAGCACCCGCCTCCCCCGGCCCACCCGCTTCCCTCCCCGCAGGAGGGGCCAGGGTAGCTTCCGGCTCCGCTCGCTGAGGGTGGCAGAGGAGGGAACGCGCTCTAGACCGAGGCGCTTGCGGAGCCTAGGGTTGCGGGCCAGTTCCCGGCGCATGCGTTCGCTGGAGAAGCCCAGGAGGGCGCGGACCAGGTGGAAGAGAAAGAGGCTGAGGTCGGAGAAGGTCCTGGGCCTGCCGGGTTTTCTCTCCCCTTCTGGCAAGCGGGCTTGGAGCCATGCCTGGAGCAGGGGGACCAGTTCCTCCAGGGGCAGGGGTAGGATGGAAGGGGGCGTCTGGTGTTCTTCCACAGCTCACCAAGCGCCCCCTTTTCCTTTGGCTTGTCAAGGGGGTATGCATTGAATATCCGAAAGGGGGGTTAAACAAGTATAATCCACAACTTCCGCCCCAAAGGCGCTTCTTCTGGAGGAACTTTTGCCAAGCTTCTCCTTCTTATTTTGAGAGGGTTCTGGCTAAACCGCAAGCGCCCAGCCGGGGTATAATGGGGCCACCTTGGAGCGGCCCGTCTACCGCATCCTGCACCTGGTCTTCGCCCTGGGGGTGGCCCATGCCCTTTTCCTTTTGGGCCAGGAGGGGGTGCGGGCCTACCGCTTGGCGGGGGAAAGGGCTAGGCTAGAGGAGGCCATCGCCCGGGCCGAGGCCCGGGTGGCCGAGCTTAGGACCCAGGTGGCGGCGGCCCAGGACCCCGCCCACCTCGAGGCCCTAGCCCGCAGGCTCGGCCTGGTGCGCCCGGAGGAGACGCTAAGGAGGCGATGAGGGAAGACCCAGCCCACCTGCTTTTGGAGGACGAGGCCCTGACCGATGGCCTCACGGACGAGGAGGCAGAGACCCTGCTCTCCTGGCTCTTGGATCTGGCTCAGGAGGCGAGCCCTGCCCAGCTGGCCCATCTCCGGCGGCTTGGGCACGAGATCACCCGCCTTTCCCGGGACTACGGCGTACCCGTGGAGGAGCTCATCGGCCTGGTGGAGCTGAGCTGGGGGGAAGGCGAACCCCCCGGCCTCCAGGCCTAAAGGACCAGGGCTTTTAGGAGTTCCCGCACCTCCTCCAAGCGGGGCGGGGGTGGGTTTTTGCGGTAGATGAGGGAAACCTGGAGGGACGCCTCCTCGGCCAAGGGTTTGAGCACCGTCCCGGGGTGGGGAAAGATGCGGTAAGGGGCCAGGGTGAGGTAGACCCCTACCCCGGCGGCCACCAGGCTCACCGCCTGGGGAAAACGGGCCACCTCCCGGGCCACCTTGGGGGTAAACCCTGCCCGGCGGAACACCGCCATAAAGGCCTCGTGCAGGGGGGGAAGGGCCTCTTTGGGAAGGAGCAAGAAGGGTTCCTCCTTCAAGGCGGCCAGGGGTACCCGCTCCTTGGCGGCCAGGGGATGGCTTTCCGGGAGGAGGACCACGATGGGGACCTTCAAGAGGGGCTCCTCCCCGATGGCCGGGTCCTCCACCCGGAGCCCGGCCAGGCCGTAGTCCAGCCGCCCCTCCTTCAGGGCCTTCACCTGCTCGGGGGTGTGCATCTCCAGGACCTCCACCGCCTGGCCCAGCCCCCGGCGTAGGTGGTCTAGAAGGGGCATGAGGTCGGGGAGGAGGTTTTCCGGTACCCCGAAGCGGAGGGTTGGCCAACCCGCCCGGCGCACCTTTTCCTTGAGCGCCTCCACCTCGAGGAGGAGGCGGCCTCCTTCCTCCTTGAGCACCTCCCCCGCCGGGGTGAGGCGGAAGGGTTTCCTTTCCAGGAGCCGCACCCCCAGTTCCCGTTCCAGGGCCTGGATCTGCTGGGAGAGGGCGGGCTGGGAGAGGTAGGCCCGCTCCGCCGCCTTGTGGAAATTCCCCTCTTCCGCCAACAAGAGGAAGAGCCTTAGGCGGCGCAGGTTCATGATAAGAAAAGTTTATCACCTTGCCCTGAACCTTTCTATTGGACATCCGGTTCCCTTTGCCCCAGACTGGGGAATGAGTCGGTGTAGTGTAGTTGGCCGCCAAAGGGGGGAAGCATGACGGAGCGCGCGCTAAAGGAAGCCTGGATGGCCCTATCCCCGGAGGAGCGGGCCCGCTTCCTGGAGGTGGAGAACCGGGAGTGGGTGGAGTCCTTGGAGTACGTCCTCCAGGTGGAGGGGTTTGAGCGGGTGGAGGAGCTTTTGCGCCTTTTGGACGAGTACCTTTACCTACAGGGGTACTTCCCGCAAAACCGCCTTTCCACCCCCTACCTGAACACCATCCCCAAGGAGAAGGAGCCCCCTTACCCGGGGGATATGGAACTGGAACGGCGCATCGCCAACATCCTCCGCTGGAATGCCGCCATGATGGTTGTGCGGGCCAACCAGAAGGCGGACGGCATCGGGGGGCACATCTCCACCTACGCCTCCATCGCCGAGCTTTTTGAGGTGGGCTTCAACCACTTCTTCCGGGGTCCGGAGGCGGGGTTGGACCGGGACCTGGTCTTCTTCCAGGGGCACGCTTCCCCCGGGATTTACGCCCGGGCCTTTCTGGAGGGGAGGCTTAGCGAGGCGGAGCTGGAGAACTTCCGGCGGGAGGTCCACCCCCCGGTGCCCGGGGGACGGGGGCTTTCCAGCTACCCCCATCCCTGGCTCATGCCGGATTTCTGGGAGTTCCCCACGGTTTCCATGGGCCTGGGACCCATCCAGGCCATCTACCAGGCCCGCTTCATGCGCTACCTCGAGGACCGCGGCCTCAAGCCCAAAAGCTCCGCCAAGGTCTGGGCCTTCCTGGGGGATGGGGAGCACGACGAGCCCGAGACCGTGGGGGCCTTGCACCTCGCCGCCCGGGAGAACCTGGACAACCTGATCTTCGTGGTGAACTGCAACCTCCAGCGCCTGGACGGGCCCGTGCGGGGCAACTCCAAGATCATCCAGGAGCTGGAAAGGCTTTACCGGGGGGCGGGCTGGCGGGTGATCAAGATCGTCTGGGGCTCCGCCTGGGATGCCCTCATCGCCAAGGACAAGGAGGGCCACCTCCTCCGCCGCTTTGAGGCCTTGGTGGACGGGGAGAGCCAGCGCTACGCCGCCTTTGGCGGCAAGGAGCTGAGGGAGCGCTTCTTCAACACCCCCGAGCTCAAGAGGCTCATTGAGGGGATGACGGACGAGGAGCTCACCGAGCTCACCCGTAGCCGGGGTGGGCACGACCTGAAGAAGATCTACGCCGCCTACAAGGCGGCGGTGGAGCACAAGGGAAGCCCCGTGGTCATCCTGGCCCGCACCATCAAGGGCTACGGCATGGGGCCCACGGCCATGGCCAAGAACGTGGCCCACCAGGTGAAGAAGCTCACGGAGGAGGACCTTAAGGAGGCCAGGGCTTTCCTGGGCATCCCCATACCGGAGGAGAAGCTCAAGGACCTCCCCTACTACCACCCCGGGGAGGACTCCCCCGAGGTGCGCTACCTGAAGGAGAGGCGGATGGCCTTAGGCGGCTTCCTCCCCGAAAGGCGGGTGCGCTTTCAGGGGGGCCTCGAGGTGCCGGGGGAGGACTTCTTCCTTGAGTTCTACGAGGGCTCTGGGGGACGGGAGATCTCCACCACCATGGCCTTCGTGCGCATCCTGGCCAAGCTCCTCCGCCACCCCACCCTCGGCAAGCTCATCGTGCCCATCGTCCCCGACGAGGCCCGCACCTTTGGCATGGAGGCTCTAATCGCCCAGGTGGGCGTCTACTCCCCTCAGGGGCAGCTCTACATCCCCGTGGACGCCGGTACCCTCACCGCCTACAAGGAGAGCAAGGAGGGCCAGATCCTGGAGGAGGGGATCACCGAGGCTGGGGCCATGGCCGACTTCATCGCCGCCGGCACCGCCTACGCCCACTGGGGCATCCCCACCATCCCCTTCCTCATCACCTACTCCATGTTCGGCCTGCAACGGATTGGGGACCTGGTCTGGGCCGCTGCCGACCAGCGCACGCGGGGCTTCCTCCTCGGGGCCACCGCCGGGCGCACCACGCTTCTTGGGGAGGGGCTGCAACACCAGGACGGCCAAAGCCATATCTACGCCCTGGCCGCTCCCAACCTCCTGGCCTACGACCCCGCCTTCGCCTACGAGTTCGCCGTGATCCTGGAGGACGGGCTTACGCGCATGTACGGGAAAGGGGAGGACGTCTTCTACTACATCACCATAGAGAACGAGAACTACGTCCACCCCCCCATGCCCGAGCCCCGGGAGCAGGTGAAGGAGGGGATCCTCAAGGGCCTTTACCTTTTCCGGAAAGGGGAAGGGAAGGGCCCTAGGGTGCAGCTGTGGGGCGCAGGGCCCATCCTGCCCGAAACTATCCGCGCCCAGGAGCTCCTCGCCCAATACGGCGTGGTGGCGGACGTCTGGAGCGCCACCAGCTACAAGGCCCTGTACTACGACGCCATAGAGGCGGAAAGGGAGAGGCGGCTTCTCGGCAAGGCGCGGAAGCCCTACGTGAAGGCGGTCCTGGAGGGGCACGAGGGCCCGGTGGTGGCGGCCACGGATTACCTGAAGGCCCTGCCTAACCTGGTGCGGGACTACGTGGACCGGCCCTTCTGCGCCCTGGGCACCGACGGTTTCGGCCGCTCGGACACCCGGGAGGCCCTCCGGGACTTCTTTGAGGTGGACGCAAGGCATATCGCCTACGCCGCCCTTGCCCTCCTCCAGGAGGAGGGCAAGGTGGGGGCCGAGGTCTTGGAAAAGGCGCGGGCGGAGCTAGGCCTTAAGCTAGAGGAAGTGCCGCCCCACAGGCGCTAGGAGGCGAGGCATGGAACTTAGGCTTCCCCAGTTGGGCGATAACGTGAGCGCGGCCACGGTGGTGGGGGTCCTGGTCAAGGAAGGGGACCAGGTGGCCCCCGGCCAGCCGGTCTTGGAGCTGGAGACCGATAAGGCGGTGATGGAGGTGCCTGCGGAGGCGGGCGGGGTGGTGAAGCGGGTTTTGGTCAAGGTGGGGGACGAGGTGCGCCCGGGCCAGCCCTTCTTGGAGCTTGCCGGGGAAGGCGAGGCCCAAGCCGGGGCGGAGCCGCCCGCTAAGGAACCCGAGGGGGCACCCTCCGCTTCCCCCAAGCCCCAAGCCCCGGAGGCCCCTTCCCCGGGGGTGCCCAGGCTGCAGGAGGCCTTCCCTTCGGAGGAGCGCCGTCTCATCCCCGCTGCTCCTTCCATAAGGCGGCTTGCCCGGGAGCTAGGGGTGGACCTTTTGCGGGTGCGGGGGACGGGCCTTGCCGGGCGCATCACGGAGGAGGACGTGCGCCGGGCGGCGGGGCTTGTGGAGGCGCCCGCGGAGGTGCTCCCCACCCCACCTACCCCCAAGCTGCCCGATTTCGCCAAGTGGGGCCCGGTGCGCACCGAGCCCATGAGCGGGGTGCGCAAGGCCACCCTAAGGGCCATGGCCCAGGCCTGGGCCCAGGTGCCCATGGTCACCCACTTTGACGAGGCGGACATCACCGAGTTGGAGGCTTTGCGCAAGCGCTACGCCAAGAAGGCGGAGGAAAGGGGTTTCCGCCTCACCCTCACCGCCTTCCTCCTCAAGGCCTTGGCCCTCACCTTGAAGGCCTTCCCCAAGTTCAACGCCTCCATAGATGCGGAAAAGGCCGAGGTCATCTACAAGGACTACGTGCACATCGGCGTGGCCGTGGACACCTCCCACGGCCTCCTGGTCCCGGTAATCCGGGACGTGGACCAGAAGGGGGTTTTGCGCCTGGCCCGGGAGCTTCAGGAGGTTTCCGAAAGGGCGAGGGAGCGCAAGCTCGCCCCCGAGGAGATGCAAGGGGGTACCTTTAGCCTCTCCAACCTGGGCGGGATCGGCGGGGTGGGTTTCACCCCCATCGTCAACTGGCCCGAGGTGGCCATCCTAGGGGTTTCCCGCTCCCAGATGAAGCCCGTTTGGGATGCGGAGAAGGAGGCCTTCGTGCCGCGGCTCTATATGCCCTTTAGCCTTACCTACGACCACCGCCTCATTGACGGGGCGGAGGCCGCCCGCTTCTGCCGCCACCTGGCCGGGCTATTGGAGGACCCCTTGGGCCTCGCCCTGGAGTAGGCCTTCCGTGTAGTATGGGAAAGTATGCGCGTCATCGTGGTGGGAACCCGGGGCAGCGCCCTCGCCCTGGCCCAGACCCGGTGGGTGGTGGAGCGCCTCAAGGAGAGCTGGCCCGAGGCGGAGTTTAAGGTCAAGACGGTGAAGACCCGGGGGGACCAGGGGGCGGACCCTAGGGAGCAGGCCATCTTCGTCAAGGAGCTTCAGGAGGCCCTGCTCTCCCGGGAGATTGACATCGCCGTGCACTCCCTCAAGGACCTGCCCACGGAGGAGCCCCCAGGACTCAAGATCGCCGCCATTCCCCGGCGGCAGGACCCCCGGGACGTCTTCCTGGGCAGGGCCTACAAGCGCCTGGAGGACCTGCCCCAAGGGGCGGTGGTGGGCACGAGCTCCGTGCGCCGCAAGGCGCAACTTCTCGCCCACCGGCCGGATTTGTTGGTGAGGGAGCTGAGGGGGAACGTGGACACCCGCTTGGCCGCCCTAGGCAACGGGGAGTACGACGGCATCGTCCTGGCGGCGGCGGGGCTTTTGCGGCTGGACCTCAGGAACCGCATTGACCAGTTCCTGGAGCCCGAGGTGATGCTCCCTGCCCCGGGCCAGGGGGCCTTGGCCCTGGAGGTGCGGCAGGGGGATGACCTGGCGGAGGAGCTCTGCTACGCCCTCCACCACCACCCCTCCCACGACCGGGTGCGGGCGGAGAGGGCCTTCCTCAAGGGCCTTGGGGCGGGTTGCCTGGCCCCTGTGGGGGCCTTGGCCCAGGTGGCGGAGGACGGCACATTGGTGTTGGAAGGCGGGCTCTTCTCCCCCGATGGCAAGAGCTTCATCCGGGCGGAGATTGAGGGGGACGCCTCGGAGGCGGAGGAGCTGGGACTGGAGCTCGCCCAAGACGTCCTGGAACAGGGGGGGCGGGAGATCCTCGCCCAAACCCGAGCGGTTTAGTGGGGTTTGGGGTATAGTGGGGCTGATGGCGCTGAAGCGTCTGACCCGCCAGCGCAAGGCCATCCTGGAGGTGGTGCAAAAGGCCCACCACCACCCGGACGCCGCCTGGATCTACCAGGAGGTGCGCAAGGTGGTGCCCAAGGTGAGCCTGGGCACGGTGTACCGCACCCTCGAGGCCCTGGTGGCGGAGGGGTATCTGGTGCCCATCACCAAGGCGGGGGAGGCCACCCGGTACGACGCCAACCTCCACCCCCACCTGCACCTCATCTGCGAGGCCTGTGGGGCCATCGTGGACCTGGAGGTGGCGCTTCCCGATTTGGTGACCTTGGCCCAGGAGGCCCACCCCGGGGTGGAGGTGCGGGCGGCCGAGGTGGCCTTTAGGGGGCTCTGCCCCACTTGCAAGGCGGCCCCCAGGGGCTAGATGGACCCCTTGGCCTGGCTCTACGCCCGCCAGGGGGTGGTGACCCTGGGCCTGGAGCGCATCCGGGCCCTCCTGGCCCGCTTGGGCAACCCCCAGGAGGCCTACCCCGTGGCCCTGGTGGGGGGGACGAACGGGAAGGGCACCGCCGCCCGGGCCCTCGCCGCCATCCTGGAGGAGGCGGGCTTTAGGGTGGGGCTTTACACGAGCCCCCACCTGGTGGCCTTCCGGGAGCGCATCGCCCTCACGGGGGAGCCCATTCCCGAGGCCCGCCTCCTCTCCCTCCTGGAGGAGGTCCGCCCCCACGCCGAGGCGGTGGGGGCGAGCTTCTTTGAGGCCACCACCGCTTTGGCCCTCCTCTACTTCGCCCAGGAGGGGGTGGGGTTTTCGGTCCTCGAGGTGGGCCTGGGGGGAAGGTTGGACGCCACCAACGCCGCCGAGCCCACCCTTGCCCTCGTCACCAACATCGGCCACGACCACCTGGAGGTCCTGGGGCCCACCCTGAGGGACGTGGCCCGGGAGAAGGCAGGGATTTTCCGCCAAGGGGTCCCCGCCCTCACCGCCGCCCGGGGGGAAGGCTTGGAGGAGCTCAAGGCCCAGGCCCGGGCCCTCGGCACCCCCCTTTGGGTCCTGGGGGAGGACTTCCACGTGGGGGAGGTGGCCCCCACCCCTATGGGCCTCGCCTTCACCCTGGCCCTTAGAGGGGAGGGGCGGCGCTTCCAAGCTCCCCTCCTCGGCCCCTACCAGGCGGAAAACCTGGCCCTGGCGGCGGTGGGGGGAAGGCTTTTGGGAGCGGGGTGGGACGCTGTGGAAAGGGGCCTGGCCCGTACGGAGAACCCGGGCAGGCTGGAAAGGCTGAGCCTAGGGGGGAAGGAGGTCCTCCTGGACGGGGCCCACAACCCGGAAGGCGCCCTGGCCCTGCGGGAAGCGCTCCGCTTCCACGGGCTTCTCCCCGCCGCCTTCGTCCTCGCCTTTACCAAGGGCAAGGTTCACGCCCCCATGGCGGAGGCCCTCCTTGGCCTCGGCCCCGTGGTCCTCACCCGCTACGCCTCCCCCCGGTGCGAGGACCCAAGGGCCCTCCTTCCCCTTTTCCCCGGGGCGGAGGTGGAGGAGGACCCCTTAAAGGCCCTAGAAAGGGCGCTTGCCCTAGGGCCCCGCGCGGTGGTGGCGGGAAGCCTCTACCTGGTGGGGGAGGTGAAGCGGCGCCTTTTGGGGCTTCCCCCCGAGGAGCGCTGGCAGTAGGCTAGAGGGCTTCCCGGATGATCCGGGCTGCCCGGAGGAGGTCCTCCAGGGGCCGCACCAGGGCGATGCGGACAAAACCCCTTCCCCCAGGGCCAAAGCCTTGGCCTGGGGCCAAGGCCACGCCCCGTTCCACCAGGCGCAGGGCGAAGTCCAGGTCGTCCACCCCCTGGGGCAACCTGCCCCAGAGGTACATGGTGGCCCGGGGGGGCAGAAGCGCCAGGGCCCCCTCCAGCGCCCGCGCCATTCCCAGGGCCCTTTCCCGGTAGACCTGGGCATAGCCCCGGGTGACCTCCCTCGGGGTCTGGAGGGCCGCCACCCCCAGGCGCAGGATGCCGGCGTACTGGTTGAAGTCTATGACCCCCTTCACCCGCTCTAGCCGCCCTATGGCCTCCTCGCTTCCCAAGGCGAAGCCCAGGCGGAAGCCCGCCAGGTTGTAGCTCTTGGAGAGGGAGAAGAACTCCACCACCCGCTCCTTGGCCCCGGGGAGGGCCAAGGGGGAAGGGGCCTCTCCCTCGTAGACCTGGTCCACGTAGGGGTTGTCGTGGATGAGCCAAAGCCCGTACCGCTTCGCCAGGGCCAGGGCCTCCTCCAGGTACCCCCAGTCGGCCACCGCCCCCGTGGGGTTGTTGGGGTAGTTGAGGAGGAGGACCTTAGCCTCCCGCAGGACGGCCTCCGGCACCCTCTTCAGGTCGGCGAGGCCGTCTGGACGCAAGGGGATGGGGTAGGTCCTTAGGGAGGCCACCCGGGCGGCACCGAAGTAGCTCGGGTAGGCCACCTCGGGGAGGAGGAGGAGGTCTTCCGGTTCCGTGAGGGCGAGGAGGAGGTGGGCGAGGCCCTCTTGGCTGCCGATGAGGGCCAGGGCCTCCCGCTTGGGGTCTAGGGGTACGCCGTAGCGCCCTTGGTACCAGGTGGTGGCCGCTTCCAGGAAGGGTAGGGTGCAGCTTTTTAGGCAGTAGCCGTAGGTCCTGGGGTCGGAGAGGGCCTCCCGTAGGGCCATGAGGGGGGCTTCTGGGGGCGGGAGGTCCGTGGAGCCGATGGAGAGGTCTATGAGCTCTACCCCCCTTTCCCGGGCCCTTCGCTTGGCCTCGTCCACCACCAGGAAGACGGAGGGCTCCGGCACCCTACTCATGGTGCCCCTCCCGCCAGACCTTGCCCGTGACCAGGCTCAGGGCGTGGGGCAACACGGGCAGCACCGCCTCCAGGGACTCCCGCGCCCCCTTGGGGCTTCCCGGCAGGTTCAGGATGAGGGTCCTGCCCCGCACCCCCGCCACCCCCCGGGAGAGGGCGGCCATGGGGGTTTTCTCCAGGCCCTTCAGGCGCATGAGTTCGGGAAGGCCCGGCACCTCCCGCTCCAAGACCTCCCGGGTGGCCTCGGGGGTCCGGTCCCGGGGGCTCAGGCCCGTGCCCCCGTTGGTGAGGATGAGGTCTAAACCCTCCCGGTCGGTCCAAAGCCGGAGCACCTTCTTGATCATGGGGGGCTCGTCGGGCACCACCTCGTAGGCCACCACCTCGTAGGGCCCCCCCTTGAGGGCCTCCCGCAGGGCCAGGTGGGTGATGTCCTCCCGCTCGCCGCGGAAGCCCTTGTCGGAGACCGTGAGGATGCCCACGCGGAACATTTGCCTCAAAGTACCACACCGGAGAAGGGCAGGATAACGCAAACCTAACGCCCTTCCCTCTACCCTAAAGGGGCCTTAAGGGCGGGAAAGGGGTTTGGCATGACTTCATTTGTGGTCAACCCCCTTTTCGGATATTCACCTGCGTACTCACCTCACGCCACCGCCCGCAACACCCGGGTGATGGGCAGACCCGCCTGCCCAAGAAGCTGGGCCACCACGCTCCAGGCCATCACCCAAGCTTCCACTTGCAGGGCCACCGCCTTCAGCCCCCGTACCCTCCCCACCGCCCCCACCAGCCCATCGGCCCCTTCAGCAGACCAAAGACCGTCTCCAGCTCCCACCGCCGCCCCAAAAGCCTCCGGTACGCACCTCTCCCCGCCGCCGCAGGTTCAAAAGCCGCCCCTCCCTTTGGCCTTCCCCGTCTCCGGTTATGCCCCGTCACCAGAAGCATCCCTCGCCTCCTCGTCAACCGAAAGTTGGCTTCCCCCTCGTAGGCCGCGTCCGCCACCACCACGGGGGGCTTCTCCCCAGGAAACCTCTCCACCCCCAGAGCATCCCCCGCCCCACCGGGGAGTCGTGCCATGAGGCCGGGGTCACCCGTAGGGCCAGCACCTCCCCCGTGTCCAGGTCCACGAGGAGGTGGAGCTTGTACCCATAAACCCAGCCCCCATCCGAGCCCACGCCCCAAGCCGCCTCCCCATCCGACCTCTGGGCGGGGAGAAGGGTGGCGTCCATGGCCAGCACCCGCCTCCCCCGGCCCACCCGCTTCCCTCCCCGCAGGAGGGGCCAGGGTAGCTTCCGGCTCCGCTCGCTGAGGGTGGCAGAGGAGGGAACGCGCTCTAGACCGAGGCGCTTGCGGAGCCTAGGGTTGCGGGCCAGTTCCCGGCGCATGCGTTCGCTGGAGAAGCCCAGGAGGGCGCGGACCAGGTGGAAGAGAAAGAGGCTGAGGTCGGAGAAGGTCCTGGGCCTGCCGGGTTTCTCTCCCTTCTGGCAAGCGGGCTTGGAGCCATGCCTGGAGCAGGGGACCAGTTCCTCCAGGGCAGGGTAGGATGGAAGGGGCGTCTGGTGTGCTTCCACAGCTCACCAAGCGCCCCTTTTCCTTTGGCTTGTCAAGGGGTATGCATTGAATATCCGAAAGGGGGTTGTGGTCAAATTGCAGGTGAACGATTTTGACGCCTGGAAACAGGTTTACGACCAATTTGCGGATATGCGGCGGGAAAAGGGCGTGGACTCCTCTGTGGTTCTCCGGGACGCCACGGACGCCCATGCGGTATGGGTGATCCACCATTTCCCCACCGCCGAGGGCGCACGTGCGTTCGCCCGTTCTTCGGAACTCCGGGAGGCGATGCGCCAGTCGGGGGTCGTCGGCCATGAGCTCTGGTTCTTGCAGGAGGTGGAGCGCTTCGTATACTAAGGGCTTTCGGTTCCGGTGCTAAGCTCAGGGGAGAGGCTAGGTGTGGGCACCGGGTGGCGGGTGTGGGCGGGTTCGGCGGCGTGGCTATCAGCGCCGTGGCCGGCCCATTTCCCCCTTTGGTTCCAGGTTCTTGGACCCTTATCCCTAGGAGGGCTTCCCCTGCGGGGCCGGCGGCGACGGGCGCTTTTGGTAGGCCTCCTGGAGGCCAGGGCCGCTGGGCGAATTGGGCTTCCCCCTCTTGACCTAGAGGACCTCCTCTATCCTGGCCAAGAGGAGGCCAGGGCTTTTGGAGCGCTGCGGGAACTGATTTTTGCGTTGCGCCAGCAGTTTGGGCTGGACGTCATTGAGCGAAGGGGTACTTTGTACGCCTTGGGGAAAAGGGTGGTCTCCGACCTGGAAACCTTCTTGGCGAGTCCCCAACCGGGGTTTTGGCGGGGTCCGTATTTGGATGGCCTGGGCACGGACCGGCTCCTTTGGGCCCGGGTGTACCGTAGGGCCCTGGAGGCGGCAGGGCGGGTAGAACCGCTAGAGGCTTGCCGCCTTCTTTTCTGGATTTTGCAGGAGGAGCCTTACGACCAGGAAACCTTGAGGCTTCTCTTGCGTAATCTGGAGGCTTTGGGCTCCATGAGCGCTTTGGACGAGGTATACCTTCAGGCGAAACGCCGTTTCCAGGAAGTGGGCCTGGACCTACCTCCGACCCCAGGAGAGTTCCTGCGGCGCGGTTAAAAGGTGACGCAGTCCTAACGTCAACCCTTTTAACCTCAAAGGTGCGGCCCAGGTGGGTTGCCTGAGGAAGGAGCATTATGGGAAAGCTATGGGCAGGAGCATTTCTGGTCCTGGGCTTGGCGGTGGCCGCCCAGGGAGTGCCGGTCATTACCGGTTTGAACGGGCCCATGGGGCTGCTCTTTGCCCCCGATGGGCGGCTTTATGTGGTGGAATACGGTCTGGGCGGGGATACCGAGGTGGAGGCGATAAATCCGGAAACAGGGGAGAAGGTGTTGGCCCGCATGGGCGCCACCTCCCGGGTCTTGCGCTTGGAACCCGATGGGGCCCTTGAGGAAGTGGCCCGCTTCCCCTCCGTGGCTTTTGGTCAGGAGTCCAGCGGGGCCTCGAGGCTGGCCTGGTTGGGCGGGCTTTTGGTCACCAGCGGGGGCTGGAACCAGGCGAGCATGGACCCCATGCCCCTCATGGCGGTGGTGGCCCGGGTAGGGCCTCAGGGGCCCGAGAAGGTAGCGGACCTTTGGGCCTTTGAGAAAGCCCAAAACCCGGATGGTTACCACTTGGACTCCCACCCTTACGGCCTGACCGTGGGGGGCGATGGCTACGTCTACGTGACCGACGCCGGGGCCAACGCCCTTCTGCGGGTCAACCCCTCCACTGGGGCGGTACGTCTGGTGGCGACCTTCGCCGGCTTGCCGGGCCCCTTCGCTAACCCTGCCCGGGGTGGAGCCCAGGAGATGGACCCCGTGCCCACAGCGGTGGTGGTGAAAAACGGGGTCTTCTACGTGAGCCTGCTTTCGGGTGGCCCCTTTCTTAAGGGAGCCGCCAAGGTGGTGAAGGTGGAGGGGGGCAAGGTGAGCGATTACGCCGCCGGGGCCACCATGCTCACCGACCTTCAGGAGGGGCCAGACGGCCAGCTTTATGCCGTGCGCTTTGCGGAAACCGGGGAGCGGGGGCCTATCCCAGGTACCGGGGCGGTGCTCCGGGTGCGGCCTGGGGGCTTTGAGGTGGTGGTGGACGGGCTTGCCTTCCCCACGGCCTTGGCCATCACCCCAAGCGGCGACCTTTACGTGACGGTGAACGGCGTGGGGGCCCCGGGCAGCGGGGCGGTCTGGAAGTTCGCCGGGGCGGTTCGGTAGGCGGGGTTGCCCTTCGCTAGAGCTTCCCAGCCCAGCTGGGAAGCTTTTTCTTGGGGTAGAAGCTAACGCAAACCTGGCCCTTCCCGCCTATCCTGGGTAGAGCAACCCATTGGTTGCGGGAACAAGGAGGGGGGTATGGGATTCCAGGTTGCGGTGGGCCGGCCATTGCCGGCCAGGTTTAGGGGGAATTGCCTTGGGCAAATCCGGGGAGGGTTTCTCCGGAGGGTGTATGTGGTTTCCTGATCCTTTTCCCCTGGCGGCGGCGGTTCACGAGCGGCAGGCGGCCCTGAGGTCGGAAGCAGAAAGGGAAAGGCTCCTCCGGGAAGCCTTGGGGGTTAGGGGGGTGGGCTTTAGGAGGTTTTGGCACGCTTTTCTGTGCCGCAAGGAGGTGCCGGGCCTGTGCCGGGCCCGCCGCGCCTTCTTGGACGCGCACCCCGAATGGCACGGGCTTTTCCCAGACGAAGACTTTTGCGTCCGCTTAATCCCTCAGCTTCGCCACGGCGGGATGGGGGCGGAGGCCTTGGCCGCCCTCTGGGTGAAGTACCTGGGCCTAGGAGCCCAGACCGCTACGGACTGGTGGGGCTCCATGGTGCAGGGTGCGGAGGCGTTTTTGGCCCTTCTCGGCCAGGAGCCGGGGTTTGCCTAGGCCAGGACCCCGTCCCAAGAGCTTCCCCACACCCGGGCCAGGAGGGCCTGGCCGTAGGTTAGCGTCTCCGCCAAGGCGTTGAGGTCCAGCCGGGCGAAGGTGTCCGTGGGCCAGTGCCAGTCGGGGGGCACGCCCCCATCCAGGCGGATGAGGGTGAGGGTGGGAAAGCCCCTTTGCGCCAGGGGCAGGGCGTCAAAGTAGGCCAGGCGGTAGCGGAGGGGCCTGGCCCCGGGGGTCCTGCGGGCGGCCTCCAAGAGGGGCCCGCGGTAAGGGGTGTAGCGGAGCATCCCCTCCCCCTCGGCGTAAAAGAGCTCCCCCCGGCCCACGTTGTCCAGGTTGAGGACGAGGGTTCCCGGAGGCAGGTGGCGGGCGAGGGCCTTGGCCCCCAGCGCCCCCACCTCCTCGCACCCCGTGAGGGCGAGGCCAAGCCGCCATCCCTTGGGCGGTTCGGTTTCCAGGAAAAGGGCCGTGGCCACCGCCACCCCGCTGGCGTTGTCGTTCCCCCCTTCCACGTAGGGCGCCCTTACCTCCCGGTAAAGGAGAAGGCCCGCCTGGAGGAGGAAGTAAAGGCCAAGGGGCCACTTGAGGGGCGTGAGGGCGAGGAGGGGGCTCAGGAAGGCCAGGGTGGCGTTGAGGAGGAAGTTTTGCCGGAAGCCCCTCACCCGCTTGGGGTGGTAGAGGAAGAAGGTCTTGGCGGTGTCCACGTGGGCCAGGAGGACCAGGGCCCTTTTTCCCTCGCCCTTCCAGGCCAGGAGGTTTTGCGAGGGGTGGCGGTCCAAGAGGAAGCCCCAAGGCCGATACCCCTGAAAGTAGAGGGAGAAGGCCAGGGCCCCAAGGAGGGGGAAGATGGGGGAAAGGGGGCTTAGGGCGAGGAGGAGGCTGATGCCAAAGAGTTCGGGGCCGTAGCTTCTCACCCCCCGGAAGGGTAGGGTCTCCACCGCTTCTCCCCTCGCCTCCAAGAACGCCCTTAGGCGGCGGAAGGCCTCGGCCTCCTCGGGCGTGGCGCTTCCCCGGTGGGGGAGGTGGAGGAGGGCGAGGACCGCTTTTAGCGTCTCCACCTTCCCCAGCATAATGGGTCCATGTGGACCTTCCCCGAGCGCCTGGCTGGGCGGTACGTGCGCCTAGAACCCCTAAGCCTCAGCCATCTCCCCGGCTTCCTCGCCCAGTATGACCCCGAGGTCTACCGCTTCCTAAGCCGCATTCCCCTGGCCCCCACGGAGGAAGCCCTAAGGGCCCACCTGGAGGCCCTCCTCTCCGAGCCCGGCCGGGTGAACTGGGCGGTCTATTTAGGGGAAGCCCTGGCGGGGCGCATCTCCGTCATCGCCCCGGAGCCCGAACACCTGAAGCTGGAGATCGGCACCATGATCTTCAAGCCCTTCTGGGGAAGCCCCGCCAACAAGGAGGCCAAGTACCTCCTCCTCCGCCACGCCTTTGAGGTGCTGGGGGCGGAGCGGGTCCAGTTCAAGGTGAACCTGCAAAACGAGCGGAGCCAAAGGGCCCTGGAGTCCTTGGGGGCGGTGCGGGAAGGGGTGTTGCGGAGAAACCGCAGGCTTCCCGACGGGAGCTTTCGCGACGACGTGGTCTATAGCCTCCTGCGGGAGGAATGGCCCCAGGTGAAGGCCCGCCTCGAGGCCCGGCTCTATGGAGGCCCTTAGCGCCCTCGTCCTCCTCCTGGCCTACCTGGGCCTTGCCCTGGGGGGGCTACCCGGCTTCCGCATGAACCGGGCGGGGGTGGCCCTGGTGGGGGCGAGCTTTCTGGTCCTCCTTGGGGTTTTGGACCTGGAGGAGGCCTGGCACGCCCTGGACGCCGAGACCCTGGTCTTCCTCTTCGGGGTCATGGTCCTCAACGCCCAGCTTTCCTACGCCGGCTTCTTCGGCCTCGTGGCGGAAGCCCTCTTGCGCCTGGCCCGGACCCCCTTCGCCCTCCTCGTCCTCCTCACCCTGGGGGCCGGGGGGCTTTCCGCCCTCTTCCTCAACGACACCATGGCCCTCCTCCTCACCCCCCTGGTGGCGCGCGTGGCCCAGGGGCTAGGCCTGAACCCGGTGCCCTACCTCCTCGCCCTCATGGGGGCGGTGAACACGGGAAGCCTCATGACCCCCACGGGCAACCCCCAGAACATCGTGGTGGCGAGCCTTTCCGGTTTGGCCTACCTGGACTTTGTCCGGGCCCTTTGGCTTCCCGCCCTTCTGGGGCTTTGCCTCCAGGTCCTCCTCCTCGCCTTCCTCTACCCGGAAGTGCGCTCCCTAAGGCCCCTTCCGCCCCTTCCCCCCCTCCGCTACCGCCTGCACCCGGCCCTCTTAAGGAAGGGCCTTTCTGTGGCCTTGGGCCTCCTCTTGGCCTTCCTCCTCGGCTACCCCATGGCCCAGGGGGCCCTGGTGGCGGCGGGGCTTCTCCTCTTCACCCGGAGGCTTCGCTCCGAGCGCTTCTTCCACCGGGTGGACTGGGAGCTCCTCGTCCTCTTTGGCGGGCTTTTCGTCCTCACGGAGGGGGTGAGGCGCCTGGGCCTGGCCGAGGCCCTCCTTCCCTTGGCCGCCACCCCCTGGGGCCTCCTCCTGGCCGCCGTGGTCCTTTCCCTCCTCATCTCCAACGTGCCCGCTGTCCTCCTCCTCGCCCCCCTGGTGCAGGACCCCAAGGACTGGCTCCTCCTCGCCGGGGGGAGCACCCTGGCGGGCAACCTCACCCTCCTCGCCAGCGTGGCCAACCTCATCGTGGCCGAGGGGCGGGGAAGGAGGGGGTGCGGGTGGGCTTTGCCGAGCACCTCCGCCTCGGCCTGCCCCTCACCCTCCTAAGCCTCGCCCTCCTCTACGCCCTACTTTAGGCGCTCTTCCAGCCAGCCCCCGATGGCGAGGACCTTGCCGTCCTCGGCGTAGGGCCCCACCACCTGGAGCCCCACGGGCATCCCCTCCACCCGGGCGAAGGGGAGGGCGAGGGTGGGCACCCCGAGGAGGCTAAAGGGCAGGGTGAGGGTGATGAAGGCTTCCCGGTGGCCCTTGCGGCCCGATTCCAGCTCCACCTCCTCCGTGCCCAAGGGGGGGGCGGGGAGGGGTTGGGCGGGGAGGAGGAGGGCGTCCACGCCCCTCAGGGCCTTCATGAGGGAAAGGCGCAGGACCTCCCGCTCGGCCACGGCATCGCGGTAGTCCTTCTCCGTGAGGGCAAGCCCCTGGAGGAGGGCCTCCCGCACCTGGGGGGAGAAGCCCTCGGGGTTTTCCCTTAGGGCCTTCTCGTGGATGCGGGCGGCCTCGTAGCGCACCAGGCGGGTGTAGACCTCGTAGACCCCCTGAAGGGGGAGGGAGACCTCCTTGACCTCCGCCCGCAGGGTGGGGAGGTCCTCCAGAAGGCGGAGGAAGGCCCTCCTTACCCCCTGGCCCAGCCTTCCCTCCAGGAAGTCCAGGGGGACGCCGAAGGTGGGGTTTTGCGGGGCCTCGAGGGGGATGCTCTCCCCGGCCAGGATCTCCGCCAGGAAGTGGGCATCCCGCACCGTGCGGGTGAGGGGCCCGGCGTGGTCCGTGGAGCGGGAAAGGGGCAGGGCCCCTTCCAAGGAGATGCGGCCGTAGGAGGGCTTAAAGCCCACCACCCCGTTGAAGGCGGCGGGGATGCGGATGGAGCCCCCGGTGTCCGTGCCCAAGGAGGCGAGGCCGATGCCCAGGGCCACGGCCACGGCGCT
This sequence comes from Thermus brockianus, assembly GCF_001880325.1. Classification (NCBI taxonomy): domain Bacteria; kingdom Thermotogati; phylum Deinococcota; class Deinococci; order Thermales; family Thermaceae; genus Thermus; species Thermus brockianus. Next base: position 1,125,174 of record NZ_CP016312.1, read on the forward strand.
CCCGCCGCTGGAGCCCCCGGCCTGGCGGGTGGGGTCTATGGCGTTGCGCACGGGGCCCGTCCAGGGGTTTTCCCCCGTGATCCCCAGGGCGATCTCGTGCATGTTGGTCTTGGCGAAAAGGAGGGCCCCCGCCTCTCTTAGCCGCCGCACCGCCTGGGCCTCCTCGGGAAGGGGGGGGAGGGGGGCCCGGGTTCCCGCCCGGGTGGGCATGCCCTTCACGGGGAAGAGGTCTTTGACCGTGAGGGGGAGGCCGTGGAGGGGGCCTCGAGGCCGCCCCTGCCTAAGCTCTTCCGTGAGGGCCTCCGCCTCCTTGCGGGCGGCTTCCTCGTCCAGGTAGGCCAAGGCGTTCCGGTCGGCGAAGGCCTTGGCCCTTTCCAGGGCCTCTTCCAAAAGGGCCAAGGGGGTGGTCTTGCCCCGTTCCAGGAGGGCTTTAGCCTCGAGGAGGTCCATGCTCCATTATAAAAGCCTTCTCCCCCGCCTCTTTAAGGGGCTTTCGCCCCGGCCAGGCGTAGGTGACCACCTCCCTTTCCCTTAGGGCGAGGGCGATGAGTTCCTCCGTGGGAAGGCGCTTTTCGGCCTCCAAAACCACCGCCAGCCGCGCCCGGGTCACGGGGTGCTTGGGGGCGAAGAGGGTGCAGCACTCCTCGTCGGGGAGGATGGAGATGGGGTAGGTGCCGATGCGCTTGGCCTCGGCCATGATTTCCTGTTTATCGGAGCCGATGAGAGGGCGGAAGACGGGGAGGGTGGCCGCCTGGTTCACCGCATAGAGGTTCTCCAGGGTCTGCGAGGCCACCTGGCCCAGGCTGTCCCCCGTGCAGAGGGCCAAGGCCCCTTCCTCCTTGGCGATGGCCTCGGCGATGCGGAGCATGTAGCGGCGGTAGAGGACCACCCGGTAAGGGGTGGGGGCCTCCACGATGATGTGCCGCTGCACCTCGCTGAAGGGGACGAGGTGGAGGCGGATGCGGTGCTGGAAGCGGGCGAGGCGCTCGGCCAGGGCCATGGCCTTCTCCCGGCTCGCCCCGGAGAGGAGGGGGAAGGGGTGGAAGTGGACGAGGACCACCTCCGCCCCCCGGCGCATGAGGCGGTAGGCGGCCACGGGGGAGTCTATGCCCCCCGAGAGGAGGGCCACCACCTTCCCGGAAACCCCGGGGGGAAGCCCCCCGGGCCCCGGGTAACGGGCCACCTCCAAAAGGGCCGCCCCCGGGAGGATGCGCACCACGAACTCCCTTTCCGCCCCCCTAAGCCGCACCTGGGCCCCGGTCCTTTCCTTCACGAAGGCCCCAAGGCGCCTTTCGATCTCGGGGGAGGTGAGGGGGAAGGCCTTGTCCGAGCGCTTGGCGGTGATGCGGAAGCTTGCGAAGCGCTCTCCCGCCAAGACCCCCGCCAAAGCGGCCTCGAGGGCCTGGAGGTCCGGGGGCGTGCGCAGGACCCGGGCGAAGCTTTCCACCCCCAGGGTGTCCTGAAGCCGGGACTGGGCCTCGGGCCAGGCCCCCTCCTCCAGGCGGAAGAGGAGGGCCATGGCCCAGTCCGCCTCCAAGGTGGCCCCAAGCCCCTTCAGGGCCTCCCGCACGTGGGCCTTGGCTCTCTTCAGAAAAAGGGGTCGGTTCTGCCCCTTGAGGGCGAGCTCGTGGAAGAGGTTGACCAGGACCAGGGTTTCCTTCATGGGCAAAGCCCTTTCACCGCCAGGTAGAGCCGGCTGCACAAGGAGCCCCGCTTGGCCGCTTCCCGCAGGTCCTCGGGGTGGCCATAGCGGAAGGCGGCGTAGTAGGTCTTGCCGGGCTTGGGCGCGGGAAGCTTTGGGGGGGCGAGGAGCCTCCCCTCAAAGACCCATAGCTCCAGGGTGTAGCGGGGCCTTTCCTCCACGCCAAAGGCGAGGGGCCTGGCCTCGGCGAGGGCGGTGCCGAGCTTTTCCCGGGCCACGCGGTGGCAGGCCTCCTCCAGGGTCTCTTCCCCTTCCAGGCTTACGGCGGGAAGCCCCCAGGCTCCCCCGAACTCGGGGTCCTCGGGGGGCCGCAGGACCAAGAGAAGCCCCTCCTCCCCCCAGGCGGCCAGGGCCACGGAGCGCTTCTTGGGCACCCCCTCGCGCACCCTCCCAATCTAGCAGGATTGTAGCCCAGGCGCAAATCCGGCGAGGCGCAGGGGCTCCACCTCCACGGGGGTGCTGTGGAAGGTGCTCCCACCCCCAGGTCCGTGAGCCTTTCCGAGGTGAGGTGGTTCACCCCCTTGCCGTCGGGGGCCCACTTCTCCCACCAGGTGCCCTCGAGGACCACCACCCCCGGCCTGGGGGCCTCGCTCACCCGGGCCTTCCGGGTGATGCGGCCCCAAGGGGAGCGGATGTGGACCAGCATCCCGTCCCGTATCCCCCGGGCCTCGGCGTCCAGGGGGTGGATGAGGAGCCTAGGCTCCCCCCCTTCCGCCGCCACCAGGGCCTCCACGTTCCCGTAGGTGGTGTTGAGGAAGCGGTGGGCGGGCGGGGTGAGGAGGATCAAGGGGTATTCGGGGAGAGGCTCCGTGGGGAGGACCTGGGGAGGGGGGCTAAAGCGCACGGGGCCCTGGGCGAAGGGGAGGAAGGGCTTGGGGAGGTTCAGCTTCACGAAGCCCTCCTCCTTAAGCCGTTCTAGGGTGATGTCCTTCAGGTAGGGGTGGTCCGCGGCGAGGAGGCTTCGGGCCACCTCCTCGGCTCCCCAGTGGAGGGTGGGCTCCTTCAGGCCGAGCCGCTTGGCCAGTTCCCGGAAGACCCAGGTGTTGGGCCTCGCCTCCCCCTCGGGCTCGGCCAGGGGCTCGTTCCAGGAGAGGTAGTAGTGGCCGTAGCTCGTATAGAGGTCCGGGTGCTCGTAGAAGAAGGTGGCGGGGAGGAGGAGGTCGGCGTAGCGGGCGGTTTCCGTCATCACCTGTTCCAGGACCACGGTGAAGAGGTCCTCCCGCGCCAAGCCCTCCTTGACCCTCCCCGTACTGGGGGCCACCACCAGGGGGTTGCTGTTGAAGACGAAGAGGATGCGGATGGGCGGGTGGAGCTCGGTGAGGGCGGTGCCGAGCTGGTTCATGTTGATGGCCCGGGCCTTGGGGTTGGGGCGGAAGTAGCCCTCGTGGGGGTGGGGGCCCTCCAAGAGGTGCCGCCCCCCGAGGTAGCGCCGGTTGAGGAAAAAGGCCCCGCTGGTGGAGAGCATGGCTCCGCACCCCGGGTACCGCCAGGCCCCGAGGAGGGCGGGGAGGAGGATCACCGCCCTTAAGGCGTTCCCGCCCCCCGGGTGGCGGGTCATCCCGTAGCCCACCCGCAGGAAGACCCGCTTGGCCTCGCCCAGTTCCCGGGCGAGGCCAAGGATGGCCTCCTCGGGGATGCCGGTGAGGGCGCTTGCCCGGCTCGGGGGCCAGTTTTCCGCTTCCTTCTGGAATTCCTCCACGCCGGTGGCCGCCTCCTCCAGGTAGGCCCAGTCCACCAGGCCCTCCTTGAAGAGCACGTGGGCCAGGGCGTAGGCCAGGGCGGCGTCCGTGCCCGGGCGGATCTTTAAGTGTTCGTGGGCGAAGCGGGAGGTGGGGTTGGCGTAGGGGTCAATGTGCACCACCTTGGCCCCCCGGGCCTTGGCCCCCTTGAGGAAGGGGGTGAGGTGGCTGTGGGTGGCGAGGCTATTGATGCCCCAAAGGAGGATGTAGCGGGCGTTTTCCGGGATGTCCTCGGGGTCGGGGGCGAGGCGGGGCCCGTAGGTCATCTCCCAGGCGGCGCTTCCCGCCGTGGCGCAGATGGTTTCCAAAAGCTCCGAGGCTCCGATGGCCCGGAAGAAGGCCAGGGGGTGCTGGTTCTCTATAAGGCCCATGGTGCCGGCGTAGTGGTAGGGCAGGACGGCCTCGCCCCCGTGGGCGTCCAGGACGGCCTTTAGCCTTTCCGCCATCTCGTCCAGGGCCTCTTCCCAGGTGATGCGGACAAACCGGCCCTCCCCTTTCCGGCCCACCCGGCGCATGGGGTAAAGGAGCCTTTCCTTTACCCTTTCCGGGTAGCGGTAGGTTTTGGCGCAGGCGAAGCCTTGGGTGATGGGGTGGCGGGGGTCCCCCTCCACCCGCACCAGGCGGCCCTCCTCCAGGGTGAGGAGGAGGCTACAGGCGTCCGGGCAGTCCAGGGGACAGGTGGCGCGGGCCTTCATGCCCCTATAGTAGGCCAAGGGCCTCGAGGGGGCCGCACCGTTCCCCGTAGAAGTCCGGGAGGAGTCCCACTGGGGTATCTAGCCTGAGGAGGTATCCCTCCCGGTACAGGGGCCAGCGGGGCCAGCCCAGAGGTTCCCCTTCCCTGGCAAAGCTCGTCCAGTAGCGGCGCATCCGCTTACCGAGGGCTTCCGCCTTCTCCCAGGCTTCGGCGCCGAGGAAGAGGGGAAGGAAGGGGGGTGTGTGCAGGTGGCCGAAAAGGGGTGCCAGGTCTAGGCCGTGGAAGCTACCTAGGCCCTCGAGGCCCGGTACCCGGAAGGTGAAGAGGTAGGCGTAGGTGGGGGCGTGGGGGCTTTGCAGGCGGGCCACTTGCAGGGAGGGGCAGAGGAGGGTGAGGTCGGTTTGGAGCCCTCCCCAGGCGGCTTGGGGGTTGGGGTAGCGCTTTTGGTAGAGGGCGAGGAGGGCTTCCGCTTGCGCTTGGGAAAGCCCCGACGCCAAGAGCCTTTCCTTGGCCTCCTCCCAGCCCCGCGGGGCCAAGAGCCCCTGGAGGGCGGGGAAGCTCACCTCCTCTAAGTTGGCCCCGGCGATGAGAGGGATGCCCCGGGCCTTCCCCTGGCGGAGGGCTTCCCGGGGGTCTTGGGGGAGGAGGGGGGAGAGGTGGGGTTTGAAGGGGTTTGTGCGGAAGACGGAGGGCCGGGAGAGGAAGCGGCCCATGGCCTCCAGGGTGGGTTCCTCAGGGAAGAGCCTTTCCAGAGGGAGGGCTCGTAGGCAGGCCAGGTCCTTCGGGTCGCATCCCCGGGCCTTGGCCCAGGCCTCGCCTAAAGGGAAGTCTTCGGCCAGGGGCCGTACGTAGTTGCACCCGCCCGATTGGACGATGGCTCGGTGGAAGAGCCCCTGGGCCTCGGGGGTGGCGAGGAGGGTGCAGACCATCATCCCTCCGGCGGATTCCCCGAAGAGGGTGACGTTTTGGGGGTTGCCCCCGAAGTGGCGGGCGTAGCGCTGGACGAAGCGCAGGGCCTCGAGGACGTCCAAAACCCCGTAGTTGCCCACGGCTTTGGGGTCTTCCTGGGCCAGGGCAGGGAGGGCGAGGAAGCCCAAGGGCCCAAGCCGGTAGTTGGGGGCTACCACCATAACCCCTTCCTGGGCTAGGCGGTGCCCTAGGTAGATGGGCTCGGCTCCTGCTCCCGAGGTGAAGGCACCCCCGTGTAGGAAGACCATAACCGGAAAGCCCTCGGGTGGAGGTGTCTCTAGGGGAAGGTAAATGTTGAGCGCGAGACAGTCCTCCCGCTTGGGGGGAATGGGTCCTCCAAACCATTCCGTGATTCCCGGGGTTTGCGGGCAGGCTACCGTCGCTTGGCCCACGCCTTTAGGCCAGGCTAGGACGGGCCTTGGAGCCCTAAACCGCTCGGCCTCGGCGTAGGGAAGCCCATAGAAAGCGATGGCCCCGTTCTCTATCTGTCCTTGGGCCCTTCCTAGGGGAGTGTTGACGCTAAAACCCTGCGCCAGGGATACTCCGAGGAGTACCAGCAAACCCAGTTTCTTTGGCATGTTTCAATGTTATACCTAGTATATGGTTTGCGGGCAAGGCCCAAAACCCCCTTTTTCCTCCTTGGCGCGTTAAGGTAGCCTCCATGGGGAGGGTGCTTTGGAGGGTATAGAGGCCGTTTTCTGGCAAAGGGGCCTCCGGGTGGCGGGCCTGGACGAGGCAGGCCGGGGGGCCTGGGCGGGGCCCATCGTGGTGGGGGCGGTGATCCTGCCCCCGGGGCGCTACCCTTTCCGCGACTCCAAGCTCCTCACCCCCAAGGCGCGGTCCCGCCTGGCGGCGGAGGTGAAACGGGTGGCTTGGGCCTGGGCCCTGGGGGTGGCGGAGGTGGAAGAGGTGGACCGGCTTGGGGTCCTGAAGGCCACCCTTTTGGCGGCGGAGCGGGCGCTTGGGGCGCTCTCCCTGTCCCCTGAGGCCCTGGTCACGGACTACCTTCCCCTTCCCACCTCCCTTCCCCTTCTCGCCCCCCCTAAGGCGGACCAAAATAGCCCCTCCGTGGCGGCGGCCAGCATCCTGGCTAAAGTGCACCGGGATGCCCTGATGGAGGGCCTGGACCGGCTTTACCCCGGCTACGGCTTCGCCCAGCACAAGGGGTACGGCACGGAGGAGCACCAAAGGGCGCTTCTCGCCCTGGGGCCTTCCCCCATTCATCGGCGGCGCTTCGCCCCCGTGGCCCAGGCTCCCTTAAGGTTTTCTGAAGGCGAGGGCGAGGGGGAGGGCGTAGGCTGAAGGGAGGAGGTGGGCATGCGCCTTTTGGCCCTGGTGTTGGCGGGGCTCCTTTCGGGGTGTGCGGTGACCCTGGAGGGCCTCACCCTTTCCTACCGCTTGGACTTCACCCCAGCCATCCTGCGCTTTGAGCCGGACCGCGGGCCGGGGGCCGCGTACTTCGTGGGGGAGGAGGTGCGGTTTTTCCTCACCTTGGCCTCCCCGGGCTGGGTGAGCCTGGTGGTGGTGGACCCGGATGGCCGCACCTATACCCTGGATAGCTTCTACCTTCCTCGAGGCACCCACGTCCTGCCCCCGGGGGCTTACCGCTACGCCCTCACGCTCCCTCGCGGTTTCCACCGGGTGCGGGCGGTCTACACCGATACCGAACCCGGCGCCGTGCGCCTGGAGGGGGTTTATACCGACTGGGAGGCCCGGCTTAGGCTTTACCTGGAGGCCTCGAGGGCCATGCGCCACCAGGTGGCAGAAACGTATTTTTATGTTTACTGAGCCCTGGGGCGCGGGGCCTCGCCTGGCTAAAACGCCTACGATGGGGCAAGGGCTTGCGTAAAGTTGCGGGGGGCTTGCACTTTGGGCCCGGGGGTGGGGTATAATCCCCCCGGACCGCGAAGGAGGTCAAAATGAAGCGGCGTGATTTCTTGAAGAAGGCGGGTATCGGCGTAGCGGCCAGCGCGGCGTTTGGTCCGGTCTTTGCCCAGGCCCAGCCCAGCGTCCGCTGGCGCTTGGCTTCCAGCTTCCCCAAGAGCCTGGACACCATCTACGGGGCGGCGGAGGTCTTGGCAGAGCGCGTTTCCGCGCTTACGGGGGGGCGTTTCCAGATCCGGGCCTACCAGGCGGGGGAGATCGTGCCGGGGCTTCAGGTGATGGACGCCGTGCAACAGGGCACGGTGGAGGTGGGGCACACCGCCAGCTACTACTTCGTGGGGAAGGCTGCGGTTCTGGCCTTTGACACCGCGGTGCCCTTCGGCCTCACCGCCAGGCAGCAGAACGCCTGGATGTACCATGGGGGCGGCATTGAGCTCTTCCGCCCCATCTTTGCCGACTTCGGCATCATCCAGTTCCCGGGCGGCAACACCGGGGTGCAGATGGGGGGCTGGTTCCGCAAGGAGATTAAGACCCTGGCCGACCTTAAGGGCCTCAAGATGCGCATCCCCGGCCCCGGGGGCCAGGTGATGAGCCGCCTGGGCGTGGTGCCCCAGGTCTTGGCGGGTGGGGACATCTACCCGGCCCTGGAGCGGGGCGTGGTGGACGCCGCCGAGTGGGTGGGCCCCTACGACGACGAGAAGCTTGGCTTCTACAAGGTGGCCCGCTACTACTACTACCCCGGCTGGCACGAGCCCGGGCCCATGCTTTCCTTCTACGTGAACCTCCGGGAGTGGCAGCGCCTTCCCAAGGAGTACCAACAGGCCTTTGAGGTGGCGGCGGCGGAGGCCAACCAGTGGATGATGACCAAGTACGACCGGGTGAACGCCCCCGCCCTGCAGCGCCTCGTCAAGGCCGGGGTGCGGCTCAGAAAGTGGCCTGCCGAGGTCATGAAAGCGGCGCAGAAGGCGGCCTTTGACTGGTACGAGGAGGAGGCGGCCAAGGACGCCACCTACCGCAAGGTCTACACGGCCTGGAAGGCCTTCCGGGAAGAGCAGTACCGCTGGTTCGGGGTGGCGGAGCTCGGCTACGAGCAGTTCGCCTTCCCCGCTTCCTAAGGGAGGCAAAACCTATTCCCCCCGGGAAGCCCCGGGGGGATTTCCTTTAGTAGCCTCTAGTAGCCTCGTACGAAGGCCAAGATGGGGTCGCGCAGGAGGTAGGTGAGGAGAAGGACCAGAAGCTGCAGCCCGATGAAGGGGATGCCCCCCAGGTAGATGTCCGCCGTCTTGACCTCCTTGGGGGCCACGTTCCTTAGGTAGAAGAGGGCGAAGCCGAAGGGCGGGGTGAGGAAGGAGGTCTGGAGGTTCACCCCCACCAGTAGGCCAAACCAGAGCTTGTCTATGCCCAAGGCGTCGGCGCCGATGGCCAAGAGGGGCAGGGCGATAAAGGCGATCTCAAAGAAGTCAATGAAGAAGCCCAGGAGGAAGACGAGGACCATGACGAAGAGGATGAAGCCCACCTCACCCCCCGGAAGCCCTGTAAGGAAGCCCTCCACCCAAAGGTCCCCGTCCACGCCCCGGAAGACCAGGCTGAAGAGGGTGGAGCCAATCAGGATGAAGATGACGAAGGCGGTGAGGCGGGCCGTGCCCTCCATGGCCCCGTAGAGCACGGGGAAGGAGAGCCTGCGGTTTAGGGCGGCGAGGATCAAGGCCCCCACCACCCCCATGGCCCCGGCCTCCGTGGGGGTGGCCAGGCCGATGAGCACCGTGCCCAGGACCAGGAAGATGAGGACCAAGGGGGGTACCATGGAAAGGAGGGCCCTGCGGAGGAGGGGGTTTTTCCGGATCCAGGGGAGGAGGAAAAGGGTCCAAAGCCCTAGGCCCAGGAGAATCTCCAAGCCCTCCAGCCACCCGGGAAGGTGCAAAAACTCCCCTACCCGCCAGGCCCCCACCCCCACCAAGAGGTAGGAGAGGAGGGCGAAGGCCGCCTGTCCTTCCTTGCCGGCATCGGGACGGGCTTCGGGGGGCAGGGCGGGGGCCCACCGGGGCCGGAAGAGGGCCACGTAGACGACGTAGAGGAAGTAAAGCCCCACGGTGAGCCCGGCGGGGATGAGGGCCGCCCGGTACATATCCCCCACGCTCACCCCCAGCTGGTCCGCCAGGACGATGAGGACCACGCTCGGGGGATGATCTGGGCCAGGGTGGCGGAGCCCAGGATGACCCCGCTGGCCAGGCGGGGGTTATAGCCGTACTTGAGCATCACGGGTAGGGAGATGAGGCCCATGGCCATGACGCTGGCCGCCACCACCCCCGTGGTGGCGGCCAGGATGGCACCCACGAAGACCACGCTCAGGGCAAGCCCACCCCTTAGGGGCCCAAAGAGCTTGCCCATGGTGTCCAAAAGGTCCTCCGCCAGCCCGCTTCTTTCCAGGATAATCCCCATGAAGGTGAAGAAGGGGATGGCCAGGAGGAGCTGGTTGGACATGATGCCGAAGATGCGGTCGGGCATGGCCCGCAGCAAGGGCGCTGGGAAGAGGTCCAGGGCGATGCCCAAAAAGCCGAAAACGATGCCCACCGCCCCCAAGGAGAAGGCCACGGGGTAGCCGGAGAGGAGGAAAACCACGAGGGCAAGGAACATCAGAGGGGGCATAAGGGTTTCTAGGCTCATTCCAGCACCTCCTTCTCCACCTCGTCCCAAGGGGTGGGGCGGTGGCCGGTAAGAAAGGCGATGCGCTTGATGAGCTCCGAAACGCCCTGGAGGAGCAGAAGGGCGAAACCGAGCACCACCGCCAGCTTGATGGGCCAGCGGGGCAACCCCCCCACGTCGGGGGACATTTCCCGGATGGCCAGGGAGTTCATGGCCCAGGGCCAGGCCAGGTAGAGCACCCCAAGGGCCATGGGCAGGAGGAAGAGCACCGTCCCCACCACGTCAATCCAGGCCTGGGTGCGCCGGCTAAAGCGGCCAAAGAGGAGGTCTATCCGCACGTGGGCGTTGTGCTTGAGGGCGTAGGCTCCCCCCAGGAGGAAGATGAGGCTGAACATGTACCACTGGGCCTCGAGGTAGGCGTTGGAGCTGTAGTTGAAGCCGTAGCGCAGGATGGCGTTGCCGGCGGAGAGGAGGGCCACCAGGAGGACGAGCCAGACCACGAGCCGCCCCACCCCTGCCGTAAGGGCGTCTATGGCGCGGGATAAACCCAAGAGAAAGCGCATATTCTTACCCCCCAAGAAAACCGGCCCCATCCTACCCGGGAAGGGAAGGGGTGTCAATGCGTCCTGAAGGCAACTCCCTCCTACCGGGCCCGGCGGATGGGGGCCACCAAGAAGGCCCCGAGGAGGAAGAAGCCCCCGGCCAGCAGGAAAAGGACCAGGTAGCCAAGGCCCTCTTCCCGGGTGTTCAGGAGGTCCAAGGGCCGGCCAAAGGCCCCAGCCAGGACCTGGGGCACCACGATGGAGGTCTGCCAGAGGCCCATGTCCGTGGCGTGGGCCTTGGGGTCTTGGAGGACATCCGTCACCAAGGCCCAGTCCACCGCCAGGTAGATCCCGTAGAAAAGCCCAAAGAGGAGGGAAAGGGCGAGGAGTAGGTCGTAGCGGGGAAAGAGAAGGATAAAGGGCATCAGAAGCCCAAGCCCCGCCCCGGAAAGGTAGATGAGGCGCTTCCGGCCAAGCCGGTCCGAGGCCCGGCCGGCGGGCACGCTGGCAAGCCCCGCCCCCACGGAGATGAGGAGGCCCAGAAGGGCCACCGCCTGGAAGGGTTCTTCCGTGAGGGTGCGGCCCAGGGCCTGGAAGGTCCGCACCGCGTCGGCCAAGTAGTACTGGAGGTAGGTCTGGGCCAGGTAGAAGCCCAGCATCACCAGGAAGCGGGTGAGGTAGACGAGGAGGAAGTCCCGGTCCCGCCACGGGGCGGCCATGGCCTCGAGGAAGGGGCGCCGGGAGCGGTGGGGCAGGGCCTCGGGGACCAAGGGAAGGCTCAAGCCTGCGCCCAAGAGGTTGAGGAGGGCGGCCGCATAGGCCTGGGGCGCCAGGGGCAAGAGGAAGCCCACGGCACCCCCCAGGACCTGGCCCAAGACCTGGAGCGCCCCCATGTAGCCCGAGGCCTGGCCCCGCTCCCCTTTGGCCACCAGGTCGGGGATGAGGGCGGAGTAGGGCCCCGTGGCCAGATCGTCCGCCACCTGGAGCAGGAGGTAGGAGAGGAGGAGCACCCCGTAGCTAGGGGCGTGGGCGAGGAGCACCAGGGCGAAGGCGGTGAGGAGGCTTCCCCAAAGGAGAAAGGGCCGCCTTTTCCCCAGGCGGTCCGAGAGGTAGCCCATGAGGGGTGGGCCCAGGATGGCCATCACCGCCCCCAAGGCGAAGAGGAAGCCCAGGCGGCTCGCCTTCTCCTCGGGAGGGGAAAGCTCCGCCACCTTGGCGGGTAGGAGGACCAGGAGAACCAGGAACCACTTGAAGCTGGTGGCGAACCAGTAAGCGGAGAGGCGGAGGAACCACCCTGGCCCGTGGCGCATGGGCTTTACCTTACCAGACCGTGGCCTCGGGTACCACCAGAAGGGGCAAGGGGCTTTGGCTAGCGAGCGCCTCCACCATGCGCCCAAGGCGGTGCCGCCAGGTGCTTTTGGCCTTGGAGCCCAGAACCAGGAGGTCGGCTTGCCGGGCCTGGGCCAGGCGTACCAGGTCCAGTTCGTCCTCCCCGGGGGAGACCTCCACCACCCCCGAGGCCTTGAGGAGGTCTTCCAAAAAGGCCTTGGCCCGCTCTAGCACCTCCCCTAGGGAAAGCCTTTCCGGGTCCAGGTAGGTGGGGAAGCAACACCCCCCCTTGCCGCTCACCAGGTGGAGGGCGAAGACCTCGGCCCCCAAGGCCTTGCCCCAGGCCTCGGCGACCCGGAAGGCGGCGAGGGCTGCTGGGCTTTCGTCCAGGCCCACGGCGATGCGCCGGATTTCGCTCAAGGCCTTGGGCAAAAGGAGGACGGGCACCTCCCCCCGGTGGAGGAGGTAGCGGGCCAGGCCGCCCCGGGCCAGGGCCTCGAGGCTCCCCGTACCCCGTTGCCCCAGGAGGACCAAGCGGCTTTTCTGCGCCTCCGCCGCCACCACCTGGGCGGGAAAGCCCCGGAGGACCTTGGCCCTTATCCCCGTGGCCGAGAGGGCCTCCCGCACCCTGGCCTCCACCTGGGCCAGCGTAGCCGCGAAAGCCTCCCTTAGCTCGGGAAAGCGCTGGCCCAGGGCGTCAAAGTAAGGGGTGGGCACCACGTGCAAAAGCTCGGCTTCCACCCCAAGCCCCTTTTCCAGGTGGCGGGCCGTGGCCACCAGGGCCTCGAGGGCCTCTCCCAGGTCCACCGCTGCCAGGAGCCGCATGTGTTCACCTCCCGTTCACTATAATCCAAGCGTGCTTTGGCTTCGGGACCGCGCCCTTTCCCTGGACCGCCCCCTCCTCATGGGCATCCTCAACCTGACCCCTGACTCCTTTTCCGATGGGGGGCGCTACCTGGACCCGGAAAAGGCCCTAAAACGGGCCGAGGCGATGGTGGCCGAGGGGGCGGACATTTTGGACCTGGGGGCCGAGTCCACCCGGCCGGGGGCGGACCCCGTGCCCGTGGAGGAGGAGAAAAGGAGGCTTCTGCCGGTGCTGGAAGCGGTCTTGCCCTTGGGGGTGCCGGTGAGCGTGGACACCCGCAAGCCCGAGGTGGCGGAGGAGGCCCTAAGGCTTGGCGCCCACCTCCTGAACGATGTGACGGGCCTTCGGGACGAGCGCATGGTGGCCCTGGCCGCCCGGTTTGGGGTGCCCGCCGTCATCATGCACATGCCCGTGCCCGATCCCAAGGCCATGATGGCCTATGCCCGCTACGGGGACGTGGTGAAGGAGGTGCGGGACTTCCTCAAGGCCCAGGCGGAAAAAGCCCTTGGGGCCGGGGTACCCCAGGTGGTCCTGGACCCGGGGTTTGGCTTCGGGAAGCTCCTAGAGCACAACCTCGTCCTCCTAAAGCGCCTGGAGGAGATCGTGGCCCTAGGGCACCCGGTGCTGGTGGGGCTATCCCGCAAGCGCACCATCGGGGAACTCACGGGGGTGGAGGTGCCGGAAAGGCGCGTGGCCGGCTCCGTGGCCGCCCACCTCTTCGCTGCCCTCAAGGGGGCGAGGATCCTCCGGGTGCACGACGTGGCCGCCCACCGGGAGGCCCTTGCCGTATGGCATGCCCTTTGGGGGTGAGGCGTGGGGACCATTGCGCTTTTGGGGCTAGAGTTTTATGGCCGCCACGGCGTCATGCCCGAGGAGGGGCGGCTTGGGGCCCGGTTTGTGGTGGACCTCTGGCTTTCCGTGGCCTTTGAGGACAAGGGGGACCGGCTGGAGGAGACCGTGGACTACGCCGCCGTCTATGCCCTGGTGGAGGAGGTGGTGCGCCACCGCCGCTTCTACCTCATTGAGGCCCTGGCGGACCACCTGGCGGAAGCCCTTTTGGCGGCCTTTCCCCGCCTCGAGGGGGTAAGGGTGCGGGTGCACAAGCCCCACGCCCCCATCCCGGGCGTCTTCCGCGACGTGTACGCCGAGGTGGAGAAAACGCGCTCCTAGAGAGCATTTTTGCCCCTCATCTTGCGCTCATGGGAGGTCTGTGATAGGATGGCCCCGCCCGAAAGGGCTAAGCCGAAGCTGGTATGCCTCCCCCACCGCTCATGGAGCGGTGGGCTATAAATTTTCTCACGCCCCCAGGCTAAACTGAAGGTGCCCGGAAAGGGGCGGGCCGGATATGGAACGGGTGGCCATATTTATTGACGGCTCCAACCTCTACAAGGGGTTGGTGCAGCACCTGGGTTCGGACTATCGGCTGAACTTTGTGGAGTTCATCACCCTCCTCACCGCCGGGAGACGGCTTCTTCGCGCCTACTACTACAACGCCCCCCTTCCCCCAGAGGACCCGGCGGCCAAGGCCCACCAGAGCTTCCTCAACTACCTGAAGCGGGTGCCCTACGTGGCCGTGCGCCTGGGGCGGCTGGAACGCCGGGCGGATGGCTTCGTGGAGAAGGGGGTGGACATCCAGATCGCCATTGACATCCTGCGCCTGGCCTACGCCGACGCTTACGATGTGGCGGTTTTGGTTTCCGGGGACGGGGACTTCGCCGAGGTGGTGCGGGTGGTGCAGGACATGGGCAAGCAGGTGGAGAACACCACCTTCCACGCCCTTTCCTCCCACCGCTTGGCCCAGCAGGCGGACCGCTTCTACCCCTTGGACGATTTTCCCTGGGAGAGGCTTAGGGCGCCAGGCCTCCCCCAGGTGCCGGAGGGTGGGGAGGGCTAGAGGAGCTCCTCGGGGCGGAAGAAGAGGGCGATCTCCCGCTCGGCGTCCTCCGGGGTGGCCGAGCCGTGGATCACGTTCTCGTCAATGGTGGTGGCGTAGTCCCCCCGGATGGTGCCGGGGAGGGCGTCTTTGGGGTGGGTGGCCCCCATCATCTTGCGCACCTCGGCGATGGCGTTGGGCCCCTCCAGGACCATGGCCACCACCGGTCCTGAGGTGATGAAGCTCACCAAGTTGGGAAAGAAGGGTTTTTCCCGGTGCTCGGCGTAGTGCCTTTCGGCGAGCTCCTTTGAGATGCGCAGGGCCTTAAGCCCCACGATGCGGAAGCCCTTGCGCTCAAACCGGGCGAGGATCTCCCCCACCAGGCCGCGCCGGAAGCCGTCGGGTTTGACCATGACAAAGGTGCGCTCCATACCCCTAGGAGTCTAGCAGGTTTAGGGCCCTTTGAAGTAGCCCAGGAGGATGTAGCCCACCACCAGGATCCAAAGGGCGATGAGGAGGACGTCCCGCCAGCCGATGCGGGGGCGCCTTTCCGGTTCCAGGACCTGGGTGGGGAGCTCGTCGGGTTCCTCCCCTAGCTTCAGGCGCACCGGGGCCCCCCGGGCGGCCTCGAGGGGAAGGGCGTAGGGCCGGTTGCCTGGCGGAAGCCCCTCCGGCACCCGCACCACGATGGCGCTCACGTTGTCGGGCCCGCCCCACTCGTTGGCCAGGGCCACCAGGCGCTTGGCCGCCTCCTCGGGGGGGAAGGTTTTAAGGACCTCTTGCAGGGTGCGCTCGTCCAACACCCCAGAAAGCCCATCGGTGCAAAGGAGAAAGACATCCCCGGGTTCCAGCTTGAGCCCCAGGAGGTCCACCCGGGCCTGGGGGAAGGAGCCCAGGGCGTTGGTAATCACGTTGCGCCAGCGGTGCGTGCGGGCCTCCTCGGGGGTGAGGAGGCCCTGGCGCACCCTTTCCGCCACCCAGGAGTGGTCCTCCGTGAGGAGGGTAAGCTCGCCTTGGCGCAGGAGGTAGGCCCGGGAGTCCCCCACGTGGGCGATGAGGGCGTAGGGGAGGTCCAGGACCAAGGAGGTGGCGGTGGTGCCCATGCCCCGGTTCTCGGGGCGTTGGGCTTCCCGGAAGATGCGCTCGTTCGCCCGTTCAAAGGCCTCGAGGAGGGCCTTGGGGGAAGGCTCCTTGTCCTTTAGGTACTCCAGGATGCTCTCCACCGCCAGCCTCGCCGCCACCTCCCCCGTGCGGTGCCCGCCCATGCCGTCCGCCACCACGAACACACCCCCCCAGGGGGTGAGGGCGTGGCCTATGGCGTCCTCGTTCTTGGGCCGCTTGCGGCCGGGGTGGGTTTCCAGGGCGAAGGCAAGCGGGGGCACGGGGGGATTTTACCGCAGAGCACGGGGCCACAAGGGTGGCGTGGGTGCGGCCTTGCCTTTGGGATTTTTCTCTAGGCCGCCCACCGGGTTTTTATTCTTCCCCACGCCGGCCGCGGAAGATGAGGCGGAAAGGGATTTCCTTAAGCCCCAGGTCCTCGCCGATCCGGTTCTTTAGGTAATTCTCAAAGGCGCGGGTGACGAACTCGGGGTGGTTGACGAAGAAGACGAAGGTGGGTGGGGCCACTTCCGGCTGGGTGGCGTAGAGGATCTTGAGGGGTTTGCCTTTGAAGTTGGGCATCTGCACCTTGGTGGTCCAGACGCCCACGAAACGGTTGAGCTCCGCCGTGGGGATGCGGGTGTGGTTGAGCTCGTGAAGGCGCACCGCCTCGCGGAAGATCTTGTCCAGGTTTTGCCGGGTGAAGGCCGAGGTGAACACCCGGGGCAGGTGCTCCAGGTGGGCGAGCTTCTCCCTGAGTTCCCGGCGCACCTTGGGGGCCTCCTCCTTGGTCACCAGGTCCCACTTGGTGATGACCAGGAGGGTGGGCTTACCCTTTTCCATGGCGTGGTTGGCGAGCTTCAGCTCCCGGTCCCCCACCTGGAAGGGGTCAATCACCAGGAGGACCACGTCCGCCTCCTCAATGGCCCTTAGGCTCCGCTTGATGGCCAGTTCTTCCACCAGGCTTTCCGGGCGCTTACGGATGCCGGCGGTGTCCACCAGGATAAAGCGGTTGCCGCCAAAGAAGAACTCCACGTCTATGGCGTCCCGGGTGGTGCCGGGCTCCTCGGAGACGATGACCCGCTCCTCGCCCAGGATGGCGTTGAGGAGGCTGCTCTTGCCGGCGTTGGGGCGGCCCACGATGGCCAAGCGGATGGCCGCCACCTCGGGCTCGGTGTCAATCTGCTTAACCGGGAGTTTCTGCCAAATGGCCTCCAGGAGGTCGTCCAGGCCCCGGGCGTGCTCGCTGGAGGTGGGGATGGGGTCGCCGAAGCCGAGGGCGTAAAGGGGGCCCAGGTAGGCCTCGTGCTTGGGGTCGTCCACCTTGGTGGCCACCAGGATCACGGGCCTGCCCTTTTTGCGCAGGTACTCCGCCACCTCGTAGTCCGCCGGGGTGAGCTCGGCGCGGCCGTCCACGGCGAAGAGGACCACCTCGGCGTCTTCTAGGGCCCGATCCACCTTTTCCTGAATCTTCTTCTCCCAGCGGTCGCCCGACCATAGCCCCCCGGTGTCCACCAGGAGAAAGCGCCCCTTTTCCGTTTCCACCACGCCTTCTTTGAGGTCGCGGGTGACCCCGGGCACATCGGCCACCACCGCACTCCGCCTGCCCAGGAGGCGGTTGAAAAGGCTGGATTTGCCCACGTTGGGCCGGCCTACGATGACGACTTTGTGCATCTTTACCCCACGAAAGAGGGGTGGGAAGCCCCCACCCCGCCTTCTTCCAGTTTACCACAGGGGGTATACTCTTTGAGATGCGAAGGTTAGCGGGTTGGGTACTTGGGCTTCTTGGGTGGCGTTACCACATGCCCCCGCCCCCAGGGGGGAGCTACGTGCTCATCGGGGCACCCCACACCTCCAACTGGGATTTCTTCATCGGAATCCTGGCCCTTTGGGCCTTGGGGATTCGGGCCCGGTGGCTCGGCAAGAAGGAGCTTTTCCGGCCCCCCTTGGGGTGGCTCTTGCGTTCCCTGGGGGGGATACCCGTGGACCGCTCTAGGCGGAGCAACCTGGTGGACCAGGTGGCGGAGGTCCTAAAGCGGGAAAACCTGGCTATCCTCATCACCCCTGAGGGCACCCGGGGGAAGGCCCCCTACTGGCGCACCGGCTTCTACTACATGGCCCTAAAGGCGGGGGTGCCCATTGCCCTGGGGTATGCCGATTTCCGCCGGAAGGAGGTGGGGATTGGGGGCTACCTTTACCCCACGGGGGACCTCAAGCGGGACTTCGCCGAGATCCGCGCCTTTTACCAGGACAAGGTGGGCCTGAGGCCGGAGAAACAGGGGCCCATCCGTATCCGGGAAGAGGTGGAATAACCGGGACTTGCCTTCTACCACATCGCCCTTAGAATGGGCGTATGGAACAACCCAACCCTATTGCGGATACGGAGCGGACTTGGGCGGCGGTGGCGCACTTGGCGCCTTTGGTGGGCTATTTCGTTCTCATTGGCCAGATCCTGGTGCCCTTGGCCATCCTCCTTTGGGGGCCTAATACCCCCTTTGTGCGGGCTCATGCCAAGGAGGCTTTAAACGGCCAGATTAGCTATACCCTGTATGGTCTTGCCTTGTTTCTGCTAGCCATTACGGTGGTTGGCTTGATCCTGGCAGTGCCGCTGGGCCTGGGGCTCGTGGTAGTGGCTTTATGGAATATGGTCCAGGGAGCCTTGGCGGCTGGGCGAGGAGAGATGTACCGCTACGTCCTCATTCTGCGCTTGGTGCCTTGACCTCTAGGACCACCACCGCCAAGGCCATGCCCCGCTCGTGGCTTAGGGTGAGGTGGGCGCGGAGGCCTTCCCTTTGGAGTTCGGCCTCGAGGCCCGGGGCAAACCGGAGCACGGGCCGCTTCCCCTCTAGCCCCACCCAAACCTCCCGCCAGGAAAGGGGCCTGGGCCAACACTTCTGAAAGGCCTCCTTGGCGGCCAGGCGGGCGGCGAGGCTTGGGGCGGGGTCTTGGTGGGTGAGGGCGTAGGCGACCTCCTCCTCGGCGAAAAGCCGCTTTAAGGCCCTTTCCCCGTGGCGGTCAAGGAGCCTCCGCACCCGGGCAATCTCTACGAGATCGGCGCCCACGGCCCGGATCACGGGACCAGTCTACGGCCTTGAGGGGAGGGGCTTATCCATGCTAGGGTACACGGGTGTTGCCGAAGGCGTTCCTCTCCCGCATGGCCGAGCTTTTGGGGGAGGAGTTTCCCGCCTTCCTCCGGGCCCTCACCCAGGGGGAGAGGACCTACGGGCTTCGGGTGAACACCCTTAAGCTTTCCCCCGAGGATTTCCTGAGGATCTCCCCCTGGCCCCTTAGGCCCATCCCCTGGTGCCCCGAGGGCTTCTACTACCCCGAGGAGGCCCGGCCTGGCCCCCACCCCTTCTTCTACGCCGGCCTTTACTACATCCAGGAGCCGAGCGCCCAGGCGGTGGGGGTGCTTTTGGACCCGAAGCCGGGGGAGAGGGTTTTGGACCTGGCGGCGGCCCCCGGGGGGAAGACCACGCACCTGGCGGCGAGGATGCGGGGAGAAGGGCTCCTCCTCGCCAACGAGGTGGACGGAAAGCGGGTGCGGGGGCTTCTGGAGAACGTGGAGCGCTGGGGGGCCCGCCTGGGGGTGGTCCAGGCGCCCCCGCGGGCGCTGGCGGAAGCCTTCGGTGCCTACTTTCACCGGGTGCTCCTGGACGCCCCCTGCTCGGGGGAGGGCATGTTCCGCAAGGACGCCGAGGCCATCCGCCACTGGGGGCCCTCGGCCCCCAAGCGGGCGAGCGAGGTGCAGAAGGCCCTTCTCGCCCAGGCCGCCCGGCTGGTGGGGCCGGGAGGGGTTTTGGTCTACTCCACCTGCACCTTCGCCCCCGAGGAGAACGAGGGGGTGGTGGCCCACTTCCTGAAGGAGCACCCGGGCTTCCTTCTGGAGGATGCCCGCTTCCACCCCCTCTTCTCCCCCGGGGTGCCGGCGTGGGGGGATGGTGGCCCTGAGCTCGCCAAGACCGCCCGGCTCTGGCCCCACCGCCTTCAGGGCGAAGGCCACTTCCTCGCCCGCTTCCGCCGGGTGGAGGGGGCCTGGGCCACCCCCAGGCTGGAGCGGGTTCCTCCCCTTTCCCAAGAGGCCAGGCGGGTGCTCGCCGCTTTTTCGGAAGAGGCGGGGCTGTCCCTAGAAGGCCCCATCCTGGAGCGGGCCGGGCACCTTTACCTCCTCCCGGAGGGGCTTCCTTCCCTGGCGGGCCTTAAGGCCCCGGCCCCAGGGCTCTACCTGGGCCTTGCGCAAAAAGGGCGCTTCCGCCCCGCCAAGGCCCTGGCCCTGGCCTTCGGGGCCACCCTGCCTTGGCCCAGGCTTCCTCGCCTCGCCCTGGCCCCGGAGGACCCCAGGGCCCTTGCCTTCGCCACGGGGGAAGGGGTGGCGTGGGAGGGGGAGGACTGCGCTTTGGCCCTGGTGGTCCTGCGGACGGAGGTGGGGGAGTTCCCCTTGGACTTTGGCAAGGCCAAGGGGGGGGTGTTGCGCCCCGTGGGGCTAGGGCTTTAAGAACCCGTGCGCCGTTAGCGTTTCCTGCCAGGCCGCATAGGCTTCCCGGACCACGGTTTCCGGTATGGGGCGCACCCTTAGCTTGCCCAAGGCCAGGGGTACCACCCAGTGGAGGCTTTCCGAAAGCTTTTTCTTGTCCCGCCCCAGGTAGGGGAGGAGGGCCTCCAGGGGGATGGGGGGAAGGGGAGGGGGGGAAAGCCAACGGAGGAGGCGGAGGCCCAAGGGGGTTAGGTCCTCGCCCCCCAGGGACCGGCCCAGGTGGGCGGCGAAGAGAAGGCCGTAGGCCACCGCTGCCCCGTGGGGCAGGGCGTGGCGGGTGTAGGCCTCGAGGGCGTGCCCCAGGGTGTGCCCCAGGTTTAGAAGCCGCCTTTCCCCCTTCTCCAGGGGGTCTTTCTCCGTGATGGCCACCTTCACCGCCACCGCGCGGGCCAGGTAGGCCTCGAGGCGGGGGTTTTCCGGGGCGAGGTCCTCCACCTCCAGGAGCGCCTCGTCCCCCGCGATGATCCCGTGCTTAAAGGCCTCCACCAGCCCCTCCTTGAAGGTGGAAGGGGGTAGGGTCCTGAGCGCCCTCAGCTCGGCGTAGACCCCTTGGGGGAAGTGGAAGGCCCCCACCAGGTTCTTGCCCTCAGGGAGGTTAAGCCCCGTCTTGCCCCCCACGCTGGCGTCCACCACGGCCAAGGTGGTGGTGGGGAAGGCCAGGTAGCGGATCCCCCTCAGGTACGTGGCGGCCACGAACCCCCCGAGGTCCGTGAGGGTGCCCCCACCCACCACCAAGAGGGTGGTGTTCCGGGGAAGCCCCCTTTCCGCCAGGAAGGAGAGGGCTTGGCCATAGACCCCTAAGGTCTTCGCCCCTTCCCCGCCCTCCAGGCCCAGGCGGTGCTCCACCCCGAGGGCCTTCGCCACCTCCAGGGCGAAGGCCTCCACCTGGCGGTCGTAGAGGAGGGCCCGGGGGCCTTCCAGCTCCACCTCGGCCAAGACGCCCTCCCCGATGAGGATGGGGTAGGGCACGGGACTACGGACGCTTAGCCTTTGCATACGCCCAAAGTTTCTCCACGATTTCCTCCACCACCTCCTCCACCTTGCGGTGGTCGGTGGACACGTGCACGTGGGCCTCTTGGTAAAGGGGGGCGCGGGCCTGCAGGAGGGTGCGGATGCGCTCCAGGGGGTTTTCCACCTGGAGGAGGGGCCTTTCCCCCGGCTTCCTGGTGGCCCGCTCCAGGATGGTTTCCGGGCTTGCCCAAAGGGCCACCACTGGGCCCCGGGCGAGGAGGAGGCTTCGGTTTTCCGGGTCCACGAAGGTGCCCCCGCCCAGGGAAAGGATCAGGAAGTCCTTCGCCACCAGCTCCCGCACCGCCTCCTTCTCCATCCGGCGAAAGGCTTCCTCCCCTAGGTGGCGGAAGATGTCGGGGATGGAAAGCCCCGTGTGCCTTTCAATGTAGCGGTCCAGGTCTATGAAGTGGAGCATCAGGGCCCGGGCCAGCTCCCGCCCGATGCGGCTTTTCCCCACCCCCATGAAGCCGGTGAGGCTGATAAAGGTGGCGGGGCGGGGGACCTCGAGGCGGGCCATGGGCCTATCCTACCCGCTAGTAGCGGAGGACCCGTTCCCGGTAGCGGGCCACTCGTTCCTGGATTTCCTCCAGTGTATCCCCGCCAAACTTCTCCAGGTAGGCCTGGGCCAAGACGATGGCGGAGAGGGCGCAGAGGATGACGCTGGCGGCGGGGACAGCCGTGGTGTCCGAGCGCTCGCGGGCGGCGTCTTTGGGCTCGTGGGTCACCACGTCCACCGTGGGAAGGGGGCGCATGAGGGTGGCGATGGGCTTAAGGGCCGCCCGGATGACCAGCTCTTCCCCCGTGGTCATGCCCCCCTCCAGGCCCCCGGCCCGGTTGGTGGTGCGATAGAAGCCCCGTTCTGGGCTCCAGTAGATGGCGTCGTGCACCTCCGAGCCCCGCTTCATGGCGTTCTCAAAGGCGGGGCCGATCTCCACCCCCTTGACCGCCGGGATGGAGAGGGCCATCTGGGCCAGGCGGCCATCCAGCTTCCGGTCCCAGTGCACGTGGCTTCCGAGCCCGGGCACCAGGCCGCGGAAGCGGGCCTCAATGACCCCGCCCAGGGTGTCCCCTTCCGCCTTGGCCTGGTCAATGCGGCGGATCACCTCGGCCTCCGCCTCGGGGTCGGTCATGCGCACGGGGCTTTCCTCTATGCGGGGGACGAGTTCCCAGACGAAGGGAACCTGGCTCCACACCCCGGCCATCCCGGGCACGTAGCCCACCCCTTCCACCCCCAAAAGGGAAAGGAGCTTTAAGGCCACCGCCCCCACCGCCACCCGCATGGCGGTCTCCCGGGCGCTCGCCCTTTCCAGGACGTCCCGCAGGTCTTTGTGGCCGTACTTGATGCCCCCCGCCAGGTCGGCGTGGCCGGGGCGGGCGGCGGTAAGGGCCTTTTTGCGGGGCTCGTTTCCGGGGGCTGGGTCCATGATCTCCAGCCAGTTGCGGTGGTCGGCGTTCCGGATGGCCAGGGCCACCGGGGCCCCGGTGGTGCGCCCGGCCCGTACCCCGGCCCGGAACTCCACGCGGTCCGTTTCAATGACCATCCGCCGCCCCCGGCCGTAGCCCTGTTGCCGCTTGGCAAGCCAAGGGTTGATGTCCTCTTCCGTGAGGGGAAGCCCGGCGGGAAGCCCCTCAATGATGGCCAGAAGCTCGGGGCCGTGGGACTCGCCTGCTGTGAGAAACCTCATGGGGTCATTGTAAAGGGGTGGGGCCTTAGGGCCCCACCCGGGCCTTGGCGGTTTTAGGGACGGTTGGCGGTCTCCCTTACGATATTGGCGGTTATGACCACCAGGAGTTCCTTCTCCGTGGTGTCCTGGCTACGCTGTTTGAAGAGTTCGCCGATAAGGGGAATATCCATGAGGAAGGGCACACCCTGTTGCGTCTGGTTGGTTTCCTGGGAGGTAAGCCCCCCTAGGACCACGGTCTGCCCGTCCCGCACCCGCAGGGTGGTGGTCACCACCTGCTTGGTAAACCGGTCCACATCCCCGTTCACGGGGTTGCGCTGGACGTTGCCGGAAACCTCGGCCTTGATGTTCAGGAGAATCTGCCCGTCGGCGGTGATCTGGGGAGTGGCCTCCACGATGATGCCGATGTCAAAGGGAACCCGTTCCTCCCGATCGTTCACCACACGGCGGATGAAGAAGGTTTCGCCCGATTGCAACCGTGCCGTTTGGTTGTTCAACACGAGCTGGTTTACATCCCTGAGGGCACGGGACAGGCCTTGTTTTTGTAGAGCATCTAGGGTCGCTATGATGTTCAGGCTGGCGAGGCTGCGGGTGCTGTCAAAGATCAACGACAGGCCAGAGCTCAGGATGCTCGCTACCACGTTGCCGCCGGAGATGGTGTTCCATCGGATTCCCAGGCTACGGCTCAGGTTGGACTGCACCTCTTGGATGCGCACCCTCAGGTTCACCTGGGGCACCGACTGGTCCAGCCGGGGGATGAGCCCCTCCACTAGGGCCAGATCCTCCTGGGTCCCGGTGACGATGAGGGTGTTGGTGCGCTCGTCCGCCACCACCGTGGCCGGGCGCCGGGTGGGGGTTTGCCCCTGCCCCTGGCCCTGGGCCTGGCTTTGGGCCTGGAGGGCCTCTTGGAGGACCTTGGCGAGCTCGCTGGCCTTGGCGTTGGAGAGCTGGTAAGCCCGTTGGAAGAGGGGAGGGCCCTGCTCGGGGGCCCGGTCAATCTGGGCGAGGAGGGTTTCCACCTCGGCCAGTTGCCTCTCCGTGCCCCGCACGGAGAGGACGGGTTGCCCCGGCACGGTCTGCACCACGATGCCTGGCACCTCCCGGGCCAGGAAGGGGGCCACCTTCTCGGCGTCGGCGAAGCGCAAGGGGTAAAGGCGCCTTTGCGTGGCCTCCTGGGTGGGGGCGGGGGCCTGCGGGGGCACGTCCACCGCCTTTAGGAGCTCGGCGAAGAGGGCCTGGTCGGCCTCACTGGCCTCCAGGAGTAGGGCTTTGGGGTTGCTGGGGATGCTTTCCAGGCGGGCCGTGGGAAGTTCCTTTTCCAGAAGGGGCTTTAGGCGCTCCTGGGCCTCGAGGAAGGTGAGGTTTTGTAGGGCGTAGACCCGGCGCACCTTGGCCGGGGGTTTGGGGACATCGGCGGCCTTGAGGAGCTCGGCCAGGCGGGCGTGGTCCTCCTCCGTGGCCAGGACAAGGGCCTTTTTGGGGTCCGTGGGCACCACGCTGATCTGGGCCCCGGGCACCTGGGCCTGGAGGAAGGCGAGGAGCTCGGGGAAGGTAGTGTGGGTTAGGGCGTAGGCCCGCTCCAGGCGGGGCTTGGGCTGGGCCAGGGCGGGAAGGGGCCGGAAGTCAATCCCCGCCCGTTGGAGGATATCGGAGAAGCGGGCGTGTTGCTCGGGGGTGGCCAGGACGGAGAGGATGGCCTTGAGACGCCCGGCCTCCTCCACCACGATCCAGTTCACGTTGAGCCCGGCGGCCTCCCGGGAGAGGAAGGGAAGGAGGTCGTTTTGGACCCAGGCTTTGGCGGATTCCACATTGGACACCACCTGGACTTGTCCCCCCTGGCTTTGGATGGCTTGGCGATAGGCAGCCTCGGGAATCCCCACCACATAAGGCCTGCGCTCCGCCGCCCCGGCGCGGCTTGGGGCGTCCACCAAGGCGGTGATCACCTGGGTGGGGGCCACCACCACCACGTCCGGGGGCAGGAAGAGGTAGTCCAGGTTGAACTGGGCCCCGTAGGTGGCGAAGAGGAGGTCCCACACCTCCCGGAAGGGTTTGCCCTGGAAGTCCAGTTTCACGTTGGGCAAGGGGGGCTGGGCCTTGGCCGGGTCCCCGGAGGCGTCGTAGGCCCGGTAGATGAGGGGCTGAAGGCCCACGCTTTTGGCCAGGGCTTCCAGGACCACGTCCAGGGGCAAGGTGGCCCCGGCCCGCACCTGGCTCTCCGAAACCTTTAGGTCCACCCTGGCGGCGAAGCGGGGCTCGTCCGGAAGGCTCCCCGCCAGGGCAAAAAGGCTCAAGCTTCCCAAGGCCCAAATCAAGACCCAAACCAAGGGCTTCATAAGGGTTCTTCTCACTGACCACCTCCCGCTTGCGCTTGCGAAACTGCCAGTTCTAACGTTTCCTCTTTCAGGGCTAAGGTGATGCGCTCGCCTTCTATACGGCGCACCACCGCCTCGGTCCCGGGGATGGGGCTACCCACAGGCAGGACCAGGTAGCCCTCCTTGCTCTCCAGGATGGCCACGCTTACCGGGCCCAAAAGGGTACCGGATAGCTTAAGCCCCTTTTCCTCCACCAGGGCCTCGAGGGGGGTCTTGGCGGGGCCCTCCGGGGCTTGGCCCGGCGTGGGCGGAGCCTCCTGGGAAGCTTGGGATAAAGGCGCTTCCACGAGGGCGGTGGGTGGGGCCGGGGCCACGCTGGCCTCCACCGGGGCTTGGGCTACCTGGGCCTTGGGGGTGGGGGTGAGCACCTTGGGGGCGGGAAGGGCCCCGGAGGTCCCGGGCAGGGGCCTTGGGGCGGTGGCCACCTGGGGCGTGGGCAAAGGGGTGCCCTGGCTCACGCGCACCGGGGCGCCCGTGGGCACCGGCTGGGGCCGGATGGCTGGGGTGGGGGTGGGCGAGGAGAGGGGCGGGGCCGCCGTGGCCGGAACCTCCACCACCAGGGGTACGAAGGGGTTAGGGGGTGGGGCTTCCTGTTTGGCTTGGGGCAGGGGGAGAGGGGTGGTCTCGGCTTTGATGGAGGCTTGGGGGGCGGTGGGCGCTGGGGAAGGGGTGGGCGGGGAGGGTTGGCTGGGGGCGGATTCGGCCAAAGGAGGGATGGGAGGGGCCTCGAGGGCCTTCGGCGTTTCCTCAGCGGGGGCTTGGGGCGTTTCCGCCGCCACCGGCGCCTGGGCGGGCAGGTAGAAGCCCACGTACCACAAGCTGATGGCCAGCACCAGGAGCAAACCCGCCAAGAGAAGTTTGGTGGACTGGGGCAGGTTTTGCCACGCCTGGGCGAGGCGCGCGAGGGTTTCCTTCACCGCTCACCTCCTTGGGTTGGCTGGCCCGAGGGCGCGCCCGTCTCTAGGTCCCTGGCCAGCATGTACAGGGTCAGGGTGAGGCTCGTGCTCAGGATGGGGTTTAGGTCCTGGCCCTGGACGCTCAGATTAATCCCGGAGAGGGAGCTAAAGCGGGAAAGGCCTTCTAGGCGCTTTAGATAGGCGTAGGTTTCGGGGAAGGGCGCCTCGAGGGACAGGGCTAGGTTCACCGCCCGCACCTCGGGCACGGGGGCCGAGGTGGGGGAGCGGGTGAAGGAGCGCACCGTTACCCCGCTCCGGAGGGCTTCGCCTAGGATCTCGTTCAGCACCTGGGCGAGCCGTTCCTCCCGGGGAAGCGCCCTTAGGAAGGCCTGGCGTTCGGCCTGGAGCGCCGCGATGGCCGCCCGGAGTTCCGGGAGGGCCCTTTGGGCCTGGCGCCCCCGGTCCCGCTCGGGGATTAGGGTCTGGATCTCCTGGCGCACCGTTTCCGTTTCCTGCCGTAGGGGGACGATGAGGAGGAAGTACCAAAGGAGGGCCACCACCACCGTAAGGGCGATGGCGATGAGGGCCCATTCCCGTTGTCCCAGCCTAGCGAGCACCTTGCTCACCCCCCACTACGCCCACCCGGGCGCTGAAGGTGTAAAGCCCCCGGTTCTGGTCCAAGGATGCCCCCTGGAACTCTATGCCGAAGCGGGGCGAGGCTTCAAAGGCCTGGATGAAGCGCACCAAAGCCCCCTGGTTCAGGGCCTCCCCCTGAAGGGTGAACTCCACCCGCACCTTCTTGCCGTCAAAGGCCCCGTTTTGCGCCTGCTGGGCCGCTTCCTCTTCCGTGAGGGCCCGGGTACCCACGGAGCGGAGCGCCACGGGGAAGCGCCCCCCTTCCCGGGGGATCTGGTTGATGAAGGTGGCCAGGTACTCGGACCAGGGGACGAAGTTCTTGCGCAGGCCCTCGCGGATGGCGAGCAGGGCCTCGAGGGCCTTCCTTTCTTGTTGCAGGCGGTTTTGCTCCTGGATGAAGGGCCTTAACGCCTCCACCTCGGCCCTAAGGGCGTCCCGCTCCTCCTTGGCCAAGGAAAGCTCGGTGTAGGCGGTGTAGTGGAGGAAGCCCAAGACCAGGAAGACCACCAGGGCGAAGAGGGCCGCCACCAGCCGCCACCAGCCGGGTTCCACCCGACGGCGCAGGTTCTTGGGCAGGAGGTTTAGCCTAATCAAGGGGACTCACCCCCCTCAAGGCCAGGCCCACGGGCACCATGAGCTCAGCCCCTGCTTCCCGCAGCTTCTCCAGGTCAAAGCGCTTGGGGTCTATCTGGACCCCGTTCCAAGGGTCGGGTACCAGGAAGTTGACCCCTAGGGTGTCGGTGAGCAAGGTGCTAAGCCCCCGTAGCCGGCTTCCCCCGCCATAGAGGTAACCCACCTCGGGCTGGATATCCCCGAGTTGCACCCGGAAGAACTCCAAACTACGGCGGATTTCCTGGGTCAGCTCCACCAGAACGGGCCGGATGGCGTCGTAGATGCGGGCGGGGCTATACCGCTCCCTTTCGGCATCAAAGTCCAGGAGGAGTTCCTCGTCCTCGGTGGGGATGGTGGCGAGGCCATAGGTGCGCTTGACGTCCTCGGCGGTGAGGAAGTCCAGGCCGAAGCTCTTGGCGATGGCCTCGGTGAAGTCCTTGCCCGAAAGGGTGAGGAGGCGCACCGCCAAGGGGCGGTCCCCCCGGGTGAGGACGAGGCTCGTGCTTTCCGCCCCGATTTCCACCGCCACCACGGTGCGGTCGGGCTCCCGGTTCAGCTCTTCCTCCAAAGGGTAAAGCCCGGCGAAGGGTTTGACATCCAGGACCACGGGGGTGAGCCCCGCTTCCCGCAGGGCCTCTATGAGGCTGGCCACGGCTTCCTGGCGTGCCGCCGCCACCATGACCTCCATCTGTTCCCCCTCGGCCACCTCCGCCAAAGGGTCCAGGGGAGCGAAGTCCAGGACGACCTCGTCAATGGGGAAGGGGATGTAGCGCTCCGCCTCCCATCGCACAGCTTCCTCCATCTCCTTGGGAGGCATCTTGGGCACCTGGAGGGTGCGCAGGATGAGGGCGGGATTGGGCACGGCGCTCACCACGTACCGCTTCTTAGTCCGGGCTTCGGCCAGGAGCTCGCGGATTTCCTGGGCCAAAGTACCGGGTTCCCGGACCACGCCGTCCACCACGGTGCCAGGAGGAATGGAGCGGGTGGCGTAGGCCCTGAGCGTTGGGGGGTGGCCGGAAAGCTCCACCAGCTTGAGGCTGGAGGCCCCCACCTCGAGGCCCAACGCTTCCACCCGAGGTCTAAATAACTTGCTCAAACCCGAGAACACGGCACCTCCTTATCAAGTTTTGGGAAGGACCAAACTCGAGGTCATAAGCGAACCTGCCTTTAGTATATACTGCCCAGAGCAATTTGAGAAAGAAGCCCTCTGGGTACCTAGCCTTAGTTTAGATGTTCTCAACTATAAATGTAAAACGCTTGACCCTCCCCCTAAAGGGGGGAGGGCTTTAGGCGCCGAAGATCAAAGCGCCTTGAGGGTTTCCACCACGGCGCGGGTGAAGGCCTCCGTGGTAGCATTCCCCCCTAGGTCAGGGGTGCGCGGGCCTTTTTCCAGGACCAGATCCACCGCCCTTTCCACCTTTTTGGCTGCCTCCTTTTCCCCGAGGTAATCCAGCATCATGGCGGCGGAAAGAATGGTGGCCGTGGGGTTGGCGATGCCCTTGCCGGCGATGTCCGGGGCGGAGCCGTGGACGGGCTCAAACACCGCCGTGGTATCCCCGATGTTGGCGGAAGGGGCTAACCCCAGGCCCCCCACGAGCCCGGCGGTGAGGTCCGAAAGGATGTCCCCCAGGAGGTTGGTGGTGACGATTACGTCAAAGCGTTCGGGACGCATGACGAGCTGCATGGCGCAGTTGTCCACGATGATGTCCTGTACGTTGACCAGAGGGTAGTCCTTGGCCACCTCCCGCACCGTGTCCAGGAAAAGGCCCTGGGTTACAGGAAGGACGTTAGCTTTGTGGGCGATGTGGAGCATCTTGCGGGGACGGCTTTCCGCAAGCTTCAAGGCCACGCGCCCGATGCGCTCGCTGGCCTTCTTGGAAATCACGGCGTCGGCGATGGCCACGTCTAGGTAGCGCCGCTCCTGTTCCACGTAAAGGCCTTCCGTGTTCTCCCGCACGATGATGAGGTCCACCCCAGGGCGGCTTCCCGGGATGGGACGGCTCTTGGCGGGACGGACGTTGGCGTAAAGGTCCAGCCGCCGCCTCAGGTAGCGGATGGCCCCGAAGAAGCCCGGTACCTTGCGGGTGGGGCTGGTGGCGGCCCCGAAGAGGGTGGCGTGGCAAGAGAGGATCTTCTCTACGGTTTCCTCAGGGACGGAGGTCCCTCTTCGCTCAAAGGTTTCCCAGCCGGCTTCGGCCTCCACGAACTCCAACGGGAGCCCGGTGGCCTCTAGGACTTTCCTGGCGGCGGGCACCACCTCGTGCCCGATGCCGTCTCCTTCAATCAAGCAGATGCGGTACGCCATCTTGCCTCCCGGTTAGGGGTATCCCCCCTCCATATACACTACACTGCTTTCGGCAGAGGAGGGTGGGGCTTAGGCCCGCAGGGCCAAGAGAAGCCAAACAAGGGCCAGATACAGGAGAACCCGCAATGCTTGCTCCCGGCGGGTGAGGCGCGGGCGGCTAGACTTTAGGGCCCCTTCCACCACCACCCCCCCGATGCCCAACAGGATGAAGAGGTCCCCCGGGCTCACCACCTTGCGCAAAGGGGGTAGAGGAATCACGTCCCCCAGGAAGGGGAGGCGGGTGGTCTCGTCTAACAGGGCGTGCACGGCATCGCCCTTGGCCTGGACAACGGGCACGAAGTCCCCGAGGCCTACCCGTTCCAGGGCCTCGGCGCTCACGGGCATGTGCCCCCCGTTGGCGAAAATGACGGCGGTATTAAGAAGGAGCCCCACCAGGACCAGGTAAAGGCTTTTGAGATGGCGGTTTTGGTAGAGGCCGTAGCCCACCAAGAGGAGGACCACCAACTTGGCCAAAGGCCCCGCCCACTCCGGTTGGAAAAGACCCCGGTAGGTGCCGTAGGCGAGCCCTCCCTCCACCAAGGCGGCGAGGAGGAAGGCCCAAGGGGCCTTTAGGTCTATCCCTCCGAGGTCCTTGGGCCGGACTCCGAGGGCGAGGGCGAGTCCGAGGCCAAAGAGAGCTGCGGCGAGGTAGAGCGTAATAAGGATCCCTCCTTTGCTGCGAGGTAGGTTTCCCGGTCACGCCAGATGGGGTTTTGCTCCCAAAGTTGGGTGAAGAGGCGGACCAGGTCGGGGTCAAACTGGCGGCCGGAGTTCTCTTGAACCTCCTTTAGGGCTTCCTCGGGCGTGAGTGCCTTCCGGTAAGGGCGCCCGGCGGTCATGGCCTCGTAGGCGTCCGCCAGGCCCACGATGCGGGCCTCGTCTGGGATGTTGTGCCCGGCGAGGCCCTTGGGATAGCCCCGCCCATCCCAGCGCTCGTGATGGTGGAGGATAACCCGGTAGACCAGGTCGTCAAAAGCTACTTTCCGGGCTGGGGAGAGGAGTTCCACCCCCTTTTGCGGATGGCTTTGGATAAGGGCGTACTCCGCGTCCGTGAGGTTTCCGGGCTTCAAGAGCACTGCTTCCGGGATGGCGATTTTGCCAATGTCGTGAAGCCTCGCCGCCCGGTAGATGTCCTGGGCCTTGGCCTGGTCCTTGTAGAAGGCCAGGGCCAGGTCCCGGGAGATATCCGCCACGCGCTCGGAGTGGAAGCGGGTTTCCTGCTCTTTGGCCTCCAGGGCGTTCATCAGGACTTCCAGGGTGGTATCAAAGGCCTGTTCTAGCCTGACCTTCTCATCCCAGTAGAAGCGGCTGTAGTAGAGGGGGATGAGGAACATAAGGACAGTCCACCCCCCCCAGTTGCCGATAAGGGGCGTCTCGTAGGCCCGGGCCAGGAGGAGGGCGAGGGGGGAGAGGAGGATGTAG
This sequence comes from Thermus brockianus, assembly GCF_001880325.1. NCBI lineage: Bacteria > Thermotogati > Deinococcota > Deinococci > Thermales > Thermaceae > Thermus > Thermus brockianus. Next base: position 1,156,021 of record NZ_CP016312.1, read on the forward strand.
CTGAGGGCAAGCCAGTTAAAGTTTTTTCGCCAGACTTCTGTAAAAGGGGTACCACTATCTAGGTGGATTATGTACGTTACCGATCCGATATTCGCGACAAAAAAAGCCAGGGAAGCCAGAACAATGCCAAAAGCTGCGCTCAGATTCCAGCTCCCTAGCCAGAGGGGGTTTTCCTGAAAAAAGGTCCACACCAGGGCAGCGAAAGCCGTGGCAAGCCCATCTTGCGAGCGGTTGAAAAGTTCTTTGTACCAGACGCTTCCCCCCCATTGCGCCAAAAAAGCGACCAAAGGAGCCACCCAGGGTGGGGTAAGGATAAGTAGCGCGAGCGCGAAGAGAAAGAGTTGGCTCATGCCCGCACTCAGAGGTAAACGAACTTCTACCCTGACACTCCAAAAAACCAATCCGGCCCAGAAAATTAGGTCCCAAATGTTTAACTGGAGGGGCTTGTCTTTGTATTGCCAAAAGAGGTAAGCTTCTAAGGCCGCAAAGGCTGCGAAGCAACCGAGAACAAAGAGAAGGATGCGCAAGGGTGGTACATCTACGCCTTTGCTTTGCAATAACCTCTTTAAGCTTGGGAGTGCCACGCTATGAGGATAGCATGCTCTGAGGAAAAAGGAAAACTGGCCAGAAACCTGGCCAGTTCTTTTACCTCCAGTGAGCGCTAGCCCCAGCTGCAAGCCCGAGAGCGATCAGAGAGCCGATGAGCGTCAGAGCCTTAGCGATGAGCTTCTTCATCTTCATCCCTCCTTTTCCTCAGCTTCCGGGGGGTCGGCCCCGTTTGCTTGTCTTTCACTTTAGGGGGGGTCTGTCAATACTGTCAAGAGGGGAAGAATAGATATCTACACGATAAAAACTGCCATTACCGCCACATAAACTTGGAACGACGAAGATTTACACTACCCAGCCTAGCACAAGGCCTGCCAGCTGGGTAGAGGTCCTGGTTTGGGGGGGAACCTTCCGGGTTGGGGGAATACGAGGAACAACAAAGAGGCCCGTGGGGCTAACTACCCCACGTGGCCCCAATGGCCCGCTTTAAATGCAACCCCAGAATACACCGGCAATACCCAAAAAATGCGAATCCGCCGAAAATTTACTGCCCCAAATGCACACCCGGAATTAGGGAATTTTGCCGCAGGTTCCCACCCCCTTCAGGTTTAGTTTAGCAAGAAGGGGGACCGGGGCAAGGGCAAAAAAGAACCGCCCCATTGGGGGCGGTGGTTGGTGCCGAGGGGCGGAATCGAACCGCCGACACTGCGATTTTCAGTCGCATGCTCTACCAACTGAGCTACCTCGGCCTGGCGGCCCCGACGGGACTCGAACCCGCGATCTCCCACGTGACAGGCGGGTGTGTTAACCAACTACACCACGGGGCCTAGAGGTTTTGCCGGGTCGGGGGCGTCCGACCGGGCACTTAGGATGATAGCCGGGGGAAAGGGAAGTGTCAAGGTTAACCTGGACCGAGGTCTTCGCCTTTCACCGCACCCGGAGGGGGATTGGCCGGCAGAGCTTGTTGGTGGACCGGGGGGAGTCGGGGTACCGGAACGTCTTCCTTCCGGATGGCCGCATCCTCTACATGGGGGAAGGGAAACGGGGAAACCAGGAGCCCTTGGGGGGCAACTTGAGGCTTCTCCTGGCCCACCAGGAGGGGACCCCTTTTCGGGTTTTCCTCCGGGAAGGGCCCGGGGTTTGGCGGGTGCTCGGGTGCTACCGGGTGGAGGGGTGGCGCTACGCTCTTCTGGAAGAGGAGGGGCGGTACGTGTACTGGTTTACCCTTGCGCCTTGTAGATGCGAAGGAGGCCCTTGAGGGTTAGGTCCTCGTCCACCACGTCAAAGGAGGGGCAGAGGTCCTTGAGGGTGCCGGCGAAGCCTCCGGTGGCGATGACCAAGGCCTCCCCTGCCTCCTCCTTGAAGCGGCGCACCATGCCCTCCACCAAGGCGGCGTAGCCCAGGACGAGCCCCGAGCGCAAGGCGTCCAAGGTGTTCTTGCCCACCACGCCCTTAGGGGGCACCAGGTCTATGCGGGGCAGTTTGGCGGTGCGGGCGGCGAGGGCGTCGGCGGCGGTCTGGGGGCCGATGGTGATGGCCCCGCCCAGGTAGCGGTTGGGGGCTTCTACCAAGTCAAAGGTGGTGGCGGTGCCGAAGTCCACCACGATGTAGCGGCCCGTGGGGCTTGGGTAGCCCAGGGCCCCCACGGCGTTCACCAGGCGGTCCGCCCCCGCCTCCTTTGGGTTGTCTATGAGGACCTGAAGGCCCGTGCTTTCGGCGTCCACCACCTGGGCCCGGATGCCGAAGAGCTTTTCTATAGCCTCCTTCATCTCCCGCTCCACCGGAGGGACCACGCTGGAGAGGAGGGCCGCTTTGGGGGAAGGGAGGCCGTCCAGGGAAAAGAGGTTTTTGAGGAGGACGCGGTACTCGCTTTCCATCCGCATCCGGTCGGTGTGGATGCGGAAGTGGGCGATGAGCTCGTCCCCGGCGAAAACCCCGAGGGCGGTGGAGGTGTTGCCGATGTCCACGGCGAGGAGCATTTAGCCTTCCTCTCCCTCTTCCCAGGGTTCCAGGACCACGCGGGTGGTGATCTCGGCGTTGAGGCTTGCGGAGACGGAGCAGTACTTGGTGTGGGAGAGGTGGACCGCGCGTTCCAGGGCCTCGAGGGTCACCCCCGGCCCCGAGGCGATGTGGGTCACGGTGATGTGGGTATAGCGCCGGGGATGGGTTTCCGCCCGCACCCCCTCCACCTCCACCCGGTAGCGGGCGAGGGGTTGCTTCTTCTTGCGCATGATGTCCACCACGTCGTAGGCGGTGCAGGCCCCTAAGGCCATGAGGAGGAGTTCCATGGGGCGGGGTCCGGTGGCGGGCTGGTCCCCGTCAATCATCACCTTGTCCCCTTGCTCGTTCACCCCAAGGAACCGATGCCCCACGATGTTATGGACCACCACCTTCTTCGTCATGAGCTGGATTTTACCAAGCCCTCGGCTTTGCCGCTAGAATGGGCGTGAATGCGGGTTCTCCTTCTGGTTTTCGCCCTGGTATGGAGCCTGGCCCAAGCCTTTCCCCGCATTGGGGTGCACGAGGGCTTTACCCGGCTGGTGTTTGACCTGCCGGGGAAGGAGGTGGCCTATACCCTGTCCCAGGAAGGGGGCCTTTTGGTCCTTCTCTTTAAGGGGGTGGACGCCGAGGCCAAGGACCAGGTGGTGAACTCCAAGGAGGTGGCCTCGGTGCAAACCGTCCCCGAAAAGGGGCAGGTGCGGGTCCTGGTGCGGCTGAAGGCCCCCGTGGAGGCGGCGACCCATCGCTACAGCGACCCCGAGCGCCTGGTGGTGGACCTGAGCCTTAAATCGTCCCCTCCTCCCCCCACTAAGCCCACAGACCCGCCCACCGCCAAAGCGCCCAAGCCTCCCCGGCCCGTGGTCCTCCTGGACCCTGGCCACGGGGGGGTGGACCCGGGGATGGTGGGGTACGTGGTGGAGAAGGAGGCGGTGCTGGACGTGGCCCTCAGGCTCAAGCGCTTTTTGGAGCGGGAAGGGATAGAGGTGCGCCTTACCCGGGACCGGGACATGCACCTCTCCCCGGACAAGCGGGAGGACCTTTCCCGGCGGGCGGCCATGGCGGATAGCTCCCAGGTCAATCTCTTCATATCCATCCACGTGAACGCCACCCCTACCCGCACCGCCCAGGGGGTGGAGGTCTTCTACTTCGGCCGGGCCCAGGACCCCCGGGTCTTGAGCCAGGTGATCCGGGAAAACGGCGGGGGGGACATCGGCCAAAGGCTTACCCGGGAGGCCCAAAGCGTCGCCGAGCGGATTCTCACGGACATCGTGGCCCAGGCTAACCAGCGCTACAGCCAGCGCTTGGCGGAAACCCTGGGGCGCAAGCTTTCCCAGGCCACGGGAAGCCCTTACCGGGGGAGTTTTCCTGGCGACCTTTTTGTCCTCCGCTACGCCAAGGTGCCGGCGGTCTTGGTGGAGATCGGTTTCGGCGACCATCCGGTGGAGGGGCGGAGGCTTGCCGACCCCGCGTACCGGGACAAGGTGGCCCAGGGGCTTTTGACAGGCATCCTCACCTTTTTGGCCAACGGGGCCTTTGCCCGCTAGAAGGGGAAGACCTCTAGGGCTTCTTTGGCTGTGGGGAAGCGCTTGGCGGGCTGCTTGGCCAGGAGGCGCCCTAAGAACGCCTCCTGCTCGGGTTCCAGGCCGGGGATGGGGGGGATCGCCCCCTTTAGGTGTCCCCAGAGCACCTCCTCCGGGGCCCCCACGAAGGGGTGTTCCCCGGCCAAAATCCAGTACAGGATGACCCCGGCAGCGTAGACGTCCGCCTCGGGGCCAGGGCTTTGCCCCAGGACCTGCTCGGGGGCCAGGTAGGGAAGGGTGCCCACCCGCAAGGGCTTTTTGAAGGCCTCCAGGGCGGGCCCCGAGAGGTCAAAGTCCACCAGCCTGGCCTCGTCCGTGCCCGCCACGATGATGTTTTCCGGCTTTACGTCCCGGTGGACCAGGCCTCTTTCGTGCATATGGGCGAGGGCGGAAAGGAGCTGGCGGAAGACCAAGAGGGCCCTCTTGCGTTCGGGGCGTCGGAGCATCCAGCGGCCCATTTCCTCCCCGGGGGCGTAGGCCAGGAGGAGGGCGGGGCCCTCCTCCAGGTCCAGGGCCTCGAGGACCGGGTTGATGTTGGGATGGGAAAGCCTCTGCCCCACCCATAGCTCCCGGTCCCTGCGGGCCTCTGCCCCCTTGGGAAAGACCTTGAGGGCGTAGGGGGTGCCGAAGCGGTCAAAGGCCAGGAAAACGCTTGCCAAGGCTCCCTGGCCCAGGAGCCGTATAACCCGGTACTTTTCCAGGAGCACCTTCCCGGTAAGGCTCACCCCCCTCACTATACCTGCCCCTCACCCCTTTCACCTGGGAGCCGGTAGGATTTTCCCGTGCGCGGGCTTGCCCTTTCGGGCGGCGGGGCCAGGGGCCTCGCCCATATCGGGGCCTTGGAGGTCTTTTTGGAGGCGGGGCTAGACTTCCAGGTGGTGGCGGGGACCAGCATGGGGGCCATCGTGGGGGCCTTGTTCGCTGCGGGGCTTTCCCCGGGGGAGATCCTGGCCATTGCCCAAAAAACCCCTTGGCTTGGTCTCCTGGGCCTTTCCCCCAGGGAAGGGATCTTCTCCCGGAAGAAGCTCAAGGACTTCTTGGCGGAGCACCTTCCCCCCACCTTCGCCGAGCTGAAGCGCCCCTTGGCGGTGACGGCGGTGGACGTGCGCTCGGGGAGGCTTTTATTCCTCACCCAAGGGGACCTGCCGAGCGCCGTCCTGGCCTCTGCTGCCTACCCGGGGCTTCTCGCCCCGGTGGAGCGGGAAGGGCGGCTCCTCTTTGACGGGGGAGTCTTGGACAACCTGCCCGTGGACGCCGCCCGCCTCCTGGGGGCCACGGAGGTGTACGCCGTGGACGTGACCCCGGAGCGCTCCCTAGAGGAAAGCCCCAGGGGGCTTTTGGCCCTGGCCCGGCGGGCGGTGGACCTGATGCAGCTCCACCTCACCTCCGTGCGCCTTAGCCTTTACGCCCCCGAGGTCTACGTGCGGCCCGCCCTTCCCGGGGTGGGTATAGAGGACTTCCGCCGCCTCGAGGAGATCGTAAAGGCGGGGCGCGAGGCGGCAAGGCGCGCCCTTGCGGGTAGAGTAGGAGGGGTATGAAGGCCTTCTGGGAATACCTTTTCAAGGAGTGGTTCCGCCAGGTGGGGGAGGCCCTTCTGGTGGCCTTCCTGGTCACCACCTTCGTCTTCACCACCGTGGGGGTGGTGGGCCAGAGCATGTTCCCCACCTTGAAAAACGGCGAAAGGGTCCTGGTGCCCAAGTGGGAAACCTGGCTGGTGCGCTTCGGCCTGAGGGAGTGGCGCCGGGGGGAGATCGCCATCCTCAAGCCCCCGGAGGGCACCCCCTACGCCACCGCCCGCTTCCCCGTGCTGGGCTTTTCCTTCCGGGCCTTCTTCATCAAGCGCATCGTGGCCGTGCCGGGGGACGAGGTCTACGTGGAGCGGGGCGTGGTCTACGTGAACGGCACCCCCCTGGACGAGCGCCACATCACGGACCACCTCTCCCCCTGGCCCGACTCCTTCCCCGGGGTCTGCTACAAGGACGGGCGCATGACCCGGATCATCACGCAGCAGGGGGACTTTTCCGTGGACCTCCTCCCCGCCTACCTGAGGCCCCTGAAGGAGATGCTCCTTCCCCCTTCCGAGGAAGTCCTGGCCCGTAGCCGCCTCGCCGAGGCCTGCGAGGTGGGCCGGATCAAGCTCAAGAAGGGGTACTACTTCGTCATGGGGGATAACCGCACCTTAGGGGGAAGCGAGGACTCCCGCACCTTTGGCCCCGTGCCCGTGGAGGCCATCGCCGGGCGGGCGAGCTTCGTGTGGTGGCCCCTCTTCGTCCGGGACGAAGGGGGTTTACGCCTGAACCTCAGGCCCCTTTCCCCTCCGGCGGCCTACGGGCTTAGGTGAGGACGGCCACGATAAGCCTCCCGGGCCCGTGGACCCCCTTCACCATCACCTGGCCGATGTCCGCACTCTTGGAGGGGCCCGAGTGGAGGCCGAGGGCGGGGGGAAGGGCTTTGAGTTCCTGGAAGGCGGCGAGGAGGGTGGGGTAGACCTTTTCCGCTTCCACCAGGACCAGGTGGGTGGGGGGAAGGAGCTGGGCCTTCCGGCCGTCGGCGCTGGTGAGGGCCACGGTGCCCGTCTCCGCCACGGCGAAGAGGGCCTGGGAAACCCCTAGGGGGGCCTCCTCCGGGGGGAGTTCGGAAAGGCCTTCCCGGAAGGAGGGCGGCACCCCCCGGCCAAAGGCCACCCCGGGAAGCCCCTGGGCGAGCTCGTCCAAGAGGGCCTTGGCCTCCTTGGGGGAGAGGAGGTGGCCCTCGGCCCCGTTCTCGGCGAGGCGCCTTAGGAAGAGGGGGATGGGGTCCTCGGGGAAGGGCAGGTGGGGGTGCTCGGGGAGGAGGGCCTTGGGGCGGCTCTCCAGGGCCCTATGCACCCGGTTTAGGATGCGGGTCCTAGCGTCCATCTTCCTCCTTAAGTTCCTTCCAGAGCGCGTGGAAGGGTTTGGGGCTGGGCTTGAGGGGGCCCCTGCCCTCCGTCCAGGCCCGGAGGAGGGGGAGGAGGTCCTGGGGGGGAGGTAGGCCCCTTAGGGCCTTGGAGAAGAGGCGGTAGAGGGCGGGGCTTTCCATGACCTTGCGGAAGGCGGCGAGGGCGGCCTTTTCCCAGGCGGGGCTTAGGCCCTCCGCCACCGCCCGGTGCCGCCAGGTGAGGAGGAGCTTGGGGATGGGGATTTTGACGGGGCAGGCCTCGAGGCAGGCCCCGCAGAGGGTGGAGGCATAGGGAAGGGGATAGGCCTCCTCCAGGGAGAGGAGCCCGGGGTCCAACACCGCCCCGATGGGCCCGGAGTAGACGTAGCCGTAGGGGTGCCCCCCGGTTTGCCGGTACACGGGGCAGGCGTTCAGGCAGGCCCCGCACCGCAGGCACCGGAGGGTTTCCCAGGCCTCGGGGTCGGCGAGGAGGGCGGTGCGGCCGTGGTCCACGAAGACCACGTGCACCTCCTTGGGGCCCTCCTCCCCTGCCTGGGCGGGGCCTTGGATGAGGGAAACGAAGGTGGAAAGGCGCTGCCCCGTGGCCGCCCGGGCGGTGAGGGGGAGGAAGAGGGCGAGGTCCTGGAAGCGGGGGAGGAGCTTCTCTATCCCCACGAAGGCCACGTGGACCTTGGGGAGGGAGGTGGAGAGGCGGATATTCCCCTCGTTCTCCATGAGGGCCAGGGTGCCCGTTTCCGCCACCAGGAAGTTGGCCCCGCTGATCCCAAGCTCGGCGGTGAGGAAGGCCTCCCGCAGGACCTTGCGGGCCACCTGGGCCAGGGCCTCGGGCGCGGCGTCTAAGGGGGTGCCGAAGCGCTCGTGGAAAAGCTTCTGGATTCCTTCCAGGGAGAGGTGGATGGCGGGGCCCACGATGTGGCTTGGGGGCTCCCCCAGGAGCTGGATCAGGTACTCCCCCAGGTCCGTTTCGTAGACCTCCACCCCCAAGGAGGCCAGGAGGGGGTTGACCCCGAGCTCCTCGGTGAGCATGCTCTTGGCCTTCACCGCCCGCTTGACCCCGTGCCGCCGGACGATTTCCCGGAGGAGGCGGTGGGCGTCCTCCGGTTCCTCGGCGTAGTGGACCTGGACCCCGTTTTCCCTTAGGCGCTTTTCCGCCAGCTCCAGGTACTGGTCCAGGTGGCTTAGGACGTGCTCTTTCACCGCCTTGGCGCGGTTGCGCCACTCCTCTATGGGCACCTCGGCGTAGGCCTTGAGGCGGTTCCGGTCAAAGTGCAGGGTGGCCCCGGTGACCGCCTGGCGCACCCCGGGCTTTTCCCGGAGGAGCCGGGCCGCCTCCTGGGGGTAGAGCCTGGCCTTAGCCCGCATAGGCCTCCCAAAGCAGGGTGGCCAGGGGGGCCACCCGGAGGTTTATCCCCTTCTTCTGAAGCCGCCCGGCCAGGTGGAGGAGGCAACCGGCGTCCGTGGAGGTGAGGACCTCCGCCTGGGGCAGGGTGGCGGCTTTCCGGTCCGCCATGGCCAGGGAGACCTCGGGGAGCTTCACGGAAAAAAGCCCTCCGAAGCCGCAGCACTCCTCCGCCGCCTCCCAGGGGAGGAGTTCCGCCCCGGCGTTGCGCAGGAGGAGAAGGGGCTCTTCCCGTACCCCAAGCTCCCTCAGGGCGTGGCAGCCATGGTGGTAGGCCACCTTCCGCCCCCTTAGCCCCTCCCCTAGCCGCTCCACCCCCAGGACGTGGACCAGGAAGGCGGAGAGCTCGTAGGTCCGCTCGGCCAGGTCCAGGGCCTCTTTGTTCCCGGGAAGGAGCTCGGGGTAGTGGTTTTTCACCATGCTGGCGCAGCTTCCCGAGGGTAGGACCACGTACTCCGCCTCCTGGAAGACCTTTAGGGTCCGCAGGGCCAAGGGCCTCGCCTCCTCCCAGTGGCCGGCGTTGAAGGCGGGCTGGCCGCAGCAGGTCTGGCCCTCGGGGAAGTCCACCTCCACCCCGAGGGCCCTGAGAAGCCGCACCGCCGCCACCCCGGCCTCGGCGAAGAACTGGTCCGCCAGGCAGGTGATGAAAAGGGCTACCCGCATTTGCGCCCAGTATACCTAGACCCAGGCGGCCATCTTCTGGCGGATTCTAAGGAGCGCTTCCACGAAGCGGTCCACGTCCTCCTTGGTGTTGTAGAGGTAGAAGCTTGCCCGGGCGGTGGCCGGCACGCCCAGCTTGCGGTGGAGGGGCTGGGCGCAGTGGTGCCCGGCCCGCACGGCGACGCCCTCTTGGTCCAGGAAGGTGGCGAGGTCGTGGGCGTGGAGCCGCCCCAGGGTGAAGGGGATGACCCCGCCCCGGTCCGCGCCCTTGGGCCCGTAGACCTTGAGGTCCGGCACCTCCTCGAGGCGCCCCAAGGCGTATTCCAGAAGGGCCCGGTCGTGGGCGAAGACCCTCTCCATGCCCACCTCCATGAGGTAGCTCGCCGCCTCCCCCAGGGCGATGGCCTCGGCGATGGGCGGGGTGCCCGCCTCAAAGCGCTGGGGAGGCGGGGCGTAGGTGGAGCGGTCCACGTGGACTTCCCGGATCATCTCCCCCCCGCCCAGGAAGGGCATCATCCCTTCCAGGACCTCGTACCTTCCCCAAAGCACCCCCGCCCCGGTGGGGCCCAGCATCTTGTGGCCGGAAAGGGCGAAGAAGTCCGCCCCCAGGGCCTTCACGTCCACGGGGAGGTGGGGGGCGGACTGGGCCCCGTCCACCACCACCAGGGCCCCCACCGCCTTGGCCCTCTTGGCGATCTCCGCCACGGGGTTGATGGTGCCGAGGACGTTAGACATGTGCACCAGGGAGACCACCTTGACCCTCTCCGTGAGGAGCCCGTCCAGGGCGGAGAGGTCCAGCCGCCCCTCCTCCGTGATGGGGATGGCCTTCACCCGGGCCCCGGTGAGGCCCGCCACCAGGTGCCAGGGCACGAGGCCCGCATGGTGCTCCATCTCCGTGACCAGGATCTCGTCCCCGACCCTCAGGTTCCTCAGGCCCCAGGCGTAGGCCACCAGGTTCATGGCCTCCGTGGTGTTGCGCACGAAGACGATTTCCTGGGGCTCGGCGTTCAGAAAGCGGGCCAGGCGGCGCCGGGCCTCCTCGTAAGCCTCCGTGGCCTCCACGGAAAGCCGGTAGGCTCCCCGGTGGACGTTGGCGTTGAGCGTCTCGTAGTAGTGCCTTAGGGCCTCTATGACCCGCCTGGGCTTCTGGCTGGTAGCGGCGGAGTCCAGGTAGACCAGGTCCGGCTTCCCCACGATGAGGGGAAAGTCCTGGCGCAGATGGCTAAGGTCCATGCCCTAAGTCTAGCCCCAGGGCATGGACCTTCGGGTTAGAGCCGGGCAAGGGCCCTTTCCAGGCGGGCCTTGGCCTCCTGGGCCACGGGCTTTAGGGCCTCCTGGGTCTTGGGGGGAAGGAGGCGGAACATGCCCTCGGGGTCTTGCACCAGGACCTCCACGTTCCCCCCTTCCTGCCGCAGGACCACGTTGCAGGGGAGGAGGAGGCCGATGCCCTCCTCTGCCTCGAGGGCCCGGGCGGCGAGGTTAGGGTTGCAGGCCCCCAGGATGAGGTAGGGGGGCCTTTCCAGGCCCAGGCGGGCCTTGAGCGTGGCGGCCACGTCTATCTCCGTGAGGATGCCGAAGCCTTCCTCCTTGAGGGCGGCCTCTAGGCGGGGGCGCACCTCAGAGAGGCTACCCGGTAGGGTCTTGCGCAGGGCCAAGCCTTCCATATACCCTCCCCCCGTAGTTTACCTCACTCCCCCAGGAAAAAGCCGTGCCAGGTGTGGATCCAGATCTCGCCGGTGTAGGCGTTTACGGAGAGCATCCCCTCCACGGTTTTGCGGCCGAAGTCAAAGGTGTAGTACCCGGGGAAGACCTCCTCTTCCATTACCTGGGCTCCTGGGAGGTAGCCCTTTAAGAAGGTTTCGGCGAGGGCTTTCGCCGCCTCCAGGTCGTAGCGCACCGGGGCCTGGCCCGGGAAGCCCATCATCCCGTAGCGGGTGTTCCACATCATGTTGGGTCCTGGCTCCGGGGAAACTACCCCGGTGTAGCGGTCAGCGATGAGTTCCCATAGGCCCTGGCCCCTTTCGTCCACCACTTGGGCATAGTAGTTCTGGCTGAAGGCCATGAAATCCTTAAGGCGCGCCCCCGGGTAAAGCCGGCGGGCGTAGGCTTCCATCCGCGCCCGGGCGATTTCTTGGGGGATGGGCCTTGCCTCCGGGGGGTACAGGGCCATCATCCCCATACCCCCCATCATCCCCATCCCGGGGCCCATCGTCCGGGGAGCGTAACCGAAGCCGCCCATCATCCCCTGGGTGAGGGCAAGCCCCAAAAGCCCCAGGGCCACCAGACCTAGGACCATGCTATTCCGCTTCATGCCCTACCTCCTTTTAGCGCCTCAAGTAGCTCCTTAAAGGCCTTTTCGTCCAGTTCTCCTTTGGCGCAGCGAAGCCTGAGGGCTTCCATGGCCTCGCCTTTGGGCTCCTCCTTGGACTTGGCCGCTTCCAGGAGCACGTAGAAGAGAACCATGAACGCCAGGAAGAAAACCCCGCCGAAGCCCATGCCCCAACCCATGCTGCCCATCCGCTACCTCCAGCTCTACCTTAGCCGGGGGGTGTAAAGGGGGTGTAAAGCCTTGGCCAACAAAGAAAGGGGGAAGAAAGGCTTCCCCCTTTATGGGCCAGACCGGGATTAGGGTGCCTGGAGGCGCGCGGCGGTTAGGCAGGTGGGGCTATCCCGGAAGGTGGCGATGGGAAGGGTGGCCACCAGGTTGCCCTGGCGGACCTCGAGGGTATAGCGGCGGTTCCGGGGGAGCCAGAGCTCAAAGAACCCATCCCTGCCCGTGCGCACCTCCGCCTTGAGCACCTCCTTGCCTCCTTCCAGCACCCGCACCGTGAAGGCCTGTTCTTGGAGTTCACCCGTGCAGCTGGAAAAGTAGTGGACCTGACAGGGGTGGGTGCGGTAGAGGTAGGGGGCTACCGCCAGGAGGAAACGGTCCCCCAAGGCTACTTGGGCCTTCCGGCCATCGGGAAACTCAAAGACGAAAGCCTCGGGGGTCACGTAGCTCACCACCCGCTGCCCCTCCTCCCGCCAACGTTTGGCCAGGCGGAGCGCCTCCGTGGGGTCTACGCCCTTAAGGGCTTCCGGGGAGGGGGTTTGGGCTACACCTAGGGCCGTCGCTACCAAGAGGAAGACCAGGGTCTTTCTCATGGCTTTCAGGCTAGCGGCCTTCGGTTAAGCCCGTGTAAAGGGGAAGGGTAAAGCGGAAGACGCTCCCACGGCCCGGCTGGCTTTCGGCCCAGATCCGCCCGCCCATGGCCTCCACCAGCCCCTTGGCGATGGTGAGCCCCACCCCTGTGCCCCCATCCCGACGGCTACGCGAGGAGTCTATGCGATAGAAGCGCTCAAAGATGCGGGGGAGGTGTTCTTGGGGGATACCGGGTCCGGTGTCCTCCACGCTAAAAACCACTACCCGCTCCCCCATCTCCGCCCCTAACCGCACTTCTCCCCCTTCGGGGGTGTGGCGCAGGGCGTTGGAGAGAAGGTTAGCGAGCACTTGAAGGACCCGCTCGGGGTCCGCCCAGACCTGGGGGAGGGCTTCGGCGGACAGGATCCGGAGGGCCACGCCCTTGGCCTGGAAAGCAGGGTAAAAGCGTTCCGCCGCTTCCCGCAGCAAGGCCTCGGGGGAGAGGGGCTTGGGGTAGATGGGCACCGCCCTCGCCTCCACCTGGGAGACCCAGGCCAGGTCCTGGACCAGGCGGGCCATGGCCCTCACCTCGCGGCCGATACCCTCGGCGGCCTTTTCCGGGCGCATCACCCCGTCGGCCAGGGCCTCGGCGTAGGCCTGAAGGGCGGAAAGGGGGGTGCGGAGTTCGTGGGCCACGGTGCTGATAAGTTCCACCCGGGTCTTCTCCACCTTTTCCAGGGCCTCGGCCAGGCGGTTGAAGTGGAGGGCCAACTCGCCGAGCTCGTCCTGCTCTAAAAGGGGGAGGCGGACGCCGTACTCCCCTTGGGCCATGCGCCGGCTTCCCTCCGCCAGGAGGCGGGCGGTGCGGGAGAAGCGGAGGCTGGCGAAGGAAGCGGTGAGGGCGGCCCCCAAGACGGCCAAGGGGAGGGAGGCCAGCAAGGCGGCGGTGAGGGTGGTGCGCAAGCCCTCCTCCAGGTCGCGGCGAAGGACCTCCCCCATCATGCTTCCCCCCATCATGGCCAGGGCATGGTACATGCGCTCCACATGCCCCCGGTAGAAGTGGGGGGCAAGGGCTTCGGTGAGGCCGAAGAGGAGAAGGAGGGCGAGAAGGGCCACCAGAAGGTGGCTTAGGAAAAGCTTAAGGAAAAGGCGCATCCCCGGCATCCTCCCGGAAGCGGTACCCCACGCCCCGAACGGTTTCAATAAAGCGGGGATGGTCGGGGTCGTCCCCTAGCTTCTTGCGCAGGGCGGCCACATGGACGTCCACCACCCGGTCCACCCCAGGGAAGCTGGGCCCCCAGACCTTTTCCAGGAGGCGCTCGCGGCTAAAGACCATCCCCGGATGCTGGGCCAGGGTAAGGAGGAGGTCAAATTCTAACCGGGAAAGGGCCAGGGGTTTGCCATCCAAATAGGCTTGGCGGGCCTTGGGAAGGAGGAGGAGGGGACCATAGCGAAGCTCTTCTTTAAGCCCCACCCGGCGGAGCAGCGCCTTGACCCGGGCCACCACCTCCTTGGGGCTAAAGGGCTTCACCACGTAATCGTCCGCCCCCAGTTCCAGGCCTCGGACCTTGTCCTCCTCCTCACCCCGGGCGGTGAGCATGAGGAGGGGCAGATCGGGCCTTTCCCGGCGGAGAATCTCCGCCACCTGGAAGCCGTGGAGGCGGGGGAGCATGAGGTCCAGGATGACCAGGTCCGCCATGGGGTAGAGCGCCAAAGCCTTTTCCCCATCCTCGGCCAAGAGGACGTCAAACCCGGCCTCCCGCAGGTAGGCCCCGAGGACCTCCAGGAGGGCCGGGTCGTCGTCCACCAGGAGTACCTTCATGCCAGGTCGCGCTTCATGCGCTCAAAGGTTTCCTTGTCAATCTCCCCCCGGGCGTAGCGCTCCCTTAGCGCCTCCAGGGCCCGGTCCCGCCTTTCCGGGGCAAGGGTCCGGACCAGCCAGTAGACGAAAAGGCCCAAGAGCGCAAACCAGAGCAGGCTGAGCACCGGACCCCACCAACCTAGATACCAGCCGTGGCCGCACCACCACATACGCATCACCTCCCCTTATCACGCTAGCCCTAGCCGGTTAAGTTGCGGTAAAGGCTGGGGGGCGGAAGCCCCTAAGCCGCAGGGAGTTGGTGAGGACGAAGAGGCTGGAGAGGCTCATGGCCCCGGCCGCCAGCATGGGGTTGAGGAGAAGGCCCAGGAAGGGGTAAAGGGCGCCCGCCGCCACGGGGATTAAGAGGACGTTGTAGGCGTAGGCCCAAAAGAAGTTGAGGTAGATGATGCGCAAGGCCTTCCGGGCAAGCAGGATGGCTCCCGCCACCAGGAGGAGGTCGGGCTTGAGGAGGACCACGTCCCCGGCCTCGAGGGCGATGTCCGTCCCCGTGCCCATGGCGATGCCCACGTCCGCCTGGGCCAAGGCGGCGGCGTCGTTGATGCCGTCCCCCACGAGGACCACCCGCCGCCCCTCCGCCTGGTGGCGCCTCACCGCCTCCACCTTTCCTTCGGGCCGCACCCCGGCGAGAACCTCCTCTATCCCCAAGGCCTCGGCCACCCTCCGGGCGGGGGCCTCGTGGTCCCCGGTGAGGAGGATCACCCGAAGCCCTAAGCCCTTGAGGGCGGCCACCGCCTGTTTGGCCTCGGGCCTGGGCGGGTCAAAGACGGCGAAGGCGGCGAGGCAGGTCTTTCCGTCCGTGAGGTAAAGGGGGGTATAGCCCCCTTCCGCAAGGCCCAGGGCCTCTTGGGGAAGCGTCACCCCCAGGCGGGCGAGGAGGGCGGGGCCGCCCAAGAAAAGCCGCCTTCCCTCCACCACCCCCTCCACCCCTTCCCCCGGGAGGGCCCGCACCGCCTCGGCCTCCGGCAGGGCAAGCCCCTTGGCCGCCTCCAGCACCGCCTTGGCGATGGGGTGCTCGCTCCCCCTTTCCAAGGCGGCGGCCAGGCGGAGGGCCTCCTCGGGGGAGAGGCCGAAGGGCCGGACCTCCGTGAGGGTGGGGCGGCCCAGGGTGAGGGTACCCGTCTTGTCCAGGAGGAGGGTGTCCGCCCGGGCCAGGGCCTCGAGGGCTGTCCCCTTGCGGAAGAGGATGCCCAGTTGCGCCGCCCGCCCCGTGGCCACGGCGATGGCCGCCGGGGTGGCGAGGCCCATGGCGCAGGGGCAGGCGATGAGGAGGACGGACAAGGTGGCCACGAAGGCGTGGGAGAGGGAACCGGAGGCGAGCCAAAGGAGGAAGGTAAGAAGGGCTACCCCCAGGACCGCGGGCACGAAGACGGCGGCGATGCGGTCCGCCACCTCCTGCACCTTGGGCTTGTGGGCCTGGGCCTCCTCCACCATGCGGGCCATCTGGGCGAGGAGCGTGGCCTCCCCTACCCGGGTGACCCGTACCAGGAGAAGGCCTTCCCCGTTCACGGTGCCCCCCACCACCTCGTCCCCCGGCCCCTTGGCCCTAGGGATGGGCTCCCCGGTGAGCATGGACTCGTCCACGTGGCTCTTGCCCTCCACCACCACCCCGTCCGCCGGGATGCGCTCCCCAGGCAGAACCCGCACCAGGTCCCCGGGGATGAGGGCCTCGGCGGGGATTTCCTTCTCCTCCCCCTCCTGGAGGACCCGGGCGGTCTTGGGCCTTAGGGCGAGGAGCCGCCTTATGGCCTCCGAAGCCTTCCCCTTGGCCCCCTCCTCCAGGTGTTTGCCCAAAAGGATCAGGGCCAGGATCACCGCCCCCGCCTCAAAGTAGAGGTGGCGGGCCTCCTCCGGGAAAAGCCCGGGGAAGAGGAGGACCAAAAAGGAGTAGAGGTAGGCGCTCCCTGCGCCCAAGGCCACCAGGGCGCTCATGCCCAGGGCCCGGTGGCGGACCTCGGCGAGGGCTTGGCGGAAGAAGCGCCTTCCAGCGTAGAGCACGGGAAGGGCGGTAAGGGCCTGGAGGAGGGGAGGGAGGTGGGGGAGGGGGAGGAGCATGGGGCCCATGGCCAGGAGGAGGGTGAGGAGGGCGAAGGGCAGGGCAAGGAGGAGGTCTTTGCGGTAGGTGGCGCCCTCTTCCTTCCTCTCCTCCTCCACCGCCAAGGGCTCGTACCCCGCCTCGCGGATGGCCTGGCGGATGCGGGAAAGGCTCACCGTATCCGGAAGATATTCCACGAAGGCCTTTTCCGTGGCCAGGTTAACGCTTACCGAAAGGATTCCGGGAAGCTTCCCTATGGCCCGCTCCACCCGGGCCACACAGGCGGCGCAGGTCATCCCCTTCACGGGTATCTCGGCGCGGGCCACCACCGGTTCGTAGCCCGCTTCCTCCACCCGTTTGAGCACCTCTTTGAGGTCCACCCCTTCCTGGAGGCGCAGGAAGGCCTCCTCGGTGGTGAGGTTGACCCGGGCCTCCACCACGCCTTCCGCCCGCTTTAAGGCCCGCTCCACCCGGGCCACACAGGCGGCGCAGGTCATTCCCTTGACGCCTACCTTTACTTCAAGAGCCATAGCCTAAAGGCGTGCATCTCCTGGGCTTGGGCCAGGATGATGTCCCGGGCCAGGTCCAGCACGCGGCGGTCCTTGGCCGTGGTGAGGGCCTCGAGGGCCATCTCCACCGCCCCCTTGTGGTGGAGGAGCATGAGCTCCACGAAGGCCCGGTCGGGGTCCGGGGCCGCCTTCAGTTGGGCCAGCATGGCGGCCATCTCCTTTTGCATGGCCCCGTGGGCCTCCGGGTCCAAGCCGCCCAGGCTCACCAGCCAGGTGCGCATCTGGGTGATCTCCTGGGCCTGGTCCCTCAGGATGGCCTGGGCCCAGGCCTTTACCGCTGGGTCCTTGCCCCTTTCTAGGGCGTAACGGGCCATCTCCAAGGCCCCCTCGTGGTGGGCGATCATGGCGGAAAGGAAACTCCTTTCCGGCGATGCCTGGGGGCTTGTGTGGGCGTGTTGGGCCAGGCCCAGGCCCAGGATTAGGGTTAGAAGCAGTGGGTAAAACCGCATAGGCAAACCTCCTTTAGGGTTTAGCGGTATTTTAGGGCCTCCATGAGTTCTTCCACGATTTCCTCCACATCCCCCCGCTCGTGGGCCGTGGCCACGTGGTCCCGGAGGTGGGCTCTTAGGACCATCTCCCCTACCCGGTCCAAGGCCCCCTCCACCGCCTTGAGTTGCTTCAGGACGTCCACGCAGTAGACATGGGGGTCTTCCAGCATGCGGAGGATGCCCTCGAGGTGGCCCTTGGCGGAGAGGAGGCGCTTTTTGGCCTCTTCCCGCACCCTGGGGTCCAGGTGGAGGTGGCCTTTCACGGCTACGCCAGGGGGGAGGCCTTGTAGCCCTCCTCCTCCACCGCCCGGATGAGGGCCTCCACCTCCGCCTTCCCTTCTACCCAGGCCTCGCCCTTTTCCAGGGATACCTCGGCCCTCTCCACGCCCGGCACCTTTAAGAGGGCTTTCTTGACGGCCATCACGCAGTGGTTGCAGCTCATGCCTTCCACCTTGAGCTTCAGCATCCTCTACCTCCCCCCACCCCAGGTGGGGTGGGTATTTCTACCCTAATCCGCCCGTCCCTCTTTCGTCAAGGACGGACGTCCCCTTGGGGCCTAAAGGTCTAGGAAGACGGTATCCCCCTCAATGCGGGCGGGGAAGACCTTGATGGGCTTTGGGGCGGGGAGGGTCTGCCGGCCTGTCCTCAGGTCAAAGCGGGCCCCGTGCCGGGGGCAGACGATGGCCCCCTCCTCCACCTCCCCCTCGTGCAGGGGGCCGTCGTCGTGGGTGCAGACGTCCTCCAGGGCGAAGACCTCTTCCCCGGTGTAGAGGAGGAGAATGGGCTTTTTGTGCTCAGGGCGCCGAAGGACCAGGCGTCCGTTTTGAAACTCACCTAGTTTAGCCACGGGCGTCCACATAGCCTTAAGGATAAGGGAAGGCCGGGCACCAAGGGTGCCCGGCCCGAAGGGGCTTTTAGAGCCTTACCTTCTCCTCAATCACCGCCTCGAGGTGGGCCCGAAGGGCCTTCAAGGGGATGCGGGTGAGGACGTCCGCCAGGTGGGCCTTCACCAAAAGCTCCTGGGCCAGGGTGCGGGGCAGGCCCCGGGACTGGAGGTAGAAAAGCTGCATCTCGTCCACGGGGGCGGTGGTGCTCCCGTGGGTGCACCGCACGTCGTTGGCCCCGATTTCCAGCTGGGGAATGGAGTCCACCCGGGCCGTGGGGGAAAGGATGAGGTTGCGGTTGGCCTGGTAGGCGTCCGTCTTCTGCGCCCCCCGTTCTAGCTTGATGAGGCCGGAGAAGACCGCCCGGGCCTCGTCCTTCACCGCCCCCTTGTAGAGGAGGTCGCTTCGGGTGTGGTGCTCCACGTGGTGCTGCAGGGTGTAGTGGTCAAAGTGCTGCCGCCCGTGGCCGAAGTAGAGGCCGAGCATCTCGCTTTCGGCGCCGGGGCCTAGGAGTTCGGAAGCCACCTCGCTCCGGGCGTAAGCGCCCCCCAGGTTCACCACCAGGTCGTTAAGCCCGGCATCCCGCTCCAGGAGGGCCCGCTGGCGGTGGAAGTGCCAGAGGCCTTCCCCGAAGGTCTGGATGTGGGCGTGGCGGAGCCGGGCCCCGGGGCGGAGGACCATCTCCGTGGCGGAAAGGTGCAGGGTGGCGGGGAGGTCGGGGGAGAGGTACTCCTCAATGTAGGCGGCCTTGGCGTTGTCCTCCAGGACGAGGAGGCTCCGCCCGGCGGAGGCCTTGCCCCCTTCCAAGAGCACCTTGAAGACCCCCAAGGGCTTTTCCACCTCGAGGCCTGCCGGCACGTAGAGGAAGGCCCCGTGGGTGAAGAAGGCGCTGTTTTGGGCGGCGAACTTGTCCTCGGTGTAGACCCCTTGGAAGAGGGCGCCCTCCACTTTGGCGGGGTGGGTCTTCAGGGCCTCGGCCAAGGAGGTGAAGACGAGCCCCTTGGCCTTTAGCTCCTCGGGCACCTCGGCGTAGACCAGGTCGGGCCCCACGAAGACCAAAAAGCCGGAGACGTCCGTCTTCTCCAAGCGGCGCTTCACCAGCTCAGGAAGCGCATCCCGGGAAAGCGTTTGGCCCTTGGGCGCCTCCACTTCCTGCTCCAAGGGGGCCTCGGAAAGGTCGGTGTAGCGCCAGTTCTCGTCCTTCTTGTTGGGGTAGGGGAGGTGGGCGAAGGCCTCGAGGGCCTTTAGCCGCCTCTCCAAGAGCCAGGCGGGTTCGCCTAGCGCCTGAGAGATGGCCTCCACCTGCGTCTTGTCCAGTACCTGCATCTTGCCTCCTCAAAAAGGAAGAGGCCCTTGGCCCCTTCCCAAGACACGGTTGGCCCTTAGCCGACGGAGCCCTCCATCTCCAGCTCAATGAGCCGGTTGAGCTCCACGGCGTACTCCAAGGGAAGCTCCTTAGCGATGGGCTCAATGAAGCCCCGCACGATGAGGGCCGCCGCCTCGTCCTCCTTGAGGCCGCGGGTCTGCAGGTAGAAGATCTGCTCGTCGTTGATCTTGGACACCGTGGCCTCGTGGCCCACGTGGGCGGAGTCCTCCTCAATCTCAATGTAGGGGTAGGTGTCCGTGCGGCTTTCCGGGTCAATGAGGAGGGCGTCGCACTCCACGTTGGCCTTGGCGTGCTTGGCCCCTTCCAGCACCTTCACGAGGCCCCGGTAGCTCGCCCGGCCCTCGCCCTTGGAGATGCTCTTGGAGACGATGGTGCCCGAGGTGTGGGGGGCGCCCAGGAGGATTTTGGCCCCGGTGTCCTGGTGCTGCCCCGTCTTGGCGAAGGCGATGGAGAGGATCTCCGTGCGGGCGCCCGGCTCCAGGAGGTAGCTGGAGGGGTACTTCATGGTGACCTTGGAGCCCAGGTTGCCGTCCAGCCACTCGTGGAAGGCATCCCCGTAGACCAGGGCCCGCTGGGTCACCAGGTTGTACATGTTGGTGGACCAGTTCTGGATGGTGGTGTAGCGGCTCCGGGCCCCCCGCTTCACCACGATCTCAATGACCCCGGTGTGGAGGCTTTCCGTGGAGTACATGGGGGCGGTGCAGCCCTCAATGTAGTGCACCTCCGCCCCCTCGTCCACGATGATGAGGGTGCGCTCAAACTGGCCGAACTCGGGGGTGTTCACCCGGAAGTAGGCTTGCAAGGGGAGCTCCACCTTGACCCCCGGGGGCACGTAGACGAAGGAGCCCCCGGACCAGGCGGCGGAGTTCAGGGCGGCGAACTTGTTGTCCTCGGGGGGGACCACCTTGGCGAAGTACTCCTTGAAGAGGTCCTCGTACTTCTTCATCCCCTCCTCAATGGCCACGAAGATGACCCCCTGCCGCTCCAGCTCCTCCCGCACCCGGTGGTAGACCATCTCCGAGTCGTACTGGGCCCCCACCCCGGCCAGGACCTTCCGCTCCGCCTCGGGAATGCCCAGGCGCTCGTAGGTCCTGCGGATCTCCTCCGGGATTTCCTCCCAGCTCTTTGCGTCCCGCACCTCAGCGGGCTTCACATAGTAGACGAGGTTGTCCAAGTCCAGGCCGGAAAGGTCCGGGCCCCAGGTGGGCATGGGCTTCTTCTGGAAGATCTCCAGAGCCCGCAGGCGGAACTTAAGCATCCACTCGGGCTCGCCCTTGTGGTAGCTGATGGCCTCAATGACCCGGCGGCTGAGCCCCCGCTCGGCCACGTAGACCGGCTTTACCTCGTCAATGAAGTGGTACTTGTACTCTTCGCCCAGGGTTTTAAGGTCAACCTCGCTCATGCGCCCTCCTTTACCCGCTCCCGCAGCCACTCGTAGCCCTTGGCCTCCAGCTCAAGGGCCAGCTCGGGGCCGCCTTCCGCCACCACCCGGCCGTCCATCATCACGTGGACCCGGTCGGGGACGATGTAGTTGAGGAGGCGCTGGTAGTGGGTGATGACCAGGGCCCCGAAGTTGGGCCCCCGCATGGCGTTCACGCCCCGGGCCACCACCTTGAGGGCGTCTATGTCCAGCCCGGAGTCGGTCTCGTCCAAGACGGCGTAGGTGGGTTCCAGGACCAGAAGCTGCAGGATCTCGTTCCGCTTCTTCTCCCCGCCCGAGAAGCCCTCGTTGAGGTAGCGGGAGAGGTAGCTTTCGTCCCAGTCCAGAAGCTCCAGGGCCTTCTTCACCTTGGTCCAGAACTCCGCCACCCCCACCTCCCGGCCGAGCCTGGCCTGGAGGGCGAGGCGCAGGAAGTTGGCGATGGTGACCCCAGGCACCTCCACGGGGTACTGGAAGGCCAGGAAAAGCCCCTTGCGGGCCCTTTCATCGGGGGAAAACTCCAGGATGCTCTCCCCGTCCAGGAGGATATCCCCCTTCTCCACGGTGTACTCGGGGTCCCCGGCCAGGATCTTGCCCAGGGTGCTCTTGCCCGCCCCGTTGGGGCCCATGAGGGCGTGCACCTCCCCTTTGGGGACCACCAGGTTCACGCCTTTGAGGATGGTCTCGCCGTTAACGGAAGCCCAGAGGTCGCGGATTTCCAGATGGTTCATGCTTTTGCCTCCTAAGGCCGGGCCGTACCCTTACTGCGACCCGTTCGCAGTAAGAGTATAGCCCCTTCGCCTCCAAAAGTATAGTGAATTAGTCGGGATTTGCCAGGTGGAAGCCCAGGGCCTCGGGCAGGGCCCAGGGGCCTGGGGACAGGCGGGCCTCCAACTCCGGGCAGAAGCGGCCCAGGGCGCGGCCTAGCTGGAAGCGGAAGGGCTCGGGTAGCCGCCCCTGGCGGACCTCTTCCAGCTTCTGCCAGGCCGCCTCCTTTTCCCCCAAGCCCAGGAGGGCCAGGACCTCCACCGCCCGGGCCTGGGCCAAAAGGCCGGGGTCCTCCAAGGGGGGAAGGGCCACGATCTGGGCCAGGGCCTCCCCATAGCCCCCGCCCCGGGCCAAGGCCTCGGCGTAGCCCAGGCGGGCCTGGGCGCGGAGGTAGGGGTTTTCCAGGGCTAAGAAGGGCTTGAGTAGGGGAGCGCCTTCCTCAGGAGGAAGGAGAAGGGCCAGGAGGCTTGCCGTGTCCAGGCGCAGGGCGGTGTAGCGGTCCGTGGCCTCCTCGGGGATTTCCTGAAGGAGGTCCTTTAGGAGCCGCAAGGCGGTGGGGGCGGAAAGCCCCCCTAGGAAAGGTGCCCGGTAGGGTTGGCCCGCTTCCAGGAGGAGGTAGGCTGCCCCCAGGCGGAAAAGGGTGCGCAGGTGCCGGTAGCGGGCCTCCTTGGGCCTTTCCCGGGTGGTGCGGAAGTAGGCTTCGGCCCGCCTGAGGTAGCCCAGGGCCTCAAAGGCCCGGCCCCGGGCGGCCTCGAGGATCCCCGCCTCGCTTTCCACCCGGGCCCGGGTGAAGGGGTCCTCCGCCTCCGCCAGGGCTTTTTGGATGACGGCCTCGGCCTCGCCGTAGCGGCCGAGGCGCCGCAGGAGGGTAGCGTAACGGGCCCGCACCCGGGCCACCTCGTCCTTGGGGGCTCCCGCCTCCTCCAAAAGCCGAAGCCCTTCCCCCATGCGGGCCTCCGCCTCGAGGCGGCCCAAGCGCATGAGGAGGTCCCCCATCTGGTACCGGGCCCGGCCCAGGAGAAGGGGGTCGTGCCCCACCTGGGCCAAGGCGGCCAGGGCCTCCTCGTAGCGGCCCAGGTCCTTGGCCACCAGGCCCCGCCAGAGCTGCACCCGGTCCCGGAGAAAGGGGGCCACGGGCAAGGCCTCCGCCTCCTCCACGAGCACGGCCGCCCTTTCGTAATCCCCTTTCCAGCGCTCCACCGCCGCCATCACCAAAAGGCCCTCCGCCTGGGCGGTTTCGTCCAGGTGGAGGAGATCCTCCTTGGGCGGAAGAAGCTCCTCCGCCTCCCGGTAAAGGGCGGCGTCCGCCTTGGCCTCCGCTCCCTTGATGCGGGCCCAGGTGCGCAGGGTGGGGTTGTCCGCCTGGGAGAGGACCCTGAGGGCCTCTTCCGCCTCGGGGTGGGCGTACTGGCCTAGGACCGCCCGGTAGCGCACCACCACCGCCGCCAGGGCTTCCAGGTCCTCCTTGGGCCAGGTTTGGGCCTCCTGCCAGAGGCCCGGGAGGAGGGCGAGGCGGGCGGGATCCTCTTGAAGCAAGTCCAAAAGTATCCGGCGCTCCCCTGCCTTGTGGGCGTGGTAGAGCTTCCGGAAGAGGTTTTCCTTGGGAAAATATCCCAAGGCCAGGCGGTGGAGTTCCTTGGGCGCCTCCTCGGGGAGGAGGGTGCGCAAGGAGGGGCGCACCAGCCCTTCCCCCACCCAGTCCAAAAGGGCCCGTTCCGCCTGGGAAAGCCTTTCCAAGGGGCGGCCCAGGGCCCTTTCCAGGAGCTCTAAGGGGAAGGCGGGGTCGGCCTCGGGGCTGAAGGCGGCGAGGGCCTGGAGGAGGGGCCTTAGGGTGGGGTCGTCGTGGATGGGCGTCTTGGGGTCGTGTTTGGCCGCCTCTAAGAGGACGAGCCGGGAAAGCTCCCCGAAGTTCCGGCCCGCCTGGTTTACCAGGGCCTCGAGGCGCTCCGGGGGCAGGTGGGGAAGCCTCTCCCGCACGAAGCGCCTGGCTTCCTCCCGGCTCGGGGGGGAAAGGGGCTGGTAGGGGAGGGTGGGGGGCGGCTCGGAAAGGGCGGCCAGGTAGGGGATCTGCAGGGCTTTGAGGAAAGGTTCCAGCCAAGCCCCCAGGCTCCGCTTGCTCCCGTCTGGGCCCCTTAGGGGGAGGCCCTCTAGGGTGCCTTCGGCCTCGGCCCGCAACAAAAGCGGGCGGCCCTTCCCGTTTAAGGCCCGCGCCAGGAGGGTCAGGACCTCTTGGGCCAAGGCCCCTTGGAGGATGTAGGGCTGGGTGGGGGAAAGCTGGGCCAAAAGCCCCCGCACCTCCTCTCCTACCCCTAGGTTTTCCGCCAAGGGCACCAGGGCCTGGGCCAGCTCGCCCCCCAGGTTGAGGAGCACGGGCTCCCGGCCTGGCAGGGCGGAAAGGGCCCGGGCCAGGGCGGAGAGGAGCACCCCCTTGCCCGTGGCCGGCCCCCCCACCACCACCATCTGCGGCCTGCCTCCCGCCTCCAGCTCCTTGAGGAAGCGGCGGAAGATGCGCCGCTTGTCCCGGCCCAGGGCCTTGCGGGCGCTTTCCAAAAAGAGCTCCGCCGGCGGGGGTGGAGGGGTTAGGCCCGCTTCCCGGTAGAGGTCGGCGATGACCCCGTAGAGGCGCTCCTTCTCCTCGGGGCTTCCCAGGTCCTTGTAGAGGATGTTGCGCACGGTACCGGCGCGGCCGCCCCGTTCGCTCATGAGGGCTTCCAGCCAGCGCAAGGAACCCCGCTTGCCCCGGTGGTCCCGGCCCCGAAGGTGGGGCCTCAGTTCCTCCAGGTAGCGGAGCCAGAGTGTAGGCGCTTCGGCCATAGTGTCTACACTATCTTAACTTGGTGTCTTTGTTTTCTACAAGCAAAAGCCGCCCCACCAAGGGGGCGGCTGGGGGAAGGCCTCTTCAGTGGACCGGCTCGTTGAACTGGGCCTCCTCCGTGGAGCCCTTGAGGGCCAGGGTGGAGGCCTGCCCCTGGGTCAGGGCCAGGACCACCTCGTCAAAGTAGCCGGCCCCCACCTCCCGCTGGTGCTTCACGGCGGTGAAGCCTTGGGCCTGGGCCAGGAACTCCTTCTGCTGGAGCTCCACGAAGGCGGGCATGCCCCGGGCCTTGTACCCCTTGGCCAGCTCCCAGGTGTAGTAGTTCACGGTGTGCCAGCCGGCCAGGGTGATGAACTGGAACTTGTACCCCATCTCCCCCAGTTCCCGGTTGAACTTGGCGATGGTCTCGTCGTCCAGGAACTTCTTCCAGTTGAAGGAGGGGGAGAGGTTGTAGGCGAGGAGCTTGTCGGGGAACTCCCGCTTCACCGCTTCGGCGAACCTGCGGGCCTCTTCCAGGTCGGGCTTGGAGGTCTCCATCCAGATGACGTCGGCGTAGGGGGCGTAGGCCAGCGCCCGGGCGATGCCCGCTTCAATCCCGTTTTTCACGCGGTAGAAGCCCTCGGGGGTGCGCTCGTCCGTGAGGATAAAGGGCCGGTCCCGCTCGTCAATGTCGCTGGTGATGAGGGTGGCGGCCTCGGCGTCGGTGCGGGCGATGATCACCGTGGGCACCCCCATGACGTCCGCCGCCAGGCGGGCCGCCTGCAGGGTGCGGATGTGCTGGGAGGTGGGCACCAGGACCTTGCCCCCCAGGTGGCCGCACTTCTTTTCCGAGGCCAGCTGGTCCTCGTAGTGGATGCCGGCAGCCCCCGCCTCAATCATGGCCTTGGTGAGCTCAAAGACGTTGAGGGCGCCGCCAAAGCCGGCCTCGGCGTCGGCCACGATGGGCACGTACCAGTCCCGGGTCACCTTGCCCTCGGAGCGCTCAATCTGGTCGGCCCGCATGAGGGCGTTGTTGATGCGCTTCACGATTTGGGGCACGGAGTTGTAGGGGTAGAGGGACTGGTCGGGGTAGGTCTGCCAGGCCAGGTTGGCGTCCGCCGCTACCTGCCAGCCGGAGAGGTAGATGGCCTCGAGGCCCGCCCGCACCATCTGCACCGCCATGGCCCCGGTGTAGGCGCCGAAGGTGTGCACGTAAGGGCGCTCGTGGAGGAGCCGCCAGAGCTTTTCCGCTCCCCGCTTGGCCAGGGTGTACTCTATGGGGATACTGGGCCTAAGGCGCACCACGTCCTCGGGGCGGTAGTCCCGCTTCACGCCCTTCCACCGAGGGTTCGTCTCCCACTCCCGCCGGAGGGCCTCCGCCTCTTCCCGCATCTCGGGGGTCAGCATGCTGAGGGGTTCCACGCTTCCACCTCCAAGGGCCAGTCTGGAGCCTGGAGGCGTTTCGGTGTAGTGTGTAAGGCCTGGAGGCCCACACGGGGCTTTGGTGTGAGCCGCCCTTTTCTACACCGCTAGCGGGCCTGCTGGGCGGCGATGAGGAGGGGGTCCCAGACGGGGCTATAGGGCGGGGCGTAGGCCAGGTCCAGGGCCAGGAGGTCCTCCAGGGTGCCCCTGCGGTGGAGGAGGGCGGCGAGGACGTCCACCCGTAGCGCCCCGTGGCCGTGGGCCACCACCGCCCCGCCAAGGAGCCGGTCCGTGCCCTCCTCGTAGACCAGCTCCACCCAAAGGGGGGCACTTCCCGGGTAGTAGTGGGCCCCGTCCCGGCTTTGGATGAAGGCCTTTTTGGCCCGGTATCCCTCCCTTAGGGCAGCTTCCCAGGAAAGCCCGGTGGTGGCCACCGCCAGACGGAAGGCTTTGAAGATGGCCGTGCCCACCACCCCGTGGAAGCGGGCCTCCTTGCCGGCGATGACGCTGCCCGCCGTGCGGCCATGCTTGTTGGCCACATCCCCCAAGGGGAGCCAGTAGGGGCGCCCAAGCACCCGGTGGAAGCTTTCCGCCACGTCCCCGGCGGCGAAAACCCCTTCCAGGTTGGTGCGCATCCTTTCGTCGGTGGCGATGGCCCCCGTGGGCCCGAGGGCCACCCCCATGGCCTGGGCCAGTTCGGTGTTGGGCCTTACCCCCGTGGCGATGAGGACCAGGTCCGCCGGCACCACCCCCTCGGAGGTCTCCACCGCCTCCACCCGGCCCGAGCCCCTCAGGGCCAGGACCCGCACCCCGGTCCAGACCTCCACCCCGTGGCGTTCCAGCTCCCCCCTTAGAAGGGTCCCTACCTCCTCGTCCCAGTGGGGCAAGGGGCGGTCCTTGGCCTCCAGGAGGGTGACCTCGAGGCCCCGTTTGCGGAAAGCCTCCGCCACCTCCAGCCCGATGTACCCCGCCCCCAGGATGGCGGCCCGCCGGGCCCCCTCCAGGGCCCTGAGGAGCCTTTCCCCGTCTTCCATGCTCCGTAGGGTGTAGACCCCCGCCTGTTCCGTCCCCGGGATGGGGGGAGGGTGGGCCTCGCCCCCGTGGCCAGGACCAGGTAATCGTAGCGGTCCTGGAAGGTGCGCCCTTCCCCGTGGTCAAACACCGTGAGGACCCGCTCTTCCGGGTTGATGTCCACCACCTCGTGGTGGGGGTGGACCCCAATGCCCTGCTTGCGGAACTCCTCCGGGGTGCGGGCGATGAGCCGTTCTAGGCTAGGGATTTCCCCGGAGAGCACGTAGGGCAGGCCGCAGGCCCCGTAGGAGACGAAGCCGGATTTTTCGTAGACCACCACCTCGAGGTCCGGGTTTTCCCGCTTGGCCTTGGCGGCGGCGGAAGCACCCCCCGCCACCCCGCCCACCACCACCATGCGCTTGCCCATGGGGGGTATTTTGCCACAAGGGCCCTAGGCCAAGTGTCCCGGTCTAGGGCGCCTTCTCGGGTACCTCTTCCCGCCAAAGCCTGCCCCCCTTCAGGTGGAGGATCCGCTCTGCCCGGGCGGCGAGCTCCAGGTCGTGGGTCACCAGGATTAGGGTGCGGGCCTGCCCCGCCTGGAAGAGGAGGGCTGCCACCTCCTCCTTGGCCTCGGCGTCCAGGTTGCCCGTGGGCTCGTCGGCGAAGAGGATGGGGGGGTCCAGGGCCAGGGCCCGGGCCAGGGCCACCCTCTGCTGCTCCCCCCCGGAGAGGCGGCTTGGCAGGTGGTGGGACCGCTCCCCAAGCCCCACCTTCTCCAGAAGCTCCAGGGCCCGGGCCCGCCTCCTTGCGGGGGGCCAGCCTGCCAGGAGGAGGGGAAAGGCCACGTTTTCCCAGGCGGTGAGGGTGGGGATGAGGTTCCACTGCTGGAAGACGAAACCCATGTGCTTGAGGCGCATGCCCGCCCGCTCGTCCTCGGAGAGGCGGTGGAGGGGGGTTTCCCCCAGGTAGACCCCGCCCTCCGTGGGCAGGTCCAGCCCGGCGAGGAGGTTTAAAAGGGTGGTCTTGCCGCTTCCCGAGGGCCCCACCACCGCCGTGGCCCCAGGGGGAAAGGCGTAGGTGAAACCCTGGAGGCCCACCACCTCCTTCTCCCCTTGCTGGTAGCGCTTGGTCAGGTTCTCGGCCCTCAGCATCACACCCTCCCCAGGGCTTCCACCACGGGGATGCGGCTTGCGTGGTGGGCGGGCAGAAGCCCGGCCAAAAGCCCCAAGCCCAAGGCCACCAGGAGGGCGAAGAGGGAGAGCCTGGGCGTCACGGCGGAAAGGGCGAGGCCCACCTCGCTTAGGGTGTAGAGGTTGATGGCCTGGGAAACCATACCCCCCAGGGCGAGCCCCCCTATGCCCCCTAGGAGGGCCAGGAGGAGGGCTTCCAGGACCACCAAACGGAAGATAAAGCCCCGTTTGGCCCCCAGGGCCCGCATGACCCCAAACTCCCGGGTGCGCTCGTAGACGGACATCATCACCGTGTTGGCCACCAGGAGGCCGCCCACCACCAGGGCCACCAGGCTGATGCCAAAGCGCACCAGGTCGCTGATCCTGAGGGCCCGCTCGGCGAAGCGCATCACCTCGCCCGTGGTCTGGGCTTTGAGGCCGGGCACCGCCCGCTCCAGCGCCCGGGCTACCTCCTCCGCCCTCTGCCCCGGGCGCAGGGCCACGAGGAGGGCGCCCACGTTTTCCGTGCCCAAGACGGCCTGGAGGGCAGCGAGAGGGGCGAAGATGAGGTTATCCGCTAGCCCTCCGCTCTCCTCCAGAATGCCCTCCACCCTAAGCGTCACCTTGGGGGAGAGGCGCAAGGGGCTTCCCAGGCTAAGCCCGGCCCGTTTGGCCAGCTTGGCCCCCACCACGGCCCCCCCTTCCGAGGGGGTGAGCCGGCCCTCCTTGGCCTTTAGCCCCGGGTACAGGCGGTCGGGGCCCACCCCTTGGGGAAGGCCTTGGAAGAAGAAGCTCGTCTGGGGGTCAAACCCTCCGCGGACGAGGAAAAGGGTGGGCACCACCTCCGCCCCTAGGGCCTTGGCCGCCCTTTCCAGGGCTTGGACCTGGGCGGGGGTGATTTCCGGGTAGGTGCTAAAGCTAAGGCCCTCGGCCCCTTCCGGCACCACCTGGATGGCGGGGCCTACCCGGGAAAGCTCTTGGAAAAGAGAGCGCCTTAAGCCTTCGCCAAAGGAGAGGAAGAGGACCATGCTGGCGGTGGCGATGAGGACCCCAAGCAAGGTGAGGAGGCTCCGCACGGGGCGGGAGAGGAGGTTGCGCAGGACCAGGTGAAAGACTTCCATCCCCCTAAGCCTACCCAAGGGAGGCGAGAGGGGGGTGGCGGGGGCTACAGGAGGCGTTCCACGAACTGGGTTTCCACTTCCTCCAGGAAGGCCTGGGGGTTCACCTTCTGCCTCTCGGGGTGGCTGTAGTAGGCCTCCTCCGCTTGGGCAAAGTTCTCGTGGGCCACAAACCAGAGGAAGTCCCGCTCGGAAAGCCAGTAGGCCCCAAGGATTTCAAAGCCCAAGGCCTGGCGCAAGGGGACGATGGTCTCTAGAAAGACCTTTTGGAAGGCTTCCTTGGCCCCCTCTTTTAGGCGGTAGCGGCGCATCTGGACCATAGGGGAAGTCTAAACCACCTTGCCCGGGTTCAGGAGGCCCTGGGGGTCCAAGAGGGCCTTGAGCTTTCGCATCCAGTCCAGGGCGGGGCCGTGCTCTAGGGGGAGGTACTTCCGCTTCCGCAGGCCCACCCCGTGCTCGGCGGTGCAGGTGCCCCCCAGTTCCAGGGCTTTATGCACCAGCCTTTCCGCATAGGCCTCCGCCTTGCCGTAGTCCTCGGGGAGCACGGGGACCAGAGTGTGGAAGTTCCCGTCCCCCACATGGCCCAGGATGTTCCCGACAAGGCCCATTTCCTCCAGGAGCCCCTGGGCGAAGCGCACCATCTCGGGAAGGCGGGAGAGGGGGACGGCGGTGTCGGTGATCATGAAGCGGTGGCCGGGAAAGAGGTGGACCAGGGCCCAGTAGGCCTGGTGGCGGGCCTCCCACTGCTTCTTCCGCTCCTCCTCCGTCTTGGCGGCCTCCACCTCCAGGGCCCCGGCCTCCTCCATGAGGCTTAGGGCCAGGGCGCTTTCCGCCTCGAGGGCCTCCTTGGTGGAGGAGTGGAACTCCACAAAGAGGGCCGGGCGTTCGGGGAAGCCCGCCCCCAGGTACCGGTTGAGCGCCCTTAAGGCGAGCTCGTCCAAAAGCTCCAACCGGGCCACGGGGAGGCCCGTGGCCATCACCCGGTAGCTGGCCTCCGCCGCCTCCTCCACCCCGGGGAAGAAGACCCTTAGGGTGTGCACGTGCTCGGGCAGGGGGTGGAGGCGCAGGGTCAGGCGGGTGATGACCCCCAAGGTCCCCTCGGAGCCGATGAAGAGGTCCTTTAGGTCGTAGCCGGCGCTCGTCTTGCGCACCCCCCGCCCGAGCTCCAGGACCTCGCCGCTCGCCAGGACCACCTGGAGGGCCAGGACGTTGGCCCGCATCCCCCCGTAGCGCACCGTGGTGGTGCCGCTGGCGTTGGTGGCGGCCATCCCCCCCAGGGTGGCGTCGGCCCCGGGGTCCACGGGGAAGAAGAGGCCCGTGCCCTTGAGGGCCTCGTTCAGGGCCTTGCGGGTGAGGCCGGGCTCCACCACGGCCAGGAAGTCCTCGAGCCGGACCTCGAGGACCCGGTTCATCCGGGACAGGTCCAGGCTGATGGCCTCGCCCACGGGGAGAAGCGCCCCTTCCAGGCTCGTCCCCGCCCCGAAGGGGATGACCGCCACCCCCGTTTCCCGGGCCCAGGCGAGGGCTTTTTGCACGTCCTCTACCCCTTCCGGGTAGACCACGGCCAGGACCTCCCCTTCCCCCGGGTAGCCCTCGTCCTTGCCGTGGCGCCGCCTCTCCGAGGGGGAGGTGTCCACCTTGCCGGGCAGGAGGCGCTTTAGGGCTTCCAGCCTGTCCATGGGGAAAGTTTAGTCCGCCTTGGCGTCGGGGAGGAGGGTTTCCGCCTCCCGCACCGCTCGGAAAAGGTAGCCCGAAAGCCCCCAGAAGACCCCAAGCCCTCCGAAGAGGAGGAGCATCAGGGCGATCCCCTCCCCCTGCCCCCAGCGGGGCCCGAAGACCCGGTCGGCCAGGGGCCCGGAAAGGAGCATGGCCAAGGGGGTGGCCAACCAGGCGATCATGCGCCGGGCGGCGAAGACCTTGCCCTGGACCTCAAGGGGCACCTTGGCTTGCCAGATGGCCTGGTTGGAGCCGTTGAGGAGAGGGATAAAAAACGCCTCCAGGAAGGCCAGGGCCGCCCAGGCCCAAGGCCCCTCCACCGCCCCCATGAGGGCCAGGGCCAGGCTGGAGAAGGCCATGCCCAGGAAGACCCCGTGGACGCGCCGCTTGGGGCCGCCCCAGAGGGAGAGGAAAAGCCCTCCCGCCACCCCGCCCAGGCCCGAGGCGGAGCGCACCAGGGCCAGGGCGCTCTCGGAAAGCCCCGTTTTGGCCAGGACCATGGCGGGCATTACCGTGGCCGCCAGGGTGGTGAGGAAGTTGACGCCGAAGAACATGAGCTGGAGGCCGAGGAGGGGCGGCCTTTGCAGGATGAAGCGGAAGCCAAAGAGGGCCTCTCCCAGGAGGGAGGTCTTTTCCTGGGCCTGGGGTTTGGGGTTGGGGATGGGCACGAGGAGGAGGGTGGCCACCGCCGTGGCGGTGCCCAGAAGGTCCAAGGCGAAGATGCCCTGGAGGCCCAGGGGCTTGAGGAGGGCCGCCGCCAGGACCGGGGCCCCCACCCCGGCCAGGGACTCCGCCAGGCTCATCATGCCGCTGGCCCGGGCGTAGTCCTTCTTGTCCAACAGGGCGGAAAGGGCGGCGGAGAGGGCGGGCCAGTGCAGGCTGGATAGGGCCCCGGTGAAGGCGGAGGCCAGGTAAAGGTGCCAGACCTCGAGGCGGCCCAGAAGGGCTAGGAGGAGGAGAGCCCCCGTGGCCACCCCCCCCGCCAGGTCCGAGGCCAGCATGGCCCATTTCCGGGGATACCGGTCCACCAGGGCCCCCGCCAGGGGGGAGAGGAGGATGAGGGGCAGGAAGTGGAAGAAGCCCAAGAGGGAGAGCGTGGTGGCGAGGCCCGTCTTCTGGTAGGCGAAAAGGGTGAGGGCGAACCAGGTCATCTCCCGGCCCACCAAGGCCAGGGCCTGGCCCGCCCAGAGGAGGCGGAAGGCGGCGAAGCCCGCCATCTAAGCCTCGCCCTTCAGGATGGCCTCTATCCGCTCCAAGGCCTCTTGGGGCAGGTCCACCCCGGCCGCCCCCAGGCTTTCTCGGATCTGCTCGGGCCGGGTAGCCCCGGTGATGGCGCTGGAGATGCCGGGAAGCCGGAGCACCCAGGCCAGGGCCAGCTGGGTACGGGTGAGGCCGAGCTCTTCCGCCACGGCCTTGAGCTTCAGCACCTTCTTGCGGTTCTCCTCCGTCAGGTAGCGTTCCCGGAACTGGTCGTAGCGGGCGAAGCGGCTACCCTCGGGAATGCCCTCGTCGTACTTGCCCGTGAGCATCCCCTGGGCCAAGGGGCTCCAAACCACCAGGCCCAGGCCAAACCGCTCGGCCTCGGGCAGAATCTCGCCTTCCACCCGCTCCCGGTAGAGCATGGAGTACTGGGGCTGTTCCACGATGGGCGGGTGGAGGCCGTTTTCCTTGGCGAAAGCCACCGCCTCGGCGATGCGGGCTGCGGGCCACTCGGAGGTGCCCCAGTAGAGGGCGTAGCCCTTCTCCACGATGGTGTGCATGGCGTAGACGATCTCCTCCATGGGCACCTCGGGGTCGTAGCGGTGGGCGAAGAAGAGGTCCATGTAGTCGGTCTTCAGCCGCTTGAGGCTTTTGGTGATGCTCTCCAGGAGGTGCTTGCGGCTTAGGCCGCGGTCGTTGGGGTCCTCGGACATGGGCCAGTAGGCCTTGGTGGAGAGGACCAGGGTGTGCCGGGGGAACTCCTGGAGCACCTCCCCATGATCTCCTCCGCCAGGCCCCGGGCGTAGACGTCGGCGTTGTCAAAGAAGTTTACCCCGCCTTCATAGGCGATTTTCACAATCTCCCGGATCGTCTCCTTGTCCTTGACCACGTCCCCGAAGGTCACCCAAGCCCCCAGGGAGATCTCGGACACCTTCAGGCCCCACTTGCCCAGTTTCCGGTAGCGCATCTCGCCCATGGCAAGAGGCAGTCTACCCCTTGCCCCCGCGGTTGACCAGCGGGTCAGTCCCCTTCCACCTCCAGGACCCCGCCTTCCGCCTGGAAGCCGATCCGCTTGTGGGTGCCGTCGCAGAAGGGCTTGTTGGCCGAGCCCCCGCAGCGGCAGAGGAAGATCCGGGGCTTTTCCAAAACCTCTTCCTTCTCCCCCAGGCGTATCCGGAAGCGGGCCCCCTCGAGGCGGATGGGCCCGTTTTCCAGAAACTCCAGCCGCATGCCTCCATGCTACCCGAGGTTTCCCGAGGCCAGCGTGGGTATAGTGGGAGGCATGGAAGGCCACGTACCCGAGCCCACCTTTACCCTCGAGGGCTGGCACGTCCTGCACGATTTCCGCCACCTGGACTTTGGGGCCTGGCTGGGCGCACCCCAGGAGGAGCGGCTCGCCGCCTGGGAGGAGCTAAAGGCCATCCTCGCCGAGTGGAGGGCGGTGGAGGCCGAGGGGAAGGGCAGTTACGGCGTCTACCAGGTGGTGACCGCCAAGGCGGACCTCCTTTTCCTAAACCTAAGGGAGAGCCTGGACGCCCTTTTGGCCGTGGAGGAACGCTTAAACAAAAGCCGCTTTGCCCGCTACCTCCGCCCCGCCTACGGCTTTTACTCCGTGGTGGAGCTGGGGAGCCAGACCGGCCCCCTGGACCCCGAGGCCCCCTACGTCAAGCCCCGCCTCACCCCTAGGGTGCCCAAGGGGGGCTACGTCTGCTTCTACCCCATGAACAAGCGCCGCCAGGGGCAGGACAACTGGTACATGCTCCCCGCCCGGGAAAGGGCTTCCCTCATGAAGGCCCACGGGGAGACGGGGAGGAAGTACCAGGGGAAGGTGATGCAGGTGATCAGCGGGGCCCAGGGCTTGGACGACTGGGAGTGGGGCGTGGACCTCTTCAGCGAGGACCCCATCCAGTTCAAGAAGATCGTCTACGAGATGCGCTTTGACGAGGTTTCCGCCCGCTTTGGCGAGTTCGGGCCCTTCTACGTGGGCAGGTACCTCCCGGAGGAGGCCCTCGCCCGCTACCTGGAGGTGGGCTAGATGGTATGGGGCTTCGCCCTCTTCCGCCTCCTCCCCGAGTTCCGCCGCCTGGAGGCGGAGCACCAGGAGCACCTCAAGGAGGAGTTCGCCGCCCTGCTCGCCCGCTGGCAGGAGCGGGAGGGGTTTTTGGCCGTGTATAGCCTGGTAGGGCTGGCGGCGGAGGCGGACCTCCTCCTCTGGCAGGGGGCGGAAAGCCCCAAGGCCCTCCAGGCCTTCCGCCGCGAGGCCAACCGCACCCGCTTCCTGGGCTATTTGGAGCCCACGGGGCTCTACCTGGACCGGGGGGAAGGGCTGCCCCAAGGGGAGGCCTTGGCCCTCTTTCCCTATGGCCTCGAGGCCGCCCTTCCCGAGGGGCTTCGGGTTTTGCGGGGAGAGAACCTCCTGGCCCTGGAAGGCCCCTTGGAAGCCCTTTTGTCCTTGGTTTTGAGGGAAGGGGGGTACCTGGGCGTGCGCCGTACCCCCAGGGAGGCCTTGGACGAGCTATAGGGCCGCCCAAAGGGCCAGGCCCCCAAAGAGGAGGAGGCCCAAAAGGAGGGTGAGGAGGGCCGCCTTCCGGGTCTTGCGGAAGAAAAGGCTCAGGAGAAGGCCGGTCAGGCTCACCAGGGCCAGGAAGAGGGCGGAAAGGTCCAGGACCCACCGCCAGGCCCCCGGGGTGTCCCGCCCCTTGTGGAGGTCGTTTAGAGCCGCCACCAGGCCGGCTTCCGTGACGCTTAGGGTGTAGGCGCCGGTCTTCAGGTCCACCTGGGCATCGGCCCCGTAGCCGGGGGCCCGGAAGGAAAGCCAGGCCATCCCCCCGCTTTCCCCGTGGTCCGCCACCCGCCCCCTAAGCCCCAAGGCCCTCAGGTCCTCGGCCAAAAGGAGCCAGTCCACGCCTTCCCCTTGGAGGTAGGGGGCGTGGGGGAGGGTGCCGGAAGCCTTTTGCACCCGCCCTTCCCCGAACCACTCGGGGTGGTTCAGGGTGAGGCCGGTCACGGCGAAGAAGAGGATGGAGAGGAAGGCCAGGAGGGAAAGGTAGAGGTGGAGGGTCCGGGCCCAGGCGTAAAGCCGGGCCCGTAAGGGGTTCGCCCCGCTTCTAGGCCTTCCGGCCGTAGTCAAGGCGCACCTCCCTCAGTTCCCCGTTGAGGGGGTAGGTTTGCTGGAAAGGCTTGTCGGCGAGCTCCACCTTCTCCCGGAAAAGCTCGTAGGGCCCGTGCTCCCGGGCGTACTCCACGCAGATGGAGTAGGTTCCCTGGGCCACGGTGCGGCCCCCCTCGTCCTTCCCGTCCCAGGCCAGGGTGTAGCGCCCCGGGGGACGGGTGGGGCCGGAGAGGGTGCGCATGCGGGCGGGGTCGCCCAGGGCAAAGTAGCGCCGAAGCTCGTTCCACCACCTCTCCCCCTTGCCGGGCATCAGGAAAAGCCCCAGGGTGCGCACCAGGTGGCCCCGCTCGTCCTCCACGTACACC
Source organism: Thermus brockianus (assembly GCF_001880325.1). Classification (NCBI taxonomy): domain Bacteria; kingdom Thermotogati; phylum Deinococcota; class Deinococci; order Thermales; family Thermaceae; genus Thermus; species Thermus brockianus. Next base: position 1,191,584 of record NZ_CP016312.1, read on the forward strand.
GCCACGTAGGGGGCGCGGTAGCGGAAGCCCCCGCCCTCGTAGGCGAAGCTCACCCGAAGCTCCATCCCTTGAGGCCAGGGCTTCCCCTGGGCCCGGACCATCCCTAAGGCCAAAACCCCACCCAAAACCCGCCTGAAAAAGCTCCTCCGGCTATAGTAGCGCTTGAGCATCCTTCCCTCCCTCTGGGCCGGTTACGGGGCCTTCCCCGGTGAGGAGCACCCCTCGGGCCTGGAAGCGGGCGAGGACCGGGAAAGCCTCCCGTCCCAGGACGAAAAGGGCCTTGGCAAGCCCGTCCGCCAGGCAAGCGGAGGGGGCCAGGACCGTGGCCTGGAGCCCGGAGGCGGGCCTCCCCGTGCGGGGGTCCAGGAGGTGGGCCCCCTTGTGGCGCACGCCGCTTGTGGCCACCCCGCCTTGGGCGAGGGGGAGGCGGAAAGCGGGCGGGGCGTTGTCGGGGCCTAAGGGGTCTTCCACCAGGACCACCGCTTCCCCTCTCCCCCGGCGGGCCAGGTCCCCGCCCAGGTTCACCAAGGCCGCCCGGGCCCCCGCTTTCAGGGCCGCCTCCGCCGCCTTGTCGGCGATGTAGCCCTTGGCGAGGCCGTCCAGGTCTAAGGGGGCGAGGACCTCCACCGCCTCGCCCAGGAAGCGCAGGGCCTCGCCCCCGTGGCGGGGGGCGGGGTGGAAGGCGCCCCCTGTGGCCTCTTGGAGATGGTGGGCCAGGAGGAGGACCTCCCGCATCTCGGGGCTGGGCCTGCCCCCGCCCTGGCGCACCAAAAGGGTGAGTTCGCTTTCCCGGTGGCGGCTGAAGATCCCTTCCAGGCGGCGCACCTCCCTGAGGATGGCCGTAAAGGCCCTTTCCCTAAGGAACCAGGGGGCTTCCAGTTGCACCTCTAAGAAGCTTCCCAAGACCCCTTCCCACCTGGCCCCGTACCGGCCCATGCCCTAAAGGGTAGGAGTGGGCGGTTAGGCGGGCGTTAACCTTCGGGGCCCGGCCTTGCGGGGTAACCCCCGGCTAACCCCTTTGGGCCATACTGGGGGCGTGCAGGTGCTCCTCTTGGAGGACGAGCCCCACCTGGGCCGGGCGGTGGCGGGGGCCTTGGCCGCCCAGGGGTATGGGGTGCGTTGGGCCAGGGGCCTCGAGGAGGCCCGGGGGGCCTTCTTGGAACTGGAGCCCGACCTCATGGTTCTGGACGTGCGCCTGCCCGAGGACCCCGATGGGGGCTTCCGCTTTGCGGAGGAGGTGCGGGAGGCGGGCTACAAGGGGCCCATTCTCTTCCTCACCGCCCGGGATGCCTTAGGGGACCGCATCCAGGGCCTGGATCTAGGGGGGGACGATTACCTGGTGAAGCCCTTCCACCTAGAGGAGCTCCTCGCCCGGGTGCGGGCCCTGTTGCGCCGGGTTTCCGAGGTGAAGGAAAGCCGGGTGCGCCTGGGGGGCTTGGAGGTGGACCTGGCGGGGCGGGCGGTCTTTTGGGAGGGCAGGCGGGTGGACCTATCCCTGAAGGAGTTCGCCCTTTTGGAGCTTTTCCTCCTCCATCCGAGCCGGGTCTTCTCCCCGGAGGAGGTGGCGGAGAGGGTGTTTGGGGATGGGGAAAAGGTGGGGGCGGTAAAGGTCTACGTGCACTACCTGCGGCAGAAGCTCTACCCTGGGGTGGTGCGCACCGTGCCCGGGGGGTACCGGCTTGGGGATGAGCCTTAGGACCCGGCTTGCCCTCTTCTTCGCCCTGGCCATCGGGCTTGCCCTTCTCTTCCAGGGGGCCCTGAGCTACCTGGCCTTTAAGCGCCTGGTGGAGGCGGATTTGGACCAGTCCCTCCTCTTCTACGTCCAGGCCCTGGCGGAGGGCCGGCGGCCCCCAAGGGGGGAGTTCGCCTTCCGCCTGGTGCAAGGGGAAGCCCGGCAAGCGAGCGCCAACTTCCCCGATCTCCCCGAGCTTCCCCCAGGAGCCTACTGGCGGGAGGGTTGGCGGGTTCTGGTCCTGGAGGTCCCAGGGGGGACCCTCGCGGTGGCCCGCTACGACCCGGGGGCTGCCTTCGCCCTAAGCCGCTTCCGCCTGGCCCTTTTCGGGGTGGGGGGGCTCCTTACCCTCCTTTTCGCCCTGCTGGCGGGGGGCCTGGCGGGGGCTGCCCTGAGGCCCCTGGCCCGGCTCACGGGGGTGGCAAGGCGGGTGGCGGATTCCCAGGACCTCTCCCTGCGGGTGGTCCCCGAGGGCGGGGGGGAGCTTAAGGCTTTGGCCGAGGCCTTCAACCACATGCTGGAGCGCCTCGAGGCCTTCCTGGACCGGGAAAGGCGCTTCACCCGGGACGCCGCCCACGAGCTCAGGACCCCCGTGGCCGCCGCCCTCGCCCAGGTGGAGGCGGCGGAGAAGGGCTACCTTTCCCAAGAGGAGGTCCTCCCCGCGGTCAAGGAGGAGCTTCTCCGCATGAAGCGCCTGGTGGAGGCCCTGCTCATCCTCGCCCGGGAAGGGCGGGTAGAGCGGGTGGGGCTGGACCTGGCCGCTCTGGCGCGGGAAGAGGCGGAGGCCTTCGGCGTGCCCTACGAGGGGCCGGAAAGCCTGCCCTACCGGGGCAACCCCCTCCTCCTCGCCCAGGCCCTGAGGAACCTCTTGCAAAACGCCCTCCTCCACGGGGAGGGGAAGGGGGTGCGGGTGGTCTTGGAGGTGGCGGGGAAGGAGGCCTTCCTGGGGGTGGTGGACCAGGGCCCGGGGATGCCGGAGGAGGCCCTGAAGGAGGCAGGCCGCCCCTTTTTTAGGGCCTCGAGGGCCCCCGGGGAGGGCCTGGGCCTTTCCGTGGCCCAAAAGGTGGCGGAGGCCCACGGGGGGAGGCTGGAACTCCTTCCCAATACCCCTTCGGGCCTCCGGGCCCGGTTGGTCCTCTCCCTAACTGCGGACTAACCTCAGGACGCTAGTTTGGGCTTGGGATGCCAAGGATATGGAGTGTTTTCCTCCTTTTCCTTCCCGCCCTGGCCCAGGGGATGGACCTTAAGACCTGGGTGCGGGAAAGCCCAAGCTACCAAGCCCTCCTCCTGCAAAGGGCCCAGGCCGAGGCCACCTGGGAGGCCGCCCAAAAGGGCCTTGCCCCTACCCTTACGCCTCAAGGGAACTATAGCCGAAGCCTTTTGGGGCAGGAAAGCCTGGCCCTGGGCCTAGGGGGAAGCATGGCCCTGCCCTGGGGGCAGGCCCAGGATAACCTTAGGGGAGCAGAAATCACCTACAAGAAGGCCCTTTTGGACCTCCTCTCCCAGGGAAACCTCCTCTTCCAGACAGCCCTTTCCCAGTACCTGGACACCTACCTGGCTGCTTTGGACCAGGCCTTGGCGCAAAAGCGCCTGGCTTGGCGGGAGGCCCAGCTCAAGGCAGTGCGGGACCAGCGGGAGAAGGGCCAGGCCACCTTCCAGGATCTCCTGGATGCGGAGGGTAATCTGGCGGAGGCTCAGGCGGAGGCCCTGCGGGCGCAACTGGCCCTCAGCCTGGCCCAGGCCCGGCTCCAGGCCACCTTGGGTCGGGCGGTGGCGGTGGAGGCCTTGCCCCCCTTGCCCCAAGAAACCCTCTCCCTGGAAAGGGTTTTGACCTTCCTGGAGGAGCGGCCCGATGTGCAAAAGGCCAGGCTTGCCCTGGAGGAGGCGGAGGAGGCCCTGGCTCAAGCCCGGCGGGAGCGGGCATGGCCAGAGGTTTCCGTAAGCCTCACGGCCCAAGAGGGTAATGCCGCCCTAAGCCTCGGGCTTAATCTGAAGACGGGGGTTTTAAACTACGGGGCTCAGTACACCGTCCTAGGCACGGGCGGAAATGGGGGGGTGGCTTTCCAGGTGCAGGCGGGTATTCCCCTCTTAAGCCCCGTCCAGGATGCGGGAGTCGCCCTTCAGGAAAAGGCCTTGGCCCAAGCTCGCTTGGCCCTGGAAAGTGCAAGAAGGGCGGCGGAATTGGACCTCCGCGCCAAGTACCAAGCCCTTCTCCAGGCCCAAGCCCAGGTGGAGGTTGCAGCCAAGGCCCTGGCGGGGGCGGAGAACTCCTTGGCGGTGGCGCAAAAGCGCCTCGAGGCGGGGACGGGTACCGTCCTGGAAGTTATGCAGGCCGAGGTGGGCCTCCTGCAGGCCCGCCGCACCCTGGAGGGGGCCAAGGCCGCTCTCCTCCAGGCCTACTACGCCTTATGGGATGCCATGGGGCAGGATCTCGTGGGAGGTGAACGGTGAGGCGAACCCTAGCGTTTCTTTTTACGGCAACCTTGGCCCTTGCCCAAGGGAACCTGAGCTTCCAAGAGGCCTTACAGCAAGCCCTGAAGCAAAACCCCTCGTACCAGAACGCCCTCTTGGCCCGGGAAAGCGCCTTAACAGAACTCAAGGCCCTGGAGGCGGACCCGAGCACCCTGGTTCTTCCCCTTACCCAGGCCCGGCAAGCCCTGGTCCTAGCGGAAGCGCAGGTGGGGGCAAGCCGCCTGAGCCTCCTGCAAAGCTTCCTTTCGGCCTACACCGCCCTTCTGGAGGCCCAGGCCAACGAGGGGGTGCTCCAAGCCAACCGCGCCTTGGCCGAGCGTAACCTGCAGATTGCCCGGGCCCGCCGCCAAGCGGGCAACGCCACCGAACTGGACGTGGCCAAAGCGGAAACCGCCTTGAGGTCGGCGGAAATCGCCCTGAAGAACGCCGAGGCCCAGGGCCCTGCCCTCCTTAAGGCCCTAGAGGCAGCCTTGGGATCTTCCTTGCCGAGGGAGCCGCAGCTTGCCCCCCTGCCCCAGCCCAAGGCCCTAGGGGTGGACCTGGCCGCTTTGCGGGAGGGGCTTGAGGAAAGGCTTCCGAGTCTGGTCCAGGCTCGGCAGGCCCTGGAACTGGCTGAGCTCCAGGTGCGCCTTTCCGACAACGACTATACCCCCCGCCTCACCCTGGAAAAGGCCAAGGCCAGCCGGGATAACGCCCAAAAAGCTTTGGAGAACGCCAGAGCTCAAGCGCTTTCCGCCCTGGAAGCAGCCTATGCCCAGGCCCAAGCCGCTTGGGGCCAGGTGCTCACCGCCCGGGAAAACCTCGCCAACCAGGAGAGGACCCTGGAGGTGGCCCGCAAGGCATTCCAGGCTGGGACCATCAGCCGCGTGGAGTTGGAGCAGGAGGAGGTGAATCTGGCCCAGGCCCGCTACAACCTGTTGGTGGCCCAAAACGCCTACTGGAAGGCTTTGGCCGCCTTAAGCGTGGCGGCAGGGCAGGATCTTACCGGGCTTTTGGAGGTGGGACCATGAGGCGTTGGTTTCTCCTTCTAGTCCTCCTCGGACTTGGGGTAGGGGGCTACTTTCTCTTGCGCCCCAAGCGGGTGGCCCAGGTAGTGGAGGCCCCCGAGGTCTACACCGTGGTCCGGGGGGAGGTGCGGGTGACGGTTTCGGGTTCGGGGAGTCTCGCCCCTTGGCAAACCTTGGACGTGCGCCCCGAGGTGCAGGGCCTCCTTCGTTCCGTGGTGGAGGAAGGTACCTGGGTGGAGAAGGGCCAGGTCCTGGCTGAGCTGGATCCCACTTCTTTCCGGCAGGCCCTGGAGGAGGCCCAGGCCGATCTGGCCAAGGCCGAGGCCGCTCTTGCCAACACTCGGGCGCAAGGGGAAAGTGCCCTTGCTTCCCTCAAGGCTTCCCTGAAGAGCGCCGAGGTGGCCTACGCCAACGCCCAGGCGAGCCTGTCCACCGCCCAGAGGAACCTGGAGGCTACCCGTCTCCTCTACCAGGCCGGAGGCGCAAGCCAACAGGCCCTTCTGGAAGCGGAGGCGGCCTATGCAAGCGCCAGGCGTTCCCTGGAAAACGCCGAGGTGAGCGTCAGGGCACAGCAGGAAGCCTTGGCCCTGCGGGAAGCCCAGCTGCGGGAGGACCTCCGCATCCAGGAGGCGGCCTTAGTCCAGGCGCGCTTGGCCGTGGCGGAAGCCCAAAGCAATCTGAACAGGACCCGTGTGCGGGCACCCTTTAGCGGGGTGGTCCTCTCCGTGGCGGCAAGTCCGGGGGTCCAGGTGGGACCCACCTCTACCCTCCTCACGTTGGGCGATTCTTCGCGCTACCGCTTGGTTCTGGAAGTGGATGAAACGGAGATCGCCCAGGTCAAGGTAGGTCTTCCGGTGAGGGTGAGCCTCGAGGGTCTCCCAGGTCAGACGTTCCAAGGGAGGGTGGAAGCCATTAGCCCCCAAGGGGAAACGGTGAACAACATCCCCGTTTTTAAGGTTGCTGTAAGCCTTGCTCCGGATCCCCGCTTCCGCTCGGGGATGAGCGCTGATGGGGAGATCGTGGTGCGGGAGGCTAAGGACGTCTTGGTCATTCCCAAACGGGCAGTGGAACGGGGGCAGGGTGGGGCCTATGTCACCCGTCTCCTTCCCGATGGCTCTACCGAAAGGGTGCCCGTGACTTTGGGTCTTGAGGACAACACCCGGGTTGCGGTCCTCGAGGGACTAAAGGAAGGGGACCAGGTGATCCTCTCCAGGAGAGGGGCTACGGGTTCCAATAGCCAGCAGCAACGGCCTCCGGAGCCATTGCCCCTTATGGGGCCTGGGAGGTAGGCGTGCTTCTGGAGCTTAGGGCGGTGAGGAAGGTTTACCAGATGGGGGAGGAAGTTTTCCCCGCTCTTAAGGGGGTGGACTTGCAAGTGGAGGCTGGGGAGATGCTCGCCATCATGGGGCCTTCGGGGAGCGGCAAGAGCACCCTCCTCCACATCTTGGGCCTCCTGGACCGGCCCACCGAGGGAGAGTACCGCCTCCTAGGTAAGCCTACCCAAAACCTTTCCGAAGGGGAGCGAGCCTACCTGCGCAATCGTTTTTTAGGTTTTGTCTTTCAGGCTTTTTTCCTACTCCCCCGGCTTACTGCTTTGGAGAACGTAGAGGTACCCTTGACCTACGCTGGCTTCTCTCCTAAGGAGAGGAGACGTAGGGCTTTGGAACTTCTAGAGCGGGTGGGACTTTTGGAAAAAGCCCACAACTTTCCCAACCAGCTCTCCGGTGGGCAACGGCAGCGGGTAGCCATCGCCCGGGCCCTAGCCCTCAAGCCCCCCCTTCTCCTTGCCGACGAGCCCACGGGGGCGTTGGACACCAAGACGGGGGAGGAGATCCTTGTCCTTTTTCAGGAGCTAAACCGGGAGGGTACCACGGTTATCGTGGTCACCCACGAGCCTTCGGTGGCGGAGAAGACAACGAGGGTGATCCGGGTACGAGATGGCGAGATCGTGGCGGACGAGAGGAGGTGAGGAATGAGGCGGGATGATCCCCAGGAGGTGGTTGCAGGCCGGGTAGGACTTTCCCTTTCGGAGATGGCCCGTGTGGCGTGGCGGGCTATCGCTGCCAATCCCCTGCGCTCTGCCCTTACCGCCTTGGGAGTGGTGATCGGGGTGGCAGCAGTGGTGGCCCTTACCATGGTGGGCCAGGGGACCACCCAGCGGGTTACCCGCTTGCTAGAGGGTCTGGGCACCAACCTCCTCACCGTAGGTCCTGCCCAAGGGGGAAGGGGGCCAGGGGGAGGCTTGGTGCGTGGGGGCGGACCTGCTACCCTCCCCCTTGCCGACGCCTACGCCATTCAGGAGGCCTTTGCCGGGGAGGTGGTGGGGGTGGCCCCTGTGGCCCAGGCCAACTTCCAGCTAAAGTACGGGGCCCAAAACCTCCGGGCCACGGTGGTGGGTACCTGGCCCGACTTTGCCCAAGTCCGCAACGCAGAGCCTGACAGGGGTGGCTTCTTCACTTGGGAAGACGTGGAGGCCCGGCGACGGGTGGCGGTGATCGGTTACGGCATCGCCCAGGACCTTTTCGGCGGAGAGGATCCTTTAGGCCAGCGCCTGCGCATTGCCGGCATTCCCTTCACCGTGGTGGGGGTGTTGCCAGATAAGGGCGACCAAGGCTTCGTAAGTACCAATTACCAGGTCTATGTCCCCCTTTCCACCTATCTGCAGCGCCTTTCCCGTCCGGAGGCGGGGGGGCTAAGGTGAACACCATCTACCTCCAAGGTGCTGACCGCGACCGCCTTAAGGACCTTCAGGAGCACCTTACCCAGTTCCTGGCGCAGCGGCATGGCCTATGGGATCCCCAAAGCTACGATTTCTCCGTCACCAACCAGCAAGATGCTTTGGAGAGTGTGAACCAAACTACCAGGGCCATGACCCTTTTCCTAGGAGGGGTGGCAGGCATCAGCCTCCTGGTGGGGGGCATCGGCATCATGAACATCATGCTGGTTTCCGTTACCGAGCGGACCCGGGAGATCGGAGTACGCAAGGCCCTGGGGGCAAGGCCTCAGGACATTCTGGGTCAGTTTTTGGCGGAGTCTGTGGTTTTAAGCGTGGGTGGGGGGCTTTTAGGTGTGGCCGTGGGCCTTTTAATGGCTCGGTTTGTGGGCCAAGCTATCTCGGTAACCCCCGTCTTTTCCCCTACAAGCATCGTTGTTGCCTTCTTTTTTGCCGTGGTGGTGGGGGTCTTCTTTGGGCTTTATCCCGCTTG